>NZ_FNCX01000006.1:0-357554 GCF_900099665.1 Pseudomonas sp. BS3767 | reverse complement strand
GGCAAGGCGCGCTTGTCGAGCTTGCCGTTGGCGGTCAGTGGCAGACTGTCCAGCAGCATGATCTGCGCGGGCACCATGTAGTCCGGCAAGCGCGCAGCCAGTTGCTCGCGCAAGCTGTCGACACTCAGGTCAGCCCCGCCTGCCGCCACGCAGTAGGCCACCAATTGCAGCCGGGTATCATCGTCATCGATGGGCAACGCCAGTACGCTGACCTGCGCCACCGAAGCCAGGCCCAGCAACACCCGCGCGACCTCTGCCGGCTCGACGCGATAGCCGCGCACTTTGACCTGATCGTCAGCCCGGCCGATGAATTCCAGCAGGCCCTGATGAGTGCGGCGCATGCGGTCGCCGCTGCGGTAGACGCGCGTGCCATCCTTCGCGAACGGGTCCGGCACGAAGCGCTCGGCGGTCAGCGCGGGCTGGCCGATATAGCCCAGCGCCACGCTGTCGCCGCCGATGTACAGCTCGCCGGCAACCTGAGTGCCCACAGGGTTCAACACGTCGTCCAGCACATAAGCACTGGCCCCTGGCAACGATGTGCCGACTGGCACGCTGCGCAGAGGGTCGCCAACGTTCACCCCAGTGGATACACATGCATCCTGTGGGAGCGACATCAGCACCTCATAAGTCAGCACACCAACGGTGGTTTCGCTCGGCCCGTAGTGGTTGATCACCCGGCAACCCGGCTTGAGCTGACGCACCTGCTCGATCAGCACGGGCGAGCAGGCTTCGCCGCCGACAATCAGCGCATGCTGCGGCAGTACGTCGGCTGGCTGGCCGGCCTGCAACAGCGCGGCCAAATGACCGGGGACGATTTTCAGCACGCCCACCTGATGCTCGGCCATGTAGGCCGCGAAGGCATCCGGATCGAAACCCAGCGCCTTGGTCAGCACGTGCAGCGTGCGTCCCGAACACAGCGCGCCGAACAGCACGGTATGGCCGAGGTCGGCGGCGATGGTCGAGACCAGCGCCATGCTTGCCTCGGGTGCCAGTTGCAGCTGTTCCAGCAAGCCGCGCAGGTAACTGGCCAGCGCACCCTGGCTGACCAGCACCCCTTTTGGCTGGCCGGTCGAGCCGGAGGTATGAATCACGTAGGCCGCCGAATCGGCTGAAGGCCGGGTGTCAGGGCGACTGACAGGCAGGTCCTGCCACAGCGCAGGCGTCCAGGTCAGGCCCTGACAACCGGCAACACCCAGCGACGTCTGCCGCACATCACCCTCGGCACACAGCAGCACCCCGGCCTGCGCATTGACCAGCATCTGTTGCAGTCGCGCATCGGGGGCTTTGACGTCCAGCGGCATGTACACGCCGCCGGCCTTGAAAATCGCCAGCACGGCCGTCAGCCAGTCCAGCGAACGCTCCATCAATACTGCGACCGGCTTGCCCTCGCTGATGCCCATGCGGATCAGATGATGAGCCAGCTGATTGGCGGCCTGCTCCAGTTGCAGCGTGGTCAGCGTGCGCTCCAGGCAGCGGGCTGCCTGGGCATGAGGTTGCCGTTCGACCTGTCGGTCCCAGAGTTGCAGCATGTGCGGTGCGGGTTCGCGAGCGTCGCGCCTTGGCTCGACCGCGAGTGCTCCCAGGCTGAACAGCGGTGCCTGCGGCGCGTCGAGCAGGGTTTCGAACAGCGCGAGCAGTTCAGGAATAAAGCCTTCGACGGTCGAGCTTCTATACAGGTCGCTGGCGTAGGCCATGTCGCCGTGGATCAGTGTGCCGTCGTCAGTGATGTCCAGCGCCAAATCGAAATGCGCGCCCTGTTTGTCGAAGGCATACTCGCTGACCTCAAGCCCGGCCAGCCTCAGCGCAGTTTTCTGCTTGAGGACCACGTTCTGGTTGAACTTGGCCTGGAACAGCGGGTTGTGACCCAGGCTGCGCTCGGGCGCCAGTTGATCGACCAGTTGCTCAAAGGGCACGTCCTGATGCGCCTGCGCACCGAACGAGGTGTCGCGAATCTGCGCCAGCAGGTCAAGGTAGCTCAGGCGTTCGTCCACTTGGCAGCGCAAAACCTGAGTATTGATGAAGAAGCCGATCAACCCTTCGGTTTCCGCGCGACCGCGGTTGGCATTCGGCACGCCGATGCGGATATCGCGCTGCCCGGCCTTGCGCGACAGAAACAGCGAAAAGCCGGCCAGCACCAGCATGAACAGGGTCATGCCCTGCGTGCGCGCAAAGGCGTTGAGCCGCTGCGACAGGTCAGCACCGAAATCGAAGCGCAGGTGCTCACCCTGGTAGCTCTGCGTGGCCGGACGCGGGAAATCCGGTGCGGCGTCCAGCAGCGGTTGCTCTTCGCCCAATTGGTTACGCCAGTAGTCCAGCTGACGTGCACCCTCGCCCGCCTCCAGCCAGCTGCGCTGCCAGATCGCATAATCGGCGTATTGCAGCGGTAGTTCGGGCAGCGCGGGCTCACGGCCTTCGCAGTACGCCTGATAGCAGTGCACGAACTCCTGAATCATCACGTCCATCGACCAGCCGTCGGAGACGATGTGGTGCATGCTCACGACCAGCACATGTTCATCGTCCGCGAGGCGAAACAGGTGCGCGCGCAACAGCGGCCCCGTGCGCAGATCAAACGGTTGGCCCGTGACGGTGGCCACTCGCAGCGCCAGCTCGGCATCGCGCAGTTCGACATCGGTCAAACCGGCCAGATCGATACACTCCAACGCGATTGTCTGGTCGTGCAACAGTACTTGCTGCGCCTGATCGCTATCAGTGTGAAACACCGTGCGCAGCACCTCGTGGCGCTCGATCAGGTGATCGAACGCACGACGCAACGCCGACTCATTCAACGTGCCGTGCAGACGCAGGCCGGTGGTCATCTTGTAGGCGTCGCTCGAGGGATCGAGCTGCCAGAGGAACAGCAGGCGTTGCTGAGCGAAGGACAGCGGAATGGCGCTGACATCATGCCGACTGACCGGAACCGGCAACAGGCTGAAATCCTTGCCTTCCTGGCGCAACCGGGCAAGGAACTGCTGGCGTTGCTCCAGCGACAGGCCGACAAAACGTTTCGCGATGCGTGCAGCAGTGGTCCCGGTCATGCGCCGAATTCCTCCAGTGAATCCATGAACTGGTCCATGTCGCTCCAGTCGTTGTCCGTGCTGTTGTCGGTCAGCGCTGCCACTTCGCCGGCGAGCTCACTGAGCAGCGGTTTTTCAAACAGAGTGCGCAGCGGCAGGCTGATGCCCAACTGCGTCTTGATCCGGGCGATGACTTGCGCGGCGAGCAGCGAATGCCCGCCCAGTTCGAAAAAGTGATCGTCCAGACCCACCTGAGGCGCATGCAGGACGTCCTGCCAGATGGCCGCCAGGCAGATTTCCACCTCGCTGCGCGGCGCCCGATAACGCGCCTGCAACTGGCTTGCGTCGGGGGCTGGCAATGCCTTGCGGTCCAGCTTGCCGCTGGGCGTCAGGGGCAATTCGGGCAACAGCAGCATGTGCGTCGGCACCATGTAATCCGGCAGGCAGGCTTGCAGCTGGATGCGGATGCTTTGGCGCAGGGCCGACTGTTTGGCCTCTGTGGTGGCGGCAACGTCCGGCACGGCGTAGGCGACCAGCTGCGTGCCGCCCGCCAGTTCGACGGCCAGCACCACAGCCTCGCGCACGCCCGTGCATTGCTGCAGGCGCGATTCGACCTCGCCCAGCTCGATACGGAAACCGCGAACTTTCACTTGATGATCGACCCGGCCAATGTACTCGACAGCGCCATCGGCGCGCAGTCGGGCGCGGTCGCCGGTACGGTACAGGCGCTCACCGCTGACAAACGGATCGGCGACGAAACGTTCGGCGCTCAGGCCGGGCTGGGCGTGATAACCCCGCGCCAGGCCAGGACCGCCGATGTACAGCTCGCCCACCGCACCTTGCGGCAGCAGGTTCATTTGATCGTCGAGAACGTACAGGCGTCGTCCTGCCAGCGCCTGACCGATCGGCACGCCGCGCCAGGACACCTGCGGCGGGGTCAGCGTGCTGCAATCATGAATGCTCGACACCACGGTGGCTTCGGTCGGGCCGTAGGTATTGAGCAGGCGTACATGCCCCAGCCCTGCCTTGCGCCACAGGTGCAGACCTTCCACGGCCATGGCTTCGCCGCCGACATGCACCTGGCGTAGCGCGCCGTAATGTGCGGGCGGGCTGGCGGCGAAGTCCTGAACCAGCGTCAGCCAGTAGGCCGCTGGCAAGTCGGCGAGGGTCACGCCGTGCTCGACGATGGTCTGATGGAAGGTGGCACTGTCCCACAGGCGTTCGTCACGCAGGACAACGGCCGCACCGCGACACAACGGTGGGTAGAACTGCTCGACGAAGCCATCGAAGCTGTGGGTGGCGAATTGCAGGACCCGGTCGCTTTCGCGCAGGTCACTGTAGTCCGCCCCCAGGGTGACGAACTCGGCCAGCGCCGCATGACTGATCGCCACGCCTTTGGGCCGCCCGGTCGACCCCGAGGTGTAAATCACGTAGGCCAGACTGGCCGGATCGATCGGGCCGTCGAGGTTTTGCACGCTGGCGGCTTCGCTGCTCATCCGATCGATGCACAGGCATTGAATGTCAGCCGGCTCAGGCAGCCTGGTCAGCTGATCGCTGTGGGTCAGCAGCAGTTTCACGCCACTGTCCGCCAACACATGACGCAAGCGTTCGCTCGGCGCATTCAGGTCCAGCGGTACATAAGCGCCGCCAGCCTTGAGCACGGCGAGCAGCGCCACGGGCATGTCCAGCGAACGACCCAGCGCCACGCCGACCAGCACGTCTGCGCCGACACCTTGCTCACGCAGTTGCCAGGCCAGACGGTTGCTGCGCTCATTCAGTTCGGTGTAACTCAGGCTGGGCGCTTGGCCTTCACCGGCGAGGATCAATGCCGGGGCGTCCGGTGTGCGCTGCACTTGCGCTTCGAACTGGCGATGCGCGGGGGTTGTGGTGTCGGCTTTGGTGGCGCTGTCGACATCCAGCAGTTGCGTGCACTCGTCGGCCGAGAGCATCGACAGTTCGGCGATGGTCTGCAGCGGGTCAGCACACACCGAGGCCAACAGGTTGCGCCAGTGCCCGGCCAGACGAGCGATGGTCGACTCGTCAAAAATGTCGGTGGCGTAGGTGAAGGCGGCATGCAGTTGCTCGCCTTCACCGCTGGTGGCCAGCATCAGGTCGCTGGCGGCGGCGTGCGAGCGTTGCGCCAGTGCCTGTTGTTCGGCAGGCAGATTGGCCACGCGCAGGCCGCCGCTCAACTGCTTGTCGAGCAGGTCAGCCACCACCGGCTGGTGATTGAACATCACCTGAAATAAAGGGTTATGGCTCTGACTGCGCTCCGGCTGCAGGGCGTCGATGATGGCGTCGAATGGCAACTCCTGATGCGCCTGGGCACCGGTCGAGGCATCGCGGACGATATTCAACAGGTCGACGAAGCGGGTCTGCGCCGTCACTGCACTGCGCAGTACCTGAGTATTGATGAAGCAGCCGACCAGCCCTTCGGTTTCGCTACGGGTGCGGTTGGCGATCAGGCCGCCGACACGGATATCGGTCTGCCCGCTGTAGCGATGCAGCAGGCTTTTGAAGGTCGCCAGCAGCACCACGAACAGGGTCACGCCCTGGCGTTGCGCGAGGCTTTTCAGGTTGCGCAGCAGCTCGGGCTCCAGTGCCAGCTCCAGGCGAGCGCCGTCGTGGCTGGGCAAGGCCGGATAGGGACGGTCGGTGGGCAGCTCCAGCAGCGGATGCTCGTCGCCCAGGTGGCTGCGCCAGTAGTCCAGCTGACGCTCCTGCTCACCGGCTTCCAGCCAGCTGCGTTGCCAGACCGCGTAATCGCGGTACTGCACAAGCAGCGGCTGAAAAGGCAGCGGTTTACCGGCCAGCAGCGCGTCGTAGCCGCGCAGCCATTCGTCGATCAGCACGTTCATCGACCAGCCATCGGTGATCATGTGGTGCAGGTTGAGCAGCAGCAGGTGCTCCTGTTCGGCCAGACGCAGCACCTGCACGGTGAACAGCGGCCCGCGCTGCAGATCGAAGGTTTGCGCGGCCTGTTCGGCGCTGGCCTGACGCGCACTGGCCCAGCCCTGCCCGGGCGGCAAAGCGCTCAGGTCGGTCAGGCGAATGCTCACTGGCGCTGGCGGCGCGACACGCTGAAACGCCCGGTCGCCCTCCTGGCCGAAGGTGGTGCGCAGGCTTTCATGTCGCTCGACCAGCGCACTGAAGGCCCGCTCCAGCAAAGGCAGCTCCAAAGGACCGTTCAGGCATACCGACATCGGCAGGTTGTAGGCCGCGCTGTGCGGGTCCAGTTGCCAGAGAAACCACATACGTTGCTGGGCATAGGACAGACCGTCACGCTCGGCCAGCCCGGCACAGGAAGGGATCGGGAACAGCGAGAAATCCATGTTCTCCTTGCGCATGCCATCGAGGAACAGGCGGCGTTTTTCAAGGGGTAACTCGACAAAGCGGCGAGCGAGTTTCTGGGCGTGTTCGGGGTTCATGGGTCGATCCTTGCTGAGTGGGGCTGACCGTCGGGCGGGGTCGTATCAACAAGAACGAATTGGCGAGGAAATATTTAGAAAGGTTTCTCGGGGGTGAGGCTCTGCATTGCACCGCGCACTGAAGAGAGGACGCAGAGCGTCCAGAACTGCATGCCTACGCGGAGCGCAGGCATGATAATCACAAGCCGGACAACCATCGTTATGCACGCTCACGCGTGGTAATGCCACATGCCATGTTGTGGGAGCGAGCTGGCTCGCGAAGAGGCCATTGCGCACTCTGTGACTATCGTCCCCACGCTCTGCATCACACAGCGGCTCTGTGACCTCAGGTAGACTGAGGTTCGACTCAGGTCACCTTTTCGCCCCTCGGCGACCTACTTTGATGGGGCCAAAGCAGGCAAAGGCGTTTACTTATCCGAATGCCCCTGTGCCATGGCCACCACCACTTTGCGTTTGCCGGTGAAGGGTGCGCGGGAATGGGCGGTGAGCATGTTGTCGAGCATCAGTACGTCGTTTTCCAGCCATGGGAAGCTGACGGTGCATTCATCAAGTACGCCGCGAATTTCGTCCAGCAGGGTTTCTTCGAGGGGCGAGCCGTCGCCGTAGTAGACGTTGCGCGGCAGGTCTTCTTCGTCCACTACGTCGAGCAGGGTTTCGCGCACTTCCGGCTGCAGGTTGGAGATGTGGAACAGGTGCGCCTGGTTGAACCAGACGGTGTCGTGGGTCACCGGGTGGCGCGATATTGCCTGGCAGATCTGGCGGGTGCGCAGTTCGCCGTCGTCTTTCCATTCGCACTCGATGTTGTGCGCCCGGCAGTAGGCTTCGACCACGGACTCATCTTCGGTATTGAATACCTGACTCCATTCCACATCGAGCCCGTTGCCGTAGTTACGCACGTACATCAGTTTCTTTTCGACAAAGCGCTCGCGAATGCGCGCCGGAATGCGTCGGTAGATTTCGCGGCTGTCGGCGATCGGTGTTTCGCCACCTGTCTGCGCCGCGATCATGCTGTAGAACCAGATCTTCATCGGCCATTCCAGCGTGTAGGCCTGCTCGTTGTGCAGCGGTATGCTCTGGTGCGCCGGGTACTCGGTCGAGGTGTACACGCCTTTGGTGACGTTGCTGCGCGGCGTAGAGCCGAACTCGTAATTGAGCAGCGGATCGCCGAAACCGGCGGCGAACTCGCGAAATGCCTCTGCGCCGCCCACCTCGAAGCCGCGAAACAGAATCCCGCCAGCGCTGTACAAGTGCCCGGCGACCAGAGGCTTGAGTTCGTCCAGCGCTTCCATCAAGTCCAGACCGGGCTCGGGTGCCTGTACCAGCATCGGCAAGCTGCCCGCCCCTGCCAGCAGCGGCCGGATATCCAAACTCAACGCATGACTCATGATGTCTCTCCCTTGATGGCAAAAGCGCCCGAGCCCCTGCGGCCTGGCGCAACACCAATGTCCAGATTGAACGTACTGCGCCGCTGAAAAATTAGCCGTACCACCCCATTCATGCGGCATGCGAAGGCGTTCGCCCGCGCTGAAACATTTTTTTGCATTTAAAACGCAAAAAGCTCTTACAGGAATCTGGCCCTCATTCGTCTTTAACTGAATGCGAGGCCTTATACGCCCGCGCGTACTAAAAAGAGCGCTCACCTGACGTCCGCGCCACATCGCGAATCGAGATTGTTTATCCATGTCGAAGAAGTCCCGTTCAAAAATCTGGTTTCTCGTCCACAGCTGGCTGGCCCTGCCGATCTGGTTCTTCGTGCTGATCGTCTGTGTGACCGGCACGCTGGCCGTGGTCAGCAAGGAAATCATGTGGCTGGCCAACCCGGAGATGCGTGACAACCGCCCTTCCGACGATGCCCCGCGCCTGAACTTCGAACAGATTCGCGCCACCATCGAACGCAACGAACCGGACCTGATCGTCGGCACCATCATGCAGCCGGACGGCGACTACTTCGCCTTGAGCGTGTTCATCACCTACCCCGACGGGCGTTCGGTCCCGGCTTACGTCAACCCTTACACCGGGGTGATTCAGGGCATTACCCCGTCGTTCGACTTCCGCCGCTTCACCCGCGCGCTGCACGGCTGGTGGCTGGTGCCGTTTACCAACGGTTATTCGTGGGGCTGGTATCTGGTGTCGATTCTCGGCCTGCCATTGCTGGCGTCGCTGGTGACCGGTCTGGTGGTCTACAAGAAATTCTGGCGCGGCTTTTTCAAACCCGTACGTTTCAGCCAGGGTCCACGGATTTTCTGGGGCGACCTGCATCGCCTCAGCGGCGTCTGGTCGATCTGGTTCATTGCGGTGATTTCCATTACCGGCACATGGTTTCTGATCCAGGCGATTCTGGGCGACAACCAGATCAGTATTTCCAGCAAATCCCAGGTCGCGTCGATCATTCCGCACAGCGCCGTGCCGCTGACTGCCGACGGCAGTCCTGCGCCAACCATCAGCCTGGAGCGCGCCGTGGAAATCGCCAAGGAGCGGATTCCGGGCCTGGAAGCCAGCTTCATCACGCCGCCGTTCAATGCCTACAGCAACATGCAGGTGGGTGGACGCAGCTGGTATCCATTGATGTTCCAGACCGCCGAAATCAACCCGTACAGCGGCGAGATTGCCACATCGCACCTGCTGTCGGACCGCAACAAGCTGGAGTTCGTCACCGAGTCCATGCGCCCCCTGCACACCGGCGATTTCGGCGGCATCTGGATCAAGCTGATCTGGGCATTCTTCGGCCTGCTGCTGAGCATGATGGTGCTCAGCGGCCTGTTGATCTGGAGCAAACGTACTGCCCTGGCGACGCTCAACGCCCTCAAGCGTGAAGCCCGAACCCGCCCGGCAACGGCCGCTGCACCCCCACGAAACACCACGCCCTCGCCGCTGGCGACCCGCACCCCGGAGAACAGTCTGTGAGCAAGGCCGCCGCTGTTGCACAACCTGCATCGTCACTGAGCCGTTTCTGGCATAAGTGGCGCTTCCACATCAACGTGCTGCTGGTGCTGATCCCGCTGGGTTTCATGCCCAAGTACTTCTCCGACAACGCGCTGGACCGCGGTGATCAGGGCCTCGGCCAGCGCGAGGTCGGCGAAATTCAGGTCGGCCCGTGGAGCCTGCGTCTGGCAGAGGACCGCAACGAAGCGCCGCGACTGTCCGGCCCTTCGGGCTACATGAAAAGTTTCAACGCAGCGCTGTGCAACGCCTGCATCGACCGGGTGAAGGCCACTTATCTGCGCATCGGCAAACCGCGCAGCCTGCGCACCGCCGGGGTGATTTTCTTCGGTGGCGGCTACCGCATGAGCGCCTTCATGCAGATCGCGCAAAACACCGATCCCGACGCCCAGCTGTGGATCACCATGGAAGGCTGGGACGGCGCCGTGCATCAGACTTCCATCCCCCTGCAACAGGCTTCGCCCAGCACCGTGGCGTGGCTGAAAAAACAAGGAGCCCAACCATGAGTGCCCGCCCTTCCCTGCGCTGGCTGACGGTCAGTGCCCTGTGCCTGCTTGGCCTGAGCGGCAACGCCCTGGCGCATAACCCGATGTGCGAATGCAAACAGATCGACACCGAGCAGATCCGCTGCACTGGCGGTTTTTCCGACGGCAGTGGTGCGCCGGGTGTGACCCTGGACGTGATCGGCTACGACGAAACCATTCTGGTGCCCGGCAAGCTCGGCGAAGACTCGACGGTGACCTTCAAACGCCCCGCCTCCGAGTTCTACGTGCTGTTCGACGCCGGTCCCGGTCACGTGGTGGAAATCGATCAGGCGGATATCCAGGCCCCATGAGCACACCGACCCGACACATCGTCCGTCCGGCAGGCGCCGGGCATGAAACCCTGTATGTGCTGGTGCTGTGCCTGTTGATCCTTGGCTGCGCTGCAGGCGTGATCAGCCTGCACCGTGATACCCGGGAAACGCACAGCATTGCCATCTACCAACTGGACGCACGACGCGACCTGAGCGCTGCGGAACAAGGCATTTACGCCGACCTGCGCGTGACCCTCGACGAAATCCGCCTGCTGGCCAGCGAGCAGCAGACACCGATCACCCCGCAGCAACTCGGCGACGAAGGCTTTGCGCCGTTCGCCACGGATGCCAGTTCGGTGAGCCGTGGCGATCATGCCTGGCAGATGATCGAGCAGTCCTACCTGGGACTGAGCCGGACGCCGAGCGTGGCCGGTTCCTTTCTGATGCGTGTCGATTCCGGCGAGCAGCCGGACATCTGGATCAACCGCAATGCCTCGCCGGCGGCGGTCAGCGACCTCAGTGACCGGGCCTTGATCGATTCAGGCTGGAAGCAGGTCGTCGCGCAATTCGATGCTGGCGTGACCCGCCAGCACCCGCACTGAAACTCCGCACTCCTTTGAAAGAAGACCGCTTGCCCATGCCTATTTCATTCAAACGCCGTCCCTTGCTGCGCGTCCTGCTGACGGGGCTGATGGTCGCCCTGCTGGCGCCGTCCAGCTTCGCCGCCGAACCGGCCAAACGCCTGCGCATCGGCATTACCCTGCACCCTTACTACAGCTACGTGAGCAATATTGTCGGCGACAAGGCCGACGTTGTGCCGCTGATCCCGGCGGGCTTTAATCCGCATGCCTATGAGCCGCGCGGCGAGGACATCAAGCGCATCGGTTCACTGGACGTGATCGTGCTCAACGGTGTCGGCCACGACGACTTTGCCGACCGCATGATCGCCGCCAGTGAAACGCCGAACATCAAGACCATCGAGGCCAATGCCGATGTGCCGTTGCTGGCGGCCACCGGGGTGGCGGCGCGAGGTGCCGGCAAAGTGGTCAACCCGCACACCTTCCTGTCGATCAGTGCATCCATTGCGCAGGTCAACACTATCGCCCGAGAGCTGGGTAAGCTGGACCCGGACAATGCCAAAACCTACACCGCCAACGCCCGCGCCTACGGCAAACGCCTGCGTCAGATGCGCGCCGATGCGCTCGCCAAACTGACCAAGGCACCCAACGCCGACCTGCGCGTGGCCACGGTGCATGCCGCCTACGACTACCTGCTGCGCGAATTCGGCCTGGAAGTCACCGCCGTGGTTGAACCGGCGCATGGCATCGAGCCCAGCCCGAGCCAGTTGAAAAAAACCATCGACCAACTGCGCGAACTGGACGTGAAGGTGATCTTCTCGGAGATGGATTTCCCATCCACCTACGTCGAGACCATTCAGCGTGAATCCGGGGTCAAGCTGTACCCGCTGTCGCATATTTCCTATGGCGAATACACCGCCGACAAATACGAAAAGGAGATGGCCGGCAACCTGGACACGGTGGTACGGGCCATTCAGGAGTCGGGCGCATGACGGCCGCACAGCACCTCGACATCGCCAGCCAGGGTCCGGGCATCGAATTCAATCAGGTCAGCCTGACCCTCGGGCGCACCACGATTCTCGATCAGGTTCACTTCAATGTGCGCGCCGGCAGCGTACACGCACTGGTCGGCCCGAACGGCGGTGGCAAAAGCTCGCTGATCAAGACCCTGCTTGGGCAGACACCGCATCAGGGCCAATTAAGCCTGCTGTGGCCTGCTGCTCCAGGACTGATTGGCTATGTACCGCAGGTGCTGGAGTTCGACCGTGGCCTGCCGATGACCGTCGACGATTTCATGGCTGCGATGTGTCAGCGACGCCCGGCGTTTTTGGGCTTGTCGAAGCACTACGCGGCAGCGATTGGCGAGGCACTGGAACGGGTCGGGATGCAGGACAAGCGCAAACGGCGCATGGGCGCGCTTTCCGGTGGCGAACGGCAGCGCGTATTGCTGGCGCAGGGGCTGATTCCTGCCCCGCAATTGCTGGTGCTGGATGAGCCGATGTCGGCGCTGGATGAGGCGGGTATTCAGGTGTTTGAGCGGTTGTTGGGCGACTGGCGCCGAAGCGGAGTCACGGTCCTGTGGATCGAGCATGACCTGGATGCCGTCAGGCGTCTGGCCGATCAGGTCACGGGGCTTAACCGACGCATCCTGTTCGACGAGCCGGCCGCCACCGCGCTGACCCCGGAACGCCTGCTGACGCTGTTTTCCGCGCACCCGCGCACGATGGATAGCAGCGCCGGGAGGATCGCGTAATGGATTACGAAACCTTTCGCCTGTTCATTCAGGGCCTCGCCTCGTCCGGGTATCTGCCGGAGGCGCTGGCTTATGGCTTCGTGGTCAACGCCCTGCTTGCGGGCCTGTTGATCGGCCCGGTGCTGGGCGGTCTGGGCACGCTGGTCGTGGTCAAGCGCTTTGCGTTCTTCTCTGAAGCGGTGGGCCATGCGGCACTGACCGGCGTGGCCATCGGCATTCTGCTCGGTGAGCCGTACACCGGGCCTTATGGCGCGCTGTTCGGCTATTGCCTGCTGTTCGGTATCGTCCTCAACTACCTGCGCAACCGCACCGGGCTGGCACCGGACACGCTGATCGGCGTATTCCTGTCGGTGTCCCTGGCGCTGGGCGCGAGCCTGCTGCTGGTGCTGGCTGGCAAGATCAACGTGCACATCCTGGAAAACGTGCTGTTCGGCTCGGTACTGACCGTCAACGGCAATGACCTGCTGGTGCTGCTGATCGTCGGTTCGCTGGTCATGGGCCTGAGCCTGCCGCTGTACAACCGCATCATGCTGGCCAGCTTCAACCCGCAACTGGCTGCGGTGCGCGGCGTGGCGGTGAAGACGCTGGATTACCTGTTCGTGATTCTGGTGACGCTGATCACGGTCGCTGCGGTGAAAGTCATTGGTGCAATTCTGGTCGGTGCGTTGCTGGTGATTCCAGCGGCGGCGGCACGCCTGTTGAGTCAGTCGCTCAAGGGTTTTTTCTGGATTTCGGTCGCCATTGCAACATTCAGCACCCTGTGCGGCATCCTGCTGCCCATCGTCTTCGACCTGCCCGTGCCGTCCGGCGCGGCAATCATTCTGGTGGCGGGCATGGCTTTCGCCCTCGCCGCCATCGCGCGCGGCACGCTGCCGAGCCTGAAAGGGAATATTGGATAAATGCTTACATTACGTACCTTGACCCTGGCGCTGGCCATGACCGGCCTGTTCAGCAACAGCCTGTATGCCGCCGACGCCAAAACCGACAACGCAAAACCGGTACGGGTGCTGGCCAGCCTGCCGATCACCTATGGCCTGGGCGAAATACTGCTCAAGGACAGTGGTGTGATGCTGGAACGCGCTGCTGCGGCCAATCTGCCGGGCTCGCGTCAGACGGCGTATTTCACCGGGCGTGGTGCCGATGCGTTGCGCGGGCTGGCCACCAACGCCGACGCGGTGATCGGCTTGCGCTCAATCTGGGCCGATGACCCGCTCTACCCCAATGCACGGCGCAGCAATATTCGTATCGTCGAGATCGACGCCGCACGTCCGGTGGACGGCAGCTTGCCAGGCATCGCCGTACAGCCGGGCCAAGGCACTGACGGGCTGAACAGTCAGCCGTGGCTGGCGAGCAATAATATGGGGCGCATGGCCGATGTGCTGGCGGCGGACCTGGTGCGCCTGGCACCGAGTGCGAAGCCGAAGATCGAGGCCAATCTGGCGGCGTTCAAGCAGCAATTGCTCAAGCTGAGTGCCAGCAGCGAAGCGGCACTGGCCGGTGCAGACAATTTGAGTGTGGTGAGTTTGTCAGACCGCTTCGGCTACCTGATCAGCGGGCTGAATCTGGAGCTGATCGACACTCAGGTGTTGACCGACGAACAGTGGACGCCCGAGGCATTGAGCAAACTGAGCGCGACCCTCAAGGATAACGACGTGGCGCTGGTGCTTGATCATCGTCAGCCGCCAGAGCCGGTAAAGGCTGCAATTGAAGCGGCAGACAGCAAGTTGCTGGTATTGGGGATTGATGGCGCTGATCCGCTGACGGAGTTGCAGGGGGATATTCAGGGGGTTATCGGAGTGCTGGCTGGCAAGGGGTGAGGTTATCGTTGCTCACGCTCCGGCAGATCTCGACGCTCTGCGTCGCAAAGAGGACGCGGAGCGTCCAGAACGGCATGACGACGCGGAGCGTCGCACGATAGTCAGTTATCGTTGCGCACGCTCCGGCGTGGGGAATGCAGGTCTCGACGCTCTGGGTCGCGAGAGGACGCGGAGCGTCCAGAACGGCATGACGACGCGGAGCGTCGCACGGTGGTCAAGGCTGTACCGGCCTCTTCGCGAGCAAGCTCGCTCCCACAGGACTTATGTATAACGCTCAATCAAGCCGTCTGCGCTTCCATTTTCTGGCGCAGGCTCAGGGGGCGCATGTCGGTCCAGACTTCTTCGATGTAGGCCAGGCATTCTTTCTTGAAGCCGCTTTTGCCCACGGTGCGCCAGCCGTTGGGGATCGCCTTGTAGTCGGGCCAGATGGAATACTGTTCTTCGTGGTTGACTACAACTTGAAAGACGATGTCTTCCCGATCGAATACTGAAGTCATTGCTGCTCTCCATGTGTGTTCAGGGCTGCCGTGCCAATTCATGGCAGCTATAGGGATTGAACGTATCACTACGTCGAAAAATTAAACCTGGGCGACAGCGGCATTCAACGCGCGACCGAAGATCTCTGCCACCTCGTCGATCTGCTCGGCGGTGATAATCAGCGGTGGCAGAAAACGTACCACACTGGCATGTCGCCCACCCAGCTCCAGAATCAGCCCGCGCTTGAGGCATTCACGCTGGATCAGCGGGGCCAGACGCGCAAATACCGGCGGATGACCCTGTGCATCGCATGCACCGGACGGGTCGACCAGCTCGACACCAAGCATCAGCCCGCGCCCGCGAATATCGCCCAGTTGCGGGAAGTCACGCTGCAAGGCACGCAAATGCCCGGACAGCCGCGCGCCCATGGCTGTCGCGTGTTCGCAAATAGAGTGCTCCTGAAGATAGCGCATTACGGCAGAACCGGTAGCCATGGCCATCTGGTTGCCGCGAAACGTCCCGGCGTGTGCGCCCGGCAGCCAGGTGTCCAGCCAGGAACGATAGACTACAACCGCCAACGGCAAGCTGCCGCCGATGGCTTTGGACATGACCACCACGTCCGGGATGATTCCGGCATGCTCGAAGGCAAACATCTTGCCGGTGCGCGCGAAACCACTCTGGATTTCATCGACGATCAGCGCCACGCCGGCCTTTTCGGTGATACGCCGCACGCCGCGCAGCCAGTCCAGATCAGCAGGGATCACTCCGCCCTCGCCCTGCACCACTTCAAGGATGACCGCCGCGGGCAATTGCACGCCAGCTTCCGGGTCGTTGAGCAGGTTTTCCAGGTAATGCAGGTTGGCGCGCACGCCCTGTTCGCCGCCGAGCCCGAACGGGCAGCGGTAATCGTAGGGGTATGGCAGAAACTGCACGCCTGTACCGAGCAACGCACCCAGCGGCTTTTTCGGCCCCAGGCTGCCCATCAGGCTCAACGCGCCCTGGCTCATGCCGTGATAACCCCCCTGAAATGACAACACCGTGCTGCGTCCGGTGGCGGTACGCACCAGCTTCAACGCGGCTTCCACCGCATCGGTACCGGTCGGGCCGCAAAACTGAATCTTCGCGTCATCGGCCAGCGCTGGTGGCAGCAGGCCGAACAGGTCCTGAACGAACTGGTCCTTGACCGGCGTGGTGAGGTCCAGGGTGTGCAGCGGCAACTCGTCGGTGATCACTTGCTGGATCGCTTCGATAATCACCGCATGGTTATGCCCGAGCGCCAAGGTGCCCGCGCCTGCCAGGCAATCGATGAAGCGCCGCCCTTCAACGTCCTCGACGTGAATACCTTTGGCGCGTTTGAGCGCCAGCGGTATGCGCCGCGGGTAGCTGCGTGCGTTGGACTCCTGGCGACTCTGCCGGGCCAGCAGTGGCGACTCGTCGAACTGGTAGAGCATCTCAGCCGCAGCCGGGGCAACCCGTGTCGGCTGATCATCGATAAACCTGGTAGCGACTGACATCTGTGCAACCCTCAATTCGAGTCTTGAATA
This sequence comes from Pseudomonas sp. BS3767, assembly GCF_900099665.1. Taxonomy (NCBI): domain Bacteria; kingdom Pseudomonadati; phylum Pseudomonadota; class Gammaproteobacteria; order Pseudomonadales; family Pseudomonadaceae; genus Pseudomonas; species Pseudomonas sp. BS3767. The sequence goes on along the minus strand of NZ_FNCX01000006.1, from coordinate 341,207 downwards.
ACCTGAAGCATGGGCGTCGGCGCATGCCGCCTCAGGTGTGTGTTCGGTCCTTTGAAAACGCGCCAGCGAGCTGCGGATTTACACCCGGTAACGAGTTTTTTATCCGCAGCCCCGCCGCTCCGACGAGAGGCTGATCAGAGCCCTTCCAGTTCCGCCATCAAGTCCGCCAGACGGTCGAATTTCTGCTCGTCGACCTGTGCTCCTCCAACGCTTTCCAGATGCTGCGCCAACGCCTGAACGGTGTTGAATTCGAACATTGCCCGCAACGGCACGTTACGCTGCAAGCGCTTCTGCGCACGGGTCACCACCTGGGTCGCGAGCAGCGAGTGCCCGCCCAACTCGAAGAAATTGTCGGTAATGCCCACGCGCTCGACCTTGAGCACATCAGCCCAGATCGTTGCCAGCTGCTGCTCCATTTCCGTCTGTGGTGCCAGGTAATCCTGCTGCGCCAGGCTGACGTCCGGCGCCGGCAGGGCCTTGCGGTCCAGCTTGCCGTTCGGGGTCAGCGGCATGGCCTCCAGTAGCACCAGATGCGTCGGCACCATGTAGTCCGGCAGGCTGGCCTTGAGGTGGCCTTTCACCTCGTCACGCAGGGCCTCATGATCCTGCGTCGCGGAGCGCGGCACCAGGTAGGCCGCCAGCACCTTGCCCAATGGGCCGTCGACGTCCAGCACCACTGACTCACGGATAGCGGGATGCTCCAGCAGACGGGTTTCGATTTCGCCCAGCTCGATGCGATAACCACGAATCTTCACCTGATGATCGACCCGGCCGACGTACTCCAGCACGCCGTCCTTGCGGCGCCGCGCCAGGTCACCAGTGCGGTACAGACGTTCGCCCGGCGCACCGAACGGATGCGGTACGAACACCGGTACGCTGCGCGAAGGGTCAGCGACATAACCACGACCGACACCGGCACCGGCCACACACAACTCACCAACCGCACCCAGCGGCACGAGGTCCAGCGCATCATCGAGCAGGTACAGACGATTATTGTCGGTCGGCGAACCGATCGGCAGATAAGCGCTGCGAGTGGACTGCGCATCGACCCGGAAGAACGCCACGTCATCAGAGCATTCAGCCGGACCATAGGCATTCACCAGGCCGATCTGCGGGTAACGTTGCAGCCACTGGCTGGCCAGTTCCGGCGGCATGGCTTCACCGGTCGGCAGCATCCAGCGCAGGCCGTCGAGCGCTGCCTGCGGTTCGGCGAGCAGGCCGTTGATCAGCGACGGCACGCTTTCCAGCACGCTGATGCGCTGTGCCTGAACATGCGCCAACAGCGCCTGCGGATCGCGGGCGATGTCGTTCGGCACGATGTCCACCCGAGCACCGAACAGAGGCGCGGCGAGGAACTGCCAGACCGAAATGTCGAAACTCTGCGAGGCGGTCTGGGCGATCACATCGCGGTCGCTCAGGCTCAGGTAAGGCACCTTGCTCAACTGGTTATTGAGCATGCCGCGCTGCTCGACCATCACGCCCTTCGGCAGCCCGGTGGAGCCTGAGGTAAAGATTACATAAGCGAGGTTGTCCGGCGCGCTGTAGCGACCAGGATCGTGCTGCGCGGAATCGCTCTGCTGCACGTCTTCCCAGACCCGCAACTGCGGTCGGCGCCCTTCGGGCAGTGCTTCGAGCAGCGCCCTGCCCTGTTCCAGGCACTCAGCGCTGCACACCAGCAGCGGTGTGGCGCTCTGGCCGATGATGCCGCTCAGACGCGAGTTCGGCAGTGCCGGGTCCAGCGGCAGGTAACCGGCACCGGCCTTGAAGCTGCCGATGATCATGCCGAGCAATTCAACACCGCGCTCGGCCAGCAAGGCAACTGGCTGATCGAACCCGACACCGGCCTCGATCAGGGCATGGCCCAGACGGTTGCTGGCGATATTCAGCTCGGCATAGCTGAGCTCGCGCTCCAGGCAACTGACCGCAATGCGCTCCGGATGCGCCGCGACCTGCGCTTCGAACAGCTCGACATAGCTTTTATCCAGCGGGTAAGCATGGTCACTCTGGTTGCAACCGTCGATCAGGAAAGCGCGTTCCTGCTCACTGACCAGCGCCAGTTCGGCCATGTCGCCATGAAAGCCTTCGACCAGCGCCAGCAGCAGGCGCTTGAACTCACCGAGCATGCTCTGCACGGTGGATTCGTCGAAATAGCGCTGGTCGTAGGACAGGTGCAGCCCCAAGTCATCGCCCGGATAGCAGACTGCGGTCAGCGGGTAGTTGGTGTGGGTACGACCGGAATCCGAGGTGGCATTCAGGCTTTGCGCACGGTCCAGCACCGAGACCTCGACCGGCGCGTTCTCGAACACGAACAGGCTGTCGAACAGTGGCTGGCCCTTGGGCAGCTCGCTGTTTTCCTGAATGGTCACCAACGGCAGGTATTCGTACTCGCGCAGTTGCATGTTGCTGTCCAGCAACTGGCCGAGCCACTGGCGAACGCTGCAACGCTGGTCGTCAGCCGGCATGCCGACACGCAGGGCGATGGTATTGATGAACAAGCCGACCGTGCGCTGCATCTGCGGCAGTTCCACCGGCCGCCCGGCCACGGTAACGCCGAACACCACGTCGCGCTCACCGCTCATGCGCCGCAGGGTCAGCGCCCACGCCGCCTGGGCGAAGGTGTTGACGGTCAGTTGATGCTGCTGCGCCAGTTCGCGCAGCTGTGCACCGTCGTGTTCATCGAGACGGGTGTAGCAGTCGCCCACCACCATGCCACCGCTGTCGCCGGCATGTTCACGCAGGAACGGCCGGTCGCTGGGGATCGGCGTCGGTCGTTCGAAGCCGCGCAGGTTATCTCGCCACCAGTCACGCGCCTGCGTCAGTCCTCGGCGTTGCAACCAGCCGATGTAGTCGCGATAGCGCGGTGCGGGGGCCAGTTGCGCGTCGCGGCCATCGCCCAGCGCAGTGTAGATGTCGAAGAAATCGTTCATCAGCAGCGAACGGCACCAGGCATCGATCAGGATGTGGTGGTTACTCATCATGAACCAGTAGCGCGCTTCATCGATGCGGATCAGGCGCAGGTGGAACGGCGGCTGATCAAGCAGATTGAAACCGGCCTCGCGCTCGGACTTGAGCAAGGCCTGCAGACGCGGCTCCTGCTGGTCCTCCGGTACGTCACGCCAGTCCAGATAATCGATTGGCGTGCTGCCCGGCTTGTGGATGACCTGCAGCATGGCTTCGCCGATATCCCAGCAGAACGAGGCGCGCAGCGCTTCATGACGGGCGATCACCGCCTGCCAGGCCTGGGCAAAACGCTCTGGGTCGAGCGCGCTGTTGATGCGGTAGCGGTCCTGCATGTAATACAGCCCGGTGCCCGGCTCAAGCAGCGTGTGCAGCAGCATGCCCTCCTGCATCGGGGTCAGTGGGTAGACGTCTTCGATGTGGCTTGGCGGAACCGGCAGCGCGTCGAGCTGCGCCTGATCCAGAGCAGCCAGCGGGAAGTCCGACGGCGTCAGGCCGCCGCTGCCATCGGCCAGGCAATGGGCAATCAGCGCCTGCAGGCAGGCCAGGTAATCCTGTGCCAGCGCTTCGATGGCAGCCGGTTCATGGCGCTCGGCACTGAAGGTCCAGCGCAGCAACAACTCGCCGCCATACACCTGACTGTCGATGCTCAGTTCGTTGGGCAGCGGCGCCTGCGGGTCGTGGGCCGCGCCTGGCGACTCTTCCAGCGGACGGAACAGCGCGTCGTCAGCGAAGCTCTGATCGAACTGGCCGAGGTAGTTGAAGGTGATCGGCGCCACCGGCAGCGCCTGCATGGCAGCCTTGCTGGCACTGTCGGCCAGGTAGCGCAGCACGCCATAGCCCAGCCCCTTGTGCGGCACCTGACGCAGTTGCTCCTTGATCGCCTTGATCGAGTCGCCCGGTGCCGAATCGGCAGCCGGCGCTGGCGTCAGGCGCAGCGGATAGGCGCTGGTGAACCAGCCCACCGTGCGGGTCAGGTCGATGTCATCGAACAGGTTTTCACGGCCGTGACCCTCAAGCTGGATCAGCGTCGACGGCTGCCCGCTCCAACGGCAGACCACCTGGGCCAGCGCGGTCAGCAGCAGGTCGTTGACCTGGGTTCGGTAGGCACTCGGCGCCTGTTGCAGCAATTGCCGGGTACGTTCGGCATCCAGTCGCACGCTGACCGTCTGCGCATGCAGATTCTGCTGACCGCCCTGCGGGTTATGGCACGGCAGAGTCGTCGCAGGACCGCCCAGCTGGCGCTGCCACAGCTGCAGTTCTTCACGTAACGATTCATTGCCTGCATAGGCCTGCAGACGCGCGGCCCAGTCGCGGAAGGCGCTGGTCTTCGCCGTAAAGCGCACAGACGCCGCGTCGCGCAGTTGACGATAAGCGTTTTGCAGATCGTCGAGCAGCACACGCCACGACACGCCATCGATCACCAGGTGATGAATCACCATCAGCAACCGTTGCCGGCCCTGCGGCCCATCGACCAGCAAGGCGCGCAGCAGCGGACCGTCTTGCAGATCGAGACTGCGCTGGGTGTCGGCGTACAGGGCTGCGCATTCGGCCATATCGGTGACCCGCGCCCGAATCAACAGGGTGTCGGCGGTCACTGCGCGGTGTTCTGCCTGCCACGTACCCTCGTGCTCGGTGAAACTCAGGCGCAGGGCATCGTGTTGTTCGAGTAGCGCACGCAACGCCTGCTCCAGCAGGTTCGGGTCCAGGGCGCTGAGCGGCTCCAGCAGCAGCGACTGGTTCCAGTGCTGACGCTCGGGGATAGGCGTGTCGAAAAACCAGTGCTGAATCGGCGTCAGGCCGCAAGCACCGTCAAGCTGGCCCTGCTCGGCCTGAATCAATTCGCGGGTGGTCGCCACGGCGGCCAGGGTCTGTACGGTCTGGTGCTGGAACAGATCACGCGGGCTGAAATGAATGCCCGACTGACGCGCCCGGCTGACCACCTGAATCGACAGGATCGAATCGCCGCCCAGTTCAAAGAAGTTGTCGTTGAGGCCGACTTTTTCCACGTTCAGCACCGCACACCAGATTGCCGCCAACTGCTGTTCCAGCTCACTGGCGGGCGCTACGTAGTGTTGACGATTGAGTTCCGGGTCTGGTGCAGGCAAGGCGCGGCGGTCGAGTTTGCCGTTGGCGGTCAGCGGCATGCTGTCGAGCAGGATCAGGTGGGTCGGCACCATATAGTCCGGCAGTTGCGCCTTGAGGTGCGATTTGAGCGCTTCACGCAATTGCGTCTGCTGCTCGTCGCCCTGCCCGGCCACATCGCTGACCAGATAGCCCGCCAGTTGCTTGCCCGACGGCGTGTCCAGCGCCAGCACAATGGCTTCGCGGATCGCTGCATGCTCCAGCAGACGGGTCTCGATTTCACCCAGCTCGATGCGGAAGCCGCGAATCTTCACCTGATGGTCGATACGCCCCAGGTATTCCACCAAACCGTCGGCGCGCTGGCGCACCAGATCGCCGGTTCGGTACAGACGCCCGCCGTTGCTGGCGAATGGATCGGCCACGAAGCGTTCGGCAGTCATGCAGGGGCGCTGGTGATAGCCCTGCGCCAGGCCCGCTCCGCCGATGTACAGCTCACCGCTCGCGCCCTGGGGCACCAGCGCCAGATCGGCGTCGAGAATGTAAGCCACCCTTGCGCCGACCACGCGACCGATCGGCACGCTGGCTTCGCCCTCCTCCAGTTGCTGCGGGGCCAGGCTGGCCAGCGGCATGACCACGGTTTCGGTCGGGCCATAAGCATTGAACAACAGCTCGGGCTGGAACACTGCACGGATACGTTGCAGGTGTTCGCCGGTCAGCGCTTCGCCGCCGGTGATGCACATGCGCACCGGCAGGGTCTGGCCCTGGGTTGCCAGCCACTGCGCCAACTGGCTGCCATAGCTGGGCGTGAAGCCGAGAATATTGACCTGTTGCTGGCGAATCAGCGTGCAGATTTCTTCGGCGTCCCACTGCCCCTGAGCACGCAGCACCACGCGTGCACCGCTGAGCAAGGGCACCAGCAGGCGCTCGGTGGCAGCATCGAAATTAATCGAGTAGAAATGCAGCTCGCAGTCGTCAGGGCGCATGTCGAAGCGCCGGATCACCGCCTGGCAATGCATGGCGATTTCACCGTGGGACACCACCACGCCTTTGGGTTTGCCGGTCGATCCGGAGGTGTAGATCAGGTACGCTTGGTGCTGCGGCAGGTTGATGAACGGCAGCTCACAGGTTGGGCAGGACGCCAGCAATGGCTGATCATCTTCCAGGCACCAGCGGGCAACACCCTCAGGCAACTCACCCAATGCGGCAAACAGGGCACGATCGCTCAGCAGCAGCCCGACGCCGCTGTCTTCGATCATGTAGTGCAGGCGTTCCAGCGGGTATTCCGGGTCGAGCGGCACGTAGGCACCGCCAGCCTTGAGGATCGCCAGCAGGCCGACGACCATGTCCAGCGAGCGCGGCAGCGCCAGACCGACGCGAACCTGCGGGTCGACGCCGCGCTCGCGGAGCATCCAGGCCAATTGGTTGGCCTTGGCGTCCAGCTCGGCGTAGCTGAGGGTTTGCCCGGCGAAGGTCAGCGCCGGCGCGTCTGCACGCCGTTGTGCCTGTTCGGCGAACAGGCTGTGAATGCACTGGTCGAGCCGCTGCTCACCCGCTTCGACGCCGAGGCTGTCGAGCAGTTGCTGACGCTCTGTGTCCTGCAGCAGCGGCAATTCACTCAGGCGTTGTTGTGGATCAGCGAGCAGCGCCTGCAGCAGGTTCAGCCAGTGCTCGGCCATCTGCGCGATGCGCGGTTCGTCGAACAGATCGGTGCTGTAGGTCAGGCAGCAACCCAGTCGGTGATCCAGTTCGGTGACTTCCAGATTGAGGTCGAACTTGGTGGCCCGCGCATCGTTGACCAGGTACTCGACGGTCATGCCCGGCAGTTCGCGACTCTGCTGGAATTCCCAGCGCTGCACGTTGCACATCACCTGAAACAGCGGGTTGTAGGCGGCGCTGCGTGGCGGTTGCAGGGCTTCGACCAGATGATCGAACGGCAGGTCCTGATGTGACTGGCCTTCGATCACCGTGTGGCGAACCTGTTCGAACAACTGGGCGACGCTCATCTGCCCGTCAAGCTGCACGCGCAGCACCTGGGTATTGAGGAACGCGCCGATCAGCCCTTCGCTTTCTGGACGGATACGGTTGGCCACCGGTGCGCCGATGCGCAGGTCGTTCTGGCCGCTGTAGCGGTAGAGCAATACCGCCAGGGTGGCGGTCATGGTCATGAACAGGGTCAGGCCATTGCGGGCATTGAATGCACGAACTTTCGCGGCCAGGTCGGCGTTCAGGTCGAAGCGATACAGTTCGCCCTGATGGCTTTGCACCGGCGGACGCGGTCGGTCCGCAGGCAGCTCCAGCAATGGGTGCTCGTTGCCCAGCTGTGCGGTCCAGTAATCGAGCTGGCGCTGGCGTTCACCGGCTTCCATCCACTGCCGTTGCCAGACGCTGTAATCCAGGTAGTGCACTGCCAGCGGTTCCAGCGGCGAAGGTCGTCCTTCGAGGAAGGCCTCGTAAAGCTGTCCCAGTTCGCGGGCGAAAATGTCCATCGCCCAGCCTTCGGTGACGATGTGGTGCAGGGTCAGGACGAAGTAATGCTCAAGGTCGCTCGACTTGACCAGACACGCGCGCAGCAACGGTCCGGTTTCCAGATCGAAGGGCTGGTGCGCCTCACTGTCGGCCAGCGCCTGAATGCGCTGCTGACGAAGCTCGGCGGGCAATGTCGAGTAGTCCTGCCATTGCACGCACAGGCCGGACTGCTCGCTGACCTTCTGGCACGCTACGCCGTTGACGCTCGGGAACGTGGTGCGCAGGGTTTCGTGGCGCAGAATCAAGGCTTGCAGCGCTGCCTCGAAACACTCGATGTTCAGCACGCCTTTCAGGCGCGCCATGCCGCCGACGTTGTAGGCCGGGCTGTCCGGCTCCATTTGCCAGAGGAACCACATGCGCTGCTGGGAATAGGACAACGGCACCGGCTGGCTGCGGTCGACACGGGCAATCGGCTGCAGGCTGCTGCGTGCACCTGACTGCTGAATGCACTCAACCTGTTCGGCAAACGCGCCCAGCTCGCTGGCTTCGAACAGCGCCCGCAACGGCAGGTCGATGTCGCACGCCTGCCGCACGCGGGAAATGATCTGCGTGGCCAATAACGAGTGCCCGCCCAGTTCGAAGAAATCATCGCGCAGGCCGACACGCGGCACACCCAGCACCTGTCGCCAGACAGCGGCGATCTGTTTTTGCAGATCCGTCTGCGGCTCTACGTGCTCGCGGGTCTGCCATTGCGGCTCGGGCAAGGCGCGGCGATCCAGCTTGCCGCTCGGGCTCAGGGGCATGCTGTCGAGACGCACCAGCTGCGCCGGGACCATGTAATCCGGCAGTTCCAGGGCCAGCGCCGACTTGATCCGCTCGGCCTCGACGCTCTGCCCTGCTTCGGCGGTGTAGTAACCGATCAGTTGCGGCCCGGCAACGGTTTCGCGCAGCAGCACGGCTGCCTGGCCTACGCCTGGCTGGGCCAGCAGGCGGGCTTCGATCTCTTGTGGTTCGACGCGAAAACCGCGCAGTTTGACCTGCTGATCCAGACGGCCAAGGTATTCCAGCGCGCCATCAGTGCCCCAGCGTACCAGGTCCCCTGTGCGGTACAGGCGCTCACCCGCTCGCCCCAGCGGATCGGCGACAAAGCGCTCGGCGGTCAGCCCGGGACGCTTCAGATAACCGCGCGCCAGACCGATGCCGCCGATGCACAACTCACCGGCCACCCCGCGTGGCAGCGGATTCAGTTCGCTGTCCAGCACCCGGCACAGCACATTGCCCAGCGGACGGCCGATCGGCGAACGCAGGCCGTCGCTGATCCGGCACTGCCAGTGGGTGACGTTGATCGCGGTTTCAGTCGGGCCATAGCGGTTGTGCAACTGTACGCCGGGCAGTTGCTCCAGCACCCGGTTGCGCAGCTCGCCGGGCAATGCTTCGCCGCCAGAGAACAGCCGACGCAGGCTGCTGCACTGTTGCGCCAGCGGCTCATCGATGAACAGTTGCAGCAGCGGCGGCACGAAGTGCAGCGTGGTGACCGAATACGCGTTGATCAGTTGCGCGATGCGCTGCGGGTCGCGGTGTTCACCAGGGCCTGCCAGCAGCAGACGGCAGCCGGTGATCAGTGGCCAGAAGCACTCCCACACCGAGACGTCGAAGCTGATCGGTGCCTTCTGCATCAGCACGTCGCTTTCATCCAGCGCGTAGGTGTCCTGCATCCATTGCAGGCGTTCGGCCAGTGCCGCATGGGTGTTGCCGACGCCTTTGGGCTGACCGGTCGAGCCGGAGGTATAAATCACGTACGCCAGGTTGTCGCCGTGCAGGTTCAGACGCGGCGCGCTGACCGGCCAGTTGTCCAGGTGCAGCCTATCCATCGCGACCGTGCACACGCCTTCGGCGCTCGGCAGGTCGCCCAGCAGATGGCTCTGGGTCAACAGCAGTTCGACCCCGCTGTCCTGGAGCATGTAGGCGAGTCGATCCATCGGATAGTCCGGGTCCAGCGGCACGTACGCCCCGCCCGCCTTGAGGATCGCCAGCAGCCCGATCAACAGCTGCGGCGAACGCTCGGCGGCGATCGCCACCTTGATGTCCGGACCAACGCCCTTGTCGCGCAGGTAATGCGCCAGGCGGTTGGCCTGCGTGTGCAGGCCGGCGAAGTCGAGGCTGCCACCCTCCCACACCAGCGCAATACGTTCCGGGGTCTGCCGCGCCTGGCGGTCCAGCAGATCAGGCAACCACAACGCGGCCGCTGCGCAAGGCGCGGCGCTCCATTGCGCCTGTTGCTCCTGCTCCTCGGCGCTGAGCAGTTGCACATCACCCAGCGCGAGCTGTGCCTGCTGGCTGATCTGCGTCAGCAGCCGTACATAGTGCCGAGCCATGGCGACGATGGTGTCGTGCTCGAACAGTTCGTCAGCGTAATCGAAAGACAGCGTCAGGCGACCATTGCGGTCCTCCTCGCTGTGCAGTTGCAGATCGAACTTGGCCTCGCGGCTGTGCCACGGCAGCTCTTCGGCCAGCAGCCCCGGCAAACGACGCAGTGCGCCGAGGTCGCGTTGCTGATGGTTGAACATGACTTGAAACAGACCGTGCTCGCGCGCCTGCGGAAACGCTTCGACCAGTTGCTCGAACGGCACGTCCTGATGGGCCTGGGCTTCAAGCGCCGCCTGCCGGGTCTGGGCCAGCAGGGTCGAGAATGGCAGACGCGGGTCCAGCTCTGCGCGCAGCACCAGGGTGTTGATGAAGAAGCCGATCAGGCCCTGGGTTTCATGGCGTGGCCGATTGGCGCCGGGCACACCGATGCGAATGTCGGCTTGCCCGCTGTAACGATGCAACAGGGTCTGGAACCCTGCCAGCAGGAACATGAACGACGTCGACTGCCAGGCTTGCGCGGTGTTGCGCACGGCGGTGCTCAGTTCGGCAGTCAAGCGCAGGCTGTAGCGCGAAGCGCTGTGCTGCTGACGGGCCGAACGTGGATGGTCGGTGTTCAGCGTCAGGACCGGTTGTTCATCACCCAGTTGCTGCTGCCAGTAAGCCAACTGGCGCTCGGCCTCGCCGTTCGCCAGCCATTCGCGCTGCCATTGGCCGTAATCGGCATAACGTAGCGGTAACGGTGTCAGCTCCAGGGTCTGGCCCTGAACGGCCGAGGCATAAAGGCGCGAGAACTCGTCGATCAGCACATTCAGCGACCAGCCATCGGCAATGATGTGGTGCAGCGTGACCAGCAATTGATGCTCTTCTTCGTCCAGTTGCAACAACGTGACGCGCAGCAATGGACCATGTTGCAGATCGAACGGCAGACGCGCCTGCTGTTCGCGAATTGCCACGGCCCGTGCCTGACGCTCGGTGCTGGGCAGATCGCTGATATCGAGGGTGTCGAGGTGGAATTCACTGGGCGCGTCGATACGTTGCAGGGCCACGCCACCCTGTTCGTAGAAGCGCGTACGCAGCGATTCATGACGCTCGATCAGGCGTTGGAAGCTGGTGCGCAATGCAGTGCTGTCGAGTTCACCGCGCAAGTGAAGCCCACCGGGAATGTTGTAGGCGCTGCTGTGCGGATCGAGCTGCCAGAGGAACCACAGGCGGTTCTGGGCCATGGACTGTGGCAGATGCTCGTTGCCGGGCAATCGGGCGATGGCGCTCTGCGTCTGGCTGTCGCCTTGCAAGGCGGCGACCTGCAGCGCTTCGACCTGCGCCGCGAAGGCCGCCAGCGTCGGCGCTTCAAAGAGCAGTCGCAGGTTCAGGTCGATCCCCAGCGTTTCGCGCAGGCGGGCCACCACCTGAGTCGCGATAATCGAGTTGCCGCCCAGCAGGAAGAAATGGTCGTCGGCACTGACCTGCTCACACTGCAACTGCTCGCACCAGACTGTGGCAATCTGCGCTTGCAGGTCCGAGCCGCTGTTTGGGACACAGCCTGAAAGAGTGGTATCGCTCGCGGGGAACACCGCGTAGCTGTCCAGGCTGCCGTCGGCCAGACGCGTGCGGCAGGCCGAGCGTTGCAATTTGCCGCTGGAGGTCTTGGGCAGCGCGCCCGGATTGAGCAGCACCACGACACTCGGCGCTTCCTGAAACGCCTCGGCCACGGTCTGCCGGATGATTTTAATCAACGCTTCGGGCGTGAGGCTTTTCTGCACGCTGCGACTGATTTCAGCAGCAATGCCGATGCCTTCGTTACCGTCCTGAGTGACGGCAAACGCCGCCACACGGCCTTTGCGCACGACATCCACCTCACTCTCGATGAGCTTTTCGATGTCCTGTGGGTACAGGTTATGGCCACGAACAATCAGCATGTCCTTCAAGCGACCGGTAATGTACAGCTCGCCGTGACGCTGAAAACCCAGGTCGCCGGTGCGCAGCCAGGTCTGCCCGGCATGCTGCACGAATGCCTTGGCGGTGGCCTCAGGGTTGCGCCAATAGCCGTGGGCGATGCTCGGCCCGCTGGCCCAGACTTCGCCAACCTGATTTTCGTCGAGCACCTGCAGGCTGGCCGGGTCGGCAATCAGTACGCCATGCCCTGGCTGGCCTGTGCCGCAGCTCATGACCGGCTGACCGTCGCCCGGTTCTACGACGTTGCGCGCCAGCGCCTGCGCATTCAGGCGCAACGATGGAATACCCTTGCCGCGCTTGCCACCGGCCACATACAGCGTCGCTTCGGCCAGGCCGTAGGACGCCATGAAGCTGTCAGGCGTGAAGCCGCAACTGGCGAATTTCTCGGCAAATGCCCTCAGGCTGTCTTCGCGAATCGGCTCGGAGCCCGAATACGCCACGCGCCAGCGACTCAGGTCCAGACGCTCCAGCGCCGACTCGCTGACCCGTGCGCTGCACAGCTGGTAGGCAAAGTCAGGCCCGCCGCTGATGGTGCCGCCGTATTCACTGATCGCTTCCAGCCAGCGCAATGGCCGGGCAAGGAAGTACGCCGGGGCCATCAGGATGCACGGGACACCACTGAAAATCGGCTGCAACAAGCCGCCGATCAGGCCCATGTCGTGGTACAGCGGCAGCCAGCTGACAATCACGTCGTCCGGGTTGAGGTCGATGCCGAAGCCGTGGCGGATCAGTAACTCGTTGGCGACCAGATTGCCATGCGTGACCTGCACGCCCTTGGGCAGCGCGGTCGAGCCCGAGGTGTATTGCAGGAATGCGATGTCGTCGGCCTGCAACTGCGGGCCCTGCCAGTCTCGTGCCGGGGCAGCAGGCAACGTGTCGACACAGAGCAGTGGCGGCGCATCGGCGGCGGTCAACTCGTCCATCTGCAGCAAGGCCGGCTGCAAATCGGAACCGGTCAGCAGCAGACGCGGCTCGGCATCGGCGATGATCGACAGCAGGCGCTCCTGGTGATGGCGACGGTTGGATTCCGGCGGATAAGCCGGCACGGCAATGACCCCGGCATACAGGCAGCCGAAGAACGCCGCGACATAGTCCGGCCCGCTATGGAACAGCAGAATCGCCCGATCCCCCGGCACGGCCTGACGTTGCAACGCAGCAGCGATGGTCCGCGCGCGCAGGTCCAGATCACGGTAGGTCAACACCAGGCCCTGGTCTTTCTCATCGGTGAGAAAACGCAGCGCCAGCCGATCCGGCGTGTGCAAGGCGCGACGCTGAAGAGCCTGAGCCAGAGTGTCGGGGAGTTCAAACGCATCCATGATGGGGTTCCTGCTAGATTCGGCGTGCCAGATAAAATCTGAATTTCAAAAAAGACGCGCGCCCTGCAAAGAGGCCGCGCGCGAGGCAAACAGGGTCAACCGGCGGCCCGGTTCATTTGCCGTGAGGTGCTGTTGCGCCAGCGGGCCAGGTGCTGTTCGCAATAGCGCCGCAGCAGACGGAGCAGCTGTGTTTGCTCGTCGACCAGATAAAAGTGATGGCCCTCGAACATGTCCAGAGAGAATCCGGTGCGGGTCTCTTCCTGCCAGTCGAGCAGTTCCTCGACGCTGATGCTGTCCTGTTTGCCGCCAAATACATGGATCGGCACGCTGAGCGGCTCGCGCCTGCCGTACACAAAGCTGCCGCAGAGCAGAAAATCGGCGCGCAGGATCGGCAGCATCAACTGCATGAGTTCCTGATTGGCGATGACGTTTTCGCTGGTGCCCTTGAGCGTGCGCAGCCGGTCGATCAGTTGCGCATCGGTCTTGGCGGCGACGTATTCGCTGACATCGCGGCGCACCGGACCGGCAGTCGCTGATGCGAACAGCGCCAGCGGTGCGGGCAGACCGCGCTCGCGCAAGGCGTGCGCAAGCTCAAAGGCCAGCAGCCCGCCCAGACTGTGGCCAAACAACGCATAGGGCTTGTCCAGCTCGGCGCTGATTTCGTCGGCCAGATGATTGGCCAGTTGCACGATGTCGATCTGCAAGGGCTCGTCCATGCGCATGCCACGACCGGGAAGCTCCAGCGGGCGCACGTTCAGCCACTCCGGCAATTTGCGCCGCCAAGGGCTGTAGAACATCGCGCTGGCCCCGGAATAAGGCAGACAGAACAGCGTCAGGCTCACCGGCGTGCTCATATCGAAACCGCCTGTCTGTGGGCGCGGATGTAAAGGCGGCGATGCGCGTGATCGGAACGCATGGGGTTCTCCTGAGGTATTCCCTGGCCGCAACCGTGGTCGGGCCTGTCACCAATGAGAACGGATGGCGTCTGCAAATAATTAGGCGGATGCACGCAGCGAGAACAGGCACGATGAAAGCGCCCTTTTAAAGTGCACTGATTGGATTTCGCATTTGACAATAATTATCATTAAGGCTAATTTGTCGCCCCATGTGACGGTGCTGCCCCTCCATGCGGCCCTCCCCTCCATTGTTGAAGCAGCAAGGTGAATTCCATGACGGAACACGTAATCACAAGTAAGTGCGACTCACCCTTACTCCAGGCCTTCGTCGATAACTACTTGCTGCTGGTCAAGATTGCGGCCCGCATCGTGGGTTGTCGCTCGCGCGCCGAAGACGTCGTGCAGGATGCCTTTTTCAGACTGCGCTCGGCACCTCAGGCCACGCTGACCTTCAAGGCCCAGCTCAGTTACCTGTTTCAGATCGTGCGCAACCTGGCCATCGATCATTACCGCAAACAGGCGCTCGAACAGAAATACACCGGCCCGGAGGCCGAGGGGCTGAACGTGGTGATTCAAGGTGCCTCGCCGGAAATCTCGCACATCAACTTCTCCAGCCTGGAGAAAATTGCCGATGCCCTGACCGAGCTGCCGCCCCGCACTCGCTATGCATTCGAGATGTACCGCCTGCACGGCGTGCCGCAAAAGGACATTGCCAAGGAACTGGGTGTGTCGCCGACGCTGGTCAACTTCATGATTCGCGATGCGCTGATTCATTGCCGCAAGGTCAATGGCGCACAGGCCGAAGCCTGAGAGCGAGCGGTTCAGACAGGCAAAAAAATCCGGAGCACTGGCTCCGGATTTTTTGTTTTCCGCCTGGCGGATAACAGATCAGCGGCTGACCTGATACTCGGGCTGTACTTCCGGCATCGCCGAGGAATGGTGGTTGAGAATCTTCCACTCGTTGCCGACGCGGTGGTACAGAAAGGTATAGCGCGCCTGGACTGTGCTCTTCTTGCCGTCAGCGGCGGTCAGGGTGAACGTGTAGACACCACTGTCCACCGCTGCATCCGGACCCAGGCGGCGGATTTCCCGGTAGTTGATCTCACCGGCCGGCTTGAGCGCCAGGAAGTGATCGAAGTAGTCCTTGATCTCCGCAGGCGTTGCCCGGACCTTGTTCGAAACGGTCGGCTGCAGAACTGCGTCCGGTGCATAGAGCGACACCACAGTCTGCGAGCTGCCGGTCTTCAGGGCCTTGTTCCAGCGGTCGAACAGACTGGCGATCTCCTTGTCGTTCACGTTGCTTGGGGTCTCGGCCACCATGCGATAGGTGTAGCCGGAAGGCTCGGCGGCGGCGTGGACCATCGGCGCACTCACAGCCAGCAACAGGGCCAGGGCGGTCAATTTCATTTTCATCGCTACTCTCCTACGGGGATCTGTTCAGGGATTCAGTGAGTGCCACTTTGCCCTCCCCGCCACGGCTCGCCATCGGCCAACCGGGGTTAACTGTGTATGCCGATCGGCAGATAGGCTTCACCTCCTGATACAGTTCTAATAGCCTTACTTCTGTTATGCCCGCGCGGGCATCAACCCTCGCTGGAGCATTGCATGCAAAGTCCCCCCCATGATCCGGCAAGCGCACTGGCCATTCGTAACCAGTATCGCCAGTCGCAAAGCCGTGCCGCACGGCTTCGCCTGCTGGTGGATACCGGCCAGGAGCTGACCCATCTGCCACCTCAGGCCATGCGTCAGCGCGTGCTGCAACGCGCGTGCGCATTCGTGGCGATGGACCATGGCCTGCTGCTGGAATGGAGCGCCGACACCGGTGTGCAGATCACCGCCCGTCATGGCAGTGCAGAACGCCTGGCGACACTTGAGACCGCTGCCGACCCGCTGGCCATCGGCCCGCAGTGGCTGGAGCGGCCCGATGCCGACCTGCCGTGCATGCTGCTGTTACCGTTGCGCGGCGCCGACGAAGGCTCTTTTGGCACCCTGCTGCTGGCCAACAGCGTGGGCATCAATACGCCGGACAATGAGGACATCGAGTCGCTGCAATTGCTGGCGACGTTGCTGGCGGCACACCTGGAGAACAATCGGCTGCTTGATGCGCTGGTGGTCAGAGAACAGACCATGTCCGAGCTGGTCCGCCAGTTGTTCACCGCTCAGGAAGACGAACGCAAACGCGTGGCCTACGACCTGCATGATGGGCTGGCCCAGACCCTGGCCGGGCTGCACCAGCGGCTGCAGGGTTTTGCCGGTCGCTGTCCTGATCTGCCTGAGCCGCTGGACGCCGATCTGCAGGCCATTCTCAAGCTGGCGCAGCACTGCGTGGGCGAAGGTCGCCAACTGATCAGTGGCTTGCGGCCAAGCGTGCTGGACGATTTCGGCCTGCTGCAGGCGGTCGACAAGGAAGCTGACCGGTTGCGCGAAGCCGGAATCGCGGTGCACTGGCAGTCGCGCTCCCTGACCCGCCTGCCCAGCCACCTGGAAATCGCCCTGTTCCGTATTGCCCAGGAAGGCATCAACAATGTGCTCAAACACGCCGCTGCGAGCAACGTAGAATTGGCTCTGGAACTGAGTGAAGAGCACATTTCACTGCTGCTCGAAGACAACGGCAGTGGTTTCGTCACCCAAAAACCGTTCAATGACAAAGGCGTGCAGAAATTGGGCCTGGTGGCCATGCAAGAGCGCGCCAGCCTGCTCGGCGGCCGTCTGACCTGCGTCAGTCGGCCCGGGCACGGCACCCGACTGCGCGCCATCGTTCCTTTTACCGCAGACAAGGCAATGACATGACTGACACTGTACGACTGGTTTTGGCGGACGATCATGAAGTGACGCGTACCGGGTTCGTCTCACTGCTGGCGGGGCATCCGGAGTTCGAAGTGGTCGGTCAGGCGGCCGACGGCCAGCAAGCCATCGATCTGTGCCAGGAGCTGCAACCGGACATCGCCATCCTCGACATCCGTATGCCGGTGCTTAACGGGCTGGGCGCTGCGCGGATTCTCCAGCAGCGCATGCCGGATCTGAAAGTGGTGATTTTCACCATGGACGACAGCACCGATCACCTGGAAGCCGCCATCAGCGCGGGCGCGGTGGGCTATCTGCTCAAGGATGCCAGCCGCGACGAAGTGATCGACGGCCTGCAACGCGTGGCGCGTGGTGAAGAAGCACTGAACAGCGCCGTCAGCGCGCGCCTGCTGCGGCGCATGACCGAACGCAATACCAGTGGCGCAGCCCTGCCGGAAACCCTCACCCCGCGTGAACGCCAGGTGCTCGGGCTGGTGGCGGGCGGCTTCAGCAATCGGGAAATCGGCGAAAAACTTGGCATCACCACCGGCACGGCCAAGGCCCACGTGGAAAAGGTCATCGGCAAACTCGGCGCCTCGGACCGCACTCAGGCGGCGGTACGCGGTGTGGCGCTGGGGCTGGTGAGCCAATCAACGAGCGACTGGCAATGACCGCAAACGCCAGCAGTCGCTGGGAAGACCTTCCGCTACGCGGCAAGGCGCTGGTGGCCATTTCGCTGCCACTGGCGATTCTCATGTTCTCGCTGGTGCTGATCTATATCGCCGAGCGCCAGACCGCTCAGGCAGAGGAGGACGTAAGGCGCGTGCTGCTTGTGCAAGGCGACATTCAGACCCTTCATACGCAGATCGCAGAAGGTGCGGCCAGCGTACGTGGCTACCTGCTGACTCACCGGGAAGACTTCCTGCCCGGCTACCTCAACGCGCAACCGCTGATCGAGGCGGCGCTGACCCGGCTCAACACCAATGTGCGTGACGAGCAGATGCGCGAACACCTGAAAGCCATCGAGCCGCTGATCAACACCAAGGTCGAAGGCCTGGAAAAACTGCGCTCGATGGATAGGCAAGATCAAGAAACCGTCGCCCGCATCCTGATCGAAAACAAGTACGTGCTCGACCAGTTGCGCGAACGCATCGGCATCATGCGCGAGCGTGAAGACGCGCTGCTCGCCGAACGTACCGAGGCTGCGGCAGCCACTCGCGAGCGCCTGCTGCTATCGACTCTGCTGGCCGCAGCCTGCGGCATCTTCGGTGCCATTCTTGCCGTGTTGATGCTGTCCAAAGGCATCGTCGCCAGGGTGCATCAGGTGCAGCGCAACGCCCAGCGTCTGGCGCTCGGGCATCCGCTGCTGCCCCAACCGCCTGAAAAGGACGAGATCGGCCAGCTCGGCACTCGTCTGGTCGAGGCCGGCCAGCTGCTGGCCGAACGTGAACGCGCACTGCGCGACAACGAGGAGCGTTTGAGGCTGATCATCGAAGGTGTCAAGGACTACGGCATCTTCGCGCTGGACCGCAACGGCTACATCACCACCTGGAACGCAGGAGCCGAGCGTATCAAGGGCTACACGGAACAAGAAATCATCGGCCAGCACTTTTCTGTGTTCTATCTGCAGCAGGAATGTCCGCAACACCCCGACATGGCATTGCATGAGGCCACCGTCAACGGCCGGTATACCGAGGAAGGCTGGCGCCAGCGCAAGGACGGCAGCCGTTTCTGGGCCAGCGTGGTGATCACCGCGCAATACGACAGCAATGACGAACTGCGCGGTTTTTCCAAGATCACCCGTGACATCAGTGATCGTCGCGTTGCCGAAATTGCTCTGGGTACTGCGCGTGAGGAAGCCGAACGCGCCAGCCGGGCCAAAAGTGAATTCCTGTCGCGCATGAGTCATGAACTGCGCACACCGCTGAACTCGATTCTGGGCTTTGCCCAGTTGCTGGACATGGACTCGCCCGCCAGCCAGCGCCCGCAAATCGGTCATATTCTGCGAGCGGGCCAGCATTTGCTGAAGCTGATCAATGAAGTACTCGATATCGCCAGAATCGAAGCCGGGCATGTTTCCCTGGTCCTCGAGCCCGTATCCCTGTCGAGCGTGCTTGAAGAAGCGCTGGTGCTGGTCTCGCCGATGGCTGCCGACGCCAATATCGAGTTGAAGCCCTTGCCGAATCTGCCTGACGAGATCGGCGTGGTCGCTGATCGCCAGCGCTTGATTCAGGTGTTGTTGAACCTGCTGTCCAACGCGATCAAATACAATCGGCCCGCTGGCCAGGTGCGGATTGAAATCGAGCAGACTACCGAGCAGGTGACGGTCAGCGTAATGGACACCGGCTACGGGATTGCGCCGGAGCGTATCGGACAGTTGTTCAAGCCGTTCGAGCGGCTGGACGCCAACCCGAGCGTCGAAGGCACCGGGCTGGGACTGGCGCTGAGCAAAAGCATGCTGGAGATGATGCACGGCACGCTGTCCGTACAGAACACACCGGACGAGGGCTGCCGGTTCATACTCGCGCTGCCGCTTGTGCGGGTGCAGCCGCCCGCCGCCAAACCGCCGCGTCAAGCTGACACTGCTCTCGAGATAACGCCGGATGTCCGCTCGCCCGCCCGCCCGGCCTATCATGGCAAGCTGCTGTGCATCGAAGACAATCTGTCGAGCATGGCCTTGATTGAAACGCTGCTGCAACGCAGACCGGGTATCCAGTTGCTGTCGAGCATGCAGGGCCAGCTGGGGCTTGATCTGGCGCGCCAGCATGCGCCACAGCTGATTCTTCTCGACCTCAGCCTGCCGGACATCAAGGGGCTTGAGGTGCTGCAACGTCTGCGACGCCTGCCGGCTACTGCTCACACACCGGTGCTGATGATCACTGCCGACACCAGTGATAAAGCCCATCGCGAACTGAAACAGGCCGGAGCCACGGCCATTGTGATCAAACCCATCCAGGTGCCGGTGTTTCTTGCCCTCCTGGACCAGTATTTACCGGAGCCCACATGACCGGCGACTTTCGCATTCTGATCATTGATGACCAACGGCCCAACCTCGATCTGATGGAGCAACTGCTTGCCCGCGAGGGGCTGACCAACGTCCTGAGCAGCACCGAGCCGTTGCGCACGCTGGACCTGTTCAACAGCTTCGAGCCCGACCTGGTTGTCCTCGATCTGCACATGCCCGAATTCGATGGCTTTGCGGTGCTGGAGCAGCTCAACCGGCGCATACCGGCCAATGACTACCTGCCGATCATGGTGCTGACCGCCGACGCGACACGCGATACCCGCCTGCGCGCACTGGCGCTGGGCGCGCGGGACTTCATCAGCAAGCCGCTGGATGCCCTGGAAACCATGCTGCGCATCTGGAACCTGCTGGAAACCCGCGCACTGTATAAATCGCTGCGCGAGCTGGTGCCTGCGGAAAATATCGAACTGCTGCGCCAGCCGCGAACGCTGGCGCAGCAGTGATTATTTGATCAGCGTCACCGGCACCGATGCTTCGTGGATCACCCGCGTGGCCACGGAGCCCAGCAGCAGGCCGCCAAAGTTACCGAGCCCGCGGGTGCCCATGACCACGGCGTCGCAGCCGAGCCGCTGAACCTCAGCCTCGACCTGTTCTGCCACGTTGCCCAGATCGACGTGGGCCTGAAACGGCACACCAGCAGCAGTCAACAATGCAACCGCATCAGCCAGCACCCGCTTGCCTTCATTGGTCAAGCCGGCCTTGACGCCATCAATCATGTCGGGAGCCAGATAAAGGCTGTAATCGATGGGGCTGGCCTGCACATTCAGGATATGTACCTCGAGCGACTTGGTGAGCTCGCCAGACAACTCGATGACATAGCCCAAGGCACGCATGGCGTGCTCGGAGCCGTCGAAAGGAACCAGAACTTTGTGCATGGGCGTTTTCCTTGTTGGGTTATGCGCTCAACATAACCGCAGCCCGATAACGCCGCTACTGGAATAAGCGTTTCCTTTGATTCGGCTCAACTCAGATCAATTCACGGCACATGCGATCAATGCCCCTGCAGAAACGCCGCGGCCTGATCCAGCAACAGCATCGGGTTTTCGGCCTTGTGTATGTCAACCGACAGCAACTGCCGGAAGCGTCGCGCACCAGGGAAACCCAGGCCCAGACCGAGCATATGCCGGGTGACGTGGTGCATATTGCCGCCGCTGGCAATGTGCTCCGCAATGTACGGCCGCATCGACTCCAACGCGTCGTAACGACTGATGACCGGCGCCGTGCTGCCGAACAACTGCTGATCGACATGCGCCAACAGATACGGGTTGTGATAAGCCTCACGCCCCAGCATGACGCCATCGAACGACTGCAAATGCTCACTGCACTGCTCCAGCGTCTTGATGCCGCCGTTGAGCACAATCTCCAGGTCAGGAAAGTCAGACTTCAACTGCGCGACCACGTCGTAACGCAGTGGCGGAATATCGCGGTTTTCCTTGGGAGACAGTCCTTCGAGAATTGCGATACGCGCGTGAACCGTGAAACTCTGGCAACCCGCCTCCTGAACCTTGCCGACGAAATCACACAACTCGGCGTAGCTGTCACGGCCATTGATACCGATCCGGTGCTTGACCGTAACCGGAATACCAACCGCATCGCGCATCGCCTTGACGCAATCCGCCACCAGCGCAGGATGCGCCATCAGGCACGCACCGATCATGTTGTTCTGCACCCGGTCACTCGGGCAACCGACGTTCAAATTGACCTCGTCATACCCCGCCTCTTCCGCCAGACGCGAACACGCAGCCAGATCCGCCGCCTTACTGCCACCCAACTGCAATGCCAACGGATGCTCGGTTTCATCATGCCGCAGGAACCGCTCGCGGTCGCCATGCAGCAAGGCGCCGGTGGTGACCATCTCGGTGTAGAGCAAGGCATGCTTTGAGAGCTTGCGCATGAAGTAGCGGCAGTGGTGGTCGGTCCAGTCCATCATCGGAGCGACGGAGAAGCGGCGCGTGAACGAGCGCCTTTTATCGGGGCTTGCGGATGACATTAGCGTCGGTAGCTCAGAGAGAAGTATGGAGGCATTCTATCATCGGGCGTCGTTGTGCAGCCAAGTTAGCCAATTGATGCCGCTGGATGGCTGTAAATTGGGAAGGTTTTGATGGATAAGTTTGAGGTCTTTAGGAATTGATCAAGCGGGCATCTCTGTCGCCCGCAAGATGCTTGAAAGCAGGTCCTCACCTCAGGAGCAAGACCGGGACACTATGTGTGTCGGTGTCGGATATACACCTCTGACTGACAACCGCCCCCACCTCACCCCGCACTCAACGGAATGAACACCGCAAACGTAGTCCCATGATCCGCTTTCGACGTCACCTCGATACGCCCGCCGTGCGCGTCGACAATCCTGTCGACGATGAACAGACCCAGCCCCAGGCTTGAATAAGGTCCGTTGTCGATCATCTTTTCGGGTGAGTAGCGGTCCATCGGGTTGAAGATGAACGGCAGCACATCTGCGGGAATCGGGCTGCCGGTGTTGTGGACGATAAAGCGGAGCTCGCCCTCCGAAACGGCCAGCGTCACTTCGACGGGATCGCAGCTATTGCCGTGCTGTATGGCGTTGCCGATGAGGTTCGAGAAGACCTGCTCCAGTCGATCGCCATCGAAGCGGCCGATGACCGGGTCCTCCGACGTCAAGCGAATGTCTGCTTCCGGGTTGACGGTACTCGATTCGTCAACGATGCGAACGCAGATCGGTTGCATGTCTATTTTGGTCTTTTTCAACGGGATGCCTGGACCAATCTGTGAGCGCGTGAAGTCGAGCAGATCGCCGACGATCTGGTTGGCCCGCTTCACGCTGGAGTAGATCCTCGATGCAACCTTGGTTGGCCGCGCGCCCAGATCATGGGTGCGCAGCAATACGTCGGCCCCCAGCAGTATGGCGCTTAGCGGGGTACGCAAATCGTGCCCGAGGATGCCCAGAAAGATATTGCGCGACGCCTGAACCGCGCCTGTGTAGCTGGAGATGGACTCGGCAAGGGCCTGATCTATGGCTTCATTGAAGCGGATCATGTCTTCGATCTGCTGTTGAGCGTCCTGCGTCTCTCGCGACATCCACTGCCTGATCACGCTCGCCCGCAATGCCCGAAACTCTGAAACCACCTGATCGATGGTGAAGCCCGACATCAATCGAGTAATCGCGTGGCTTTTCGCTGCGGTCTGTTCATTTGACACACGGTGGCCCTGGGATTTGTCGACCTGTTGCTGCAACGATTGATCCGTTTGCAGATCAGTGGCGATCGCCCGCAGCATTTGCTCGACATGGTCCCTGAGTTCTGTGGTATCCAGAGGCTCGCCGAGCGCAGACAGGGTGCGTGCGAAATCGGTCCACTCGCGCACGATAGGTTCGATGTTCTCGAGGATGAAGCCTGATAAACGCATAACCATTCAAACCTGAACAAGAGCCCGCAGATTGCAGATTCGCAGGGTGAGCCAAAGCATGCGTCCCGGCCCAGCGGACAGATAGCGTCTTAGGTGAAGTTCACGCAGGCAGGGGAATAACGGATTACCGAATCTAATCGGCAAGTGCCTGTAAACGAGCCTGAACTGCGTCGTCGAAAATGATGTAAAGCGCTTCGGCATCCGCTGGACGCAACTTTCTGCTGGTCTCAAGACCGTGAATGTATTCGATCTGCAACGCGGCTTCGGCTTCCACGTCGGCGCAGGTGCTGGTTGCGTCGAGCGCCCTTACCAGATCACTGATTGCTCCCTGTACAGGCTTGGGGAGCCGTAGCTGGTCAAGTCGTTCTTGCATGCGCTCGGTATTCCGATAAAAGCCAAAGAGTGGGCAGCAGATCACGCAGCAGCGTGCAATGCAAGGACATGCGTCTGTTCATCGATGAGCTGATGATGCAGCGCGGCCCTCCAGCAGGTTTTTCAGGCTGTAGGTGACCACGCCCAAAATGATCAGGTCATCGTTGTCGGTGACACGCAGTGGTGGGTAATCCGGATTTTGCGATTCCAGAATCACCACATCGCCGCGCATGTGCAGACGCCGGCAGATCTGCCGTGCATTGAGCGAGGCAACGACGATGTCACCGTGCTCAGCGTACTGGCTGCGGTCGACCACCAGCATGTCCCCGCTGCACATGCCGCCCCCTTGCATGCCTTGGTCTTCGATCCTGGCCAGGTAGGCGTGCGGCTCACGGACCTCGCAAAGCTCGGCGATGGAAACATGCTTCTCGACCACTGGCGATCTGGAGCCAACGGACGACAGCGATATGAACGGAAGCTTGATGCCACCTGCCGACAACGGGCCAAGGAATGTAACACTCATGAGGCGAGCCTTTTCTGATTAACTGTATGCATATACAGTTAATCGTTTATCGGTGATCAGGTCAATCGCAATGCCCCACGCATCGACAGATGGCGTGGCCCGCAGACCACGCCTGTCAACGCTCCCCTCACGAGTCGTCAGGGCGCAGCATCGCCCTTCGACAACTGCGTAATCAGCGCCACGGTCAGGTAAAGCCTGGGCGCAATGCTCGACAACTCAATGTATTCATCGTCGGCATGCAGGCCGGCACCGACCACGCCCATGGTTTCGAGCACCGCAGGTTTTGCACTCCCCGGTACGTAGGCATAGCCCGCGTCGGTACCGAAACGCATGGCAATCGGCTCCAGAGTGCGGCCTGTTTTCTGGTACAGCGCCTGCGCGGTTTTCGCCAGCTGTTCGGAGCCAGGGTTTCTGGCCAGCGGCGGTCGGCCTTTTTCCATTCGCAAGGTCACTTCGGTGCCATCGACCAGTGTCTTCTTCACGATTTTTTGGCCATCAGCCAGTACGCGATCGCTCTCGCTGAGGTCGGAATAGCGCATGTCCGCCTCGGCTGATGCGCTGGATGGAATGATGTTGCGCTTCTCCCCGCCCTTGATCAGTGTCCAGTTGACGGTCGTGCCTTTGCCTGGGTCGCCGAGGTCCTTAAGCTGCAGCAACTGATGCGCCAGCTCAATGGCGGCATTGCGCCCGGCCTCGGGAGCGGAGCCCGCATGTGATGATTTGCCTTTGACATCGAGGAGCAGGCCATTGATGCCGTTGGTGGCGACGGTGACGGCATCCTTGTCAGGCGGCTCGTACGAAAACACGTAGTCATGCTGGCGAGCGAGTTCGGCGATGATTTTTTTCGAACCGCTGGAGCCGGTCTCCTCGTCCGGGTTAAAGAGCACAGTGAGCGTACCGAACTCCTTGAAGTGCTCATTCTGCAACAACTGCAGTGCGTGCAGAATCATCGCCACGCCGCCCTTGGCATCTGCCACCCCTGGCCCATAGGCGCGCTCGCTGTCGAGCCTGAAGGGACGCTTGGCGGCTGTGCCCGGCCCGAACACCGTGTCGTAGTGGACCATCAACAGAAAAGAACGCGTGCCGTTGCCTTTGAACGTGCCGACGATATTGTCCCCCGCCGAAGGATCTGCCGGCGTGGTGGAGACTTCAGCGCCCAGCGCCTTGAGACGTTCGACCAGCATCGCGCTGACGGTCTTCAGCCCGGGTGCCTGGCCGGTGCCTGTGTCGATATCGACCAGTTGCCGGACAGTGTCGAGGTAGGCCGGTTGTTCGGCCTGGGCTTTTTTCAGCAACTGATCGGGTGACAGCTCGGCGGCATTGGCAGCCATGGAAAACAGACCCATGGAAACCAGGGAAAGTCCGATGGCGGCAGTGAGGGGGAAGCGTCGTGAATGCATGCTGGTTCCTTCAGATCATCGCGAGTTGAACAGCATCTTTACCCCAATGCGCCGCTCGACGCCACAGCCCGGTCTGATTGCGAACCCGGCTCACCCCGGCGCAGCGGCCTTCTGTCAAAGGCACGGTAAGCTGATGTTCGCGCCCATTGCGCAACGTGCAGGCCGCTCTTCAAGAGGTTAAATTCACATCAAGGGAACAAGCAGTCGGTGCGAGGCTCAAAAACATCCTAGACAAAGGTATTCACGACAATGCCGTCCCTCAGGGCCTATCATCGGCAGCAGTAAACGCTGCGGCCTTGAGTGGTCGGCAGCGCTCGGGTAATGTCATCCAACCGCACAGGACAGAGCACGCTCATGACTTCCAAGCTGGATCAACTCAAGAAATTCACCACCGTTGTTGCTGACACCGGCGACTTCGGCGCAATCAAGAGCCTCGAACCCGAGGACGCCACCACCAACCCTTCCCTGTTGCTCAAGGCCGCTTCCGACGCGAACAACGCCAAGATGCTGGGCGAAGCGTTCGACGGTAGCAAGGGCGACATCGGCCTGGCCTGCGACCGCTTTGCAGTCGCCATCGGTCAGGAGATTCTCAAGGTGGTTCCGGGCCGCGTATCCACTGAAGTGGACGCACGCCTTTCCTTCGACACCCATGCCCTGATCGAGCGCAGCGAGCGTTTGATCGGTCTGTACGACGCCGCAGGCATCAAGCGTGACCGGGTGCTGATCAAACTGGCCGCCACCTGGGAAGGTATCCGCGCAGCTGAAAAGCTCGAGAAGGATGGCATCCAGACCAACCTGACCTTGCTGTTCTCCTTCGCCCAGGCAGTCGCCTGCGCCGAGGCCGGGGTGTTCCTGATTTCGCCGTTCGTGGGCCGCATCTACGACTGGTACAAGAAGTCGACAGGCACCGACTACACCGGCGCAGAAGACCCGGGTGTGCAGTCGGTTACGCGCATCTACAACTACTACAAGGCCAACGACTTCAAGACCGTGGTCATGGGTGCGAGCTTTCGCAACCTGAACCAGATCGAACAGTTGGCCGGTTGTGATCGCCTGACCATCAGCACCGACCTGCTCAAGAAGCTGGCCGAAGACACCGGCACTCTGGAACGCAAGCTTGCACCGGGTAACGCCGGCGAAGCGCGTCAGAGCCTGACCGAGAGCCAGTTCCGCTGGGCCTCCAACGAGGATGCCATGGCCACTGAAAAGCTGGCTGAAGGTATTCGCCAGTTCGCTCGCGATCAGGAAAAGCTGGAAGCACTGCTCTCCGCCAAAAAAGCCTGAACATGAAAAAGGGCGACACCTTCGCAGGTGTCGCCCTTTTTGCTGCCTGGGGTTCGGCGATCAGAGAGACAGACGCAACTGATACCTAGCGCTGACCTTCCAGTGCATTGACCAGATCATGGAACGCTTCACGATTGGAATCGTTGAGGCCCATCAGGATCTTGTGCGCTTCAAGCACCTTGGCTTTCACCACTTCTTCGCACTGGTCCTGTGAAGGCAGATCAGTCAGGCACTCAGGCCGCGGCAGAGGCCGGTCAACGATGTTGAAGACCTGATCGAAGCCCATCGACTGCAACAGGCGCGTGATGTCCTCGTGAGTAGTCACGAGCGTCGGTAACAGGCCCACCTTCTGGCGTGACAGAATCGAGAGTTTGGCCAGCAGGCCAAGCGTGGTGCTGTCAATGCTGCGCGTTTCGGTCAGGTCAATGACCACCGCCGAGAAATTCAGCGCAGTGAAGATGCGCTCGATAGTCGCATCCAGGGCCGAACACAGCGTCAACCGTACTTCACCCACGAACTTGAGAACGAAGGTGCCTTCCTGCTCGGCGAACTGGATTCTACCGGTACTCATTCAAGATTCCTGCTTAACACTAACAAGGCGATATCATCCGGCATCTCCCCTAGCGTTGCCAATTCAAAAACCCGCTGCAAGCCATCCAGGCTGCCGCCAGCCGTCTTGACCAATTCGGGAAGGACGGCTTCTTTCTCTTTGAGTGTATCACCGGGTAACAAGTCCAGTATGCCATCAGACAACATGGTCAGACTGAAGGACTCGGGCAGATCAATTTCATGATCCTGATAGGTGGCCTCATTGAACAACCCGACCGGCAGTCCACGACCTTCCAGATAATGCGCCTGCCCTTCGGAATACAACACAGGCAGTGGCAGATGTCCGCCCACTGCGTACGTCAGTTTACCTGACTCTTCATCGATGACACCGCCGACCATCGTAACGTGCTTGCCCAGCTTGCAACTGATAAGGCCGCGATTGATATGCCCCAGCACATCCGATGGCTTGAACTCCGGAAGCGTTCCGCCACGCTTGGACTCGAACAGCAGCCGCGTGGTCATGAACTTCAGCAGTACGGTAATGAATGCCGATGACGCCCCATGACCTGAAACATCGGCCAGGTAAAAAGCGACACGCCGCTCGTCGACCCTGAAATAATCGACAAAATCGCCGGACAGGTACAACGACGGAATGATCTGGTGGGCAAACTTGAATGCATCAATCGACCACGGAGTGATTGGCAGCATGTTCATCTGCACTTGCCGACCTGCGTCCTGGTCTTCCTGCAACAGGTGAAGGCTGGCTTCGAGTTCGCGATTGGCCTTTTCCAGCTTTTCGCGGTAGACCTGGTTTTCAGTGAGCAGGCGCGCCCGATCCAGCGCACGGCGCACCGAATGCTCGAGCACGGCAAGATCTTCGAGAGGCTTGATCAGGTAGTCGGCAGCGCCAAGGCGCAAGGCCTCGACTGCATCGCTCATCACGCCCGCACCGGAAACGACGATGACAGGCGTCTGCGGAGCGATGGCGGTGACCTGACGGATCAGCTCAAGCCCGCCCATCTGTGGCATGCGAAGATCGCAGACCACCAGATCGGGGTTCTCCTGCTCGAATATCTGAATTCCCTGCAAGCCATTACTCGCTTGCAGAACGCTGAAGCCACTGTCTTCAAGGTAGGCGGCAAGGCTTGCGCGCACTACGTCGTCGTCATCGATAATCAGCAGCTTGGCACTGGTTTTTGGCATGGGGGCAAACGGCGCCAGATCAGGTTGGCGTAGGCGGCCCGGGATTACCGGAAACCGCTTACTGGATTCGCTTCTAGCCTCTCCGCAATAACACGCAGTAACTTGATAAGTCTGTCGTGTTTCAGAGGTGCCCTTCAAGGCGCAGACGGTACTCCCATCCGACGGGTGTTTCAAGCATGCTCCTACCCTCACTTTGCGCTCTTTACATCGCAAATCACCCAGAGTTATAAGAACTCACAAATCAGCAACTAAAACGAAGGACTGTACATGAGTCGAAATGATCGCGACTACGAGGAAAAGCGGGATTACATCCGCATGCGCGTCGATGCAGACGTCAACCTGATCCACGCCGGCCAGGTCATCCCTGCCGTATGCATTGATCTTTCAAGCTCCGGCATGCAGGTTCAGGCGCCACGCTTGTTCCAGGTCGGAGACAAACTCAGCGTGCGCATTGACTCTGACCATCCTGCGCTCAAAGGGCTTGAAGCCGAAACCGAGGTGGTCTGGGTGAATGATGAAGAAGGTGGCGTACAGAAACTGGGACTTTCAATCGTCTCGATGAAGTGAAAACAGGCGGAACAGGTTCACATTTTTACAAAATAATAAAGGCGACCCAGGGTCGCCTTTATTGATTCATGCAGAGGCAAAGCAGTGATTAAAAATCGTCTTCGACCTTGCCATCCTTGACCTTGAACTCGCGGTTCTGCAAATAGGCATTGCGAATGAAGGTGTAGCGATCGCCACTGACCATGCGCTCGGCAGACAGCAGGCTGGCCCGCGTATCGACCAGGTTGACGCCCAGCGCCGTGTTACGGGTCGGGACATGATCGATGTAGCGGTAAGGCGAGGTGTAGGTGTCCGGGTACTTGGCGAACGCATCACGTACGGTGCTTGGCCCCAGAAACGGAATGACCACGAACGGGCCGCTCGGCACGCCCCAGTAGCCCAGCGTCTGACCGAAGTCTTCATCGTTGCGCTGCAGGCCCATGCGGGTACCCACGTCGATGAAGCCCAGCAGACCGAAAGTAGTGTTGACGATCAGGCGCGCCGTGTCGACGCCCGCCGCTTCAGGCTTGGCCTGCAGCACGTTGTTCGCCAGGTTGCCGACATCGCCGATGTTGCTGAAGAAGTTATGGATACCGTCTTCGACGAATTGCGGCGCGATGTACTGATACCCCTTGGCCAGCGGCTTGAGCGTGTAGGCATCAAGGGTATCGTTGAAGGTGAAAATGGAACGGTTGATACCTTCCCAGGGATCGTCCTCAGCGGCCTGAACGGCTACTGGAACCAGCGCGATGCCTGCACACAGGGACAATTGCACCAAACGTTTGATAAAGCCTGCACCGGTCACGGGCATAGCTGACACTCCTGATCGAGATATCGAAATAATGACGCGGGTGCTACGCCCCACACGCTAGGACAGGGAGTATAAAGCCTTCTGTCGAGAATAAGGCAGGTCTGTCAGCAAAGGGTTCCGCATAAACCCCGTCATCGCACATTCATCGAAGCGTCACAAAAGATCGGTAGCGTTTCTCGATATTTCAGAGAGATCCTCATGCTCGCCCCGGTCATCACGCCTTTGCCAACCTTCCCTGCCCTGCTGTTCGGCCTGAGCGGCTGCCTGGTGGACTTCGGTGCGCAGGCCGCGAACTCGCGCGCACCCGGCCATGAGCACACACAGTTCACACCGGGCGCAGAGGCTATTCTGCAGACCCTGCGCGAGCAGAGCATGCCTTGCGCCTGGCTCGAGGAACTGCCTGAAAGCGTGAGCAGCGCACTGGCTGTGCCGGTGAATGACTGGATGATTCCCGCGCCCCGCCCCACTGCAGGCTGGCCCGCCCCGGATGCCTGCTGGATGGCATTGATGGCCCTGAAAGTCAGCCACCTGGATGGTTGCGTCCTGATCAGCGGCGACCCGCGCCTGTTGCAGTCCGGACTGAACGCCGGACTGTGGACCATTGGCCTGGCATCCTGCGGACCACTGTGCGGGCTCTCGCCTTCACAATGGCAGGCACTCGGCGATGCAGAACGCGAACAGCGACGCGCACAGGCCACGCTCAAACTCTATTCGCTGGGCGTGCATTCGGTGATCGACCACCTGGGTGAACTGGAATCCTGCCTGGCCGACATTGCCCTGCGACGCAGCAAGGGCGAAAAACCCTGATACATATGCAGCAAGGCGTTGACTGGATTAGTCTTGAGTGAACATGGACCTTTAACGCTCCGGCGAAGTCCATGAGACAGACTTATCAATCAAGGAGCACGTCATGCCCGCCCGCGAACTGCAAGAGCAACTCAATACCCTGCGCGAGCAACTGGAGCATAACCCGCCGATGTCAGAGTCCGAGCGGGAAAACCTGCACGAACTCATGCAACAAATTGAAACTAAAATTCAGCTGGAACAGGCCACCCACGAGCAGGACAGCAGCCTGGCTGATGGCGTGAATCTGGCCGTCGAGCGTTTCGAGCTGGAGCATCCGACCATCGCCGGCACCTTGCGCAACATCGTGCAGACGCTAGGCAATATCGGGGTCTGATTGGGGGATGCCGTTCTAATGGCTCTGCGTCCGGCCGCTGATGCGCGGTGCGACGCAGAGTTTTGACGCAGAGCGTCACCCAATGCATGCCCACACACCTATCGTTCCTCACGCTCCGCGTGGGAATGCCGTTCCGGACGCTCTGCGTCCACGCCCTTGGCGGCAGACGCTATTACTGCCGCGCCAGCCTGCGATTGCTCACGTCCAGCGTTTCTGTGCTGCGATACGGGTTGATATCCAGACCCCCGCGGCGCACGTAGCGTGCGTAAACCGTCAGTTTTTCCGGTTTGAGCAAACGCTGCAGGTCGAGGAAGATTCTTTCCACACACTGCTCGTGAAAGTCCGAATGCTGGCGGAAGCTGACGATATACGCCAGCAGGCTGGCATGATCCAGCGCCGCGCCGCGATATTCGACGACTACACTGCCCCAGTCGGGCTGACTGGTGACCGGGCAGTTGGACTTGAGCAGGTGACTGTGCACGCTCTCTTCCACCACCCGCGAGTCATCACAATGCAGCAACTCGGGCTGCGGCCGGTCATAGCTGCTGACCGAGATGTCCAGGTCGTCGATACATACGCCCGGCAAAGCCGCGACACCTTCTTCTTCGATCGCCGCCAGACTGCGAATACGCACCCCGACCGGCTTGCCCGCCGCGGCCGACAGATCCTGCTCAAGGGTGGTCTGCAGCTGTTCGACGCTCGCGAAAGCTGTCTGATTCAGCGAATTGAGGTACAGCTTGAACGACTTCGATTCGATGATGTTCGGCGATTCGGCCGGAATACTGAATTCGCCAATGGCCACCACCGGCTTGCCGGAAGGCAGCAGCCATGACAGCTCGTAGCAGTTCCAGAAATCGACACCCTGATAAGGCAGCGTCTGCGCGGTGAGCCCAAGCTCGGCCCATTTTGCGGCACGAGGAATCGGGAACAACAGAGACGGCGTGTAGGTGGCGATGTACTCACTGGACTTGCCCAGCGGCGAGTGTTCGGCTGCGGGATGCATGGCGATACCTGGATCATGAATTAACGCGGCGAGTTTATAGCGTTTGCGCGGGGCTTTCAGCGAAATCAGCCTTGCCCCGCCACCCGCGCAGGCCGCCGTGCGGCCTCGACGAAGGTGGCTAAGGCCCTGTCACTCGTAACGCAGTGCGTGCGCTGGCTGGATCTGCGCGGCGCGCCATGCGGGGTAGATGGTCGCCAGAAAGCTCAGGATAAACCCGGCACTGCAGATCAGCAGCACGTCACCGGCCTGCAGTTCGGACGGCAGGTTGCTGATGAAATACACATCGGAACTGAAGATGTGCTGGCCGCTGACCCGCTCGATCCAGCCCACCAGGCTGCTGACGTTCAGCGCTGCAATAATCCCCAGGATGCCGCCGATCAATGTACCGACAATGCCGATGACGGTGCCCTGGACCACGAAAATCGCCATGATCTGCCGCGGCGTGGCGCCGATGGTGCGCAGGATGGCGATATCTGCGCCCTTGTCGTTGACCACCATGATTAGCGTGGCAATGATGTTGAACGCAGCCACGGCGACGATCATCAGCAGCAACAGACCGATCATGGTCTTTTCCATCTTCATGGCGCTGAACAGGCTGCCCTGAGTGTGGGTCCAGTCATCGGCGCGATAGCCCTCACCGAGGCCGGCGGCAATGGCGGTGGACACCTGAGGCGCCTTGTACAGATCCTTGAGCGCCAGTCGCACACCCTGAACCTGGTTCGGCTGCCAGCGCTGCATCTGTGCCGCATCGGCGATGTTGATCAGGCCCATCGAACCGTCCAGCTCGGCACCGACCTTGAAGATACCCACGACAGTCAGGCGTTGCAGGCGCGGCGTGATGCCGCCAGGGGCGCTGCTCACTTCCGGCACGATCAGGGTCAGCTTGTCGCCGATAGTCAAACGAAAGCGGCGTGCGGTGATATCACCGAGCACCACGCCGAACTCGCCCGGCTTGAGGTCTTCGAGGCTTCCGCGGGTGATGTGCTGCGTGACGATCGACACTTCATGTTCCAGCGCCGGGTCGACACCGCTGATCTGGATCGGCTGCATCGAGCCCTTGTAGGACAGCATGCCTTCCATGTCGGTGAACGGCACGGCAGCAGTGACTTCAGGGTTTTTCAGCGCAGCGTCGGCCAGCGGTTTCCAGTCATCGACCGGCGTGGTACCGGCAATGACCGCGTGCGGCACCATGCCGAGAATCCGCGAGCTCATTTCCCGCTGGAAACCGTTCATGACCGACAGCACCACGATCATCGCCAGGACACCGAGTGCCAGACCGATCATCGAGGTCATCGAAATGAACGAGATGAAGCTTTTGCGGCGTTTGGCGCGGGTATAGCGCATGCCGATGAAGATGGGTAACGGTCTGAACATTCGCGAAGCACCGTGGAAAAATACACCGTATAAAAACTGGAACCCGACGCGATGAATGGCGCCGGGCCGGGTCGATCAGGCCTCGACGAGGCGGCCGTCTTCCAGACGCAGGACACGGTCCATTTGCCGGGCCAGGTTCATGTCATGGGTCACGATCAGAAACGCCGTGCGCGACGACGTGCTCAATTCACGCATCAGGTCCTGAATGCCCTGCGCCGTGTGGTGATCGAGGTTGCCGGTAGGCTCGTCGAGCATCACCAGACCCGGCTGATTGATCAAGGCACGGGCAATTGCCACACGCTGACGCTCGCCACCGGACAGCTCCGAAGGCTTGTGCGCCAGACGATGCCCGAGACCGACACGCTCCAGCAGTGCGGTGGAACGCTTGCGGGCTTCAGGGATGGGCGTACGGCCGATCAGCAATGGCATGCAGACGTTTTCAAGCGCAGTGAATTCCGGCAGCAGATGGTGGAACTGGTAGACGAAACCCAGCGCCCGGTTACGCAGCAGGCCTCGGGCCTTTTCGCCCAGCGCCGACAACTCTTCGCCCGCGAGC
Source organism: Pseudomonas sp. BS3767 (assembly GCF_900099665.1). Lineage (NCBI taxonomy): Bacteria > Pseudomonadati > Pseudomonadota > Gammaproteobacteria > Pseudomonadales > Pseudomonadaceae > Pseudomonas > Pseudomonas sp. BS3767. The sequence goes on along the minus strand of NZ_FNCX01000006.1, from coordinate 307,175 downwards.
CACACACTGCCTTCGGACGGCGTATCCAGCCCACCCAGCAGGTTGAGCAAGGTACTTTTGCCCGACCCCGAACTGCCGACGATCGCGACACGCTCGCCGGGGTGCAACTCCAGCTGCAGACCGGACAACACCACCACGGATTCCGGGCCTTCCTCGTAGGATTTACCCAGGTTGCGGCAACTCAATACTGCTTTATCAGACATGCCCGACTCACTCATAACGTAACGCCTCCGCCGGCTGGGTGCGCGCAGCACGCCAGGCGGGATACAGGGTGGCGAGGAAACTCAGGACCAACGCTGCACCGCAGACCTGGAACACGTCCTGGGCCATCAGTTGCGAAGGCAGGTAATCGATGAAGTAGACGTCGGCGTTGAGAAACTTGTGGCCGATCAGCCCTTCGAGTGCAGCAATGGCTGCGCTGACATTGAGCGCCGCCAGAATACCCAGTGCCGCGCCGATCAGCGTACCGACCACGCCGATCACCGTGCCCTGGACCATGAATATCGCCATGATCTGTCGCGGCGTAGCGCCCAGGGTACGCAGAATGGCGATGTCGCCCTTCTTGTCATTGACCACCATCACCAGCGTGGAAATGATATTGAAGGCCGCCACCGCCACGATCAGCAGCAGCAACAGACCGATCATGGCCTTTTCCATGCGGATGGCCTGATACAGGTTGCCGTGGGTGCGCGTCCAGTCACGCGAGTAGAAATTGTTTTCGCCCAGCTTCTGCGCGATTTCCCACGAGGTACGTGGCGCGGCGAACAGGTCGTCGAACTTGAGACGCAGGCCCTGCACCTGATTGGGCTTCCAGCGGTGCAGACGGCCCAGGTCATCGAGGTTGGTCAGCCCGAGGAAACCGTCGATTTCGCCAGCGCCGACGTGAAAGATGCCGGTCACCTCGAAACGCTTCATGCGCGGGAACATCCCGGCCGGCGTCACCGTTACTTCAGGTGCAACGAAGGTCAGTTTGTCACCGATGCCGACGCCCAGCTTGGCCGCGGCCTTGTCGCCGATCATGATGCCGAAGCTGCCGGGCGAAAGACTGTCGAGCTGGCCCTGCTTGATGAAGTGGTCAATGATCGAGACCTTGCGCTCTTCAAGCGGGTCGATACCGTTGAGCAGCACTTTCTGGACCTTGCCGTCGTGAGTCAGCAAACCCTGCATCTGGGTGAACGGCGCCACGGCCAGCACCTGCGGGTTTTCCTGAACCTTCGCGGCCAGACCGCGCCAGTCGGTGATCGGGTCAGCGGATTCGATGGTCGCGTGCGGCACCATGCCGAGCACACGGGTACGCATTTCGTGATCGAAACCATTCATCACCGATAACACGACTATCATGACCACAACGCCCAGGGCGAGGCCGATCATGGATGTCAGGGAGATGAAGGAAACAAAATGATTGCGTCGCTTCGCACGGGTGTAGCGCGTGCCGATAAATACAAAAAGAGGTCTGAACATGTAGGAATTTGTTCGCAGGAATGAGGACGTCCGTGTGGCGGGCCTTGACGTGCAGCTTTACACTCGAAACTCTCTGACCACCGCCGCTAGCTTGGGTTCGCCATGTCGACATTAGATGAAGCAGGACGCCGCGAATACTACCGTATCGACGACAGCGTCGCACTGGAAATTAACCCCCTGTCTGCCGCCGATCAGGCAAGCCAGGATGCCATGCAGGACACCTCGACGCTGTTCGACCTGCTCAGCGAGCTGCACGTCAGCGAGTTCGAGTCGCAGCATCTGATGCGCCAGCTCGACGAGCGCGACCGGGTGCTGAACAGTTTTCTCAAGTCGCTGAGCAAGCGCATCGACCTGCTGGGCGAAGTGGTTGCCCACACCGCACTGGGCAAACTGGGCGCTCCCCAGCCGGTCAAACTGTCCGAAGGCGGGATCCAGTTCAATTCGCAACAGGCTTTTGCCGTCGGCGAACAGCTGTCGATCAAGATGGTGCTCATGCCACAGGCCGCGGGTCTGATGCTGCGCGCGAGGGTTTCGCAGTGCGACACGCTGGCAGACGGCAACTTCGATGTCAGCACCGATTTTGTCAATCTTCCGGACGCCCAGCGCCAGTTACTCGCCCGCCATGTGTTGCAGCGTCAGGCTCAGCAGCGACGTCAGGCACTGGAACAGGGCCAGCCCTCCGGAAATTGAACGCCCTGCCCCTTTTTCACTATCAGCAGTAGCCAGGAGTAAACGTGACCCTTATCTACGGCCACCGCGGCGCCAAGGGCGAAGCACCGGAAAACACCCTGACCAGCTTTCAGGAATGCCTCAAGCACGGCGTGCGCCGCTGTGAACTGGACCTGCACCTTTCAAAGGACGGGGAGTTGATGGTCATTCACGACCCTACCCTCAAGCGCACCACCGACCGGCGCGGCAAGGTCAATGAACACCTGGCAGCCGATCTGGTGACGTATGACGCACGCAAGGGAGGCCCTGGCTGGGTCTCACCGTGCCCGATTCCACGCCTGGAAGAACTCTTCGAACAATGCGATTTCGAGCACTGGCAGCTGGAGGTCAAAAGCGCTTCACGCACTCGCGCCGCCAACACCGTGCTGGCGATTCGTGAAATGGCTCAGCGCCATGGCTTGCTGGACAAGGTGACGATCACCTCCAGCTCTCGCGAAGTACTGCGCGCCGCGATGGACCTGACGCCGGACATATCGCGCGGGCTGGTAGCCGAGTACGCCTGGCTTGACCCACTGAAGGTCGCCCAGAGTTACGGCTGTGAAATTCTGGCATTGAACTGGACACTGTGTACCCCGGAGCGTCTGCAGAAAGCACAGCGTCAGGGCCTGCATGTGTCGGTATGGACAGTCAACGAGCCTGCCTTGATGCGCAGGCTCGCTGATTTCGGCGTCGACAGCCTGATTACAGACTTTCCCGGTTTGGCCACTGCCACGCTCGGGAATCGCTGAAATCGGTCTCCCCGGCCGGCTCAGGCCACCGGCCGGAGTCGCTTAAAAAAGCCGGTTAAGGCCGTCGTATGCAGCTACCCGATAGGCTTCGGCCATGGTCGGGTAGTTGAAGGTGGTGTTGACGAAGTACTTCATGGTGTTCGCTTCACCCGGCTGGCTCATGATTGCCTGACCGATGTGCACGATCTCGGACGCCTGGTCACCGAAGCAATGCACGCCCAGCACTTCGAGCGTCTCGCGGTGGAACAGGATCTTCAGCATCCCGACCCGCTCCCCGGAAATCTGCGCACGCGCCATGCCCTTGAAGAACGCCTTGCCCACTTCGTAAGGCACCTTGGCCTGCGTCAGTTCGTGTTCGTTCTTGCCGATCGAGCTGATCTCGGGGATGGTGTAGATCCCGGTCGGCACATCGTTGACATAACGCCAGCTGCCATTGTCGACCATACTGCCCGCTGCCGAACGACCCTGGTCGTAAGCCGCACTGGCCAGGCTTGGCCAGCCAATCACATCGCCGGCGCCGTAGACGTTGGAAACGCTGGTGCGGTAGGTCTCGTCCACTTCGATCTGACCACGGCCGTTGGCCTTCAGACCGATGTTCTCAAGACCCAGCTTGTCGGTGTTGCCGGTACGGCCGTTGCACCACAGCAAGGCATCGGCCTTGATCTTCTTGCCGGACTTGAGGTGCAGGATAACGCCGTTATCCAGACCTTCGACCTTCTCGTATTCTTCGTTGTGGCGAACCATCACGTTGTTGTTACTGAAGTGATAGCTCAGCGCCTGGGAAATTTCCGAATCCAGGAAGCTCAGCAACTGGTCACGGTTATCGACCAGCTCGACCAGCACGCCAAGGCCACTGAAGATCGAGGCGTATTCACAGCCGATCACACCGGCGCCATAAATGATCAGCTTGCGCGGGGTATGGCCCAGGCTGAGGATGGTGTCGCTGTCGTAGATGCGTTTGTGACTGAAATCGATATCGGCCGGCCGATAAGGGCGCGAACCGGTGGCGATGATGATCTGGTTGGCCACCAGCTTTTCCACCACACCGTTGGTGCAGACCACGTTGATGCTGGTCTCGTCGGCAAAACTGCCGGTGCCGAAGAACACGTCGACGCGGTTACGGGCGTAGTAACTGGTGCGCGAGGCCACTTGCTTTGAGATGACCATTTCGGCGTTTTTCAACACATCCGGAAACGAAAACCAGCGCGGCTCGCCGATGGCACGGAACATGGGATTGGTGTTGAACTGAATGATCTGCTTGACCGAGTGACGCAGGGCCTTGGACGGAATGGTACCCAAATGGGTGCAGTTACCGCCCACCTGCCGACGGCTGTCGACCATGGCGACCTTGCGCCCCGCCTTGGCGGCGTTCATTGCCGCGCCTTCTCCGGCAGGGCCGGAACCCAGTACCACTACGTCGTAGTTGTAGACAGCCATGCGTACTCCTTTAAACAGACCGAGGCGCCACTCTGGCATCTCTGGCTAAATCACGCGGCGCAGTCTAGCGCTACACCGAGGCGGCGAACATTAACCCTTGGTCGCGTCGAAGGCCAATTTTTGTCTGCACGAGGCGCCAGTGACCGGCTGATCCGGCATGTTGAATTAGCGCGACTGCTCCACGACCAGACGATCAAACGACGCGTTGCTGCGGATGATAAAGCGCTTATCGGCACGAATCACAAAAAAAGCAGGGATTTTATGTTCTTGCGCATAATTCCAGCCCTGTTGCGGGCCGAGAATCAACAGCAGGGAGGACAGACCGTCGGCCATCAGCGCCGAGGGATGAATGACGGTCACCGACGCCAGGCCGTGGCTGGTCGGCTTACCGGTCAAGGCATCGAGCGTATCGGAAATGCGCCACCCGTCATGGTCGATGTAACGACGATAGTCGCCCGACGTAGATACGGCGTAGCCCTTCAGCGGAAATACCTTTTGCGTGACATTGCCATCATCGAGCGGCGCATCGAGCGTCACTCGCCAGGGCGAGCCGTCAGGCTTAAGCCCGCTGACTTTCAGTTCACCCGTAGCCTGCACCAGATAATCGTGCAAGCCGAGCGCGTCCATCCGCTCGCTGATGCGATCTACCGCATAGCCGGCGGCGATGCTGTTGAGGTCCACTTGCACGGCAGCACTCTTGCACAACCGGTCGCCGACGATGCGCAGGTTGCGATAGCCGACCAGCGCCTGAGTCCGGGCCAGTTGCCGCACCAGCGGCATCTGCTCGAACAGCATATGAGGCCCCAATCCCCACAGGTCCATCAGCGGCTTGATCGTCAGATCGAAGGCACCGTCGCTCTCCTGCGATAGCTGTTCGCCCACACCGATCATCTTCAAGACCGATTCCGGCATCGCCTGGCAGCTATTGGCAGGCAATGCATTGAAGCGTTCGATATCAGAATCAGTGCGCCAGAGCGACATCTGCTGATCGACCTCGTCCAGAATCGCTTCAACCTCGGGACGCACAGCCGCAGGCTCTGGCTGCCCGGAAGCGCGCGCATACATCACGGAATAATGGCTGCCCATGGTCGGCCCGCCAAAGCTTTCCAGCTTGCGTTCCTGGCCACAACCACCGCACACCAGCAACACGAGGCACCCTGCAACCTTGCCAAACCTACGCAAACCCATGCCCCGCACTATAAAAACCTTCAAAGTGACTTGCCGCCATCGGCGAACAAGACAGAAAAGCGTCCATAAACCCGCCCTGACACCCCGTGAACAACCCCAATACAAGGCCAACCGGCATATTGAGTGGTCGAAGGCGACTTATGATCCCTGCGTGACATGCCTGTTCATCAGGTTTCATCAAAATGACACGCCGCAAGATCTCAATTGTCTTGACCTGTCAAGCGTCAGTTAACCGATAGCAAATCGCCGAAACGGTTGTCTTTGAGCCCTGTTACACATACTGTTACAAGTGCGCATCGCCAGTTGCACACACGAAGTGACGATGCGAACGGGATAAAAACGACAACGGACTCCAAGCCGACGAGCCTGAGCGAGTAACTAAATGGCCTCCACAACAAGTAAGGGCAAAGCGATCTTTCGCGTTGTCAGCGGTAACTTCCTCGAGATGTTCGATTTCATGGTCTATGGCTTCTACGCCACGGCCATCGCAAAAACCTTCTTCCCTTCCGACAGCGCTTTCGCTTCGTTGATGCTGTCGCTGGCGACCTTCGGCGCAGGCTTCCTCATGCGTCCTCTGGGCGCGATTTTTCTCGGCGCTTACATCGACCGTCACGGGCGTCGCAAAGGGCTGATTATCACCCTTGCGATGATGGCAATGGGCACTCTGTTGATTGCCTGCGTGCCGGGCTACGCCACACTGGGTGTCATCGCACCCTTGCTGGTGCTGCTCGGTCGTTTGCTGCAAGGTTTCTCGGCGGGTGTGGAACTGGGTGGCGTTTCGGTGTATCTGGCTGAAATCTCGACACCGGGCCGCAAAGGCTTCTTCGTCAGCTGGCAGTCCGCCAGCCAACAGGCCGCCGTGGTCTTTGCCGGCTTGCTGGGCGTGGGTCTGAACCACTGGCTGAGCCCTGAGCAGATGGGCGAATGGGGCTGGCGCGTGCCGTTCCTGATCGGCTGCCTGATCGTGCCGGCGATCTTCATCATCCGTCGCTCGCTGGAAGAGTCCCCGGAGTTCGAAGCCCGTAGCCATCGCCCAACGCTGCGTGAAGTGGTGCGCTCCATCAGCCAGAACTTTGGCCTGGTGCTGGGTGGCATGGCATTGGTGGTGATGACCACCGTGTCGTTCTACCTGATCACCGCCTACACTCCGACCTTCGGCAAGAACGAACTGAACCTGACCGACCTGGAAAGCCTGCTGGTGACGGTCTGCGTGGGTGTGTCCAACTTCATCTGGCTGCCGATCATGGGTTCGTTCTCCGATCGCATCGGCCGCAAGCCGCTGCTGATTGCCGCGACCGTGCTGGCCATCGCCACTGCCTACCCTGCCCTGTCGTGGCTGGTCGCACACCCGAGCTTCGGCAATCTGCTGATGGTCGAGTTGTGGTTCTCGTTCCTGTACGGCTCCTACAACGGCGCGATGGTCGTGGCGCTGACCGAGATCATGCCGGTCGAAGTCCGCACCACGGGTTTCTCGCTGGCCTACAGCCTGGCGACCGCGACCTTCGGCGGCTTCACCCCGGCGGCCTGTACTTACCTGATTCACGAATTGGGCAACAAGGCAGCGCCAGGCATCTGGCTGACCGGCGCAGCAGTGCTGGGCCTGGTGGCCACGCTGGTGCTGTTCCGCAAGGGCGGGCAAAAGCTTGAAGCGCCTGTGGCGGCTTCCGCCAGCTGATCGATCGCTGCATCGCAAAAGAAAACCCCGGCTTGAGAGACTCTCGGCCGGGGTTTTGCGTTTCAGGCACTGCGTTTCCAGGGACGGAAGCTGAGCCAGAGCAGCACGCCAGGCAATTGCAGGGCAATCATGAGGCCCAACGACCACTGGTAAGCCTCGAACGAGTGACCGGCGCCCTGAGATGCTGGCCATAGATTAAGGACAGCGCCCATCAGCCACTGGAGGAAAAACGCCAGCACGAATACCACCAGATTGAATGAAGAACTCACCCTGCCCGCCAGTTCCGGTGATACCGATTGCGCCACAATGGCGTAGTTCATGGTCGTCGAGGTGCCGAAGAAGCTGAAGCCCATGGCAATCAGATAAGGCGATACCGGCAAGCCGCTGGCCATCAGCACCTGAAAACCGATAAAGATCACCATACCGGTGCCACAGATCATGATCGGCTGCACACCGAACCTGCGCAGATAATCGGTGATCGCGCCGAACGTCAGAGATCCCGCCACCATCGCGATAGCTCCGAACAACAGCACATTGGCCATCCCGGAATCGCTCAAGCCCGCCATATCACGTAACCACGGCCCCATCCACAGAGACAGTACCGACATGTAGATGGCGTGCGCGAACACCGAGTACAGCGCCAGACGCCAGAACGTCCACGACGAGTACAGTTTGCCGACCGCGGCAAACATATCGCTGTATCGCGTGTTTTTACTTTCGTAGGCTTTGGGGACGCTGAGGTGTATGACCACCGCCACACAAAAGGTCAGCAGCGCCAGAACAAGAAATGCTTCTCGCCAGGTCAACCAGCTCAGCAGCACATGCAAAGGCGTAGTCGACGCCATCGCGCCCAGCCCGCCAATCGACAGCAGACAGGCGGTACTCAGTGGCAAACGCTCGACCGGCAACCAGATGGCACACGCCTTGATGGCGCTCATCAGCGAACCCGCCACCCCCAGGCCGATCAGACCACGCCCGATCAACAACCCGGTTTCGGTGCTGGAAATACTGAAGATGACCGAACCGGCAACCGCGAACAACAGCATCGGCGCCTGAACGCTGCGTGGCCCATAGCGGTCCAGCATGACGCCGAGCGGAATCTGCGCGGCGGCGAAGGTCAGAAAGTACACGCCGGTCAGCAAACCCAGACTGCTGGCGGGCAAGCTCAGGTCAGTTTGCAGATCGACGTAGATCACCGCATTGACGGTACGAAACAGGTAGGAAACGAAATGCCCCAGCCCGAAGGGGATGAAGATCGTCAGAAACAGCAGGAAGAAGCTGCTTTTGAGGGGGTGTTGCGAACCGTCCAGGGCCGAACTGCTCATCCTTGATACTCCATCGTTCAGAAAATCTGCGCGTGACAGATTCTCATGGCCAGCCACAAAACAAAACGGGCCGAAGCCTGCTTGCGCAGGGATCGGCCCGTTTATCTGCTGCCCCAGTCAGACCGGGCAGCTCAAGCGTTCAACGTTTACTGCGGGAATGCTGGCGGATTGACGTCTGCCATGTCTTCCATCACGCGAACTACCTGATGGCTGTAACCGAATTCGTTGTCGTACCAGACGTACAGCACAACGCGGTTGTCATTGACGATGGTCGCTTCGGCGTCCACCACACCGGCGTGACGCGAGCCGACGAAGTCAGTGGAGACCACTTCCTGCGAGTTCACGAAGTCGATCTGCTTGTGCAGGTCCGAGTGGAGCGCCATGTAGCGCAGGTACTCGTTCATTTCTTCGCGAGTGGTCTGCTTCTCGAGGTTGAGGTTGAGAATGGCCATGGACACGTTCGGCGTCGGAACGCGAATAGCGTTGCCGGTCAGCTTGCCGGCCAGCTCAGGCAATGCCTTGGCAGCAGCGGTAGCGGCACCGGTTTCGGTGATGACCATGTTCAATGCAGCGCTACGGCCACGACGGTCGCCCTTGTGGAAGTTGTCGATCAGGTTCTGGTCGTTGGTGTACGAGTGAACCGTTTCGACGTGACCGTTGGTGATGCCGAACTTGTCGTTGACCGCCTTGAGCACCGGCACGATGGCGTTGGTGGTGCAGGATGCCGCCGAGACGATCTTGTCGTCCGCAGTGATTTCACCGTGGTTGATACCGTGCACGATGTTCTTCAGCTTGCCCTTGCCCGGCGCGGTCAGGACCACGCGGTCGATGCCCGGGCAGGCCAGATGCTGACCCAGACCGTCGGCATCACGCCATACACCGGTGTTGTCCACCAGCAGAGCGTCCTTGATACCGTACTGGGTGTAATCCACCTCGGACGGGTTCTTGGCGTAGATCACCTGAATCAGGTTGCCGTTGGCGGTGAGCGTGCTGTTGGCTTCGTCGATGGTGATGGTGCCATCGAACGGACCGTGAACCGAGTCACGGCGCAGCAGGCTGGCGCGCTTGACCAGATCGTTTTCCGCGCCCTTGCGGACCACGATGGCGCGCAGACGCAGGCCGTCGCCACCACCGGTCTTCTCGATCAGGATCCGCGCCAGCAGGCGGCCGATACGACCGAAACCGTACAGCACGACATCGGTGCCCTTGCGTGGGCTGGTGCCCTGCTGACCCACTACACTGGCCAGTTCTTCGCGAACGAACTGCTCTGGCGTGCGGCCATTGCCTTCGGTCTTGAACTTCACGGCCAGCTTGCCCAGGTCCACCGAAGCGGCACCCAGCTTGAGCTCGCTCATCGCCTTGATCAGCGGGAACGTCTCGTGTACGGACAACTCAACCGCATCGGACTGACGATGACGCGCAAAGCGGTGAGCTTTGAGAATCGCGATGACTGAACGGTTGATCAGGCTACGGCCATAGATCGAGCTCACCACATTATTATTGCGGTAGAGCTGACCGATGAGCGGGATCATCGCTTCGGCGAGAGCTTCACGATCAATCCATTCACCAAGACACTGGTCGGGCTTCTGAGTCACGGGAACCTTCCACATGTAGGGGCTGAAAAAAGGGGCTACATTATGACCGCGCCTTTGTTTATGAGCAATGCACGGCTGTCATATCGACGCGCACTACATAATTTTCGCCCGTAAACACTCGGTAATACTCCGGAAAACTGACAGCCACCACCTTCCCCCGTTACAATCGCCGCCCCTGTTGCAACGCCTGGAGCCCGACCTTCCCGTGCCAGTTCTGCGTCTACCGCATCTTTCTGCCGCTGCAGGCAAACAACACTGGGGCAATCTTCCCGGTGCCACACTGAGCCTGGCCATTGCCGAAGCCGCCAGCGCGGCGAAGCGCTTCACCCTGCTCCTGACCGCCGACAGCCAAAGCGCCGAGCGGCTCGAGCAAGAGCTGAAGTTTTTTGCGCCTACGCTGCCGGTTCTGCACTTCCCGGACTGGGAAACCCTGCCCTACGACCTGTTTTCGCCGCACCAGGACATCATTTCCCAGCGTATTGCCAGCCTCTATCGCCTGCCGGAACTGGAGCATGGCGTTTTGGTAGTTCCCATCACCACCGCCCTACACAGACTGGCGCCGACCAAATTCCTGCTCGGCAGCAGCCTGGTGCTGGATGTTGGCCAGAAGCTCGATGTGGAAGCCATGCGTACGCGTCTGGAAGCCAGCGGCTACCGGTATGTGGACACGGTCTACGAACACGGCGAGTTCACCGTGCGCGGGGCGCTGATCGATCTGTTCCCGATGGGCAGCAAGCTGCCGTTTCGTATCGACCTGTTCGACGATGAGATCGAAACGCTGCGTACCTTCGACCCGGACACTCAGCGCTCCATCGACAAGGTCGAGTCGGTACGCCTGTTGCCCGCCCGTGAATTCCCGCTGCAGAAAGAGGAAGTCACACGCTTCAAGGCGCGCTTTCGCGAGCGCTTCGACGTGGACTTCCGGCGCAGCCCGATTTTCCAGGACTTGAGCAGCGGCATCACGCCTGCCGGCATCGAGTACTACATCCCGTTGTTCTTCGAGGAAACCTCGACGCTGTTCGATTACCTGCCGCAGGACACCCAGGTGTTCTCCCTGCCGGGCATCGAACAGGCTGCCGAGAACTTCTGGAACGACGTGCGCAACCGCTATGAAGAACGCCGCGTCGATCCGGCCCGGCCGCTGCTGCCGCCAGCCGAGTTGTTTCTCCCGGTAGAGGACTGCTTCGCGCGCCTGAAAAACTGGCCGCGCGTGGTCGCCAGCCAGCAGGATGTCGACGCCGGTGCCGGACGCGAGCGCTTCCCGGCGCAGTCCCTGCCGGACCTGTCCATCGAAGCCAAGGCCACTCAACCACTGGCGGCCCTGTCGAATTTTCTGGATGACTTCCCCGGTCGCGTTCTGTTCACCGCCGAGTCCGCCGGGCGCCGGGAAGTGCTGCTGGAACTGCTCGAACGCCTCAAGCTGCGACCCAAGACCGTCGACAGCTGGCTGGACTTCGTCGACGGCAAGGACCGGCTGGCGATCACCATCGCGCCGCTTGACGAAGGCCTGCTGCTGGAACAGCCAGCCCTGGCGCTTATCGCAGAAAGCCCGCTGTTCGGCCAGCGCGTCATGCAACGCCGTCGCCGCGAAAAGCGCACCGACGGCGGCAATAACGATGCAGTCATCAAGAACCTCACCGAGCTGCGCGAAGGCGCGCCGGTGGTGCACATCGATCATGGTGTAGGTCGTTATCTCGGGCTCGCGACCTTGGAAGTTGAAAACCAGGTCGCCGAATTCCTGATGCTGGCCTACGCCGAAGACGCCAAGCTGTACGTCCCGGTCGCCAACCTGCACCTGATTGCCCGCTACACCGGCAGCGACGATGAAACCGCGCCGCTGCACCGCCTGGGCTCGGAAACCTGGCAGAAAGCCAAGCGCAAGGCTGCCGAGCAGGTGCGTGACGTGGCGGCCGAGCTGCTGGATATCTACGCGCGTCGCGCAGCCCGCGAAGGTTATGCGTTTGCCGACCCGAAAGCCGATTACGCGACCTTCAGCGCAGGCTTCCCGTTCGAAGAAACACCGGACCAGCAGACCACCATCGATGCCGTGCGCGCCGACATGCTGGCGCCCAAGCCGATGGATCGGCTGGTCTGTGGCGACGTGGGCTTCGGCAAGACCGAGGTGGCCATGCGCGCTGCCTTCATCGCCGTGCATGGCGGGCGTCAGGTGGCCATTCTGGTGCCGACCACCCTGCTCGCCCAGCAGCACTACAACAGTTTCCGCGACCGTTTCGCCGACTGGCCGGTGACCGTCGAGGTGATGAGCCGCTTCAAGTCGGCCAAGGAAGTCAGCGCCGCGGTTGCCGATCTGGCCGAGGGCAAGATCGACATCGTTATCGGGACGCACAAGCTGTTGCAGGATGACGTCAAGATCAAGAACCTCGGTCTGGTGATCATCGACGAAGAACACCGGTTTGGCGTGCGCCAGAAGGAACAGCTCAAGGCGCTGCGCAGCGAGGTCGATATTCTGACCCTGACTGCAACGCCGATCCCGCGCACCCTGAACATGGCCGTGTCGGGCATGCGTGATCTGTCGATCATCGCCACGCCACCGGCGCGCAGGCTGTCGGTGCGCACTTTCGTGATGGAGCAGAACAAGCCGACCATCAAGGAAGCCCTGCTGCGCGAGCTGTTGCGCGGCGGTCAGGTCTATTACCTGCACAACGACGTCAAGACCATCGAGAAATGCGCCGCCGACCTGGCCGAGCTGGTGCCGGAGGCGCGTATCGGCATCGGCCACGGGCAGATGCGCGAGCGCGAACTCGAACAGGTGATGAGCGACTTCTACCACAAGCGCTTCAATGTGCTGATCGCCTCGACCATCATCGAGACCGGCATCGACGTACCGAGCGCCAACACCATCATCATCGAGCGCGCCGACAAGTTCGGTCTTGCCCAGTTGCACCAGTTGCGCGGTCGCGTCGGGCGCAGTCACCACCAGGCCTATGCCTACCTGCTGACCCCGCCACGCAAACAGATCACCCCGGATGCCGAAAAGCGTCTGGAAGCGATTGCCAACACCCAGGACCTGGGCGCGGGCTTCGTGCTCGCCACCAACGACCTGGAGATCCGTGGCGCAGGCGAACTGCTCGGTGACGGCCAGAGCGGCCAGATCCAGGCGGTGGGCTTCACCCTGTACATGGAAATGCTCGAGCGCGCGGTGAAGTCGATTCGCAAGGGCGAGCAGCCCAATCTCGACCAGCCGCTGGGCGGCGGACCGGAAATCAACCTGCGCGTGCCGGCACTGATCCCCGAAGCCTACCTGCCGGATGTGCATACGCGCCTGATTCTCTACAAGCGCATTGCCAACGCCGCTGACGAAGAGGCCCTCAAGGACCTGCAGGTCGAAATGATCGACCGCTTCGGCCTGCTTCCGGAGCCGACCAAGAATCTGGTGCGTATCACGCTGCTCAAACTGCACGCCGAACAGCTGGGCATCCGGAAAATCGACGGTGGCCCGCAAGGTGGCCGTATCGAGTTCGCGGCCGAGACGCCGGTTGACCCACTGACCCTGATCAAGCTGATCCAGAGCCAGCCCAACCGCTATAAGTTCGAAGGTGCCACGCTGTTCAAATTCATGGTTCCCATGGAGCGCCCGGAAGAGCGCTTCAACACGATCGAAGCGCTGCTTGAGCGCCTGACCCCGAAAACTGCTTGAAGGATTCACGCATGCGTCTGTTTCGTTCATTGATCCTGCTGCTGACGCTGATCGCGCCGACCGCGTTCGCCGACGGCCTGTATCAGGTCGAGATTCTGCTGTTTCGCCAGAACGGCGAGCCGGCCTCGACCCGCCAGCTTGTACCGGAAAACTGGGACAAGGGCGCACAGAAGATCGACGCGAACGATGAACGAAGCCCCGCCCTCAATGATCTGGCGAGCAAACTGCAAGGCAGTGGCAACTATGAAGTGCTGATGCAGCGCGCCTGGCAGCAGAGCATCGGCAGCGAACCGGGCAAAGTCGCCATCACCAATGGTGAAGAGCGGCTTGGGCATTTCCCGATCGAAGGTACAGTGAGTCTGGCGATGGCACGCTTCACCGATATTGGTGCACAATTCTGGGTCAACCAGCTGGACCCGCATGGCGTGGTCATCAGCAGTGAACGATTGAAGCAGACTGCCAGGGTAAAGAACGGTGAGCTGACCTATCTGGACAACGGCAACCTCGCGTTGCTGATCAAGGTTTCTCCTCTTTGATCTTTACGTACGCAAGGGACGCCCGGGCGTCCCCTTTCTTTTTGAGCATCGCTGCGGCGTAGGGCTTTTTAAAACTTGTCGTCCATTCTCGAAAAAGTCCTGGCTGCGGCCTGGACAGACCTATTCCACGAGCGAACGCTTGAGCGAGGGCGCGACTACGCCCGGCAAAAACGCATCGTGCTGGAAGACTCCAGCCCGCAGATCATCCGCACCGCCTGTCGGGGCTCGGGCCTGGAAATCTATACCCAGACACTGCTGTTCAAGGACCCCGATCGCTACAAGAATTACCTGACCTGCAAATGCACCTGCCCGGTTCGCAACGATTGCAAACATTGCGTGGCCGCCCTGCTGTTTCTGCAGGACCCGCAAAACCGTCCGTTGCTGCAGGCCGCACTGGCCTCGCACCAGCAAGAGCCGGAAAAGCCCGTCGAGCAAAAACCCAGGCTGCCGGAGCGCCTGATCGATGACCTGCAGCCACGGCCCAGGCTGATTCTGGCCAGCATCGAGTTCAGTGCCTACGAGCCGCGCAACGGGCGCATGCAGCGGCACATTCAGCACCGTGCCGCGCTGGCCTTTGCCTACGGCAAGCATTACGCGGTCGGCACCACCAACGTCAGCATTCTGGTCAGTTCGCTGGGCAGCGATCTGGTGAATCAGAAAAGCGACATCATCGAACACACCGACACCGAAACCCTGCGCATCCGTCGTCAGGGCGAACGGGAGCGGCAGTTGCGTCAGGAACTGGCCGACCTGGGCTTCAAGGTCGCCACCCGGCAAAGCAAGGCGTTGCCCGACAGCGCCGGCGACATGTACGAACTGCCCAACGACAAGGCCTGGCTGCACTTTGTCCTTGATGACCTGCCGCGACTGCGCGAGCAAGGCTGGGAAATCGACATTCAGGACGAGTTCGGTTTCGACGTCACGCCGGTGGAAGACTGGTACGCGGTCATCGACGAAGAGAACGAACGCGACTGGTTCGACCTGGAACTGGGCATCATCGTCAACGGCGAGCGCCTGAGCCTGCTGCCGATTCTGATCAACCTGATCCGCAGCCATCCCGAACTGATGAGCCCGTCGGCCGTGGCCAAGCGCGGGGACGAAGAACAATTGCTGGTGCAGCTCAACCACTTCACGCAAAGCGGCGGCAGCCCGGTACAGATCGCCCTGCCCTATGGCCGACTCAAGCCGGTACTGGCGACGCTGGGGGACTTCTACTGGCGTCAGGAGGGCAACAACGCGCTGCGCATGAGTAAAGCCGATGCGGCGCGCCTTACCCAGCTCGAAGACCTGCCGCTGACCTGGCAGGGCGGCGACCGCCTGCGTCACTTTGCCGAACGCCTGATCAACATCAAGGACGCGCCGGTCAGCCTGCCCGATGGCCTGAACGCCACGCTGCGCCCGTATCAGCTGGAAGGCCTGAGCTGGATGCAGTCGCTGCGCGAGCTGGAAGTCGGCGGTGTGCTGGCCGACGACATGGGCCTGGGCAAGACCCTGCAGACCCTCGCTCATCTGCTGATGGAAAAACAGGCCGGACGCCTCGACCGCCCGGCGCTGGCGGTCATGCCGACCAGCCTGATACCCAACTGGCTGGACGAGTCCGAGCACTTCACCCCGGATTTGAAAGTGCTGGCTCTGTACGGCGCCAATCGCCACCAGGACGCCGGCAATCTTCAGGATTACGACCTGATCCTGACCACCTACGCGCTGTTGCCACGGGACCTGGAACTGCTCGAAAAACAGCCCTTCCACGTGCTGATTCTCGATGAAGCGCAGTACATCAAGAACCCCAACAGCAAGGCCGCCCAGGCCGCACGCAACCTCAACGCCCGCCAGCGTCTGTGCCTGAGCGGCACGCCATTGGAAAACCACCTGGGCGAGCTGTGGTCGCTGTTTCACTTCCTGATGCCCGGTTGGCTGGGCAACAGCAAGGAATTCAACAGCAATTACCGCACGGCGATCGAAAAGCACGGCAACCAGGACCGCTTGCATCACCTCAATGCGCGCATCAAGCCGTTCCTGCTGCGTCGCACCAAGGAACAGGTCGCGACCGAACTGCCACCCAAGACCGAGATCATCCACTGGGTAGACCTCAACGACGCGCAGCGCGATGTGTACGAAACCGTGCGCCTGGCGATGGATAAAAAGGTCAGGGACGAAATCACCCGCAAAGGCGTGGCACGCAGCCAGATCATCATTCTCGAAGCGCTGCTCAAGCTGCGTCAGGTTTGCTGCGACCTGCGTCTGGTCAATCAGGACATGCCGGTCAACAGCAAACAGGGCACCTCAGGCAAGCTCAACAGCCTGATGGAGATGTTCGAAGAACTGCTGGCCGAAGGTCGCAAGATTCTGTTGTTCTCGCAGTTCACTTCGATGCTCAGCCTGATCGAGGAAGAGCTCAAGCAACGCGGTATCGCCTACGCCCTGCTGACCGGGTCGACTCGCGATCGCCGCACACCGATCCATGATTTCCAGAGTGGCAAGCTGCCGATCTTCCTGATCAGCCTCAAAGCAGGCGGCACCGGCCTCAACCTGACCGCCGCCGATACGGTGATCCACTACGACCCGTGGTGGAACCCGGCAGCGGAAAATCAGGCGACCGACCGCGCGTACCGTATCGGCCAGGACAAGCCGGTGTTCGTCTACAAGATGATCGCGCGCGGCACCGTGGAAGAGAAAATCCAGCGCCTGCAACGGGAAAAATCAGCGCTGGCCTCGGGCGTGCTCGACGGCCGTACAACCGGCGACTGGAAACTGCGCGATGAAGACCTGCAGGCCCTGTTCGCGCCATTGCCCGCCGCGCCGAAGAAAACCCGCAAGTAAGCCCGTCAGGCGCTCATTCGACAGCAACCTGCTGGAGAATTTGCGCCGTGGACAGGACCGTGGCGTATTCACCGTGCAGGTTGGCCAGCGACATTGCATGCACGTCCTCGGCACTGCGCGGCGTGCCGAAGAAGTCCTGTTGATCGAAGGTAAAGCAGGCATCGTGCGCGACCAGCACATCAAACCCCAGATTGCCGCCACTGCGCGCGGTGGACTCGACCGAATTGTTGGTGATCACGCCGACAATCACCACCTGCCCAATCCCGTCCGAACGTAACCACATCTCCAGAAACGATCCGCAAAACGCGTCAGGCACCTGCTTGCTCAATTCCCGCTCATCGGCGTGCGGCAAGAACGCTGGCTGGTACTCGACCCCCGACTGCTCCGGCCAGAACACTGATTGCGGCGACGTCGAGAAATGCCGGACATGAATCACCGGCCGCCCGGATTGTCGCCAGGCACTCAGCAGCGCGCCGATATTCGCCTCGGCCTGCGGATTGTTACGCCGCCCCAGCTTGGGGTGATTGATGCCCTGCTGCATGTCGATCAGGATCAGCGCGCTGTTGCCTTGAATATCCATGATGAATCAGTCCGAACTTTTGGTTCAGCAAGACTATCGCAATCAAGGTCTATTCTGGTCGCAATCGTCGATAGGCTCAGGCCTGTCCGAGACCTGCCCCCAAGGAGAACATCATGATCGAACACCTTAAACTCGCCGGCAAAGTAGCGCTCGTGCAGGGCGGCTCACGCGGTATCGGCGCGGCCATCGTCCAGCGCCTGGCCAAAGAAGGCGCTGCCGTGGCGTTTACCTACGTCAGCTCCGAGGTCAACGCTCTGGAGATTCAGGACAGCATCGTCGCCAACGGCGGCCGGGCCCTGGCCATTCGCGCAGACAGCGCCGACGAAAAAGCCATCCGCCAGGCCGTACAGACCACCGCCGAGACCCTAGGCAGGCTGGATATTCTGGTCAACAACGCCGGCATTCTGGCCATTGCGCCGCTCAATGAATTCAGCATGCAGGACTTCGACAAAACTCTGGCAATCAACGTGCGCAGCGTGTTCATCGCCAGCCAGGAAGCCGCTCGGCACATGGAAGAAGGCGGCCGCATCATCAACATCGGCAGCACCAACGCCGATCGCATGCCCTTTGCGGGCGGTGCCACGTACGCCATGAGCAAGTCGGCGCTGATCGGCCTGACCAAAGGCATGGCCCGCGACCTCGGCCCGCAGGGCATCACCGTCAACAACGTCCAGCCCGGCCCGGTGGACACCGACATGAACCCGGCGCAGGGCGAATTCGCCGAAACCCTGAAAGCACTGATGGCCCTGCCCCGCTATGGCACAAGCGAAGAAATCGCCAGCTTCGTTGCCTACCTCGCTGGGCCGGAAGCGAGCTACATCACCGGTGCCAGCCTGACCATCGATGGCGGCTTTAGCGCCTGAACTTCACGAGACGAGCGGCGCTGCGCCTCAGCGCCGCACCGCCTTCTTGGGCTTTTCAGTGGCACATAAGCGTTTATTTGCTTAAGCGCATGAAAAATCTGAAAAAAAGTTTTGCGTTAGGAAAAGGTTTCGACTACATTAGCGCGCCTCGACAGACACAACGTTGTCGTCGAGATACGGTGAGGTGTCCGAGTGGCTTAAGGAGCACGCCTGGAAAGTGTGTATACAAGAAATTGTATCGAGGGTTCGAATCCCTCCTTCACCGCCATATTTGAAATACACAAAACCCCTGAATTCCTCAACGAATTCAGGGGTTTTTTGGTTTCCGGGGTCTGAAAAAGTGATCGTTGGACGCTCATGGGACAGAGCTGGGACAGAGCAGAAATTAAGGGTGGCAATGCCAAGGACGTCGGACACGATGATGCGGCGTGAAGATGCGACCGTTTGACCGCATCTTCACAGGCATGCACAGGCTTGAAGCATATGTTACTTTTACCGCATATCGCGTGTATCGTAAAAAACTCAACCTTCGCCGCCACCGCCGCACGAAATCAGTTCAATAAGTCCCATTTGATACCATTTATTCTGGCAACTCCACCCGTGTTCAAATGTAAACGCACTTGCAGTGCCGCTGAATGCAACGCCCAATGCGAGCGCCAAGGCTATTCCAATATTTCGCGAACGCACTTTCTTCATATTGTCTTTCATAAAATGCTCCATAGTTTTAGCAGGTAATGCGAGCCTGTAAAGGCTGCATGAACGTCACAATACCCTACCGACTTTAACGCTTTATTGTCGGCACTCAAGGTACACTGCAGCGGCCCTAAACTGTGACCAGGCAAACAGCGACCCTAAGTCAGCTGTATGATTTTTGATTTAGAGATGCGCTTCTCTATGGCACATTTGAGTACTAAAACCCAATACGATCAATAGCACGAATGGGCTAATAGCCTCATGCCACAAGGTCAGGCAGCACACGCGTCACCGATGTCAGAATATTTGTCACCTCTCCGGTTTTTCCTAGGGTTTTTCTGAAAAGTACTAGATTGCCGTCAGAAATCGCGTCCACAAGCTTTTCTGATTGTCAGATCCTGTTTCTGCCATCCTGGCTGCACCGCTTTGCGGATCTAGAAGATGAAGTACTACAGCCCCGATGGATCGTTGATTTGCAGGGTGTATGCCCAATTTCGTAGTGCCTTGGTCTGGCTCACTTTGCACTTCGGTGAATCAGACCAAGTATCAATACTGGCAGCTGCTTGGGCAGCCGATAACGGATCGGACAGAACGTGCGTGGTCGCTGGCTGATCGGATCAATAATCGGTTCACCAGCAGAATTTTTCTCCGCGCTGTATTTGCGCGAAAAGCAGTGATATGAAAACGTGACGTGCACCGCCAAAGTTTCCTGGCCAGCCTACTGACGATTTCGAAGAAAAACGACATGTTCAAAAGAGTCGACCAAAAGCTGTGGGTCAGATGTGTCCAAGAAATTGTTGACGACTTAAAAAGCGGTCAGGTGCAACCGACTAAAACATCCAAGATTGCACTAATTTAGTCACCCTTTTCCTTCCGAGTCCTATATCGGACAGGTTCGAATCCCTGCTTCACCGCCATACTTGAAACACACAAACCCCCTGAATTCATTTAAGAATTTCAGGGGTTTAGTGGTTTATGGGCCTGAAAAAATGGTCGTGGGATCGATTGCTTAGCAGCATGCCTCACACGCGGCCACCCCTTTCTCCAATCCGGAACGGCCACCCAAACGCCCTACAGGCGTTTTGATAGCGCACGCTCACATCAAAAAATAAAGATTGAATCCTCACAGAAAATGTTATTTAAATAACATAAATAAAGCCGTCGAGGCTTCCATCGGCGCTGGTGAGGTCAAAATAACAATGAGCAAGATTGCAGTCATCGGCAGCAACATGGTCGACCTGATCACTTACATCGAACGCATGCCTGCCCAAGGCGAGACGCTCGAAGCACCGCGTTTTGCCATGGGCTGCGGCGGCAAGGGTGCCAATCAGGCCGCTGCCGCAGCGCTGTTGGGCGCGGACGTGCTGATGCTCAGCAAGGTCGGCGACGATGCTTTTGCTGATACCACCCTGGCCAATTTTCAACGGCTGGGTATTGATACGCGCTTCGTTGAACGGGTGCCGGGCGTGTCGAGCGGCGTGGCGCCGATCTTCGTTCAGGAGAACTCCCACAACAGCATTCTCATCGTCAAAGGCGCCAATGCCCACCTGAGCCCGACTGATATCGACCGCGCCGAGGCGCAGCTGCGCGATTGCGCGTTGATTGTGCTGCAACTGGAAGTCGAGTTGGCGACCGTTTACCACGCCATCGCCTTCGCTCACCGGCATGCCATCCCGGTGCTGCTCAATCCGGCGCCGGCCTTGGCCGGCCTGAGCCGCGAGCACCTGGCGCAACTGGACTTCCTGATCCCCAACGAAAGCGAGCTGGCATTGATCAGCGGCCAGCCGGTGACGTGCGCCGAAGAGGCAGCTCAGGCGGCACGGCAATTGGTCACGCTGGGTGTACGCCACGTCATCGTCACCCTGGGCGAACAAGGGGCGCTGTACGTCGGCGCCGAAGGCGAATGGCAGGTGCCAGGGGTCAAGGTTCAGGCGCGTGACACCACCGGTGCCGGTGACGCCTTCATTGGCTGCTTCGCCCGGCACTGGAGTCAGGACGGAAATATTCGCCAGGCCATGCACCAGGCGGTGGCCTACTCGGCCTGCTCGGTCACCGGCCTCGGCACGCAATCTTCTTACCCCGATGCGCCGACGTTTGCGCGCTTCCTCGATGCATCGGCCAACTGACACTCACCAGCATCTCGCGGAGAACAATAATGAATAAGCCTGCGCTGCAACAAACCCCGGACGGGTTCTACCTGAACCGCACGCCGTGGTTCGCCTTCATCCTGCTCTGCAGCATCTTCGCCCTGTGGGCGGCGGCCGCGAGCATGAACGATGTACTCATCGCGCACTTCAAGAAGGCCTTCCTGCTCAGCGACTTCCAGACCGCTTTCGTCCAGTCGGCGTTCTATCTGGGCTACTTTTTCGTCGCCATTCCGGCGGCACTGGTGGTGCGCCGCTTCAGCTACAAGACCACCATCCTCATCGGCCTGATGCTGTACCTGTTCGGCTGCGCCCTGTTCTTTCCAGCAGCGTCGACCGCCAAGTACGGCATGTTCCTGATGGCGCTGTTCGTCATCGCCGCCGGCCTGTCGTTTCTCGAGACCGCGTGCAACACCTATTCGACACTGATGGGGCCACGGGAAACCGGCACACGGCGCCTGAACATCTCGCAGACCTTCCACCCGTTCGGCGCAATGACCGGGGTATACGTCGGCAGCTTCGTGATGTTCAAGGACACCGACGCCACCAGCGAACAGTTGGCCCAGATGAGCGCCAGCGAGGCAGCAGCGCAGCAATTGCAAATGATCCAGTCGACCCTGCTGCCGTACAAATGGATGATCGCGGTACTCATATTGATGTTCATCCTGATCGCCATCACCCGCTTCCCCGCGTGCAAGGGCAACGGCACCGTCAGCGAATCACGTTCGAGCATCGGCCAGAGCCTCGGCCGCCTGCGTCGCAATCCGCGCTTCTGCTTCGGTGTACTGGCGCAGTTCCTCTACGTGGGCGCGCAGGTCGGGGTGTGGAGCTTTACTATTCGCCTGGCCATGCAAATGGGCGGCATGAACGAGCGCAGTGCCTCGTGGTTCCTGCTGACCACCTTTGCCGCCTATTTCATCGGCAAGATGATCGCCAACCTGCTGATGCGCAAAATGCATCCGGCCAAAGTTCTCGCGGTGTATGGCGTGCTGTGCATCGCGCTGCTGGCCTACACCATCCTGGTGCCGAATATCACTGCGGTGTATGCCGCCGTAGGGGTCAGTGTGTTTCTCGGGCCTTGCTGGCCGACCATCTATGGTCTGACCATTGACGGTCTCGGCGAGGACACCGGTGTCGGCGGCTCGTTGCTGGTGATGAGCATCGTTGGCGGTGGCGTGATGCCGATCTTCCAGGGCCTGCTCAGCGATGCCAATGGCGGCAACATGCAGATTGCCTACAGCGTGCCACTGCTGTGCTTCGTGGCTATCGTGATGTACGCAGTGTACTGCATGCGTCAGCCGCAACCGGTGCTGGGTGGCTCGGCCACGGCGGTGGCGCAATGAGTGGCGAAACGTTGCGCCTGCCGCTCTACCCTCAGCTCTGGGACCAGACCAGCCGGCTGCTGCTCGAATCCGCGAATTTCAGCGTGCGTGCCTGGACCTACCCCAGCGGGGTCAAGGCGCTTTCACTGGAAAACAGCCGCGGCAAGCTGGTGATCCTGCCCTGGCAAGGGCAAATGATCTGGTCGGCCGAATTCGACGGCGTTGATTTGACCATGCTCAATATGTTCACCCAGCCGCGGCCCAGTGCCAGTGTGATCGGCACCTACGGCTGTTTCATGTTTCACAGCGGCCTGCTGCGCAACGGTTGCCCGGGGCCCGAGGATGACCATGCGCTGCACGGCGAAATGCCCTGCGCACCAATGGACGATGCCTGGCTGCAAACAGGCGAAGACGAGCACGGTGCGTATCTGCGACTCGGCGGCACTTGTGAATACGTGCAGGGCTTCGGCGACCATTACCGGGCCAGGCCGAGCGTGACCCTGCGCCCTGCCAGCGGGCTGTTCGAGATCGGCATGCAGGTGGTCAATCTGGCCGGCAAGCCCATGGACCTGATGTACATGGCGCACATGAACTACGCCTACGTCGACGGCGCCCGCCTCACCCAGCCCTTGGGCTGCGAGCGCACACGGGTGCGTGCCAGCGTGCCGGCCCATGTGCGGCCGACGCCGACCTGGAGCGCCTATATAGCAGAACTGAGCGAGGACCCGACCCGCCTCAAGGTGCTCGACTCGCCCGCGCTGTATGACCCGGAGATCGTCTGCTTCTTCGACGACGTGCGCAGCGACGCTCAGGGGCAGGCGCACTTCTTCCTTGATCATCCCGACGGCGCAGCGTTCTACACCCGCTACAGCCCCCGGCAATTTGAACATGCCGCGCGCTGGATCCTGCATAACACCGATCAACAGGTGGCGGCCTTCATCTTGCCGGCTACCTGTGAACCGGAGGGCTACCGCGCCGAACTCGCCAAAGGCAACGTGCGCAGCCTCGCGCCCGGTGCCAGCGCCGAGTTCAGCCTGACCACCGGTTACCTGAACGCCGCCGAACGCCGGGCGCTGCAACCGTGATGCCTCTAGATTACAAGCTGCGCCCCGCTCGCCTCGATGGCCTCGCGGTAGCTACGCGGGATTTTCTTGTCGCTGACCACGCAATGGAAATCGCTCAAGGCACCGAAGTGCGCAGTGCGTACGGCGTCGAATTTGGAGTGATCGGCCAGCAGCAGGCTTTGCCGGGCCTGGCGCATGACCTTCTGCTTGACCTCCACCTCGTGGAAATTGAAGCAGGTGACACCGCAGTCCAGGCTGACCCCGGCCGCCGAAACAAAGGCCCAGGTCAGGCGCACGCCATCGAGGATGCTGGTTTCGGCATGGCTCTCGAACACCTGGTTCTTGCGGTGGAACATGCCGCCGCACAGGACGATGCTGCAGTTGGGTTTCTGTTGCAGCTTGAGCAGCACGTTGAGCGAGTTGCACACCGCGGTGAACTCCAGCTCGTCGGGGATGAAATCGACCACGAAGGGGATCGTCGTGCCACAGTCGAAAAACACCGTGTCGCCAGGCCGGATGAAGGTGGCGGCCAGCTTGCCGATGCGGCGCTTCTCCTCGACATGACGGGTGTCCTGCTCGCTGACCCGGTAATCCCCCGGTTCAGGATCATCGTGGGCGCGGGTGATGTAGCCGCCCAGCAGCCGTAACTGCTCGGGGTGGCGGCTGAGGTCACGGCGCAGGGTCATTTCGGACACATCGAGCAGCGCCGCCATCTCCCGCAGATGGATGGCTTTCTGATCTTGCAGGGCCTGTTGAATCTGTTTGATGCGGTCGTTTTTCTTGACGTCCATGGGCATCCCGGCAATCCGTTGGAGGTGTCGCTAGAGTAACACCAAGTGTTAATTTTTTAACTTATGGGTATCCACCCAAGTGTTTTTACTGATGACAGGAATCCCTTGATGAATTCACTCGAACCCGCTGCACTGGCCCAGGCCATCGATCACACCTTGTTGGCGGCGGATGCCAGCCGAGAGCAGATTGCCACACTTTGCGCCGAAGCCCGGGAGCACGGTTTCTACTCGGTGTGCGTGAACTCCAGCCAAGTGCCTTTTGCCGCTCGACAACTGGCCGGCTCTGCCGTGAAGGTCTGTGCGGTGGTGGGCTTTCCGCTGGGCGCCGGGCTGAGTGCCAGCAAGGCGTCGGAAGCCGCCCTGACGATCGCTGCCGGAGCTCAGGAAATCGACATGGTGCTGAACATCGGCTGGCTCAAGGACGGCCTGTTCGATGAGGTCCGCGACGATATCGCCGCAGTGCTGCAAGCCTGTGGCAAGGTGCCGCTCAAGGTGATCCTGGAAACCTGCCTGCTCGATGAGGCGCAGAAGGTCCGCGCCTGCGAGATCTGTCGCGACTTGGGCGTGGCATTCGTCAAGACCTCCACCGGCTTCAGCCGCAGTGGTGCAACGCTCGAGGATGTGGCGCTGATGCGCCGGGTGGTCGGCCCTGACATCGGCGTCAAGGCGTCTGGCGGCGTGCGCGACGTGGCCACGGCCAGAGCGATGATTGAAGCCGGCGCAACACGCCTGGGGACCAGTTCCGGGATTGCGATCGTGACAGGCGCAGGCACCGGGGCAGGCTATTGAGTCTGCGGGCTTTGAGCATCAAAGCCCGCTGCACTTAGCTCAGATCGATCACACCGGTCATGGCCGTGAAATGGCTTTGCTTGTGCTGAACCTTGTCGAGAACCTCCGCAGGGGTCGACTCGCGAAAGACCACCATGTGCCCGACGTCCTTGCCGCCCTCGGTCACGCGTTCGATATCGTTGATCATCCAGGTGGTCAGCTCTTCGGCCGTAATGCCCAGTTCGGCCGCTACTCGCTGGTGAAGGCGCTCGGCGTCGTATTGATTGAGTTGATCGCTGTTCATGGGGCTGGCTCCTTAAGGGGGGTTAAATTCAGGCCTCGGGAGGGCTTCACAGTTCAGTCGGGTTTGAACGGGCTGGGAATGAGCTATCATTTCGGCTTTGCACCAGGCTCCTGACACTCCGGGTATTTGCATATTTATCTTGCGCGGGGAGGCTTAAGGGAAGCTGTAAAACGAGAAAGCAATCAGCCGGAAGGCCATCACTATCAGACGCGGACGGATCGTGTACGGATTGGTAATCTGTGGCATCAACGACACGGAATCGACGATTTTTTCAACCTCGTCGTTAGACTAACAGCAAAAATCCAGGTAGAAAAAAGGCGCTTTGTCTTGACCGTATTTGATCAAAAAGCTGAGCAGCTATTTGGCCTGCCCTATCCATCATCAGCACCTGAGCCATTAGAGACCCAAGACATGGCCGCCTTGGGTCGGTGGCTGCCCGCTGTGATTGAGCTGCTATCGGCCAGAAGCGGTCATCGAGTGCAAAAGATTCAGGGTGATTCACCTTCCATAGAAAACCTATACTTGAGGAAGGTCCGGACTGTTTAATAAATAATCTACCAGGGCGTTGTCGCGCAGGACTCCGTCATAGAAAATGTGCCCCCAAGCATTCACGGACTTCAATGCTTCCATGTCTCTGAAGTCCTCAAGCCTTGAGCAGATGTCGGACCCCTTACTTCTCATAAGTTGTATATGCCGCAAAAGACGAAGATAAGCTTCGGAAAAGTAACGGGAGTAACGCGACGGGATGCTCAACTCTCGCAAGTGTCTCTCTATCAAAAAACGGCTGGCGTCAGATAGGCCGGCCGCCGCCCTAAGGTATATTGCTTCCGGTGCATTGTATGGGCCGTCAATGGTCAACTCGACAAGCTGAGTATCAATGAACGCATCAAAGTAGGGGTGCAAAAACAATCGCTCATTGTCAGTGCTCAGCAGCTTTGTCCCTTTGGCTCCCTGACAGATATCACACATCGGGAACAGGTTCACGGGACAGACAGCAAACTCTGGGTAGGTATCTTTGGGTAGGTAGTGATCCAAAGTGTTTGGTGTTCCATCCTCTCCACATGCAGGGCAATACGTTAATGTACGCCGTCTTAGCGCATCCAGAATGGGCTTTTGAACTGACTCAGCTCCAGGTGAAAGATAGAGATTCCTGAACCTGTCTCCTACCCCTTTAGCCCTCAAGTCAGGCCAAGGCGCTATAGCCTCAGGGTTTCCATTCACAGCAACGTAAAGGCCCACGCGCGCGCGCCACTCTGCGTGGATGGAGGTGAAATAGAGTCGATTGATGCCATTTTGTCGCTCCAGCACCAGTTGATCGACAATCTCAAGTTCACTTAGATGAAAATGCGGTAAGTCCAGACGTATCACCATTTACCCTCCGCCATCGCGTGAATCTGGATCAGCATTTCTTCGTTGATATTATCCCCAAGCGCATTTATCAAAGCGTCAGCAGATCCGTAATCCAGCAACTTGACTTTTAGCCATTCCTCGAATGGTTTTGAGACTGACTTATCGCCGAAAACGTAAGAGGAGATTCGCTGAATGTCACCGCCAAAAGTTTCAAACGGCGGATGATTTATGAACACTCCGTCGGGCGTGCGCTCGTACACGTGCACACAGTGTCTTGGAAGTTCTCGGACAGTAACAAGAGAATGCGTCGCGAGCAGGGCTTTCGAGGCATAGCTGGCCAAGAGCTGTTTAAGCATACCTATGAATGCAATCTCTAGTGTCGGATGCAGGAAAAGCTCAGGCTCATCTATCACGATCAAGCTGTTGCGGCGCATTGCCCCAAGAATGTTGGCGACAATGTATGAAAAAAGTCGCTGACCGGAGCTGAGTTGTACAGGCTGGCCATCCTTTATGAATACGATGCCGGAGCGATCATGCACGTACTTTTTCATACCATCGACTCTTAACGCATGCACTTCAGTTGGAACCACAAGCAGGTAGACCTCAGGCAAGTTGGCTTCACCTTCCTGTGGCTCGACCTCAATTAAACTTGAAACCCAAGTGGGCTCTTCAAAAAACGCGTCCTCCTCGAAGTGGCCGGTCATCCCAAGGGCAATCTCATCAAATTCTATGGCGTCTTGCAGAACGTCTTTGAGTGTCTTGATCTTCGCTGACCAAGTCTTGATCGCTCCATAACGCTGGTCATCAGCCACGCATTGTATGAGTGAGTAAGCCGCATTTCGACGCGGCCAATCTCGTGAGAGCCTTATGCCGTGACGCTCCTGGCCTAACTCATCGGTAATGGGGTAGAAGGCTCTGAGGCCAAAGTACTGATATACCCCCTGGTCAGATCGCTCCCCAGGGTCATAGTGGCGATCCCCCTCACTACTCATCGGAAACAATTCGAAAGGGCTGTAAGATACTACGACAACATGATTGATATTGACCGCTTCTTGAAAGCCCACGTCCTCCTTTTCGGTCGGATTGAGTTTGAGCCAAGATCTCACCAGTTGAATTAGGGTTTGAGATTTGCCTACACCATTTGGCCCTATCAGCACATTGATGTCATGCGGTAGCGGGCTATTCGCACCGAAATTGAGCTGCAGAGGCTGTACGACGCCCTCGGTGTCTTTGAAGTTGAACACCAAGTTGCCAATGCTAATTCCGAGCTGCTGGAAGAAACGCCATCCATCCAAAAAGGCAGCTACCGAAGCCCGCTCACGCTGTAGTGAGTTGGAGAAACCTTCGCTTTGGGTCAACCTCAGGCTATCAGGGTCAGCAGCGATGTGGACCATGAAGCTGGCGTCGCACAGAACCTGAGCAACCTCAGCGGCAGTCCTCAAATCAAGATGCCCATCAATCTGTTCGTAAAAAGTGAGCGAATGGGGTGTGGAGATATAGTGCACGCCCTGTACGGGAAATTTCCCATCCCAACCGTTAGCCACAAGCTCATCGAGAAAGCTAAAGGAAACCTTTTGTTCATCAAAAAGAATTCGGATAGGGCATAGCTCGACGACCTGACCGCTAATCCGACAATACGTCGGGAAGGTCGTCTTGAAGTTGAAATCGTCCCAGCGGTCAAATAGCAATAGGATTACGTCTGCATCAGAAGCGAGCAGCGCAGTGCGTTTGGCTTTATCGGTACCAACGTAGTAAACGTCCATGTCGTTTCCAATTGAAAAGCTACCCGCCGTTTGAATGCGGTTGAATGATCAAAGGCCGCCCGGAGACCGGCCCTAGAAGGTTCGATTGTTACTGCTGCTTAACGGCCAAGCGATGGCCGGTTCCCATATATTCAAGCAAGCTGCTTACTCTACGTCCTCTTGCATAAAAAACTCCCTAAGTGTAGCTGTGGTTAGGGCATCACGAAGGGCTGCTATGGATCGTTTGCAGCACTTCAGGAAAGGCAGTAATCGGGTGTGAGAGGAAAGCTCCAGCTTAGGCCGCTTGTGCTCATCCATGCGGCCCTATCAGCATACGAACGTCGTGAAATTTTACGCAATACCTTGCACCGTCTTTTCTGGAGCAATCGCACCGAAACATTCAGGTGACCCGGATATAATAGGTCCGTTTGAGCGAATGATGAGCAATCATCCATCTCCGAAAGCATAGCTTGAGTAGATTATTGCTATATCGCACGCCGCTTAGGTTAGCCTAAAGCTCTGGTAAGTCCGGCGCTAAATTTTTGGGAGATATGATTTTCATGAAGAAACCTCGCTGGTACCTGCCTCTCAGTGAAAATCTCAGCGCTGCGCTTTCAAGCGGGTTTTCTCTGGATGTGGTTCGTCTGTCTCGCTATGAGGTAGCTACGATTCTCTACGTGCTCCAGCTGCCTAAGCTGCCCGTCCGCTCGCCTCTGGAGATGGAGAGAGTGTTTGCAAATCTGCTGACTCATCACTCCGATAAGCTGAGATCGGCTTTGGCCGGGGCATACAGCCTAGTCGATTTTGAAGTGGGGCTTCTCCAAGCATTGGCAGTCGAGATCAGTCTGATGGACAAGGAATCGGTTGCTCGCCGTCAGTACATTCATCCCGATGGCACCTGGAATTTCGATTATGCGAAGCAACATACAGCTTCATTAGGTGCTATCAAATATGAGCATGTTCGCGCCAGCGGTTTGGTAGTAAAGCTAAGCGATCACCAGCTTCGGTTGGTTCAGAACATTAGGGCAAATATGGAGGATTCCATCGATGCCCAAGCTCACGCGGGCACCGGGAAATCCTTTGTGCTGAATGAGATACTGGCTCTTATGCCTGAGCGTAGAATCCTATTCCTCGCCGATGTGGAAGCGAAGCTAAAACCCATACGAGCTCGATTTTCCGAGGATCATGTCTGGGCGGTAACATTCAGGTGGATGGCTACCAGACTTCTGTCGGGTGGGAACAAGGCTCTTGAGAAGAGGTTGAAGGCGATTTCGAGATTGCCACTCTCTTATTCAGCGCTCGCAGAAAAGGCAGGGATCAGCTCAATCGGTAATCGTAATGCTGCCCGTGTGGCGGCTCTTTGCTGGTCGGTTATCGCCAAGTTTTGCTTTTCAAACGATGCCCGGATCACTATCAGTCATATACCCTACGATCAGGTCCGCTGGCTCTCGACTTCGGAACAAGAAATATTAGCGGCCGTGGCAGGAAAGCTTTGGTTCAAGATGACAAGCTTTGAGGAAGAGGAAGATCCACTTCCGGTGCGTGGCTACCACCGAGTTAAACAATTGGCTTTATCAAAGCTTAATTTACCTGAATCTATCGATACAGTAATTGTTGACGAAGGCCATGACTTGAGCGAGCCAATGGTCGATATCCTCGACAGGTCGCCTCAAACTGTAATTACTTTGGGGGACCAGTTCCAAAATCTGCAAGGGCGATACATAACCCATAACGCGAGGATCCGCCATCGCGAAATGGCTATCTCGTTACGAGCAGGCCCAGCATTGGCCGACTATATAAACCCACTTTTAGCTGATTTCCCAGACGCAAGCGCACTACCGTTTGTAGCTGATAAGGCGAAAGACACAGTGGTGGCTGACTATCGAGCGGACTCATTCCCTCCTGAACCCTCGGTAATTCTGGTGGCCGATGAATGGGGTATTTTCGACTGGTTAATTCGCAATCGTAATTCGAGCCAAGGTGCAGCGGTCATTGACTGGACCAATCAGTTCGAACCATTCCTAGAGGGATGCCTTTATTTATATATGCATGACAAGCGTCCGAGTCACGGGGCGATTGCTCGCTTCGGAAGCTGGGAACAATTGCATTCGGAAATGAAGTGGAACGACGCCTTTCTCAGGGTTGAGCAATGGCTCGAAGTTGTGGGTACCAAATTTGGTGTTTCCGGGCTTTACCAATGCGCAAAATTGGCTGAGCTCGCTGATGGAAAACCGTCACGTCCGTTGTTGGCCACAGTATTTACAGTGAAAAACTACGAGTTTCCGAGAATGGCAATTTCTGAGGACTTATACTATTTTTCTGATCTGAGAAGTAAAACCGAGCTGTCAAAAAAGCTATCATTGCTGTATACCGCTATCACAAGATCGTCTGGGAAAATCTACTTTCCGGATACGCATAATGAGAGAATTGCGACGATCTTGAGCTCTCAAAGCTTGAGAGCGAAGCCACTTAACCTTCCGCACCTGAATATATAAGTAACTGCTAACGCATTGAAGTTCATAATGCGTCGGACCAATGCTTCATGTAATCCCTCATGGTTTCGTAGATATTCTATCTGACCGCTTTAGCCGACTCTGTTGAAAAGGTCGATTTCTCAGGAAACCTGACGTTGAGCTGGCCCTATCAAAGAATCCATTCACCACTGTTAAGTGGCTTTTCGGTACTTCGTTGACCGTTGCTGCTTTTGTCAGAGGGTTGATTTAAGGGTTTTTGCTTGAAGCAGGCGTACTATCCTGTGGGAGGATCTGGCCAGTCGGCGCAGGTTCTGTACCGCAGCCGCTAACGTGAACTCATCCCTCGTAGTCGCAAGCGATCCAGTTTCAAGATGCGCTTGAGGTGGGGTACAAGACAACATCCGCTGCCATTTCTTTGGCTCTAGAGTATTAGTCTATAAATACATTTTTTGTAAAATCACGTCCGTGTTTAAGTATGGTTTTTGCATTGCGGGATCGCTCAAATATCAGTCTAATACTCGTCTAAATTTGCGAATTCAAGACCTGTCGATATTTATCTCTAGAGGCTCTAACGTAATCAGGCAACGTGTGTTCTCTGCTGTGATAGAAATCATCGCTTGTGAGATCTAGAATTGTTCTGATCACACCTGAGAACCCCCACATCGGCAGTTCGCTGTCAGCGCAATCAGCCTCTTCAACTTCCATGCCATTCAAAATAGGAATTGCATGTTCAATATTTTCAATTAGTTCTTTGAGGGTAAAGCCTGCCTCCCGAATATCTTCGAGTAAGCTAGGTATATCCTCATCATTGTAGTTTCGTTTATTAAAGTACCTATCACGTAGAGCTAGCAAACTGTCTGAATTAAGCTCATCTAGATTACTGAAGTCTTGATTCGATCTAGAAAAATCGTTTTTGTACTCGATTTTCATGTCTTTTATAGCATCAAATTGTTCGTCCGCTAATTCAATCAGTGCGCTAAGTCGGTTAAGCTTTCGGCGTAGCTGCGGCGGCACGTCAGATGCTCTTTTGTAAAGCAACTTATGGCTGATAGCGGACCAAGTATGCATAAGCATAGTACGGACCTGAATTTCGGCCTTCAATCCGTCGAGGCCTCTGGCGGCCGGGTGTGTCAACCACTCACTTTTTAATTTTACGACATAGTGAAATGATCTATAGCCAAATTGATTGTCGTCTAACTCAT
The DNA here is from genome assembly GCF_900099665.1 of Pseudomonas sp. BS3767. Lineage (NCBI taxonomy): Bacteria > Pseudomonadati > Pseudomonadota > Gammaproteobacteria > Pseudomonadales > Pseudomonadaceae > Pseudomonas > Pseudomonas sp. BS3767. The sequence continues at coordinate 274,726 of NZ_FNCX01000006.1, read as the reverse complement.
CTTGCTTATCTTCTTTGGAAACTATATCAAATTCATCGTCGATCAATTTGCAAGTTATGACAATATCGGTTTGATAGTAACAGATCACTCGAATTCCGCATAGGTCGTCGATATTTTCAATCTGTGCCTCATAGCCCTTTCTTGAGATTTTTTCGAGAAGGGAATTTTCATCCTTGATTCTGGATTCGATTGTGAATATAGGCACATTTTTTTGAGCAATCATGTCTTCCAAGGCGGCAACCAAATTACCTCTCAAACGTTCAACCTTCGGTTTTAATTCCCGATACTGTCGAATCAGTTCTGGCATGTTGCGTTCTGTCATTTTAATGCAATCCCCTGAAAGAGAAAAATATAGTTTTCCATAAATGGAACCCTAAACAATGTTGGCGCGCAATCTCTGCCATAAAGCGGTTCTTACCTACAAGGTTTGACCGCCTAGGTTAAATAGTAGCTATAATAGCAACCCAAACCAACCTTCGTTAGCAACCTCCACCGACCAGCACCTAGGAGCGTCCGATAGCGGTCGGTTGCCGCCGGCAAATTCAAGCCCAAGCGGAGACGCCTGCGACCCGACGCAATCCAGTCGATATTGCAAAGGCGATGTAGAACATATCAATCCTCGCCAACCAGCCTCCGGCGAAGAACGCCGCACAGGCCTTTTCTAAATCCATGCGGGTGAGCTTTTCGAACCTCTCCCAGCGTAGCTCACTCAATGGCAACGCCTCTGCGGCTGTACGAACTGAGGTAAAGGTGGGACATGACTTGCTGGCACCGTGATTGCGGTTCCCATCATTTTTGACGATCCATGTGCAAATGCGACTCCTGTCATCGGGCGCCGGTAGTTGTGCACAGTGTTGTGTATTCAAACCGCGAGCACCGCAGCTTTCCTTACGAGAGGGAATCAACCTCAGGCCCAACTCAAGGTTCGTTTCTCGGGAAAGCATCAAGTCATTGTCTTGGTGATGGAATCGCGAGGGTAGACGCTCCGGTATCGCACCACGCCATTGACGATTACTTGAGCCCCCCTCCTTCACCGCCATGTCGATAAACGCAAAGCCCCTAAATTCTGGGAGCAATTCAGGGGCTTTGTGGTTCTGACATATCAAAAATCGTCTGTCAGACGCCGCATGAGCGAATACACACGATAAGCCTGGCAGCGATAGGCCTTGCTGAATGCAATCAAATAACCCCAATCAAAATCCGAGCCCAGACCCTACGCCATCCGCCTCAGGGACAAATCCATCAACCCCATCAGGTCTCGTTGTTCTCTCAGCGAAAGCACCAGCCGTGCGATGGATCGGCTGCTGTCTACCTCGGACAGGGACAGCCCCGTTACGTAGAGCTGGATATCACCTGACTCGGGATGGAGAAGCTTCACCGAGAAGGTTTCATTTGGCGCTACGACGCACTCGCACCTGGAAGGCAGAAAAGCTGTCTCAAGAACGCGCTGAATGTCGGGTTTTGAAAACATGGTGCGTCCTCTGGTAAGGGCCAAATCGTGATTTGAAGTGTAGACGAGTTTCAGGTGAATAGGTTTCCGAGTTGCGCAACGGATGCATGCGGCGCGGCGGGCTTTTTGTGGCGGCTGCCTGGGGCTGTTTTTTCCTGATCGAGGTAACTGCCTGCAACACCTCACGCGCTCTGGTCTAAAGTACCCTCTTCTGAACTCATCGAGCGTCGACCGACATGAATGAACGCGCACGTGAACTGGCGTCTCGTCTGATTCGCAATTTCAATGAGGCTCACCTCGAACATGAAGTTCGTGAACCGCTCTATGAAAGCTCGGCAGCCCGCCTGGGCACAGGCACGGCCGCGCAAAAGCTGGGGGCCTCGATTGATGTCGTGGCGCCGGGCAAGCGCTCCTGCCCTTATCATTTTCATCATGTGCAGGAAGAGATGTTCGTGATCGTCGAGGGTGAAGGCAGTTTGCGTGTTGCGGGTGAGATGCTGCCGATCAGAACGGGTGACATCGTGTTTATCCCGGCTGGCTCCGAATATCCTCATCAGATAATCAACACCTCGCAGGCGCCGCTGAAGTACCTGTCGATCAGCACTCGGGAAACGCCGGAGGTTTGTGAATACCCGGACTCGGGGAAGTATCAGGCGATGGTTTCAGTGCAGGGAACCCGGGTGTTCACCGCCAACCAGCGGACCACGGAAAACCTCGATTACTGGGACGGCGAGCCGTGATTTGAATTGTTTGTAAATTGTATCTGGCAGTTCACGCTTTTTTCACGTTCGCGGGTTTATTGTTAACTCAATTCCCAGCAAGACCTTAAGCCCGCTACCCCCCATCGCGGGCTTTTCTTTGTCTGCGATTTGAGCATGCAGCGTCTGGCATGGGTCAAGAGACATCAGGGACACGACTGCTCAAGCAAGCGTCGGGCAGACAGGGAACATCATGCAGAAAACGATTTCCAAGCCCTACCTCCCGGATGAAACCCTGCAATCATGAAAAACACCCTGAAAAAACTGCTCCTCGCCGTTGCGTGTCTGGCGGCTGCTCCCGCGTTCGCTGCGTGTCAGATGACGCCGGTGGCGTATGACATGCCCTCGCAACGTCTGGACGAGGCCTTGCAGCAACTTGCGCACCGATCCGGCTGCCCGGTGAAGGTCGATCTGGGCGCGGACAGCAGCAGAAAGGTCAAGAAATTCAAGGGCACGTTCACGCCGGATCAGGCGCTTTGGCTGGTGTTGAAGAAAACCGGGCTGGAGGGCTATGTCGAAAACGACGGGCTCACCGTTGATCGTCGAGGCCAGGATTTCGTAAACCAGCGAGCAACTGAGCTACGCACAGCTATCGATGAGGCTGGCACGCGAATGGAAGCCAGAAAGAAAAAGCGCTTTCTTCACCAGTTGGAGACCATCGAAGCCGGAGCGAAGAAGCTGGTTCTTGAGCAGAGCTTTGTCAGCGCAGCCGAGATGGCGAGTTACAAGCGTGACTTCGACGAACTGTCGAGCCAGATACCGGCCAGCAAGTGATCCCGCGATAATTGCGCTAAGATTTGCCACTTTTGAGCAAAAGGCCGAACGCGCTGTGGATGACCGATGAAAAAAACCGCATTACTCCTGTTGGCACTGGCCCTGCCTGCGCTTGCTCAAGGCGCGGGCGATGCAGAGGCCGGGAAAGCAGTCTTCACCCGCCTCTGCTCGGGCTGTCACAAGATCGGCCCTTCTGCACGCAGCGCATTTGGCCCGCCCCTCAACGGCATCATTGGTCGTCAGGCGGGGCAACAGGAAGGCTACGTTTACACCGACGCGATGAAGAACTCGGGGCTGGTCTGGACGCGCGAAGAGTTACGCACTTACATCAAGGACCCGAGCGAAGTTGTCCCCGGCACTCGCATGAAACTGTGGTGGATGGGTGACGATGAGCGAATGGAAGATCTGCTGGAATACCTGGATGCCAACAAGTAGTACGAGGGGGTAAAGCGAGGTTCAGCTATAAATCGCCCCCGGTACTCACCGAGGGCAATCTGTCAGTTACTTGTCCGGTGTGTAAGGCGGGTAATCATCCTTGCTGCCTTTTTCGGTCGCAGGAGTCTTTGCAGGCTCGGTAGGGTCGATCTGCGGGTCTTTGGCGTCCGGCGACTTCTCGTCGAAACCCTGATCGTTGTTGTTTCCATTGCTGCTGCCTGGCTGGGTGCCGGTCATGTGCGCCTCCGTTTGTTAAATTCAGGACCTGATAGTCAGAGAGCCTGTGGACACAGCCGTGCGATGTGTCTGACGAACGGACCTGGCAGAGGGATATGGCAGCGGCAAAGAGCAAATGGTAGCCTTGCGCCATGCTTGCGTCTGCCGGGAGTACATCATGAAAAGGCTTTCAATAACGCTGTCGATGTTCGCTTTGCTGGGCAGTGGCGCAACATACGGCGAGATCTTCAAATGCACATCACCTCAGGGCAAGGTGAGTTATGCATCCATCCCCTGCGATGAAAGCGCGCAAAGCGCATTGCAACGCCAGGGGCCGCCATACATGCGATGGGACGACGAGCCGTTGGACTATGTTCACAAGACCAACCTCAAGGCGACCGAATACCTGAAGGTCGGCGGTCGCACTCGGGTGCAGGTGATCGAGACCGAGCGCTACAAGGCTTTCCAGCGAAACCGCCCGCCTCCCCCGAACGTCCCCTCGCAGTGCCAAAGCCCGCATTACGACAGTCAGTGTTTCGATCCGTCGGGTGGAATGTCCTCGAAAAAACGGCCGGCCCTTCAGGACAGCGCTCGATAACTTACAGAACGTTTTTCACATCGGCGCGCACTTCGCTGATCTGAATTTCAGGGATCAGGTCGGTGTAGTTGATGATATCGGCATTGATCTGTTTTGAATGCGGCCCCATGCCGGCTTCAAAGTCTTCAATGGAATCACAATAAATGTGGCACATGCCGATATACACAGGGTCCGAGCCTGGCGTTGCCCCGCCTATGCCTCGGTCCACGCTGTAACCCTTGCAGTACTTGCCCATCAGCTCCTGCACCAGCGGCATGTGTTTGTCACGATAGTAATCGTGGTCGAAACGGGCACCCTCTTCATACGCATACAGCACGCTGACTTTGATCATAACGACAGGCTCCTCTTCAAGTGGTCGATAAATTCGTGCGGACAGCCGCTTGCAAGTGCTGACACCAAAGGCCAGCTCCCTCACAATCACGCCGTCTTGCCGGGCTATTCCAAGAGACAGCCTGGCTATCGAAACGTTTGAGGAAAAACCACATGAATACGCTTGAGTGGAACGAGGCCGCGCTGGCGAAATACCTCGCGACCCATCCGACCCTGAAGGATGAGATCAGCGCGTTGAGCCCCAAGGAGCAAAAGCAGCAAGTGCAGTGGGCGTTCGAAGACGAGGCCGAGAGCCAGGGTATCGAAACCTGGGAGCTGGCACTGGAACTGATTGCCGAGTCGCCCGAACAGTTGCAGAGCATGCGTCTGGAAGCACACCGCCAGGTCGCCGAAGCGCTGGGGATGGACTGGGAAGAATATTGCGGATTCAACGATATCCAGCCATGACGCAGAGCGCAGTCGGCGCTGAATCCGCCATTGATCGGCACGCCATTCAGTGACCCGGCAGTCAGCGCTTTACCTGCTCCCTATGGATGAGTAACGTCTGCTCACTTCAATAAAGGAATCACGTCATGAGTGATCTGGTCTCATACCATCTGGACGACGGTGTCGCCACGCTGACCCTGAACAACGGCAAGGTCAATGCCATTTCCCCGGACGTGATCGTTGCGTTCAACGCCGCGCTGGACCAGGCCGAAAAGGATCGGGCCATCGTTATTCTCACCGGCCAGCCGGGCATTCTGTCGGGCGGTTACGACCTCAAGGTCATGACCTCCAGCCCCGAGGCCGCGATCGAGCTGGTCGCACAGGGCTCGACGCTGGCGCGGCGCATGCTGTCGCACCCCTTCCCGATCATCGTCGCCTGCCCCGGCCACGCGGTTGCCAAGGGCGCCTTTCTGCTGCTGTCCGCCGATTATCGAATCGGCGTCGCCGGGCCATTCAGTATCGGTCTGAACGAAGTGCAGATCGGCATGACCATGCACCATGCCGGTATAGAGCTGGCGCGCGATCGCCTGCGCAAGTCAGCCTTCAATCGCTCAGTGATCAACGCCGAGATGTTCGACCCTGAAGCAGCGATGGCCGCCGGCTTCCTCGACCGCGTGGTCAGCGTCGAGGAGCTGCAGAGCACCGCGCTGGCCGTCGCCGGGCAATTGAAGAAGATCAACATGAGCGCGCACAGGAAGACCAAACTCAAGGTCAGAAAGGCCTTGCTCGACACGCTGGAGGCAGCGATCGAACAGGATCGGCAGCACATGCTCTGAGGCTCGACCGAAGCCCGCGCCAACGGGCTTTCGTTTATCGGCGAACTCATACGCATTTGATCAATCTGATCAGCGACCGCGCATGTTTTTGCGCCACTGACAAATTGAAGAAGCGATAGCACCATGGGTCGAGTTGTTGCAGCAGCGGTGTACAGCAAGGGTAAAAAAGTCCGTGATATCACCCTCGATGAGGGCGCCGCCTGGGCAGCCAAGCCCGATCACTTTGTCTGGATAGGACTGGAGCAGCCCACCAACGCGGAGCTGACCAGCCTCAAGGAGCAGTTCAATCTGCATGAGCTGGCCCTTGAAGACGCGCTGGAGGTGCATAGCCGTCCGAAGCTGGAAACCTTTGGCGATGCACTGTTCATCGTGACTTACGCCCCCGTACGCGACAACGGCAAGCTGCTGTTCATCGAAACCCATATCTTCGCCGGCAAGGGCTATGTCATCACCTCGCGCAACGGCCACTCCAAGTCCTACGGGCTGGTGCGTCAGCGTTGCGAGGCCAGACCACTGCTGCTGGAGCACGGCGAAGACTTCGTGCTCTACGCGCTTCTGGACTTCGTGACCGAGAACTATCAGCCGGTGACCGAAGCCATTCACGCCGAGCTCGAGCAACTGGAGCAGAGCGTCATCGGTGGCTCGTTGCGCGAGTCCGACATCCAGCACATTCATGCCCTGCGCCGCGACCTGTTACGCATGCGTCGCTACGTGGCACCCATGGTGGAAGTGGGCGAAGAATTGCAGAGACTGAGTTTTCCGTTCATCGACAAGAACATGCGCCCCTACTTTCGCGATGTCGAAATTCACGTCAAGCGCCAGATGGAAGACCTGGGCAACCTGTGTGATATCGCCAGCCAGACGATCGAAATCGGCCTGCTGCTGGAGTCTTCGCGGCAGAGCATCGTGCAACGCAAGTTCGCCGGTTGGGCAGCGATTCTGGCGTTCCCGACAGCGATTGCCGGTATCTACGGCATGAATTTCGAGAACATGCCTGAACTCAAGTGGGAATACGGCTACTTCATCGTGCTGGGCGTCATTCTGGGCGGGTGTACGGCACTGTTCGCCAGCTTCAAGCGCTCCGGCTGGCTATAAACCCGCCACTGCAACCTCATTCAAACAGTCCGGCGAACGCATGACGATGGGCCATGCGCCGGGTCAGACTGACTGTTTTTCCGGTTTGTGCGCCACAAAGCGCATCATCCATTCCGCCACTGTCGCGCCATGATGGTCGTGGTCAAGGCTGGCCACACCCTGCTTGTAAATCTGCTCGCCCAGCGCTTCCTGACGAAGGTCAAGCAAGGTGCGTGAAAAATCATGGATGAACTCGGGATGCCCCTGGAAACACAGCACCTGATCATTGATATGGTAAGCCGCAAACGGGCAGAACTCGCTGGACGCAATGACCGTGGCGTTCTCGGGCAGCGCGGTGACCTGATCCTGATGACTGATCAGCAGCGTGAGCGTGTCCATCGCCGGTGTCATCCACGGCCTGGCGGGGGCCAGTTGATAATGGTGAATCCCGACGCCCCCCCCCCTGCACGGCACGCTCGGTCCTGCCGCCCAGCAGCAAGGCCAGCAACTGGTGACCGAAGCAGATGCCCAGCAGTTTTTCGCCGCGCTGATACAGTTCCAGCAGATAGACCTTCAAGGTCTGAATCCAGGGGTCGGTGCCAAATGAGTCGGCCTTGCTGCCGGTCACCAGGTAAGCATCGAACTGCTCGTCTGCAGGTGGATAGTCGCCCTGCACCACGTTGTAAACCGTCAGCTCTGCGGCGATGGGCTGGCGAGCGAAGAGTAATTCGAACATCCGCCCATACCCATGATATTGCTCGACCAGTTCAGGTCGCAGATTGTCGGTTTCCAGAATACAGATGCGTAAAGACATAAAAGGGATCCTGAAGCAGTAATGAGGCAGTAGCGCACCGGCAGAGCCTGCCTTGAAGGCCTCGGCAAATCAAGCAGTGCCCCGTCCCGCTTCAGACGTTTATTCCATGTAGGAAAAATCTGTCCCGGACGAACGGTGCAAAGCTGACGGGCAAAGACGAAGCGTCTAGAAAAGGCCTGTTGATTCAGCGCCCCTTCCGATAATAGCTTTCGCTTCTAGATAAGCAATTTTAGATTCCCAACAGTTCTAAACTCCAGGGCACCTCGGCTCTATGGTTAGATCTGTAACAGGAAGCGCGCAAAATCCTTTCAGCGCTCGGGCCAGCGGTCGAATGACCGGACCCACCTGTTCAATGCGCAACCTTGCCAGCAGTCGATGATCCGTTTTGCGGATCGGCCTGCTTCTGTCGCTCAGGAATAACAACAAAAGGCGGTCAGCCATGTTCAAGTTCAAGCACTCCAAAGTACGTCAGGCGGGATTGATCCTCTTTACCACTGCGCTGTTATTGATCGTGCCTAACCTGAATCGATTGTTTGGCTGATCCACGCGCTTTCGAACTATGTTCAACTGTGCCACTCTTTCCATTCGCACTGAGGGAGGTGGGTTTATGCGCCAATGGATTGCTGTTTGGGCACTTGTCAGCAGCTTCGCAGCACACGCGGGGATGGTCGATCAGGCTGCGGCCGTGGCAGCGTTGAAGGAAGGCAAACTGGCAATGGATGTACGTAGCCAGACCGACTATGACGCAGGCACGGTACTGAACGCCGTACGCGTCGATGACCGACGGTTGGTCAATCAGATGAAACAGGTGCTCAACGACCGCAATGCCGTGTTCGTCATTTTCAGCAGCACGGACAGCAAGGCCGACAAGGCTCAGGAACAGCTCAGGGCTGCGGGCTACTTCAGCGTCATCAATGGCGGCAACTATGAAGAGCTGCATAACGCGCTCTACGACATCACCGACGACCCTGCCGAATGAACAATGGCCGGGTAGTTGAGCCCGGCCATTTCATGATGCGCAGACCCGCTGCGGGTTACTGATGCTGCGTCTGGACTTGCACGCGGGTTTTCACTTTCGGCGTGCCGGTCATGGGCGACACCACGACCTTGGCGTGCATCTGCTCGGATCCGCCGCCGCGCCGCATGCCGCGCACCGGACAGGCGTCCAGATAGTCCAGCCCGACCGCCAGTTTCAAATGGCGCTCGGGGATCGCCAACTGATTGGTGACATCGAAACTGTACCAGGCGTCGTCTATCCAGGCCTCGGCCCAGGCGTGGCTGGACAGATGCTCGCTGTCTTCGCTGCACAGATAACCGGAAACATAACGGGCCGGCACCCCAAGGCTGCGGGCACAGGCCAGAAACGCATGAGTATGGTCCTGACAGACGCCAGAGCGTCCGGCGAAGGCCTGCGCGGCACTGGTGTCCACTTCGGTCGCGCCCTGGGTGTAGATCATGTGCTGGTTGAGCGCCTGCATCAGGTCGATCAACCCTGTGCGGTCAGCCCGCTTGCGACACTCCATCGCCGCAAAACTGCGAATCGCTTCGTCAGGCTCGGTCAGTCGCGTCACGCGCAAAAACGGTAATGCCGACTGGCTTTCGTGCTCGGCCTCGCGGGTTTCGTCGATTTCCACCTGCCCGCGCGCGCCGATGATGATCGCTTCGTGCGGCTCTTCCAGGCTCAGGACGTGCAGGATATTGCCAAAGGGATCGATCTGCGCACGCACCGGACGTGGCAACGTCAGCTGCCAGCTGAGCACTTGCTGGCGCTCACTGTCGTGAGGCGTCAGGCGCAGATACTGGATACTCGAGCGCACCTGGTCATCGTAGTGATAGGTGGTCTCATGGCTTATCGAAAGTCTCATGCAGCCTCCAGGTACGAAGTGTGAATGGCATCACCCAGTTGGGCCAGCAGCGGAATGAATTCGTTCAACCACTCGTGCAGGCCTTCAGCCAGGATCTCGTCGATGCTGGTGTAGCGCAATCTGGCATCCATCTCGGCCGCCATGCGCTGTGCGGGACGCCCGTTGACGCCCGGCAGGCTGGCCAGAATGACGTCCATCTCTTCCAGGCACGCGCGTAGCGAGCGTGGAATGTCAGCACGCAGCAACAACAGTTCAGCAACCTGACGCGCGCCTGGCGCATCCCGATAGACTTCAGTGTAAGCCTCGAACGAGGACAGTGCGCGCAGCAAGGCGCTCCACTGGTAATAACCGGCCGCCGAGTTGTCTGCCGCAGCATTGGCCTGTGGCCCACGCAATTCAAGCATTTCATAGCGGGCATCGAGCATGCGCATGGTGTTGTCGGCGCGCTCGATGAACGTGCCCAGACGGATGAAACGGAACGCATCGTTACGCATGATGGTGCCGTAGGTCGCGCCACGGAACAGGTGCGAACGCTCCTTGACCCATTCACAGAAACGGCTCATGCCGTAGCGGGTCAGGCCCTGCTGGGCGATGCCGCGAATCTCCAGCCAGGTGGAGTTGATGTTCTCCCACATGTCTGCGGTGATGCGCCCGCGCACCGCGTGCGCACTGGCCCTCGCTGCGCCCAGGCAGCTGTAGATGCTGGCGGGGTTGGTGGCGTCCAGGGCAAAGAAATGCAGCATGCGCTCGGCATGCAGCTCGCCATGACGCTCGATATAGGTTTCCAGCGTTCCGGTGATCAGCAACGGCATGGCTATTTCATCCAGCCCGTCGCCCCGCCCGTCCTGCGGCATCAGCGACAGCGAATAGCTCACGTCCAGCATGCGGGCGAGGTTCTCCGCTCGCTCCAGGTAACGCGACATCCAGAAAAGATCAGAGGCAGTTCTACTTAACATTGGCAGGCATCCTTAATCCTCGACCACCCAGGTGTCTTTGGTTCCGCCACCCTGTGACGAATTGACCACCAGTGAGCCTTCACGCAAGGCCACTCGGGTAAGCCCGCCAGGCACAACGCGGGTTTCACGACCGGACAGAACAAACGGGCGCAAATCGATATGTCGCGGGGCTATGCCGTTCTCGACAAAGGTCGGACAGGTCGACAGGCACAAGGTGGGTTGGGCGATGTACGCATGCGGCTTGGCCTTGAGGCGCGCCCGGAAGGCTTCGATCTCGGCGGCGGTCGCTGCGGGGCCGACCAGCATGCCGTAGCCACCGGAGCCCTGGGTTTCCTTGACGACCAGATCGCCGAGGTTGGCCAACACATGTGACAGCTCTTCCGGCTTGCGGCACTGCCAGGTCGGCACGTTTTTGAGAATCGGCTCTTCGTCCAGATAGAAGCGAATCATGTCGGTGACGTAGGGGTAAACCGACTTGTCATCCGCGACGCCGGTACCGATGGCATTGGCCAGCACCACGTTGCCGGATCGATAGGCCGACAGCAGCCCCGGGACGCCCAGCATCGAATCAGGGTTGAAAGCCAACGGATCTAGGAATGCGTCATCGAGGCGACGATAGATCACGTCAACGGCTTTCGGGCCGTCGGTGGTGCGCATGAACACGCGGTCATCACGGACAAACAGGTCGGCACCTTCCACCAGTTCAACGCCCATCTCGCGAGCCAGAAACGCATGCTCGAAAAAGGCGCTGTTGAAGCGGCCAGGCGTCAGCACCACGACACTCGGGTTGTCCAGATGGCTGGAACTCTTGAGCGTGTCGAGCAACAGGTTCGGGTAATGATCGATCGGCGCAATGCGCTGTGCGGAAAACAGCTCCGGAAACAGGCGCATCATCATCTTGCGGTCTTCGAGCATGTAGCTCACGCCGCTCGGAGTGCGCAGGTTGTCTTCCAGCACGTAATACGTGCCATCACCGTCGCGCACCAGATCGACGCCGGAAATATGCGAGTACAGATCGCGGTGCAGATTCAGGCCCTGCATTGCCAACTGGTACTGCTCGTTGGCCAGCACCTGTTCGGCGGGAATGATCCCGGCCTTGATAATCCGCTGGTCGTGATACAGATCCGCGAGAAACATGTTCAGCGCCTTGACGCGCTGAATGCAGCCACGCTCGACAACCCGCCATTCGCTGGCCGGGATGCTGCGCGGGATGGTATCGAAAGGGATAAGCCGCTCGGTGCCCTGCTCATCACCATAGAGTGTGAACGTGATCCCGGCACGGTGAAACAGCAGATCGGCTTCGCGCCTGCGTTGAGCCAAAAGCTCGGGAGGCGTATCACCCAGCCAGCGGGCGAACTCCCGATAGTGCGGACGGACTACGCCGCCCGCATCGTACATCTCGTCATAAAAGGTGCGGATCATGCCGTACTCCTTGTCACCATGGACACCAAGACCATCGCAAAGCCCGTGCCACCGGCATAAACGCTTTAATTTCAAAAGGTTAGGTAAACACTCGACGTTCTACGCACCATTCCTGTGCACTAAACGCCCAAGCCAATTCTTTTGCGCCTCATTCGGAAGCGTCATTCAACCGTGAAATCTATGATCAGCATAGTCAGAGTTGATTTCCGCCAACAGCATTAGTTCGCCACACTCCACAGCAACCAAGCAAACAGGGCACCAAACGCCGTTTTTTGCCGCAACCGATATTTTGTCCAGCAGATGAAGAACGCCTGCGGATTTTAAACAGACTTCCCTTTGCGCCACTCGTTTGAGTGGCTTTTTTTTGACCACTGTTTATGAACGCGGGCCGAAAACAGAACCGGCCGATCCGGAACGTGTCCCGAATCAGCCGGTGGTGTATGCCTGACAATCCGCAGCCATCAAGCGTGCAGTCTTCTGATCTCCTGAGTAACGCCCCATCCCTCGACTTCGCCGTCCATAGGTGAAATGACCGTCTGGAAGTCCTGCTCGAAGTCACCAATGCCGTGATAAGTCGCGTACATGACTTTGCTCAATTGCAGGTGCCAATGGCCGTCATCACGTACGTTTACCTGGGTGTTGAGGGATTCGCCGCGAAATTGCTCTGCGGCCTGCCGTGCCCGTTCCTCATCCGGGAAGATGGCGTAGAACTCGATGGGATAGATTCGCGCGAAGTCAAAACCGCCTTCTTTCATGCGGCGCAGTACGTTACTGCTGATGTCCTCTTGATAGGCTGTGCTCATGAAACGTCCTCCTATGCAACGATAGATAGAGTTTCAACTCTTCCAGAGCGACCGCCGAGTCCTCGGGGGCCGCCTCACGACAGATAATCCGGCGTGGGGAATCAAGCATGTAGCTGACCGGACCAGGCTTGGCGCCGGTCGGGTATCGAGATGTCAGAGGCCGTCTGAACAGCCTCATCTGCAGAGTAGCCCCATCGTGGGCCGGATGCCAAGTGGTTGCCACGAAAAGGTTTTTGAATCAGCGCAGATCAGGCAACTTCTGTAATGGAAATAATCTGCACACTGTTATGGTCCTTGAGCGTCTTCACGGTAGGCTCCTCAGTACGCCCGTCAAGATCATTGAGATCCAGCTCGTCGGTCATTGGGTAAAGGTCCTTGCGCAGGAAACGCGCAGCCTCTTCCTCACTGGGACGCTCATCAAAACCAGCCTCGCGGCGCTGCTGCACACCATCCTTGTCCAGATACAAAATGGCCCACTGTTTCATCAATGCCTCCCATACGAAGCCAGGCACTCTGGCTTATGTGATCTGGACCTTTTGGCCCGCGCATTCGTTCAACCGATTACGCCGCAGGGCCACCCATGACGGGTAAAAAAAGACCCTCGCAGTCAATGCCGAGGGCCCTTGTCGCCAGACTGATCCGACTCGCCGGTCAGCCGGACGAGTCGGTTGTCATCAGTTGCGGTTTTTGCTGGCTTCTACACCGGCCGTGTTGTCCAGCAGGCTCTTGGTGGCCGTCTGCAGGAAGCTTTCCAGCTTGCGCTTGAGCTCCTGCGTGTCCGGCGCATCAGGCACTTCTTCGGCATGCGGCTTGGCACCGAGCGTGTAGGTCAACAGCTTGGCAGGCATCTCGGTCGGCTCGATCAGGATGCGATTGCCGCTGATGATAGCGACCACCTGCTCACTGCCCGACGGCTTGATCACACCGAAGCCCTTGTCACCCTCAGGCAGGTTCAGCAGATCGCGGCCCCAGCACTGGTTGCGGTTCAGACCACCCAGACGCCCCATGATGGTCGGCACTACGTCGACCTGCGTACCCACAATGCTGCTGCGCTGGCCGAACTTCTCCTGCACACCAGGGCCGATCAGCAGCAGAGGCACGTTGAAACGGCCCAGGTCCATTTCAGTCAGTTGCTTATCGTTACCGAAACCATGGTCGCCCAGCACCACGAACAACGTGTTCTTGTAGTAAGGCTCTTTTTTGGCCTTCTCGAAGAACTGGCCTAGCGCCCAGTCGGCATAACGCATGGCAGTCAAATGCTCGTCCAGCGAGCCATGCCCGGTGACGCGCTCGACCGGCAGAGGATCCGGCAGCGCATACGGCGTGTGGTTGGACAGGGTCTGTAACAAGGCATAGAACGGCTTACCGTCCTGACGGGCCTTGAGCTCCTGCGCACCACGGTCGAACATGTCCTGGTCGGAAACACCCCAGGTCGGATCGGAGAACACCGGATTGACGAAGTCCTCGCGGCCGACGAAGTTGGTCATGCCCTGGTTGCTGAAGAAACCCGACTGGTTGTCCCAGGCAAAGTTGCCGTTATAGACGTAGACGTCGTCGTAGTTGCGGCCCGTACTCAGCAATTGCGGAAGACCCGACAGCTTGTGGCTGCCTTCCGGCGTCTGCATCAGGTACTCGAAGCCCGGCAGGTTCGGGAAGCACGCCATGGTGGCGAACATGCCCTGGTGGGTGTGGGTACCGTTGGAGAAGAAGTGATCGAACAACAGGCCTTCCTTGGACAACTTGTCGAAGTACGGCGTGATGTTGGCATCGTTGCCCAGGGCGCCTACCGAGTGACCGGCGAAGCTTTCCATCAGGATCACGACCACGTTGCGGATCGGCAAGGTGTTCTCTGCCGGTGGCGTGAAGTCGCGACGCACAGCGGCAATATCCGGCTCGACCAGCTTGTCATTCGGGGTCAGCAGCATGTCGCGCACGGTCTGCTGGGCCTCGTTCTGTGGCAGCGTGGCTTTCCAGATGTTGTCGCGATCTTCGGACATACGGCTCTTGGCCGCCGTGATCAGCGTCAGAGTGCCATTGAGGCCCAACTGGTTGGCGAAATTGGACTCGGTGGTGTAGGCGTCGCCCCAGCGCAAAGGCGGGCCCTGGCGCAAGGTGCCACGGATGCAGACCACCATGACCAGCAACACCAGCACGAACACACCGGCGCGCACATACCAAGGCGCAATGGAACGAGTGGCCTCCGGACTGGTTTTTGCAGCAACACGTGGACGGGTTGCACGGTCAATACCCTTGAACACCAGACTCAGCAGCCAGGTCACCACGGCCCATGCCAGCAGGTAACGGACCACCGGGAAACCGTACCAGAGCATGCTCAGGACAGTCTTCGGGTCTTCCTTGACGTACTGAAACACCAGGCCGTTCAGGCGCTGGTGAAACTCACGGTAGAAGTCCATTTCCATCAAGCCGAAGAACAGCGTGATGCTGCCGACCAGGGTCAGCCAGAAACGGAAGAACCCGCGTGCCGCCATGGCGCGTGCGCTGAACAGCGACAGCACCAGCGGAATCAACAGGTACATGGTCAGGCGCAGGTCGAAGCGCGTGCCGTTGAACAGTGCTTCAAGGAACGTCGAGGCAGGCGTGTCGCCAATCATCTCGCGGTTGTAGACCAGCAGACCGATACGCAACAGCGTGTACATCACCATCAGGGCGAAGCCACTGAGCAGGATGTAAGCCAGATGCGATTTGACAGTGGGATTTTGCAGGCGGGCTTGCCGATGAATCTGGGCGTCCGTTTTGGCCATGGTTGTCAGGATCCGGTGGATTCAGGGGTAGGTTCAGGGTGCAGCGCCGCCTTGCTCTTGAGGCAGACGGCGCGCGACAGGGCGCAGATATTACTTGATTGCGGGTCGCCAGGGGCCAGGTCAGCCCATGAAGACGCGTGCCTGTTCAGCTTCGCGCGCAATTCTGTGACAGAACGTGTGAAATTTCTGTCGCGAATTAAGCGCTTATAAAGCCTTGCAGGCGACGCTCGAGAGAATCCGGCTCGAGAAGCCGGACCGACTCATCAGTCGTTGCTGGCCTTGCCCACGGCCTGCAGAACGTACTGCGGCAAGGCGAACGCACCGATGTGGACTTCCGGATTGTAATAACGCGTAACAATACCGCTGCCCGAGAAACGCTGACGCAGGGTTTCCAGCGGCAATTTGCGATAGCTCTTGTCGGTCGAGCCCCAGGCGAAGGTCATCGCTCCGCCGATGTAGGTCGGGATGGCAGCGTGATAGAAATGCCAGTCGGCAAACAGACCGTTCATACGCCCGGCCGTGGTCTGCACACCGCTCAACTGCATGAAGGGCGTGCCGTTCTGGGTGACCAGAATGCCGCCTTCGTTGAGGCAGCGATGGCAGGCTTGATAAAAGTTTTCCGAGAACAGGACTTCACCCGGGCCGATCGGATCGGTGGAGTCGGAGATGATCACGTCGAACTTTTCTTCGGTGGTCGCGACGAAGCGCATGCCGTCGTCGATGACCAGGTTCAGACGCGAATCGTCAAAGGCGCCGCTGGAATGATTGGGCAGATATTCCTTGCACATCTCGACCACGGTCGCATCGATCTCGACCATGGTGATGTGTTCGACGCTCATGTGCTTGGCGACTTCACGCAGCATACCGCCGTCGCCGCCGCCAATGATCAGCACACGCTTGGCTGCACCGTGCGCCAGAATCGGCACATGGGTGAGCATTTCGTGGTAGATGAACTCGTCGGCTTCGGTGGTCTGAATGACGCCGTCCAGCGCCATGACACGGCCCATGCGCGGGTTCTGGAAGATCACCAGGTGCTGGTGATCGGTACGTACTTCGTGAAGCATTTTTTCCATACGAAAGCGCTGGCCGTAGCCTTCGTATAACGTTTCCTGATAATCGCTCATGGGTAAGCTCCCGCTGGGTACTGATGACAGGACGGCCGACCGCCCACAACAAAGGCGCGCATTCTACGTCGAGGAACATGACAGGTCGAACCTCTATGCAGCCTCGCGTGCCATTGCCGCTGCGAATGCCCGGCGCATGAAACGAAAAACGCCTGATTACCCAAGGTAATCAAGCGTTGTTTTGCCCAGCGTGTGGACGTATCACATGCGTACGTTGCCACGCGGTCCGAGGATTGCCCAGATGATCAGGCCTACCACAGGAAGCAGTACGATCAGCAATACCCAGAGGATTTTCTTGCCGGTCTCGGCACCGCTTTTCAAGACGTTGATGATGGCCCAGATATCGAGCGCCAGAATGATCAAGCCGACCAGGCCGTTGAAGCTAGAACCCATGGTGTTGCCCCTAAATTGAATGCTTACCCTCCTAGGATAGTAGCGCCGTTCGGGGGTTCCGTTGAACCAACCTTATATTCTCGGGCTCCCAGACGGGGTCGACTTTGTATTTCAGTTACCATCGCTCCCCCTTTATCAAAGGTAGCCTGTCAATGCCTACGCCCGCACAACCCCGAACGCCCTGGGCGGCCTGCTTAAACCAGTTCCAGGGCAGCCCACTGGTGAGCCTGGGCTTTGCCCTCGCCCTGCTGATCGTCGTCGGCCTCGTTGGCATCAGTCTTTATAACGCCTTCCATGGCACCAGTGAGGTCAACTTCAATCACGCCCTGCTGGGCGGCATCGCGGGTTTTCTGGCCACGGCGCTAGGCGCCGTGATGGCGGTTGCCCTGCGCAATGTTTCGCAACGCGCTCAGGACATCATGCTCGGCTTTGCCGCCGGAATGATGCTGGCGGCCAGTTCGTTCTCGCTGATTCTTCCAGGCCTGGAAGCCGCCCGGGACATTACCGACAGCGGCCCATGGGCAGCTGCGACGGTTGTTGCCGGTCTGGGACTGGGTGTGCTGCTGATGCTGGGACTGGACAAATTCACCCCGCACGAGCATGAAAGCGTAGGCCGCCAGGGACCTCATTCGGAGCGAATCAGTCGGGTCTGGCTGTTCGTGCTGGCGATCACCCTGCATAACCTGCCTGAGGGCATGGCGATTGGCGTCAGTTTCGCGAGCGGCGACATGAATGTCGGCCTGCCATTGACCACCGCCATCGCCATTCAGGACATTCCCGAAGGTCTGGCCATTGCGCTGGCCCTGCGCGCCACCGGCCTGTCAGCCTTCAAGGCGATGCTGGTGGCCATCGGTTCCGGCCTCATGGAGCCACTGGGCTCACTGGTGGGCCTGGGTATCTCCAGCGGCTTTGCCATCGCCTATCCGCTGAGCATGGGGCTGGCAGCAGGCGCGATGATCTTCGTGGTGTCCCATGAAGTCATCCCGGAAACCCACCGCAATGGCCATCAGACCTCGGCAACCCTGGGCCTTATGGGCGGCTTTGCGGTGATGATGTTTCTCGATACGGCGCTGGGTTAACCGCGCAACGCCTGCAGTGCAGGTGCGGCATGGATGCCTGCCGATGCTGCCAGCTCGACTACGCGCGCTTCGTCACGGCCGTACACCAGCACTGCTTGCAACTCATCATCCAGTGGCTGGCTGAAGTTCATCAGCACATAGCCGCCCATCTCCTTGTTCATGCTGCTCAACTGAATCTGAATGCGATTGAGCGCGACCAGCGGCTCGACCTTGGCCAGCTGCCTGGGCTTGATGTTGAAGGTCACGTCCTTGCCGAACGACTGAACGATCTGCTCGAACAGGTCCATGTAGCTGTCGGCCTGGAACAGAACGGTTTCCGGCAGGCTGCCCACCACGACCCACTCGCCCAGCGGGATCGGGAATGTATCGTCGTAGTTGATATCAGGGTTGGCGGCCAGAAATGCCTGCGGATCGGCATACGCCTGCGCGGCTTCATCGGCGATATGCACGATTTCATCGTCGCCCATGCAGCCGGAGCTGACTTTGCTGATTAATTCGACCAGTGAGTCTTTCATGGGGGGCGATCCTGATAGCGGGCAAAAAAAGAGGCGCGAAGGATAACGGTAAATCCATCGCGCCTCTATGTGTTCATGCCTTGCTGTCAGGACCGGGCTGGCTGCACGCCCATTCTGGTCAACTGCTCAATGGTGACGGTCGCGCCCATTGCCTGAGCGGCGCCCAGTGCAGTGATGCCCTTGGCGTCAGTGGCATGCGGGTCCGCGCCCTGACTGATCAGGTAATCGACTATTTCGTTGCGATTGAACATCGCCGCCATCATCAATGCGGTACGGCCATCAGCAGAGGCACCGTCTATGTCGGCACCCGCCTCGACCAGCAACCTGACCACCGCCAGATCGCCCTTGAACGCTGCACCGGCGATGGGGCTTTGGCCGTTATCGTTGCGGATTTCAGGATCAGCCTTGTGGTTCAGCAGCACACGGACCGCATCCGCATGGCAGTGATAGCTGGCCAGCATCAGCAGCGTATCGCCTTTGTGGTTGCGCAGATCTGCAGGCAGGCCCTTTTCAAGCAGGCGCTCCAGCATGACTGCATTTCCCTGGCGAGCCACATCGAATACCTGCTCGGCGAACTCGGCGGCTTCGTCTTCAGTCATGGTTTTCGAAGCGCTGATATCTGTATCGGTCATTAACTACTCCTTGGCGCACGGTACTCCGGGCATGCGTTGACCCGGCGTCGATACACACACTGACCTCAAGTCTCGCCAGCTGTTCGATCAGCATCGACGCGGATGCGCAATGCCTGCTCCTGATCGCCGCTATCCATGCAATCCCCTTCTGCCCGATCCCCATCGTGCAGGAAACGGCAAAATGCAGGGCGCACGACGGGCGTTCATGCAAAATGCACGAAGACTGAAATTAGAGGATATTACAAGTCATTGATTTTAAAGGATTTATTTTAAGGGAAAGACTGGCACAGACACTGCAATAGTACTTGCAAGCTTGTTATCCCATGAGCAATGGAGCCGCCTCACATGACTTTTATTCAAGAAAAATTCGCTTCCGTATTCTCCGACTACACCGTTACTACCCAGCCGCGCCCAGATGGTGGTGTTCTGTTGTCACTGCGTACCCAGGATGGTAAGCAGATCCGTCGCTCAGTCTCTTATGCTCAGTTGCACACACCAGTTCAACTGGAATGGGTAATCAGCGCCATCCGCCGCGACCTGGCTGCACAAGCCAGCGAGCTGCCAGCTATCTCGATGCTGCAAAGCCAGCACCGTTTTGATCTGCCGACGTACCACACACGTTGATTTTGCCCGCCACCCTCTTGGGTGGCACCCGCTGTACGCTCTCTCATCCCTTGTTTGCCGCGATTACACTTTGTTCTCGCGGCTTTTTTTTGCCTGCGTTTTGTCGGCCGACTATCTGATCAGACCACGACAAAGTGCTTCGCCCACCGCCTGTGCCCTGTTGGCAACGCCCAGCTTGGAGTAGATGGTCTTGAGGTGATACTTCACCGTCGATTCCGATACGTCGCGGATCATCGAGATCTCCCAGGCCGTTTTCCCGTCTCTGGCCCACTGCAACACTTCCAGTTCGCGATGAGTCAGACCGCGTGAACAGAACTTCAGACCACGCGCGACACTGTGCAGCACTGGCATGAGACTGCTCATGAGGTACTTTTGTTCAGCGCTGATGGGACGCTCAACTTCGCCCAGGGTACAGACCGATGTCACGCTGTCGGCACCACGGCAATGATTGGTGTAGCCGTAGGAGATGGCCGGAAGCAGTTCGCAGGCATCGACGAGCTCGTCATAAAAGGCGGAGACCGGGTATTGCCTGAAAGCATCCTGCCAGTTCAGGAAGCCCAGTTGATTGCGATAACAACGGATCACCGGGTCCTGCGTGATCAAATCGTGCTGGCGGTAGGCCTCGCCCCAGGCATCGTCGACGCTGGACGTGATGAATGTCAGCAACACCGGGCCCTTGAACTGAAAGAACATCGCGCGCTCGCTGCTGCATTCGCGCCGTAACCACTCGAGTGCGTTTTCGATGGCAGTCTGCCCATCAAGCTCGGTAATCGTGCTCACCATCTGCTGTATCAATAAATCCCTGGTTGCGCTTTCTGTCATGGCACTGCCCATCGCTGCCGCTCCTTCTTCGCCCGGCAGTCGGTACAGGTGTTGTCCGTGCCCCCGGTGACGATGGCGCAGAACTTACACGAATAATCACGTTGAAAAACCGCGAACAGAACAAACAGATTCAACGCACTTTCGACCAGGCAACAGCTCACTCGATAACAGGAAAAGCCCTACAAAAGTAATGTGTGAGCCTTGTGGCAGGCATATTTCAATGCAGCGGCATCAGGGCGATGCCGCGCACAGCAGGCGGGAGTTTTCTAGAAGGACGCTGGATCGATAAGCGCAAAACTGGCCACATGTCGGTGCCCGGCAAGTGCCCCGCCATCACGCGCAAGACCACAGGTGGCCATGCCGGCGGCCTGTGCGGCATCGAGTTCTTCGACGATATCCGACAGGAACAGAATCTCCCCGGCAGGACAGTCCATTGCCTGCGCTATCGCCCGGTAGGACTGCGCTTCGCGTTTGGGGCCGGACGTCGTATCGAAGTAACCGCTGAACAGGCCGGACAGGTCGCCCGCCTCGGAGCAGCCGAAAATCAATTGTTGAGCCTGAATCGAGCCCGAGGAATAAACGTAAAGCCGGTAACCCTGTTGATGCCAGTGTTTCAAGGCCTCGACAGCATCCGGATAAACATGGCCCTTGAGCTGTCCGGCGCTGTAGCCCTGCTCCCAGACCATGCCCTGCAGGGCCTTGAGCGGCGTGGCCTTGCGGTCCTCGGCGATCCACTCCAGCAGAAGCGCAATGACGCGCTCGACATCAGCGTCCGGTTCAGCGGCCTGCTCGCGTACCGCCTGCAGCTGCTGCGCCACGGCCGGTTGCTCGGCATTTTCGCGAACGAATGCGGGCAAGTGCTTTCTGGCGAACGGAAACAACACGTCGAACACGAAACTCACTGCACTGGTGGTGCCTTCGATATCCGTGAGGATAGCTTTGATGGGCATCAGAATCGGGCTCCTCTCAGTCTTCCAGCCGTGGAAAACGGCCGGCAATGTCTTCACCGGTAAAATTGGCCACCCAGCCTTCAGGGTTGTTGAACAGGCGGATGGCAACGAAGTGCGGGTTTTCGCCCATATCGAACCAGTGCCGCGTGCCGGCCGGTACGGAAATCAAGTCGTTCTTTTCACACAACACGGCGTACACATAGTCGTCGATGTGCAGGGTGAACAAGCCGCGCCCGGCGACAAAAAAGCGTACTTCGTCTTCACCGTGGCGGTGCTCTTCAAGAAATTTGGCGCGCAATTCGGCTTTTTGCGGATGATCGCTGTTGAGACTGATGACGTCCACGGTGACATAACCGCGCTCGGTCATCAGCTTGTCGATCTGGGTGCGATAGGCGCTGATCACCTCTTCCTGGCTGGCACCGGGGGTGATCGGCGTCGCGGCCTCCCAACGGTCGAACGCCACACCGTGCTCGGCCAGCGTCGACGCGATGTCTTCCAGATGGGTCAGCACCTTGTTGGGCATATCAGGGCTTGAAACGTGATAAACGGACAGGCTGCTCATGCGTGAAATCCTCGGTTTGGTGCAACACCTTCCGGCTTTTACAGGCCGGTCAGGCTTAAAAGCTGGTTTGGGCGGGATACGATCAGCGGTTCAATACCGCGCGCATTTTCAGTTCGCACTCGAACAGGAACTCGAACGCTTCGATCTGGCGCAAGGCGTCGCTCATTTTAGCGCCCCAGGTGTAGAGGCCATGACCGCGGATCAGGTAGCCGGCGCACTCGGGATGGGCGTCCAGCCAAGGCTGCACCTTTGCCGCGAGGCGGGCAATATCCTGATCGTTGTCGAAAATCGGCACCACGACCTGCGACTCATGAGTCACCACGCCGCTAAAGGCCTTTTGCAGTTCGTAATCCTCGAACACCAGATGATCGGCCGTGGTCAGCCTCGACAACACGGTCGCGTTGACCGAGTGGGTGTGCAGCACGGCGCCGACCTGCGGCCTGCAGCTGTACAGCTGGGTATGCAGCAAGGTCTCGGCAGACGGTTTTTTACCGGGTTCCAGGCTGTTGCCAGCCAGATCGGTGGCCAACACATCGTCAGGGCCCAACTGGCCCTTGTGCTTGCCGGACACGGTCAACAGCGCCTCGCTGGCAGAAAGACGCGCAGAGTAATTGCTGCTGGTGGCAGGCGACCAGCCACGGCCGTACAGAAAACGCCCGGCCTCGATGATTTCCAGGCTCAATTGTTCGCGGCTCATACACCTTCCTCTTTCTTGGGTGTGACAATCATGACGGCAGCGGCCAAGGCTGCAAGGCTGGCGATGGCAAAGGTCCAGACCGGGCCCAGTGCGTTCCAGCTGTAACCGGAATACAGAGCACCCAACGCCCCGCCGACGCCGGACAAGGCGGCATAAAGCGCCTGCCCCTGACCTTGCTGACGCGGACCGAAGCTACTTTGCACGAAGTGAATGGCAGCGGCGTGAAAGCTGCCGAATGTCGCGGCGTGCATCACCTGCGCGATCAGCAGCGCGGTGAGGTGATCGGCAAACAGCCCCAGCAGCAGCCAGCGCAATGCGGCCAGCAGAAAGCTGGCGAAGAGTACCTGGCGCACGGTGAAGCGCTGCAGAATCCGACTCATGACCGTGAACATCAGCACTTCGGCCACCACGCCGACGGCCCACAGCAGGCCGATCAGGCCCCGGCTGTAACCAAGCGCTTCGAGGTGCAGGGTCAAAAAGGTGTAATACGGGCCATGGCTGAGCACCATCAGCGCGACACTGAGGTAGAACGCCAATACATCGGGGCGCGTCAGTTGGCTGAGAAAGCCGCCCGGCCCGGTTTCAAGGCTCGACGGTGCTGGATGCGCATTCGGCACCCACCAGCTGCTGACAACAATACCGGACATGATCGCCAGTGCGATGTAGGGGAACAGGTCCAGGCTGAACCATTCGAACACTCGCCCCAGCACCACGACCGCCAGAATGAAACCGATCGAGCCCCACAGGCGGATCTGGCTGTAACGCGAGGTCTGGCCTTGCAGGTGTGCGAGGGTGATGACTTCGAACTGCGGCAGTACGGCGTGCCAGAAGAACGCGTAGAGCGCCATGACCATCGCCAGCCAGGCATAGCTTTTTTCGACCAGGATCAGCGAAAACGCCAGCAACGTGCAGATGGCGCCGGACCGCACAATGGTCAGACGCCAACCGGTGTGATCACCCAGCCACCCCCAGAGATTGGGCGCAACGCAGCGCATCAGCATGGGGATGGCGACCAGTTCGCCGATCCGTGCGCTGGAAAAACCCAGATGATGCAGGTAAAGGGCCATGAAAGGCGCCGACAGGCCCAGCAAGGCGAAATAGCATACGTAGAACCCGGACAGCCTCCAGTAAGGCAACTGTCCGCCGGCAGGTTGCGCCACGCTAGCAGTCCGCAACCGTAACAGCGTGCATTACACCTGCCCCAGCACAGGCGTGTTGACGCTGACGTCGGCGTTCTGACCGCGATGACGCAGCAGATGATCCAGCAGAACGATGGCCATCATTGCCTCGGCAATCGGTGTGGCACGGATGCCGACACACGGGTCATGCCGACCTTTGGTGATCACGTCGGCGGCGTTGCCATCGACATCGATCGAACGCCCTGGCGTGGTGATGCTGGAGGTCGGCTTGAGCGCCAGATGCGCGATGATCGGCTGGCCGGAGGAAATGCCGCCGAGAATGCCGCCCGCGTGATTGGACAGGAAACCCTGGGGCGTCATCTCGTCGCGGTGCTCGGTGCCGCGCTGGGCAACACAGTCGAAACCGGCACCGATCTCCACACCCTTGACCGCGTTGATGCTCATCAGCGCGTGGGCGAGCTCAGCGTCCAGACGATCGAAGATCGGCTCGCCGAGCCCCGGCATCACGCCTTCTGCGACCACGGTGATTTTCGCACCGACCGAGTCCTGATCACGGCGCAGCTGGTCCATGTAGGCTTCCAGTTCCGGCACCTTGTCAGGGTCGGGGCAGAAAAACGCGTTGTCTTCGACCGAATCCCAGGTCTTGAACGGGATCTGAATCGGGCCAAGCTGGCTCATGTAGCCGCGAATGACGATGCCCTGGCTTGCCAGATACTTCTTGGCAATGGCCCCTGCGGCCACACGCATGGCGGTTTCCCTTGCCGAACTGCGGCCACCACCGCGGTAATCGCGGATGCCGTACTTGTGGTGATAGGTGTAATCGGCGTGGGCCGGGCGGAACAGGTCCTTGATCGCCGAATAGTCCTTGGACTTCTGATCGGTGTTGCGGATCAGCAGGCCGATGGACGCACCAGTGGTCTTGCCCTCGAAGACACCCGAGAGAATCTCGACTTCATCGGCCTCCTGACGCTGCGTGGTGTGGCGGCTGGTGCCCGGCTTGCGCCGATCCAGGTCGCGCTGCAGGTCTTGCAGGTCCAGCTCCAGCCCCGGCGGGCAGCCGTCGACGATAGCGACCAGCGCCGGGCCGTGGCTTTCGCCGGCGGTGGTGACAGTGAACAGCTTGCCGAAAGTGTTGCCGGACATGCGGGCGCTCCGAAAAATCAGCCAAAAAACCAGATCGTTAAACCAAGCGCGCCAGTATACGCAGGCTCGCGGTTCAGTTCATCCTCGAACCTTCTGTCACGGCGTGCGTCCAAGCGTGACTCCCCCAATGATGGCCTTGCGATGTTATCCGGTATTTCCCTGCTTCGAGTTCCCAACGCGCTGCGTCTGCTGGCCCTGCCGATAACCCTGATCCTGAGCCTGGCCGCCGCAACCGCCAGCGCTGCTGCACCCGGCACGGTGCAGCGGCCGATAAGCGTGGACACCGAAAACGGCAAGCTGTACGGCACGCTGCTGATGCCGCGTTCCGACAAACCGGTGCCGGTGGTGCTGATCGTCGCCGGTTCCGGCCCCACCGACCGCGACGGCAACAACCCGGAAGGTGGACGCAACGACAGCATGAAACGCCTGGCAGTGATCCTGGCCAGCAACAATATCGCCAGCGTGCGCTACGACAAACGTGGCGTCGCGGCCAGCAAGGCGGTCACACCGGATGAACGCAACCTGAGCGTCGAGCGCTACGTGGCCGATGTCCAGCTCTGGGCCAGAGCACTGAAAGCCAACCCGCGCCTGGGCCAGTTGATTCTGTTGGGCCACAGCGAAGGTGCGCTGGTGGCGACGCTGGCGGCTGAGAAGGTAGGTGCAGCAGCGCTGATCTCCGTGGCCGGCACCGGACGCCCGGTGGATCAGGTGCTGCGTGAACAGTTTCAGGAGCGCCTGCCACCGGACCTGCTGCAGCGCAGCGATCAGTTGCTCGACGAACTCAAGGCTGGCAAGACCGATGACAACGTGCCCGCCGAGCTGGAAGTGGTGTTCCGCCCCAGTGTCCAGCCGTACCTGATCTCGCTGTTCCGCCAGGATCCGGCGGCGGCTTTCGGTGCCTTGCACATTCCGGCGCTGATCGTTCAGGGTCGCAACGATATTCAGGTCGGTGTGGGCGACGCGCTGCTGCTGCAGAAAGCCAAACCGGATGCCCAACTGGCCCTGATCGATGGCATGAATCATGTGCTGCGCATCGTCCCGGACGATCTGCAGCAGCAACTGCTCTCCTACCGCAATCCGACCCAGCCGCTGGCCAGTGAAGTGACCGAGCGGATCCTGAGCTTCATCAAGGCACTCCCTGCCCCGGACGCCCCACACGGAAAAAAGATCTGACGCGCACAAGTCAACAGCCCTTCAGTCCTGGCAAATCTGGCCGATAGCAATGTGCTGGCCCTGTGTTCCGGCACCTTAGTGTTTCGGCACCTTTATGCCCCGGCAAACATGCTCCGGGGCAAGGCCCAGGAAAGGACACCCTTATGACAGACGCAACTACCATGACTGAAACCCTCGCAGAACCGGCCAGCGCAGAAGTCGCAGTGCCAGTACCCCCGCAGCCGTGGGAAGACGTTCTGCCCGAAAGCTTTCAGATGCTGCGTCTGTCGCCACTGCCTACCGACCGTGCTACCGGCGGCCGCCCTCTGCGCTTCGTACAGTTCGGGCGTGCCGAGCGGCACAGCAAGGCCTTGAGCCTGCTGCGGATCACGGTGCAATTGCCAGGTCAGCGGGTCCGCAAGGAACAGAACCATCTGGATATCTGGGCCGACCACGAAAAGCGCGTGGTGCGCTTCGGTCCCGAGTCAGGCTTGCAGATCGAGCCATGGAACCGCGGCATCGGGCGCTTCATGATTGCGCATGCGGTGCATTGGGCGCAGAAAAGATGGTCTTCCTACAAGATTGAAGGCGTGGCGCTGGCCAGCAAGGACGGTCTGAACGAAGACACACGTCTGCGTCGCGATCACTTTCTGCGCACTCTGGGCTTTGAAGTGACGTATGCCGATGCCCAGCACATGAAAGGCGCGATCAAGGATGTGCACGTCGGCAACCTGCACAGCACCTGGAACAACGACAAGGTGCAGATCATCGAGATTCTCGAAGCCTCGCAAATGCTGGAAAAGGCCGAGAAAAACCTGATCGAACAGGAGGTGACGATCCGTCAGCATGAAGACCGGGTGAGCAAATACAAGCGTGAGGACAGCGGCCTGCGCTTCACGATTGCCTGCCTGGTGACCTTCGCGGTCTTTCAGGCCGGACTGCTGATCTGGATCGCGACGCACCGATAAAAGACACGCCGATAAAAAAGGGAGGCTGATATCGGCCTCCCTTTGGTCTCAGCCGCTTGTCGCGGCTGTTGAGCTCAAACCTTCGACTGGAACAATGCCTGATGGTCGCGGCACTGTTCTGCCGTGAGCATGAACACACCATGCCCGCCCCGCTGGAAGTCCAGCCAGGCGAAATCGACCTCCGGATACAGCGCCTGCACGTGCACCTGGCTATTGCCGACCTCGACAATCAACAGGCCCTTCTCGTTGAGATGATCGGCGGCCTGGGCGAGCATGCGGCGGACCAGGTTCAGGCCATCGCTGCCACAGGCCAGCGCCAGCTCCGGCTCATGCTGATACTCGTCAGGCATATCGGCAAAGTCTTCGGCGTCCACATAGGGCGGGTTGGAAACGATCAGGTCAAAGCGCTGACCCGGCAGGCCGTCGAATCCGTCGCCCTGAACGGTGTAGACCCGGTCCTCCATGCCGTGACGTTCGATGTTCTGGTTGGCCACTTCCAGCGCGTCGTAGGACAGGTCGGCCAGGGCCACCTCGGCTTCCGGGAACACATCGGCACAGGCGATACCGATGCAACCGGAGCCAGTGCACAGGTCGAGAATCCGCGCCGGCTCGTCGGCCAGCCAAGGGGCGAAACGCTCTTCGATCAGCTCGGCAATAGGTGAGCGCGGGATCAGAACGCGGTCATCGACAATGAACGACATGCCACAGAACCAGGCCTCGCCCAGCAGGTACGGGGTCGGCACACGGTCATCGATGCGCCGCTTGATCAAGCGTTGCAGTTCGGATATTTCGTCGACTTCCAGGCGGCAATCCAGGTAGCTGTCGGCAATTTCCCAAGGCAGGTGCAGTGCGCCCAGTACCAGTTGCCGCGCTTCATCCCAGGCATTGTCGGTGCCATGACCGAAAAATACGTCTTCCTCGTGAAAGCGGCTGACGGCCCAGCGTATATGGTCGCGCACGGTACGCAAACGGGAAGTGATCATGGACAAACTCCTTGAAAGGCACGAACTGTTGTAAGACGAGCCTCGGTGAACAGTCTGGTTACGAACAACGTGCATTCTTCGTACCCGATAGGCGGGGAAGTTTCCATGATTCGCGTACCGCCATCAAGGCAAACCGCCATCCACCCCCTCCTCCAACTGCCCTGCAGGCCATAAAAACCGTGGCTTGCGATGGTTGCCATTCCCAGAACGCTTCAGCCAGAGGACAATGTCGCAAAAGCCCCACACCAAGGAGCCCGTGAATGTCCGATTTAAAGACCATGTTTCAACTCAGTGGCCGGGTGCATGCGCCTGCCCATCTGAGTAACGCGACGCTGATCATCATCGACGCGCAAAAAGAATACCTTCGCGGCCCGCTGGCCCTGACCGGCGTCAGGGAAGCGATGGCCAACATCGGCCGACTGGTCGAGAAAGCACGGGCGGTCAAGTGCCCGATTGTTCACATCCGCCATCTGGGCACTGTGGGCGGCCCGTTCGATCCACATGGCGAGCGCGGCGAACTGGTGCCGGAGCTGTTGCCGCAGGGTGATGAACATCTGGTCGAAAAACGCCTGCCCAATGCCTTCAATGGCACCGGACTGCATGAACTGCTGCAGAGCCTGGGGCACCTGGACCTGATCGTCTGCGGCTTCATGAGCCATTCGAGTATCAGCACCACGGTTCGCGCCACCAAGGACTACGGCTATCGCTGCACCCTGGTCGACGATGCCTGTGCAACCCGTGACCTGCCGAGCCCGCACGGCGTGGTCAGCGCTGAGGTCGTGCACAGAACCGAGATGGCAATCATGGCCGACAACTTCGCCACCCTGGCACTGACCAAAGACCTTGTCTGACGCTACACAGGCGAAGGAGCGTGTGACAGCGTTCACATAACCGCCCATCCTTTGCCGTCATGGATCGTCCCGGAGGCGGGAACCACCCCTCCTTCCCCGGGTCAGAGCGCCGATACTCCATTGAGCTGATACCTGTTGAGGAAAAGGCATGAAAACGTCAGATGGTTTCGATGCACGTCGCCTGCGCCCCAGGGGTCAGGGCAACTGGGGCAAACGCATCGGCACGCTGATCGCACTGCTCCTTGTGGTCGCAGGCCTGTTGCTGGCGGTTGTCGGTGCATCCAGCCTCACGGTTCACCCGCAGATGCTGGGCGAACTGAATGCCAGCCCGGGCGGCGCGGCGTTTGTCGCCATCGGCGGATTGCTGGTGCTGTACATGGGCGTCTGGCTATGGCGCCGCTGCCGTCGTCAGCGCAGTGGCGGCGGCTTGAGTATCTCTTCGCATCTGATGAAAAAACACAACTGACCCTCTCGCCTGAGCGGTTAGAATGGCCTCCTTCGCGGAGGCCACATGCAAGACGACGATTTTTCCCTGTTCAGAAGCGAGACACGCGGCGTCAAGCCGCTCAAGCATGAACACGCCGATGTCGGCAAACCCAAGACCGATCGAAAAATGCTGGCCCGTCTGCGCCAGTCGGCAACCGTGCGTACCGACTCGGTGACCGTCGACGGCTTGTCGGATCAATTCGTGATCGACGTCGGTCCTGAGGATATCCTGAGCTGGTCGCGTGACGGCGTGCAGGAAGGTCAGATGCGCAAGCTCAAACTCGGGCAGATCAGCTTCGAGGGCAGCCTTGACCTGCATGGCATGAGCGTGGAAGTGGCGCGAGAGACGCTGTGGGAATTTCTGGCTGAAGCGACGCGTCTGGAAATACGCTGCGTACGTGTCACCCATGGCAAGGCGGTACGCCTGGACGGCAAGCGACCGATGATCAAAAGCCACGTCAACACCTGGCTGCGTCAGCATCCGCAGGTACTGGGCTTTTGCTCCTGCCTGGCCAAACACGGTGGTGCAGGCGCAGTGTACGTAATCCTCAGGCGCACCATGATGGAAGGGCGCGACGAGTAGAACCCGCCGCGCCCTTCCAGTCAGTCAGACCCTGTACGCCGGCCCTGCTGGTGAATCAGCGACCCGGGCCAGGGCCGCCAGGACCAGGGCCACCGCCTTCATGGTGACCGCCACCGCCACCGCCGCCGCCATGTCCGCCCGGGCCAGGCCAGAACGGCCAGCAGCCGGAAACGGACGACAGTACAATCGCGAACAACGCTATTTTTGCTACTCGACTCAACATCCGGGTTTACTCTCTAGACAGGCAATGGATTGATGACCTGCCTACTCAGACCGTGATGGACGTCAGAAGTGGGTAGCGATCTGGTCGCCAACGTGTAAGCGAGAGGATACAAAAGCTGTAAAAGCGGATTTCCAAGGGCAAACAAGACACGGGCCGTCAGACACAAAAAAGCCATATGGCCTTGGCCTGACTCAGGCGATTAACTGCCGTGGCCTAGCTCTCGCAGGCGTTCAGAACCAGACCTTGAATGCAAGCCATGAAAAAACCAGAGCAAATACTGCACCGGATGCAGCAGACACCAGGACGTTTCGTGGTTCATGGGCAGACATATTGCGGACCTCGTTGCCCAACTGCTCAAGGTCTTCGCGCATCCGCTTTATGACTTGATCGTGACTCATACTCATCTTCTCTCGAAATGCCGATTCGTGCGTTATGTGCACACCTTCGCTTGGTCCAGCCTGAATCTCAAGCGCTGCAGGTCATGTCCGCTACTGAATACTGGCTGCCTGAAGCTTGTGGATGAAAGCGGCAGCCGTAACGATTACGGTGATCAACCCACCAGCCGCCACAAATGGATAAAAGCTTGTTTCGCGCTTGAGCTTATCGGTCTCCGCAATCATTTTTCGCGCCTCAGCCACAAACTTGTGAACCTCAGCCTGGAGTTTCTCAAGCTCAAGCTCGTCTCTTTGATTCGCCATCCAACCTCCTGTCAGACTTTGGATTGCATCTCGCAAGCCGCTTTCATGAAAAGGATACGCTTCACATCTGCTTTGCAGATGCTTGAAAAAGCTACGGCATATGTCATTCCAGCGCTCCAATCAAGGCGACAGAAACGCATGTCGGAGAGCCCAAGCCAAAACACATGCTCTCTGCATTCGCTTTTCTGCGACTCTGGAAAGCACCTGGCTATAGCGCAATGCCGGGCAAAGTCTAAAAACCGGAGCTGATTGCGAAAGCATTACGAGGCCACGGCAGTACAACTGCGAGCACACCTACGCTACCATGTGCCCAATCGCCGGGATAAACCCCGCATTCATCGCCAATCAACGAGATCCGCAGGTCACGTATGCGAAATCGCCCAATTCCACTGGAGCGGGATCGGCAAACGGGACACCAGCTCGATTGGTAAAAAATCGGTACAGGCCCAAACGTACCGCTCTGAAACCTATACGGAATCACCCTCTGTGACACTGGAACAGAATTACACCGCCATCCTCGGGCAATTGGGCGAGGACGTCTCGCGCGAAGGTCTGCTGGACACCCCCAAGCGCGCCGCCAAGGCCATGCAGTATCTGTGTCGCGGCTACGCGCAGACCCTGGAAGAAGTGACCAACGGCGCGCTGTTCAGCTCCGATGCCAGTGAAATGGTGATGGTCAAGGACATCGAGCTGTACTCACTGTGCGAGCACCATCTGCTGCCGTTCATTGGCAAGGTACACGTGGCCTACATCCCGCAGGGCAAGGTGCTTGGTTTGTCGAAAGTAGCGCGGATCGTCGACATGTATGCCCGCCGTCTGCAGATCCAGGAAAACCTGAGCCGCCAGATCGCCGAGGCCATTCAGCAGGTCACCGGCGCGCTGGGCGTTGCGGTGGTGATCGAAGCCAAGCACATGTGCATGATGATGCGTGGCGTCGAGAAGCAGAACTCGGCCATGATCACCTCGGTGATGCTGGGCGAGTTCCGTGAAAACGCGGCCACCCGCAGCGAGTTTCTCAGCCTGATCAAGTGACCGTTCAGCCTGCGTTCACCTGCCGTGAGGCACGCTGAATGCACGGCTGGCCACGCCACCGCCCGCAAGAGGTATGACCTTGTTCATGAAAGCGTTAAGAGTCGGCCTCGGCCAACTCGTCATCGGCATTGATTTCCTGACTCGCCCGAGCAGGAAAAAACGTGACCCGCAGGCCCAGGCGGCTGTCGCTGAAGCGGCTCAGGACCTGACGCTGTATCAGTTCCATGCCTGCCCGTTCTGCGTGAAGACACGTCGCGCCCTGCGCCGCCTGAATGTTCCGGTCGCGTTGCGCGATGCGAAAAACAATGAGCTTGATCGCCAGACACTGCTCAACGAGGGCGGCAGGATCAAGGTGCCTTGCCTGCGCATCGAGGAAGGTGACAAAACCGTATGGATGTATGAATCCAAGGTGATCATCGACTATCTGAACCAGCGCTTCGGAGCGATCTGACCGCTGTTTGGCCGGCGCCTCTCAGCGCGGGCAACCTTCCTCGCGGCAAGCCACATAGGCTTGCAGTTGCTTGAGACGCACACGGGTCTGCTCGGCCAGGCATTGCGATTGCAGCAATGGCCAGATAGAGCCTGAGTCCTCGGGCTTGCCCGCCTGATACAGGCAATCGGCATCACGCAGGGCTATCCACTTTCGTTGTGCATCCTTGAGTGCCTGCTTTTTCGCCGGGGTCTTCAACCACGCCATTTGCGCGTTGTACTGCTTGTTGAGCTCGGCATCGAGCGCTGCCTGCTGATTGGCAGCGCAGCGGTTCATGCTGGCCTGATTGGCGTCGCAGTCCTCGGCCTGGGCCGAGCAGCCGATACCCAGCGCAATGAAAGCACCCAGAAGTACGATTGAAACGCGCATACATTTCCCTTTGTTCAAATGACGGACGTGTCAGTCCAGCATACCGATATAACCCGGCTGTGCCTTGACCCGATCCAGCCAACGGCGGATCCCGGTATAGGGTGCCAGATCGAAACCGCCCTGATGCGCGACGTGGGTGTAGGCATACAAGGCAATGTCGGCGATGGAGAAATTCTCGCCGACCAGAAACGGCGTACGGTCGAGCTGCTGCTCCATGACCGCCAGTGCGCGATAGCCGGCTTTCTGCATGGCGCGATACTCGGTCATGCGTTCAGCCGGCAAGCCCAGGTAGAACTGGATGAAACGGGCCACTGCGACCGACGGCTCATGGCTGTACTGTTCGAAGAACTGCCATTGCAGAACCTGGGTGCGCAACCTCGGTTCGCTTGGCAGGTACGAAGAACCGTCAGCCAGAAAGTTGAGAATCGCGTTGGACTCCCACAGGCAAGTGCCATCCTCCAGCTCCAGCACCGGAATCTTGCCGTTGGGGTTCTTTTCCAGAAACGCCGGGGTCTGTGTTTCGCCGTTGAGAATATCGACCGGCACCCACTCGTACTCGCTGCCCAGCAGATTAAGCATCAGCTTGACCTTGTAGCAGTTGCCCGAGTTGTAATCGCCATAAACCTTGTACATCAGACTGCTCCCTTGCTGCGTCTATGTTGACGTCTTGAATCAGGCGGCTTGCAGAAGGTGTGCTGCGCGGACCACCGACGCCAGACGTTTTATACCCTCATCGAGCCGTGCAGGGTCGATATGGCTGAAATTGAGCCGCAAGTGACCGTGATTGGCGTCCGGATCGGCGAAAAAAGGTTCGCCCGGCATGAACGCCACATCGTGCGCCAGTGCTGCATCCAGCAAGGTGCGCGTATCCAGCGGCTGCTTCAGCGTCAACCAGAAGAACAGTCCGCCTTGCGGGCTGTTCCAGGTGGCCAGGTCTGAAAAATGCGTTTGCAAGGCACTCTCGAACGCATCACGACGGCCCCGGTAAAACTCGCACAGCGTCACCAGATGCTCACGATAGTGCTCAGTACCAATCCACTGCAAGGCCTGCCACTGGCCGAGGCGATTGGTATGCAGATCGGCCGACTGCTTCAGACGCAGCAAGTGCGGAAACAGATCGGGGCTGGCGATCAGATAACCCACCCGCAGGCCTGGCAGCAGTGTCTTGGAAACCGTGCCGGTATAAATCCAGCTGGCCGTTTTCAGACTGCTGACAATCGGCCTGGCACTGCCGCCGTCAAAACTCAGTTCACGGTACGGTTCGTCCTCGATCAACGTGACACCGAACTCATCGAGCAAGGCCGCAACGGCATCGCGACTGGCCTGGCTGTAGCGCACCGCCGAGGGGTTCTGGAACGTCGGGATGAGGTAGGCGAAGGCTGGTTTGTGCTGTTCCAGACGCTGACGCATGGCAAGCAGGTCCGGGCCATCGGCCTGCAACGGCACGGTGATGCAGTCGGCGCCGAACAGCTGGAATATCTGCAACGCCGCCAGATAGGTGGGCGCCTCGAGGAGAATTTCGGTGCCTTTGTCGATATACAGCTTGGCGGCCAGGTCCAGTGTCTGCTGAGAACCACTGACCACCATTACCTGACGGGCGTCGCAGTCGATACCCAGAGCGCGGGCATCGGCGGCCAGCGCTTCACGCAGCGCAGGTTCGCCCTCGCTCATGCCGTACTGACCCAGCGCAACAGGCATGTCGGCCCACTCCACTTTGGGCAGCATTGACTCGGCGGGCAGACCACCGGCGAACGACATCACTTCCGGGCGCTGAGCGGCGGCGAGGATCTCGCGAATCAGAGAACTTTTCAGACGGGAAACGCGTTCGGAGAAAGCCATGGCAGTTACCTGTAGCCGAGACAATTGGAAATACGTCAAACTGGTTGACTCAAATTACGACGATCAACCCGGATACGTCAACATGCTTGACCTTAAAAAACCTGCCAATCAACAAATGGCCATGGAAGCGTTCTTCTTCGGCTATCAGGCATTCACTGCCAAGGCTGATGAAATGCTGGCCAGACGCGGCTTCAGTCGCGTGCACCAGCGCATCGTATTTTTCATCGCCCGTTATCCCGGCCTGAGCGTCAAGGAGCTGCTCACCGTATTGGGCGTCAGCAAACAGGCCCTCAATGCCCCGCTACGTCAGCTGATCGCCATGAATCTGGTGCACAGCGCTGCCCCCGAAAATGACAAGCGCAAACGACTGCTGGGCCTCACCGATGAAGGCGCCCTCTTTGAACAGGGCTTGCGCCGCGAACAGGTCAAACTGCTGCAGCGGGTGTTCGCCGAAGCAGGTCAGGATGCCGTGGATGGCTGGCTGACGGTCAATCGGGCGCTGGGGCAGACCCTGCAATCCGGAGCCTGTCCGGCCGGGGCTGACGCCGAGTAAACGCCACGGCTGCAACTGTGCTGGCGTTTACTCATGTCGCTGTATTGCAAGGCGCAGCAGCCATGCGTTTAGGCTTGGCGCCCTTTGCTACCTGCCCGTTTCAAGGAACGCCCAGCATGAACCAATCCCTGAAGGTGCCATTGCGCCCGCTGACAGACTCATCGCCGTCGGCGGTGGTTGCCGGTTTCATCGCCATGATGACCGGCTGCACCAGTTCGCTGGTGTTGATTTTCCAGGCGGGCCAGGCGGCAGGGCTGAGCAGCGTGCAGATTTCATCGTGGCTGTGGGCGCTGTTCATGGGCATGGCGGTGTGCAGCATCGGCCTCTCGCTGCGCTACCGCATGCCAATTACCGTGGCGTGGTCGACACCCGGCGCCGCACTGCTGATCACCAGCCTGGGCGGCGTCAGCTACCCGCAGGCCATTGGCGCGTTCATCACCAGCGCGCTGCTGGTGATTCTGTGCGGGGTGACCGGCAGTTTCGAGCGCATCGTGCGGCGTCTGCCAGCGTCGCTGGCTGCGGCCTTGCTGGCAGGGATTCTGTTCCGGATCGGCAGTGAGATCTTTATTGCCGCACAGCACCACACCAGCCTGGTAATGGGCATGTTTTTCACTTACCTGCTGGTCAAGCGCCTGTCGCCGCGCTACTCGGTGCTGCTCGCGCTGCTGGTCGGTATCGGCATCTCTGGCATGCTGGGTTTGCTGAACTTTGACGGCCTGGCGCTGGAAGTCGCCATACCGGTCTGGACCACCCCCGCGTTTTCATGGGCAGCGACAGTGAGCATTGGCATCCCGCTGTTCGTGGTGGCCATGACCTCGCAGAACATGCCGGGTGTGGCCGTGTTGCGAGCCGACGGCTACTTCCCGCCTGTTTCGCCGCTGATATCGGTGACAGGCTTTGCCTCATTGCTCACGGCACCGTTTGGCTGCCACGGGATCAATCTGGCCGCGATCAGTGCCGCCATCTGTACCAGCCCTCATGCGCACGAGGACAAGTCCAAACGCTATACAGCGGCGATCTGGTGCGGGATTTTCTATGCGATAGCCGGCATTTTCGGTGCCACCCTGGCGGGTCTGTTCAGTGCGTTCCCCAAGGAACTGATGCTCTCGATTGCCGCGCTGGCGCTGCTCGGGTCGATCACCAATGGCCTGACCGTTGCGATGGCCGAACCGAGGGAACGCGAACCCGCCTTGATCACCTTCATGGTAACCGCCTCGGGACTCACGCTGTTTTCCATAGGCTCGGCATTCTGGGGCATCGTCGCGGGTTTGCTGACCTTGCTGATCCTGAACACACGCAAGGCCGATTAGGCCAACCGCTGGCAGCGCGGCAGAGATCAACTACGCGCGGCAGCCGCTACCAGCAGGGTTCCGGCGTCGGCATCGAGTATCGCCTGGGTGCCCAGGGGCACTGCCTGATTGGGATCTCCATGCCCTACCGGCAGACCGCCGAGCACCGGGATGCCGAGACTGCCCAGCCGCTCCAGCAGCACATCCGCGGGGCTGATGGTGCGGCCAGTGTTTGGAGCAGGGGTAAATTCGCCGACGGCAATGCCGGCCAGAGACGCAAGAATCCCGCAGTTGCCCAGGTGGGTGAGCATGCGGTCGACCCGGTAGGCGGGTTCGTTGACCTCTTCGATGAGCAGGATGGCGCCGCTCAGGTCAGGCATGAACGGCGTACCCACAGAGGTATCGAGGATGCACAGGTTACCGCCCAACAGCAGGCCCTGTGCGCTGCCAGCGGTTCTGACCCTGGCCGTTGGCGAGGCCGGATCAGCCTTGAGCAGGACAGGCTCGGTGCTCATCAACACATGGCGCATACCGCTGACGAACAGACCGCCACGTTCCAGCTGCGAAGCGACCGGTCCATGAATGGTCGCCAGGCGCGCATGGTTCCACAGCGCACCGTGCAACGCGGTGATGTCAGAAAAGCCAGTCACCAGCTTGGGATCACGACGCACCGCGTCCATATCCACCTGCTGGACAATCCTTTGCACGCCATAGCCACCGCGAGTGCAGATGACCGCGCGGATTTCCGGGTCGGCCAGCGCGGCGTTGAGGTCGGCGAGCCGCTCTTCATCGGTCCCCGAATAGAACGAGTAGTTGCCCAGCGCATGCGGATAGACCCGCGGGCGCAGCCCCCACCCCTCAAGTACCGCCACCGCCGCCTGGATCTTGCCGGGGTCCACAGGGCTTGCCGGAGAGACCAGTGCCACGGCGTCGCCAGCTCGCAGAGCCCGGGGGTGAAGAGTGTTTGAAGAGGTGGCAGGCATCACGGTCGTCCAAGCGTTGATCGAACTAGGAATCTAGGTTCTGTACGAAAAGTCGGCGAGCGAAGGTCAGGCAAGGCAAAAACAGGCGAGGAAGCGGAGTGTACGTGTTGTAAATGAACATTCCGAGCCTGTGTTTAACGCAGCATCACCGAGCGCAGCCACTTTTCGTACAGAGCCTAGAGCACTGAGGGGGCGCGACTCAAGCCATATCCGTCATCAGCATGGCTCATCCGCAGATCCGTCTGAACGCCAGCGGCGCAACGGACTCCTATCAATCACATGGATCAAACGGCATTCGCTGGGTGATCGCTTCTTGTCCGAATGGCGCGATGAGCGTTTGAATCCATTCTTGAACCCTTTTCAGGAGACCCTGCCATGACCGATCTTTCCAACCGCCAGTTCCTGCTCGCCAAGCGCCCTTCGGGCGATGCGCGCCGTGAAGACTTCACCTATCAGGAAGTCCCGGTCAGCGCACTTGCCGACGGGCAGATTCTGGTCAGGAGCAAATACCTGTCACTGGACCCGGCAATGCGTGGCTGGATGAATGACGGCAAATCCTACATTCCAGCCGTAAAGCTGGGCGAAGTAATGCGTGCCCTCGGCGTGGGTGAAGTAATTGAATCGAAAAACCCCAAGTTCGCCGTAGGTGACCATGTTCAGGGCGCCCTGGGCGTGCAGGACTACTTTGCTGGTGAACCGAAGGGTTTCTACACGGTGGACACGAACCTTGCGCCACTGCCCCTTTATCTGTCAGCACTGGGCATGACCGGCATGACCGCCTACCTGGCGCTGCTGGATGTCGGCCAACCGAAAAGCGGTGACACCGTGGTGATTTCCGGTGCGGCAGGCGCTGTCGGCAGCGTGGCCGGGCAGATCGCCAAGCTCAAGGGATGCCGGGTCGTCGGCATTGCGGGAGGCACGGAAAAATGCCGTCTGCTGACCGAGGAGCTGGGCTTTGACGCCGCCATCGACTACAAATCCGAAGACGTCATGGACGGTCTGAAACGTCACTGCCCGGATGGCGTAAATGTGTACTTCGACAACGTCGGTGGCGACATCCTCGATGCGGCACTCAGCCAACTGGCGGTCGGCGCGCGTGTGGTGATCTGTGGCGCCATCAGCCAGTACAACAGCACCAAGGCGATCAAAGGCCCGGCCAACTACATGTCGCTGCTGGTCAACCGTGCACGTATGGAAGGCTTCATCGTACTGGACCACCCAGAGCGCTTTGCAGAAGCGGGCCAGGTCATGGCCGGCTGGATCAAGGAAGGCAAGCTCAAGAGCAAGGAGCACATCGTGGAAGGCCTCGAGACGTTCCCGGAAACCTTCCAGATGCTGTTCAGCGGTGAGAATCAGGGCAAGCTGATCCTGAAAGTGGAATAAACCCGCAGGGTTTTCGCAGCGTCACAGCCCTTCCCCACGATGCAGGTAAAGAGCCGTGACGCTACGAACCCATCCACTCAAGCCAGCTCGGCAACCACCGCCGCCAGGGCCTTCGCCGGGTCAGCCGCCTGGCTGATCGGGCGGCCGATGACAAGGTAGTCAGAGCCTGCATCCAGTGCCTGACGAGGGGTCAGGATACGACGCTGGTCGTCGTGCGCACTGCCCGCCGGACGAATGCCGGGTGTCACCAGTTGCAATGACGGGTGAGCGGCTTTCAGAGCCTGCGCTTCCAGCGCCGAGCAGACCAGACCATCCATCCCGGCTTTCTCGGCCAGAGCAGCGAGGCGCAGCACCTGCACCTGCGGGTCGATGTCCAGGCCGATACCGGCCAGGTCCTCACGTTCCATGCTGGTCAGAACGGTCACACCGATCAGCAGCGGCTGTGGGCCAGTGCGCTGCTCAAGCACTTCCCGACAGGCCGCCATCATGCGCAAGCCACCCGAGCAGTGCACGTTGACCATCCACACGCCCATCTCGGCCGCCGCCTTGACCGCCATCGCCGTGGTGTTGGGGATGTCGTGGAATTTCAGATCCAGAAACACTTCGAAGCCCCTGTGGCGCAGGGTCTCGACGATGTCGGCCGCGCAACTGGTGAACAGTTCCTTGCCAACTTTGACCCTGCACAGTTTGGGATCGAGCTGATCAGCCAGGCGCAAGGCGGCTTCGCGGGTCGGAAAATCCAGGGCAACGATGACAGGAGTCTGGCAGGCGGACATGAGCGTGGTCTCAGGTAAGTCGAAATCGGCGCGCATTGTAGCTGAACCGGCGCACTGGCGGGACCCGTAGATCGGCATTTGCCCGAACAGCGTCCTCACACCTCTGAATTCCATGCACCCCTGGCGGTCATCGCCGCACCAATCCGGACCAAAGCTTTACAACGAGTTGAATCGATTCATCCTGACGTTCTGTAAACGACCCGTTTTGAAGCATCACGACACCGATGCGTGCACTGGCACGGCCTCTGCAACAGGATGTTTCAACGTTTATCGAATCCCAGGGAGAGAACAATGAGCACACAACTCAAGCCGACGCTCGGCACGATTCATTTATGGGGGATCGCGGTAGGGCTGGTGATTTCCGGCGAATACTTTGGCTGGAGCTACGGCTGGGGCGTCGCGGGTACGTTGGGCTTTTTGGTAACAGCCCTGATGGTTGCAACCATGTACACCTGTTTCATCTTCAGTTTTACCGAGCTCACCACTGCCATCCCCCACGCGGGCGGTCCGTTCGCCTACAGCCGTCGCGCCTTTGGCGAAAAAGGCGGACTGATCGCCGGCATGGCCACGCTGATCGAATTCGTCTTTGCGCCACCGGCGATTGCCATGGCCATCGGTGCGTACCTCAACGTGCAATACCCGGGTCTTGACCCCAAGCATGCGGCAGTCGGCGCCTACATCGTGTTCATGGCGCTCAACATCGTGGGCGTGAAGCTCGCGGCAACCTTCGAGCTGGTGGTGTGCATTCTGGCTGTGGCCGAGTTGCTGGTGTTCATGGGCGTGGTTGCACCTGCGTTCAGCTTCAGCAACTTCGCCCTGAACGGCTGGGCCGGTTCGCAGACTTTCGGACCCGAAGCCATTGCCGGCATGTTCGCTGCCATTCCCTTCGCTATCTGGTTCTTTCTGGCCATCGAAGGCGCTGCAATGGCCGCCGAAGAAGCCAAGGACCCGAAACGTACCATCCCGAAGGCCTATATCAGCGGCATTCTGACCTTGGTGATACTGGCGATCGGCGTCATGCTGTTTGCCGGTGGCGTGGGTGACTGGCGCACCCTGGCCAACATCAACGATCCCCTGCCGCAAGCCATGAAAGCCGTGGTCGGTGACAGCTCCGGCTGGCTGCACATGCTGGTGTGGATCGGCCTGTTCGGCCTGGTCGCCAGCTTCCACGGGATCATCATGGGTTACTCGCGCCAGTTCTTTGCCCTCGCCCGCGCTGGCTACCTGCCCGCCTCGCTGGCCAGGCTCTCGCGCTTCCAGACACCGCACCGGGCAATCATCGCCGGCGGCCTGATCGGCATCGCCGCGATCTACAGCGACGGCCTGATCAACCTGAGCGGCATGACGCTGACCGCTGCGATGATCACCATGGCCGTGTTCGGCGCCATCGTCATGTACATCATGAGCATGCTCAGCCTGTTCAAACTGCGCAAGACCGAGCCTGGCCTGGAGCGCACGTTCCGCGCACCCGGTTATCCAGTGGTGCCCGGCATCGCTCTGGCGCTGGCCGTCGTGTGCCTGGTGGCAATGGCCTGGTTCAACGCACTGATCGGCCTGATTTTCCTGGGCCTGATGGCCATCGGCTTTATCTACTTCAGTCTGACCGCCAAATCCCGTGCCGACGCGCCGACCGACGCGATGCTGACCGGGGATTGATCACCGGAGTTCTTCGGGTTGCGGGCGAATGCTTTCGCACGCAACCCCTTCAAGGCGCATACACTTGAACCATTGGGTAGCCGTGCTGCTCAAACCGGTATCACAACAAGGAGAGCGCTATGCCCTGGTATGCCTGGTTAATTCTGCTCGTAGCCATTGGCTCGGTCGTCGGCGGTCTGATGATGCTGCGCGACACAGCCAAGAAACTGCCCCTCACTGAAGAACAGCTCAAGCGCGTCCACGAGCGCAACGCAGAAATGGATGCCAAGGACGCCAAGGACCGCTAAGTGCCTCCGGGTGGCAGGCGGACACCTGCCACCCGCTACTTGTCAGGCATCTCGGCGTTTATCGGAAGCACCTTGATATTTAGCGGCTCGAAAATCTTCGCCAACTGCCCATCTGCACGCAACCTCTCCAGTAATTGCCTGAAGTGCGAAACATCAATGTTGCCGTTCGGGCGCAACAACGCATATTGACGGTAGATCTGATCGACACGGTCGGACACCATCAACTGCGCCGCTTCATCCTTGTTATGCGCCATGAAATCAATCAGGTACGAACGGGTAACGGGTGCAATATCGGCGCGGCCGCGCACCACCATCAGCAAGTTGCTGTCGTGGGAGTACGTGGAGGTAATGGTGAAGTGCTCGCTCAGGTACTTCTGATCGGTATTGAAGTTGGCAAATCCATAATGATAGCCACTGAACAATGCCAGACGTTTGTCAGCCAGGGTGTCGAAGTAATCCTGCCCCCGCCCTTCTTCCCGGCGCG
This sequence comes from Pseudomonas sp. BS3767, assembly GCF_900099665.1. Lineage (NCBI taxonomy): Bacteria > Pseudomonadati > Pseudomonadota > Gammaproteobacteria > Pseudomonadales > Pseudomonadaceae > Pseudomonas > Pseudomonas sp. BS3767. The sequence continues at coordinate 232,442 of NZ_FNCX01000006.1, read as the reverse complement.
CCACATAGACCTCGGCATCCTCGAGCCCCATATCGAGCTGTTCATGTGGAATGTCCTTCCAGCCCCAGTCAGGGTTTTCGAAGACTGCAACATCGAAACGCCCTTCCGTGAAATCACGAAAACGCCGGGGCACCGAGGTCGGGATCATCACGAATTCGTAGTCGTCCTGCTCGCCATTCAGGGCGTCGATCAACCTGGGTAAAAGACCGGCGTCTTCACCTTTTTCAGGGCGCACCATATAAGGGGGGAAGTGCACTGCGGCCACGCGCACGATCTGCGCGGCGAAGACCTGCGGCGTTGCCATCAACGGAATGAAGAGCATGACGCCGGTAACGATCTTGCGCGCCACACCGTCAATTAACACTGCAAGTCTTTTCATAAAACACGACATCAATCAAAGCCGTTCAAACTATGCGGTTTCCATGATTTAAACAACTGTCAAATCGACGGCGTCAGCGCTCTGCGGCATCCTTGCGGTATTCGCCCAGGCAAGTGACAGCCGCCTGCGAGGCACCAATGCAATCACCCGTGGTCACTGTAGGGGCAGTTGTTACAACAAGGGTGCCGATGCAAGGCTCAGGGTGTGCGCAACGGGTTAATCTGGCTACGCTCAAGCCATTGACTATCGTAAGGAAGCTTGATGATGCCGCACTGGCTGGTGATTGATCTTGAGGCTACGACCGAAGAAGGTGGGTGGCCGGTCGCAGAAATGGAAGTCATCGAGATAGGCGCGACACTGGTCAATCAGGACGGACGCGAGCTGGACCATTTCGAACGCTTCGTGCGCCCGGCGCGCAGGCCGCTGCTGACCCATTTCTGCCGCGAGCTGACCCATATCAACCAGAGCAGCATCGACAGCGCTGCACCGCTGACGACGGTGTGGCCGCAGTTCGAGCGCTGGTTGAGCCATCACCGTGCACGTATCGTGGGCTGGGCCAGTTGGGGGGATTACGATCGTCAGCAACTGGAAGAGGAATGGCGTCAGCATCACCTCGACAGTGCACTGTCCAGCATGCCGCACGTCAATCTCAAACAGCGTTTCGCCCAGGCTCGCCATTTGCAGAAACCGATGGGGCTGAACAGTGCCTTGCAACTGGCAGGCATGCAGTTCAGCGGGCAACAGCACCGCGCCTTGGTCGATGCGCGCAATACTGCCAGGCTGCTGCCGTTGATTCTGCCCAACTGAATGCCGCTGCAGGTCGACGTTTCGTCAGCGTCGATGTGCAAGGGGCGTGACGAGTTTTAACGTGTTGGGCATACTGGCGAGCCATTTTCAGCCCTTTCAAAAGGAATCGCCCATGTTCAAGGTCAACGAGTACTTCGACGGCACCGTCAAATCCATCGCCTTCACGCAGGCCGATGGTGAGGCAACCATCGGTGTCATGGCAGCGGGCGAATATGAGTTCGGTACGGCGCAACGGGAAATCATGCATGTGATCTCCGGCGAATTGAGCGTGAAGCTTCCGGACAGCACTGACTGGGAAACCTTTGCCACCGGCAACCAGTTCAACGTACCGGCCAACAGCAAGTTCCAGCTCAAGGTCAAAGTCGATACCGCCTACCTGTGCGAATATCGCTGAGACTCAGCGAGTGGGAGGCTTGACCTCCCACGTTGCCCACAGGCCCTCCTCACCCTCTCCTACTCAACCCCGGCATTGAACTGCAACGCCGCCAGTCGCGCATAAAGCGGGTTGCTGGCGATCAACTGCTGGTGGGTGCCCACGGCCACCAACCGCCCCTGATCCATGACGGCAATCCGGTCGGCATTCTGCACCGTGGCCAGCCGGTGGGCGATGACCAGCGTCGTACGCCCCTGCATCAGGCTCGGCAGGGCCTGTTGAATCAAGTGCTCACTCTGCGCGTCCAGCGCACTGGTCGCCTCGTCCAGCAGTAGAATCGGCGCATCGACCAGCAAGGCACGGGCAATCGCCAGACGCTGACGCTGTCCGCCGGACAATCCCACCCCGCCCTCACCCAGATGCGTACCGTAGCCGTTGGCCATGTCGAGAATGAACTCGTGCGCATGGGCAATGCGCGCCGCCGCCTGTACCTGCTCAAGGCTCGCAGTGGCGTTACCGTAACGAATATTGTCCTCGACACTGCCGAAAAACAGGGCGGGCGATTGTGAAACCAGCGCGAAGCAGCGGCGCAGATCATGGGGATCGAGCTGCGCGATCGGCACGCCCTCGATCAGAATGCGCCCTTGAATCGGGTCGTAAAAACGCAACAGCAGATCCAGAATGGTCGACTTGCCCGCACCGGAGGGCCCGACCAGCGCCAGGGTTTCACCGGGCTCGATGCTCAGGGTCAGGTTATCCAGCGCATTGCGCTCAGGACGCGATGGGTAGGCGAAGGTGACATTCTCCAGCGCCAGACGCCCACTGATGCGCTGCGGCAGGCTCTGCAGATCCGTGGTCGGCACACTGATCTCGCTGCGTGCCTGAAGCAGCTCGCCGATCCTCTCTGCGGCACCGGCGGCGCGCTGCAGATCGCCAATCACCTCGCTCAACGTACCGAACGCCATACCGACCATCAGCGCGTAGAACACGAACGCTGCCAGCTCACCGCTTGAGATGCGGCCGCTGATCACGTCCATACCGCCGACCCACAACATCACCGCCACGGCACCCAGCACCAGAACGATCACCAGCGTGATCAGCCATGAGCGCTGCAGGATACGTTTACGAGCGGTCTCGAACGCCTGCTCCACCGTATGCGAAAAACGCTGCTTGTCCTGCTGCTGATGGTTGTACGCCTGCACTGTCTTGATCTGCCCCAGGGCTTCGGCCACGTAACTGCCGACATTGGCGACCCGGTCCTGACTTTCGCGCGACAGATTTCGTACCCGCCGCCCGAACATGAGAATGGGTGCGATGATCAGCGGCAACGCCACCACCACGATACTGGTGAGTTTGGGGTTGGTGATGAACAACAACACGATGCCGCCAATGACCATCAGCGCGTTGCGCAGGAACATCGACAGTGACGAGCCGATGACCGACTGCAACAGCGTGGTGTCGGCGGTCAGTCGCGACTGGATTTCCGAACTGCGATTGTTCTCGTAGAAGCCCGGATGCAGTTCGATCAGGTGATCGAATACTTTCTTGCGCAAGTCGGCAACCACACGCTCGCCGATCCACGACACCAGATAGAAGCGGGCGAAGGTTCCGACGGCGAGGCCGACCGTCAGCAGCATGAAAAACCCGATCGAGCGCTCGAGCAGTTGCGGTGAGCGGGTCATGAAACCCTGATCGACCATCAGTTTGATGCCCTGCCCGATCGACAGGGTGATACCTGCGGTGATGACCAATGCCAACAACGCGCCGAGCGCCTGCCAGCGATACGGCGCGATGAAGCTCGCAGCCAGACGCAAGGCCTGGCGATGACGTCGGGTAATCCGTGAAATCATGAACGATGAACCTGCCTGTGTGCCCGATCTGTCTGAGTTGCAAAGCCTACACCTGTGTGGCCGGGGCGCCGAACATCATTTCGAATGAACTTGCGGCTGGCTTGCAGAGTCAGGTTATGACTGCTTTACAGAGGCCGCTATAAGACATCGATCTAAGCGCCTGCTGGCAGATTTGCATCATATCTGTTGCACTTGCAGCGCGTTTGAGCGGCTGACAGTACCTGTCACGGACCGGTCATCAAGCGCGGTTAACTTAACGCCGTTACCTGATGAAAGGAGAAACACCATGAACCCGCAAGAGCGCAGCAATGAAGTTCAGGTTGTTCGAGCCACGCCTAATCTGCCGGTTGGCGGTGCCATTCTTGACCAGCACGGACAAGAAGTCCTGATCACCGAAGAAATGGTTCAGGCTGCCTGCCAGGAATGCGACAAGCACTGGGTAACCCCGGAAAAATAAAACCAAGCCGTACCAGATATTTGAAACCCGACCACTTGGTCGGGTTTTTTATTGCCTGATGACCCGGCTGGCGATCAGACCAGCACTGCACCCAGCGCCCGCACCAGTTGTGCCAATGCCTCGGATTCTCCCTCCAGATGAACCTTCAGCCCTTCGATTTCCCGGCGTGGCGGGTACTGCTTGCGCAATGCATCGAAGGCCAGACGCTGGCTGGCGGTGTCACCGGTCAGGCTGCGGCGGAAATCCGCATCGTCACGTCGCGGGTCATACACGCCGCGGCACAACATGTTAAGCGCCCAGACCGGGTCGCAGGCCGCGTCGAGACTGACCTGCGCCAGCCAGGGTTTTGGCAGCAGATCGTCCAGCTCGATCGTCGCAGGCTGATCAAGAAAGCCACACAACGCCTGATAGATCTGTGCAGTACCGCGCTGCCTGCCATCCAGGCTGTAACCGGCGATATGCGGTGTACCCAGAACGCACAAGTCAGCCAGCGCGACGTTGACCTGCGGCTCGCCCTCCCACACATCCAGTACGGCCTGCAGGTCTTCCCGCTCAAGCAGCACGTCGTGCAACGCCGCGTTATCCACTACGGCGCCACGGCTGGCATTGATCAGCCAGGCACCCTGGCCGAGCTGACGCAAACGCGCGTCGTCGAGCAAGTGCCAGGTCGGTGACGCCCCGGTTTTGTTCAGAGGCGTGTGCAGGCTGATCACGTCACAGCGCTGCAGGATCTCGTCAAGGCTGACGAAGTCGCCGCCTTCGGCAGCCTGGCGTGGCGGATCGCAGACCAGCACGTTCCAGCCCAATGCCTTCAATACGCTGATCAGCCGACCACCCACCTGCCCTGCACCGACCACACCGTAGGTGCGCTGCGCAAGATCGACCCCTTCGATTTCAGCCAGGGTCAGCAGGCTGCCTAGGACATAGTCCACCACGCCGCGCGCATTGCAGCCCGGAGCGCTGGCCCACTGGATACCGGCTTGCTGAAACCAGTCCAGATCCAGGTGATCGGTGCCGATGGTGCAGGTCCCGACAAAACGCACCGGGCTGCCCTCAAGCAGTTCGCGGGTCACGGCGGTGACCGAGCGAACCAGCAGGATGTCGGCATCCGCTACAGCAGCTCGGTCCATGGCGCGGCCCGGCAAGCGATGAATCTCACCGAAATGAGCAAAAAAAGCGTCGAGCAGGGGAATATTTTCGTCAGCAACAATGCGCATGGAAGACTCTCTGGGTCTGGCGAACAGGGACCTGCTCGAATCGGGAACAGGTGCGTCGTGAACAGGCGCGGGTTGCAGCGATGTGGTGATCAGTCGGACTTCTTGCGGATCCAGTACAGGAACGTACCCTCTTCGGCTTGCTCCGCAACCAGTTCATGACCGAGAAATACACAGAATTTCGGGATATCGCGACGCGTGGACGGATCGGTTGCAATGACCTTGAGTAGACCGCCCGCGGGCAGGTCACGCACCTTCTGGTGCAACATCATCACCGGCTCCGGACAAAATAGCCCGACGGCGTCCAGCTCGGCGTCGACAGTGAGGTTTTCAATGGGCTCAGACATGGGGCACTCCAGAGACGGGGGACGATTGTCGCTCAATTCGGTCGGTCAGGCCAAATGCTGATGGTTATACCAGCGCCGAATGGCGGCGCGCGGCCAGACAGCAGAAAGAAAAATGCCAGGCACAGGGCCTGGCACTGATCATGACCCGGGCGAGCGTCAGAACGGCAGCTTCATACCGGGCGGCAACTGCATGCCAGCCGTCATGGAAGCCGTCTTGTCCTGGCTGGCCTGCTCGATCTTGCGCACGGCGTCGTTGACGGCGGCGGCGATCAGGTCTTCCAGCACTTCCTTGTCTTCCTGCATCAGGCTGTCATCCAGATTGATGCGCTTGACGTCATGACGACCGGTCATCACCACGCTCACCAGGCCTGCGCCCGATTGACCGGTGACTTCCGCGTTGGCCAGTTCTTCCTGCATCTTGGCCATTTTTTCCTGCATTTGCTGCGCCTGCTTCATCAGGCCAGCCATGCCACCTTTCATCATGGGATATCTCCTCGAAAATGGATGGTTCGTTTGCGTGGCGCCAGCGGCGCCCTGTGTTCAGTTATTGAGCCTGCGCCGCAGGTGTGTCAACGGGCTTGATCGTGTCTTCCCGGATCACAGCGCCAAACTGTTGCAGCATCTGCTGGATGTACGGGTCGGCCTGGATCGAGGCTTCGGCCTGGCGCTGGCGCTCGGCCCGCAGCCGTGAAGCAGCCTGCGCAGGGGTTTCCTGCTCGGGCTTGATCAGCTCGATACTCAGATTGATCGTGCGCCCATGATACTGGTTCAACGCATCGTTCAGGCGCCGCTGCTGCGTCGAGTTGAACAGCGCGCTGTGCGCAGGGTCCAGGTGCAGCAGCCAGTGGTCGCCATCGACTGAAATCAATGTGCAGTTGGCCGCGATGCTGCCGGTCATCCCGGAGATCGGCAGCTTGGGAAACACGTCCAGCCATTCGGCCGCAAGACCGGTGGCCGGTTTGGCGGCAGGAGCGGGCTCCGGCTCGACGGCTTCAAGTTCGACGACACTTTCGTGGGCCAGCTCATCCAGATAGCTGTAGGACGCCGGATCTATATCGATGTCCGGCTCGACGTAATCGTCGTCCGCTGGCGGTTCGTCATCACGGCCCATCGGCCCGGAGTCGGAAGACATCGAATCGGTGTGCATGGACAGATACGCAGAGTCCGGGATGGCTTCGAGCATTGCCGGCGTGTCCTGTTGCTCGGCAACCGGCTGCGCCGGTTCGGCTTCAGGTGCGGCCGGCACCGGGCTGGCGGGCGCAGGCGTCGGCATGGGCGTCAGGTCGGGCTGCTCGGAAACGGTCTCCAGAACCGGCTCGGCTACTGGCTCGGCAGCGGCTTCGGTATCAGGCGCAGTTTCGGCGGCGGGTTCGGCAGCCGGGGATTTCGGCTCGTTCCACGGCAGGTCGAGGTCTTCAACCGGCGCGGCTTGTGGCTCTGGCTTCGATTCCGGTTGTACCGCGGGCGCTGGCCGGACGGCGGCCGGCATCGGAGCCGCTGCAGGCGGCAGCGCTTCGAAGGCCGGATCAGGTGCAGCCATCACCGGGGCGGTCGACACTGCAGGCGCTGCCGATGCAACAGGTGTCGCATCAGCCACTGCTTTTCGGGAATCAACCGTGGCCTGGCTGATCCCCACTGGCTTTAGCGGCTGCCTCGGCGCGTCCTCGCTGTCGGCAGGACGAAACGCCAGCATGCGTAACAGGACCATCTCGAAGCCACCACGCGGATCAGGGGCCAGCGGCAGGTCACGACGACCAATCAAGCCCATCTGGTAGTAAAACTGTACGTCTTCGGCAGGCAGGGCCTGCGCCAGGGCCAGCACCCGGTCACGATCGCCATGACCGTTGTCGACGCCTTCCGGCAACGCCTGGGCAATCGCCACACGGTGCAGCACGTTGAGAATTTCCGAGAGCACGCCGTTCCAGTCAGGGCCCTGCTCGGCCAAGTGGCGTACCGCCTCCAGCACGCCACGCGCATCGCCTTCCAGCAATGCGGTCAGTACATCGAAGACCTGGCCGTGGTCCAGCGTGCCAAGCATGGCACGTACATCGGCAGCCATGACCTTGCCTTCACCGAAGGCAATGGCCTGATCGGTGAGGCTCATTGCATCACGCATCGAACCGTCGGCGGCGCGCCCGAGCAACCACAGCGCGTCGTCTTCGAACGGTACGTTCTCGACGCCCAGCACATGGGTCAGATGCTCGACCACGCGTTCAGGCGTCATGTTTTTCAGCGAGAACTGCAGGCAACGCGAAAGAATGGTCGCCGGCAGCTTTTGCGGATCGGTGGTGGCAAGGATGAACTTGACGTAGGGCGGCGGCTCTTCAAGCGTCTTGAGCAAGGCGTTGAACGAGTGGCTGGACAGCATGTGCACTTCGTCGATCAGGTAGACCTTGAAGCGACCGCGACTCGGCGCGTACTGCACGTTATCCAGCAGCTCGCGCGTATCTTCGACCTTGGTACGGCTGGCGGCGTCGATTTCGATCAGATCGACGAAACGGCCCTCGTCGATCTCCTTGCACACCGAGCAGGTGCCGCAGGGCGTCGAGGTGATGCCGGTTTCACAGTTCAGGCACTTGGCGATGATCCGCGCGATAGTCGTCTTGCCGACGCCCCGTGTGCCGGTAAACAGATAGGCATGGTGCAGGCGCTGGCTGTCCAGCGCGTTGATCAGGGCCTTCAACACATGAGCCTGGCCGACCATTTCGCGGAACGAGCGCGGACGCCATTTACGTGCAAGAACCTGATAACTCATTTAAAACCGTCGCAACTGGTAAGCGGAAGACCGCCAATGCTAGCCGAGCAGGGGCAAAATTGCATCTGGTGTCCGTCTCTATTGTGGCTAAGCTGTGCAAATGACTCTATTGACGCGCTTTATTCGGGCCTTCACCACGCCGCGGCTGCCTCGTGCAGCGGCGGCCTGCCTGCTATTGCTGGTGCCGCAAAACGGCAGCGCGGCGCAGAGGACCTTGAGCTTTGCGGTCAATGAAGGCTGGACCATGCCGATGATGCACATCACCGACTTTCGTCCCGAATCCGGCATTCTGTTCGACATCATGCAAAGCCTTGCGCACCACGTGGGCCTCGAGGCCAGTTATCACGTAATGCCGCGCCTGCGCATCCAGTCGGCGCTGGAGCGCGGCGAAGTCGATATGCACTGCTACAGCGCCCAGGCGTGGTACCCGGACTTGTCCGGGGATTATCTCTGGAGCCTGCCGATTCTCTATCAGCGCGACTGGCTGGTCGCTTCGGCGGCGACGGCTGCCGGCCCCTACCCCGAGCAGTTCGACAACGAAACCGTCGGCACCGTGCTGGGCTACAACTACCCGGCCCTGGAGCACCTTTTCGAGAATCACAAACTGGTCCGTGAAGACGCGCGCACCCAGAATCAGACGCTCGGCAAGCTGATGGCCGGGCGCTACAACTACGCGGTGACCAATCAGTTGATCCTCGAATGGACCAACCGGAACCTGCCTGTCGGCAAGAGGCTCAAGCCGATATCACTGGTCGCCGAACAACCAGCCGCCTGCCTGATCCGCAATAACCCCGACCTGCCAGTGGGCAGAATTTTGCGCACGCTGGTGCAGATGCGTCTGTCGGGCGAGATCCAGAAGATCATCGATCACTACACAACGGCCACGGCCCCCTGATCCTTCATCTGCGCTGTCGCAATAGCGTCATATTCCATGGTTACGCTCGCGTGAAATCTTTGGTAACACATTAACCAGCGCGAGTATTTGGCGATGAGCGACAGACCAGACGACGAAGATACCAACGAAAACCCCAGCCGCCGTCGTTTTCTGGGCGGGATGGCTGCCTTGGGTGCAGGTGTCACCCTTAGCAGCTACGTTTCCGCCCACGAGAAGCCGCCCGGCGACAACGAACGGCATCATCACCTTGCCGGACCCGCGCTGGATCGCGCCTTGCGCGAAAATGTGAAAACCATTGTGGTGATCTACGCCGAGAACCGCAGCTTCAATAACCTGTTCGGCGATTTCCCCGGTGTCGAAAAGCCGCTCTCCTCGCTCAGGCCTTCCGATTACGAGCAGCGCGACCGCGACGGCACGCGATTGTCCAAACTGCCACCTGCCTGGGGAGGCGTGCTGCAGGTAGGACCGCAAACCGTCGATGGCGTGACTTATCCGGTAGGCGAGCAGTTTCAGCAAGACCTGCCCAACGCGCCGTTCCCGCTCAAGGGACCGAACGGTGAAGACCTGCCGCTGAGCCTGGTGACCCGCGATCTGTGGCACGTGTTTTACCAGAACCAGATGCAGATCAACGACGGCAAGAACGATCGCTTCGTGGCCTGGGCGGATGCGGGCGGCCTGACCATGGGCAACTATGCACAGACTCAGTACTCGCTGCGCCTGTGGGACGTGGCCGAGGAGTTCGTGCTGTGTGACAACTTCTTTCAGGGTGCTTTCGGCGGCTCGTTCCTCAATCACCAGTACCTGATTTCAGCCACCGCGCCTGTTTACCCGAACGCCGCCGAATCTCCTGCCAAGTCGCAAATCGCTACCTTGCAGAGTTTCAACCCGCAGGATCCGCGCCTCAAACCGCTCGACAAGTCGCCGGCCAGCGCCATGGACGGACCGCCACAATTCGGCCCCAGCGCCATCACGCCGGACAACTACGCCGTCAACACCATGGCCCCGCCCTACTGGCCAACCTGGCTGCGTGACCCGCAAAACCCTGATTACTCGAAACCGGATCTGCCCAACGTGCTGGTTCCGCAAAGCCACGAGCACATCGGTGACAAGCTGTCGAAAAGGAATGTTGACTGGGCGTGGTACGCCGGTGCCTGGCAAGTGACGCTGGATGAATTCAAGGACTCCACCGGGATCCCGAAAATCCCCAACTTTCAATACCATCACCAGCCGTTCAACTACTTCAAGCAGCAGGGGCCGCAGCACCCTGAAGAGCGTAAGAAGCGCCTGCGTGACGGCGGGCTGGGTGACGAGTCGAGCACCAATCGCTTTCTCGCCGATGCCGAAGCGGGCAAGTTGCCTGCGGTAACCTTCTACAAGCCCCAGGGCAACCTGAACATGCACGCCGGTTACGCCGACGTTGCTTCGGGTGACCGGCACATCGACCGGGTGATCAAGGTGCTGCGCAAGAGCCCGCAGTGGGACAACATGGTGATCGTCCTCACCTTCGACGAGAACGGCGGCTGGTGGGACCATGTCGCGCCGCCAAAAGGCGACCGCTTCGGGCCCGGCACGCGCATTCCCGCTCTGGTCATCTCCCCTTTCGCCCGCAAGGGCAAGGTCGACCACACGGTTTACGACACCGCCTCGATCCTGCGCCTGATCACCCGCGTGCATGGCCTGGAAAAACTCGACGGTCTGAAACGCCGTGACGAGGCCATGATCGCGCGTGGCCAGGCGCCGATGGGCGACCTGACCAACGCGCTGCAGTTTCCGGCCTGATCCCGTCAGGTGGTCGCGTCGGCAGCCTCCAGCGCAGTCGGACGAGCGGTTTTAACCGGTGGCAGGGATGCCACGTACACCGTGCGGGACGGGAACGCGAAACGCACGTCCAGTTCGGCAAAGGCTTCCATGATGTCCAGATTGATCGCCTGCTGCACATCCATATAGACGTTGTAGCTGGGGTCGAGCACGATAAAAACGGTCTCGAACTCCAGCGATGTCTCGCCAAACCCCCGAAAATGCGAACGGTCGAAACGCGCCAGCTTCTGCGCGTTGATGATCGCTTCGACTTTCTTCGGCACTTCCCTTATCTGATCGACCGAGCAGTCATAGGTCAGCCTGAATTCGAAGACAATGCGTCGCTCCTGCAAGCGTTTGTAGTTCTGGATGGTGTTGTTGATCATGTCGGCGTTGGCCATCACGATCTGCTCGCCACCCAGGCTGCGGATCCGCGTGGTCTTCAGGCCCACGTGCTCGACCGTGCCGGACAACGCACCGACGACGATGAAGTCGCCAACCTCGAAAGGCTTGTCCACGGCGATGGACAGCGAAGCAAACACGTCGCCCAGAATGTTCTGCACCGCGAGTGCGACCGCAATGCCGCCGACCCCGAGGCTGGCGACGAACGCGGTGATATTGACCCCGACGTTCGACAGCATCGCCATGACCACCGTGGCCCACAGCAGCACCTTCGCCCCCCACAGACTCAACGTAGCCAGCGCGCTGCCCTGAAAGGTGCCGCCAGCGTTGTGACGCACGAAGTAGCGCTGCAAGGCGAGCGCGATTGCCCGGTTCGCCCACAGCCCGACCTGTAATGCGGCGACCACGAACCACAGACTGCTGACCCGCCCGAGCCAGCGCTCCGGCAGATCGAGCATGCCGATGCCGATCAGAATGGAAGCCAGCAGCAATAACGTATTACTGGTGCCCGACAGCACCTGCACCACGATGTATCGCATATGCGTGCTGGGCGCATCCGCACGCGAGCGCATCTTTCTGAGCACAAAACCGATCACGCCCCTGACCAAAATAAAACTCAGGGTCGAGGCGAAAATAGCCAGTATCCAGTTGGCGAGCGATATGCCCAGAAATTGCGAGTCTGTGAAAAATCTGATGATGTCCTGTTCCATCCGGCCCCCGGCTCCACTGCTGCGAGACGCCTGACCGAAAAGCCCGTGACACCCGCAGCGACTTGAATTGCCCCTTGCCGTAAAACGGTTTCAAGCGACGCGTAAGGAGTTAGGGGGTGTGTGGAAGTGAGGGTTCAGTTGAATTGGCTATTGATCGATCACCTGAACGCACACCGAGTTTTCACTGCTCGTCGAAACTGATCAGACAGCATGGAACCTCTCCTCAATGAGTTACCACTCACGGCCCCGAGCGACGGGCTACCAAGCCCCAAGCGCTCAAGCGGCCCAAAAGGCCAATTCGTGGTTAACACCACATTCAACCAGAGGAAAATATCCGTGACCTACGGCATTCGCGGCGGAGTTGGCACATCGGCTTACTACACCCAGCCCCAGCCTTTTGATGAGTTGAAGCTGAAGCCGGAACAGATTCAGGAAAAGACGGCAAAACTCATGGAGAAAGGGTATTTCACCGTTCCCATAGCAGAACCTACAAGACGTTTTTTGCATGAGCAAAGCAGTCTCAGTAACCCCGCCTGGAGACAGGAGACCGTTGGAAAGGTTATTGATCTGAAAGCAACCGACTACGAACGGTCAATAACGGCCGTAGCGAAGGACATTGCAACCACGCTCACCGGGGAACGGCAACAATTGAGACCTCATGAGTTCCAACTGCGAAGGGCCAAAAATCAGGGCGCAGACCAATGGCATCAGGATAAGGGGCCGAAAAAGGTCATCTGCATCGCCACCATCGAGGGGCGCGGCACGGAATACGTGAAGCGCGCAGAATCAGAAGGAATATTTGAAGCGGGGCATTTTGGGAAAATGACGCCTCTGGATGCCAGGGCGGTCGAGCAGAGAACCAGAGAAGCCAAGCAAGACCGCTTCTATTTCTTTGCGGGCAAAGGTATTTGCGAAGACAGCATTCCCAAACTTGTACACCGCTCGCCCCATCAGAGTGGTCGCTCCATCTTCCTGGCACGATGGCAGTAAGGCAGGCAATGCAGGATTAACCGCCGGCCTGGAGACATCCGGCGGTTATCTCCGTGCCGGGCAGACTGTTTTTACAGACGCACGAAGTTCTCGCCAGCGCAGGGCACCGTCGAAACAGGAATAGGCTTTCATTTTTACGAGCAGGCCACTTTCAGAAAAGGACCTTGAGATAGGTGGTGCCCCCACCAGCCACACCCCGGCACACAATGTTCCCGCTGTGGCTGCTTCCTTCCGGATCTGACCAGGTTCACGGGTAATCGTTGCGGGGGGACCGATGGGGTCACCATAACGACACTCACCAGTTGGCGAGCCGCGCCATTGTACCGGTCTTGCGCGAGTTTACAACCGTTGCTGCGGATAAAAATTTCGAGGGGGCTCAAGCACTTGTGTGCCGGGGCTGAAAGGCAAATCCGTGCCGGTCATCAGCGTTACAAATCCTCGAAACGGCCCCGTTCGATCCTGTACCCTGCCCGCCTCAACCATAATCAGCCAGCAGGTTGCTCATGCAGACTCGATTGGTCGACTACCACGACCTCAGCGCCTCTCAACGCCAACAGCTCGGATACCTCGAGGTTACGCAGGAACAGATACAGTTCTCCGGCGACATCTACACCGCGCTCAATACGCTTCTGGTCAGACCCAGCCCGAATATTTGCGGCTTCGCGCTGCTCGGTGACGAGAAGCCGGTGGGGTTCTTCCTGCTCAAGCGCGATGATTGTCTGCCGCACTGGGCTCAGGAGGCTCTGACGGCGACACTGCATGCGTTGCAGATCGATCACCGTGAACAGGGCAAGGGACTGGGCAAGGCGTGCCTGCAAGCGTTGCCTGCGGCGTTGCGCCTGAAATGGCCGGACATCACTCAATTGATGCTGTCGGTGGATGCGGACAACTCGGCCGCCATCGGGCTTTATACCGGCCAGGGCTGGGTCGATACCGGTGAGGCGTATCGCGGGCGGATCGGTTTCGAGCGCAGGCTGACCCTGACGCTTTGAGCCGCTTTTGCACAAAGGCCTGACACGCAGCCGAAGCGTGTCAGGCATGGCCCGCGTTACTGGGCCTGCAAAACCTCATCGGCCTTGCCACCGGCATCCTGAATCACCAAGTGGATGAAGTGCAGCTTGGCGATGACCGCTTGAGGCAGCACGAACGGATAGAAATCCGGCTGCCCCATGCTGCGTGACAACTCGTTGAGCATGCTCGCCAGCTCAATCCAGGCATTGACGAACGACAGGAACGCCGGGCCGCCCGGATGCTGAGGGTCGTAAAGTACTTCCAGCGGAAACGGCTGGTAATCGAGCTCCATGTCGCGAGCGCTCATGCCAAACCCCAGCGCGGTGTCGACCGCATCCATCATGTGCAGGTAATGCGCCCAGGTTTCGGCCCAGTCTTCCCACGGATGCATGGTCGCGTAGGCACTGACGAAGCTTTCCTGCCAGTTGTCCGGCGCACCGTTCTGGTAGTGATGATCGAGCGCGTCGGCGTAGCTGGCGCGCTCGTCGCCGAACAGGTTGCGATAACTGTCCTGCCAGTGGGTATTGGCGATGAGCCGATCCCAGTAGTAATGGCCGACTTCATGACGGAAATGGCCAAGCAAGGTGCGATAGGGTTCGTGCAGCTGCACGCGCATCGCTTCACGGTGTGCGTCGTCGGCTTCTTCGATGTTCAGGGTGATCAGGCCGTTGGCATGGCCTGTGGTTGGCAGGTTGCCCTCCAGATCGACACCGACGAAGTCGAAGGCCAGGCCGGTCTCTTCGTCGACAGTCTTGGGAATGACCTGCAGGCCCAGGGAAATCAGCTGCGCGACCAGACGCCGTTTGGCGGTCTCGACCTTGCGCCAGCGCTCGCCGTTTTCAACCACCGACAGGTCGGGAATGGTGTGATTGAGGCTGCACGCAACACAGAATTCGCCGGAATTATGCTCTGGAAAAAGCCAGTTACAGGCTGCCGGGGTGCCGAGGTTGGCGCAACGCCGATACAACCCGGCACCCGGCTCATCGCTCAGGCGCCAGGTAGTAGGCTCAGGCCCCGCTTCGAGCGTAGCGACACGCCCCTGCTCAGGCAGGTAGCCCAGCGCTGCAGAACAGGCCAGGCATTGGGTATTGGGGAAAAACACCGACTGGCCACAGGTGCACTGCCAGACCTTGCTGTTACGTTTGGATTCGCCGACAAATGGGGCGGTGATGCGTGAACTCAGTTGCTCGAAAAAGCGATACATGGCGATCTCCCGTTGACCTTGCATGGACTAGATCATACCGACGCTTCAGGGGTTCAAAATATTATCGAGCGGCATGGATGATGAGGCTTACGGCGTGTTCATGGGCCAAAACGGTGCGTCGCACGGTAGTCGGGATTATCGTTCCTCACGCTCCAGCGTGGGAATGCAGTGCGTGACGCTGCGCGCAAAAGATCTACGCCGCACCATCACACTCAAGACCGGACGCAGAGCGTCCAGAACTGCATGCGACGCGGAGCGTCGCACGATAATCAGGGCATACGGAGCGTCGGTCTTCCTCAATCAACCGCCACACCCAGCTCGGCCAAGCGTTTGAGCAGTGCATCTTCGTCCAGCACGGTAAGGCCGAGTTCGTTGGCCTTGGTCAGCTTCGAGCCGGCACCCGGCCCGGCAACCACGGTGTGGGTCTTGGCCGAGACCGAGCCGGACACCTTGGCACCGAGGCTTTCGAGCTTTTCCTTGGCGACATCGCGGCTCATGCGCTCCAGCGAGCCGGTCAGTACCCAGGTCTGGCCAGCCAGCGGCAAACCTTCGACGGTTTTTTTCTCGCTGCGCCAGTGCATGCCGAAGTCCTTGAGCTGGGCTTCGATGGCGCGGGCGCGCTCGGCGTTTGCGCTGTCGTCGAAGAAATCGCGAACCGACCTGGCCTGCTTCTCCGGCAGTGCCTGACGCATGTCCAGCCAGTCGGCACTGATGATGGCTTCCAGCGTACCGAACCGGTCCGCCAGTTTCTGCGCAGCACCCGGCCCTACCGACGGAATGTTCAGTTTGTCGATCATCCCTTCCAGCGTGGTGCTGGCCGCGAACTCGGCGCCCAGCTCGCCCTGGTCCTGCAATTGCAAACCGCATTCACCGAGCAGCGCATCGATGACGCTACGGTTGTGCTCGTCCTCGAAGAAGCTGTGAATCTCGTATGCGACTTCCAGGCCGACATCCGGCAGGTAGGTCAGCACTTCCGGCAAGGCCTGTTGGACACGCTCCAGCGACGCCAGCGAACGCGCCAGGACCTTGGCCGTCTCCTCACCCACATCGGGAATGCCCAAGGCATAGATGAAACGCGCCAGGGTCGGCTGTCGGCTGTCGGCGATGGCCTTGAGCAGTTTATTGCTGGAGATTTCCGCGAAGCCTTCCAGGTCGATGATCTGTTCGTATTTCAGTTTGTACAGATCGGCAGGCGAGCCGATGAGTTTCTCATCGACCAGTTGCTCGATGGTCTTGTCACCCAGCCCTTCGATGTCCATGGCGCGACGCGATACGTAATGAATGATCGCCTGCTTGAGTTGCGCACCGCAGGCCAGACGCCCGACACAGCGATACACCGCGCCCTCGGTGACGGTTTCCTTGCCTTTGCTGCGTTTGATCAGCTGCGTGCGCTCGACATGCGAGCCGCACACCGGGCAGGTCTGTGGAACCTGCACCGCCCTGGCATCCTCGGGGCGGCGCTCGGCAACCACCTGCACTACCTGCGGAATCACGTCACCGGCACGCCGGATGATTACCGTGTCGCCAATCATCAGGCCGAGCCGCGCCACTTCGTCCATGTTATGCAGCGTGGCGTTGGCGACCATGACGCCTGCCACCTTGACCGGCTTGAGCCGCGCGACCGGCGTTACTGCGCCCGTGCGGCCTACCTGGAACTCGACATCCAGCAGTTCGGTCAGTTCTTCCATGGCGGGGAATTTGTGGGCAATCGCCCAGCGCGGCTCACGGGCGCGGAAGCCCAGTTCGCGCTGCGCTGCCAGGTTGTTGACCTTGAACACCACGCCGTCGATCTCGTAAGTCAGCGTCAGGCGTCGCTCACCGATATCGCGGTAATAGGCCAGGCACTCCTCGACGCCATTCGCCAGTTTCAGCTCGCGACTGACCGGCATGCCCCATTTTTTCAACGTTTCAAGCACGCCAATATGAGTGTCGGCGATTTCCGCCGACGTCTGGCCCAGGCCATAGCAGCAAAACTCCAGCGGCCGGTTGGCCGTGATCTTGGAATCCAGCTGACGCAGGCTGCCTGCCGCTGCGTTGCGCGGGTTGGCGAAGGTCTTGCCGCCGATTTCCAGCTGACTGGCGTTGAGGCGCTCGAAACCGGCCTTGGACATGAACACTTCACCGCGCACTTCCAGCACATCCGGCCAGCCTTTGCCCTGCAGCTTGAGCGGGATGTTGCGCACTGTGCGTACATTGACGCTGATGTCTTCGCCGGTGGTGCCGTCGCCGCGTGTCGCCCCCCGCACCAGCGCGCCGTCGCGATACAGCAGGCTGACTGCCAGACCGTCCAGCTTGGGCTCGCAGCTGTACTGCACCTTGCTGCCTTCGCCAAACAGGTCGCCGGCCGGCAGATCCAGCCCCTCGGTGACCCGGCGATCGAATTCGAGCATGTCGTTTTCTTCGAACGCGTTGCCCAGGCTGAGCATCGGCATTTCGTGGCGCACCTGGGTAAACGCCGACAAGGCCGCGCTTCCGACCCGCTGCGTCGGCGAATCGGGAGTGACCAGATGAGGGTTTTCCGCCTCCAGGGCCTTGAGCTCGTGAAACAGGCGGTCGTACTCGACATCCGGAATGCTCGGCTCATCCAGAACGTGGTAGCGGTAGTTGTGCTCATCCAGCTGTGCACGCAGTTCCAGGATTCGGGTTTCGACGGCCTTCATACGGTGTTCTCTCAAAAAGCAAAAAAGCAGCCGAGGCTGCTTAATCTGTTGGCTCTGTTCTGTTCATGTCAGGCCCCGCCAGAGCGGGCCGCAGCACGCTCATGATCGGAGACCTGCCCAAGGGTTCGCTCAACCGCGACGCTGGGTCAACGCCCGACGCTCGAACTCGACGATGCGCTGGCGATAATGCTCGATGGTCTGCGCGGTCATGACGCTGCGCTGATCATCCTTCAGTTCGCCATCCAGCTCGTGAGCCAGCTTGCGAGCGGCGGCAACCATCACGTCGAATGCCTGCTTGGGATGACGAGGGCCTGGCAAGCCGAGGAAGAAGCTCACTGCACGGGTGCTGAAATGGTCGATATCGTCCAGGTCGAACACGCCGGGCTTGACCGCATTGGCCATCGAGAACAGCACTTCGCCGTTGCCAGCCATGCTCTCGTGACGGTGGAAAATATCCATCTCACCGAAACGCAGGCCGCTTTCCAGAATGTTCTGCAACAGCGCCGGGCCCTTGAAACCGCCTTCGCTGCGCGAAATCACGCTGATGACCAGCACTTCCTCTACCGGAGGCAGGTCCTTGTCTTCGGTGATGCGCTGGGTCGGCTTGTCGTCCGGGAAATCGTCGTCGCGTGCGGTAAACAGGCTCGGGCCGTCGAGATCCAGGTTCAGGTCGCCCTGCTGTGGCTCATCCTTGCGCTTCTTGTCACTGCGCTTCTCGCTGTTGCCACGCTTGCCTTCACGCGGGCTGGCGCTCATGGACGGCAGATCGTGCTCGTCGAGCTGCGGCTCCTTGTGGGTATCCAGCACACGAGGCGGCCCGAGCAGTTCGGCAGACGTGGTCTCTTCTTCATCCGGAAGGTTGGAGAAGCTCCGATCCAGTCTGAATTTCAATTTACCCTTGCTGCCGCGCATACGGCGCCAGCCATCAAAGAGAATACCGGCGATGACTATTATGCCGATGACGATCAGCCACTCGCGCAGACCGATTTCCATGTAATCCAGTGCCTCTAATGAAGAAATCTGAAAATAAGGGCCTAAACCCCTTTAATACGTGGTGCCAAGTCCATGTTCTGACTGGCAATTCGCCCACGCGAAAATAAAAAGTGGTCACTAAACTAGCACGACCAAAGGTAACTTTACACCGTCTGTTACGTCTCTTCGCCGCCCAAGTTGCCATCTCATGTACCAGCGTCTCGTTTTCAGGCCTGTGGACAGCCACTTGCCCGCAGAACGAGGCGTCGAATCAGGCATCCACCAGCGCCATCGCCTGCTCCACATCCACCGCCACCAGCCGCGAACAACCGGGCTCGTGCATCGTTACCCCCATCAGCTGATCAGCCATTTCCATGGCGATCTTGTTGTGGGTGATATAGATGAACTGCACCGTTTGTGACATTTCTTTCACCAAACGTGCATAGCGACCCACGTTGGCGTCATCCAGCGGCGCATCCACTTCGTCAAGCATGCAAAACGGCGCAGGATTGAGTTTGAAAATGGCAAAAACCAGCGCCAGCGCCGTCAGGGCTTTTTCACCACCCGACAGCAAATGAATGGTGCTGTTCTTCTTGCCGGGGGGACGCGCCATGATTGTCACCCCAGTATCGAGTAAATCTTCGCCCGTCAGTTCCAAATAAGCGGAGCCGCCACCGAAAACTTTTGGGAAAAGTGCCTGAATTCCGCTGTTTATCTGATCGAAGGTATCCTTGAAGCGGTTTCGGGTCTCCTTGTCGATCTTGCGAATGACGTTTTCCAGAGTGTCCAGCGCTTCGACCAGATCGGCATCCTGCGCATCCAGATAGCGCTTGCGCTCGGACTGCTGCTGATACTCGTCGATGGCCGCGAGGTTGATCGCGCCCAGGCGCTGAATACGCCCGGCGATACTTTCCAGTTGCTGCTCGGCAGCCTGTTCGCTGGCTTCCGGCGTCAGTGTCGCGAGCACGCCATGCAGGTCATAGCCGTCTTCATGCAACTGGTCCTGCAAGGCTTTGCGACGCACCGTCAGCGCCTGCCACTCCAGACGCTGTTGTTCCAGCTGGCCACGCAGCAGCTGCGATTGCTGCTCGGCCTGAGTGCGGCGCTTTTCTGCCTCGCGCAATTCGCGGTCAGCGTCTTCGAGTGCGTTCTTGGCGATGCGCATTTCGTCATCGACCACCATGCGCCGCTCCAGCAATTCTTCAAGCTTGAGGCGCAGTTCTTCGAGCGGTGCCTCGCCCTCCTCCAGATTCAGGCTCAGTTGCTCGCGCTTCTCGGTCAGCCTTTCGGACTGCATGCGCAGGCGCTCCAGCGCCTGACGGGTCGAATCGTATTGCGCCTTGATCGAGCCGAGACGCACCGCCAACTGATGACTGTGATCCTTGTGCTGCCGCGCATCCTGACGTATCCGGTCCAGACGCTCACGCAGCGCATCACGCTGGGCCTGCAGCACCTCGCGCTGCTCGGTATCCTGCGCCATGCTGTCCAGTGCATCCTGCAATTGCAGGCGCGATTCGCCGAGGTGCTCGTGCTCGACAGCGCGTTGCTCACCCAACTCGGCCAATTCTTCATCAAGACGAGAGCGCCGCAGGGTCAACTGCTCGACTTTTACCCGGACCGCCGACAACTGCGCTTTCAGTTCGCTTTGCTGACGGGTTTCGTCCTGCACGCGACGGCGCAACTGCTCACGAGCGTCTTCCTGCTGCGACTGCTGCTCGCGCAAGACCAGCAACTGCTCTTCCAGGGTGGCCAGAGTCGCTTCGCGCTCGTCGCGCTCCAGACCCAGCTGCTGCAATTCCTGACCGCGCGCCAGCACCCCGCTCTGCGCTTCGCTGGCGCGGCGTACACGCAAAAAGTGCCGCCCCACCCAGTAGCCGTCACGGCTGATCAGGCTTTGCCCGGCGCTGAGTTGTGCACGCCGCGCCAGCGCCTGGTCCAGGTTCTCCACCGGTATCACCTGACCCAGCCAGGCGGACAGATCAACCGTGCTGTCGACCTTTTCCAGCAAACTACCGGGCGCGCGAACCGTGTCGGCACCCGCACTGATCAAGCGCAGATCGCCCTGCTGAAAACCGGCCAGATCGAGCCCGTCGAAGTCATCCACCAACACGGCCTGCAAATCCGCGCCAAGCACGGTTTCCAAGGCCAGTTCCCAGCCGGCTTCGACGCTCAGCCCCTCGGCCAGACGCGGCCGTTCGGCCAGTTGCTGATCCCGCAGCCACTCGGCAGTGCCGGTGTCCGGGTCAAGTGCCGCCTGCTGCAACGCTTCCAGGGACGCTAACCGGCCGTTGAGACGTTGCAGCTCGCCCTGCGCCTGCTGTTGCGCCTGGCTGGCGTGCTGCAACGCTTCGCGCAATTGTTCAAGACGCTCGACCGCCTGCTCCTCGCCCATGTGCAGCTCTTCAAGGGTCATGTCACGGGCGGCGAGGTCTTCGCTCAATTCCAGAATGGCCGCATCTTCCGGGTCAGCGGCCAGCAGTTGACGCTCTTCGGCCAGCCGCCGCTGGCGCTCTGCAAGGCGTTCGATGCTCTGTTCCAGCTGTTGAATGCGTGACTGCTGGACCTGTGCCTGACGCTGCGGCTCGGCGGATTGCTGATTGAAGACGTCCCACTTCTCCTGCCAGCCCTGCATGGCCGCTTCGGCGTCTTCCAGAGCGATGGCCGACTCCTCGGCGGCGGCGCTGGTCATTTCCTGCTCGGGCTCGAGCATCTCCAGCTCTTCGCCGAGGGTGGCGAGCAAGGTGGTGTCGTGCCCAAGGTGCGATTCGGTTTCCTGGCGGGCACGCTCGGCTTCGCGCAGGTCATCCTGCAATTGGCGCAGCCGCTGCTGACCGTGCTGAATGCTCTGCTCGACGCGGGCAATGTCGCCGCCGACCGAATAAAAGCGGCCCTGCACCAGGTTAAAGCGCTCGGACAGATCATGGTGGCCGTCGCGCAGCCTTTCGATACTCGCATCGGCACTGCGCTGATCGGCCACCAGCGCCTCGAAGCCGACCTCCTGATTGCCGATCACCGCCTCGCGCTGCCCCACCAGATCATTCAGCGCCTGCCAGCGCAGGGCCGACAATTGCGCTTTCAACTGACGCTCTTCGGCCTTGTATTCCTGATACTTCTCGGCGGCCTGAGCCTGTCGGTGCAGACGCTCCAGCTGACGCTCGAGCTCTTCACGCAGGTCGGTCAGACGCGCCAGGTTCTCGTGGGTGCGACGAATGCGGTTTTCGGTTTCCCGGCGCCGCTCCTTGTACTTGGAAATCCCTGCGGCCTCTTCGATGAAGTTGCGCAGGTCTTCGGGCTTGGCTTCGATCAGCTTGGAGATCATGCCCTGTTCGATGATCGAATAGCTGCGCGGCCCCAGGCCGGTGCCGAGAAAGATATCGGTGATGTCGCGACGGCGGCATTTGGTGCCGTTGAGGTAGTAGCTGTTCTGACTGTCGCGGGTCACTTTGCGGCGAATGGAGATTTCCGCATACGCCGCGTACTCGCCGACCAGCGTGCCGTCCGAGTTGTCGAAGACCAGTTCGATGCTGGCCTGGCTGACCGGTTTGCGGCTGGTGGAGCCGTTGAAGATGACGTCGGTCATCGACTCGCCGCGCAGGTTCTTGGCCGAGCTTTCGCCCATCACCCAGCGCACGGCGTCGATGATATTGGATTTGCCACAGCCATTGGGGCCGACGACAGCCGCCATGTTGCTGGGGAAGTTCACCGTGGTGGGGTCGACGAAAGATTTGAACCCCGCCAGCTTGATGCACTTCAGGCGCACGGCGTCAGCCCTTTGCCAGGGCGGCCAGCACCAGCTGGCAGCTGCGCTGACAGTAGCTGACCAGCACGACACGAATCTTCGGTATGTCCCGCGCCACCACTGCGCCAAGCAGTTCGTCGAACAATGCCAGGTAGTCGCCCATATCGGCCTTGCGTTGCTCGAGCGCGAGGAAATAGCTGCGGCTCATGGAAGGCTGCAGGTTCTCGACGGTTTCCTCGAGGTACGGGTTGTTGGCGAACGGATAGGCCGCGCGCATCACATTGAAGCTCTCTTCGACGAATGCGTTGACGTCCTGCTGCTGGAAACTGCCCTGCAGACGCTGTTGTATCTGCAGAAACGGCGCAAGATCGTCCTCGGTCTTCCAGCGCTCGACCACCGCATTGGCCAGCAGAATGTAAAGCTCGCTCATCAGGCAGCACAGGCTGGTGACGTTATGGGCGTTGAGCACCGTGACCTGCGCGCCACGACGCGGCAGGATCACCACCAGGTGGCGGCGCTCCAGAATCAGCAGTGCTTCGCGCACGGAGCCACGGCTGACGTTCAACGCCTGCGTGACTTTCTGCTCCTGAATACGCTCTCCAGGCTTGAGCTCACCGCGAATGATCCGCTCGGCAAGATGATGAGCAATTTGCTCAGCGAGGCTGTCCGGGGCCTTGAACGTCATGACTATCCTTCAGAAAAAACCAGTTCAGCATGCAAGTCGCGGAGTGTATCGCAACCGGCACGGGTGGCGCAGGGCCATAAACACGGAAACTGGCACGAAATACGCAAAACCTTGAATACACCCGGCAGGCGATTCAAGAACCAGAGGCTGCTTGATCGGCAGATCGTCGAAAAACTCAATTTCCTGACTCCGAAGTCAGAAACAAATTGACCCAATAAACAGAGCTGATAGATTCATCGACATGTCTGATGACAATAAACGTGAGGGCTTTGCGCCGTGATTCAGTTCCTTTTGAACCAAGAGCTAAAAACCGAGCGCAGCCTGAATCCGAACATGACCGTGCTGACCTACCTGCGTGAGCAGGCACACAAGCCCGGTACCAAGGAAGGTTGTGCCAGTGGTGACTGCGGCGCCTGCACCGTCGTGGTGGGCGAGTTGCACAGTGACGCTGACGGCGAGCAAACGCTGCGTTATCGCAGCCTCAATTCGTGCCTGACATTTATGGCGTCGCTGCACGGCAAGCAATTGATCAGCGTCGAAGACCTCAGGCATCAGGGCCAGTTGCACAGCGTGCAGAAGGCGATAGTCGAGTGTCATGGCTCGCAATGCGGCTTTTGTACCCCGGGCTTTGTGATGTCGCTGTTTGCCCTGCAAAAGAACAGCAGCGAAGCCGATGCCCATCAGGCCCACGAAGCCCTGGCCGGCAACCTGTGTCGCTGCACCGGCTACCGCCCTATTCTGGCCGCTGCCGAGCAGTCTTGCGCGCAGCGCCTGCCGGATCAGTTCGATCAGCGCCAGGCGCAGACCGTCGAACGCTTGCGCGCCATCGCTCCGGCCGGCACCGATGAACTGAATGACGGCGAAAAACGCTGCTTCATTCCGCTGACCGTGGCGGATCTGGCGGACCTCTACGACAGCCATCCGCAGGCGCGCCTGCTGGCCGGCGGCACCGATCTGGCTCTGGAAGTCACGCAGTTTCACAAACAGTTGCCGGTGATGATTTACGTCGGACACATCGACGCGATGAAGGGCGTGAAGCGTTTCAACGACCGCCTGGAGATCGGCGCAGCGACTCCGCTGACCGATTGTTATGCCGCACTCAAGGCCGAGTACCCGGACTTTGGCGAGTTACTGCAGCGCTTCGCCTCGTTGCAGATCCGCAATCAGGGCACGCTGGGTGGCAACATCGGCAACGCCTCCCCCATCGGCGATTCCCCGCCGCTGCTGATCGCCCTTGGCGCGCAGGTCGTGCTGCGCAAAGGCAACAGTCAGCGTACTTTGGCGCTGGAAGACTATTTCATCGACTACAAGGTCACGGCCCGCCAGGAAAGCGAGTTCATCGAAAAGATCATCGTGCCCACCGCCACATCGCGGCAGATCTTCCGCGCCTATAAAGTCTCCAAGCGGCTGGATGACGACATCTCGGCGGTCTGCGCGGCTTTTCGCCTGACCCTGGAAGATGGCGTGGTCCACGAGGCTCGCGTAGCGTTCGGCGGCATGGCGGCGATTCCGAAACGTGCAGCGGCCTGCGAACAGGCGCTGATCGGGCAACCATGGAGCCATGCAACCGTCGAACGCGCCTGCACTGCACTGAGCGAGGATTTCACTCCGCTGTCGGATTTCCGTGCAAGCAAGGAATACCGCCTGTTGAGCGCGCAAAACCTGCTGCGCAAGTACTTCATCGAGTTACAGACCCCAGCCGTTCCAACGCGGGTGACTGACTATGTCTGAGCATTCCCCACACCTCACCCAGGCCGAGATGCTTGCAGTATTTCAACAAGGCCTGAACACCGGCGTCGGCCGCAGCGTCAAGCACGACAGTGCCGACAAGCACGTGTCCGGCGAAGCGGTGTACATTGACGATCGCTTGGAATTTCCCAACCAGTTGCACGTGTACGCACGTCTTTCCGACCGTGCCCATGCGCGTATCGTCAGCATCGATACCTCGCCCTGCTACGCCTTCGAAGGTGTACGCATCGCGATTACCCATCAGGATATTCCGGGGCTCAAGGACATCGGGCCGTTGCTGCCCGGCGACCCACTGCTGGCCATCGATAAGGTGGAGTTCGTCGGGCAACCGGTGCTCGCCGTGGCGGCTCGCGACCTGGACATTGCACGCCAGGCGGCCATGGCGGCGATCATCGAATACGAAGACCTGGAACCGGTGCTGGATGTGGTCCAGGCCCTGCGCCAGAAACACTTCGTGCTCGACAGCCATACGCACAAGCGTGGCGACTCTGCCGCTGCGCTGGCGAGCGCAACCCACCGCCTGCAGGGCAACCTGCACATTGGCGGCCAGGAACATTTTTACCTGGAAACCCAGATCTCGTCGGTGATGCCGACCGAAGACGGCGGCATGATCGTCTATTGCTCGACCCAGAACCCCACGGAAATCCAGAAGCTGGTGGCCGAGGTGCTGGGCGTGCCGATGAACCGCATCGTGGTCGACATGCGGCGCATGGGCGGTGGTTTTGGCGGCAAGGAAACCCAGGCGGCCAGCCCGGCCTGCCTGTGCGCCGTGATTGCCCGCTTGACCGGCCAGCCCACCAAGATGCGCCTGCAACGCTTCGAAGACATGCAGATGACCGGCAAGCGCCACCCGTTCTACATCGAGTACGACGTGGGTTTCGATGATGACGGTCGCTTGCAGGGCATACAACTGGATCTGGCCGGCAACTGCGGCTATTCGCCGGACCTGTCGGCGTCCATCGTCGACCGCGCCATGTTTCATGCCGACAACGCCTATTACCTCGGTGAAGCCACCGTCAACGGCCACCGCTGCAAGACGCACACCGCCTCCAACACCGCCTACCGGGGCTTTGGCGGCCCGCAGGGCATGGTCGCCATCGAAGAGGTCATGGACTGCATTGCACGTTTCCTGGGCAAGGACCCGCTGCACGTGCGCAAGGCCAACTATTACGGCAAGACCGAGCGTAACGTCACCCACTATTACCAGACGGTCGAACACAACCTGCTGGAAGAGATGACCGCCGACCTCGAGCAAAGCAGCCAGTACGCCGAGCGCCGCGAAGCGATTCGTGCGTTCAATGCCGGCAGCCCGGTGCTGAAAAAAGGCCTGGCGCTGACGCCGGTCAAGTTCGGCATCTCGTTTACCGCCAGTTTTCTCAATCAGGCCGGTGCGCTGATTCATATCTACACCGACGGCAGCATCCACCTGAACCATGGCGGCACCGAAATGGGCCAGGGCTTGAACACCAAGGTTGCGCAGGTCGTGGCCGAAGTGTTCCAGGTGGACATCGAGCGCATCCAGATCACCGCGACCAACACAGACAAGGTGCCCAACACCTCGCCCACTGCCGCTTCGAGCGGTACGGACCTGAACGGCAAGGCGGCACAGAATGCCGCTGAAATCCTCAAGCAAAGGCTGGTGGAGTTTGCCGCCAGGCACTATCAGGTGAGAGAAGAGGACGTCGAGTTCCGCAATGGCCATGTGCGGATCGGCGAGCTGTTCCTGCCGTTCGCCGAACTGGCGCAATTGGCATGGATGGGCCAGGTGTCGCTGTCCAGCACCGGCTATTACAAGACGCCGAAGATTTTTTACGACCGCAGCCAGGCGCGTGGCCGGCCGTTCTATTACTACGCCTTTGGCGCAGCCTGCGTGGAAGTCATCGTCGATACGCTGACCGGCGAATACAAGATGTTGCGCACCGACATCCTGCACGACGTCGGCGCGTCGCTGAACCCGGCCATCGATATCGGTCAGGTCGAAGGCGGCTACATTCAAGGCGCCGGCTGGCTGACCACCGAGGAACTGGTGTGGAATGACAAGGGCAAGCTGATGACCAGCGGCCCGGCGTCCTACAAGATCCCGGCAGTGGCGGACATGCCGCTCGATCTGCGCATCAAGCTGGTAGAGAACCGCAAGAACCCGGAAGACACGGTGTTTCATTCCAAGGCCGTTGGCGAGCCGCCGTTCATGCTCGGCATCGCCGCCTGGTGCGCGATCAAGGACGCCGTGGCGAGCCTGGGTGACTACCGTCATCAACCAAACATCGACGCCCCGGCGACGCCGGAAAAAGTGCTGTGGGGCTGTGAACAGATGCGCCAGAACAGCGTCGCGCGTCGCGCATCCAGCGAAGGCGCCGAGCCGATTGTTTCCGCCTCTTCGCGGGCAAGTGAAGCTTCGCCAGGCTCGCACTTACCTATTCAGGATGCCCCCGTGGGAGCCAGCTTGCTCGCGAAGGCGCCTGGCCTGGATCACTCTGTCCTGGAGCAGAAATGAACAACTGGATCAGCGCCCTGGCCGAGCTGCAGGCCCGTGGTGAACCCGGCATTCTGGTGACGATCATCGAGGAGCTGGGCTCCACGCCGCGCAATGCCGGATCGAAAATGGTGGTCTGCGCCGAGCGCATCCACGACACCATCGGTGGCGGCCACCTGGAATACAAGGCCATGGAGATCGCCCGCGAGATGCTTGCCAGCGGCACACGGCAGACGCGCCTGGAACGTTTCAACCTGGGTGCAAGCCTGGGCCAGTGCTGCGGCGGCGTGAACGTGCTGTTGTTCGAACCGATGGGCGAGCCCGTCGCGCAGATCGCCGTGTTCGGTGCCGGTCATGTCGGCCGCGCGCTGGTGCCGCTGCTGGCCAGCCTGCCCTGCCGGGTGCGCTGGATCGACAGCCGCGAGCATGAATTCCCCGAGTCGATGCCCGGTGGCGTGATGAAGATCGTCAATGACGAGCCGGTCGACGAGGTCGCGCAACTGCCTGTGGGCACCTATTGCGTCGTGATGACCCACAACCATCAACTGGATCTGGAACTGACGGCCGCCATCCTCGGGCGTGGTGACTTCGGTTACTTCGGACTGATCGGCTCGAAAACCAAACGGGTCAAGTTCGAACATCGCTTGCGGGAACGCGGTTTCGACGCCAGTCTGCTGCAACGCATGCGTTGCCCGATGGGCCTGGCCGAGGTCAAAGGCAAGCTGCCCATCGAGATCGCGGTGTCGATCGCCGCGGAAATAATCGCCACTTACAATGTCAGCTTTGGCCAACACACCGCCAACGCCGAACCTATCGCCAGACTGCTGCCTGCATCGCGCCGCAGTCAGTCGCAATGAGTCACAACGAGAGTGCCATGAGTTCAGTTTCCCGCCGTAAAGCCTACCGCGCCGCCATCGTTCACAGCCTCGCCGACCCGGCCGAAGTGGCGCTGGAGGCATCCTGTGAATACTTTGCCGACGGCTTGCTGCTGGTCGAGGACGGCAAGATCGTTTCGGTGGGTCACGCTGCCGATCTGCTGGAGCGCCTCGACGACGATGTCGAGCTGATCGAGTACCCGGACGCACTGATCACACCGGGGTTCATCGACACCCATATTCACTTGCCGCAAACCGGCATGATCGGCTCCTACGGCGAGCAGTTGCTGGACTGGCTCAACACCTACACCTTCCCCTGCGAAAGCCAGTTCGCCGACCCCGCGCATTCAGCACAGGTGGCCGACATCTTCATCAAGGAACTGCTGCGTAACGGTACAACCACGGCACTGGTGTTCGGCAGCGTGCACAAGGAATCGGTCGAGGCGTTTTTCAGCGCGGCGCAGGCACTTGATCTGCGCATGATCGCCGGCAAGGTGATGATGGACCGCAATGCGCCGGACTATCTGGTCGATACGCCAGAATCCGGGTATGCCGACAGCAAGGCGTTGATCGAGCGCTGGCATGGCAAAGGGCGTTTGAGCTACGCAGTGACCCCACGATTCGCGCCAACCAGTAGCCCGGAGCAGTTGAGTCTGGCCGGCCAGTTGCTGACCGAATACCCCGGCCTGTACCTGCAGACCCACATCAGCGAGAACCTTCAGGAGATCGAGTGGGTCAAGGCGCTGTTCCCGGAGCGCAAGCATTACCTGGACGTCTACGATCACTTCAACCTGCTCGGCGAGCGCTCGGTGTTCGCCCATGGCGTGCACCTGTGCGACGAACAATGCGCCCGACTGGCGCAGACCGGTTCGGCGATTGCTTTCTGCCCGACCTCCAACCTGTTTCTGGGCAGCGGCCTGTTCAACTTGCCGATGGCCGAGAAGCACAAGGTGAATGTCGGTCTGGGCACCGACGTGGGCGGCGGCACCAGTTTTTCGATTCTGCAGACCCTGAACGAGGCCTACAAGGTCATGCAGATGCAGGGCGCGCGGCTCAATCCATTCAAGTCGCTGTACCTGGCGACGCTGGGCGGCGCGCGGGCGCTGCGCCTGGAAGACAAGGTCGGCAGCCTGAAGCCAGGCAACGAGGCTGACTTCCTGGTGCTCGACTACAACGCCACCCCGCTGCTGTCGTATCGTTTGAAGCAAGCCAAAGGCATCGAAGAGATTCTGTTCGTGCTGATGACGATTGGTGATGACCGGACTGTGAAGCAGACCTGGTCAGGTGGGCGATTGGTGCATGAGCGGAGTTGAACCTGCTCTCAGGACAACTCTCGCCACTCACGCTCCAGCGTGGGAATGCAGGTCTCGACACTCTGCGTCGCCAAGAGGACGCAGAGCGTCCGGAACGGCATGACGACGCTGAGCGTCGCACGATAATCGGATTGTCTGTTCAGACCGACGCAGAACATCAGCACGATAGTTGAGATGATCGTTCCTCACGCTCCAGCGTGGGAATGCAGGTCTCGACGCTCTGCGTCGCCAAGAGGACGCAGAGCGTCCGGAACGGCATGACGACGCTGAGCGTCGCACGATAATCGGATTGTCTGTTCAGACCGATGCAGAACATCAGCACGATAGTTGAGATGATCGTTCCTCACGCTCCGCGTGGGAATGCAGGTCGCGACGCTCTGCGTCGCCAAGAGGAGGCAGAGCGTCCGGAACGGCATGACGACGCGGAGCGTCGCACGATAATCGGATTGTCTGTTCAGACCGACGCAGGACATCAGCACGATAGTTGAGATGATCGTTCCTCACGCTCCGCGTGGGAATGCAGGTCGCGACGCTCTGCGTCGCACGATAATTGTTCATCCACACAGCCTCAACGCCCCGGTTTTTTCCGGCCCATGACGTGCGAGAACACCGCATGCAAATCATCCGTGGCGCTGTCTTCGTCAAGGTTGAGTTTGCTGTCGATGTGGTCCATGTGATGCATCATCAATTCGACGGCCAGTGCCGCATTGCGGGCTTCGATGGCGTCGATCAACTGGTTGTGCTCATCGTAGGAACAGTGCGTGCGATTGCCGGTTTCGTACTGGGCAATGATCAGCGAGGTCTGCGACACCAGGCTGCGCTGGAAGCTGATCAGCGGCGCGTTTCTAGCGGCCACGGCCAACTGAAGATGGAATTCGCCGGACAAACGAATACCGGCACCCCGATCACCGCGGGCGAAGCTGTCGCGCTCGTCGCTGACCATCTGGCGCAGCTCGGCCAGTTGCTCGGCAGTGGCGTGCTCGACCGCCAGTTCAGTGATTGCCTTCTCGACCATACGCCGGGCGAAAAACACCTGCCGCGCCTCTTCAACGCTGGGGCTGGCGACCACCGCGCCACGGTTGGGGCGCAGCAGCACGACGCCCTCATGGCCCAACCGCGACAGGGCGCGACGAATGATGGTACGGCTCACACCGAAAATCTCGCCCAGCGCCTCTTCACTCAATTTGGTACCCGGCGCCAGCCGCTGTTCCAGAATGGCATCGAAGACATGTTCGTAAACGACATCGTCCTGCGTGACGTTACGGCTTGAGCCAAGGCTGCGCGGCTGTTTCTTGAGGGGCAGGGACTGGTCGTTCATGGGCACTCGTGCGCAGGTGGATGACGGCATCGGGACTGGCGCATTGTACACAGGGCAAAAGCGCAGACACGCGCAAAAAAAAGCCCGCAGTGTGGGCGGGCAAGAGGTATTCAGCTGCCCCTGTACGTCGAGTAGCTGTATGGCGAGATTAACAGCGGCACATGAAAGTGTTCCTGACCTGCATCAATGCCGAAGCGCAGCACCACCTCATCGAGAAAGGCAGGCTCATTCAGGGCCACGCCCCGCGCGCGGTAATAATCGCCAGCCTTGAAGTGCAACTGATAGACGCCGGATTGATAGGCCTCACCCTGCAGCAGCGGCGCATCGCAACGCCCGTCGCTATTGGTGAGCGCACTGACAACGTGCAGCAGTTGCTGGCCTTCGACCCGGTACAGCTCGATGCGGATGGCGCTGCCTGGGCAGCCGTGGGCGGCATCCAGTACATGTGTGGTCAATTTTCCCAAAACTTCACTCCTCACATCCGGCCATGGTCAAGCAGCGCACCAATGAGGTGCTCTACATCGTGCGATTGCGACCGATTAAGACACTTTCGGGAAAAGCTGTA
Organism: Pseudomonas sp. BS3767; assembly: GCF_900099665.1. Taxonomy (NCBI): domain Bacteria; kingdom Pseudomonadati; phylum Pseudomonadota; class Gammaproteobacteria; order Pseudomonadales; family Pseudomonadaceae; genus Pseudomonas; species Pseudomonas sp. BS3767. The sequence continues at coordinate 200,902 of NZ_FNCX01000006.1, read as the reverse complement.
CACAATAAATTCCTGATCGTTCAACAGCCCGTGGCCAGGACGCCGGCTGGGCGCAGGATTGGCCAGAGATATAGGAAGCAGAGGAAAAATATCAGGTTTTTAACGATTAGCTGACCAGTCAGGCAGATTTCTTGCTTGTTTTACGCTTACCGAGACGCTTCGGTGCAGAAACGTACAGGGTTACAAGCTGAAAACAAAATTGTATACAATCTTGACCCAACAGTGCCTTGACCGCTCTTGGCATTGCACCTGACTTAACGCATCCAACGCACCCCATGTAGAAAAAGGAAGCTTGCAGTGAGCGCTGACTACCCACGCGACCTGATCGGTTACGGCAACAACCCGCCTCACCCACGCTGGCCGGGTAATGCGCGCATTGCCTTGTCTTTCGTGCTGAATTACGAGGAAGGTGGCGAGCGCAATATTCTGCATGGCGACAAGGAATCAGAAGCCTTCCTGTCCGAGATGGTTGCCGCGCAGCCACTCCAGGGCCAGCGCAACATGAGCATGGAGTCGCTGTACGAGTACGGCAGCCGCGCCGGTGTGTGGCGCATTCTCAAGCTGTTCAGGCAGTTCGATATCCCCCTGACCATTTTTGCCGTGGCCATGGCCGCGCAGCGTCATCCGGAGGTGATCCGCGCCATGGTCGCCGAAGGTCATGAGATCTGCAGCCACGGCTATCGCTGGATCGACTACCAGAACATGGACGAAGCCCAGGAGCGTGAGCACATGCGCCAGGCGATCCAGATCCTCACCGACATCAGCGGCGAACGGCCGTTGGGCTGGTACACCGGGCGCACCGGCCCCAACACCCGGCGCCTGGTCATGGAGGAAGGCGGGTTTCTCTATGATTGCGACACCTACGACGACGACCTGCCGTACTGGGAGCCGAACAACCCGACCGGTAAGCCTCATCTGGTGATTCCGTACACCCTGGACACCAACGACATGCGTTTCACCCAGGTGCAGGGCTTCAACAATGGCGAGCAGTTCTTTCAGTACCTCAAGGATGCGTTCGACGTGCTGTATGCCGAAGGCGAAGACGCACCGAAGATGCTTTCCATCGGCCTGCATTGCCGCCTGATCGGCCGCCCCGCCCGCCTCGCCGCACTCAAGCGTTTCATCGAGTACGCCAAAGGCCATGAGCAGGTGTGGTTTACCCGTCGTGTCGATATCGCCCGGCACTGGCACACTGAACATCCGTTTACCGGCAAGGCCGAGCAATGAGCACGTTCAAGACACTGACACCTTCAAGCCTGGGCCGGGAGGCGTTCATCGCGGCCTTTGCCGATATCTACGAACACTCACCGTGGGTCGCGCAGCAAGCGTTCGACCAAAGCACAGGCGCGCATCTCGATCAGGTCGAGACCCTTCACGCACGCATGAGCGAGATCCTGCTGGGTGCCACACACGAGCAACAACTGGCACTGATCAATGCCCACCCGGATCTGGCAGGCAAGGCTGCCGTCCAGGGCGAGCTGACTCAGGCCAGTACCGATGAACAGGCCGGCGCCGGTATCCACCACTGCACGCCTGAGGAGTTCCAGCGCTTTACCGAGCTGAACGAGGCTTACAAGGCCCGCTTCGGCTTTCCGTTCATCATGGCGGTCAAGGGCAGCGACAGGCACAAAATTCTGGCAGCGTTCGAACAACGCATCCACCACTCGCCCGAGGCCGAGTTTGCTTGCGCCCTGGCCGAGATCAACAAGATCGCACTGTTTCGTCTACAGGCGCTTTGAGCGTCGCAGTCATAACCGTATTCAGAAGGCAGACAAAGAGCATGAAAGTTTACGCCGCACCGTTCGAGAAGTTCGTGAACCTGGCCGACGCACGTCTGGGCACCAAAATCCTTTCGGTCACCGATGACTGGTTCGCCGACGCCAACCGGCTGTTCCAGCCGACCCCGGCCGTCTGGAAAGAAGGCGTGTTCGACGACAACGGCAAGTGGATGGACGGCTGGGAGTCGCGCCGCAAGCGTTTCGAAGGGTACGACAGCGCAGTGATTCGCCTCGGTGTGGCAGGAACCATCAAGGGTGTGGACATCGACACCTCGTTTTTCACCGGCAACTTCCCGCCTTCCGCGTCGCTGGAGGCGTGCTTCCTGGCGTCGGGCGAGCCCGATGAAAACACTGCATGGACCGAAGTGCTGCCGTCTGTGGAGCTGCAAGGCAACAGCCATCATTACCACGAGATCAGCAACGATCAGGCGTTCAGCCACCTGCGCTTCAACATCTACCCGGATGGCGGCGTCGCGCGTCTGCGCGTGTACGGTGTGCCGCATCGCGACTGGTCGAAAGTCAGCGAGGACGAGCAGATCGATCTGGTTGCAGCGCTCAATGGCGGCCGATCGATTGCCTGCTCCGATGAACATTACGGCAGCATGAGCAATATCCTCAACCCTGGGCGCGGTGTGAACATGGGCGACGGCTGGGAAACCGCGCGCCGCCGCACACCCGGCAACGATTGGGTGATTGTGGCACTCGGGCATAAGGGCGAAGTCGAGAAAGTCATCGTCGATACCCTGCACTTCAAAGGTAACTACCCGGACAGCTGCTCGATTCAGGGCGCTCTGGTCAAGGGTGGCACCGACAGCCAGATCGAAACCCAGAGCCTGTTCTGGCGCGAGTTGCTGCCCAGCCAGAAGCTGACCATGCACGCAGAACACGAGTTTGCCGAGCAGATCAAGGCGATCGGCCCGATCACCCACATCCGCCTGAACGTATTCCCGGACGGGGGCGTGAGCCGCCTGCGAGTACTGGGCAAGGTGGCCAGGTAACAACGCGTCGGAAGTCAGCAGAAGGCAACAGGCTATCGTTCCCACGCTCTGCGTGGGAATGCAGTTCCGGACGCTCTGCGTCCAGTCTTGAGTCTGTGTGGCGCGGCGTAGAGTTGTGACGCAGAGCGTCACGAAATGCATGCCAACGCAGAGCATTGGCACGATAGTCATCAATACGAATGTGCAAACGACCCACCCTCAAAACCATTGAAGAAGAACCCGCATGCGCAAACTGATAATCGAGCCACTGACCAAGGAAGCCTTTGCGCCATTCGGTGATGTGATTGAAACCGACGGCAGCGATCACTTCATGATCAATAACGGCTCGACCATGCGCTTTCATCGTCTGGCTGATGTGCAGACCGCGCAGCCGGAAGACAAGGCGATCATCAGCATCTTCCGCGCCGAAGCGCTGCCGATGCCGTTGACCATCGGCATGCTGGAGCGTCATCCGCTGGGCAGTCAGGCGTTCGTGCCGTTGCTCGGCAACCCCTTTCTGATCGTGGTCGCGCCGGTTGGCGATGTGCCTGAATCAGAGCTGACCCGCGCCTTCGTGTCGAACGGCAGGCAGGGTGTCAATTACCATCGCGGCGTCTGGCACCATCCGGTGCTGACGATCGAAAAGCGGGATGACTTCCTGGTGGTTGATCGCAGTGGCGAAGGCAACAACTGCGACGAGCATTACTTTGCCGAGAGCCAGTTGCTGGTTCTCGATCCCCACCCACTGGAAGGGTAAACACCGTGCTGGCACATATGATGGAATGGCTGAATCTGGGCGTGCGCTGGATTCACATGATTGTCGGCGTCGCCTGGATCGGCGCATCGTTCTACTTCGTCTGGCTGGAGAACAACCTCAACCGCAGTAACCCGCGTGAAGGCCTGTCGGGTGATCTGTGGGCGATCCACGGCGGCGGCATCTACCACTTGGAGAAGTACAAGCTCGCACCGCCGACCATGCCGGAGAATCTGCACTGGTTCAAATGGGAAGCCTATTCGACCTGGCTGTCAGGGGTCGCGCTGTTGTGCGTGGTGTTCTACGCCAACCCGACGCTGTACCTGCTGGCACCGGGCAGCAGCCTGAGTGGTGCCGAGGGCGTGCACATCGGCCTGGGTTCGTTGTTCGTCGGCTGGTTCATCTACAGCTTTCTGTGTGACTCGCCACTGGGCAAGCGCCCTGCCCTGCTGGGCGTGGTCCTGTTCGTGCTGCTGGTCGCGGCGGCATACGGGTTCAGCAAAGTGTTCAGCGGTCGCGGTGCCTATCTGCATGTGGGCGCGATCATGGGCACCATCATGGTCGGCAACGTGTTCCGCATCATCATGCCGGCCCAGCGCGCGCTGGTAGCCGCCATTGCCGAGAACCGTACGCCGGACCCAAGCCTGCCGGCAAAGGGCCTGTTACGTTCACGGCACAACAACTACTTCACTCTGCCTGTGCTGTTCATCATGATCAGCAATCACTTTCCAAGCACTTACGGCAGTGAGTACAACTGGCTGATTCTCGCAGGCATCGCGCTGCTGGCCGTGCTGGTCCGCCATTACTTCAATACGCGGCACAACAGCCACCGCTTCGCCTGGACCCTGCCGGTCGCGGCGCTGGGCATGCTGTGCCTGGCGTATGTCACCGGCCCTGCGCAACCACCGGCCAGGATCGTCTATCAGCCACTGCCCGGTACAGCGGTCGGCGGTCATCGGGCTGATGAGCAACCTGCGCAACCCGCCGCTGCGCCTGCCCAGGCAGCGTCTGCCCAGCCCGAACCTGCCAAGGTGGCAGGTGCAGACTTCAACACGGTGCACGACGTCATTCGGCAACGTTGCTCGGTCTGTCACTCGGCCACGCCTACCAGCCAGTTGTTCAGCGTCGCTCCGGCCGGCGTGATGTTCGATACGCCTGAGCAGATCCAGCAACAGGCGCCGCGTATCAAGGCGCAGGCGATCACCGCGCCGATCATGCCGCTGGGCAATATTACCCAGATGACCCAGCAGGAACGTGATCTGGTAGGCGCCTGGATCGATCAGGGCGCGCACATCAACTGAAGCAACGGGCATTGCCCTGTTTTCGCTCCAGACGCCCTGCTCTGGAGCACTTGAGCACGGCGACGCGAGTCAGTATCCTCCGCCGCCGCTGCCAACCCGCCCACCACTTTCCCGCTAACTGAACCCGACCGGGCGGCCCACTGGCTGAACGGCACGCAGAACGCTGTGCATTGGAAAAAAAGACCTGAAATCGACACTTCGATATCGGTTTGAAGGGTTACTTAAACTTTTTTTCACTGATTGGCGCAGCTCTTGCTAACAACACAAAGCTGACCAGACAGACAAATTATTGCAACCACCGACAAGGCGTCACGCATAGAGCGCCAGTCCGAAAAAAATCACGATCTACATCAAGGGGCTCACCGCATGAACCGTATGATTTCCAGTGCATTACTGGCCAGCAGTCTGCTGGCTGCCGCACCCGCCATGGCAGGGGATATCTTCCAGTGGCAGAGTAATAGCCTGACCTATCTCAATGGACGAGACTTTGCTGTCAACCCGGAAAATCAGCAGACCTTTACCTTTGAGCACGCGGACAGCTGGAAGTACGGCGACAACTTCTTCTTCGTCGACAAGATCTTCTACAACGGCAAGAAAGACGCAACCGCTGGCGATAACACCTATTACGGCGAGTTCTCGCCACGCCTGTCGCTGGGCAAGATCTTCGGCCAGAAGTTCGAGTTCGGGCCGATCAGCGATGTGCTGATTGCCGCAACTTACGAGTTCGGTGAAGGCGATAACGAGTCGTACCTGATCGGTCCGGCGTTCGACCTGAAGATACCGGGTTTCGACTACTTCCAGCTTAACTTCTACAAGCGCCAGACCGAAGGCAATCGCCCGGGCGACGGCGTGTGGCAGATCACTCCGGTGTGGTCCTACACCATCCCGGTGGGCAAATCGGATGTGCTGATCGACGGCTTCATGGACTGGGTGGTCGACAACGACAAAACCTCGCGTGGCACTTACCACTCCAACCTGCACTTCAACCCGCAGATCAAGTATGACCTGGGCAAGGCACTGAATTATCCGGAGCGGCAGCTCTACGTGGGTATTGAGTACGACTACTGGACCAACAAATACGGCATCAAGGACACCAGCTCCTTCGACACCGATCAGAACACCGCGAGTTTGCTGGTGAAGGTGTTCTTCTAAGCACGTTGTTTGACGGTGATGACGCTCACTCCCAAGCTCTACGTTACATAGGTCTCTGGGGAGCGAGCTTGCTCGCGAAGGCGGTGTTTCAGACACCCTTCGGTTGGCTGTACCAGCCCCTTCGCAAGCAAGCCAAGCGTCACCCGGCTCGCGCCCACGGCCCTGGATCAGAAGTGTGGATGACCGGCTCCACTCACTCCTTCGTAGCTTTCCAGACCTTGCCAACCAGCGTCACGACCAGCACCAGCACGGCACCGGCAATGATCCCGGCAACAGCATCGATCAGCGTCGGAACGATCATCGACAGACCGCCAACCGTACCGGCTGCCGCTTCAGTCACGCCTTCGACCCAATGATGAGCGAACGGCAGACCGTGGACCAGGATCCCGCCGCCGACCATGAACATGGCGGCAGTACCGACGATCGACAGCACTTTCATCAACACCGGTGCCAGCCACAGCAGGCCGGCACCGATCTTTTGTGACACCGAAGCTGCGCTTTTCTTCAGGTACAGGCCCAGGTCGTCGAGTTTGACGATACCGGCCACCAGCCCGTAGACCCCCACGGTAATCAGCACTGCGACGATGACCAGCACACCGACCTGATCCATGAAGGGTCTGGCCGAGACCACGCCCAGCGCGAGCACGATGATTTCCGCGGAAAGAATGAAGTCCGTGCGAATCGCGCCTTTTACGCGCTCCTTTTCGAACGCCACCATGTCCACGGACGCATCCGTCGACGCCTGCTTGCGCTGCTCATGCTCTTCACCGGTTTCGGGATGCAGCCATTTATGGGCGATTTTCTCGAACCCCTCGAAGCACAGAAACGCACCGCCGATCATCAGCAACGGCAGAATCGCCCAGGGTGCGAAGGCGCTGATCAACAGCGCTGCCGGAACCAGAATGGCCTTGTTGAGCAGCGACCCCTTGGCCACGGCCCAGACAACCGGCAATTCGCGATCCGCTGAAACACCGGTGACCTGCTGGGCATTGAGCGCCAGATCATCACCCAGCACACCCGCCGTCTTCTTAGTGGCCAGCGCCACGTCATCGAGCAACGTCGCAATATCGTCAAGCAGGGTAAGCAAGCTTCCAGCGGCCAAAATGAAAATCCTTGAGCAAGTAAAAAAAGGAAACGGCGCTGATTGAAGCATGCGCCAGAGTCAATCGTGTGGCAGTCAGCAACTCTGACCTTGGTCAGACGTGAACGTTTGACGCTGCATGCAGCAAACAGGCCACGCCGAAACCCGTCAAATGGGCAACTGTGTCGTGGAAACGACCTGACGCAGCCCCATGAACGAACGGATCTGTCTGACACCGGGCAAGTACAGTAACTGTTCGGCGTGCAGGCGGTTGAAGCTCTGACTGTCCCTGGTGCGCAGCAACATGAAGTAGTCGAACTCGCCGGTGACGACATGAAACTCCATACAGCCGGAAACCTTCTGCGCGGCGGCTTCGAATTGAGCAAATGAATCCGGTGTCGAGCGGTCCAGTACGACACCGATCAGCACCACCATGCCTGCGTCCAGAACATCGCCATTGAGCAACGCCACCACGCCCTTGATCACGCCCGCCTCTTTCAGCCGCTCGACGCGCCGCAGGCACGCAGGCGGACTCAGTTTGACCTTCTCGGCAAGTGCCACATTGGAAATGGACGCGTCACGTTGCAGGGTCTTGAGGATGGCGCGGTCAATCCTGTCCAGCAGCGGCGTCATGTCAGCACCGGACTTTTTAGTGCGTTCATTTATTGCTTTCATAATGAAATTCACACAATAAAAGTCTGTTTAGATGTGTTCAGGCTAACGCTTATTTTGTAGATAGACAATTCTTTGCAACCACGATTATTCGCAGTTTTCCTATGATGGGAGCCATGCCGGGCCGCTCGATAAACACATCGAGTTCCACCTTCAATGCCCGGATCAACTTATCAACGGAGACCCGATATGAACCTGAGCAAGTTCAAGCGCTACCCTCTGACCTTCGGCCCCTCGCCCATTACCCCACTGAAACGCTTGAGTGAGCATCTGGGCGGCAAGGTCGAGCTGTATGCCAAGCGCGAGGATTGCAACAGCGGTCTGGCCTTCGGCGGCAACAAGACCCGCAAACTGGAATACCTGGTGCCGGAAGCCATCGACGGCGGCTACGACACATTGGTGTCGATCGGTGGCATCCAGTCCAACCAGACCCGTCAGGTGGCAGCCGTCGCGGCGCATCTGGGCATGAAGTGCGTGCTGGTTCAGGAGAATTGGGTCAACTATTCCGACGCGTTGTACGACCGGGTCGGCAATATCGAGATGTCGCGCATCATGGGCGCCGATGTGCGCCTGGATTCGGCAGGCTTCGATATCGGCATTCGCCCGAGCTGGGAAAAGGCCATGGCCGACGTCGAGGAAAGCGGCGGCAAACCGTTTCCGATTCCAGCGGGCTGCTCGGAGCACCCTTATGGCGGCCTGGGGTTCGTGCGTTTTGCCGATGAAGTGCGCCAGCAGGAAGAAGAACTGGGCTTCAAGTTCGACTACATCGTGGTCTGCTCGGTAACCGGCAGTACTCACGCAGGCATGCTGGTGGGATTCGCTGCCGATGGCCGGGCACAGCGTGTGATCGGTATCGACGCGTCGGCCAAACCGGAAAAGACCCGCGCGCAGGTTCTGCGTATCGCTCAGAACACCGCAAAACTGGTGGAGCTGGGCCGCGAAATCACCGCCGAAGACGTGGTGCTCGACACCCGCTATGCCTACCCGGAATACGGCCTGCCGAACGATGGCACCCTCGAAGCCATCCGCCTCTGCGCCCGCCTGGAGGGCGTATTGACCGACCCGGTCTACGAAGGCAAATCCATGCACGGCATGATCGACATGGTGCGCAACGGCGAATTCCCCGAAGGCTCGAAAGTGCTCTACGCCCACCTGGGCGGCGTGCCGGCGTTGAATGCCTACAGCTTTCTGTTCAAGGACGGTTGAGCCGAAAGCGTTCCTGCAGTCGATAACACACTTCGGCTGCAGTGTTCCCGGCTAAACCCGAAAATACTTCTGTAGCGCCTGCGCCAGCAGGCTCACCGCCTCGTCGTTCTGCGACGACAGCGAGCGCAGGAAGACGATTTCGTGCTCGGGTATTTCAGGCAGGTCATCAAGAATCTGCATGGCTTCCGTGACCCCGCTCCGATCGATGAGGCTGATCGCCAGACCCGTTTCCACACAGGCTTTGATCGCCTGGTTGGACGGGCTTTCGAGAACTACACGGGTTTTGCGGCCGTTGTCTTTGAGTGAGGCCAGCATGGCTTCACGATAAGGACATTGCGCTGCGTGAATCGCCAGCGGCAACGGGTCCGCAGATCCCAGTGCGGCACTGGCCGGCCCGACCCAGACCGGCTTGGTCGATACCAGAAACTGCGTATCAGCACTCAGCTGCCCTTTGGGTTGCGCGATCACTGCTGTCTGCAACTTGCCGCGCGCAACCTGCTCGCGCAGGGCGTAGCTGGGTGCGGATTTCAACTCCAGCACGACATTGGGCCACGCGGCCGCGAACACTGGCAGGATGTCGCGAATGACATGCACGGCGTACTCATCCGGAACCCCCAGCGTGATGCGTCCGGCCAGATGAGTACCTTGCAGATCCGCCAGCACCCGGTCATGCGTGGACAGCAACTCTGTCGTCGACAACAGCAGGCGCTTGCCCAGTGGCGTCAGCGACACCGCCTGGTTGTCACGGTTGAGCAAGCGCCCGCCCGCTACGGCCTCGAGGCGCTGGATATGCACACTTACTGCTGCCGGGCTTTTATGAAGTTGTTCGGCAGCCGCCGAAAACTTTCCTATCCGCGCCACCGCATGGAAGGTGCGCACCAGTTCGATGTCGAGAATGGCCGTCATGATTCAGATTTCCTGAATAAGTCATGCATTTAATTTTGATTTATTAGACTACGCCGTTTTCGTAACCTGCGTCCATGAACCCATACCTGTCGATTGCTCCGAGCGTCTCGCGGCCTGCCTGGCACCAGGCCATTCCCTTGCCCCTGCTTGAAGCTGCGCTGGTTCTGACCTGGAGTTCGGGCTTCGTCGGCGCACGCTTTTCGCTGGAACATGCGCCGCCGCTGCTGGTGGTGTTCTGGCGCTGTGTGGTGGTCACCCTGATCCTGCTGCCTTTTGTCGCCAGGCAACTGAGATCGATCGCGCCGGCCACGCTGCTGAAAAACGCAGGTATCGGCCTGCTGGCCATGGCCGGCTACGTCGCCGGTGTCACGCAGGGCATTGCGCTGGGCGTGCCCGCCGGACTCGCCGCACTGTTTGCCGATTTGTTGCCCATGGGCATGGCGCTCCTGGCGGCAGTGGTGCTCGGACAACGGCTGGCCTGGCAAATCTGGGCGGGACTGTTGGTCGGGCTGATCGGTGTAGTGCTGGTGACCTACAGCGCGCTGGCGGTAGGTGACGCACCGTTGTGGGCCTACGGCCTGCCGCTGCTGGGCATGTTGTCACTGGCCATCGCGACGCTGTGGCAGAAACAGTCCAGCACCGCACAGCCTATGGCACTGCTGCCTAACCTGTGGCTGCAATGCGCTGTTTCCAGCATGGCCTTCGCGATTATTCAGGGCACACAGGGCAGCCTGGCGCCTGTAGCCAGTACCGGCTTTGCGCTGAGCGTGCTATGGACGGTGGGGCTGGCAACCCTGGGCGGGTACGGACTGTATTGGGTGTGTCTGCGCCGCGCGACGGCGACCCGCGTCGCCAGCGTGCTGTACCTCAGCCCACCGGTGACGATGCTCTGGGCCTGGGCAATGTTCGACGAACCGCTGTCCTGGCAGATGGCGTCAGGCATGGCGGTGTCAGGTATCGGCGTGTGGATGGTGGTGCGGGCGGAACAACGGCAGTCGGCCTCCTGATGGGGTCAGGAGGCCGACTTTGCTTAGGCTCTGTACGAAAAGTGGCTGCGCTCGGTGATGCTTCGTTAAAAACAGGCTCGGAGGCGAGTCCAATCGGAATGCTCATTTACAACACGTAGAGTCGAACGCGACCCCGGCCGTTCCTCGCCTGTTTTTGCCTCGCCTGACCTTCGCTCGCCGACTTTTCGTACAGAGCCTGGCGCAGGTTAAATCTTGAAACGCGCGACCATGCTCTGCAAATCGCTGCCCAGACGGGCCAGCTCGACAGTCGACGCAGCACTTTGCTCAGTGGCAGAAGCGGACTGATCGGCAATGTCGCGAACGCTGAGTACGCTGCGGTTGATTTCTTCGGTCACGGCGCTCTGTTGCTCGGCCGCGGCGGAAATCTGCTGACTCATCTGTTCGATGGTGCCGATGGACTGGTTGATTTCCACCAGCGCCTGTTCGGCCTGACGAGCCAGCACCACGGTGCCTTCAGTGCGCTGCAGGCTGGCGTCCATCAGGCCCGAGGCGGCGCCTGTACCTTTTTGCAACGCCTGGATCAGCGCTTCGATTTCGGTTGTGGAGTTCTGCGTACGCTGAGCCAGCGAGCGAACTTCGTCAGCCACCACGGCAAAACCGCGACCCTGCTCGCCTGCCCTTGCGGCCTCGATGGCTGCGTTGAGCGCCAGCAGGTTGGTTTGCTCGGCGACCGCCTTGATCACGTCAATCACGCTGCCGATCTTGCCGCTGTCTTCGGTCAGACGCTGCATGGCTTCACCCAATTGCTGCACTTCACCGGCCAATTGCCCGATTTCGCGCGTAGCATGCTGCACCACACTGCTACCGTGAGCAGCGCGCTCGCTGGCCTGTTTGGCGGCTTGCGAAGCGTCTTCGGTGTTGCGCGCCACTTCCTGTACGGTAGAGGCCATTTCGTTCATGGCAGTGGCGACCTGATCGACTTCGTTTTTCTGCAGGGTGACACCCGCGCTGGTCTGCTCGCTGACGGCAGACAATTGTTCGGCCGCCGTGGCGATCTGCGTAACACCGTTGCCGATGCCACCGATCAGGCCGCGCAGCGAAACAGTCATGTGCTGCATGGTGTTCTGCAGCAGGCCCAGTTCGTCCTGGCGGGTGGTGCTGCTGTCATGGGTCAGATCACCGTCGGCAATCCGGCGCGCCGCAATTACGGTGCTGTTCAACGGCACGGTAATCTGACGCGTGATCAGGAACGCAGCAAAGATGCCGACCAGCAGCACGACCAGCGCCACACTCAGCAATTGCACCACAGCGGTTTGTTGTTCCTTCTTGGCACTGATGACCTGCAGCGCTGCCAGATCATCGGCACGGGCTGCGGTCGCTACGGATTGCTGTTGCAGATCGTTGCGGATCTGCTCGGTCTGCTGAAGCATGTCCGAAATCGACGACATCAGGACCTTGTATTGTTTCAACGCCACCAGCGCGGCATCCACTGCAGCATTTGCCTCGACAGGCAACTGGCTGCGAGCGGCGTCCACTTGTGCGATCAGGGCGTCGGCGGCCTTATAGGTGGCCTGACGGTTGTCGGCATTCGGAACGCTCAGATAGCGGCGAAACACCAGACGGAAATTGGTCATGCCGTTACGCAGGTCGCCAGCGATCTTGACCTGCCTGATGCCGGTTTCATTTGGCGAGCGCAAGGTGTCGTCAATGGTCTTGTTCAGCAGATTCTCGAAGGTCGCGCTGACGTCATCGGACACCTTGATGATCGGTTTCAACGCCTCGTCGACTTTCTGATTGATGCCGACCAATTGGTCGAAGGTCTGCTTCAGACCGCCCACCTGCTCCTTGATCTCGCGCAGCTTGGCGAGGTTGCTCGAGATCACGAACACCTGCAGGCCCTGATCGACACTGCGGCTCAAGGTATCCAGCGCGCTGGCGTAATTCTGCACACCTGCGGCGGTAGGGCCGGTCGCATAGGCTTGCGCAGCAATCCGGGCATTCAGGACGTCAGCCTTGATCTCGGCGACCTTGCTGCTTTTGCCCATGCGCTCGATCAGCAGGTTGGTGCTGGAGTAGCCAATGACGGTGACGGTCAGTACTCCGAGCAAAATAGCGGCAAAGCCCACCCCGAGCTTCTTGCTGACTTTCAGATTGTCCAACCATTTTGCGCTCATTGCATGTGTGCCTTTGATTTTTCGGAATACCCGTGAGTCGGCGCTGAAAGATTTAACTTGATAGTTAACGTTATCGGAATCACGCACGCGCCAATCGAAGGCACCCTGAAGCCCATGAATTACGGGGCCGGCGCGCGATGATGAATATTTATTTAAATCGCCTGAGCAGAATTTTTCCGATGATTGGCACCGCGCGAAACCGGAAGATCACGCAATGAAACTGCCTTGATCTTCGCCTGTACGGAGCCATCGGAGATTGGCAACAGCGTCAGACGTTGCGGTCGGTGAAATGAACATCCAGCCGGATGTTTTCCGGCTCGTTGATCGCTGCCAGGTACTCGTCTACGGTGATTTCTCCGACGCAGGCCCGTGCGCCCGGTTGTGGGCGATAGCCACCGGCCATTTTGCTGCTCAGCGCGACGGCAGCACTGCCGGGGATCTCCGGGCCCTTTTCGTTCAGTGCAGTCAATTGCGCACGCATGTGCAACGGCTGGCCGGTGAGGTCGACGCCATCGACATCGATGTACATCGCGCTCTTTCGATCACCCCACTGTTCAAAGCGCGCGCCCCAACGGTACAGGCGCTCGGCCCACGACGCAGGATCGCGCAGCAGCCCACAGCGAATCGCCAGCGCCAGCAGCCAGGTCGCGATGCCGCCGGCCTTGAGCGCGGAGCCGGCCTTGAAGCTCAGATGCTGCGCGGCATAACGTGTCGCGAATACATCCAGGTCCGGGACGTCGACATTGGCCACCAGCCGTGTGCCCATGCCGGGCATCCGGCGCAGGGTCAGGTCCATCCAGCCATGGACTTCGTGGACCTTGCCGTTGCGCAGTTGCCTGATCGGCCGCCCGGCATTGGCCAGTACGCCACGCACGGTCGACAGACCGGGCATTTTCGCTGCCGAGGAGATGCCATGCTCTATCGAATCGATGCGCAGAAAACGCTGGCGATGCTGATCGATGATGGCCGCCGAAAGCGTCGGCACCGAGCTGCAACCGCTCAACACGCTGACACCTGCCTCACGCGCCTGGGCATCGAGGCTGGCGATACCGGCGACAAACGCCCGGCAATCCGCCAGGTCGCAATAATTTACACCCGCCTCGATGCAATGCCGGGCCACGGCATACGACTGCCCCTGAAAAGGCCCCGCCGTGTGGATAAGCAGATCAATGCCCAATTCACCCAGCTCACTGCCCGCGCCGTCCTGCATGATGTCCACGCACCAGCTCTCGCAGAATCTGCCAGCCAGTGTTTGCAGTGCGGCAACCTTTTCCGCCAGCTTGCGCGGGTCGCGACCGGAGATGACCAGTTCGATGTCCGGCATCATCGCCAGATGATTGCAGATAAGGCTGCCGAAGTTGCCGTAGCCGCCGATGACCAATACGCGAAATGCCATTGACTCGTCCCTGACCTGCAGAAGGATGTGACCCTGCCTCGTTGCGCCACGATTGCCGTGAGCAATGGCAATGAAATGCGCGTGCATTATTGATCATTGGCCGCAGGCCGGGTACAAAACCCTGTGCCTTTTTTGATTGTCCCGGGAGCAACGGATGCTGGAACTACACACCGAACGACTTTATCTGCGGACCCTGCTCGCCAGCGACTGGCCGCTGTTTTTCAGGCTGCACTCCGAGCCCGAGACCATGCGCTACGTATTCGGAGAAATCGAAGAAGCGCAGATCCGCAAAGGCTTCGATCATCGCCTCCCCGACTGGACGCCGGAGTCCGATCACTGGCTGTGCCTAGTGGTCACAGACACACAAAACGATGCAGAGCTGGGGGTCAGCGGCTTTCGCATCCTGTCGCCGGGTCATGCCGAAGTGGGCTGTCTGTTACTGCCGGAACATCAAGGCAAGGGCTTCGGCACCGAGTCACGCCGCGCAATCATCGACTACGCAACTGCCATCGGCCTGGATTCACTGGAATCGACCGTGACCGACGGCAACATCGCTTCCTGCAAGGTTCTGGAGAAATGCGGCTTTACCTTCGAGCGCCGTGTCCCGCAGGCCTATCAAATCGGCGATCAGTGGTTCGACGACCTGATATACCACCTGCCACTGCGCTGATGAAGCAACTGACCGGCGTTCGCCGGTCAATCGCAAACACCTTCAGGCCTGGGGCCGCCCTCCGAGAATCGTCACTCGCTCGCCATAGCGCGAGTGCGGGAAGTAATCCCACACCGCGTGATGCTGGGTGCAGCGGTTATCCCAGAACACCAGCGTGTTCGGTTCCCAGCGCACGCGGCAACTGAGGCAGGGTTCGCGGGCGATCAGATCGAACAGCATATTCAGCACGGTGCGGCTCTCGCCGGGCGAGAGTTGCACGATATGCGAGGTGAACCCGGAATTCACGAATAGGCTGCGGCGCCCGGTTTCAGGGTGGCGAACCACCACCGGGTGTTCGCTTTTCGGAAGGTTGGCGGGCGGCTGATAGCCTTTCCACGGAATCTCGCCATCGTGAATGGCTGTCAGCCCGCCGAGAAACTGCTGCATCGCCGGCGAGAGCATTTCAATGGCCAGGTGCATGTTGGCAAACAGTGTGTCGCCGCCGGTGCCGATGGCGGGGGTTTCCTTGACGTACAGCATCGAGCCCATCGACGGCTCCAGATCAGCGGTGCCGTCGGTGTGCCATAGCTCGCCCGCAGCGAAACGCGATTGCGCGTTGGCGCGCACCACGACCAGTTCCGGGTCATCGCCATCGATGCTGTCCACCGGCAAGGCGCGCAACGGACCAAACAGTCGACCGAACGCCTTGTGCTGTTCGACCGTCAGGTGCTGATCGCGAAACACCAGCACATGATTTTCCAGAAAGGCCCGGCGAATTTCTGTCAACTGCTCCGCACTGGGTGGCTGCGACAGATCGACACCGCTGACCTCGGCACCGATGATCGGTGTCAGGCGGTCGACCGTGATGCTCTGATACGGCGCACGCACGGCGCCTGCGATGCCTTCTATGGCCTTGAGTGCCATTTGATCCATGATCCCTCACCTTCAGGTTGTTGGCATGGCCGATCACCATGCCCGTGGTTCGTTTGCGGGGACATAAGCCCCGCCTGAAAAGCCTGCCGCTGACGTTCAGCCCTGCTCCGCCGACAGATCGGCATTGATCATCTCGGCCATCACCTGCGCCCAGGGCGCTGCGACAATGCCGTAGTGATCGGTGTCCAGTGCTTGCCAGCTCAGCAGGTGCGGCAACAGCCCTTGCCAGGCCCGCTGCAGATCGGCCATCCGCCAGGCGCTGCCCATGCCATAAGGATTGGGCTGCGTGGCAATGAATAGCCGCACGGGAGTGCGCGACAACGCCACGGGCCGGTGGCCCGCCATGCTCGCCATGTTGTTCTGGCAGCAGACAATCAGGCTTTGCAGGTAACGCGATGTGTCTTCGCTGGTCGTGCCGGTGGCTGTGTTGAGGCCGCGCCGTGCAGAAAACTCGCGCTGGAAGACCTGCTGAATCTGCGCTTCACCGATCTGCGCCAGCTCGTTACCCGCATCCGGCGCGGGGGGATCGATCAGGTACAACAACGGCTGCTCGCAATCCTCCGTCAGCAGGCTGCACATCGCCTGCGTCACCCATGCGCCGAACGACCAGCCAGCCAGACGCCATGCCGTGCCGTCGGGGTGATGGGCCTGCAACGCCTTGAGATACAGCTGCGCGCGCTCATCCACGCTGATGTTCGGCAGTTCGGGCAGGCGCAAGGCCGGATCGGCGATCACCCACACGCCCAGATCAGGGTGCAGCGCCGAGGCCAGCTCGCGATACGCCTGCACGTCGCCACCCACCGGGTGAATCAGATACAGGCGCTCGCGGCCCGCGCCCGCATGCCACTGATCGATCCTCACTGCATCAGCCCACTGGTTTTCGTCCGCAGCCGGTTCGGGCACTGACGTCCGCACCAGCGCCAGCACCTCGGCCAGGCTGACCTTGTGGCTGAACTGCGACAACTGGAAGACCACGCCAGTCGCGGCCTGCAGTTCGTCGATCAGGTCCAGCAGGGTCAGAGAATCGGCGCCCAGCTCATAGAGCGAGGCATCCGGCTGCAGCGCACTCACGCCGAGCCATTTGCACAGGCAGTCATGCAGATGCTCGGGCAGACGGTCCGGCGCTGCAGTGTCTGCCGTCAGCACTGGCGCAGTATCGGCCAGCGTCGAACCTGCGCTGTGGCGAACCGGGTAAAACTGTCGCGCCGTGTCCGGATCGGTGGTCGAGATCAGCAGTTGCGGCAGTTGAGCCGTCATGGCTGCATCGAACACCCGGCAACCCTCCTGTGCCGACATGCCGACCGCCAGGTGTCGCTGATGCGCGTCATCCCCGACGCCACTGGCAGCGGCCATGCCGACATCGCGCCAGATGTCCCAGTTGATGCCCAGACGCACACAGCCATTTTCGGCGTGTGCACGGTAGTGGGTGAAACCGTCAAGCACGGCACTCGCGGCGGCATAGTCCAGGTGCCCGGCGCCGCCGAACAGTGCCGACATCGAAGAGCTGTACAGCACGAACCCCGGCGTCATCTGCTCGATCAACGCTTCAACCGCCAGCATGCCGCGGGTCTTGCTGGCCATCGCCTCAGACAGCACCTGAGCATCGCGCTGACGGATCAGGCTGCCCGCTCCGGTGCCAGCCGCGTGAATCACGCCGTCAAAGTGCCCATAACGCTCACGCAAGTGTTCCAGCACCGTGGGCCAGCGCGCCAGGTCGGCGATATCCGCAGCGATGCTGTCGATGCGCGAAGCATAGGCGTCCAGTTCTTTCGGGCACCCGCCACCTCGCGACAGCAGCACTACCCGGCGCTGGCTGGATCGCAGCAGGTGTTCACACAAGGTACGACCGATGCCGCCTGTACCGCCCAGCACCAGGAACGTGCCGTTCGCCGGCAGCAGATTCGAAGCCGCCGTTGGAGCTGCCAGCGGACTGGCCAGCAGCTGAGGCTGCCACAGATAACCGTCACGAATGGCCATGCGCCGCGGCAGCAACACCGGTTCGGCAAGCAGCGCCGCGAGGTGCGGAGCCTGGGTGCTCAACTGCGCCGTGGGCAGGTCCAGCCAGTGACAGCGTATTGGGTATTCCTGCGGCGCCACTTCGGTGATACCGGCCAGCGCCGCCAGTTCCGGACGCATGACCTGGCCGTTCACCGGGCACGCTCGCCAGGACAGCAGCCAGAGCCGCAGGGCGGTCTTTTGTGCGTTCTGCCCCCAGGCCTGCAACAACGCGCTGAGCGTATCCAGACAGGCCCATTGCGCGGCCGCCAGGCTTTGCTCGTCAACCGCCCCGCCCACCGACAGCGGCAAGGCATGCAGCCAGTCCAGTTCGCTCGCCGTCTGCCCACTCTGATCGAGCGCACTGATCAATCGACCCAACGCCACAGGGTCCAGCGGGTCGAGCTCATAACGATTCGGGCCAAGCTGCTGGTAGCCATTGCCGGCCTGCACCTCAATGACGTGCCGATAGACGCTCTGCAGGCTGCCAAGCGTGGTGGCATCCAGACGCTCATGGCTGCACACCACCAGCACTTCACGACCCTCGCCAGTCGGGTTTGTACGCAGACGGTTTACCCGCTGCCACTGACGCTGATAGAACCAGTCCGCCAGCGGCTGGCGCTCGACGACTGACGATTTCTGCAGTTCGGTGCGAGCGGCCGCTTTGAAGCGAAAGGTCTGCAGATCGAATGCCGACGGTGGCAAGTCCCAGGGTGGCGGCGCCGAACCGGTCGACCCTTCGATACTGGCCCCCGCATACCAGGCGTCCAGCAGGGCCTGCGGCGAATGCTCGCTGGCGTTTACTCGCACGTCAGAAAGCTTCACCTCCTGGATCGACGAGGCTTGCAGGCGCGGCGTCTGACCGGGCGGGCAGATCATCGCGAAGCGCCAGGGCAACGCGCGTCGACCGTTTTGCAGGTAACGCAGCAACGCGGCCTGCTGCTCGGGAAAGGCGTTGAGCCAGGCTTCAATCGCCAGCATGTCCCGCTCCAGGGCAGTACGGCTGTGCGCTGACAGCAGCAGGCACGCCGGGCAATCCTCGACGCGGTCTGTCTGCTGCGGCGCGGCGCCGACAATCACATGCGCGTTGGTGCCGCCGATGCCGAAACTGCTGACCCCGGCCAGACGCCGACGCCCCTCGGGCCAGGGCCGTGAGGTGCTGGGTATGTAGAATGGCGAGCGCTGCAGATCGATTTGCGGATTGATTCGGGCAAAGCCGAGGTTGGGCGGGATCACTCCGTGGAACACGGCAAGCGTCGCGCGAATCAACCCGACCACGCCGGCAGCCGCGCCCAGATGACCCACCTGGCTTTTCACTGAAGCCAGTGCGCAACTGGCGGCCGGCGCCGCGCCGAACGCCTTGGTCAAGGCAGCCACTTCAATCGGGTCGCCCAACAGTGTGCCGGTACCGTGGGCCTCGATGTAGCCCATGTCGGCGCCACTGACCCCGGCCTTGCGCAACGCCTCGCTGATCACAGCACTCTGCCCCGCCACCGACGGCGCGGTGTAACTCATCTTGGCGCGGCCATCGTTGTTCAGCGCAGAGGCTTCGACCAGTGCGTAGATACGGTCGCCGTCGGCCTGTGCACGGTCCAGCGGTTTGAGTACTACCACACCATAACCGCTGGCACCGATGGTGCCGCTGGCGTCGTCACTGAACGGGCGACACAGCCCGTCGCGGGAAAAAATGTGCTGTGGACGATAGCGGTAGCCATCGGTCAGAGTCGGGTCGATCAACACCCCGGCGGCCAGCATCACGTCGCTGTCGCCCTGACGCAGCATCGCCGCCGCCAGGTGCACGGCAATCAGTGAGCTGCCGCATGCCGCCTGGACGCTGAGTGCCGGGCCGCCGAGGTCGAGGTGGTAAGCCGCCTTGGTGGCCAGAAAGTCCTTGTCGTGGTGCAGCGCCATCTGAAAGCCGTCCGGCAGATCACCCTCAGCAGTTTCGCGCAGCATTTGCTGGAAATACGTGGTTTCGCCGCAACTGGCGATCAGGCCGATGCGCGGACCGTCGGCTTTGGGCGTGAGCCCGGCATGTTGCAGTGCCTGCACACAGCCCATCAGCAGGTGCCGCTGTTGCGGGTCCATCAACCGTGCTTCCTGCAGGCTGATGCCGAAATACTCGGGATCGAAATCCAGCAGGCCGGTCAGTTGACTGCGCGCTCCGACCAGCCCTTCGGCGGCGTCGAACTGCTCGATGCCCAACCCGTTTCCTTGGACCATCGCCCAGAACTCGGCGAGGTTGCTCGCCCCGGCCACATTCACCGACATGCCGATGATCGCCATGGGTTGTTCGCCAGCCTTGGCACCTCGCTCATTGCCCTCAGCAGCCGCGGGCATTTGCCCTGCTGGTAAGGACAAATGCTGCGCCAGGCGACGCACACTGACATGCTCGAACAACGCTGCCATTGCCACCGGCTGCGGCAGTGCTTCGTTGTAACGGGCGTGCAGGCGCATCAGGCCAAGGCTGGTGGCGCCGGCTTCGAAGAAGGTCTGCTCAGGCTCGATGTCGCGACCGATGACCGCCACGAACAACTCGCTCAGTTGCTGTTCAAGTGCGCTCAACGGCGCCGCAGGCAGCCCGGTGCGCTGCCGTTGCAACACTTCGCCCAGATCTCCCAGCGCCCTGCGATCAATCTTGCCGCTCGGCGTGCGCGGCCAGGTGACAACCCGCCGGTACTCGTCGATACGCACATGCGCCGGCAGCTGCAGGCTGATCTGTCGGTCAAACTGCTGTGCATCGGGCAGCGTACCCTCGCTGTGCAACCAGGCCACCAGCCGGGGCGGCTCACCCTGCGTGGCCACCACCGCGTTGCTCACCTGAGCGACCTGCATCAGCGCGGCCTCGATCTGCCCCAGTTCAAGACGCTGGCCACTGATCTTGATCTGCTGATCGTCCCGACCCAGGTAGTGCAGGCAGGCGTTTTCATCAGCCCGCGCAAGATCCCCGGTGCGATAGAACAGGGTCATGCCCTCAGCTTGCGGCAACTCGACAAAGCGCGCGGCATTCAGCACCGGGTCAGCGAGGTAGCAGCGCGAAATCATCGGCCCTGCCACCAGCAGATAGCCCTGACTGCCACGCGGCACCGGCCGGTCGTGTTCATCCACCAGCAGCAGACGTGCATTGCTCACTGCACGCCCGATCGGCGCGCGCAGCGGCCAGTCCTGAACCGCCGCAGGCAAGCGCCAGGCGCTGACCACGTGGGTTTCGGTCGGGCCGTAATGATTGAACAGCCGTGTCTGGGGCATGCCGCCGAACCAGTTGCGCAATGCCTCGGTGCACAGCAGTTGCTCGCCCGCCGTGATCACTTCGCGCAACGCCTGCGGATACACGCCCTGGCTGACAGCGGTCTGCGCCAGATGCTGCAAGGCCACGCATGGCAGGAACAACCGCTCGATGCGCGTCTGCACCAGATAGCTCAGCAATGCCTGGGCATCCTGCCGCCAGCGCGGGTTGATCAGGTGGTAACAGCCCCCGCCGCAGAGGGTGCTGAAAATCTCCTGAAACGACACATCGAACGACAGCATGGAGAATTGCAGGGTCACTGACTTCGCTGGCAACTGCCCCTCATTGCGCTGCCAGTGCAACAGATTGCAAAGGGTCCGGTCCGGCACCTGAACCCCTTTCGGGGTCCCCGTCGAACCGGACGTGAACAGCGTGTACAACGGTCGTTGCCCCGCGTGACGGCGACGCTCGAACGGTCGTGCCGCAGCGCTCAGGTCGACCCGATGACAGATCTGCCGGTCTGCGTTCAATTGCTCCAGTGCCGCCTCGGTGGCCGCGCTGTACAGCACACAGCCGGGTTGTGCCTGCTGCATGACCTGACGCTGCACCGCCAGCGGATAGCCAGGATCGAGGGGCACAGCCGTCAGGTTGAGCCTGGCCAGCGCCAGCAAGGCCACGATGTGCTCGACCGACGCCTCGAGGTACAGGACCACTTGCAGCGGCGCACCATTTTCCTCCGGCAGCGGACACTGCTCGATCAGGGTGGCCGCCAGCGTGTCGGCCAGTGCATCCAGTTCGGCGTAGCTGATGCACTGCTGATCGGCGACCAGCGCCGGAGCATCCGGCGTGCAACTCACCTGATAGGCGAACCAGTCGGCCACGGTGTTGAACGGCGGCTCAGCGCTGTCGCCCTCACTGGCGGGCGGCAGGCTGAAGCGGTAAGGCGTGAGCAGCGCATAAAGGGTGGCCGACGGCTTCTCCAGCAGCAGATCAAGCCCCTGTTGCAACAGCCGATTGACGGCGATCATTTGTGCCGCATCGAAATAACTGCACTGGTACTCCCACCAGCATTCCAGTTGGGACCCGGCATCGACCACCAGCAAGGTCAGCGGGCACTTGGCCTGCACCGTCTCGTTGAATTCCAGCGTGGCCCGCAGGCCGGTATGGGCCAGCCTGGCATAGTCGGTGTTTTCCAGCACGAACATGAAATCGAACAGCGCACTGCTCGACGACAGCCGCAGGTCTTCCACCAGGTCCGCCAGAGCGACGTCCTGCAAGGCCAGCACCTCACGCACCGTGGCGGTTTGCTGATGCATCTGCTGGTCAAGCGGCTTGTCGCCGTCGAACGCCGTGGGGATCAGCACGGTGTTGGCGAACATCCCGATTGCGTCTTCGAATTCGCTCAGCGGACGGTTGGATACCGGGCTGGCGATGCGTGGCCGCTCGAGGCCGGTCAGGGCGTACACGCTCCAGGCATAGACGCTGAACAGCACCTCATAACGAGTGACACGCTGGCGGCTGCAAAACCGATCCAGTGCAGCACTGCGCGTGGCTCCCAGCGGCTGACGATAGAGCCGTGCCTGCGGGTCTGGCTCACGAACCGGTAGCAGCGCGGGCGAAGGCGCCGGGTGCTGACGGTGCAACCCGGCCAGGGCGCGGCGCTGATCGCGGTAACGCGGGTCGACACGCCATTGCCGTTGCCAGAGTGCGAACTCCAGCGTGCCCAGACCGGGCGAGGTTTCGGCACTCGGCCGCCCCTGCAGCGCATCGTCGTACAGTTGCACCAGATCATCGAACAACAGGTTCATCGACCAGCCGTCGATGGCCACGTGGTGCAGGTTCAGCAGCAAGCGACAGCTGCCATCGGCAAACGGCAGCAACCAGGCCTTACACAGCGCCGATGTTGCCAGATCGAACGGTGTGTCGAAGACCAGGGCTGCAAAGCTGCGCCAGGTCTGTTCACTGAACGCTCCTGTGGCAAAGGTCTGGCACACCGCGTCCCGTTGGTGAACCTGCTGATGCAGCCCTTCAGCAGCGGACACGAACGCCGTGCGCAGCCCGCTGTGCCGAGTCAGCAGGCGCTGCACGGCGTCGGCCAATGCGTTCAGCTCCACGCCTGCCGCCAGGTGCAGGATGATTGGCACGTTGTAGGCCGTCGCCTGCGGCGCGCGCTGCTGCATCAACCACAGGCGACTTTGCTCGGCAGTGGCCGGCGCACGCCCTGAACGGTTGACGGGCGGCGCGGGCGGGTAGGCAGATTCCGCACCCTGATCATCGCCAAGGCGCTCGGCCAGTGCCGAAAACGATTCGCTCAGCAGCGCACCCAGGGTGATTTCCCGGCGCCAGTGTGTGCGGATTGCAGAGCGCAAACGCATGGCCTTGAGCGAGTCGCCGCCGCTGCCCAGCCAGTCATCCTCGCCGTTCAGCTCAGGTTGCGCCAGCAACCTGCGGGCCTGTGTCAGCAGCCAGTCCAGCGTGGGCGAGTGTTGCTCGTCAGGACGTGAACCGGCCTGTGGTCGCCACGGCTTCAAGGGCTGTTCCAGCAGCGCACGCTGATCGATCTTGCCATTGCGGGTCAACGGCAGGCGCTGCAGCACAAACAGTTGATGCGGGCGCATCCATACCGCGAGGTTTTCGCGCAGGTGCTGATCGAAATCGCGATAGTCCAGCGCTTCGCGCGGCACGATGAAGGCCAGCAACTGGTGGTCTTCAGCTGCCTGCCTGCGCGTACAGACATGCACCTGCGCCACCTTCGGGTGCTCCAGAATACGCTGCTCGACCTCGCCCGGCTCGATGCGAAAACCACGGACCTTCACCTGACGGTCAATCCGCCCCAGGTACTCGATCAGCCCGTCGGCATTGACCCGCACCTGATCGCCGGTTCGGTAATGCAGCACGTCACCGGCCTCGATTGTCGGCAGGCGCAGGAAATGCTGCGCGGTCTCTGCGGGACGGTTGCGATAACCGCGTGCGACCCCGCTGCCGCTCAGGTAAAGCTCACCCGCCTCGCCTTGAGCAACCGGGCGCTGTTGCGGGTCGAGCACTTGCACGCTGGTGTCGGGCAATGGCCGACCGATCGGCACCGCATCACCGGAAAAGTCGCGGGGGATCGGATAGCACACGGCGAAGGTGGTGCATTCAGTGGGTCCGTAGGCGTTGAAAATCCGGCAGCGGCTGTCGGGATTGGCCTGATACCAGGCACGCACCGCCGCGGCGCTGACCTGCTCACCGCCGATCAGCACCTGGCGCAGGCTGGCGAAACAGGTGGGGTTATCTGCGCTCAAGGTGTTGAACAGCGAAACAGTCATGAACAGGCTGTCGACCTGCTGCGTTTCCAGCACGCTGGCCAGCTGTTGCGCGTCCTGCAGGTCTGCGTCGGCAATGATGACGCAGCAACCGCCGTTGAGCAGCGGTGCCCACAGTTCGAAATTACAGGCATCGAACGCCGGGTTGGACAGGCAGGCCACGCGCTCGCCTGCGCGGATGTCGAGGCAGCCGTCGGTCCGGGCCAGACGCAACAGGCCGCGCTCGCCCACCTCCACAGCCTTCGGGGTGCCGGTGGTGCCTGAGGTGTAGAACAGGAAACTCGACGCAGCGAAATCCTCGGGCAGCGGCAGTGCCGGTTGATCGGGGAATTCCAGCAGGGTTTCGACGCTGACGTACCAGCCACGTTGTGGCGCTGCCAGGGTGTCCGCGTCTTCGCCGAGGGTCACCAGCCCGACGCAACCCCCGTCGTCGAGCATCAGCTGTCGACGCCGGGCCGGGCTGGCCCGATCCAGCGGCACCACCACAGCCCCGACTTTCAGCACGGCGATTATCGTGGCGACCCATTGCCAGCCGCGCGGCATGCACAGGGCAATCGGCTCCGCAGGGCCTGCGCCTTGTGCCAGCAGCCCTTTGGCGATGCGTTCACTGGCGCTGGCCAATTGCGCGTAGGTCAGCCGTACCTGCCGGTCGATTACGGCGAGCGCCTGAGGATCACGGCGTACCTGCTCGGCAAAACGCGACAGCAGGGTCATGGAGTTGCGGGCGATATTCTCCTCGTGCCGACTCATCATTGCGCCTCCTGCGTGTCGAAACGTTGCAGCTCTTGCCTGAGCGTCTGCGAGACACGATGCACCTCGGCACTTTCCAGCATGTCCCAGTGCCCGCCGTGCACCAGCCGGGCCTTGTAACCGTCACCCGCGCGGCGACGCCAGAAGCTGCGCAGCTCATGCAACTGCGTGCGGCTGAAGCCTTCACGGGCCTGAATCAACACGATGCGTCCGGCGTGTGGCGCACACTCGTAAGCGGCCATAGCCAGACGGTTGTGGTTGTAAAGATGGAAATACCGCTCGACCTGCGCGTCTTCGATGCCGGGGTACATGCCGTTGAAGCGCACCAGCTTGTCGCGGAACTCAGCCATGTCCACCGTCCCGATCTGTTGCCGGAACCCCGGGTCATCCGAGCCCTGGGTATCGAGCAGCACCACCGTCACCTGACGATGGCCGGCAGCCGTCAGACGCCGGGCCATTTCGTATGCCACCAGACCACCGAACGACAGCCCGGTGAGCACTAGCGGTTGTGAGGTCAACGCCGCGATCCGCCGCAGATAGGCGTCGGCCATCGCTTCAACGCTCGGCTCGGTGCTTTCTCCAGGGTTCAACCCCGGCGATTGCACACCGTACACACCGATGCTTTCCGGCAGCTCCTTGGCCAGCGACAGGTAGCAGAACGCCGTGCCGCCCGCCGGGTGAATGCACACCACGTTGCGTTGCCCGGCACCGCGCCGGAATTCGATCAGGTTGTCCTGCGCCGCGGCCAGGCTGGCGCCGGTACGCAGCCAGCCGCCCAGCGCCTCGATGGTCGGGTGGCCGAGGATCACACGCACAGGCACCTCGACGCTGAACGCCCGGCCAATTTCGTAGGCCATCTTGATAGCCGCAATCGATGTCCCGCCGACGTTGAAGAAGTTGTCGCGAATGCCGATCTGCGGCACCAGCAGCAGGTCTTTCCAGATCTGATACAGGGTCAGCTCGATATGGTCTCTGGGGCTGCCGAGGTTGACCTGCCGGTCGGCCAGATCCTGATCGGCCAGTGCCGCCAGGGCGGCACGGTCGATCTTGCCGTTGACCGTCAGCGGCAAGGCGTCCAGCCACAGATAAGCGCTGGGCATGACGGCGCTGGACAGGGTCGTTGCCAGGTGCGCACGCAGTGCGGATTCGTCCACTGCGCTGTCGGTGACGCAGCACGCCACCAGGCGCTGGTTCTGCGCGCTGTCACCGACGATCAACGCCACACTGGTGCGAATACCGGGGAACAGGTCGAGCCGCGCTTCGATTTCACTCAGTTCCAGGCGAATGCCGCGCAACTTGACCTGAAAGTCGTTGCGACCGATAAACTCCAACTGACCGTCCGGACGATAACGCGCCAGATCGCCGCTGCGGTACAACCGGTCACCGGCAACGAACGGGTTATCGATAAACCGTGCGGCAGTCAGCTCGTCCAGCCCCAGATAACCCCGTGCAACGCCGACACCACCAATGTGCAACTGACCGGTGACCCCGGCCGGCACCGGCGCATCACGCTCGTCGAGTACGTAAAAACGGGTGTTGGCGATGGGCCGGCCAATGGGCAATTGGCGCGGCGGAACGTCGGCACCGGGCTCCAGCGTCCAGACACTGCTGATCACTGTGGTTTCGGTCGGACCATAGACGTTATGCAGGCGGGCATGTGGCAGACGCGCCTGAAACAGCCTGGCCACTGCGGGTGACAGCTCCCCGCCGCCACTGAACACATCCTTCAGGGTGTGACAGGCGCTGACCTCTTCGACCTCCAGAAACAGTTGCAACATGGCCGGCACGAACACCATCGCGGTGACGCTTTGTTCACGTACCACCTGCGCCAGGTAACCGGGCTCGAAATGCCCGCCGGGACGGGCGATGACCAGCCTGCCCCCGGTGAGCAACGGCCAGAAGATCTCCCAGGCCGAAGCGTCGAAACCGAATGGAATCTTGTGCAGCATGCTCCCGCGTTCGCCGCAGAACCGCTGACACCAGAGCAGCAGGTTGCTCAGCCCGCGATGCGTGACCATCGCCCCCTTGGGCAGCCCCGTGGTGCCGGAGGTGTACAGCACATACGCCAGATGGTCGGCGTTCACCGCAACACGCTGCGGCTGCGGATTGTCCGACGGGCACTCGGCCCAGAGCACGGCATCGGCCTGCACGTCGAGGATCGGCACCTCGAAATCCGCACCTTGCAGGGCCTCGCGCAGGATCTTGCGCGTCGGCCCTTGGGCAAGCAGTACTACCGGGGACGTGTCATCGAGAATATGCCGCAGGCGCCCTGACGGATAATCCGGGTCCAGCGGCACATAGGCGCCCCCGGCCTTGAGCACCGCCAGCAAGGCCACCGGCAGTTCCAGCGAACGTTCGATACACACCGCCACGCGCACGTCCGGGCCGACGCCGAGGGTGAGCAAGTGATGCGCCAGGCGGTTGGCCTGACTGTTGAGCTGGCTGTAGCTCAGCGATCGACCTTCGAAGATGACCGCACACTCGGCCTGCCGACGCGTGACCTGAGCCTCGATCAGGCGATGCACGCAGTCGGCGGGCTGGGCCAGCGGTGCCGGGCTGTTCCACTCATTCAGAATCTGTTCACGTTCGGCATCGCTGATCAGCGTCAGTGCGCCGACAGGCTGCTTGGGGTTCAGCGCCACCTGTTCCAGCAGCTGACGATAATGCCCGCTCAGGCGCTCAATGCTGGTCTGGTCGAACAGGTCGGTGTTGTATTCCACCAGCAGGCTCAGCACACCGTCGCGCTCGACCCATTCGAACGCCAGGTCGAACTTGGCCGTGGCGCTCCCGGTGCCGTATGGCGTCATGCTCAGGCCCGGCATCTGTGCGGCGTTGCCCGGGGTGTTCTGCAACACCATCATCACCTGAAACAAAGGCGAATACGCGGTATCGCGTTGCGGGTTGACGGCTTCCACCACGCGGTCGAAAGGCACATCCTGATGCGCATGGATATCCAGCAGAGTGGCGCGTACTTCGCGCAACAGCTCGGCAAAGGTCTGCTGCGGATCGAGACGCTGGCGAATCACTTGAGTGTTGACGAAATGGCCGATCAGCGGCTCGATTTCGGGACGGCTGCGGTTGGCGAATGGCGTGCCGATGCACAGGTCCCGCTGACCGCTGTGGCGCCAGAGCAGGACCGACAGCGCGCCGATCAGCACGTTGAACAGCGTGCCTTGGGTCTGTCTTGCCAGCGCATTGAGCGCACGCAAGGTGGTGCCGTCGACCGTCGAGCTGAAGGTCGCCCCGACGTAGCGCTGCATGGTCGGACGCGGCCGGTCGGCAGGCATGTCGAGCAGCGGCGGCGCATCGGCCAGCGTGCGCTGCCAGAAGTCCAGTTGCCCGGCCAGCGCCTCGTCGCTCAGCCGCTGTTGCTGCCAGCAGGCGTAATCAGCGTACTGCACCGCCAGCGGCGCCAGACTGGACGCCTGACCGCGCAGAAAATCGCCATACACGGTAGTCACTTCCTGAAGGATCACGCCCATCGACCAGCCATCGGCGATGATGTGGTGCACGCTGTACAGCCAGAGGTATTCCTCATCGGCCAGGCGCAGCAGCGAGGCCCGCAGCAACGGACCGCTGGCCAGGTCAAACGGCGCTTTGGCCTCCTGCTCCACCGCCATGCTGACCTGCGCTTGGCGCGCCGTCGGCGACAGGTTACGCAGGTCGACACGTGGCATCACCAGTGGCATCGCCGGGTGCACGATCTGTCGTGGCTCGCCGTCCACGCTGGCAAACGTGGTGCGCAATATTTCATGGCGCGTGATCAATTCGTTCAGCGCCCGCTCCAGCGCCGATACATCCAGCACGCCTTTCAGCCGCACCGCAGTGGGCACGTTATAGAACGCATTGCCCGGTTCCATCTGATCGAGAAACCACAGCTGGCGTTGTGAAAACGACAGCGGAACAGCCGTTTGCCCGGCGGCACGCCGAGGAATCGCGGCCGGGTCGGTGCCGCTCAGCAAGGCAATCAGCTCTGCCTTGTGCTGCTTGAGCGCCTGCAACATCTCGTCATTCAGAAAGCCGCGCGGCGCCTTGCAACGCAGTTTCTCGCCGTCCACTTCAAGCACCACGGCGTGGCGACCGAACAACTCCAGCAATTGATAGGCATTCATATCTCTATCTCCTCCATGTCGCTGGCGTCGTCCGTTTGATCCGCGGAAGAGGCGAACGCCTCGACCTGCGCGCGGCGTTGTTCGTCGGCAGTGCGCAGGCCGCCCACCATCGAGTAGATCAACTGATGATTCGGTCCCAGGTCGAACAGGGCCGACAATTGCTGCTCTTCGAGCGAGCCCATGCCACACAGGCCAAGGCCCTGCTCCACCGCCGTCATGGTCAACAATTGCGCCATGCCCCCGGCTTCGATATGACAGAAGTCGCGACTGCGCTCGCCATACAGCGGCCGGATCGCGGCCATGTCGGCGATGAAGAACAGCGAGAACGCGGCGTTTTCATACACCGGGCGGTTGACGAAATAATCGTAGGTGTCAGGGTCGAGCGGCTCGCTGTCGAGCATCAGCAGGCGGTGTTGAACCGGGTCGTAGTAATAGGCGCCGGCAGCGACGCCGTTTACCCGCTGCGGTTTGACGTACAGGTAGCACTGGATCGGGTACAGGCCGCCTGCGGACGGGAACTGGTATTTGACCTCGCCGTGCAATTGCCCCTGCGCCAGGCTGGCCAGTAACCCGGCAAACACCTCGGTCGGAATGGATCGGTCAGCGAATTGGCGTACCGAGCGGTAATCGCTGAAGCGCCGCGCGAACGCCGGATCATCCGGACGCGCAAGATTCAGCGCCGCAACCTCTGGGGTGAACGTCCGCCGACCGCGCTGGTCGGCCTTGAAGCGCGCCCGCTGCTGCGGATCCTCGATCACCTGCTCGGACGAACCCGCGCGCTGCCGAACGCTGTCGACCACACTGCCGTTGGCCAGATTCCGGCGGTACATGCCGAGCAGGTTGAGCAAGGTCGGCTGTGCCAGCAATTGCGCAACGTTGGGACGGAACTGCAGTTCGCCGGACAGCGCATTGCTGATCCTGACAATGTCAATCGAGGTGGCGCCCAGGTTGAGCAAATTGGCGTCGGCAGCGATCGAAGCACGCTTGAGCACGCCCTGCACGATCATCACCAGTTGTTGCTCCTGTGGCCCCTCCACTTCCAGCGCGGGGCCGGCATCCTGAATCTGCGCTGGCTGCGGCAGGCGCTTCTTGTCGACCTTGCCATTGGCCGACAGCGGCCACTCCTGCACGAAGGTAAACGAAGTCGGCACCATGTAGGCCGGCAGTTTGTCTGCCAGGTACTGGGCAAAATCAAGGGCCTGCAACGAGGGATCGGCCTTGAGTACATAACCCGCAAGCCGCTTCTCGCCCAGCGCTTCGCCGAGCACCCGCACCACGGTGCTCTGCACGCCGGGATGGCGATTGAGCGCCGCTTCGATCTCGCCCAGCTCGATGCGGTGCCCCTGGACCTTGACCTGGGTGTCTTCCCGCCCGAGAAACTCGATATTGCCGTCGGGCAGCCAGCGCCCCAGATCGCCGGTCCGATACAGACGTTCGCCGGTCAGCGGGTGGGCGAAGAAACTGCCGGCGCTCAGGGCTTCATCACGCCAATAGCCCTTGGCCAGACCAATACCGCCGATATACAACTGACCCGCCACCCAGGTCGGGCGAACCTGCAAGGCGTCATCCAGCACATAGAAGCGCTGGTGATCCAGCGCCTTGCCATAGGGAATACTGCGCCACGCGGGGTCGACCTGCTGCAGCGGATACTGGATCGACCAGATGGACGCTTCGGTCGCCCCGCCAAGGCTGATCAGTTGCAACGCCGGCTGCAGCGCCCAGGCACGCTCTGGCAGCGTCAGGGGAATCCAGTCGCCTGACAGCATCGCCACGCGCAGGCACGACGGCAACGCGCTGCGCTCGCCTTGCACATACTCCAGCAACATGCCGAACAAGGCTGGCACCGAATTCCACAGGCTGACCTGATGCCGCTCGATCAGCTTCAGCCAGTGCGCCGGGTCGAGGGCCTGCTGCGGTTCGAGCAACACCACCGCCGCGCCAGCGGCCAGCGTGCCGAAGAAGTCATAGACCGACAGGTCGAAACTCAGCGACGAAACCGCCAGCACCCGGTCCGCAGCGCCGACGGCAAAGCGCCGGTTGATGTCGAGCAGCGTATTCACCGCACCGCGATGATCGATGACCACGCCCTTGGGCAGACCGGTCGAACCCGAGGTGTAAATCACATAGGCCAGATCGTCCGGCGTGAGATGCACGGCGTGTAATTCGGACTGATCGCAAAGGCCAGCGTCGGCAATGATCGGGTCGCTCACGCTGATCACCTGGACCTGCGCCGGCCACTCGACACGTTGCAGCAGTGCCGGCTGAGTCAGCGCCAGGCTGGCTTCGGCGCGTTGCAGGATGTGCTCCAGACGCTCGGTCGGCAGTGCCGGGTCGAGCGGCAGGTAGGCCCCGCCAGCGTACTGGATCGCCAGCGTCGCGACGACCTGTTCCCAGCCCCGTTCCATGACCACCGCGACCAGTTGATTGGGCACCACGCCGCGACGCTGAAGCAGCGCCGCCAGTTGCCGCGCTTCGGCTCGCAGCTGGCAATAACTCAACTGCCGCTGGGTGCCGATGACCGCCAGCGCATCCGGCGCAGCGAGTGCCTGGCGATCGAACAGTTCGTGCATCAGCGCCGAGTCAAAGGGCCCGGCCTCGGGCACCGGCAAGCGTGCCAGCGGTATCAGGTCCACCGTGCCGGCGCTCCAGGCATCGGCCTGCAGCAGGCGATCCAGCAGCGCGTTGTAGGCGACAAACATCTGTTCGATCAGGCCTTGCGGAAACAACTCGTCGATGCTGTCCCAGTTGAACAGCAGGCGCCCTTCCAGCTCCAGCAACGTGTGGTCAAGCCAGACCTGCGGGGTCTGGGTGATGCTGTGTATGTGCTCGGCATTCAGGGCGTCGGCAAGATTGAATTCGGCCAGCTCCGGCGCGGCTTCCGACAGGGTGCTGTTGAACACGATCGGCATGGCGGTCTGCTGCACGCCACGGGCCTGGGACAATTCACGCAGCACGCGCACCCCGCTGACCACCAAATGGTCGATGTCTTGCCACAG
Organism: Pseudomonas sp. BS3767; assembly: GCF_900099665.1. Taxonomy (NCBI): domain Bacteria; kingdom Pseudomonadati; phylum Pseudomonadota; class Gammaproteobacteria; order Pseudomonadales; family Pseudomonadaceae; genus Pseudomonas; species Pseudomonas sp. BS3767. Next base: position 168,571 of record NZ_FNCX01000006.1, on the reverse strand, counting down.
CCGTGCCTGCACGGCACGCGCCTTGTCGATGAAGCTCGCGGCCCCGTCGAGATTGACCTCAAGCAAGACCAGCGAGGTGAAGTCACCGATGATTTCATCAACATCCGGGTGCAGCGGCATGCGGTTGAACAGCGGCAGGCTCAACGTGAAGCGCGGCTGCCGACTCCACAGCGCCAGCACTTCGCTGAACGCGGTCAGCAGCATCACCGACGGCGTCACGGCAAATTGCCTGGCGAGTTCCTTGAGCCGTGACCACTGCAGCGCTGAAAGCTCGCGGTCGCGGCGGGTAAAGTGCGGCTGGCTGATACTTTCCGGCTGGCACACCAGCGGCAGGTCCGGCGCAGGTGCCAGCGTGGCAACCTTCTCGCGCCAGTAGTCCAGCGCCTGTGCGTAGCGGCTGTCATTGCGCAAGCGCTGCTCGGCCAGCACGTAATCGCGAAAGGTCAGACCCGGTTCGGGCAATTGCAACTGCGGGTCGGCATAAAATGCCATCAGTTCGCGCGCCAGAATCTGCGTACTCGCGGCGTCGACGATCAGGGCATCAAGGCTGATGTGCAGATGGCTGATGCCCTCATCGAGCAACGACAGACTGAACTCGAACAACGGCCAGCGACCGGCGTCCAGGACCTGATGGGACTGACGTTCGCGGGTGTCTTGCAGGGCCTGCTGCGCGGCGTCGGCGGACAGGCCGCGCAGATCGTTGCGTGGCATGTGGTAGGTCGGCACGCTGTCGAGAACCTGCTGCGTGCCGTCGCCGAGGAACACCACGCGCAGCATGTCATGCCGCTGGATCATGCGGTTCAGCGCCTGCTCGAAACGTGGCACATCAAGGCCGGGGATGCGCAGCTCTTCATAACCGTGGGCACTGACCCCGCCGAGGCTGACCGACGCTTCGCGGCCAAACCAGTACGCCTGCTGGATGTCGGTCAACGGAAACGGCGCGAAACGTGCGCTGCGATCAGCTTCAATCGGGGCAAAGGGTGTGTCGAGCGAAGGCCCGTCACCCCGCCCGAGCCGCACCTGCTCGGCCAGGTCCATCAGCACCGACGTCTTGAACAGGCTGCTCAGGGACAGTTGCGCGCCCATGCGCTGGTTGATCATGTAGATCATCCGTGTGGCCAGCAGCGAATGCCCGCCCAGCTCGAAAAAGTTGTCGTGAATACCAACCTGCTGGCACTTGAGCACCTCGGCCCAGATGCACACCATCTGCCGCTCGGTCTCGTCGCGCGGTGCCACATAGGCACTGGCGGCCTGGCGCTCTGGCGCCGGCAGCGCCTGACGGTCGAGCTTGCCGTTGCGGGTCAACGGCAATTGCGCCAGCGCCACCCAGGCCGTCGGCACCATGTGTTCCGGCAGGTGGCGGTGCAGCTCGGCACGCAGCGTTTCGGCGGTTGCAGGCCCCACCACGTAGGCCACCAGACGCTTGTCGCCCGGCACGTCTTCGCGCAGCAGCACCACCGCTTCCTGCACACCGGGTTGCTGGTGCAGAAGGCTGTCGATCTCGCCCAACTCGACGCGAAAACCGCGCAACTTGACCTGCTGGTCGATGCGCCCCAGGTACTGCACATTGCCGTCGGCCTGGAACCGCGCCAGATCCCCGCTTCGGTACATGCGCGCACCAGGCAGTGGGTTGAACAGGTCAGGCAGGAAGCGTTCAGCGCTCAGGTCCGGACGATTCAGATAACCCCGGGCCAGGCACGCACCGGCGATATACAGCTCGCCTGCCACACCGACCGGCACCGGGTTCAGGTCGCCGTCCAGCACATACAAACGCGCATTGGCGATGGGCCGGCCAATCGGCGGTGCGTCCGGCCACTGCGTGGCGTCGTCACAGTTCAGGCTGAACTGGCTGACCACGTGGGTTTCGGTCGGGCCGTACTGGTTGTGCAGTTGTGCACCGCCAAGGCCGCAGACAAAGGTACGCAGTTCGTCGTTGACGAGCAACGCCTCGCCAGCGGTGATGACTTCGCAGCCGCCCTTTGGCAAGGGCATCGGCACCGACGCGCCGGTTTCAGTGAAACTGGCCAGTTGCTGAAGCACGGCGAACGGCAGAAACGCCCGTTGTACGTCCTCGGCCACCAGCGTCGGACGCAGCGCGGCGAGGTCCTTGCGGCCGGCTTCGCTCATCAGCACCAGGCTGCCACCCTGGCACAACGTGCTGCAGATTTCCTGAAACGACACGTCGAAATTCAACGATGCGAATTGCAGCACGCGTTGTGACGCAGGCGTTTGCTCCAGTTGCCAGGCGATCAGGTTATCCAGGGCGGCACGACTGTGCGCCACGCCCTTGGGCCGCCCGGTCGAGCCGGAAGTGTAGAGCACGTAAGCCAGGTTGCCGGGGCTGACGGGGACTTGCGGGTTGGCCTCGGAATACCCAGACCAGCGCTGCGCCTCCACGTCGAGGCAGCAGATCGGCAGCGTGTCGGGCAATGGCGGCAGACCGGCACGCAGTGCAGTCTGGGTCAGCAGCAGGCTTGGTGCGGCATCCGCGAACATGAACGCCAGCCGCTCGGCCGGATATGCCGGATCGAACGGCACGTAAGCGGCGCCGGTCTTGAGAATGGCCAGCAGGCCGATGATCATCTGCGGCGAGCGCTCCAGACACAGCCCCACGCGCTGCTCGGGACCCACGCCCTGCTCGATCAGGTAATTCGCCAGGCGGTTGGCAGACAGATTGAGCGCAGCGTAAGTCAGCGCTCGCTCATCGGCCAGCAACGCCACGGCGTCGGGTGTGTGCTGCGCCACGGCTTCGAAGCGCTTGACGCAATCGTGCTGTGCCGAGGTATCACGCTCGGTGCGGTTCCAGTCGTGGACGATCCGTCGGTGCTGCTCGGCGTTGAGCAGGTCGAGCGTCGCCAGGGGCTGTTCGCTGTCCTCAACCATCTGCATGAGGAGGCGGCGCAGGTAGTCGCCCATCTGCACCACGGTCTCCGGCTCGAACAGCCCCGACGCGTATTCCAGGCCACCGACGATTTGTCCGTCACGTTCGCTGAGTGCCAGTTGCAGGTCGAATTTGGCCACTGGCTGGACGCTTTGCAGCACGCTGACGTCGAGCCCGGACAACTCCAGATCCGAATCCTGATGCTGCTCCCACGCGAACAGCACCTGGAACACCGGGCTGTAAGCCAGACTGCGCGGCGGGTTGAGCAACTCCACCACTTGATCGAACGGCAAGTCCTGATGTTCCTGAGCGGCAAGCGCTACGTTGCGCGCCTGTTGCAGCCAGTTGGCCACCGTCGGGCTGCCGGAGCGGGTCATGCGCAGGGCCAGGGTATTGACGAAGAACCCGATCAACCCTTCCAGCTCATGCTGGCTGCGGTTCGCCGAGGGCACACCAATGACCACGTCATCCTGCCCCGACAGGCGCATCAGCAGCAGCGACCAGGCCGCCAGCAGGTTCATGAACAACGTGGTGCCCTGCTGCGTAGCCAACACTCGCAGCCGTGCTGTCAGCGTGCGGTCAAAGACCAGCGGCACGAAGCCGCCGCGGTAATCCTGGGCCGCCGGACGTTTATGATCGGTGGGCAACTCCAGCAGTAGCGGCGCACCGCTCAGGGTTTCACGCCAGTAGCACCGCTGCGCGTCCAGCACCTCACCGGACAGCCACTGGCGTTGCCAGGCCGCGTAATCCACATACTGGACAGGCAACGGCGGCAGTGCCAGGGACTGCCCGAGCGCGGCCGATTGCTGAATAGCCGCTGCGTAGAGCAGCCCCAACTCGCGGGTCAGCACGCCCATCGACCAGCCATCCGAAACAATGTGGTGCTGGGTCAGCAACAACACGTGATCATCATCGGCCAGTTTGACCAGGCGGACGCGCATCAACGGCCCCACCGCCAGGTCGAACGGCTTGCTGCCCTCTGCGTCGATCAACGCCAGCAGACGCGCCTGGGCATCGTGCTCGCCGCGCAGATCGATGACTGGCAACGGAATGATCGCTCCCGCCGCCGCAACGCGCTGCCGCCCCTCGCCCTCGACCGCGAAAAACGTGGTGCGTAGCGCCTCGTGGCGGGCCACCAGATGATTGAAACTGCGCTCCAGCGCGGCCACTTGCAACGGCCCGCGCAGGCGCAGGTTCAAGGGCATGTGGTAGGCCGCGTTGCCGCCTTCCATCTGCGCCAGAAACCACAGACGCTGCTGAGCAGACGACAACATGTGTGCCCCGCTACGTTCTACAGCCATGATCGGTGGACGAGCGTCGCCCTGCTGAGCGGTGCTCAGTCGTTCGGCGAACTGCTGCAGCACGGGGGCGGTAAACAGGGCTGAGGGTGACACCTCAAGATGCAGCGTCTGCCGAACCTTGGCCAATACGCGCATCACCAGCAGCGAGTGGCCGCCGAGTGCAAAAAAGTGATCCTGGCGACCGACTCGCTCGACGCCCAGCACCTCGGCCCAGATGGCCGCAATATCCATTTCCAGCGCGCCTTGCGCGGCTTCGAAAACATGCCGATCGAACGCGTCATCCCCCGGCTCGGGCAGTGCGATGCGGTCCAGCTTGCCATTGGCGGTCAGCGGTAGCGCGTCCATACGCACGAACGCGGCAGGAATCATGTAGTCCGGCAGGCTGAGCTGCAGATGCTGGCGGAGGCTTTTGGGCGTCAGCGCTGCGCCGGTCTGTTCGCGAAAGTAGGCAATCAGCCTGGGCACGCCCGCGTTGTCCTCGCGCAGCACAACCACGTTGTCACGCACACCGGCAACCTCGGCCAGACGCGCCTCGATTTCACCCAGTTCCAGGCGCAGGCCGCGCAGCTTGGCCTGCGAGTCGTTGCGCCCGAGAAACTCCAGATGGCCGTCAGCCCGATAGCGGGCCAGGTCGCCAGTACGATACAACCGCTCACCGGCCACGAACGGGCTGTCGATGAAGCGCTCGCGGGTCAGTTCCGGCAAATTCAGGTAGCCGCGCGCTACCCCCGCGCCGCCGATGTACAGTTCGCCGGTCACGCCCTGGGGAACACGCTCGCCAGCGGTATCGAGCAGGTAAATCCGCGTGTTGGCCAACGCCCGTCCGATGGGCAGCACCGCATCGACGTGGCTGTCGGGCTCGAACTCGAAACAGGTGCTGTCGATGCTCGCTTCGGTAACACCGTAGGCCTGGACGATTTGTACATGCTCGCCACACAACCTACGCAGTTGGCGCGCGCTGTGCGCTGTCCAGATGTCCGAGCCGCAAACCACCGTGTTCATGAACGACAGGTCGCGCCCTGCCTCCTGCGTCCAGGTCAGCAACGGGTTGAGCACCGCAGGCACGAAGTCCGCGAAATCGATACGCGCCTCGCTCAACAGGCGATACAGCGCAGGTGGGTCCATCAACGTGTCTCGCGGACAGAGCACGAGCGTGCCGCCAAAACCCAGTGCGCGGATCAGGTCGGCGCTGAACACATCGAAGGAAAACCCGGCCATTTGCAGGTGATTGAGGGGTTTGTGCAGCGCGTACAACGGCTCCCAGGCGGCGCTGACCGCGATCAGCCCACGGTGCTCGACCATGACCCCCTTGGGCGTCCCGGTGGAGCCCGAGGTGTAGATCACGTACGCCAGATGGCGGGGCGTCAGACCAACCGCGTGCGGGTCTGGGTTGTGCGTCGGCTGCGCTGCCCACAGCCGGCTATCGGCCAGATCGAGCACCTGCGTTGCGACTCCAACCTTCTCCAGCGCCGCCAACAACGCCGCGCGCGCCGGAGCATGGCTCAGCAGTACGCGTGGCGCGCTGTCTGCCAGCATTTGTGCCAGACGGGCTTTCGGGTACGCGGGGTCCAGCGGCACGTAGGCACCGCCCGCCTTGAGTACCGCGAGCACGCCGACCAGCATGTCCAGCGAGCGCTCCAGGCAAATCCCGACACGCACATCCGGCCCGACACCGAGGCTGCGCAGGTAGTGGGCCAAACGGTTGGCACGGGTATTGAGCGTCGCATAGTCAAGCGTGTCCAGCTCGAAGCGTGCCGCGATGGCGGCAGGCTTGCGCTGCACCTGTGCCTCGAAAAGGCCGTGCACACACTGGTTTTGGTCAAATGGTTGCTCTGTATCAGGATGAGCGAAGCCCGTCCCGCGCGAGGAAGATTGGTCGACCATCAGAAATCACCGTCCGTGAGCAGATTATTTTTTTATGAGCAGACGGGAGCGCAGAGCAGCAAGCCCGTCAGGCACGGCATGAGAAATGCCGGATGAACATCGAGACTCAGGGAGAAGGTGCGGCGCGGGCTCTCGGGCTCATGTCATGACCTGACATGCAAGCGCTCGGGGGGATCGCAGAGGGATGACAGACGAACGCGGCACGGCGCGACTCGCCTACAGAAAGGGGGGTGGCTGGCTCGTTGACGAGACTGATCGCTCTGCCCTTGGAACTGACGTTTGCATACCGCGTGACCAATTGAAACCTCATCTTCCGTTTGAGGGTCAACGACGGGGAACGGCCTGCGCCGGGGTGTCAGCGCCAGGGTGGACCCGATCGGCTGTGACTGCGGAGTCTGTGAACCCGTGACAGTCATTGGCGCTGGGTTTTTGGCCCTGGGCGCCGGGGATAATAACCACGATTTTCGGCGATGAGGCAAACAAAAAGTTACAAACCGCGAAAGTGTCCGTCAAACGGCACTGCTGTCCAGGCGGGAGAGCGGTTTGAAATTTCAGCGTCCGGCGGCGACTTTTCCCCGCGCGCAATGCAATACTCGAAAACTGACTCACACGAGCCCGGCCTCCATGACCCTCACCTACCGACGACTGACTCCGGCCGATGCACCTGCCTATCGCGCCTTGATGCTCGAGGCCTATGAACGTCATCCAGACGCCTTTACCTCTGACGTGAAGGAGCGCGAAGTGCTGCCTGCCCAGTGGTGGGAGAAGAGGCTCGATGACAGCGCTGACGCAACCGAAGTAGTGTTTGCCGCCGTTGAAGACGGTCTCTTGCTGGGTGTAGCCGGCCTTTGCGTCGAAACCCGAAAGAAGGCCCGACACAAATCGACCCTGTTCGGCATGTATGTGCCACTGGCGCACAGGAACAGAGGCATCGGCTCTCGATTGGTACGCAGCGTGCTCGACCATGCCCGAACCCGGCCCAGGCTTCTGGTCGTCCAGCTCACTGTCACGCAGGGCAACGCCGAAGCAGTCGGGCTGTACGAGCGCATGGGCTTCGTGACCTTTGGCATCGAACCCCTTGCAGTCGCTGTAGGCACCGGATTCGTCGCCAAGGTGCATATGTGGAAAGACTTGCGCGGGTAACCGGTCCACCCAGGTAACAGGCGCTTCAGCAATCGAGCGCGTCAGCCGCTTCGATCAGGGAATCGACGATCACGTCCCAGTCCTGTTCGGCGGTCAGGTCAGATGTCTGGCCTGGCCCGTGCTCGGCGGGGCGTCGGACGAAAACGGTCTTGAAGCCATTCGCACGTGCGGCAGTCAGGTCGGCGTTATGCGCAGCCACCATGGCGACGCAATGCGGCGCCAGGCCCACTGCTTTTGCAGACTTCAGGTAGGTCTGGGGCATCGGTTTGTAGGTGCCGGCGATCTCCGCGCCGACGATGACGTCCCAGGGCAGTCCGCCGAATTTAGCCAGGTTAAGCATTCCGGCGATGTGTCCGTTCGATAGCGTACCGATCGAGAATCTACGCTTTAATCGGGTCAGGCCTGAGACCGAGTCAGGCCATGGATCGAGCCGCTCCCAGGCCTTGTTCAGCTCGGCGAGCTCGGCCCCGGGGATGCTGCCGAAATCCACCTCGTGGCGCGCCAGCACGGTTTCGAGACTCTCACGGTTGAGCACATCGAGTGTCACGTAGGGGCGCTCACCCGCACGCACGCGCTGCATGGAAGGTTGATACAGGCTCCGCCACTGATCGGCAAAATCAAGAGGATCGATGTCCACGCCATGCCGCTGCAGAAAGGGCGCCGCGGCCCGCGCCACGCCGTTTCGCCAGTCGACAACGGTGCCGAATACATCGAAACCGAGAAACCCTATCTGTTCCAGCCTGGCCATATTGCTCTCCCGAATCGTGCACAGTCGCTTATAGTTCTACAGAATTAGAACTATAGAACCAATCGCGCCAAAGAGCGTTGTTTCGGGCAGGCATTGCCCCATCTGTAAACGCAAAACTGCTCGGCGACTGATCAATCAACGGTAGATGGAGGATTCATGGACTACGTAAAGCTTGGCAACACAGGACTGGATATTTCCAGACTGTGCCTTGGATGCATGACATTCGGCGAGCCCGATGCCGGAACGCACCCTTGGACACTGGGCGAAGAAGCAAGCAGGCCGATCATCAAACACGCCGTCGAGCAAGGCATCAATTTTTTTGACACGGCCAACAGCTACTCGGCAGGCACCTCGGAAACCATCGTTGGTAAATTGCTCAAAGAGTTCACGCGTCGCGACGAGACCGTGATCGCAACGAAGGTGTTCTTTCCGGCGAACATGTGGGAAGGCTCGACCCGCCCTAACGAAAAGGGCCTCTCGCGCAAGGCCATCATGTCCAGTATCGACGCGAGCCTGACGCGACTCGGCACTGACTACGTTGACCTGTACCAGATCCATCGCTGGGACTATGACACGCCCATCGAAGAAACCATGGAAGCCCTGCACGATGTGGTCAATGCCGGCAAGGCCAGGTACATCGGCGCGTCCTCCATGTACGCATGGCAGTTCGCCAAAGCCCAGCAGGTCGCAACCGCGCATGGCTGGAGCAGGTTCGTCTCGATGCAGAACTACCTGAACCTGGTGTATCGCGAAGAAGAGCGCGAGATGATCCCGCTGTGTATCGATCAGGGTGTCGGCCTGATGCCGTGGAGCCCGATGGCACGCGGCAGGCTGACCAGGCCCCATGGTCAGCAGACCGAGCGGACCAGAACCGACGTTTCCGGCCAGTCGTTTTACGAGGCGACGGAAAAGGAAGACGGTCGAGTGATCGATGCCGTGGAACAGCTTGCCGCAGAGCGCGGGGTACCGATGGCGCAAATCGCACTGGCTTGGGTGTTGGCCAAACGCGGTGTATCAGCGCCCATCGTCGGTGCTTCCAAGGCGACGCAGCTGGACGATGCCATCGCAGCACTCCAACTGGTGCTCAGTGATGAGGACATCAAACGCCTCGAGGCACCGTACGTGCCCCATGCAGTGACCGGTTTCGTCTGACCGGCGCTGCAGAACCCCGGGACCGGCGAATGGCGTGAGCCTCGCCGGTTACCTGTTGGAGACTGCGACCACGAATACCCGTAAAGAACGCACCGCAGCTTTCGTAACTGTCACACCGTTCTGAAATAACAACTGTCTATGTCACTGTACGCAAATATCTATTAGTCAGTCAGTCGACTGGGCGGTATCGTCAGGCCATTCTGAATAAAGGCTCTTTGCCATTATTTAATTCGACTTTTTCTCTTGCCTCTTTCGGGTTCATTTCATGAAAAATCAGGTTTCTCTGGCTACGCGCATCGGCTTGGGATTTGCCGCTGTCGTCTCGCTGCTCATCTTGATCACAGCCGTTGGCATTCAGCGGGTCGGGTTCATCGACAGCACCCTGGAAGACGTAGGCGAAAATGCCGCCAAGGTACAGCGCTATGCGATCAACTTCCGGGGCAGCGTGCACAACCGTGCAATCGCTTTGCGCGATGCCGTGCTGGTCAACAACGATCAGGACCTGGCGCTGCATCTGGCAGAGATGACCCGTCTTGAAAAGGACTATGTCGACTCGGCTGTACCGATGGAGCAGTTGTTCGCCAAGCAGAATATAAGTGCCGAGGAACGCCAATTGCTGCGTGGCATCAAGGAAATCGAACAGCAAACGCTCGGCTCTACCAAGAGCGTGATTGCCTTGCGCCGTGCCGGAGACATCGCCGGTGCCCAGGCCCTTTTGCTGAGCCAGACCTCCGGCGACTACAGCGAATGGCTGAAGCGTATCAACGCGCTCATCGACCATGAGGAAGCCTCGATCAGGGTTCAGCTGGATAATGTGCAGGCGACCGCCAGCCAGTTCCGTGGCCTGATGCTGCTGGCCACTGCGTTCGCTGTACTGCTGAGCATTGCGCTGTCGGCGTTCATCATTCGCTTCGTGAAAAAGACGCTGGGCGCGGAGCCTGTCGACGTTGCCGAGGCCATTCGCCGACTGGCTGCGGGCGATCTGCAGCAAACCATCACCACAGCGTATCCCGACAGCGTCATGGGTGTGCTGAAAACGGCGCTGAGCCGTCTTTCGGAAACCATCACCGAAGTGCGAATGGCCGCTCAGGAGGTCAGCCAGTCCTCTACCGTGCTGTCGGCAGCCTCCTCCGCCAACAACACCCAGATCATGGTGCAGACCCGTGAAGCCGAACAGGTGGCCACTGCGATCAGTGAAATGGCCGCGACGGTCAGTGAAGTCTCGGGCTACGCAGCACAGGCCGCAGATGCTGCGCGCCTGGCTGACAGTGAGGTTGCGAACGGCAACAGCCTCGTCGAAGGTACGACCACCGCCATCGAACAACTGGCGGCCACGCTGACTGAAACCACCAGCACCGTGGAGCAGGTGTCACGGCACGGCGAGCAGATCGAAACGGTGATCGAGGTGATCAACTCGATTGCCTCGCAAACCAACCTGCTGGCGCTCAACGCAGCCATTGAGGCCGCCCGCGCGGGCGAGCATGGCAGAGGTTTTGCGGTCGTGGCCGATGAGGTTCGTTCGCTGGCCAATCGCACCCAGCTGTCGACCCAGGAGATTCAAAACATGATCAGCACGCTGCAGGGTGGTACTGAAACCGCGGCACAAAACATGCGCGACAGCTGTGAACTGGTCAATCGCGCCGTGGAGCAGACACGCAATGCCCAAAGCGCCCTGTCGAGAATCAATCAGGAAGTGAGTGCGATCAATCACATGAACGCGCAGATCGCCAGCGCTTCGGTTCAACAGAGCTCAGTGGCAGAAGACGTTGCGATGAACATCACCAGTATCCACGACTCGACACTCAAATCCGCCAATGGATCGCAGCAGGTGGCTACCGCCAGCGAGGAGCTGGCACAGCTTGCGGATCGCCTGACCCGCAAGGTCGCGTTTTTCAAGGCAGGCTGAGGGTGCAATGAGGTATCGCGACGATGCATTCGGCATCGCCGCGGTATTCCGCTATCGGCAGATCAGTCTGTGCAACTGACCGGTCTTGAGCTGCGCATCGCCAGCATCACGGTGAGCATGGACAGCGCGGCACACACCGCGCCGATCACGATGGCAGCGGTGAAGCCGGCCCGACCGGACGCCACGCCGCCAATGAACGCCCCGCCGCCAATCGACAGATTCACCACACAGACCAGCAGCGCCTGAACACCTTCCACGCGATCATTGGAGGCTTCGAAACACCAGATCTGCGTGGTGATGGGGATCATCCCGAAAGCGAACCCCCAGACCAGAATCACCGGCCAGAGCAGCCACGGGTTGCCGACGAACATCAGCAGCGCAGTCAGCGAACCCAGCATCAGCAGAGTCATGATCAGCACCGAGGACGGCGCACTTCTGGCCGCCAGGGCTCCACCGGCCAGATTGCCTGCAACCGCCGCCAGGCCGAACGCGAAAAGCAATGCCCCCAGGGCCTGGCCCTGAATATGCGCGAATTCCTGCACGAAGGGCGCGAGGTAAGTGTACGCCGCGAAGTGCCCCACATAGATCAACAGTGCGGCAGCGAACATTCGACGAATGCGCTGTTCGCCAGCCAATGACAGCATCTGGCTGATGCCGGCAGAACGCTCGCCCGGCAACGCAGGCAGGAAGAATGCGATCAACAACCCCACTGCCACCGTGACCACTGCCGCTGCTTCAAATGCCGCCCGCCAGCCGAAGGCTTCACCGATCAACGTACCGGCCGGAATCCCGGCGACGGTGCCGATCGAGACGCCGGCCAGCACATAGGCGGTAGCCTTGACGCCCTCCTTGCCGGGCCTCAAACGAGGCCCGAGCGAACCGGCAATCGTCCAGAATCCGCCCAGCGCGAAGCCGAGCAGGACCCTGCCCGCAAGGGTCAGCAAGAAGTGCGTGGACAGCGCGACGATCAGGTTGGATGCCAGCAATATCGACAACAGCCCGAGCAACAGGCGCTTGCGGTCGACATGACTGAACAGGGCAATACAGGACGGTGCCGAAATGGCCGCGAGGACGCCGGGGACGGCCATCATCAAGCCTGTCTGGCTGATGCTGGTTCCCAGGTCGTGAGCGATATCGGGCAGCAGCCCGACCGGCAGAAATTCAGTGGTGACGGTGGCGAACGACCCAAGCGATACGCTACCAACGGCCCACCATGAAGCGGGTTTTGTTTCTACGTTTCCAGCGGTTTCAAAGCGACTCACAGCGGTTCCAGAATTCGGGAATGTCAGCGACCAGCCACTCAGGCCAGCGCGTGGATGCGGCCAACCCTAACGTGTAAGCCCGTATCGAAGCCACCTTGCGAAAGAATTTTGTGTGGATGACGCGAGGTAAGCCCAGCCAGGACTGGCCATCAGGCCGATGCTCTGCGTCGAGGTTGCATGGTTGACGCAGAGCTTCACGAACGGCGTTCCCAAGCAGAGCTTGGGAACGATCACTCAACAACGACCCCAGGCCATGTGACCTACTTGTTGCGGGTCACTCTCCAGACGGTGTTTGCCAGGTCGTCGGCGATGATGAGTGCGCCTTTCGGATCAACTGTCACGCCCACTGGACGGCCACGAGTCTTGCCGTCAGCTCCGCGGAAACCGGTTGCGAAATCCACAGGCTCGCCGGCAGGACGTCCATTGCTGAACGGCACAAAGATCACCTTGTAACCCACCGGGTTATCACGGTTCCAGCTGCCGTGCTCGCCAACGAACACGCCGTCGGCAAACTTGTCGCCCATGGCCGGGATCGAGAACGACACGCCCAGTGCGGCGACGTGCGAACCAAGGCTGTAATCAGGCTTGATCGCCGCAGCGACTTTGGCCGGGTTCTGTGGCTGGGCACGCGTGTCGACATTCTGGCCCCAATAGCTGTAAGGCCAGCCGTAGAACGCGCCCTCCTTCACCGAGGTCAGGTAATCCGGAACCAGATCAGGCCCCAGCTCGTCACGCTCGTTGACCACCGTCCACAACTGCCCGGTGCCCGGTTGAATCGCCAGCGCCGTAGGGTTGCGCAGACCGGTCGCATAAGGCTTGTGCGCACCAGTGGCGGCATCGATCTGCCAGACCATCGCCCGATCGATCTCGACCTCCATGCCGCGCTCGGTCACGTTGCTGTTCGAGCCGATGCCGACATACAGGTAGCGGCCATCAGGGCTTGCCGTCAGCGACTTGGTCCAGTGGTGGTTGATCGCCGCAGGCAAATCGGTGACCTTGGTCGGCTCACCGCTGGCCTTGGTCTGACCTTCCTGATAATCGAAGCTGACCAGCGCATCCTGGTTGGCCACGTACAGCTTGCCGTTCGCGAAGGCCAGGCCATAGGGCGCATTCAGGTTCTCGGCAAAGACCGTTTTCAGCTCATACTTGCCGTCGCCGTCCGCGTCCCGCAACAGTGTCAGACGATTACCGCTCTTGACCTTGGTGTTGCCCTGGGCCTTGATGACGCTGGCAATCACGTCTTTGGGTTTGAGCTTGGCAGCGCTGCCGCCGCGCCCTTCGGCAACGATAATGTCGCCATTGGGCAAAACGATGGACTGACGTGGAATATTCAGATCACTGGCAATCGCCGTGATACTGAAACCCTCAGGCACGGCAGGCTTCTGATCGCCCCAAGCCGTCGGTTCGGCAATCTTCATGCTCGGCAACAGGCCACGTTGCGGGTCCGGCAACTTCGGGTCCGGTCCGCGCGCCTGAGTGCTGTCGGCTTCACCACCGCAGGCGCTCAGCAGCAGCGCCATGCTCAATGCAGCCAATGCGTGGATATTTCTCATTCTGCACCTCCGGAACGCAGGCTGGTGAGCCCGGTCCACGTCGCAACGCAGGCCAGAACAGTAACAATGACCGACAGGATCAAGCCAGACGGCATAACCGCCCAGGCGTCTTTCGCGTGCTCGAAGGCATTGACCAGACCCAGCACCCAGGTAACCAGCAACAACAGGAAGTACACCACGGGACGACCGGCCTTGTGATCGGCGCGAACCAGATTAACCAGCGCAAACAGCAACGCCAGCCCGCAGAACAACAGGCCTCCGGCGATCAGCCAGGCGGCAAAGTTGCTCCACTGAACCTGAAAGGTCTGGTAATAGGCAATATCACTCAGCAAGCCGCCGAGAAACAAAGGCACGGTTCCGGCAAGCAAGGTCGCATGTAGCGGGCCTGGCGTGTAGCGGTAGACGGGATGGGTGGTTACGGTCATGACGGCTCCTTTTCGTTCGGCGACCCAGGATCAAAACTCAGCGCGGATGCGCTGGCAGGTCGGGGTCGCGCTGAATGCGCATAAGGAATGATCGTGCTGACCAAGCGATAGTTCAGCGCTTTTCATTTCGAAATATTTTGAAAACGCTATTGGCTTGCAGTGCGCTTGTTTCGCCGGCAACGCTCAGAGCAATAAAGCACCTCATCCCAGCAACGCGCCCACTTCTTGCGCCAGGTAAACGGCAGCCCGCAGACCGCACAGGTTTTGACCGGCAACTCACTCTTTTTCAAAGCGCCTCTCCGGCATCCAGTCTGGCCAGCAAGTGCTCGCCGCGCTCCCAGAGCGCCTGTTGCTTGGGCTCAGCCATGCGATCAAGGTTTTTATAGATAATCGCCATGCGCTGATTGCGACGTAACAGGTCGCCATGACGCATCAGGAAATGCCAGTAGAGCGCATTGAACGGGCAGGCATCCTCAGTGGTGCTTTCAGTGACCTTGTACGCACAGCCGCGGCAGTAGTCAGACATGCGTTTTATGTACTGGCCACTGGCGCAATAAGGTTTGGAGCCCAGATAGCCGCCATCCGCATGCATGACCATGCCCAGCGTATTGGGCAGCTCGACCCAGTCGAAGGCATCCATGTAGATCGCCAGGTACCACTCGCAGATCTGCTCCGGCAGGATGCCGGCAAGCAGGGCAAAGTTGCCGGTCACCATCAGACGCTGAATATGGTGGGCGTAGGCATGCTTCAGGCTCTGGCCAATGGCCTGACTCATGCAGTTCATCTTCGTTTCGCCGGTCCAGTAAAACTCGGGCAGTGGCCGGCTGTTACCGAACAGATTACCGCCCGCGTAATCGGGCATTTTCAACCAATAGACGCCACGCACATACTCACGCCAGCCGATCAGTTGGCGAATGAAACCTTCGGCGGCATTCAGCCCCACCCTGCCCGACCAGTACGCGGATTCAACGTCACTGCACACCTGGCGTAAATCCAGCAGCCCGATGTTCAGCGCCGCGCTGATCCGGGCATGAAACAGAAAAGGCTCACCAGTGGCCATGGCGTCCTGATAATCGCCGAAACCGGCCAGGCCGTAATCCAGAAAGTACTCCCATAGCGCTTGAGCATCGACGTGCGTAACCGGATAGTCGAAATCATCCAGCGAGCCGTAATGGCTGGCAAAGCGCTCACCTACCAGCTCCAGTATCTGGCAGGTGATGGTGTCGGCGGAAAAGCGCAGCGGATATGGCGCTGCCACGCCCTTGGGCAGCGCCTTGCGGTTCTCGGCATCAAAGTTCCAGGCACCACCGACCGGCGTACCGTCGCCGTTCAACAGCAGCCTGCTTTTGCGGCGCATCTCCCTATAGAAGAACTCCATGCGCAACTGCTTCTTGCCGTGCGCCCACGACGAGAACTCGTCACGGGAACAGAGAAAGCGCGTATCGGCGTGCCACTGGATGGGCAACCCGCAGTCCTTGATCGACTGCTCCAGACGCCAGTCGCCGCACTCGGTGATGTGCAGCTTTTCTGCTCGCAACAGGGCCTGCCAGCGCTGTAACTCCCCCGGCACCGAGCCTGTGTTCTGCGGATCATCGAGCATGACGTACTGCACCCGAACACCACGCTCACGCAGCGCCTCGGCAAAATGACGCATGGCGCTGAAGATCAGCACAATCTTCTGCGGATGATGCGGCACATGACTCGCCTCTTCCATGACCTCGACCATCAGGACCGTGTCGCGCTCGGGGATCAGCCCCGCCAAGGATGCGAGATCGAAGGAAAGCTGATCGCCGAGGATCAGGTGGAGACGAGGGGCTTGGGTCAATGGAAGAGGCTCCGCAGTCATAAAAACTTGTACCAATGTAATTTCATGTACAAGATTTTCATAGCGCTTCTCGATGGAATACCCATCAGCCCCTTAAGACGACACACGCCCGACCTCAATGTGGAATGTGAAAATTTTGTTAACTATTTGTTCGCAGTGTCTTTTTCTGTGGGAAACAACCTGTCACACTAATGCGAACCATTATCAACACTATTATCATCCTGCCATGGAGGGCATCGAGGGAGTGTCGGGTTCATGTCGGGGCAACAATCACAACGCAGTAATCGTTTCACACCGGGTCTGCTGGCCATGGGCATCTGGGCTGCCACCACGCAGGCAGCCTTTGCCGCTGAGGAACAGCCCGCCACGACCATGGAACTGGGCGCCACGCAGATCAGCAGTGATCAACTTGGCTCCACCACCGAAGGCAGTCAGTCCTACACCACCGGCCCGATGCAGACCGCGACCAAGTTGCCGCTGACCATTCGTGAAACGCCGCAGGCCGTGACGGTCGTCACCCGTCAGCGCATGGACGATCAGGCCATGACCAGCATCAATGATGTGGTCAGGTACACGCCCGGCCTGTTCCTTGATCAGTCCAGCGGCCCCGGTCGGCAAACCTACACGTCGCGCGGTTTCGACATCGACAACATCATGTACGACGGCCTGCCCGCCTCGTACTCGGGCTACACGGCAGGCGTTCAACCCAATCTGGCCATGTTCGATCATGTCGAGGTGATCAGGGGTGCGACTGGCCTGGCGACAGGGTCTGGCAATCCTTCGGCAGCGATCAATATGGTGCGCAAGCGCCCTACCGCCGTGCCACAGGTCACCCTCACCGGCACGGTCGGGAGCTGGGACGATTACCGTGGCGTGTTTGACGCGTCCGGCCCACTGAACGACAGCCGCACGGTTCGCGGCCGGATAGTCGGTTCCTACCAGGATGCCAATAGCTTCCGCGACAAGGAAAAGAGCGATCACGGCGTGTTCTACGGGGTGGTCGAAGCCGATCTGAGCGACGCGACGACCGCCACCCTGGGCCTGTCTCGTCAGGAAGATCAGACCAACTACTTCTGGGGCGGCCTGCCCCTCGGCGTCGATGGTCACCACCTGAACCTGCCGCGCTCCACCTATTCCGGCTCGGATTGGGAAAACAAGAAAATCCAGATAGACACCGTGTTCGGTGAGCTGGAGCACCGTTTCGACAATGACTGGAAACTGCGCGTAGCAGGCTCGAGCTCGTCGCTGGAGGGCCTGTTTTCGGGCACCTATCTGTCTCGCTACAACGGCCCGCTGGAAACCACGGCCTACCAGTCGAGGCCGGAAGAGAAGCAGACCGCCTTCGATGTCTATGCCAGTGGACCGGTCGAAGCTTTCGGCCGCACTCATGAAGTGGTGGTCGGCACCAGCCGGCGCGTATACGACCAGACCAGCAAGGAGTACAGCCCTTACGACACCGGTCTGCCCATCGGCGCGCCAAAGCCGGACTTCGTCCGCGATGGCAAGACGCACAGCATCGCCACTCAGGACGCAGTCTATCTCACCACACGCCTGAGCCTGGCCGATCCGCTGACCCTGATCCTCGGCGGCCGTCTGGACTGGTACGACTACGATGACCGCGCCGGCGATGAAGACTACAAAGTCACCCGTAATCTGACGCGCTACGCAGGGCTGATCTATAAGCTGGATGAACACCACTCGCTGTACACCAGCTACACCGATGTCTTTCAGCCGCAGAGCGCACAGGACCTGTCCGGCAAGGTGCTCAAGCCGGTGGTCGGCGAAAACTATGAAGTCGGTATCAAGGGTGAATACTTCAACGGCGCCCTCAATACCTCCCTGGCGGTGTTCCAGATCGACCAGAAAAACCTCAAGACCCAGTCACCGACCCAGGCGGGCTGCGCGGTCCTGACCTGTTACGACGCTGCCGGTCTGGTACGCAGTCAGGGCGTCGAGATGGAAGTGCAAGGCGCGCTGACCGAGAACTGGCAAGTCGGCGCAGGCTACACCTACGCCCGCACCCACTACCTCAAGGACGCCGATCCGACGAAAAAGAACCAGCGTTTCGACACCGACACGCCCGAGCATCTGTTCAAGGTGTCGACGGTGTATCGCCTGCAGGGCGCACTGGAGAAAATGCGTGTCGGCGGCAACGTCTACTGGCAGAGCCGCATGTATAACGACATCGCACTCACTGATGGCAGCTATCGCCTGGAACAGGGCAGCTACGCCGTCGCCGACCTGATGGCGGGGTATCAGGTGAGCAAGAACCTCGACCTGCAACTGAACGCCAACAACATCTTCGACCGCACCTACTACACGGCAATTGGCGCAAGCTCGGTATGGGGCTCCACCGACGTGTACGGCAACCCGCGCAGCTATGCGTTGACGGCCAAGTACAGCTTCTGAACCTGAGCCACGCTGCTACCGGGCATGCTCGGTAGCGGCGTGGTTACGCCTTACACCCCAAACGCCTTCGCCATCCCGCCCGCCTCTTTGGGCGTCAGCTTCAACGCTCTGGAATCCAGATGGCGGCTTACCCAGCCACGCTTGAGCATCAGTTCCAGCAGCGCCGCCCCCAGAGCGCCACCAATGTGCGGGGTGCGTTCACTCCAGTCCAGGCAGATATAGACACTCTTCGACAGCGTCCGGACTTTATTCAACGGGCCTGACAGCGACGTGATGATACTGGCACTCAATGCCAATATTCAGGCGTCAGCACTACTTGCACTTATCAGCACGCCACCGCATGAAAAGCCAGAGAAAATCAAAAAACAGAGCGATCACTCTGCTTTTTAAAAAGATGATTAATCCCTAAAAAATCAAAGAATACCCGATTATATTGTCGTAAAAGCTATTAATATGGAATTAAAACAACATAAATACCAAATATACGATACTAGAATTTAGCACTTATAGACTATATAAAATTTAATTCGTGTATTTTACCTTTCAGCAATTTTCTGTTTGTCACGCACGCTTTGAATGAACTGTCAGCGGCCCTGAGCTGCCGACTTGCCTGTCTGCCTGTTTCATATTTCTGTTTGGAGATTCTCCCGATGGCCAGCCCCCTGCTGCCTGTTGTTGCCACTTTACTGATGTCCCTTGCCGCCCTGCCGGTGTCTGCCGCTGACAGGCAGAACCCGCTGCCATCCACGTCGAGCGAGCGCCGCGCAGAGGTCGACGCTCAGCGTGAGCAGATCACCGGTGCCGACGCTGCCGTACAGAAAACGCCCAATGGCGCGCAAACGGTGGTGGATGCGCCGATCGACACTGCTGACGCCCCTGCCGGCAATGAAGACCACTGAGTGACCCACTGACTGCAACCGATCAACCTATGAATGACGTAAGGAATAACTCCGTGTCCATGATCAAACAAGGCCTGGGCCTGAGCCTGTTGGCGCTCGGTATCGCCCAGGCAGGCAGCGTATTCGCTGTCACGCCGATGACCGGCAATGAAGTGGAAGCGCGCGTAGGCGCGATGCTGGACAACATGACGCAATCGGAAAAAATCAATTTTTCGCGCGTTGACGACGGCCGCATGATTCCCAAGCTGGACAAGTTCAACCTGCAGGGCACGGTCGCCTATGACTCGGCCATGGGTGTACTGGTCGGCGGCAAGACGTTCGGCGCGCAGTACCCTTCCCCGTCAGCACTTGCGGCCACCTGGAGCATCAATCGCGCCAAGGAATTCGGTCTGGCCATCGGCTATGAAACCCGCATCGCGGGTGGGCAGCAGATGCTGTCACCAGCCATCAACCTGTACCGCACGCCGTTCAACGGCCGGGCGGCTGAGTACATGAGCGGGGAAGATCCGTTTCTCGGCGCGGTACTGGCACCGGCAGTCACCAACGGTATCCAGGTTCAAGGCATCCAGGCGGCCGCCAAGCATTACCTGATGAACGAGCAGGAAGCGAACCGTCATTATCTGGATGTGAAGATTGACGAACGAGCGATGCAGGAGCTGTACCTGCCGGGCTTCGAGTCGCTGGTCAAGAACGCTAATATTGCCTCGGTCATGTGTGGCTACAACAAGATCAACGGCGAATACGCGTGTGAAAACCATCACCTCATCACCGATATCCTGAAAGGCCAGTGGGGCTTTCAAGGTAACGTCATGAGCGATTTCAACTCGGTTCAGGACGCCTTCAAGGGTGCCTGGGCAGGCACCGATATCGACATGCCCAGCGGCCTTCAGTTTACTGAAGCCAAGCTGCTGCCTTATGTCTGGAATGGTCAGTTGCACCAGAGCGTGATCGACGACAAGGTGCGCAGGAACCTGAGAGCGCTGGTCAGCTACGGCTTTGACAAGGGGATCAACAAGGCGCAGCCACTGGAGCATCGTGAATACGGGCAACTGGCGGCCTTGAACGTGGCCCGAGAATCGATCGTCCTGCTGCGCAACGAGCCCGTGGACGGTCAGAAACCTCTCCTGCCATTGCCGAGAAACGCAAGGATTGCCGTGATTGGCGACATGGCCATGCAGCCGCCGACCGCGCCGTTCGGTACTGCCTATTCGGCGCCGGCCAGCTATGTCACCGAAGTGAGCGGACTCAAGCAACTGGCGTCTGACCCGTCCAATGTGGACTACCTGCCACAGATGAGCCTCAACCCCAAATCGTCGGTCTGGTATCAGCCAGGCAGTGACCAACAGGCGATCAGCAATACCGGCGTAAAAGCCGAGTATTACGCCAACACCTCGCTGTCCGGCGACCCGGTGGCAACCCGCATCGAACCGGGCGTCAACCTGGACTGGATTACCAATACCAACGTCACTGATTACGGCAGCAGCGCGGTCAATGGCTACAGCCCTTCAGCCGGCTCGTTCTCGGCCCGTTTCACTGGCAAGATCAAACCGACGATCACCGGTCCCCAGGTGTTCAAGGTCCGCGCGGACGGTGCCTATAAACTCTGGATCAATGATGAACTGGTGCTCGAGGACGAGGGCTCGCAAGTCTCGTTCGACCTGATTCCAGTGGTTCCGCGGACGGTTAAAACCGTGAACCTCAAGGCTGGCAGCGAATACAACGTGCGCCTCGAATACCGCCGGGTCAAGGGCAACTTCACCCCGGTACTGGGCGGCATGAACGGCGTGCAGATGAGCTGGGCAGCGTTGCGTCCACCGAAGAACCTGGGGGATTACGACGCTGTCGTGGTAGCCGCCGGCAATAACTTCGAATACGAGGGTGAGTCGCTTGATCGTCCGTTCGAACTGCCGCAATTTCAGTCCGAGCTGATCGGTTTCATTCAGAAAGCCAACCCGAAAACCATCGTGGTGCTGCACGGTGGCGGTGGCATGGACATGCAACCGTGGGCTGACAAGGTAGCGGCGTCTCTGCATGCCTGGTATCCAGGGCAACAGGGCGGCCAGGCACTGGCTGAAATCCTGTTCGGCAAGGTCAATCCATCAGGCAAGCTGCCGATCACGCTGGACAAGAAGGCGCAGGACAATCCGAGCTATGCGTCGTACTCGAACCCGGTGCCGTACTATTTCAGCAGCCCTAACCCGCCTGTCGAGATGAGCTACAGCGAAGGCCTGTACCTGGGCTATCGCGGTTACGACAAGAAGCACACCAAACCGCTCTACCCATTCGGCTTCGGGCTTTCGTATACCACTTACGCGTACAGCGATCTGAAGCTGTCGAGCAACGTGCTGGCACCGGGTGCGACCATTCAAGCGTCGTTCAAGGTTACCAACACGGGTGACAAGGCCGGTTTTGAAGTGGCTCAGTTGTACGTGCAGCCTTCCAAGCCGCTGGTTGATCGTCCAGAAAAAGAGCTGAAGGGCTTTTCCAAGGTTTACCTGAAGCCTGGCGAAAGCAAGACCGTGACCATTGCCCTGGACTCGCGCTCGTTCGCTTACTACTCAGCCAACTCGGTGAGCTGGAACGTTGACCCTGGCAAGTTCAAGGTGCTGGTGGGCAAGGACTCGGAAAACCTGACGCTCGACCGCACGGTTGTAGCGCTGTACCCGGAGCAATTGACCACTCGCGACTCCAACCCGCTGCCGATCCCCCTGCGCAAGGCCGTACAGGTCAAGGCAGAACAGGCTTACTAAGCCACATTCATCCCAGGCAACATTCACATGCCAAAGGCATCGGTGGTCGACAGGACCACCGATGCCTGCCTGGCAAATGCTCGCAGCTCAGCCTGCAGCCAGATCCCGCGCCAGTCGTTCGAGAAACCTGGCAAACCCCGCCTCTATCTGCACATCCCCTGGCGATCGAAGCCATTGAATCTGCATGCCATCCATCATGGCGGCTATCTCCAGGCTGATCTGCCTTGCGTCAACATCCGCTCGAATTTCGCCTGCCTCGACCAGCAACTTCAGGTGCGCCTGAAGATGGCCGTGCACGATCGCGAAACGTTCGCTGAACCAGCGGTGTGCAGGATGCGTCACCGAGAGACTTTCAGTGTTGATGATCATCAGCGCCTGGCTGACCGCGGCGTCTTCGATACTGAAACTCAGGACCTGCTTCAGAAACGACAGGAACCCATCCAGAGAAGCGACCTGATCGGCATCCTGCAGCCTGGCGGCAATGTACTGGTCGCGATGTTCGAGAACGGCTTGCAGCAGCACCAGTTTGGTCGGGAAGTGGTGCAGCAGGCCGACCTGGGAGAGACCTGCCACCTTGGCAATGTTGGTCAGCGAGGCGCCGGCATACCCATCTCGAGCGAAGAGGGTCATGGCCGCCTTGATGATTTCGGCCTTGCGTACCTCGCCCTTGGGCAGGCGACGCTTGGCTGCGGGCTGCTTGGCTGCAGAGGGTGTACCGGAACTGTTTGCATCGATGGACATACGAAGGGCACGTTTCGCATAACGAAAGGGTAAATCCTAGCATGCGCTCCGCAGAACCCCTGAAAAAAGGCTGACCCGCAAGCACAATTCGCATCAGGTCATGAGCAATGTGCGCAGCCTGCAAACAAAGTTGTTCCCCTGACCTGACGCCCTATAAAGAAAGCCCTCCACAGGCCGATGAATACCCGGACAAATCGCCGCGCCTTGACCATCTCGCCTGAATCGGCTCAGGACACGATGGCTGCTTTAAATTCCTGATCCGTCGAAACCCGATTCGTCGGCAGATGTCCACTGACACGGCCACTGCGCTGCGGTCACGACAGGACGTGAATTCAAGCGCGACAATGACTGTATGGTGGTCGCCATAGAAAGAGGCACATCAGGTGCAGCCTGCCGAGAGAAAGTGGTCTATTCGCTGACACTCGCGCCCGGGACGCACACAGGCAAATGCAGATATCAATAACGACCGGATTCAACGTGCAAAGCAGGCCACCGGCAAGTGCCCGCCCATGCCGAACATAACGTGTGAGCGGGAGGCGCTCTGAAAGACCTGACAAGAGAAGAGCTTGAAGCGCAGATCGTGGACCTGCGCAGAATGCTTGAAGAAGCCGGCGTCGACGCCGCAACGAATACCCCTCGACACGTAGCCGTTGGCCAGGAGGCACGCCAGCGCGCAGTCTTTGAAAGCGCGATGGATTTCGCCATGATCCTGACCGATGGCAACGGCATCATTACCGACTGGAACCCGGGCGCAGAACAGGTTCTGGGCTGGACCCAGGATGAGATGGTCGGTCAGAGCGCCGAGCGTTTCTTTACGCCCGAAGACCTGGCCAACGACCGGATAGAGCATGAAATGCAGCTGGCGCTGAGCGTAGGCCGGGCGTCGGACGAGCGCTGGCACCTGCGCAAGGACGGTGAGCTGTTCTGGGCATCGGGCGAGATGATGCCGCTCTACGACGAAAGGAATACGCACCTCGGTTTCGTGAAGATCCTGCGCGATCGCACCCGCGAGCACTTGGCGCGCCGCGCGACCGAGGAAGCTCAGGAACGTTATCGGCTGGCCGCCAAGGCGACCAACGACGCGATCTGGGACTGGGACTTTGCAGCCAATCTGGTGCTCTGGAACGACGCGCTTGAGGAGGCTTACGGCCACCCGCTGGCAACCCTGGACAACTCTGGTGACTGGTGGATCAGCCAGATCCATCCCGACGACCGTAGCCGCGTGTACAACTCCATTCACGCCGTGATCGACGGCAATGGCACTGCCTGGACGGATGAATACCGCTTTCGTCGGCTGGACGGGTCCTATGCCGACGTACTGGACCGCGGCCATGTAATACGCAATACCGACGGCCAGGCGGTGCGCATGATCGGTGCAATGCTCGACATGTCACAGATGCGCAAGGCCGAGACGGCGCTGCGCCAGAGCGAAGAGCGCTCCAGGGCCATGCTGGAGACCATCGAAGCTGCATTCGCCATCATTCAGGTCAAGTTCGATGCCGATGACAGCCCCGTGGACTACCGCTTCATCGAAGCCAACCCCGCTTTTGAACGTCAGGCCGGCGTCGATCTGCGCGGCAAGTGGGTGACCGAGTTCGCGCCGGACCTCGAGCGGTTCTGGTTCGAAGCCTATGGGCACGTCGCCAAAACCGGCGAGCCTGCCAGTTTCGAGAACTATGCCAAGGCTTTCGAGCGCTGGTTCGAAGTCAAGGCGGTGCGTGTCGGTGAGCCGGCTGACCGGCAGATTGCGGTGATCTTCAGCGATGTGACGGCGCGACGCGATGCCGAGGAGCGCTTGCGCACCAGTGAGGCCGTCGCACGCGAAAACATCGACCGTGTTCAGCTCGCCCTGGCCGCCGGTGCAATCATCGGCACCTGGCACTGGGACTTGCCGACCGATCGCTTTACCGTCGACGAAGCCTTCGCCAAGGCCTTCGGTCTGGACCCCGGGCTGGGCCGTGAAGGCCTGAGTCTGGAGCAAGTCATTGCCACTGTTCACCCGGAAGACAAGCAATGCCTGATCCATGCGATCAATGCGGTCATCACCAACGGACGTGTTTACGCCCACCAGTACCGCGTTCGTCGTACTGACGGGGTCTACTACTGGATCGAAGCCAACGGCCGGGTCGACCGAGCGGAGGATGGCACGCCACTGAGCTTCCCCGGTGTGCTCATCAACGTTGACGAACGACGCGCCGTGGCAGCCGAACGCGACCGTGCCACTGCCGCGCTGCGGGCACTCAACGACACGCTTGAGCAACGCGTGGCAGCGCGCACCACCGAGCTCATGCAGGCCGAAGAGAAGCTGCGCCAGTCACAGAAAATGGAAGCGGTCGGGCAACTGACCGGTGGCCTCGCCCACGACTTCAACAACCTGCTGGCAGGCATTTCCGGCGCCCTGGAACTGATGGGCTCGCGGATCGAGCAAGGCCGCTGGGGCGAGGTTGACAAGTACATCGTGACGGCCCAGGGCGCGGCCAAACGTGCAGCGGCCCTGACGCACCGGCTGCTGGCCTTCTCTCGACGCCAGACCCTGGACCCGCAGCCGACCGACGTGAACAGGCTGATGAAAGGCATGACCGACCTGATCCAGCGCACGGTCGGCCCCAGCATCGTGGTCGAGACCATAGGTGCCATGGGTTTATGGCCGACACTGGTCGATGCCAGCCAGCTGGAAAACGCGCTGTTGAATCTGTGCATCAACGCCCGCGATGCGATGCCGGACGGCGGACGCATCTCCATTGAGGCGAGCAACCGCTGGATAGACGGCGATGTGGCACGCGCACACGATATGCCTGAGGGCCACTATCTTTCGCTGTGCGTGACCGATACCGGCACCGGCATGACGCCTGATGTCATCGCCAAGGCATTCGACCCCTTCTTCACCACCAAGCCCATTGGTCAGGGCACCGGGCTGGGCCTGTCGATGATTTACGGGTTTGCCAATCAGTCCGGCGGACGCGTGCGCATTCAGTCTGAGGTTGGCAAGGGAACCGCGATATCGCTGTACCTGCCCCGCTACGAGGGTACTGCGGCCAGGGACGAAGGCGATGTGCACAAGGCGCCATTCGAGTTTACCCAGTCCGGGGAAACCATCCTGATCGTGGACGACGAACCCACGGTGCGCATGCTGCTCACCGATGCCCTCGGTGACCTGGGCTATACGCTGATCGAAGCCGCCGACAGCCTGGCAGGCCTCAAGCTGCTGCGCTCGGATGTGCATATCGACCTGCTTATCACTGACGTGGGCTTGCCGGGCGGCATGAACGGACGACAAATGGCCGATGCCGGACGCGAGGTCCGCCCGCATCTGAAGACACTGTTCATCACCGGCTACGCGGAAAACGCCGCCATCGGTGACGAACAGCTTGGGCCAGGAATGCGCGTACTGACCAAGCCATTTGCGATTGACGCGTTGGCCGCCAGAGTTCAGGAACTGATGAGCGCCTGAGTGGACGGCCCGGTGCAACCCTGCCCCGGGCCGTCAACATTGAGCGCTGCGCAAACCCGGTGCTAACATGCGCGACCGCCATGCAGGCAAGGGAATAACCGGGTCATGAGCAGTATCCGCGAGCGCAACAAAGAACTCATCCTGCGCGCTGCCAGCGAGGAATTTGCCGACAAGGGCTTCGCCGCCAGCAAGACCAGCGACATCGCAGCCAAGGCCGGTGTCCCCAAGCCCAACGTCTACTACTACTTCAAATCCAAGGAAAACCTCTATCGCGAGGTGCTGGAAAGCATCATCGAGCCCATTCTGCGTGCCTCGACACCCTTCAATCCCGAAGGCATACCTGCCGAAGTCCTCAGCCGCTATATCCGTTCGAAAATCCAGATTTCCCGCGACCTGCCCTTCGCCTCGAAAGTGTTCGCCAGCGAGATCATGCATGGCGCCCCGCACCTGACAGCGCAGCAGATTGAACAGCTCAATGGCCAGGCACGGCACAACATCGAATGCATCCAGGCCTGGATCGACAGCGGACAGATCGCCCCGCTCGATCCTCATCACCTGATGTTCACCATCTGGGCCGCGACCCAGACCTATGCCGATTTCGACTGGCAGATCGCAACGGTCACCGGCAAGGCAAAACTGCAGGACGCCGATTACGAGGCGGCAACCCGGACCATCCTCAGGCTGGTGCTCAAGGGCTGCGAGCCGGACCGCTGAACCCGCCCTGCTTTCCTGCAGACGCAAAAAACCCGCCGAAGCGGGTGGTTTTGCAACATGACCATTCCGACATCCTGTCAGTAGCCTCCTGGCAATGGTCGATCCTCCCTGATCACTGCGTCGTTCCTTCGCTGCAGCTGTTGAATTGGATCCTACATTCATTGAGGGTCCGTCGATAGAGCCAATCGCGTCTGTTGCTGTAAGCCTTTCGCCATAGCGGTGTACGCCGTTAAAAAGTGTGACCGGCCGCTCATGTTTGGTCAGGATGCGCCGAGATGCTTGAAAGGCTCTGAATCGCGCGTTGCGCGGATCGGAGTCATCAGAAGAAAAAAAATAATGCATGGGATGCCAATCATGAGTATGCGCAGTTTGTCCATCAGTCGCCGTCTGTGGCTGATTCTTGTCGTTTCAGTGCTGATGCTCTTCGTCCTGTCGGCGACGCTGCTCAGGCAGCTGCATAACGACCTGTATCAGGCCAAGGCCGAGAAAACCATGCATGTGGTGCAGACTGCCAGCGGCATCCTCTCGTTTTATCAGGGGCTTGAAGCTGCAGGCGGCATGACACGCGAGGCTGCGCAACAGCAGGCCTTGAAAGAGATAAAGAGCCTGCGTTACAGCCAGAGCGACTACTTCTGGATCAACGACCTGCGCCCGGTGATGATCATGCACCCCACCAACCCCAAACTTGAAGGCCAGGATCTGTCGACCATCAAGGACCCGGACGGCTTTGCGGTGTTCAACGAAATGGTCACGCTGGTCAAAGCCCAGGGTGCCGGGATGGTGAATTACCGTTGGCCCAAGCCCGGCGCCAGCGAGCCGGTGAAAAAGACCTCCTACGTGCAGCTGTTTCAGCCATGGGGCTGGATTCTGGGTTCCGGCGTGTACGTCGACGACGTGGCGGCAGAGTTCAAGACACAGCTGTGGAACGCCGGGATGTTCATCGCCGGCATCGTGCTGATCATGGTCTTGCTGCTGGTGATGATCGTACGCAGCATCGTGCGCCCTCTCAGAGCGGCGGTTGATGCGATGGCCGATATTGCCAGTGGCGAAAGCGATCTGACCCGCACGCTGGAAACCCACGGCAAGGATGAAATCACTGAACTGGGTACGCACTTCAATGCCTTTGTCGCCAAGCTGCGCAATGTCGTCGGTCAGTTGCAGCACTCTGCCGTGGCGCTGGGCCAGGCCTCGACCGATCTGGGCAGCGACGCCGAACAGGCGCAAGGCCGCAGCGAAAAACAATCGCAGCAAATGGATCTGGTTGCCACGGCGGTCAACGAGGTGACCTACGGCGTGCAGGACGTGGCCAAGAACGCTGAACATGCCGCCAGCGAAATGCGCGATGCCGAGTCGCAGGCACAGCAGGGCCAAATCAATATCGATAACAGCCTGCGCCAGATCGAACACCTCTCCAGCACCATTGGTCAGGCCGTGCAGGTGATGCAGAGTCTGGCCAGCGAGAGCACACAGATCGGCAGCGTGCTGGAAGTGATCAGTTCGATTGCCGAGCAGACCAACCTGCTGGCGCTGAACGCAGCCATCGAAGCGGCGCGCGCCGGCGAACAGGGCCGCGGCTTTGCCGTGGTGGCCGATGAAGTGCGCCTGCTGGCCCAGCGCACGCAGAAGTCGACCGCAGAAATCCAGTCAATGATCGAACGCCTGCAAAAGCATTCCGATGCAGCGGTCAAGGTGATCGGCGACAGCAGCCGTTCCTCGCAACTGACCATCGAGCAGGCCAATCAGGCCGGTCAGAGCCTGACCTCAATCAGTCAGGCGCTGCGCAACCTCAACAGCCTGAACGCCTCCATCGCCAGTGCCACCCTGCAGCAGACGCACGTGGTGGATGACATCAACCAGAACGTCACCCAGGCCGCACAATTGTCCCAGAGCACGGCAATGGCCGCCGAACAGTCGACTTCGGCCAGTCTGCACCTGCGCGGGTTGAGCGAAGAATTGAACACCTTGCTGAAGCAGTTCCGGGTTTAAATCTGCATGGCGATTGGCGGGCGTACGGAACCTCGTGCGCCTCTTGTTGCCTGAGACCTGCTTATTCAACCGCTCATTAGCTGCTTATTTAATTGCAGGGGGTCACATGCGCACACTGGAGCTGGCAGGCAGAACCGTACCAGTGCTGGGTCAGGGCACCTGGCACATGGGTGAAAAAGGGCATCAGCGCTCGGCAGAGATCGCGGGCCTGTGCCTCGGTATCGAACAGGGCCTGACCCTGATCGACACCGCCGAGATGTACGCCGATGGCGCAGCCGAGGAAATCGTCGGTCAAGCCATTGCCGGACAGCGGGACAAGGTATTCGTGGTCAGCAAGGTCTACCCGCACAACGCCAGCCGCGCCGGTATCCCGACCGCGTGCGAGGCCAGCCTGCGACGAATGAACACCGACTACATCGACCTGTACTTGCTGCACTGGCCTGGCCAGTACCCGCTGACCGAGACGGTCGAGGCATTCGAGCGTCTGCGTGAAGCGGGCAAAATCGGTGCCTGGGGTGTTTCCAACTTTGATGTGCCGGACATGATCGAGCTCAACAACCCGCGTTGTGCCACCAATCAGGTGCTCTACAACCCGGAGCAACGCGGCATCGAGTTCGACCTGATGCTGTGGAGCGCGGACCGTCATCTGCCGTTGATGGCGTACTGCCCGATCGGTCAGGCTGGCGATCTGCTCTACCACCCTGCCCTGCACGAAATCGCCAAACGCCACGATGCAACACCGGCACAGATTTCCTTGGCCTGGGTGCTGCGTCAGGACAACATGATCGCCATTCCCAAGGCGACCAACCCGGAACACATTCGTCTGAACATCGCAGCCGAGCAGATTCGTCTGACCGAGCGTGATCTGGCCGATATCGATCTGGCATGGCCTGCACCCACTCGCAAGGTGCCGCTGGCGATGGTCTGACCGCTGTCAATGCGACAGCGAGCTGTCGATTGACTGAACGGCTGCCCACCCAGCCGCTTGCCGGTATGACAGATGACACACCCGGCAACAAGCTGTCACAAATATGAAATAACGCCTTGTCATCATGCGGCCTTCGCCTCCCTGCCCGGGCCAGGCCGCACGTGGACAGCCATGAACCACAGTATCGCGCACCATCATCAGGACTCCGACCTTTTCGGTCTGCTCTACGGCTTCCGGTTTCGCCACGGTGAAAGTGGCCAGGAAATCGGTTCGGCTGCCGCGCTGGATTACCTGCAAAACCCTCCCGAAGAGAACGACTTCATCTGGCTGCACCTGAACCTCTCGCATGCGGCCTGCGAGCGCTGGATGAAAACCCAGCTGGATCTTCCGGAAGAGTTTTTCGAGGCATTGCACGAGGGCTCGCGCTCGACCCGGATCGAGCACGTGGATACCACGCTGCTGGCGGTCGTCAACGACGTGGTGTTCGACTTCAACAGGCTCTCAACGGATATTTCCACCTTGTGGGTCTGTGCCCGCCAGCGTCTGCTGATCACCGCCCGGCTGCAGCCGCTGCGTTCGGTGGACAAGCTGCGCTCGGCAGTCAAACGCGGCGAGCAATTCGACTCACCGCTGGAACTCCTCGCCCATTTGCTGAGCGATCAGGGCGAAGTGCTGACGCAGTTTCTGCGCAAGACCAGCGTCAACGTCGACCGCATCGAAGACCAGTTGCTTTCGCAGCGACTGAGCAACAATCGCTCCGAACTCGGCGCCATGCGCCGGGTGCTGGTACGTCTGCAACGCCTGCTGGCGCTGGAGCCCGGTTCGTTGATGCGCCTGTTGCACAAACCTCCGCAATGGTTGCGCGAACAGGATGTCCAGGCATTGCGTCAGTCCATCGAAGAGTCCTCGCTGGTGATCAACGACCTCACGGCGCTGGGCGAGCGGATCAAACTGTTGCAGGAAGAAATTGCCGCCAACCTCAACGAACAAAGCAGCAGAACCCTGTTTACCCTGACCGTGGTGACTGTTCTGGCCTTGCCGATCAACATTGTCGCCGGCTTTTTCGGCATGAACGTGGGGGGCGTACCGCTGGCGTCCGACCCTGAGGGCTTCTGGATTCTGGTGGCGCTGGTGGCGACCTTCACCCTGGTTGCCGGGCGCTGGGCGTTCCGCAAACGCGGAGACTACTGACCGGCCTGCCGGTTGTCAGAAATCTGGCGCAAAAGCGCACTGATTGGTGGCATGTCGCATCTCTGTCACATTTTGCAATGACCATGTCAATATTCTTTCAATCCAGGATTGCGAACATGGCTACAAACGCACTGTCTCCAGACGCTCTCGGCAAGGCGAGCCTGTCAGCGAGTCAATTCGGTCGCAAGCCCAGCCGAATGACCATGATACTTTTCTTCACGATACTTATCGCAGGCTTGCTGTTCACCGGCTACAGCCTCAAACAGGACGTTGACGACATGGGCACGGTGGTCACCACCTGGACCCCGTTCGTGCTGTTGGGTGTAGCGTTGTTGATCGCGCTGGGATTCGAATTCGTCAACGGCTTTCATGACACGGCCAACGCCGTCGCCACCGTGATCTACACCCACTCCCTCCCGCCGGGCTTTGCCGTGGTCTGGTCGGGCTTTTTCAATTTTCTCGGCGTGATGCTTTCCAGCGGCGCGGTGGCATTCGGCATCATTGCCCTGCTGCCGGTGGAACTGATTCTGCAGACCGGCTCATCGGCAGGCTTCGCGATGATCTTCGCGCTGTTGATCGCGGCGATCATCTGGAACCTCGGCACCTGGTGGCTGGGTCTGCCGGCGTCCTCGTCACACACGCTGATCGGCTCGATCATCGGGGTCGGTATCGCCAACGCCCTGATGCACGGCCGCGACGGCACCAGCGGTGTGGACTGGTCGCAGGCCACCAAGATCGGTTACTCACTGCTGCTCTCGCCACTGGTGGGTTTCGGCTGTGCCGCGTTGCTGTTGCTGGCCATGCGCATGTTCATCAAGAACCGCGCGCTGTACAAGGCTCCGGAAGGCAATGCGCCGCCACCGTTGTGGATTCGCGCCATGCTGATTGTGACCTGCACGGGCGTTTCGTTCGCGCATGGCTCCAACGACGGGCAGAAAGGCATGGGCCTGATCATGTTGATTCTGGTTGGC
The DNA here is from genome assembly GCF_900099665.1 of Pseudomonas sp. BS3767. Taxonomy (NCBI): domain Bacteria; kingdom Pseudomonadati; phylum Pseudomonadota; class Gammaproteobacteria; order Pseudomonadales; family Pseudomonadaceae; genus Pseudomonas; species Pseudomonas sp. BS3767. The sequence goes on along the minus strand of NZ_FNCX01000006.1, from coordinate 136,451 downwards.
ACCCTGCCGATGGCTTATGCGCTGAACCGCACCATGCCCGCCGATCAGGCCACTCAGTTCGGTGCGATTGCAGAGGTCACCCAGCAGGCATTGATGCGCAGCGTTCCCCTGCCCGCCCCGACCGATTCGCGCAAGACCCTGTCCGATTATCTGGTCAGCAAACAGGCCGGCCCCGACCTTATCCCTGCGCTGGCGGTCATGACCGGCAAGATCGGCAATCAGGTCGCCAGCTACGGCTCGCTCTCGAAGGTGCCTGCCGAAGCGGTGACCAACGTGCGTAACGACATGTACCTGACCTCGGAAACCATCCGCCTGATGGAGAAAAACAAGGTCGGCGATTTCGACGCGGATACCAGGACCAAGCTTGAAGCGTTCAAGGGTCAGATCGACAGTGCCACGCGGTTCATTCCGACCTGGGTCAAGATTGTCGTGGCCATCGCCCTGGGGCTGGGCACGATGGTTGGCTGGAAGCGTATCGTGGTGACTGTGGGCGAGCGCATCGGCAAGACGCACATGACTTACGCTCAGGGCGCGTCGGCAGAGGTCGTGGCGATGTTCACGATCGGGGCGGCGGACATGTACGGGCTGCCGGTGTCGACGACCCATGTGCTGTCGTCCGGCGTGGCCGGTTCGATGGTCGCCAATGGCTCGGGGCTGCAAATGCGTACCCTGCGCAATCTGGCCACGGCCTGGGTTCTGACCCTGCCGGCGGCAATCCTCTTGTCAGGTTCTTTGTATTGGGTGTTCAGCAAGCTGTTCTGATGCCTGTCGCGTTTGCCCCTCCCCTTTGACTATCGTGCCGACGCGGAGCGTCGGCACGATAGTCAACTTGCATCGGATCGAATCCTGCCCGCGTCCAGCATCAGCGATCATCCAAAGGTTCAGCGCACCGCCGGATCAGGCGGCACATCGCCGTCCGCGCTGGTGTCGATGCTCACGACCACCGACATCCCAGGCCGCAGGTGCTCAAGCATGGGCTGATCGGCATCGACCACGATGCGTACCGGGATACGCTGGGAAATCTTCACGAAGTTGCCGGTGGCGTTGTCGGCAGGCAGCAGGCTGAATTCCGAACCCGCAGCGGGCGAAATTCGTTGTACGTGGCCGTGCATCTGGTGGCCGTCGAGCGCATCGACGGTAAAGCTCACCGGCTGCCCCAGGCGCACATTGGCCATCTGGGTTTCTTTCATGTTCGCCACGATCCAGCGCTGCTCGGGCACCAGTGCCATCAACTGCGCACCCGAATTGACATAGGCACCAAGACGCACGCCGATCTGCCCCAACTGCCCGTCACGCGGGGCAACGATACGCGTGTTGTCCAAGTCGATGCGCGCCAGCTCGATAGCCGCTTGCGCATTGGCGACCGAGGCTTCCAGCGAGCCACGGTTGACGATGACTGTTTGCAGGTCCTCACGGGCGATCTGCAAGACTGCCTTGGCTTCGGCAACGGCAGCGTTCGCCTGCGCGTCGGCGGCACGCGTGACATCCAGCTCGCTTTTCGAAACCGAACCGTCGGTCACCAGCGCCTGATTGCGCCGAAGATCGGCAGCGCTCTTGCGGCTCTGGGCGATGCTGTTCTGCAGTTCGGCTTGGCGCTGGCCGATGGTGGCTTCGGCACTACGCCGCTGTTGCAGATTGTTGGCCAGCGAGGCCTTCTGCACAGCCAGTTGTGCAATGGCCTGATCCAGGCGCTGACGATAGATACGGTCATCCAGACGCACCAACAGATCACCGGCCTTGACGAACTGGAAGTCCAGCACCGGTACTTCGTAGACATACCCGCTCAGCTGCGGCCCGATCAGCGTGGTCTGGCCCTTGACCTGCGCATTCTCGGTGCTCTCGATCGGGCTGGCAAACGGCGGAAGTTGCCAGGCGTACAGCACCACCAGCACCCCGGCCAGGGCAACGGCGCCGAAAATCACTGAAGACACGACACGCTTGCGGGTCGAGCGCGGCTTGCTGGTCACCGGGGACGTCAACGGAGCCGGTGGCGGCGAGTTGCGCGGGGCTTCGGTATCTGGGGTTTTGGATTCGGTCATGAAGATTTAACGCCGGAATTGGATACGGTGGGCGGAGCAGCAGGTGCAATGGGTGCCAGCGGCAGAGGTTGAGTGGTCATTTTCAGCCACAGGACCCGGGCTGAAATCCAGATCATGGTCAGCACGGCAATCAGCGCGATCAGCATGAACACATCATTGTAAGCCAGCACATTGGCTTCCCGGGTCGCGGCCGCGGCCATCGTGCGGATGCCCTGACTGTTGCGCAACGACGGGTCGGCGATCACCGAGCTGTAGCTGGCGCTGTAACTCTGCAGCCGCGCCTGTACCAGCGGATCGATGAGGGTCAGGTGTTCAACGATGTGGCTGGAATGAAACTTCTCGCGCACCACTTGAAAGGTACCCAATGCAGCAGACCCGATCAGCCCGCCGATGTTCTGAGTGATCCCGAACAACACTGAAAAACTGACCATGTTACGCGGGTTCGCCAACACGCCGCTGATCCCCAGCACCAGGGTAGGGCCAAGAAAAAATGTGCCGCCAAAGGCCAGCAGAAACTGGCTGAGGTACATGTTCGATTGGCGGGTCAGGTTGGTGGAGTGACTGTCCATCCAGGCACCGATTGCCATCATCGCCAGGGAGATCAGCAAGGGTTTGATCAGATGTGCCGGATTGATGGTCAGCGCACTGACCGCCAGCCCCGAAACGCTGCCGAGCAGCATCACCAGGTACAGCGTGTGCAACTGCTGACTGCCCATGTTCAGCGCCTGAAGAAACCCGACAGCGCCGACCGACTGTTCGGAGAGCACCACGCGAAACAGGATGACGGCCAAGCCCAGGCGCAGGATCGCTCCACTGCCCAGCCAGCGAGTGATCAGCAACGGATTGCTGCGGTTATGCTCGATGGCCAGTCCGGCGCAGATCAGCGCAATCGATGCAGCTGAGGCGATACCAATCCATTGCGCTTCCAGCCACCATTCGATACGCCCCAGCGACAGCACCGCACAGAGCAGCGCAAAACCGGTGGCCAGCAGGCCGAAGGTGAGGAAATCGAGCTTCTCGAACGCCTTGAAGCGATCGCCAGGCGGCAGTTTGAGCATCAGCACGCAGCCCAGCGAGAGCAGCGCCATGCCCAGCTCGAACAGATAAAGGCCACGCCACTGAGCAATTTGCAGCAAGTCTTCCGACACCAGCCGCGCCAGCGGCGTTGCCAGCTGGGCGGTGCCAAGCCCGAGTACCAGCGCCTTGAGCCGCCACTTCTGCGGGAAAGCCTGGATCATGTAATACAGCCCCAGGGTGCTGAGTGCAGCGCCAACCATGCCGTGTGCCGCACGTACAGCGATGGCCGAATCGATGTCGTTGACGAACAGATGCGCCAGCGTCACCAGCGCGTACAGCACCAGAAACAGCTCGGTGAACGCACGCAGACCGAATTGCTGACGGAACTTCACCAGCAGCAGATTCATCGATACGTTCGTCATGATGTAGGCCGCCGGCAGCCAGGCGATGTCCTGCGACGTCGCTCCCAGCGCGCCCTGCAGATACGGCAGGTTGGCGACCACCAGTGCGTTGCCGAGCCCACCGGTCAGCGCGACGATCACCCCTACGACAGCAAACGCCGAACGCCGCGCAGTCGAATGCAGCGGCGTCGACGGCGAGCCAGGCATGGTCGGACGCTCGTGGGCGGCCCACTCGCGTGGGGCATACTTATCGCTCATAAACGACAGAAACGGGGACTTTCATGGGGTACACCTGAGGAATTCCCTTTTGTGACATTAATGACAGTCATAATACTCATCCGCCAGGCAATGATTCGCGTTGGTCAGTGCAATACAGCATCGCTCCAGCAGTTGCGAATGCGCCAGACAGTGGATATCTGAAACTTCAGACTATGCTTAAACGCAGTTTTGCTTTGCACATTTGCGCTGCTAGGATCTTCTGCGACGCTCGAACGCTCGAATAAGAAAAAAGCGCAACCGAACAAGGAGTTCAGAATGAGTTCACAGGTTTCATCGGCCCGCTCGGTTCGACCATCCGCCAGCCGGGATTCGATCGTTGTCGACGTGCGTAACCACATTGGTCACTTGACCCTCAATCGCCCGGAAGGCCTGAACGCAATCGATCTGGACATGGTCCGCACACTTCGCCAGCAACTTGACCGCTGGGCCGACGACCCCTCGGTTCATGCCGTGGTCCTGCGTGGTGCGGGCGGCAAGGCATTCTGCGCCGGTGGCGACATCCGTTCACTGTATGAGAGCCACCAGAACGGCCACGATCTGCATCACACATTTTTTGCCGAAGAGTACGAGCTGGACCTGGCCATTCACCGTTACCGCAAGCCGGTACTGGCCCTGATGGACGGTCTGGTGCTGGGCGGCGGCATGGGCCTGGTTCAGGGAGCCGACCTGCGCGTGGTCACCGAACGCAGCCGCCTCGGCATGCCCGAAGTCGCCATTGGTTATTTCCCTGACGTCGGCGGCAGTTATTTTCTGTCGCGGCTGCCCGGCGAAGTGGGGACCTGGCTGGGCGTGACGGGGTCGCAGATCGGTGCCGCCGATGCGCTGTACTGCGGCCTTGCCAACTGGTCGATGAACAGCGAACTCCTGCCGCGCCTCGACCATATGCTCGACCATCTGAAATGGAAGTCGACCCCACTCAAGGACCTGCAGGGTGCGCTGGCCAAGCTGGCCACCCAGCGCCTGCCCTCTCCGCCGCTGGAAGCCCTGCGCCACGCCATCGACCACTTTTTCGGATTGCCGGATGTCCCCAGCATGCTCGAACAGCTTCAGCAAGTGGTCATCGGCGATACCAGAGAGTGGGCGCTGGATACCGTCAGTCGAATGAACGCTCATTCGCCGCTGGGCATGGCCGTGACTCTGGAAATGCTGCGCCGTGGTCGTCATCTGCCGCTGCAGGCCTGCTTCGCCATGGAGTTGCATCTGGACCGCCAATGGTTCGAACGCGGTGACCTGATTGAAGGCATACGCGCGCTGATCATCGATAAAGACAAGAAGCCGCGATGGAAACACGCCAGCGCGCAGGACGTCAGTGCCGCGCAGGTGCAGAGTTTCTTCAGCGGTCTGGAGAATTGAGCCGTGCACGATCTTGAATTGACCGAAGAACAGGTAATGATTCGCGACATGGCGCGCGACTTTGCCCGCAACGAAATTGCCCCACATGCCCAAGCCTGGGAAAAGGCCGGCTGGATCGATGACGCGCTGGTGGCCAAGCTCGGTGAGTTGGGCCTGCTGGGCATGGTGGTGCCAGAGCAATGGGGTGGCACTTACATCGACTACGTTGCCTATGCACTGGCGGTTGAGGAAATTTCCGCCGCCGACGCCGCCACCGGCACGCTGATGAGTGTTCACAGTTCCGTGGGCTGCGGGCCGGTCCTCAACTACGGGACCGATGAGCAGAAACATGCCTGGCTGGAAAAACTGGCCACAGGCCGGGCCATCGGCTGTTTCTGCCTTACCGAACCGCATGCAGGCTCTGAAGCCCACAACCTGCGCACTCGTGCCGAGTTGCAGGGTGATCAGTGGGTGATCAACGGCGCCAAGCAGTTCGTCAGCAATGGCAAACGGGCACAACTGGCTATCGTGTTTGCAGTGACCGACCCGGCGCTCGGCAAAAAGGGCCTGTCAGCCTTTCTGGTACCGACCGAGAACCCTGGTTTCGTGGTGGATCGCAGCGAGCACAAGATGGGCATCCGGGCATCGGACACCTGCGCGGTCACCTTGAACAACTGCCGAATCCCGTCCGCCAACCTGCTGGGTGAGCGTCGCAAGGGGCTGTCTATCGCCCTCTCCAACCTGGAAGGCGGCCGCATCGGCATCGCCGCGCAGGCACTGGGAATCGCCCGCGCCGCCTTCGAAGCAGCGCTGGCGTATGCGCGGGAACGGGTGCAGTTCGACAAACCGATCATCGAACATCAAAGTATTGCCAATCTGCTGGCCGATATGCACACCCGGATCAACGCCGCCCGCCTGCTGACCCTGCACGCTGCGCGGCTGCGCAGCGCCGGGCAAGCGTGTCTGTCGGAAGCCTCTCAGGCCAAGCTGTTCGCTTCTGAAATGGCCGAATGGGTGTGCTCCAAGGCAATCCAGATTCATGGCGGCTATGGCTACCTGGAGGACTACCCTGTCGAGCGTTTCTACCGGGACGCGCGCATCACCCAGATTTACGAAGGCTCCAGTGAGATCCAGCGCCTGCTGATCGCCAGGGAACTGCGTCATTATCTGGTCTGATTCAGGCGCAGTGGCCGCTCAATGCGGTACGCCGGGGCAGAGCATCAGGGCTTCACAAATCGCTCTCGCCCCAGCAACGTCACCAGCAAGGCTACCGAGTCGGCATTTTTGAGCATGATGTCGACCCGCTTGTGGACGTCTTCATAAAACACATCACGCGCCTCTTCGAGCGTGCTCTTGCCAGCGATGCGCAGAATCGTCTGTTTTCCATTACCATCCATTCGCCTCAGGTCGCGCCACGAATCTTCGTCCAGCTGCTTGAACAACTTGTCGCGGTCTGTATGAAAGGACAGCGTCTTTTGCTGCTGATAAATCAGTTCGTTTCTGATCCGCAGTCGATAGGTCGGTGCATCTTCAAGCAAATCGATGAATGGGGCCTGTGAGTCCACGTAAGCAATGTCATCCGCTTTCAGCACCATATGTGATAACTCATGAATCAGGATCGCGGCCCGGTAATGCTGAGGAAACTTGAACTCCCCGGCACGTTGCGCGCTGAGCTTCAATCGATAGGTCGGCAGTCGAAAAAACTGCTCCGTCAGAAAAATCCTCCGCGCCGGGTCTGCTTCGAAGATGAACGCGCTGGCCGATTCGTTGCCCATTCGATTGACTCCGACCACATAACGCGGCGAGTCGATGGGCGACAGCGAAGGGTCTATCAACTCCTGATACAGACCGGTGACAGCTTTTTTAGTCACTTCGTAGAGTCGATCGTCAGGCACTTTCTGCGCAAAAAAATCGCTCAGTATTTTCTCCGCACGCGGATCCAGCTTGTTGTCCGGCAAGCGTCTGGTCAGGTTGTCCAGAGCGTTTTCCAGATAGCGCTGCGCCTGCAGGCAGGCATCTTCGATGGTCAAAGCCATATCCCGGTGGCGATGACGAATTTCGGGCATGCCTCGAGCGCTGACAACCATGATTTCATCAACCAGATCGTCGACAAGACTGCCCTCCATACGGGTAAGCGCCCCTCCTCCACCGCGCAGTCCGCCCTGGATGTCCAGCTTCCATTGCTGATCCGCATCCAGACTCACCGAGGGACCGATCCTGTCGCCCGACACAATGAACCAACCGTCCTCATCTGACTGCACCTCATAGGTTTTCCCACCTATGGCTGCATACGCTCTGCCGGTAACAGGATCGCGGTAGACGCTTAACAGTTCATCGCGTTGCAGCGTGTACAAGGCTATGTCATGAACTTCGAACTCGCGCAAACGCTCCCGTATCTGTTGCGTCAGAGAACTGTTGCCCCAAGAGAACTCGAACGTATCAGCGGCATCGATCAATTGCACAAGCGGGTCGGGCGACGTTGGGTCATCCAGCAAGGCGCTGGTCTCATGAGACGTCAGTGATGCGGCTTCCGCAGGGTTCTGCCCGGAAGAAATCATCACGCTCAGCGCCGTCATGAACTCCGAGATCGCCTGGCCCCATTGCTGATCCGTTGCCGAGATGAGCGACAGGTTCAACAATGTCTCCCCCTGAATGATGCCGATCAGTGCCCCCAGGCGTCCGGGCATGAGCGCCATGAATTGCTCTGCGCCCAGCGTGAACAGATACTGCGTCGCCGCGCGGCGGTGTTCGGCATTGGTGACGCTGTACTGCTTGACCTGCAACTTCAGAATATCCACAGCGCCCTTGAACATCAGCAACAGGCAATTGCCCTCATAGGGATCGATTTGCACGGTGACAGGGGCAGCACGCTCGAACGGCAGATCGAAAGAGGACTCGGTGCTGAAAGGCAGGTGCGGCTCCACAAAGCCACCCTTGTCGTAAATCTTGCGCAAATCGGGGTCGATCCGGTCCAGAATGTACGCTTGGAAATAGGCTGAAGTGTGAATATCAAGCACCAGCGCAGCCTGGTCGGGATACTCCTTGAATACGAACTCGTCGTGCAGGGGCGCATAAAGCACCCACGGTCCCGGCTGATTTTCCCTTGGCCCCATCAGGTACGTATTGAGCACGACGGTCGGCTCCCAGCCCTCCTTGGCCGGCAGCAGTTTCAAGGGACTGAGGATCATCTGGCAGCCGTTGACCGGCAGGCGCGCGACCGCATCAGGCATGCTCAGTACGTTTTCGATAATCCGATACGCCTGCTCGGACAGCTCGTTTTTCAGCTTGGAAGCAAAGGCTCGCAAAATATCCAGCGAAGGAACCTGCTCGACGAACAGTTTGCGGCGCTCGAGATAATCCGGCCTCGTCTCGGCCAGCACCGAGTTCAGCATCGTGCGGTAACCCGAGGCGATGTCCAGCGACCTCACCAGCTCACGCAGATACACAGGTGTCAGGGCCACGTCCAGCGGCGTGCCATCCTTTGAGGAGAGCAGAATGACCCCGTCCTGCCTGGACAGAAAGCGATTGATTGCAAACTCCACCAGGTTTTCGCTTACGACCTGGGTAGCCGCAGGTATCGACTGGGGCAACTCGCCCGGCGCCACCGGGGCGGGGACGTAGTGCGTCAGCGAAACACGCACGTTTTCAGGATCAGGCCGAGGCTTCGCGAAGTCCTTGTCGAACCTGCGCTTGAGTTGCTTGAGGGAGTAATCGTAGAGGCTTGGAATATCGAACAGAAAGTCCTTCTCGCCGACACAGGTCACATAAAACCGTCGCAGGGTCTCGACCAGAATGACCTGATCACGCTTCGACGCCTCGCTGACCCATGAAGGTACGAGCGCTTTGTAAATGATGAGCTGAATGGCAACCCCCAGAGAATTGAGGGCCTGGCGATTTCGGTCATCCCGCTCTGCGGCACTCAGCAGGTTGGCGAACAGTTCCGACGGCACTTGCCAGGCTATGGACTGCCGATAAAGATCGGCCACCGTACGCTGCTGGCGCTCGACCTCGTCGCGCTGCAATGCCTCGATGAAATGCTCTTCAATGGGTTGCAGGACGACCTTGAGTTCAAGCGTCCCTCGACGGGCACGCTGGCCGAGTAACATGCGTCGGTCAGGTTCAGCGATAACGCCTGACACCTGCGAGCTCAGCTCCATGCTTGTCAGTCGCCCGGCGACATACTCTTCCAGCGCCTGCAGGGTTTCAAAACCGACGAGTCCCTGATCCAGGATCCACAGGACGGGCTTACTGTCGGGAAGCCTGCCAGTGACCACAAACGCATTGGTTACCTTGACCACGGGCACCTGCGGGTCGTACTGAACCGTTACCCTAAAAACATCGACGCGCGCCTCGCCCAACGTCTGCCGAAGTGCCGGCAACGGCCTGTCGAGGACCTGCTGTACGTTGTCGAGGAAAGCGACAGGCAGCGTGGCCGTGCGCCGTTCGACCAGCAACTCAAGACGCAGCGAGTACTCCCGGACCAGGGCGGATATCACGTCGGGATGCATGCTGGTATCGCGTTGGCGAATCGTACGTGAGTAGAACTCGCTGATCTGACCCTCGAAGCGATGGGCAAAATCTGCCTGCACGCAGATCAATATCTGCTCAAGCAATGCCAGCGACAGACGCTGCACCGGTTGATCCGCCACCGGAGTGATCTGCCCGGCGAGAACGATGCTGTCAGCCAGGGGGATGCTTGTGTAACCGCAGACCCGTTCAAGCGCCAGCGTCAACACTGGCACCGGCGTCGCCTCAGCGACATCCGCCTGCACCCAAAGCTTGCGGGCATCAAGGGGCGGACCGCCGATCAAAGCCAGATAGAGGTTGAGCGCGCGATGCATGCAGCCATCTGCACCGGGATGCAGGGCATCGACGCTGCCGAGCAAGGCGTCGAGCTTTTTCAACTTGCCCATCCAGTTGTAGGACGGGTCTGAAATCAAGTTCGGCCGCTCACTGATACTGCTCTGGGCAGCCGCCCCCCAGACGCTGTCAAAGCTCAGCCGGTCCTGACGCCAGCGCCCTGCATCGTGCATGTTCAATAGCCGACCATCGAGCAGCTTGCGGATATCCAGCGCATCGTCAATCCGAGCCGGATTTTTTTCGGAATGAAGGGCCGGCAGGTCAAGTACGTAGCGCAGGTCGCGCTCTTGCAAGGCGATCAGGGCATCAATGAATTCGCTGAAAAAGTCCTCGGTGAGCGTGTCGTGACGTAGCTCAAGCTGACCTTCCAGGCTAATGACGGAATAATCATTCAACGATGAGTAAAACAACAATCCGGCGCGTGAAGGGCCCCTCAGCACATGCTCGATGGCCTGAGCCTGATCGCCGAAGCGCAGGAAGCCCGGCAATGACGAATAGAGAAATACCGCCGGTGACGCCTCTCCGGGGAAATCGATGAGGAATACGCCGACCAGCTTGACGGGGTCCTGGCCGGCCACGACAACTGATAACCTGCGTACCCTTGGCACCGGCGCAGCGGGCCCGCCAGGCTGCGAAGGCAGCAGGGTCAGCAGCCAGCGATATTCAGCCTCCGTCATGTTGCGGTGCGCCCGGCCCGATAACAGATGCTGGCGAAAACACTCTGCAAGCGCATCAGCGGTGAGGTCGCGACGCGTGCGCCCATCCTGCCCCTGAGACGTCCAGTAGTCAGACAGCAACTGCTCATACGCGGTGCCGACTGAAGCAGCCGAGTCTGCCAGCGCCTGATCGAAAACGATCGCCTGTGCCTCGGGTAACGCCGCCCCCTTGGTATCCAGATAGCGACGTGTCTGGCCTTGCGGCAGGGATTCGTAGGAAAACGCCTGCATGGCGGCATCGGCAAGGTATTGAGTTCCGACGACTGTTGACGCTGCCGGAGCAGCACCGGGCGCCGTGTGCACAAGCTGGACGGTCTGGGCAACGACGTCGATGCCCCTTTCTACCAGCACATCCTGAAAGGCCTTGCCTGTCGCCTGTCGAAAATCAGGCAGCGCCTCCAACCTTGCCGCCAGGCGCTGCAGATGCCCGGCCTGCTGGCGCAGCACGGCCTGCGTGCGGGCGTCAAACAGCGAGCCTTCGATGCGTTCGCGCTCGACGATCGACAAGGCAGTGATATCGTCGAATCGCTGCTGCAAGGCGTTGAACAGCGCGCTGCGACTCTCGAATTGCTCGATGCCGAAGGCCAGGGTACTGAGAAAGACCCGCGCCGAGGGATTGGCGGCATCACTGATGAACAGGGCTGCGGCCAATTCCGCATTAACGGGCTGCGCGTCGCTTATCAGCAGCCGGTCGACTCGGGGAGCCGCATCGCTGGTGGGCTCGTTACTTTCGGCAGCCAATAGCTGCAACCACGCGCCGTCGTCATGGCTGATTCGAGACTGTTCGATAGCGTCCCGAATGTCTTGTGTGAAGCGCGCGCGCAGAGAGTCGCTGAAAAAATAGGGAGCTGCTGACATGTACTGTTTCCTTTGGAGGGCGCCTCTGCGCAAAGCGCCCAGGCGCGTGGCAGAGAAAAAGGAAACAGCTTATGGGGATGGACCGACGCGCCTGCGTTACATAAAGCAATCGATCGGCAGACGCGCTTCGTCAAAAAATCAGTGGGCAGCAGCCCTGCCGTTCTTCTCGACCCAGGCGGCGAAGGCATCGATGAACTTCTGCAGGAAGGGCCTGGTTTTATCGGACAACGCGCCGGACTCGTCGAAAAAGCTCCCGGCGCTGCCCAGGTAGGCTTCGGGCTGCTGAAGGCACAGCACGTCCAGAAACACCAGCGACTGACGCAGGTGATGGTTGGCACCAAAGCCACCGACAGCACCCGGCGAGGCACTGATCACGGCGCCCGGCTTGCCGCTGAAGGCACTTTTGCCGTAAGGACGCGAGCCCACGTCGATGGCGTTTTTCAGGGCACCGGGCACCGAGCGGTTGTATTCCGGGGTAACAAACAGCACGCCGTCGGCAGCGCCCAGTTGCTCGCGAAAGGTGGTGTATGCAGGCGGCGGTGAGTCGCCATCGATGTCTTCGTTGTACAACGGCAGATCACCGATCTCGACAATATTCAGTTTCAGGCTGGCAGGTGCCAGTTCTGCCAGAGCAAGAGCGATCTTGCGGTTGATGGACTCTTTTCGCAGACTGCCGACCAATACGGCAATGGTATGAACCTGGCTCATGAAAATATCCGTCATCTGATTCAAGGGAAGGTTAGGTATAGAACAGAAGCCGGGTTTAGACGACCTTTGCGCCAGTCAATTCCCTACGCGCTTGAACGGCAGGGATTATTTTTTCCCTCAAAGGCAAACTCACCTATAGATCAGTGGTCTACTAGCCTCGATGGATTCGTAAACCAGCAGTTATATTCAGTTTCAGAGGTTACAGAGCAAATGGCTTCAGTTCTCGTCGGACAATTTCATGCCAGGGACGCCGAAGGTCGCGTTTATCCGGTTCATGAGTTCCAGGAATCGCAGCCGGATGAGGCGCAGGGCGGTCAGCCGGTGATCACCTACAGGCTGGCAATCGGCGACCGGGTCAAGCATTTGGGTGGTGAGGACTTCGAGCTGGTGCAATCGGGCATAAAAATTACCCGTACACCCACGTAATAACGGCAGCATTCCCGCCTTGGCTGCATGGCCAGCGGGAAGCTGTTAATCCGAAAAGATCAGATACCAGAAAATCGCCGTTTCACGAGTGTTCGGATCGATGCCCCGATAGCGCATGTGATCCACCCCGCCTACCACGTACCCGCAACTCTCGTACAGCCTGCAGGCCCCCAGGTTATTGTTCTGCGTTTCCAGAACGATGCCAGGCAGATTGCGCTTACGAGTCCAGAATTGCGCCGCGTCGAGCAACGAGCGTGCGACGCCATGACGGCGCGCCGACTCGTCCACTGCCAGCTCATCGATATACGCGAATCCACTCCAGTGAGTGCTCATCACGATATGGCCGACGGCGTGGTCATCCAGCCAGGCAACCATCACCGAACTGGTGGCGGCTTCACGATGATCGGCAAATTCCTGAGAGTCGATGCCATAGTTCTTGCTGTACGGCTCGACCAGCTCGACCGGCCATGAATCCACAGGCTCGCCGATACGCGGCTGCGCGTAGCCAAGCACTGTAAACGTGAATTCGCTGTTGAGGATGTAGTCCTCGAAGCATTCGTCTGCAACCCGAATGCTCAAAGCAGGATGTGCCACGCTCATTTCACCTTTGCCGCTTGCTGTCAGGAAGATGCCTGCGCTCCGGCTTCCAGCATCTGTACCCAGAGCGGAGGAGCACCGCAAGCCTTGGCGATGGTGCTCATACGCACTTCGTGCTCGGCCAGCTCACTTTCAGAGGCGCGAATGATGCGGCATGGCTTGCGATCGGCAGGCAGGCGGCGAATTTCGCTGCCACGATTGCCAGAGCCTTCGCCCGAACCGTTGCCATCGGAGGCATTGCCAGCCAGCGACAGGCTGGTCTGACCGCCGGTCATCGCCAGATAGACGTCGGCCAGAATCTCGGAGTCGAGCAATGCGCCGTGCAGCTCACGGCCCGAGTTATCGACGCCGTAGCGCTTGCAGAGTGCATCCAGACTGTTGCGCTGACCCGGGTGACGCTCTCGCGCCATCATCAGGGTGTCGAGAATCGAACAGTGCTGGGTGATATCAGCCCTGTCCTGCGAACCCATCAAGGCAAATTCGTTGTTGATGAAGCCAACGTCGAACGCTGCGTTGTGAATGATCAGCTGTGCGCCTTTGATGAACTCGAAGAATTCATCGGCGACTTCGGCAAACCGCGGCTTGCCGACCAGAAATTCATTGGTGATACCGTGAACACCGATCGCGCCTTCGTCACTTTCGCGATCAGGCTGCAGGTAAACGTGAAAATGCCGACCGGTCAGGCGGCGACCGATCAACTCGACACAACCGATCTCGATGATGCGGTGACCATCCGTCACCGGCATACCGGTGGTTTCGGTATCGAGGACGATGGATCTGTTATCCAGGTTTTGCAATGCCATTGACTGTTGCCTCATGTACAGGCCGCGATTCTAGCACGCAGCGGCCGTTGCAAGCCCGTGCGCGTCTAGCCGTGCCGGATGCCGCGCACTTCGTCGACGCCACGGTTGGCGAGCTGGTCGGCACGCTCGTTGCCAGGGTGGCCGATGTGCCCGCGCACCCACTGCCATTTCACCGTGTGGCGACTGACCTGTTCATCCAGAAGCTGCCACAGATCGGCGTTTTTGACCGGCTCCTTGGCAGCGGTTTTCCAGCCGCGCTTCTTCCAGTTGACCATCCACTCGGTAATGCCTTTCATCACGTACTGAGAGTCGGTCACCAGCGTCACTTCGCAAGGGCGCTTGAGTTCTTCAAGCCCGCGAATCGCACCGGTCAGTTCCATCCGGTTGTTGGTGGTATTGGCTTCGCCACCCCACAACTCTTTTTCGACGCCCTTGCACACCAGCAGGGCCCCCCAACCGCCCGGGCCAGGATTACCCTTGCAGGCACCGTCGGTGAAGAGTTCAACGCTATCGCTCATTACGACCTTTCCAGAATGATGGGCTTCATGTGCAGCAAGGCGTTATTCAAGCCTGGTCCTGAGTGTTGCGGCTGACCTTGGCCATCGGCATGGGGATCAGCTTGCCGATGGGGTCGCGGCGCACCTGACGCAAGGGTCTGAGGCCGACCACCAGTTTGCGCGCCACCAGTACATAGAAGCCGCCACCGGGGCTCTGACGCCCCTCGCCAAGGCGTTCGAGCCCTGCAAGACGCGACTGCCATGCTGCTGAAGCAAGAGGCGGACGATAGCATCCGAAGCGCCGTTTCTCCAGCGCGAAGCCCAGCAGATTCAGCCAGTCAGCGACCCGCGAGGATGAAATGCAGCGCGCCTTGCGCAACGCATCCCGCGCGAATACGTGACGTATGCCCCAGGTGCTCCAGGGGTTGATGCCGATAATCAGCAAGTGTCCGCCCGGCCGCACGCTGCTGGCCGCTTCGCGCAGCAGGCCGTGGGGCGACAGGCAGAAATCCAGGCCGTGCTGCAACACCACGACATCGGCCGCGTGCTCACTCAATGGCCACGCCTGTTCCTCACAGACGATCTCGACACCCGGCAACGGCGCACCAAGGCGTACATTGCGCTGCACCTGGGGAGCCACTGGCGGGCTTTCCGCCGACGGGCCGTAATGCACCAGATAGCCGCCGAAGTACCGCCCCAGCTCTTCGTCGAGAATGCGCCGTTCCTCTTCGAGCAGAAGCTGCCCGAGCGGCCCGGAAAGCCATTCACGGGCAGCGCGGATCAATGCAAGCCACTCAGGATCAGCCTGAGCGAACGCTTCATCGGTCATGAGTTCTCCTCCAGAGGTGCTCGCATACAGCGGCAACAGACTCTAAGATGCACCATTGTCTGCCGCTATGCGAACTGCGCCATGATACAGATCCACGCCCTTCCTGCTTTCAATGACAACTACATATGGTTGTTACAAGACCTTTCGAGCCAGCAGTGCGCTGTCGTCGATCCGGGCGACGCGAAGCCGGTGCTGGGCTGGCTGGCGCAGAATCCCGACTACCGGCTGACCGATATCCTGATCACCCACCACCACAATGATCATGTGGGCGGCGTTGCGGAACTCAAGCAGTCGACCGCGGCGCGCGTGCTGGGCCCTGCAGCCGAAACCATACCGGCACGCGATGTCGCGCTGGTCGACAATGACCGACTGACCGTGCTGGGCCTTGAATTTGTAGTGCATGCGGTCCCTGGTCATACGCTGGGGCATATCGCGTTCTATCACGAGGACGCCACGACCCCCCTGCTGTTCAGCGGCGACACGCTGTTTGCTGCTGGCTGCGGACGGTTGTTCGAGGGTACGCCGCAACAGATGCACGATTCTCTCAGCCGCCTGGCCGATCTGCCGGACAGCACACTGATCTACTGCGCTCACGAATACACGCTGAGCAATCTGCGCTTTGCGCAGGCCGTCGAGCCCGACAATGTCGATATCGCCGAACGCCTGGCCGAAGTGACGCGCTGGCGCAGCGAAAATCGCATCAGTCTTCCGTCGAATCTGGCCCTGGAAAAACGTACCAATCCGTTCCTGCGTACCGGGGAAACATCCGTTAAAGAAAAAGCGGACGAACGGAGCGGCGGGCAAAACACCTCGCAGAGTGCGGTCTTTGCCAGCTTGAGGGCCTGGAAAGATAAGTTCTGACCCGACCTTAAAACCGCAATAAAATTCTGAAAGGTTGACCGACGGCAGGCTGCTTCCTAGAATCGCCCGACATTTTCGTCTGGATGTACCCCCCGAACAATGTCGTCATCTACCAGCAAGCCTTCACATTCGGACGCATTGACTCGGTTGGCTCAGGCCATGGCCGTCACCGCGAGTGCCCTTCTGGCCGGTTGCCAGAGCACCGCCAGCGTCGACCCGGTCAATAGCCATCGCGCGCCTAACCTGGCCGCCGGCATCAAGCAAAAACCGATTTTCCTGTCGCACAAGCCTGCCACCCCTCTCGCACCTCCACAGGATGTCTGGGAGCGCATGCGTCAGGGCTTTCAGCTGCAACAAGGCAATGATCAGAACCCCCGCATCGATCAACAGCGCCTGTGGTTCGCCAACAACCCTTCCTTTCTGGAAAACGCTGGCGAGCGCGGCAGCCTGTACATGCACTACATCGTCGAGCGCCTTGAAGAACGCAACATGCCGCTGGAACTGGCGCTGCTTCCGGTCATCGAAAGCGCCTACAACCCGATGGCCGTTTCGCGCAGCCAGGCGGTCGGCCTCTGGCAGTTCATCCCGTCGACCGGGCGTTACTTCAACCTGCGCCAGACCAGCTTTTATGACGGACGTCGCGACATCCAGGCCTCGACCGTTGCGGCACTGGATTACCTGACCCGCCTGCATGACATGTTCAACGGTGACTGGCTGCTGGCCCTGGCAGCCTACAACGCCGGCGAAGGCACGGTGAGCCGCGCCATCGAGCGCAATGACAAACTCAACCTGCCGACCGATTACTGGAACCTGCCGCTGCCGCAGGAAACCCGCGATTACGTGCCCAAGCTGCTGGCCCTGTCCCAGGTGGTGTTGTCGCCGGAAGCTTACGGCGTCAATCTGAACCCGATCGCCAACCAGCCCTACTTCGAAGTCGTCGAGCTCAACAAGCGTGTCGACCTGTCCAAAGTGGCCAGCGCCGCCGATATCGACGAAGACGAGCTTATCCAGCTCAACCCCGCCTACAAGAAGCGCCTGACCGTCGATGGCCCCCAGCACCTGCTGGTGCCCACTTCCAAGGCGCAACTGCTGACGGCCAGCCTGCTGACCATGAAACAGGAAGAACTGGTCGCCTGGCAGCCTTACCGGGTGCGCAAGGGCGATACCCTGGAAAGCCTGGCCAGTCGTTATCAGGTCACGGTCAGCTCGCTCAAGGGCAATAACAAGCTGTCCGGCAACCGCCTGAAGGTCGGTCAATCACTGAGCATACCGGTCAAGCCGGGCATGCAGAATTCACAACCCGTGTTCGAAGCGCTGGCCAGCAACGACAAGCCGTCACGTACCCGAAGCTACAAGGTGCGCAGCGGTGACAACCTGACCACCATCGCGCAAGCCAACAAGGTGGATGTCGAAGACCTGCAACGCTGGAACAAGCTGACCGGCAAGAAGCTCAAGGTCGGCCAGACGCTGGTCATGCAGGACACCAGCAAACCTGCCGGCAAAGCCGTCAGCAAGTCGGTCGCCAGCACCGGTGGCAAGGACAGCGAAAAGAAATCCATGCAGTACAAGATCCAGAAAGGCGACTCGATGTACCTGGTCGCCAAGCGCTTCAACGTCGAGATGCAACATCTCAAGCGCTGGAATCCACGTAGCGGGCAGGCTCTCAAACCCGGCCAGACCCTGACCGTTTACCTGCCACACTGATGCGCACGGCCACTTGCCCTTCGATAACCTTGGGGCGGGTGTCCGATGCAGCCCGGCAGCGCCATCACCTGCAGTCTTTTTCCAGCTGGAACAAGCTGTTACTGTTAGCGACCCGAAAGCCCAGGCCGTCTGGATCGTGATACGTCCCTTCCTGCTGACCCTCAGCCTGGCCTTGAGCTTCTGCGCCAACGCAGCCATCACCGAAAGTCATGGTTACGCGCAGTTTGGTGTTCTCAAGTACCCGGCCAGCTTCACTCATTTCGACTGGGTCAATCCCGAGGCGCCGAAAGGTGGCACCCTGAGAATGATGGCCTTCGGCACGTTCGACACGTTAAACCCCTACACATTCAAGGGCAGCAGCCCGGTCTCGACTGGCAACTTCCTGCAGTATGGTGTCAACGAGCTGAATGAACCGCTGATGGTCGGCACAGGCCAATACGACCCATCCGGCGATGAACCGACCTCCAGTTACGGGCTGATCGCCCAGTCGGTGGAATACAGCGAGGACCGCAGCTGGGTGGTGTTCAACCTGCGCCCGCAGGCGCGCTTCCATGACGGCAAGCCCATTACCGCCTACGACGTGGCGTTTTCCTACCGGACACTGCTCAAGGACGGTCACCCCCAATACCGCACCGCCTTGCAGGAAGTGCAGCGCGTGGACATTCTCAACCGTCATCGCATCCGGTTTGTCTTCAAGCGCTCGGGCAACCCGCTGCTGATCCTGCGCCTGGGCGAACTGCCGGTGTTGCCGCAACATTACTGGAAGGACAGGGATTTCAAGGCGACCACCTTCGAGCCGCCGCTGGGCAGTGGCCCTTACCGCATCACCCGCGTGCAGCCGGGTCGGCAACTGGTGTTCGAGCGGGTCAAGGATTACTGGGGCAAGGACTTGCCGGTCAATCGCGGCAAATACAATTTCGACCGGGTCGAGGTCGAGTTCTACCGCGACAGCGACGTGGCGTTCGAAGCGTTCAAAGCGGGTGAATTCGACATCTACATCGAGCATCAGGCCAAGAACTGGGCCAGTGGCTACGACTTCCCCGCGGTGGCCAATGGTCAGGTGATCAAGGCGCAGATCCCCCACCGCATACCGACACAGACCCAGGGACTGTTCATGAACACCCGGCGCGCCGCCTTCGCCGACATCCGCGTGCGCGAAGCCCTGGGTCTGCTGTTCAATTTCGAATGGACCAACCGCACGCTGTTCAGCGACGCCTATGACCGCTCGATCAGCTACTACCCCAACAGCGAATTTTCCGCGACGGGCCTGCCGACCGGGGCCGAATGGCTGCTCCTGGCGCCCTACCGCGATCAGTTGCCCGCCAGCCTGTTCACCCAGCCGTTCGCCCCGTCGAAAACCGATGGTGGCGCAATCCCGCGCGAGACCTTGCGCAAGGCCCTGAAGCTGCTTGCCGAGGCTGGCTGGACGCTGTCGGACAAGGGTTTGCTCAATGCCGACAAGCAACCGTTGCGCTTCGAGATCCTGCTGGTCAACCCCAACCTCGAACGCATTCTGCAACCCTACATCGAAGACCTGCGCCGTCTAGGGATCAATGCAGGGCTGCGCACTGTCGACCGCGCCCAGTACAAGCAACGTCTGGACCGTTTCGATTTCGACATGATTCTGATGACCCTGCAACAGACCCTGAGCCCCGGTCTGGAGCAGTGGCAGTATTTCCATTCCAGTCAGGCTGCGATCAACGGCAGCAAGAACTACGCGGGTATCGCCAACCCCGTGGTCGATGCCCTGCTGAACAAACTGCTGGCCGCGCAAACCCGGGACGAACAGGTCGCCGCGGCGCGGGCGCTGGACCGCGTATTGCTGTCTCAGCACTACAGCATCCCCAACTGGTATCTGAATAATCATCGGCTTGCCTATCGCAACCGATTCGCCATGGTCACTACCCCGCCCTACACCCTGGGGCTGCGTGCGTGGTGGCTCAAGACTCTGGAGAAGCCCCGATGAACCCTCTGCACTCCCTGCGCTCGCAGGCAGCAGGCCTGCTGCTGGCCAGCCTCGCCTGCACAGTACAGGCTGCGCCTCAGCATGGCGTGACGCTGTATGACGAAGCGCCGAAGTACCCGGCTGATTTCAAGCACTTCGACTACGTGAACCCGGATGCCCCCAAGGGCGGCACGCTGCGTCAGGCAGGCTTCGGCGGCTTTGACAGCTTCAACCCGTTCATCAACAAAGGCGTACCGGCAGACGATATCGGTCTGATCTACGACACCCTTGCCCGCTCGAGCCTGGATGAGCCATTCACTGAATACGGACTGATCGCGGGCAAGATCGAGAAGTCCCCGGACAACAGCTGGGTGCGTTTCTATCTGCGCCCCGAGGCGCGCTTTCATGACGGCCACCCGATCCGCGCCGACGACGTCGAATTCAGCTTCAAGACCCTGATGGAGCACGGTTCGCCCATGTACAAGGGCTACTACGCCGACGTCGATCAGGTCATCGTCGAAGATCCGTTGCGCGTGCTGTTCAAGTTCAAGCACAAGGGCAGCCGCGAGTTGCCGCTGATCCTTGGCCAGTTGCCGGTGCTGCCCAAGCATTTCTGGGCCGATCGCGACTTCAGCAAGGGCAACCTGGACTTCCCGCTGGGCAGCGGCCCCTACAAGGTCGCCGACGTGAAGGCCGGTCGCTCGGTGAGTTATGAGCGGGTCAAGGACTACTGGGCAAAGGATCTTCCGATCAACAAGGGTTTCTACAACTTTGACGTGCTGACCACCGACTACTACCGCGACAATACGGTAGCGCTGGAGGCCGGCAAGGCCGGGCAATTCGACTATTGGCTGGAAACCAGTGCCAAGAACTGGGCAACCGCTTACGACACGCCCGCAGTGCGCGACGGCAGGCTGATCAAGGAAGAGCTTCCCAATGGCAACCCGACGGGCATGCAGGGCTTTGTCTTCAACCTGCGCAAGCCGGTGTTTCAGGACGTCAGGGTCCGTGAGGCGCTGACTCTGCTGCTGGACTTCGAGTGGACCAACAAACAGCTGTTCAACGGCTCGTACAGCCGCACCAAAAGTTATTTCGACAACTCGGAAATGGCCGCCAGCGGCCTGCCGTCTGCCGAAGAACTCAAGCTTCTGGAACCGTTGCGCGGCAAGATTCCGGATCGCGTGTTCAGCGAACCCTTCACCCTGCCGGTCACCGATGGCAGCGGTATGATCCGTCCGCAGCAGCGCCGGGCCTTCCAGCTGTTGCAGGAGGCGGGCTGGAAGATCGTCGACGACAAGATGGTCGACGCGCAGGGCAACCCGGTAAAAATCGAGTTTCTGATGGCCCAGACCGAGTTCGAGCGCATTCTGCTGCCTTACAAGCGCAACCTGAGCGACTTGGGTATCGAGCTGGTGATTCGTCGGGCCGACGTGTCGCAATACATCAACCGCCTGCGCTCGCGGGACTACGACATGATTGTCACTGGCTATCCGCAGTCCAGCTCGCCCGGTAACGAGCAGCGCGTGTACTTCGACTCATCCAGCGCCGACAACCCGGGCAGCCGCAACTTCATGGGCCTCAAGGACCCTGCGGTGGATGAGCTGGTCAACGGCCTGATCAACGCCGACTCACGGCAAAGCCTGATCACCCATACCAAGGCACTGGACCGTGTGCTGCTGTGGGGCTTTTACGTCGTTCCGAACTGGCACATCAAGACTTGGCGGGTGGCTTACTGGAATCACCTCGACCATCCCAAGGCCGAAGCACTTTCCGATATCGGCCTGATGACCTGGTGGGCCAGGCCGGATGTCAAACCGGTGGCCGCGACCCCGTCAGCCCCTGATCAGGCCAAGCCTGCGAACGCGGAGCAATAACATGCTGGCTTATATTCTGCGACGGCTGCTGCTGATCATCCCTACCCTGCTCGGCATCCTGATCATCAACTTCGTCATCATTCAGGCCGCCCCCGGTGGCCCGGTCGAACAGATGATCGCCAAGATCGAAGGCTTCGATGGCGCCACCAGCCGGATAGCCGGGGGCGGCGCCGAAGTATCGGTGGCCGGCTCCAACTACCGCGGCGCGCAAGGCCTGGACCCGGCATTGATCAAGGAAATCGAACGCATGTACGGTTTCGACAAGTCGGCGCCGGAACGCCTGTGGATCATGATCAAGAACTACGCCACGCTGGATTTCGGCGACAGCTTCTTTCGTGATGCCAAGGTCATCGACCTGATTGTCGAGAAGATGCCGGTGTCCATTTCCCTCGGGTTATGGAGCACCCTGATCATGTACCTGGTGTCGATCCCGCTGGGGATTGCCAAGGCCACGCGCCACGGCAGCCAGTTCGACGTATGGACCAGTTCGGCAATCATTGTCGGCTATGCCATTCCGGCGTTCCTGTTCGCGATTCTGCTGATCGTGGTGTTTGCCGGGGGCAGCTACTTCAACTGGTTTCCACTGCGCGGGCTGACCTCCAACAACTACGACGAACTGAGCACGCTGGGCAAGCTATTCGATTACTTCTGGCATCTGGTTTTGCCAGTCACCGCACTGGTGATCGGCAACTTTGCCACCATGACGCTGCTGACCAAAAACAGCTTTCTCGACGAAATCAGCAAGCAATACGTGACCACGGCCAAAGCCAAGGGCCTGAGCAACCACAAGGTGCTCTACGGCCATGTGTTTCGCAACGCGATGCTGCTGGTGATCGCAGGCTTCCCGTCGGCGTTCATCGGTATCTTCTTCACCGGCTCGCTGCTGGTGGAAGTGATCTTTTCGCTGGACGGCCTGGGCCTGATGAGTTTTGAAGCCGCGATCAACCGCGACTATCCGGTGGTGTTCGGCACGCTGTTCATCTTCACCCTGCTGGGGCTGGTGGTGAAGCTGATCGGCGATATCACCTACACCCTCGTAGACCCGCGCATCGACTTCGAAAGCAGGAAGCATTGATATGAAGCTGTCTCCTCTCAATCGCCGTCGCTTCGAACGCTTCAAGGCCAACAGGCGTGGCTGGTGGTCATTGTGGCTGTTCCTGATTCTGTTCGGCCTGAGCCTGGGCGCCGAACTGATCGCCAACGATAAACCGCTGGCTGTGCGCTACGACGGCCACTGGTATTTCCCGGTATTCGAGCGTTACCCGGAAACCACCTTCGGTGGCGAATTCCCGCTGGAAGCCAACTACAAGAGCCCATACATCAAGGAACTGCTCGCCGCGAAGGATGGCTGGACCCTGTGGGCGCCCATCCCGTTCAGCTACCAGAGCATCAACTACGACCTGAAAGTCCCTGCTCCGGCGCCGCCTTCGCGGGAGAACCTGCTGGGCACCGATGATCAGGGCCGTGACGTCCTGGCGCGGGTGATCTACGGTTTCAGGATTTCGGTACTGTTCGCCCTGACCCTGACCATCCTCAGCTCGATCATCGGCGTCATTGCCGGCGCCTTGCAGGGTTTCTATGGCGGCTGGGTCGACCTGCTGGGCCAGCGCTTCCTCGAGGTCTGGTCGGGCCTGCCGGTACTGTATCTGCTGATCATCCTTGCCAGCTTCGTACAACCCAACTTCTGGTGGTTGTTGGGCATCATGCTGTTGTTTTCCTGGATGAGCCTGGTGGACGTGGTGCGCGCCGAGTTCCTGCGTGGCCGCAATCTGGAATACGTAAGGGCCGCGCGGGCGCTGGGCATGGAGAACGGCGCAATCATGTTCCGCCATATCCTGCCCAACGCCATGGTATCGACCATGACCTTTCTGCCGTTCATTCTCACCGGGGCCATCGGCACCCTGACGGCGCTGGACTTTCTGGGCTTCGGCCTGCCCGCCGGCTCGCCGTCACTGGGCGAGCTGGTAGCGCAGGGCAAATCCAACCTGCAGGCGCCCTGGCTGGGCATCAGCGCCTTCGCTGTGCTGGCCATCATGCTGAGTCTGCTGGTGTTCATCGGCGAATCCGCCCGCGATGCTTTCGACCCAAGGAAATAAGATGAACAATGACAATCTGATCGAAATCCGCGATCTGGCGGTCGAGTTCGTGACGGGCGACTCGCGGCAACGCGTGGTCGAGAACATCAGCTTCGATATTCGTCGTGGTGAAACGCTGGCGCTGGTCGGCGAAAGCGGTTCGGGCAAGTCAGTCACCGCGCACTCAATCCTGCGCCTGCTGCCCTACCCCATCGCCAGCCACCCGAGCGGCACGATCCGCTACGCGGGTGAAGACCTGCTGAAGGTCGAAGAGAAAAAACTGCGTTCGATCCGTGGCAACCGCATCGCCATGATCTTCCAGGAACCAATGACCTCGCTCAATCCGCTGCATTCGGTGGAAAAACAGATCAACGAGGTGCTGGGCCTGCACAAGGGCCTGACTGGCAAGGCCGCCACCGAGCGCACGCTGGAGCTGCTCGATCTGGTCGGCATACCTGAGCCACACAAACGCCTCAAAGCGCTGCCACACGAGCTTTCAGGTGGCCAGCGTCAGCGTGTGATGATCGCCATGGCCCTGGCCAATGAACCCGAGCTGCTGATTGCCGACGAACCGACCACTGCGCTGGATGTGACGGTACAGCTGAAAATCCTCGAACTGCTCAAGCAGTTGCAGGCTCGCCTGGGCATGGCACTGCTGCTGATCAGCCACGATTTGAACGTGGTAAGGCAAATAGCCAACCGAGTATGTGTCATGCAGCGCGGTTGCATCGTCGAACAGGCATCGTGCGAAGAATTGTTCCGTTCGCCGCAACATCCTTACACCCAAGTGTTGCTCAGCGCGGAGCCCAGCGGCGGTCCATCGACCAACACCGCCGGCGCCCCGCTGCTTGAAGTCGAGGACCTGAAAGTCTGGTTCCCGATCAAAAAAGGCCTGCTCAAGCGTACGGTCGACCACGTCAAGGCGGTGGACGGCATACGTTTCAGCCTGCCGCAAGGGCAAACACTGGGTATTGTGGGTGAAAGCGGGTCGGGCAAATCGACGCTGGGCCTGGCGATTCTTCGACTGATCGGCAGTCAGGGCACCATACGGTTCAAGGGCAACGCGCTAGAATCCCTGTCGCAACAGCAAATCCGTCCGCTGCGCAGGCAGATGCAAGTGGTTTTCCAGGACCCGTTTGGCAGTTTGAGCCCGCGCATGTCGGTGGCTGAAATCGTTGGCGAAGGCTTGCGAATCCACGGCATGGGTACGGCGGCCGAACAGCAGACGGCGATTATCGAAGCGCTCAGGGAGGTTGGTCTGGACCCGGATACCCGGCACCGCTACCCTCACGAGTTCTCCGGTGGCCAACGCCAGCGGATCGCCATTGCACGTGCGCTGGTCTTGAAGCCGGCGCTGATTTTGCTGGACGAGCCGACCTCGGCCCTCGACCGGACCGTACAGCGTCAGGTCGTCGAGCTGCTTCGCTCGCTGCAAACCAAGTACAACCTGACGTATTTGTTCATCAGCCATGACCTGGCTGTCGTCAAAGCGCTGAGCCACCAGTTGATGGTGGTCAAGCAAGGCCAAGTGGTCGAACAGGGTGCAGCGCAGGATATCTTCGCCGCACCGCAACATCCTTATACACAGCAGCTGCTGGAGGCCGCCTTCCTGGCGCCGGTAGCTGTCGATTAACCTGAACCTGAAGAGGAACAACACATGGGTTTTCTCGCCGGTAAGCGCGTCCTGATCGTCGGTGTCGCCAGTAAACTGTCCATCGCATCCGGTATTGCCGCCGCCATGCATCGTGAAGGCGCAGAGCTTGCCTTCACCTACCAGAACGACAAACTCAAGGGTCGTGTCGAAGAGTTCGCCGCAGGCTGGGGTTCGGGCCCTGAGCTGTGCTTCCCTTGCGATGTGGCCAGCGACGAAGAGATCAACAAGGTCTTCGAAGAGCTGAGCAAGAAGTGGGACGGCCTGGACGTGATCGTTCACTCGGTCGGCTTCGCGCCTGGCGACCAGCTCGATGGCGACTTCACCGAAGCCACCACGCGCGAAGGTTTCCGCATCGCTCATGACATCAGCGCCTACAGCTTCGTGGCCCTGGCCAAGGCCGGTCGCGAAATGATGAAGGGCCGCAACGGCAGCCTGCTGACCCTGTCCTACCTGGGCGCAGAGCGCACCATGCCCAACTACAACGTCATGGGCATGGCCAAGGCCAGCCTGGAAGCTGGCGTTCGTTACCTGGCCGGCAGCCTCGGCCCGGAAGGTACTCGCGTCAATGCTGTATCGGCCGGCCCGATCCGCACCCTGGCCGCGTCAGGCATCAAGAACTTCCGCAAGATGCTGGCGGCCAACGAAGCGCAGACCCCTCTGCGCCGCAACGTCACCATCGACGAAGTCGGCAACGCCGGCGCGTTCCTGTGCTCCGACCTGGCGTCGGGCATCAGCGGTGAAATCATGTACGTCGACGGCGGCTTCAACACCACCGCGATGGGCAGCATGGACGAGTGATACGGTAAACGCCGCTCCTTGCGAGCGGCACTTTTCCGGACTCAAAAAGAAGGCCGCTCAATGAGCGGCCTTCTTTGTTTACGCGTTTCGAGCCTAGAACTTCTCGATCTTCGCCTTGCTTTCCAGCTGTGCACGGTACGCCGCGAAATCCTGCTGCCCCTCGCGGGAGGCGAGGAAGCGACGGTATTGTGCCTTCTCGGCGTCAGTCGGCGCAGCCGCCTGGTTGACGCCATTGAGACGGACGATCACGAAGCTGCCATCCGAAGCAGTGATGCTGGCGAATTCCGGCTTATCCTTGCCTGTCGGCTTGGGCATGCGGAACAGCGTCTGCAGCACTTGAGGGTCAACCCCTTCCTGACTGCGAGTGACCGCTTCCATCATCTTCCAGTCACGACCGTCCTGCTTGGCAGCCAAAGGAATCTTGCCCTCACGCAGACCGGCCAGCAGCGCCTCGCCCTTGGCTTTGGCAGCTGCCGAAGCATGCTCCTTGACCAGTTGAGCGCGAATCGAGCTGGCAACGCTCTCAAGTGGCAACTGCTGCGGTTGCAGGTGCTCTTTGGAGCGCACCACCACAACGGTTTCCGGATCCAGCTCCAGCGTGTTGCTGTTGGCGCCTTCCTCCAGCACTTCAGGGCTGAATGCCGCCTGGATGACCGCACGGTTGGCCGTCAGGCCTTCGCCGCCCTCACGACCGAACGGTGCAGTGGTCTGAACCTTCAGGCCCAGGTCCTGTGCCGGCTGGGACAGGTCGGACGATTCGAACGCCGAGTCTTCCAGTTGCTTGGTCACTTCGACAAACTTCTGCTCGACCAGCTGCGATTTCAAATCGTTGGTCAGCTTGCCTTTCAGACTGGCAAAGGTCGGCACCGAAGGTGCTTCAACGCCCAGCAGCTTGATCAGGTGCCAGCCGAAATCGGTACGCACCGGCTGCGAAACCTGATCCTTGTTCAAGGCATACAGTGCCTCTTCGAAAGCCGGGTCATAGACACCCTTGCCTGCGTAGCCCAGATCACCGCCCTTGTTGGACGAACCAGGGTCCTGCGAGTATTCCTTGGCCAATGCCGCGAAATCCTCACCCTTGGCCAGACGCTGCTGAATTTCTTCAATCTTCGCCTTGGCCTGCTCGTCATTCAGCTTGTCGTTCACTTCGATCAGGATGTGTGCCGCACGACGCTGTTCGGACAGATTGGCGATTTCCTTCTGATAAGCCGCCTGCAGGTCCTCGTCCTTGACCTGCACCTTGTCGAAGAAGGACGACTTCTTCAATTCGATGTAGTCGAGTACGACCTGCTCAGGGCTCATGAACTCCTTGGCATGCTCGTCGTAATGCGCCTTGACTTCGTCATCGGTCACCTTGACCGCCGAGGTATCGGCAGGCAGGGTCAGCGACGCGAAATCACGGGTCTGCTTTTCGAGGCGTGCGAAGGCTTCAACCTGTGCGTCGGTTACAAAGGCACTGCCGGCAACACCTGCACGCACCTGACCGATGAGCATTTCCTGACCCAGCATCTGGCGGAACTGCAGACGGCTGTAACCCAACTGGCGAATCACCTGATCGAAACGGTCAGCGCTGAATTTGCCGTCTACCTGAAATTCAGGCGTCTGCAAAAGCTGCTGATCCAGTGCCGCGTCGGAAAACGAGAACTTGGCATCCGCCGCGCCTTGCAGCAGCAGCTTGCGGTCGATCAGGCCCTTGAGCGCTGATTCGCGCAGCAGCTTTTCATCCAGCATGGCAGGATCGAAATCCTTGCCCAGCTGTTGCGAAAGCTGCTGAGCCAACTGGCGGCGCTGCATGTCGACAGCCTGGCTCAACTCATTCTGAGAGATGTCCTCGCCGTTGACTTCAGCCGCGTTCTGCTTGTTGCTGGTAGCGGTAAACATCGCTTCGATGCCGGTGAAGGCCATCAAGGCGATGATGAGTCCGATAATTGTCTTGGCAATCCAGCCTTGTGAATTGTCCCTGATGTTCTGCAGCATTGCGTCCCCCAAAACGGTTGTACTGACTAACCAACCGCGGAGCGTGGGTAGAAAGCGGATAGAAGAAAGGCGCATCCGAGGATGCGCCTTCTCGTAACTGACGAAGCGGTAGGGCTCGAACCCCTCGGTGTCGCAACCGAGTGCACCACCGCTCCGCTACTGGATCAGGACAGGCCCGATCCAGCGGGCAAAGGCATAGAGAGGCTTAGTTGACAGCTTCTTTAAGAGCTTTACCGGCTTTGAAACCTGGTTTCTTAGCAGCAGCGATTTCCAGCGTCTTGCCAGTCTGAGGGTTGCGACCGATGCGAGCAGGACGATCAGTCACGGAGAACGTACCAAAGCCAACCAAAACAACCGAGTCGCCAGCCTTCAGAGCGCCAGTGACGGATTCGATCACTGCGTCCAGCGCGCGGCCAGCAGCAGCTTTCGGGATATCAGCAGATGCAGCGATAGCATCAATCAGTTCCGACTTGTTCACTCTAAGTCCCCTTATCTCTATATTGAGTATGTTTCTAAGTTTTAGGTGTTAAGCAAAACGAGCGCTGGAAGGCTTGCCAGTGATTGCTTTAAAGAGCCGCTTTATAACAAGGGCTCTAAAAAGCTGTCAAGGAAGCCTGCCCAGACTTAATGCGTGCTAATTCTGTCCTTAGAGTCAGACTCGCGCTTCTCTTCCTTGGCGACCAGATCTGTAGCCACGTCCGGCAAAGGCTCCGGCGCGTATTGCAGCGCAATTTGCAGGACTTCGTCAATCCATTTAACGGGCTTGATCTGCAGATCCTGCTTGATATTGTCAGGAATCTCCTTCAAATCACGCACGTTTTCTTCTGGAATGATCACCGTCTTGATTCCGCCACGGTGTGCAGCCAGCAGTTTTTCCTTCAAACCACCAATCGCCAGCACTTGACCACGCAAAGTAATTTCGCCCGTCATTGCCACATCCGCACGCACAGGGATCTGCGTAAGCGCCGAAACAAGGGCGGTGCACATGCCCACACCAGCGCTCGGTCCATCCTTCGGCGTGGCGCCTTCCGGCATGTGGATATGCGTGTCGTGTTTCTCGTGGAAATCAGCTGGAATGCCCAGGCTACGAGCCCGGCTGCGAACCACGGTCTGGGCTGCGGTAATGGATTCGACCATCACATCCCCGAGCGAACCGGTCTTGATCAACTGGCCCTTGCCCGATACCACGGCAGCCTCGATGGTCAGCAATTCACCACCCACCTGCGTCCACGCCAGGCCGGTGACCTGACCGATCTGATCCTGCTGCTCTGCCAGCCCGTAGCGGAACTTGCGCACGCCCAGGAAGTGCTCGAGCATGTCGGCTGTGACCTGAACCGCGAAACGTTTTTCCATCGCGTGCTCTTTGACCGCCTTGCGGCAGACCTTGGCAATCTGACGCTCAAGCCCGCGCACGCCCGCTTCACGGGTGTAGTAACGGATGATGTCGCGGATCGCATCCTCATCAAAACTGATCTCACCTTTCTTCAAGCCGTTGGCCTGAATCTGCTTGGGCGAGAGGTACTTGACGGCGATGTTGATCTTTTCGTCTTCGGTGTAGCCCGGCAGGCGAATGACTTCCATCCGGTCCAGCAAGGCTGGCGGAATGTTCATCGAGTTCGACGTGCAAAGGAACATCACGTCCGAAAGATCGTAGTCGACCTCAAGGTAGTGATCGTTGAAATTGTGGTTCTGCTCGGGATCAAGCACCTCGAGCAATGCCGACGCCGGATCGCCACGCATGTCGCTGCCCATCTTGTCGATTTCGTCAAGCAGGAACAGCGGGTTGCGAACGCCCACCTTTGTCATCTTTTGTATCAATCTTCCTGGCATCGAACCGATGTAAGTCCGGCGATGACCACGAATTTCAGCCTCGTCACGCACGCCGCCGAGTGCCATCCGCACGAATTTACGGTTGGTTGCGTTGGCGATGGACTCGGCCAGGGAGGTTTTACCCACACCCGGTGGACCTACCAGACACAGCACAGGGCCACGAATCTTCTTCACGCGCTTTTGCACGGCGAGGTATTCGAGGATGCGCTCCTTGACCTCGTCCAGACCGTAATGGTCGGCATCGAGAATCGCTTCGGCACGCGCAAGGTCCAGACGTACCTTGCTCTGCGCCTTCCACGGCACCTGAACCAGCCAGTCGATGTAGGAACGCACCACGGTCGCTTCGGCGGACATCGGCGACATCTGCTTGAGCTTGTTCAGCTCGGCATTCGCCTTGGTCAGAGCGTCCTTGGGCAAACCTGCGGCATCGATGCGCTTTTTCAGCTCTTCGATTTCGTTGTGGCCTTCGTCGCCATCGCCCAGTTCCTTCTGAATGGCCTTCATCTGCTCATTCAGGTAGTACTCGCGCTGGCTGCGCTCCATTTGCTTCTTAACGCGACCGCGAATGCGCTTTTCGACCTGCAGCAGGTCGATTTCGGCATCCAGCAAGGCCAGCACATGCTCGACACGGGCTGACAGGTCGATAATCTCGAGTATTTCCTGCTTCTGCTCGATTTTGAGCGCCATGTGCGCGGCCATGGTGTCAACCAGGCGACCAGGCTCATCGATGCTGTTAAGCGACGACAGGACCTCTGCGGGGACCTTCTTGCCCAGTTGCACATACTGCTCGAATTGAGCCAGCAGGCTGCGCACGAACACTTCGGATTCACGGTCCGGTGCATCGACTTCGTCGATCAGCGAGACGTCTGCGCGGTAGTGGCCATCGACTTCGATAAAACGCTCTACCGAACCACGCTGCTCACCTTCGACCAGCACCTTGACGGTGCCATCGGGCAGCTTGAGCAATTGCAATACGGTGGCAATGGTGCCGACGCTGTACAGAGCCTTTTCATCAGGATCGTCGTCAGCCGGGTTTCTTTGCGCGAGCAGCAGGATCTGCTTGTCGCCTGTCATTGCCGCTTCAAGGGCTTCGATAGACTTCTCGCGCCCCACGAACAGCGGGATAACCATGTGCGGATAAACCACGACATCACGCAATGGCAAGAGAGGCAATTCAATAGTGGTCTTCATGATTTCGCCTCTACGGCGGCCAATTGGCCGGGACAGATGGAATTAGCTTGAAGCCAAGATGGGGGTAGCGTCAGAAAAAAACAAGCTCTAGAGGCGCGACCCGCCAAGATCAGTTTCTTCATACAAAACGAATGAACAGCCTAAAAATGCAAAAGGGGACCAAAAAGGCCCCCTTCAGTATTACTTCACACGCATATGAACATGCGTTTATGCGTCGGGAGCAACCTTGGCAGGCGGCTCGTTGTTTTCGTAGATCAACAACGGCTTGGACGTGCCATCGATAACGCTTTCGTCGATCACCACCTTGCTCACATCGCTTTGCGACGGGATTTCGTACATGGTGTCGAGCAGCACGCCCTCGAGAATCGAACGCAGGCCACGGGCACCGGTCTTGCGCTCCAGCGCGCGACGGGCAACCGATTTCAGCGCATCGGTACGGAACTCGAGGTCCACACCTTCCATCTCGAACAGCTTGGCATACTGCTTGGTCAGTGCGTTCTTCGGCTCGGTGAGGATCTGTATCAAAGCAGCCTCATCCAGCTCGTCCAGCGTTGCAAGCACCGGCAGACGGCCCACGAACTCGGGGATCAGACCGAACTTGACCAGATCGTCAGGTTCGACTTCACGCAGCGACTCGCCGACCTTCTTGCCCTCCTCCTTGCTGCGAACCTCGGCGTTGAAGCCGATGCCGCCACGGGTGGAACGGTTCTGAATGACCTTTTCCAGGCCCGAGAAGGCGCCACCGCAGATAAAGAGAATATTACGCGTGTCCACCTGCAGGAATTCCTGCTGCGGGTGCTTGCGACCACCTTGAGGCGGAACGGAAGCCACGGTGCCCTCGATCAGTTTCAGCAAGGCTTGCTGCACGCCTTCACCGGACACGTCACGAGTGATCGAAGGGTTGTCGGATTTGCGCGAAATCTTGTCGATTTCGTCGATGTAGACAATGCCCATCTGGGCCTTCTCGACATCGTAATCACATTTCTGCAACAGCTTCTGGATAATGTTTTCGACGTCCTCACCCACATAACCGGCTTCGGTCAGGGTGGTGGCGTCAGCGATGGTGAACGGTACGTTGAGCAGGCGAGCCAGAGTTTCGGCCAGCAACGTCTTGCCGGAACCGGTAGGTCCGATCAGCAGGATGTTACTCTTGCCCAGTTCGACGTCGTCGTTCTTCTTGTCACGCTGATTCAGACGCTTGTAGTGGTTGTACACCGCTACTGCGAGAACCTTTTTGGCACGTTCCTGACCGATTACATACTGGTCAAGGATGCCGCTGATTTCTTTTGGCGAAGGCAATTTATGCGCGCTGCTTTCGGCCTGGGCTTCCTGCACCTCCTCACGGATGATGTCGTTGCACAGGTCGACGCACTCGTCGCAGATAAAGACCGAGGGGCCGGCAATCAATTTGCGCACTTCATGCTGGCTTTTGCCACAGAAGGAGCAATAGAGCAATTTGCCGTTGTCCTCGCCGTTGCGGGTGTCAGTCATTCGATCGATCCAATCCGGTAGGCTTGCAACACAAGATGAAGGCTATTGCGGGCTTTTTCAAGTCCGCAGGCGGTCGGTTGTCCCGACCCCCCACATTTTGAGCCGCTTAGGCAGGCATTTGACGCTTGTTGATCACCGAGTCGATCAGGCCGTATTCGGCTGCACGCTCTGCGCTCATGAAGTTGTCACGCTCGGTATCGCGCTCGATGGTTTCGAGGCTCTGGCCGGTGTGATGAGCCAGCAGCGAGTTGAGACGATGACGAATGTGCAGGATTTCCTTGGCATGGATGTCGATGTCCGACGCCTGACCCTGGAAACCGCCCAGCGGCTGGTGAATCATCATTCGCGAGTTGGGCAGGCAGTGACGCTTGCCTTCTGCACCGCCGGCCAGCAGGAATGCACCCATGCTGCAAGCCTGACCGATACAGATGGTCGAAACGTCCGGCTTGATGAACTGCATGGTGTCGTAGATCGACATGCCTGCAGTCACCGAACCGCCCGGCGAGTTGATGTAGAGATGGATATCCTTGTCCGGGTTTTCCGCTTCAAGGAAAAGCAGTTGCGCCGCGATAAGGTTGGCCATGTAGTCCTCTACCGGACCCACCATAAAGATGACTCGCTCCTTGAGAAGGCGCGAATAGATGTCATAGGCGCGTTCGCCACGGGCGGACTGCTCGATAACCATCGGGACCAGGCCGCCAGCGGCCTGGATGTCAGAGTTCTGCTGAATATAAGAATTGCGGGACATGTCCTGCATTCACTCCCAAATAGTCGAGTCTTGAATACGCACAAGCCAGCGCGAAGGCTGGCTTGTGGGTGTTTTCGCACGAAAAGAGAAATCAGTCGGCTTTTGGAGCTTCCACCGGCTTGACAGCTTCTTCGTAGGAGACCGATTTGTCGGTCACGCTAGCTTTCTGCAAAACAGTATCTACAACTTGCTCTTCAAGCACAACAGAACGTACCTCGTTCATTTGCTGCTCGTTCTTGTAGTACCAGGCAACGACCTGCTCAGGCTCCTGATAGGCAGAGGCCATTTCCTGAATCATTTCGCGAACGCGAGCATCATCAGGCTTGAGGTCGAACTGCTTGACGACCTCGGCAACGATCAGACCCAGCTCGACGCGGCGCTTGGCCTGCTCTTCGAACAGCTCTGCCGGCAGCTGGTCAGGCTTGATGTTGCCACCGAACTGCTGAACGGCCTGCACACGCAGACGGTTGACTTCGTTTTCCAGGAGCGCCTTGGGCACTTCGATCGGGTTGGCGGCCAGCAGACCGTCCATGACCTGATTCTTGACCTTGGACTTGATCGCCTGACGCAGCTCGCGCTCCATGTTCTTGCGAACTTCGGTGCGGAAGCCTTCGATACCGGTTTCCTTGATACCGAACTGCTTGAAGAACTCTTCGTTCAGCTCAGGCAGCTTTGGCTCGGAAACGGTGTTGACGGTCACGGTGAACTCGGCAGCCTTGCCGGCCAGCTCGAGGTTCTGATAGTCCTCTGGGAAGGTCACGTTCAGAACGCGCTCTTCACCGGCCTTGGCGCCAACCAGACCGTCTTCGAAACCAGGGATCATGCGGCCCGAACCCAGCACCAGCTGGGTACCGGTAGCGGAACCGCCAGCGAACACTTCGCCGTCGACCTTGCCGACGAAATCGATGTTCAACTGGTCTTCGTTCTGGGCAGCACGATCAGCCACTTCGAAACGAACGTTCTGCTTGCGCAGCACTTCAAGCATGTTGTCCAGATCGCTGTCGGCCACGTCGGCAGACAGGCGCTCTACGGAGATGCTATCGAAGCCGGCAACGGTGAATTCCGGGAATACTTCGAAAGTAGCCACGTATTCCAGATCTTTGCCTTTTTCGAACGACTTGGGCTCTACAGCAGGAGCACCAGCCGGGTTCAGCTTCTGCTCAACCACAGCTTCATAAAAAGTAGCCTGAATCAGATCGCCCAGTGCTTCCTGACGTGCGCCGTCCTCGTAACGCTGACGAATCACGCTCATAGGCACCTTGCCAGGGCGGAAGCCCGGGATCTTGGCTTTGCGCGCGGTCTGTTGCAGACGCTTGTTGACTTCGGTCTCGATGCGCTCGGCAGGCACGCCAATGGTCATGCGGCGCTCAAGAGCGGAAGTATTTTCAACAGAAACTTGCATGGATATTCCTCGTTGCACAGACGTTAGCCGGCCGTTTCCGACCCCAGAATCAAGGGCATGCATTCTAGTGGGTCAAACTCAAGAAGTCACCCTACTGAAAAAGGGCGGGTTAACAAGAAGGAATCGGCCTGCAGCCGGAGGAGAAAGGAAAACACCTCGCATCACTCGCGACGTGTCTGGCACGGCCCCTATATAAGGAAGCATCTGCACCGGACGATGACCGAATCCATCTGCATAGCACGCCTCGATCGACCGACGGCGACAGGGCCGACGGACCAGCGAGGCGATGGAACGAATACGCCAAAACAAAAAAAGCCGCACTAGGCGGCTTTCTTTTTGTACCTTTTTGCAACCGAAACACTGATAGTCGGCTACATTTATCCTGGTGCGGACGGAGAGACTCGAACTCTCACACCTTGCGGCGCTGGAACCTAAATCCAGTGTGTCTACCAATTCCACCACATCCGCATTTCAGACTTTTAAAGCAAAGGCGCCAGACTATGAATCTGGCGCCCTTCTTAATATGGGGTGGACGATGGGGTTCGAACCCACGACCGCAGGAGTCACAATCCTGTGCTCTACCAACTGAGCTACGCCCACCATATTGCGCGTGACGATAAAACTTACTTGCTGTGCCAAAGCTGCCTTAAATGGCGCACCCGGCAGGACTCGAACCTGCGACCATCCGCTTAGAAGGCGGATGCTCTATCCAGCTGAGCTACGGGCACTTATATAATTTGTATTCTTGCGATAACAAACTAAAAGGCTTTCAATCACACCGAGCTGATTTGCAACTCTGCCTGACCGAATCAACCAGTGCTAGCTTAACCAGTGCTGGGCTCTGCCCGGCAAGTGCGACGAATCTTATAGACGGCCCCTGGGGTCGTCAACCTTTTTTTGAAAAAAATTCAGCTAGATAAAGGAGTTAGCTGAATATACAAAGCAATCGCCTTTGCCCTCGCGCCATGTCATGCGAGAATGCGCGCTCATTTTATTTCCTCTCGATGGTTAATCACGCGTCATGACTGCAAAACTAATCGACGGCAAGGCGATCGCCGCCAGCCTGCGCCAGCAGATCGCCAAACGTGTCGCCGAACGTAGCCAGCAAGGTCTGCGTACGCCGGGCCTCGCGGTGATTCTGGTCGGCAGCGACCCCGCGTCCCAGGTCTATGTCTCTCACAAGCGCAAGGACTGCGAGGAAGTAGGCTTTATCTCCCAGGCCTACGACTTGCCCGCTGAGACCACTCAGACCGCACTGACCGATCTGATCGACCGCCTCAACGAGGATGCCGCTGTCGACGGCATCCTGCTGCAACTGCCCTTGCCTGCGCACCTCGATGCTTCGCTGCTGCTGGAGCGCATTCGCCCGGACAAGGACGTGGACGGTTTCCATCCTTATAACGTGGGCCGTCTCGCCCAGCGCATCCCGCTGCTGCGCCCGTGCACCCCAAAAGGCATCATCACCCTGCTGGAAAGCACCGGTGTCGACCTGTACGGGCTGGATGCCGTCGTCGTCGGTGCGTCCAACATCGTCGGTCGCCCAATGGCAATGGAACTGCTGCTGGCGGGCTGCACCGTCACGGTGACCCACCGTTTCACCAAGGATCTGGCAGGCCATGTAGGTCGTGCCGATCTGGTGGTGGTTGCCGCCGGCAAGCCGGGCCTTGTCAAAGGCGAATGGATCAAGCCAGGTGCCATCGTCATCGATGTCGGCATCAATCGCCAGGAAGACGGCAAGCTGGTAGGCGACGTGGTTTACGAGACCGCCCTGCCCCGCGCCGGCTGGATCACTCCGGTTCCGGGCGGCGTTGGCCCCATGACCCGCGCTTGCCTGCTGGAAAACACGCTGTACGCCGCAGAAACCCTTCACGACTGATCAGCCTGCAGCAATAAAAAACGGCACCTTCAAGGTGCCGTTTTTTTACCTCGACAAAACCTTACTTCTTGCCAGCCTCCCAGCTTTTCAGCAGGTCAGCGTAGGCGATGGTTTCACCCTTGGGTTTCTCGTTGGCCAGTTTGCGCTGTGGCGCGAGGAACTTGCCGTTGCTCTCTTCGGCCTTCTTGTACCAGGCTTCCGCAGTGGTTTCCGGATTCATCTTCGGCGCACACTTGCTGGCTTCCTGAACCTTGGAGCGCTCAATGCGCGTCATGATTGCATCCTGGTCCTTGGCCAGACCGTCGAGGGCCTCCTGCGCAGTCTTCTCGCCAGTGACCGCCTCGGCCACATGGCTCCACCACAGCTGTGCCAGCTTCGGATAGTCAGGCACGTTGGTGCCGGTAGGCGACCATTGAACGCGGGCCGGGCTGCGATAGAACTCCACCAGACCTCCCAGCTTGGGCGCCAGCGCGGTCATCTCCTTGGAGTTGATGTCCGACTCGCGAATCGGCGTCAGGCCGACGATGGTTTTCTTCAGCGAAACGCTTTTCGAGGTCACGAATTGCGCATACAGCCAGGCGGCCAGACGCTTTTTCTCGTCGGACGACTTCAGGAACGTCCATGAACCCACATCCTGGTAGCCAAGCTTCATGCCTTCCTTCCAGTAAGGGCCTTTCGGCGAAGGCGCCATGCGCCACTTCGGCGTGCCGTCAGCATTCATTACCGGCAGGCCCGGCTTGGTCATGTCGGCGGTAAAGGCGGTGTACCAGAAAATCTGTTGCGCGACGTTACCCTGCGACGGCACCGGCCCGGATTCGGAGAAGGTCATGCCCGCCGCTTCCGGCGGCGCATAGGCTTTCAGCCAGTCGATGTATTTCTGCGTAGCGAACACTGCCGCCGGGCCGTTGGTGTCGCCACCGCGGGTAATGCTGGAGCCGACCGGATGGCAGTCTTCGACGCGAATACCCCACTCATCCACCGGCAGACCGTTAGGCAAACCCTTGTCGCCGCTGCCGGCCATGGAGAACCAGGCATCGGTGAAACGCCAGCCCAGTGACGGGTCTTTCTTGCCATAGTCCATGTGCCCGAAGACTTTCTTGCCGTCGATCTCCTTGACGTCTTCGCTGAAGAACTTGGCGATGTCCTCGTAAGCCGACCAGTTGACCGGAACGCCCAGCTCATAGCCGTACTTGTCCTTGAATTTCTTTTTCAGGTCGGGACGTTCGAACCAGTCGGCACGAAACCAGTACAGGTTGGCGAACTGCTGGTCAGGCAGTTGATAAAGCTTGCCATCCGGAGCAGTGGTAAACGAGGTGCCGATGAAGTCTTTCAGGTCCAGCGTCGGCGACGTGACTTTGCTGCCTTCCGGACTGGCCATCAGATCCGTCAGAGACAGGGCCTTGCCGTAGCGAAAGTGCGTACCGATCAGGTCCGAGTCGTTGACCCAGCCGTCGTAGATACTCTTGTCCGACTGCATGGCGGTCTGCAGCTTTTCGATGACATCACCTTCCTGCAGCAAGTCATGGGTGACTTTGATACCGGTGATTTCGGTGAACGCCTTGGCCAGGGTCTTGGACTCGTATTCATGGGTGGTCAGGGTTTCCGACACCACCTTGATGTCCATGCCACGAAACGGCTTGGCAGCTTCGATGAACCACTCCAGCTCTTTCAACTGCTCGGCATCGGAAAGCGTGCTCGGCTTGAACTCGCTCGCCGCCCACTTCTTCGCCGCATCTTCGTACTGATCCGCCCATGCCGACACGCTCAACCCGCTGAGCATGATCATGGTTGCCAGCGTCACGCTATGTTGCAGCTTGTTTTTCTTATTGAACATAGTCATCTCCAGGTTGCTTTCATGTAGTCCCGCTTTTTTCAATACTGCCGACCGGATCACCCCGGCAACCACGCCCGGCCGCCCTCTAACCCCAACGCATCACCACCAACAGCCACACCAGGGAAGCCCCAGAAGCGATCCAGATGCTCCAGTCCGTCGCGCCGATCACCAGCAAATGCAGATAAGCGCTACCTAAAAGCCCAATGAAAAGACGGTCGCCACGCGTGGTGGCAATCGGCAGAAAACCGCGGCGCTCGATACTTGCCGAGCGCAATTCCCATACGGTCATTCCTGCCAGCAGCAGCGCAATGCTGATAAAGAAGGCCGCAGTGGGCAGTGTCCAGGACATCCACTCCATTTTTTCGACTCCTCAGACACGACCAAGAGCAAAGCCCTTGACCACATGGTTGCGAACGAACCAGATCACCAGCATGCCCGGCAGAATGGTCAACACCCCTGCCGCCGCCAGCACCCCCCAATCGATACCCGACGCCGAGACGGTGCGGGTCATCACCGCAGCGATCGGCTTGGCGTTCACCGACGTCAGGGTGCGCGCCAGCAACAGCTCGACCCAGGAGAACATGAAGCAGAAAAACGCGGTGACACCGATACCCGAGCCAATCAGTGGAATGAAAATCTTCACGAAAAACTTGGGAAAGCTGTAACCGTCTATGTAGGCCGTTTCATCGATTTCCTTGGGAACACCGGACATGAAACCCTCCAGAATCCATACGGCCAGCGGAACGTTGAACAGACAGTGCGCCAGTGCAACGGCGATGTGCGTGTCAAACAGGCCGATGGACGAATACAGTTGGAAAAATGGCAGCAGGAAGACTGCCGGTGGTGCCATGCGGTTGGTCAGCAGCCAGAAGAACAGGTGCTTGTCGCCGAGAAAACGATAGCGTGAAAACGCATAGGCTGCCGGCAGTGCGACGCTCAGCGATATCACGGTATTGAGGCACACGTAGTACAGCGAGTTGAGGTAGCCGCTGTACCAGCTCTCGTCAGTGAAGATCACCTTGTAGTTGGCCAGGGTGAAATCCTGCGGCCACAGGGTCAGCCCACCCAGGATCTCGGTATTGGTCTTGAACGACATGTTGATCAGCCAGTAGATCGGTACCAGCAGAAACAACAGGTAAATCCACAGCGGTATGGTTTTGCGCAGACTCATGACCAGCCCCTCAATTCTTTTCGCTGTGAGTCATGGCGGTGTAGAACACCCATGACACCAACAGAATGATCAGGAAATACACCAGCGAGAACGCGGCCGCAGGCCCCAGGTCGAACTGCCCGAGCGCCATGGTGGTCAGGGTCTGACTGAGGAATGTGGTGGAGTTGCCCGGTCCGCCACCGGTCAGCACGAACGGCTCGGTGTAGATCATGAAGCTGTCCATGAAGCGCAACATCACCGCGATCAGCAGCACGCTTTTCATCTTCGGCAACTGGATGTGCCGGAAGATCGCCCAGCCGGACGCACGATCGATGCGTGCCGCCTGGTAATACACATCCGGAATCGCCCGCAACCCTGAATAGCAAAGCAAGGCCACCAACGAGGTCCAGTGCCAGACATCGATGACCAGCACCGTCACCCAGGCATCCGAGGCATTGGCGGCGTAGTTGTAGTTGATGCCCAGCACGTTGTTCAGCGTGTACCCCAGCAAACCGATATCACCACGGCCGAAGATCTGCCAGATCGTGCCGACCACGTTCCACGGGATCAGCAGTGGAATGGTCATCACGATCAGGCACAACGACGACCAGCGCCCTTTGGTCGGCATGGTCAGGGCAATCGCGATACCCAGCGGGATCTCGATCAGCAGTACACAGCCCGAATAAATGAACTGACGCAGCAGCGAGTCATGCAGACGCGGGTCCTGCAGGACCTGCCGGAACCAGTCAGTGCCTACGAAATAGCGGCTGGACTGGTCGAAGATGTCCTGCACTGAATAGTTGACCACAGTCATCATCGGGATAATCGCGCTGAATGCCACCAGCAGAAACACCGGCATCACCAGCCACCAGGCCTTGTTGTTCTGAACCTTACGCATGGGACACCTCACTGGCAGGGCCGGCTTCGATCAGGTAATCATCTGCATAGAGCATCAGCCATTGCCCCGGAAAGCTGATCCAGGCCTGGCCTTGCGGCACCGGTTTGTCTTCCTGCAGCCGCACCTTCAGCAGTTGCCCACCCAGTTTCAGGGTGATGATCTTGTAGGTGCCGAGGTCTTCCACATAGGTCACGTCGGCACACATCGCATCGTCGTAAGGTCCGTCCCAGACATGAACGAACTCGGGACGAATGCCTGCTTTCAGACTTTTCCACGGTGTATTGGCGAGCCGTTGCTGCAACGACTCAGGCAGCGGCAGGTGAATATCCGCAAAACCGACGCCGCCCGGCTGCGGCGTAACGTCAATCAGATTCATCCCCGGGCTGCCGATGAAATAGCCGACAAAGGTGTGCGACGGCTTCTCGAACAGCTCCCGCGGCGTGCCGAACTGGACGATCTGACCGCCATACATCACGGCGATCTTGTCGGCGAAAGTCGACGCCTCCAGTTGATCGTGAGTGACGTAGACCATGGTGATATTGAACTGCTCGTGGATCTGCTTGAGCTTGCGCCGCAGCTTCCACTTCAGGTGTGGGTCGATCACAGTCAACGGTTCGTCGAAGAGGATCGCCGACACGTCATCGCGCACCAGCCCGCGACCCATGGAGACTTTCTGCTTTTCGTCCGCGCTGAGGTTGCGCGCTTTCTTTTTCAGCAGCGGCTGCAGGTCCAGGACATCGGCAATTTCGTTGACCTTGATGAGAATCCGCGCCTCGTCCAGGCCCTGATTGCGCAACGGAAAGGCCAGATTATCGAACACCGTCATGGTGTCGTAGATCACTGGAAACTGGAAAACCTGAGCGATGTTGCGACGCTCCGGGGGCAGCTCATTGACTACTTTCGAGTCGAACAGCACCTGGCCCTGCGACGGACTGAGCAGACCGGAAATGATGTTGAGCAGGGTTGACTTGCCACACCCGGAAGGCCCGAGCAGCGCGTAAGCACCACCCTGCTCCCAGACGTGGCTCATCTCACGAATTGCATAGTCGTCAGGACCAGGCTTGGCACTGTAGCTGTGCGCAAGGTTCTGCAAGCGGATCTCGGCCATCAGGCAACCCTCGCCATACGCAGGCCCGGCGCCTGAATCAGGCCGCCCTGCTGATCGAATACAAACAATTTGTGGGTCGGGATGTACACCCGAATCGCCGCATCGACGTCATAGGCATGCACGCCTGGCAGATGCAGGACCAGCGAGAACAGCTCGTTGCGCACATGCAGGAAGGTTTCCGAACCACTGATTTCCGCCAGCTCGACGGTGACCGCCAGTTCCAGATCGTCATCGTTGGACGGCACCAGGCTCAAATGGCTGGGGCGCACGCCGAAACGATACTCGCCGTCGCCGACAGCCCGCAGGTCGACGTTGAGCGGGAAATGCACGAAGTTGGCGAAGCTGACTTCATTGCCATCTATACGGCCCGGCATGAGGTTGATCGGCGGTTCGGAGAACAGCTCGGCGGCCAGCACAGTCGCGGGTCGATGATAGACCTCAGGGGTCTTGCCGCTCTGCACCACCCGCCCCTCATGCAGGATGGTGGTGGTGCCGCCCAGCGCCAGCGCTTCATTGGGCTCGGTAGTGGCGTAGATGGCGATGGTATGGCGAGCGGCGAACAGCTCACGCATTTCCTGGCGCAGCTCTTCGCGCAGCTTGTAATCGAGGTTGACCAGCGGTTCATCGAAGAGGATCAGCTCGGCGTCCTTGACCAGCGCTCTGGCCATCGCGGTGCGCTGCTGCTGCCCACCGGACAGTTCAAGGGGATGGCGTTGCAGGAATTTTTCGATGCGCAACATCTTCGCGGTTTCCTGCACCCGGCTGTGGATCACATCTTTGGACAGACCGGCCTGACGCAGCGGCGAGGCGATGTTTTCGAACACCGTCATGCTCGGGTAATTGATGAACTGCTGATAAACCATCGAGACG
Source organism: Pseudomonas sp. BS3767 (assembly GCF_900099665.1). Taxonomy (NCBI): domain Bacteria; kingdom Pseudomonadati; phylum Pseudomonadota; class Gammaproteobacteria; order Pseudomonadales; family Pseudomonadaceae; genus Pseudomonas; species Pseudomonas sp. BS3767. The sequence continues at coordinate 93,803 of NZ_FNCX01000006.1, read as the reverse complement.
TTGCGCAGACGAACCGGACGATGGGTGACATCGACCCCGTTCATCAGCACTCGCCCGCTGTCCGGCTTGTCCAGCCCGGCCATCAAGCGCATCAGGCTGGTTTTGCCGGACAGGGTGCGCCCCAGCAGAACGTTGAATGATCCCGGCTCAAAGCTCAGGGAGGCGTCGTCGATCCAGACCTGGCCATCGACGGCGCGACTGACATGCTCCAGCGTGAGTGACATGGCGTGCCCTTTGTTGTTTTTTTCTTAAGGGTGAATGCGTGACTGTTTGCAGATAGCGACATTCGTGCCAGCTCAGGCGGATCGCCGGTGAAGCCCGAAACAGAGCGTTCGCCCGTATTCAGGGGACGAAACACCTTTCACAGCTGAACAATAATGAACAGAAAATACTGAACACTTGAACAAAATGAACATTGACTTTGAACAAAACTGAACGACACTGGACGGACGTTGCGGGCAAGGATGGTCACGCCGACGGGACCTAAAAACAAAAACAATACGTCACATTCGCAGGCATCCTCATGTCTCAAACCAGCGCTTCGCTTGCTCACGACATCATCATTCAGGATTCATGGACCCGCTGCCGGGACTTCGGCCTCAGTCATCAGACGCGCCCCTCATTCGGCCAACTGCCGGGGGCGGAGGTTTCCAGGCTGCTGGAGCGCCATCGCGGACTGGTACAGACCACCCATCAGGAGGTCCTGCCGGTCTACGAAAACATTCTCAGCAACTCCAGCTGCCTGATTCTTCTGGCCGACCCTCAAGGTCAGTTGCTCAAGTCCTGGGGTGCGCAACGCTTCGTCGAATCGTCCCAGGCTCAGGGCTTCATGCCCGGTGCCAGCTGGAGCGAACGCGGGACGGGCACCAACGCCATCGGTACGGCGCTGGCCTGCGAACAGGCCATCCATATCGAACCGGACGAGCATTTCCTCAAGGCCAATCGCTTCATGACCGGTTCGGCCTCACCGATCTTCGACGCCGACAGGCGCATCATTGCCGTGCTGGATGTGTCCAGTGACAGCTTCCTGCCACCCTCGCACACGCTGGGCATGGTCAAAATGATGAGCCAGTCGGTGGAAAACCGCCTGATCCTCGACCAGTTCCGCGATTCCCACTTCCAGCTGATCTTCAATACCGGTCTGAACAACCTCGACAGCCAATGGGCTGGCCTGCTGATTTTTGACGAAAGCGGCCAGATCCTGTGCGCCAATCGGCGTGCCGACGCCCTGCTGGGGAAGACTCCGGCCGGCGCCAGCATCGAGACGCTGTTCAAATGTCCGATCTTGCAATTGCTCAGCGAGACCGAAGCGCGTCCGTTTGCATTGCATGCATTTGGCAACAATCGCTTTCAGTGCCTGCTCAAGCGGCCGACCCGCAAGCCGCTCAAGCTGCACAGCGTACAGCCAGTTCAGGCACCCGTGGCGCCGCAGAGTCTTGACCTGGAGGCGATCAGCCTGGGTGATGCAAAAATCGAAAAAGCCGTGCGTCAGGCGCAGCGGTTGCTGGAAAAAGACATTCCGCTGCTGATCCACGGGGAAACCGGGGTCGGCAAGGAAGTGTTTGTCAAAGCCCTGCATCAGGCCAGTGCGCGCGCCGGCCAGCCTCTGATCGCCGTCAACTGCGCAGCGATCCCGGCCGAACTGGTCGAGGCCGAGCTGTTTGGCTATGAAAGAGGCGCCTTCACCGGGGCCAATCAGAAGGGCAGCATCGGCCTGATCCGCAAGGCCGACAAAGGCACGCTGTTTCTCGACGAAGTGGGCGACATGCCGATGCCGGTACAGGCGCGGCTGCTGCGCGTGCTTCAAGAGCGCTGCGTTCAGCCACTGGGCAGCAGCGAGTTGTATCCGGTCGACATACGCCTGATTTCAGCCACCAACCGAAGCCTGCGCGATCAGGTCCAGACGGGGCTTTTCCGCCAGGATCTTTATTACCGGATCAGCGGCCTGAGCATCGAACTTCCTCCCCTGCGCGAGCGGACTGACAAGCATGCGCTTATCCAGCGAATCTGGGAGCGGCACCGTGATGCCCATCAGCGTGCAGGCTTCTCCAGAGAGGTACTTGAGTTATTCGAGCATCACCCTTGGCCGGGTAATCTGCGCCAGCTCAACAGTGTGATCCAGGTGGCGCTGGCACTGGCCGACGAACAGCCGATCGGCACTGACCATTTGCCCGAGGACTTTCTGCTCGATGCACAGGTAAATGAGGAATGCCCTATCCCGGTCAGAACTCAGGAATCGGCCACGCGCCTTCACGCGACCGAAGACCTCGGCCAATTGTTTCAAGCGGCAGGCGGGAATATTTCACAGCTGGCCAAACGCCTGGGCGTCAGCCGCAACACACTGTACAAGCGGTTGCGGGAACAGCGGATCGTTTAGTGTTCGACGCTCGGCAGGCCGCGCATCGAGGACAGGACGCGGAGCGTCCAGAACAGCATGCCCACGCGGAGCATGGGCACGATAGTCTTCCGGGTCATTATCGTTCCCATGCTCCGCGTGGGAATGCACTTCATGACGCTTCGCGTCACCCAGCCGCCTTACTTGATCAGTCCGCCAGACGCCAGGTGGTGCCGCCCTTGCCGTCTTCCAGAAGCACACCCATGGCGGTGATCTGGTCGCGGATACGGTCGGACTCGGCCCAGTCTTTCGCGGCACGCGCAGCCAGACGCGCCTGAATCAGCGCCTCCACTTCAGCCGCATTAACCCGCCCTTCCGCGCCAGCGCGCAAAAAGTCGTCGGCTTCGAGTTGCAGGACACCCAGCACGCTGGCCAGTTGCTTCAAGCGCGCCGCCAGACCCGCCGCCGCTGCGACATCGGACTCACGCAGACGATTGATCTCGCGAACCATCTCGAACAGCACCGCGCACGCTTCAGGCGTACCGAAGTCATCGTTCATCGCCGCGCTGAAACGCTCGACGAACGCCTCGCCACCCGCAGGCTCGGCGAGCGGCAGGCCCTTGAGCGCGTGATAGAAACGTTCAAGTGCCGCCTTCGACTCACGCAGGCTGTCTTCGGAATAGTTGATCGCGCTGCGGTAGTGGCTCGACACCAGCAGGTAACGCACCACTTCCGGGTGGTATTTCTCCAGCACGTCTCGGATGGTGAAGAAGTTGTTCAAGGACTTGGACATCTTCTCGCCATTGATGCGAATCATGCCGCAGTGTAACCAGGCATTGGCGTAGGTCTTGCCGGTGGCCGCTTCGCTCTGGGCGATTTCGTTTTCATGGTGCGGAAACTCGAGGTCGCTGCCGCCGCCATGAATATCGAAGGTCTCGCCCAGGCAGCAGGTCGACATCACCGAGCACTCGATATGCCAGCCGGGACGTCCTGCACCCCAGGGCGATTCCCAGCTCGGCTCGCCCGGCTTGACACCTTTCCAGAGCACGAAGTCCAGCGGATCCTCCTTGGACTCGTCCACTTCGATGCGCGCGCCGATGCGCAAGTCTTCGATCTTCTTGCGTGACAGCTTGCCGTAACCCTGAAACTTGCCGACCCGGTAATACACATCGCCGTTACCCGGCGCGTAGGCATAGCCCTTGTCGATCAGGGTCTGGATCATGGCGTGCATGCCGGGGATATGATCGGTGGCACGCGGTTCCATGTCTGGCTTGAGGATGTTGAGGCGCGCCTCGTCCTCGTGCATGGCACCGATCATGCGCGCGGTCAGTGCGTCGAACGACTCACCGTTTTCCCGCGCCCGGTTGATGATCTTGTCGTCGATATCGGTGATGTTGCGCACATAGGTCAGTTCATAACCGCTGAAGCGCAACCAGCGCGTCACCAGATCGAACGCAACCATGCTGCGGCCATGGCCCAGGTGGCAGTAGTCGTACACGGTCATCCCGCAGACGTACATGCGCACCTTGTTGCCATCCAGCGGCTTGAAAACTTCTTTGCTCTTGGTGAGCGTGTTGTAGATAGAAAGCACGTGCTCCCCCTCAAACGTACAGCATCAGGTCCAGGAATCCCGCAATGTCACGGTGCGGTTGAAGACAGGTCGACCAGGTTTGGAGTCCTTGATGTCCGCGCAGAAATAACCTTCGCGTTCGAACTGGAAACGGTCTTCCGGTTGCGCTTGGCCCAACGAGGGCTCGGCGCGACAACCGGTCAGTACTTGCAGGGAGTCCGGGTTGATATTGTCCAGAAAGCTTGCGCCCTCTTCGGCTTTTTCAGGGTTTGGCGAACGGAACAGACGATCGTACAGACGCACTTCGCACTCTACGCTCTCGGCTGCCGGCACCCAGTGCACGACGCCCTTGACCTTGCGGCCCTCAGGGTTCTTGCCCAGAGTGTCCGGATCGTAGGAGCAACGCAGCTCGACGATGTTGCCGTCGGCATCCTTGATCGCTTCATCGGCGCGGATCACATAGCTGCCACGCAAACGCACTTCGCCATTGGGCTCAAGACGCTTGTAGCCCTTCGGCGGCTCTTCCATGTAATCGTCGCGGTCGATGTACAGCTCCCGCGAGAACGGCAGCTCGCGCATGCCCAGGTCCTCTTTCGGGTGGCGCGGCAGTTCCAGCTTCTCGACCTGACCTTCCGGGTAGTTGGTGATAACCACTTTCAGCGGGCGCAGCACGCACATGGCGCGCGGCGCGCTGTGGTCCAGGTCGTCGCGGATGCTGAATTCGAGCATGCCGAAATCGACCACGCCGTCAGAGCGGTTGGTGCCGATCATTTCGCAGAAATTGCGAATCGATTTCGGCGTGTAGCCACGACGACGGAAGCCCGACAGCGTCGACATACGCGGGTCATCCCAGCCACTGACGTGTTTCTCGTCAACCAGTTGCTTGAGCTTGCGCTTGCTGGTGATGGTGTAGTTCAGGTTCAGGCGCGAGAACTCATACTGGCGCGGCTTGCACGGCACCGGCAGGTTGTCGAGGAACCAGTCGTACAGCGGACGATGGCTTTCGAACTCCAGGGTGCAGATCGAGTGGGTGATGCCTTCGAGGGCATCCGACTGACCGTGGGTGAAGTCATAGATCGGGTAGATGCACCACTTGTCGCCGGTCTGATGGTGATGCGCATGACGAATGCGGTAGATGATCGGGTCACGCAGGTTCATGTTCGGCGAGGCCATGTCGATTTTGGCGCGCAGTACACGAGCGCCATCCTCGAACTCGCCGGCTTTCATGCGCGCGAACAGGTCGAGGTTTTCCTCGACGCCGCGCTCGCGGAACGGACTGTTCTTGCCCGGCTCGGTCAGGGTGCCGCGATATTCGCGCGCCTGTTCGGGGGTCAGATCGTCAACGTAAGCCTTGCCCGCCTTGATCAGCTCGACCGCCCAGTCGTGCAACTGGTCGAAATACTGCGAGGCGTAGCGCACTTCGCCCGCCCATTCGAAGCCCAGCCACTTGACGTCACTCATGATGGCGTCGATGTATTCCTGGTCTTCCTTGGCCGGGTTGGTGTCATCGAAACGCAGGTGCGTATCGCCACCGAACTCCTTGGCCAGACCGAAGTTCACGCAGATCGACTTGGCGTGACCGATGTGCAGGTAGCCGTTGGGCTCCGGCGGAAAGCGGGTCACGATTTTGCTGTGCTTGCCCGAGTCCAGGTCTGCCTGCACGATAGGACGCAGGAAATTGGTCGGTACGGCTGGACCTGCCTTTGAATGGGCAGCGGGTTCTGGAGTGGGCTTGCTCATAGGATCCTTGGACATACGTGCGCGGCCAGGGTAGGCCGACTAAATCAAAGCGCTTATCATAGCCGAAGCTGTCAAGTCCCTGACAACAGACTGCGTATTTGAAGGCATAAAAGCTGCAAAAGCGCTGAAAAATGTAACCTCGTCTGTAAACTGCGCGTCAGGGTCATAATCTGCCCATTCATGCATGACTAGAGAGCGACTTCCCAAATGCCTAATGTAAAGCTGACTACCAACCACGGCGACATCGTGCTGCAACTGAACGAAGAAAAGGCGCCGCTGACCGTTGCCAACTTCATCGAATACGTTAAAGCCGGTCATTACGAAAACACGGTTTTCCACCGTGTGATCGGCAACTTCATGGTTCAGGGCGGCGGTTTCGAGCCTGGCATGAAAGAAAAGAAAGACAAGCGCCCGAGCATCCAGAACGAAGCCGACAACGGTCTGCCGAACAAGAAGTACAGCGTCGCCATGGCCCGCACCATGGAGCCGCATTCGGCCTCTGCGCAGTTCTTCATCAACGTCGCTGACAACGCCTTCCTGAACCACAGCGCCAAGACCGTTCAAGGCTGGGGTTACGCTGTATTCGGTGAAGTGATCGAAGGCACTGACGTCGTCGACAAGATCAAAGGCGTGGCAACTTCCAGCAAGGCCGGCCATCAGGACGTCCCGGTAGAAGACGTGATCATCGAGAAAGCCGAGATCGTTGAGTGATACTGCTGATCTCCGATCTGCACCTTGAACAGGAGCGCCCGGACATTACCCGGGCGTTTCTGGATCTGCTCGCAGGACGCGCTCGCGACGCCGAGTCGCTGTATATCCTCGGGGATTTTTTTGAAGTCTGGATCGGTGACGACGCGATGTCGCCGTTCCAGCTTTCGATCTGCAAGGCCCTGCGCGAGTTGAGCGACAGCGGCACACGAATTTTTCTGATGCACGGCAACCGTGATTTCATGCTCGGCAAGGGTTTCTGCAAGGCAGCAGGCTGCACGCTGCTGAGTGACCCGAGCGTCGTGCAGTTGAACGGTGAGCCGGTGCTGCTGATGCACGGCGACAGTCTGTGCACCCGCGATGAAGGTTATATCCGGATGCGTCGCTATCTGCGCCATCCGCTGACGCTTTTCATTCTGCGCCATTTGCCGCTGGGCACCCGCCATAAGCTGGCGCGCAAGTTGCGTAATGAGAGCCGTGCGCAAACCCGTATGAAGGCCAACGATATTGTCGATGTGACGCCGGACGAGGTGCCGCGGATCATGCAGCAGTTCGGCGTGCGTACGTTGGTCCACGGTCACACTCATCGTCCGGCGATTCATAAGTTGCAGATTGGCGATCAGGCGGCCAGGCGCATTGTGCTGGGTGACTGGGATCGTCAGGGCTGGGTGTTGCAGGTGGATGATCAGGGTTTCAGCCTGAACCCGTTCGACTTTGTGCCTGAAACGACTGCGCTGTTGAATTGATTGCTCGGGAACGCAGCTGAGAGCACAGCTGCTCCGTGACATCAGATGGATTGAAGTCCGACTCAGACTCTCGTTCCCACGCTCCGCGTGGTAATGCAGTTCGTGACGCTCCGCGTCACATAGCGGCTCTGCGACTTCAGGCGGATTGCCGTTCGACTCAGGTCACCTTTTCGCCCCTCGACGACTCACTTTGAGGGACCAAAGTGAGCAAAGTCCCCGCTCCTGTTTCCGGCCCGACTTCGTCGGGTTCCTTCGCGCTGTCACTAACGTCGCACTCTGCGTCGTCTGTGCCATCGCGGTTGAAAAAGCACTTTAGAGCAGTTTGGCCAAAGGCACGGTTCAGATAGGCGCATAAGAAACTAGTGCCCGCCCCCTGCCGCAGGCCCGGCCTTGGCGGCGAATGGGGGTTTGGCCAGCCAGACGAGCAGGATCAGTCCTGCGAATATCCAGCCCAGCAGGTAGAAGTAATCCACGGTGGACATCATGTAGGCCTGGGCGTTGAGGGTCTGCTCCAGTTGCGCGTAGGCCTGCGGGCTGGCGCCGCCCAGGCTGTCAAGGGCGTGGCGGGTGGCTGGGTCGAAGGTGCTGATGTTTTCACTCAGGTAGGCATGATGCTGGTTGGCGCGGCGAATCCAGATCCAGGTGGTGAGCGAGGCTGCGAAGCTGCCACCCAGGGTGCGCAGGAAGGTTGCCAGCCCTGAACCATCGGCGATCTGATTGGGCGGCAGGTCAGACAGCAGAATACTCAGAGTCGGCATGAAGAACAGTGCCACGCCAATGCCCATGAACAACTGCACCATCGCCACATGCTCGAAATCCACGTCGGTGTTGAAGCCTGCACGCATGAAGCAACTCAACCCCATCGCCAGGAATGCCAGCCCGGCCAATAGACGCAGATCGAATTTGTGCGCGTACTTGCCGACAAAGGGCGACATCAGTACCGGCAGGATGCCAATCGGCGCGACGGCCAGCCCAGCCCAGGTCGCGGTGTAGCCCATCTGGGTCTGCAACCACTGCGGCAATATCAGGTTGATGCCGAAGAAGCCGGAATAGCCGCCGATCATGACCAGTGTGCCGATGCGGAAATTGCGGTAGGCAAACAGGCGCAGGTTGACGATCGGATGCTTGTCGGTCATTTCCCAGATCACGAAGAAGGTCAACGCGACCAGCGAAATCAGCGAGCCAAAGATGATGAAGTTCGACTCGAACCAATCCAGATCATTACCCTTGTCGAGCACTATCTGCAGCGCGCCCACACCGACGATCAGCACTATCAGGCCAATATAGTCCAACGGCTGACGAGCAGTCGTGACCGGCCTTTTGGCCATCTGGGTACGCACCACCAGCACGGCGAACAAGCCGATGGGAATGTTGATGAAGAAGATCCAGGGCCAGCTATAGCTGTCGGTGATCCAACCACCGAGGATCGGACCGGCAATGGGCGCCACCACCGTCACCATCGCCAGCAATGCCAGGGCCATGCCTCTTTTGGCGGGTGGGTACACCGCAATCAGCAGGGTCTGACTCATCGGATACAGCGGACCGGCGACCATGCCCTGCAGCGCGCGAAAGCCCACCAGTTCCGGCATGGACTGGGAAATACCGCACAGGAACGAAGCCATCACGAACAGAATGGTGGCCCACAGGAACAGCTTGACCTCACCGAAGCGGCGACTGAGCCAGCCGGTCAGCGGCAAGGCAATCGCGTTGCTGACCGCAAACGAGGTGATCACCCAGGTGCTCTGCTCCGAGCTGACACCCAGATTGCCGGCGATGGTCGGCAGCGCCACGTTGGCAATCGTGGTATCGAGCACCTGCATGAAGGTCGCCAGCGACAGACCGATGGTGCACAGCAACAGGCTTGGCGGGGTAAAAGAAGCGGGGGCGTTGTTGCTCATCGCGAATCCCTGAAGACGAATGCGACACCCCGGCCAGCAGGCCGGGACTCACGGATTGGCGGTTCAGCGCTGAACGGCAGTCTTGCCACCGGGCGCACTGTTCTCGTGAATCAGGCGGGCGATCAGCGCGTCGGCGTCAGCCAGTTGCTCGGTGTACACCTGAGTGCTGAAGGCCGCCTGTTTGCGCGGCTGTTGCGCCAGGACCGGACCGCTCTGGTCATGCAGATTGACTTCAACCGTGGTCGACAGGCCGATACGCAACGGGTACTTCGCCAGTTCTTCAGGGTTGATGTGCACCCGCACCGGCACACGCTGGACAATCTTGATCCAGTTGCCAGTGGCATTCTGCGCAGGCAACAACGCAAAGGCACTGCCGGTACCGGCCCCCAGGCTGTCGATGGTGCCGCTGTACTTCACATCGCTGCCATACAGGTCGGAGCTGATCTCCACTGGCTGACCGATGCGCATCTTGCCCAGTTGGGTTTCCTTGAAGTTGGCATCGATCCACAACTGATCCAGCGGAATGACCGCCATGGTTGCAGTGCCCGGCTGAATGCGTTGCCCCAGTTGCACGGTGCGTTTGGCGACGTAGCCGGTGACCGGTGCCACCAGCGTCGAACGTGCATTGGCCAGGTAGGCCTGACGCAACTGTGCGGCCGCAGCCTTGACGTCCGGGTGCGAGGACACCACGGTGTCATCGACCAACGCCACGCTGGTGCTGAGTTGCTGCTGAATATTGTTCAGGGCGCTCTGCGCGCTGGTCAGGCTGTCTCTTGCGTGCGACAGCTCTTCCTGGGAAATCGCCCCGCCGGCTGCGAGGCTGCGACGACGGTTATAGTTGTCCTGAGCGGTCTGCACCGCAGCACGCTGCGCGGCCAGTTGCGCTTTCATGCCATCGACGTTGCTGTAAAGGCCGCGCACCTGGCGCACAACCTTGCCCAGATTGGCCTCGGCGCTCTGCAGCGAGACTTCGGCATCGCTCGGGTCAAACTTGAGCAGGACCTGCCCTTCGTGCACCAGATCACCATCGTCGGCACCAATACTGATGACGGTTCCGGTGACCAGCGGGGTGATTTCGACCACGTTGCCATTGACATAGGCGTCGTCGGTCTCTTCGCTCCATTGGCCGTAGATCTCGTACCAGGCCCAGATGCCCAGTGCGAGGATCACCACGACAATGGCAAGCCCGATCAGCAGGAACTTGCGCTTGCCAGACTTCGGCTCCTGTTGAGGAGCCTGGGCAGATGTGTTTTCAGCGGCAGCAGTGGCCATGGCAGTTACCTTTAATCAGCGAAGCGACGGAACGACGGCGATCAGGCTCACGCCTGCCAACACGTCGGCTGCTCAGCTTTTAGCTTTGGGGTTGAAGCTCAAACGAGTCAGGGTGATGTGGTCATCGGCAGCCACCAGCACCTTGGTGAGAATTCTTTTCAGGCTCTCGACCTCTTCACTGTCGAGCGCGGCGAACGTGTCATTCATCGCGTCGGCGCCAATCTGCGGCAACAGATCGGAAAGCGCCTGTCCCTGCTCGGTCAGCGCCAGACGCACCTGACGACGATCGGTCGCGGAGCGCTTGCGCACCACCAGCCCTTTCTGTTCCAGACGATCGAGCATGCGGGTCATCGAACCGCTGTCCAGTGACAGGTGCCGACACAATTCCACGGGGGTATCGGTAGAAAACTGGGCAATGATGATCAGCACCTTGAACTGCGCGAACGTCACGTCATAGGGCAGCAGGTACTTGTCGAGCATGCGGTCTTTGAGCGCATTGGTACGACCGACCAGCAGCCCGATGAGGCTGGATTCGAAATTGTCGGGGCTGAAATGTTTCACGGATTGACCCAGATAGCTGCCTAGGCAGTGATTGCAAAATATTACTGCCTAGGCAGCCGTTGTCAAAGCATTTATTAGCGTGCTTACTAAATCCCCATAAAAAAACGACCGCTGGCAAGGCGGTCGTTTTGGGGGGCGGACGTGCGAGAGGAATCAGGCGGCGACAGGGACGCCACTGTGAAAGCGGAACTCTTCGTCAGGACTTTCGATCAGCTCACGCTCGGCCAGACGGATCTCCTCGATCTTGGCATCGACATCAGCCTTGTCGCCATAGCTGTAAGCCAGCTTGAGGTAGTCCTGAAAGTGCCGCGCTTCGGACTTCAGCAGACCGCCATAGAATTTGGCCAGCTCTTCGTCAAGATGCGGCACCAGCGCGGCGAATCGCTCACAGGAACGAGCCTCGACGATGGCACCGACGATCAGCGCATCGGTCAGCCGGTAGGGGTTGTGATTACGCACCAGCTTGCGCAGCGCTCCGGCATAACGGGCCGAGCTGATGTTGGCCATGGGGATCTGGCGCTTTCTGATAATGCTGATGACTTGCTCGAAGTGGCGCAGCTCTTCCCGGGCCAGACGCGACATCTTGCTCAACAGGTCGAACTTGTCGTTGTACTGAAACATGAACTGGAACGCAGCCCCGGCGGCCTTCTTCTCGTTGTTCGCATGGTCGATCAGCAGGATGTCCAGATTGCGCAGCGCGGCCTGGACCCAGCTGTCGGGGGTGCGGCAAAGCAGAAAGGCTTCGATTTCAGGGATCGGGTACATAGGCTCACAGAATGACGGAGAGGCACGGCCGCGCATTATACGAGGAGCCACGGTACCTCGCGACACAAAAGCATGCCGGTTTTGTCAGGCGCCGAATGCGTCGCGCAGAAAGCCCGGCGCGATATAGCGCTGATAGTGCGCCTCGGAGAGCAGGAAAAACTCGCGGTCGATGGCATCGCGCAGTTCCGGCAGCGTCCAGTCGCGAAACTCCGGCAACAACACGAAACCGTAGGCCTCGACCTGGCTGATGACCCGTGCGCCACGGGCGATCAACTGGTAAGCCCAGCAGTATTCGGACTGGTGTGGCACAAAGCGGATCTTGCGCTGGGTCAGCTGCGCACGCAGCTTGTCGGCATCGAAGACTTCGAGCTTGGCAGTCATCACCTGGACCAGCAGTTGCTCCAGACGCAGCCAGACCGCTCTTTTTTCATCCTCGTTATAGCCGTTCCAGTGGATGACCTCGTGGTGGAAGCGCTTGCAGCCACGGCACACCAGATCCCCGTAAACAGTGGAGCAAAGGCCGACGCAGGGGGTTTTGATAATGTAATCGGGCATGTCAGGCAGGACTGGGGAAGGCGAAACAGGGGCTCATGTTAGCCCTTTGTCTAAGCAAGTTCACCCCCGAAGATGTAGGGGCTAACTTACCTTCGGCAAAGTTTTGGCGTAGAATCAGCGAGCCTTTTAAGGCGCCAATGTCCGTTGGAAGCTGTTTTCAAAGCGTCACGAGCACAGTCAAGTTAATCCCGCAGTGCGGCGTCGACAGGCCATTCCCTCATCACGAATGGCCGTGTCGACCGCCACTCCCCCCCGCCCTGCAGGCGTAAAACTTTGAAAACAGCTTCTGTTAGGAATCACCGCTACCCTGCCAACAAGGCTCAATAAGCCTTGCGTGGGTACGGGCGATTTCTGGATGAGCGTCCCGGACACCCATTTGGGACCACTGATGAGGGTTAATACTGTGCTTGAAGCCTACCGTAAACATATCGAAGAGCGTGCCGCCCAGGGCATCGTGCCCCAGCCGCTTAACGCCGAACAAACTGCAGGCCTGGTCGAGCTGCTGAAGAATCCCCCGGCTGGCGAAGAAGCTTTCCTTGTCGACCTGATCACCAATCGCGTTCCGCCAGGCGTTGACGAAGCTGCCTACGTCAAGGCCGGTTTCCTGTCTGCCCTGGCCAAGGGCGAAGCCACTTCTCCCCTGATCGACAAAAAACGCGCTACCGAACTGCTCGGCACCATGCAAGGTGGCTACAACATCGTCACCCTGGTTGAACTGCTCGACGACGCCACCCTCGCGCCAGTCGCTGCCGAACAACTCAAGCACACCCTGCTGATGTTCGACGCCTTCCACGACGTGGCCGAAAAAGCCAAGAACGGCAATGCCCACGCCAAGGCTGTCCTGCAGTCCTGGGCCGACGGCGAGTGGTTCAAGAAGCGTCCGACGCTGGCCGACAAGATCAGCCTGCGCGTCTTCAAGGTCACCGGCGAAACCAACACCGATGACCTGTCCCCTGCCCCTGATGCCTGGTCGCGTCCAGACATCCCGCTGCACGCACTGGCCATGCTGAAAATGGCCCGTGACGGGATCGTCCCTGACGTCCAGGGCGCCATCGGCCCGATGAAGCAGATCGAAGAAATGCGCGGTCAGGGCTTCCCGATTGCCTACGTCGGTGACGTGGTCGGTACCGGTTCCTCGCGTAAATCGGCAACCAACTCGGTACTCTGGTTCTTCGGCGACGACGTCCCTTACGTCCCGAACAAGCGTGCCGGCGGTTTCTGCTTCGGCAGCAAAATTGCTCCGATCTTCTACAACACCATGGAAGATGCTGGCGCTCTGCCAATCGAATTCGATGTCTCGAACATCAACATGGGTGACGTGATCGACGTCTACCCCTACGCTGGCAAGGTCTGCAAGCACGACAGCGACGAAGTCATCACCACCTTCGAAATGAAGACCCCGGTGCTGCTCGACGAAGTCCGCGCTGGCGGCCGTATTCCGCTGATCATCGGCCGCGGCCTGACCAGCAAGGCGCGCGCCGAACTGGGCCTGCCGGAGTTCGACCTGTTCAAGACCCCTGACCAGCCAGCCGAAAGCACCAAGGGTTACACCCTGGCGCAGAAGATGGTCGGCAAGGCATGCGGCGTAGCGGGCGTTCGTCCGGGCACCTACTGCGAACCGAAGATGACCACCGTCGGCTCCCAGGACACCACTGGCCCGATGACTCGCGACGAACTGAAAGACCTGGCGTGCCTGGGCTTCTCGACCGACCTGGTCATGCAGTCGTTCTGCCACACCGCAGCCTATCCTAAACCTATCGACGTCAAGACACACCACACGCTGCCTGACTTCATCATGACCCGCGGCGGCGTTTCTCTGCGTCCGGGCGACGGCATCATCCACAGCTGGCTGAACCGCATGCTGCTGCCGGACACCGTCGGTACCGGTGGCGACTCGCACACCCGCTTCCCGATCGGTATCTCCTTCCCGGCCGGCTCCGGCCTGGTGGCGTTCGCCGCTGCAACGGGCGTCATGCCGCTGGACATGCCTGAATCGATCCTGGTTCGCTTCAAGGGCAAGATGCAACCTGGCATCACCCTGCGCGACCTGGTTCACGCCATTCCTTACTACGCAATTCAGGCTGGCCTGCTGACCGTAGAGAAGAAAGGCAAGAAGAACGCATTCTCCGGTCGCATCCTGGAGATCGAAGGCCTCGACAACCTGAGCATCGAGCAGGCTTTCGAGCTGTCCGACGCCTCTGCCGAGCGTTCGGCTGCCGGTTGCACCATCAAGCTGGCCAAAGAACCGATCATCGAATACCTGAATTCGAACATCACCCTGCTGCGCTGGATGATCGAACAGGGCTACGGTGATCCGCGCACTCTGGAGCGTCGTGCTCAGGCGATGGAAGCCTGGGTTGCCAACCCGGAGCTGCTGGAAGCCGACAAGGACGCCGAGTACGCCGAAATCATCGAAATCGATCTGGCCGACGTCAAGGAGCCTGTGCTCTGCGCGCCGAACGACCCGGACGATGCCCGCCTGCTGTCTTCGGTACAGGGCGAGAAGATCGACGAAGTGTTCATCGGCTCCTGCATGACCAACATCGGCCACTTCCGCGCTGCGGGCAAGTTGCTGGATCAGGTCAAGGGCCAGCTGCCGACGCGTCTGTGGCTCTCGCCGCCGACCAAGATGGATGCTCACCAGCTGACCGAAGAAGGCTACTACGGCATCTACGGCAAGGCTGGCGCGCGCATGGAAATGCCGGGCTGCTCGCTGTGCATGGGTAACCAGGCACGCGTGGAACCGAACTCGACCGTAGTGTCGACGTCGACCCGTAACTTCCCGAACCGTCTGGGTGACGGCGCGAACGTCTATCTGGCCTCGGCCGAGCTGGCGTCCGTTGCGTCTATTCTGGGTCGTCTGCCGACGGTCGAAGAGTACATGAGCTACGCCAACCAGATCGATACCATGGCAGCGGACGTGTACCGCTACCTGAGCTTCGATCAGATCGCCGAGTTCCGTGAAGCCGCTGCGAACGCCAACATCCCGGCCGTTCAAGTGTAAGCACGAAAGCAGGCACCATAAGAACCCCATCCTCGCGATGGGGTTTTTTTTGCCCTCAATCGAACACGTACATATATTTTTCACATTCACATGGCTATAGTGGCGGCCCTTGTTGGGGAGTAGCCTGCTCTTGACTCCGGTCACAGAGCGTTCGCATCAACATTCTCGGCAGCATGCCGTGGTGCGAACACCTTCTGGTTGGCGAGACCAACGATGCATCCATGCCTAAAGTCGGGCGTGTGGTTGCGTCGTTGACTCATAGCCCGACTGGATATAACCGTGAATCCGATTTCCCTCCTCTTTCTCGCGCTTGCCATGTCCACGGACGCCTTTGCTGCGGCCCTTGGTAAAGGAGCAAGCCTGCATAAACCGCGCTTTCTCGAAGCATTGCGCACGGGCCTCATATTCGGCGCCATCGAAACCATCACGCCAGTCATAGGCTGGGGTATCGGCCAGGTGGCTGCGCGCTTCGCCGAGAGCTGGGACCATTGGATCGCTTTCACTCTGCTGCTGGTGCTCGGCCTGCACATGATCTACAACGGCATCAAGCAAGACGATGACGAAGAGCAGGAAAAGCCGGGGCAGCATTCTTTCTGGATTCTTGCCGTCACCGCATTCGCCACCAGTATCGATGCACTGGCGGTCGGCGTAGGCCTGGCATTTGTCGACGTCAATATCGTGGTTGCCGCCCTGGCCATCGGCCTGGCGACTACCGTCATGGTCACCATCGGCGTGATGCTGGGCCGGGTACTGGGCACCATGGTCGGCAAACGCGCTGAAATCGTTGGCGGTATCGTACTGATCGTGGTCGGTGCAACGATTCTTTACGAGCATCTGTCGGCGCTGTAATCGACTTACAGAACGCGTCGAGCAGACAAAAAAACCCGCATCTTTCGATGCGGGTTTTTTATGGGTACAACTTTTACAGCCCGATTACACGGTGATGCCCTGCCCGCTCATGGCCAGGTCCAGCAGCTCGCGGTTGGCAACCGCGTACATCGCGTAATCCGTACCGCTTGCCGCACGGAGTTCGACCAGCATGGCACGCCAGCGCTCGACCATCAGAGCATGCTGTTCCAGCCACAGGGCCAGACGCGCGTCGATTTCCGAAGGACCGTCGGCCATCTGCAGAACAGACACGGTGATTGCCCGCTGTTGCCAGTCGACATCGTCACGGAACGCTTCACGCGCCAGCGCCTGCCAGTTGTTTTCCACCGGCAGGCTGCTGATCTGTTGCAAGTACCAGGTGATGTCCAGCGCGCTGCCAACGGCAAAGTACGCCTTGGCGACATCGGCAGCGTTCTGCCCGGTCACGTCGGAGGCTTCGATGATCGGCAACAGCGTGTACAGATGTGTCGTACCGGCGACCATGCGCGCCAGCAGTTCCGGCACACCGGCTTCGACATACGCCTGATAACGGGTCTGCCACATCTCGCGGGTAGGCCCTTCCAGCAGCTCGTCAAGCTTGAGGCCCAGTGCAGCGAGGTGCGGACCGAAGTGCGCCACGTCACGGCCAGCGTCCAGTTCATTGCGACGACTGCGCAGGAACCAGCGCGTGGCTCGACGCCCCAGACGCATCAGCTCATCCATCAGCGCCAGCTGGATTTCCGCCGAAACCTTGTAGTCCAGCGCCTCGATCTGACGGAACCAGTGCGGCAGGTGGAAGATGTCACGCACGATCACGTAGGCACCGGCCACCGCAGCAGCGCTCATGCCGGTCGACTCTTTGAGCCGCTGCACGAAGGTGATGCCCATGTGGTTGACCAGATCGTTGGCGATCTGCGTGCTGACGATTTCGCGCTTCAGACGATGGCCGCGCATGGCTGTGGAAAACCTGGCGCCAAGCGAAGGCGGGAACGCGGTTTCCATATCACGCGCCAGATAGTCGTCATCCGGCACACGGGATTCCAGCAACGCTTCCTTGAGGTCGATCTTGCTGTACGAGATCAACACCGACAGCTCGGCACGACTCAAGCCCTGCTTGGCTGCAATCCGCTCGGCAATCTGCTCTTCGGCAGGCAGGAATTCGATGGCACGATCAAGCTTGCCACGCGCCTCCAGGTCACTCATCAGACGCTTGTATTCGGCAATCCGCTCGTAAGCGCGACGGGCTGCCAGCGACAACGCCTGGGTCTGCTTGTAGTTGTTGCCCAACACCAGGTGGCCTACTTCATCGGTCATGCTTTCGAGCAACTGATTGCGCTGCTTCTCGGTCATGTCACCGGCCTGCACCACTTCGTTGAGCAGGATCTTGATGTTCACTTCGTGGTCGGAGCAGTCCACACCGCCCGCATTGTCGATGAAGTCGGTGTTGGTCGCGCCGCCATTGAGGCCGAACTCGACACGGCCCAGCTGGGTCATGCCCAGGTTGCCGCCCTCGCCCACCACCTTGCAGCGCAGCTCGTTGCCGTCGACGCGCAGCGCATCGTTGGCCTTGTCGCCCACATCGGCATGCGATTCTTCGCTGGACTTCACGTACGTGCCGATACCGCCGTTCCACAACAGATCGACCGGCGCCTTGAGCAGCGCATGCAGCAGTTCGGTCGGGGTCAGCTTGTCGGCCTTGATATCGAAGCGCGCCTTCATCTGTTCGGTGATGGCGATACTCTTCAGGCTGCGCGGGAAGATCCCGCCGCCAGCGGACATGATGCTGGTGTCGTAGTCGGTCCAGGACGAGCGCGGCAGATTGAACAGGCGCTGACGCTCTGCAAAGCTGCTGGCCGGGTCCGGATTCGGATCGATGAAGATGTGCAGGTGGTTGAACGCTGCGACCAGTTGCAGCTTGTCAGACATCAGCAGGCCGTTGCCGAACACGTCACCGGCCATGTCGCCGATACCGATCACGCTGATGCTGTCCTGCTGCACATTGATGTCACGTTCACGGAAGTGACGCTGTACGCCCACCCAGGCACCCTTGGCGGTGATGCCCATCTTCTTGTGGTCATAACCGGCAGAACCACCGGAAGCGAAGGCGTCACCCAGCCAGAAGCCGTAATCGATGGCAATGCCGTTGGCGATGTCGGAGAACGTCGCCGTGCCCTTGTCGGCGGCCACCACCAGATACGGGTCATCGTCGTCATGCCGCACGACGTTGACCGGCGGCACCAGCGCGCCTTCCTTGAGGTTGTCGGTGATGTCCAGCAGCCCGGAGATGAAGATGCGGTAGCAGGCGATTGCCTCGGCCTGCACTTCGTCGCGGTTGCCGGTGGTCGGCAGGCGACGCGGCACGAAGCCGCCCTTGGCACCTACCGGCACAATGACCGAGTTCTTCACCTGCTGGGCTTTTACCAGGCCCAGCACTTCGGTACGGAAGTCTTCCTCGCGGTCCGACCAGCGCAGGCCGCCACGCGCCACGTTGCCGAAGCGCAGATGCACGCCTTCGACACGCGGCGAATAAACGAAGATTTCAAACTTGGGCACCGGCTTGGGCAACTCGGGGATCAGGCGCGGGTTGAACTTGAAGCTGAAGTAGCCCTTGCTCTGCCCGTTGGCATCGGCCTGATAGAAGTTGGTCCGCAGGGTTGCCTTGATCAGGTCCAGATAACGACGCAGGATGCGGTCTTCGTTGAGCACCTGCACGTCGTCCAGCGCAGTCAGAATCGCCTGTTCCAGACGCAGCTGCTTGTCGTCAAGATCGTCGGAACCCAGCTTGCGCGCCAGATAGAACCGGGTCTTGAACAGACGCGTCAGCTCGCGGGCGATGTCGGTGTGGTTGTTCAGCGTGGTGGCGATGTAACCCAGGTCAAAGCCCAGACGAATCTGCTTCAGATAGCGCGCATAGGCACGCAGCAGTGCCACGTCGCGCCACGGCAGGCCGGCGGTGAGTACCAGACGGTTGAACGCATCGTTTTCGGCATCGCCGCGCACGATGTGCACGAACGCATCCTGCAGGGTGTCGTTGAGCTGCTGGATATCGAGGTTCAGACCTTCGCCGTAAGTGAAGGCGAAATCATGAATCCAGAACTCGCGACCGTTGGCATGGTGCAGGCGGTACGGGAACTCGCCCAGCACCCGCAGGCCGAGGTTTTCCAGAATCGGCAACACGTCGGACAGGGCCAGCGGTGTATCGGCGTGATACAGCTTGCAATGCAATTGCTGGCGGCCACCGGCCAGTGGCTGGTAGAAGCTCATCACCAGCGGATTGGCTTCGCTGAGGCTCAGTACGTGCTGCATGTCGACGACTGCCGAATGCGCCGCAAAACGCTCGCGGTAGCCAGCCGGGAAGCCTTTCGGGAAGTCGGCCAGCACATTGGTGCCGTGCGCTTCACCGAAGCTTTCAACCACCAGACTGGCGTAGTCGTCCTTCCACGAACGGCACGCCTGAATGACTTCGTTTTCCAGCTGGGCGACGTCGATCTCCAGATTGATCTTCGGGTCTACGCGCAGAATCAACTGCACCCGCGCCAGCACCGATTCAGAGAAGAACGTCCAGAACTCGCAATCGCTGGCCTTGAGGCGATCCATCAAGACCTGCTGGATCTTCTGGCGCACTTCGGTGGAGTACACGTCGCGTGGCACATAGGCCAGGCAGTAGCAGAAACGCCCGTACGGGTCCTTGCGCAGGAACACGCGAATCTTGTTGCGCTCCTGAATCTGCACGATCGACATGACCGTGGTGAACAATTCGTCCACCGGCGTCTGGAACAGGTCGTCACGTGGCAGCACTTCGACCACCTGCGCCAGTTCCTTGCCCAGGTGCGCCTTGGCGTCGAAACCGGAGCGACGCTCGACCTCGGCGACCTTGCGACGGATGTACGGAATCTGTCGCACGCTCTCGCCATACACCGACGAGGTGTACAGGCCCATGAAACGACATTCCTTGATGACCTTGCCCGACGCGTCGATCTGCCGGATCGAAACGTAATCCGGGTACGCCGGACGGTGCACGCGGCTTGGATGCGCCGCCTTGGCAAACGACAGCAGCACCGGTTCCTGCAGGTATTTCACCGCGTAGTCTTCGATGTGCAGCTCTTCGCGGGTCAGACCAGGGCGCAGCAGTCGGGTCAGCCCCAGGAAGGACGACTCGTCGTAGACCAACTGGCCGCCTTCGGCGTCGTTACGCACTTCGAACTCTTCGTAGCCCAGGAAGGTGAAGTGGTTGTCCACCAGCCATTGCAGGAAGACCTTGATCTCGGCTTTTTCCTCGACGTCGGTGTTGGACTCGTTGGCATCGATACTGGCCAGCAGCTCGTGCAGACGCGCTTTCATCGGCCCGAAATCTTCGACGGCAGCGCGTACTTCGCCCAGCACCTGCTCCAGCTCGCGCGCCAGCACGTTCAACTCGCTGACGTTGGCGCAGCGGTCGATCTCCAGGTACATCAGCGATTCCTGCAGCACGTCGTCGCCGGCGGTGCCTTTGGGCAGCAGCTCGAGCAATTCGCCAGCAGCGCCGCGACGCACGCTCAGCACGGTGGTCTGCAGGGTGTGGATGCTGTAGCCGCGGCGGTTCAGCTCGGTGCGGACGGAGTCGACCAGAAACGGCAGGTCATGATGCAGCACTTCAACGGCAGTGTGAGTCGATTGCCAGCCGTGGCGCTCGTAATCGGGGTTGTAGACCCGGACCTGCGGGTGAGCATGTTCGAAACGCTCCAGCAGGCGCCATGCGGACAAGGTGCAGCCTGCCAGGTCGGAAAGCCGCCGCTGGGTGAGTTCGTCGAGGGAAATAATGCCGAAGAATTGCTCGGCGAACAGCGCCACTTGTGGCAGTGCCTGTTCGCTGATGTGCTGAGCCAGTGCCGCTTGCAGTTGATGCTGGAAGTCGGCCTTGCTGGCTGCGGTGAAGAACGCCATCTGTGGTACTCCGCTTTGGCTTTTATTGGGGAGGCTTGAAGAAGGTGTTGAAACCGGGGTGCCCTTGCATCCAATCGCGTGGGCATCACCTGATCGAGTGTAAAGCTAAAGTAGTAACGCGCGCCGTGTCAGGGTAGTCACATTTGTACATTGGAGTGAAAAAACGCTACGCGCACCCGACACCGTACACCACTTGTCCGTCACGCAGCTTAACGAGAGCTGAGCGCACACTGCTTACGAGGCTGCGACATATTCGGTCATCAGGTCGCGATACACTGCGCACGATGGTGCCAATATCGCCCGACATTATTTGCCCGGGACTGGCAAAATTCACTCACGCCTTACCTGGACAGACCCGGAGCCCCCCATGCAAATCAAGACCGCCAGCCTCATCGCCAACCCGTGCGACGACGAATATGACGATATGGCACTGCTCTGCTGCCACGCAGAAAACGGCATGCTGTTTTCCCTGACCCGCTTCCCGGACGAGAACGAAGTGGAAATCACCGTCAGCGACGACAAGTCACTGAGTGTGTCCAGCCTGAAAGTCACCTTCAGTGCCGAGCGCCTGCTGGTGGAAATCGACACGCAGGACGCCAAGCAGCTCGATGGCCACCATCAGTACGAAATTCTCCACGCCACCGATGCAGGCGAGTTGCAGGACGTTCACCAAACGTTACAGGTCATTCTCGAAAACGTCGGTGAGTACACCAGCACAATCAGCTGATGATCAAAAAAGCGCTAGAGTGAGTACTTCGCCGAACAGGAGTGTGTCATGAACCGCATTTTCGACGCCCACTGCCACATCATCGACCCGCATTTCCCGCTGATCGCCAATAACGGCTATCTGCCGGAGCCGTTCGGTGTCGCTGACTACCTTGCGACGGTCCAGCCGCTGGGCGTTCAGGGCGGCGCGGTGGTGTCCGGTTCCTTTCAGGGCTTTGATCAGGGATATCTTCTTCAGGCCCTGTGCCTGCTGGGACCGGGTTTCGTCGGTGTCACGCAATTGCCCGCCAGCGTCACCGATGCAGAACTGGACAACCTGAACGCGGCAGGCGTGCGCGCCTTGCGCTTCAACCTCAAGCGCGGCGGCTCGGAGCAGCTCGACCAGCTGGAGGCACTGGCCTTGCGTGTCCATGAACACGCAGGCTGGCACTCCGAGCTGTACATCGACTCGCGAGAACTGGCGCCCATCGAAACACGCCTGCGCAAACTACCTGCCATCAGCATCGATCACCTGGGGTTGAGTGCCGAAGGGCTGCCCGTGCTCCTGCGACTTGCCGAGCACGGTGTTCGGGTCAAGGCCTGTGGTTTCGGGCGTGTTGACTTTCCGGTGCGCGAGGCGCTCAGGGATATCCACGCCGCCAACCCGAATGCCCTGATGTTCGGGACCGACCTGCCGTCGACCCGCGCACCCCGCCCCTTCAGGCCTGACGATATCGAACTGTTGATCGACGCATTGGGCGAAAGCGGCGCCCGTCAGGCGCTGTGGGAAAACGCGGCGGACTTCTATCGACTCTGACGCCGTGGTTCCGAGGGCCATAGCCAGCCTTCCTACATGGATACCTATGGATCATGTAGGACAATACCTGCATAAATGACAGGCACTTCTCTAAATGCAATAAAAAACGCGGTAGTCGTTAGTCGATACCTGCCTGGATGGATTAAAGTATCGCCCCCAGCTCAGCAGTCACCAGACACCGCTGTTCGCCCTGCCAGGAACCGTCACCGATGGAACATCGTGAAGCGCTGATTGCGCTGCGAACTTTTCTTTCAACGCAGATCCTTGGCCAGGAAAAGCTGATCGAACGCCTGCTCATCGCTCTGCTTGCCGACGGCCACATGCTGGTCGAAGGCGCTCCTGGCCTGGCCAAGACCAAGGCCATCAAGGAGCTGGCAGAAGGCATCGAAGCCCAGTTTCACCGCATTCAATTCACCCCTGACCTGCTGCCTGCCGACATCACCGGTACGGAGATCTATCGCCCGGAAACCGGCAGCTTCGTGTTCCAGCAAGGGCCGATCTTCCACAACCTGGTGCTGGCCGACGAAATCAACCGTGCGCCGGCCAAGGTCCAGTCGGCGTTGCTCGAAGCCATGGCCGAACGGCAGGTCAGTGTCGGGCGCAGCACCTACGACCTGTCGCCGCTGTTTCTGGTCATGGCGACCCAGAACCCCATCGAGCAGGAAGGCACCTACCCGCTGCCCGAAGCCCAGCTCGACCGTTTTCTGATGCACGTCAAGATCGGTTTCCCGGATGCCGCCGTCGAACGCAAGATCCTTCAACAGGCGCGTGGCGAAGCCCTGAACGGCGAAACCAAGCCGGAGCGTCGCGTCAGCCAGCAGGCGATCTTCGCCGCACGCAAGGAAATTCTTGGCCTGTACATGGCCGATGCGGTCGAGGAATACCTGGTGCAACTGGTCATGGCCACCCGTACCCCGGCCAAGTTCGACCCTGAACTGGCCGAATGGATTGCCTACGGTGCCAGCCCGCGGGGTTCCATCTCGCTGGACCGCTGTGCCCGTGCACATGCCTGGCTGGCCGGACGCGACTTCGTCAGCCCCGAAGACATTCAGGCGGTGCTGTTCGATGTCTTGCGCCACAGGGTCATCCTGTCGTTCGAGGCCGAAGCGGCCGGTATCGATCAGGATCGCGTGATTCAGCGCATCCTCGACGTCGTGGCCGTCGCCTGACCCCATGCAACCCTACCTGATCCCCCAGCCGGGCATCCGCGTCAGCCTCAGCGAGCTGATCGAGATGCGTCATCGGGTGCGGGAAGTGCAGCTGTTTTCCACCCCGAGCCAACGCAGCCCGCTGATCGGCCTGCACCATTCCAAGTTGCGCGGGCGTGGTGTGGATTTCGATCAGGTGCGGGTCTATCAGGCCGGTGACGATGTGCGCAGCATCGACTGGCGCGTCACGGCACGCACGCAGGAGCCGCACACCAAGCTGTTCCATGAGGAACGCGAGCGGCCCATTTTCATTCTGGTGGAACAGAGCCGACGGCTGTTCTTCGGCTCCGGCCTGATGTTCAAGTCGGTACTCGCGGCTCAGGCGGCCGCGCTGATCGGCTGGGCGGCGCTGGAACACAACGACCGAGTCGGCGGGTTGGTGTTCGGCGATAACGAACACTACGAGATCAAGCCGCGACGCAGCAAACAAAGCCTGCTGCAGTTGCTCAACCGGCTGGTGCGGGTCAATCAGTCGCTGCATACCGAGATTCCGCCAGACCGCGATGCGTTCGGCACTGCGCTGCGTCGCGCACGGGAAGTGCTGCGCCCCGGCAGTCTGGTCATCGTCCTCTGCGACGAGCGCGCCCTGTCCGATGCCGCCGAACAACAACTGAGCCTGCTGTCACGGCACAGCGACCTGCTGTTGCTGCCGCTTTCCGACCCACTGGACCGCGCCCTGCCCGCTGCCGGTTTGCTGCGCTTTGCCGAACGCGGCGCGCAACTCGAAATCGACACCCTCAACCCCGAACTGCGCCGCGCCTACCGACAACAGGGCGAGGAGCGCACGGCGCGCTGGGAGTTGCTGGCGCAGAAGCTGCGGGTATTGCTCATGCCATTGAGTACCCAGGCGGAGCTCGTCGAACAACTGCGCGAATACCTCAACGCGCGACGTCCGGTGAAGCGCAAATGAATCCCCTCGATCAGCTGGAGCCGCTGATTGCGCCCGAAGCCGTCGGCTTCTGGCCGCTTGCGCCGGGCTGGTGGCTGCTGCTGTTGCTGATCCCCGTGGCGGGCTGGGGTCTGTGGCGCTTGCGCAAACTGCTGCCGGCCAAGGCCCGCAACGTGCGCAGCGAACAGCCGCTGGACCCGGTTCGCCTCGCCGCGCTGGCGGAACTGGCCAGCCTGCCGAAACCCTACGACGGCGCGCCGGCCGGTGCCTGGCTGCAGCAGATCAACGGCCTGCTCAAGCGCCTGTGCCGTAACCACTACCCACACAGCCAGAGCCATACCCTTAACGGCCGCAAATGGCTGGCGTTCCTCGACAATCGCTGCCCGGCGGCCGGCCTGACGCGCTGGATGATTCTGGTTGAAGGCGCTTACAAGCCCGAGTGCAAACTGGACGACAAGGCCATCACCGGCCTGA
Organism: Pseudomonas sp. BS3767; assembly: GCF_900099665.1. Taxonomy (NCBI): domain Bacteria; kingdom Pseudomonadati; phylum Pseudomonadota; class Gammaproteobacteria; order Pseudomonadales; family Pseudomonadaceae; genus Pseudomonas; species Pseudomonas sp. BS3767. The sequence goes on along the minus strand of NZ_FNCX01000006.1, from coordinate 68,766 downwards.
CTCAGGCAGTCGATACCTGGATCCGCAAACATGTTTGAGTTCGCCTGGCCGTGGGTCTTCGCCCTGCTGCCATTGCCGTGGCTGATGCGCGCCCTGCTGCCCATGGCCGACAGCGGCGAGCCCGCGCTCAAGGTCAGCTTTCTCAGTGAACTCGAAGGCCTGAGCGGTCGCCGCGCCAAAGCCAATCTGCCGGTGTGGAGACAGCGTGCGCCGTTCTTGCTGATCTGGCTGTTGCTGCTGATCGCCACGGCGCGACCGCAGTGGCTGGGCGAGCCGCTGCCGGTGGCTGCCAGCGGCCGCGATCTGCTGGTGGCGGTCGACGTGTCTGGCTCGATGGACTACCCGGACATGCAATGGAAAAGCGATGAAGTCAGCCGGCTGGTGCTGGTGCAACAACTGCTCGGTGACTTTCTCGAAGGCCGCAAGGGCGACAGGGTCGGCCTGATCCTGTTCGGCACCCAGGCGTTTGTTCAGGCGCCACTGACCTATGACCGCCGCACTGTGCGGGTCTGGCTCGACGAGGCGAGGATAGGCATTGCAGGCAAGAACACCGCACTGGGCGATGCCATCGGGCTGGCCCTGAAACGTCTGCGTATGCGTCCGGCCACCAGTCGTGCGCTGGTGCTGGTCACCGACGGCGCCAACAACGCCGGTCAGATCGATCCGATCACCGCCGCACGCCTGGCTGCCGAAGAAGGGGTGAAAATCTACCCGATCGGCATCGGCTCGGACCCTGACAAGGACGCGCTGCAGAGCGTACTTGGCCTCAACCCCAGTCTTGATCTGGACGAACCGACACTCAAGGAAATCGCCAGCCTAAGCGGTGGCCAGTATTTCCGCGCGCGCGATGGCGACCAACTGGAAAAAATCCGCGCCACCCTCGATGCCCTGGAGCCGGTGGCACAGCAGCCCACCCAGGCGCGTCCGGCGCAAGCGCTTTATCAATGGCCACTGGCGACAGCCCTGCTGCTGAGTGTGCTGCTGGTGCTGCGTGAGTTGTGGCCGAACAACGCCCTGCAACGCCTACTGACGGCGGTGCGTTCCATCAACTGGCGTGAGCGCTGCAAAAGCCTGTGGAGGTCGCGATGATCAGCGGGCTCTGGCCGCACTGGTTTCGCCCGGAATGGCTGCTGATCACGCCACTGCTGGCGCTGCTGATCTGGCGACTCTGGCACCGGCAGAAACGCGCCGGACGCTGGCAAATGCTGCTGCCCACTCACTTTCACGAGGTGTTGCTCAACGGTGGGCGCGGCAGCAACAGCAAACTGCCATGGGTCGCGCTGGGGCTCGCCTGGTTGCTGGCCCTTTTCGCCTTGCTGGGCCCCAGTTGGCAGCGCGTCGAACAGATCAGCCAGAAGCCGGTCGATCCATTGGTGGTGATTCTCGAACTCACCCCACAGATGCTCGCCACCGACACGCCCCCTACCCGTCTGGAACAGGCAAGACGCAAGCTGCTGGACCTGTTGCAAAAGCGCAGCGATGCGCAGACCGCCGTCGTTGTCTACGCAGGCAGCGCACATACCCTGGTGCCGCTGTCCGATGACCTGGTCACCAGCCACAACCTGCTGGAAGCCATCAGACCGTCGATCATGCCGGTGACCGGCCAGCGCGCCGATCTGGCCGTGCAGAAAGCGCTGCACCTGCTCAAACAGGGCGCATTGGGTCAGGGGCGGATTCTGTTGATCACCTCGTCGCTGAGCGAACAGGAACGTCAGGGCATCCGTGCCGCGTTGCGCGGGCAATCGCCGCCACTGCTCATCCTCGGGGTCGGCACGCCCGAAGGCGCGCCGGTCACACAGGAAAACGGCAGCCTGCTCAAGGACGATCAGGGTGCGATTCTGGTCCCGCGCCTGGACAGCACCAGCCTCAACGAATTCGCCGATCAGGTCGGTGGCAGCTATCGCCAGGCACGCGGCGATGAAGAGGACTTGCGCAGCCTTGGTCTGTTGGCCAGCCCTCGACACATGAGCCGCGACGGCCAGGTCGTGCAACTCGACACCTGGGCTGACCAGGGCCACTGGTTGCTGCTGCCCCTGCTGCTCATCGCGGCACTGGCCGGTCGGCGCGGCTGGCTGTTCTGCCTGCCGCTGATATTCATGTTTCCGCAGAACAGCCAGGCGTTCGAGTTTCAGGACCTGTGGCTGCGTCCCGATCAACAGGGCCAGCGGTTGCTGGAACAGCACCGGCCAGCCGAAGCTGCGCAACGCTTCGAAGACTCGCGCTGGAAAGGCGTGGCGTTGTACCAGGCGCAAGACTACGCCAGCGCCGCCCGGCAGTTTGCCGAAGGCAACAGCGCCGCCGACCACTACAATCGTGGCAATGCGCTGGCCCGTAACGGCGAGCTGGCAGCGGCACTGGATGCCTACGAGCAGGCTCTGGACCGGCAGCCTGACTTCCCTGCGGCACAAACCAATCGGGCACTGGTGCAAAGTCTGCTGGATCAGACCGAAGAGCAAAAGCCTGCCCAGGACGAACAGAACAAGGCCGATCAGGGCGAAGAAGGTCAGCAGGCGTCGCAAGATCCCAATAGCAGCGCATCACCCGCCGAGCAGAACCCGTCCCGATCGGATCAACCCGGCACCAGCGAAAGCCTGCCGCCGGACAGCAGCGGCCAGGCCACCTCGGGCGAGTCGACGGACGACGAACAGACCACCCGCCCGCCGCTTCAGTCCGCCGACAGCCCCATGACCGGCGAGCGGCGTCAGGAGCTGGAGCAGTGGCTGAGGCAGATTCCGGATGATCCGGGCGAACTGTTGCGGCGCAAATTTCGCTACGAACAGCAACATCAGGAAAAGACCCGATGAGTCGCGTTTACACCTTATTGATCGGCCTGCTGCTGAGCCTGATCACCTTGTCGCTGCAGGCTGCGCAACTGACCGCCAGCGTTGACCGCACGCGCCTCAACGCCGGGGAAACCGTCGAGTTGACGCTGGAAACCGACGATGTGACGCAGTTCGGCAAGCCGGACATGAGCGCCTTGGAAAGCAGTTTCGAGGTGCGCGACACGCGCCAGCTCAACAGCCTGAAAACCCTGGATGGCAGCAGCCAGGCAACGACGCGCTGGATTGTCACCCTGCTGCCTCGCGAGACAGGAAGCGTGTTGATTCCGTCGCTGCAACTGGGCGAGCTGAAAAGCCAGCCGCTGACCTTGCAGGTCCTGCAGAGCGAGCCCCAGGAGCAAGGCAACCATCTGGCATCGATCTTTATTGAAGCGAGCCTGGATCAGGACAGCGTGTATGTTCAGGCCCAGGCCGTGCTGACCCTGCGCGTCTACCACTCGGTGTCGCTGTTCGACGACAGCAGCCTGAGCCCCTTGCAAGTGCCGGACGCACGGGTCGAAAAACTCGGTGACTCGCGCACTTACGAAAAGCTGATCAACGGTGTGCGCCACGGGGTCATCGAGACACGCTACGCGATCTACCCGCAGCAGAGCGGCGTGCTGAAGATACCGGCGCAAGTGTTCAGCGCCACGCTGGTGCAGACGCCTGCCGAGGGTTCGCAAGCCCAGGACAGCAATCCGTTCGGCCCTCAGCCGGGCCGATCGGTGCGGGTCAAGTCCGCCGAAGTGCCGTTGACCGTCAAGCCCAAGCCTGCCGACTACCCGGCCGATGTCGCCTGGTTGCCGGCACGCAGTATCAACCTGGAAGAAAGCTGGAGCCCGGAGCCCGGCACTACGCAGGTCGGCGATTCGCTGACCCGCACCCTGACGCTCAAGGCCGAAGGGCTGGCCGGCGCGCAGCTGCCACCTCTGCCGCCCACAGAAGTACCTGGCCTGCGGCGTTACCCGGATCAGCCACAACTGCGCAACCTGCCCAGCGAACGCGGCCTGATCGGCACGCGCGAAGAACGCGAGGCCCTGGTGCCAGCCCGCGCCGGGGCAATCGACCTGCCTGCGGTTGAAGTGACCTGGTGGAATACCCGCGAAGATCATCTGGAGCACACCAGCCTGCCCGCGCGCACCCTGCAGATCAGCAGCAACCCCGGTCTGGCGGTGGACACCCCGGTGAACAACGACATGAGCGGCGTGACCGTGATCGGTCCGCCAGTCTGGCCGTGGCAGATGAGCACATTGCTGCTGCTTTGCACCACACTGCTCGGTTTCGGCCTGTGGTGGCGCGCCCGTGGACAGCCGGCAATCGCCCGGGCCGTGCAGACCGGGCCCAGCCCGCGTACCGTACTCGATGACCTCAAACGCGCCTGCCTGGCCAATGATCCGCAGGGCACCCGTCAGGCGCTCGACGCCTGGGCACGCCAGCAACCGGAAACCCTGGCCGAAATGGCCGCGCGTTTCGTGCCGCTGTCCGATGCCCTGGACGGTCTCAACGGTGCGCTGTACAGCGAAACCGGCAAACTGTGGCTGGGCGGGGACCTCTGGCGCGCGGTGCGCAAGCTGCCCGCCGCCGAACATATTCAGGACCCGGCAGGTGATGCCGGGTTGCCGCCGCTGTATCCCAAATAAGGATGCAGCTCAGGCAACACCCCTATACGACAAGGTAAACCAATGCGTCTGTTTCACACCTCTGACTGGCACCTGGGTCAGAACCTGCACGGCCAGGAGCGGGATTTCGAACACGCCTGCTTCCTGAACTGGCTACTGGCCCGTCTGGCCGACCGTAAACCGGATGTACTGTTGATCGCGGGCGACATCTTCGACACCGTCAACCCGCCGGTCAAAGCGCAGGAACGCCTGTACGACTTCATCGTCAACGCCCACGAGCAGCAGCCGCTGCTGACCATCGTGATGATCGCCGGTAACCACGACTCCGGCTCGCGTATCGAACTTCCCGCCCCGCTGATGCGCCGCTTGCGTACCCACGCGCTGGGCAGGGTAATGTGGCTGGACGATGGCGTGCTGGATGCCGAACGCCTGCTGTTGCCGTTGCCGGACGCCAATGGCGACATCAAGGCCTGGTGCCTGGCGCTGCCGTTCCTGCGTCCCGCCGAAGTCACCGGTCCGACCCTGGGCGATGACTACCTGCGTGGCATCGGCCGGGTGCATGAGCTGCTGATCGCGGCGGCTGACCTCAAGCGCCAGCCCGGTCAGGCATTGATCGCCATCAGCCACGCCCACATGGCAGGCGGCTCGGTCTCGGAAGACTCCGAACGCAGCCTGATCATCGGCAACGCCGAAGCCCTGCCGGCCAGCCTGTTCGGGCCGAGCATCACCTATGTTGCGTTGGGCCATCTGCACAAACCGCAGCGGGTCAACGGCGAGGAGCGCATTCGCTACAGCGGCTCGCCGATCCCGCTGTCCTTTTCGGAAATCAGCTATCAGCACCAGATTCTGGAGATCAATTGCGACGGCGAGACGCTGACCAGTGTCGAGCCGCTGTTCATCCCTCGCGCCGTCAACCTGCAACGCCTCGGGCCTGCGCCATTGGCCGACCTGCTGGTACAGCTCAAGGCGCTGCCGGACATCGACCTGCTCGCCGACCCGGACCGCCAGCCGTGGCTGGAAGTGCGCGTGCGCCTGGATGAACCCCAGCCGGACCTGCGCAACCAGATCGAAAACGCCCTACAGGGCAAGGCCGTGCGGCTGGTACGCATCGGTGCCGAATATGCCGGCAAAGGCAGCGCGGACGGCAGCGAGGGTGACGCCACGCTGATCGAACTGGACCAGCTCACGCCTCAGGAACTGTTCAGCCGTGCCTGGCAGGACAACTTCGGCAGCGAGGTCGACGAGCAGACGCTGACCGATTTCGCCACGCTGCTGCGCGAAGTCCAGCAGGAGAGCGAGCTGCCATGAAAATCCTCGCCATTCGCCTGAAAAACCTGGCCTCGCTGGCCGGCCCCTTTGAAATCGACTTCACTGCCGAGCCGCTGGCCAGCGCCGGACTGTTTGCCATCACCGGTCCTACCGGCGCGGGCAAAAGCACCCTGCTCGATGCCTTGTGTTTGGCGCTGTTCGGGGCGATTCCGCGGCTGAGCAATATCGGCCAGTCCAAGGTCCCGGACATCGATGGCGACATCACCACCAGCGACCCACGTACCCTGCTGCGCCGCGGCACGGGCAGCGGTTACGCCGAGGTGGACTTCATCGGCATCGATCAGCGGCGTTATCGCGCGCGCTGGGAAACCAATCGCGCGCGCGACAATGCGACCAAAAAACTGCAGGCCAGCCGCCAGACCCTCACCGATCTGGACAGCGAGCAAATCCTCAGCAACCAGAGCAAACGCGAATTCGAGCAATTGATCGAAAATCGCCTGGGCTTGAACTTCGAGCAGTTCACCCGCGCCGTGATGCTTGCCCAGAGCGAGTTCAGCGCGTTCCTCAAGGCGGATGACAAGGAACGCAGCGAGCTGCTGGAAAAGCTCACCAACACTGCGATCTACAGCCAGCTAGGTCGGCGCGCGTACAGCAAAAGCAAGGAAGCCGAAGACGCCCTGAAAACCCTGACTGCGCAGGCCAGCAACATCATCCCGCTGGCCCCGGAACTGCTGGCTGAACTGGAACAACGCCTGAGCGACGCGCAGCAGCAGCTCAAGACCCATCAGACACAGCAACGGCAACTGGAAATCAAACAGCAGTGGCTCACCGAGCTGCACCGTCTGCGTGACGAACAGCTCGCTGCCCAGGAAGCCCTGAACAGTGCGCAACAGGTCTGGGACGACCACAGCGGAGCACGCCAGACCCTCGGCCAGCTGGAACGCCTGGGCCTGCAGCGTCATCGCTTCGCGCGTCGGGTCACGCTGAATGCTCAGCTTGATCCGCTGGCTGAACAGATTCGCCAGCATCAGCAACAGCAGACCTCGCTGCACGACCAGCAGCAACAGCTGGAAAGCCACCGTACTCAGGCGCAGGCCAGTTTGCTGGAAGCCCAGCGAGCCCACAGCAGCGCCAAACCGCTGTTGCTGCAGGCTTTCGAAGCCCAGAACACCCTGAATCACCTGGCCCAGGAAATGGCCAAGGCGTCCGACCTGCACCAGCAGAGCGAGCAGCTCTGCATCCAGGGCCAGACCAGCCTGCAAACCCTGCTCGATCAGCAACAGCAGGTGGCTCAACGTCTGGAGCGCATTGCCGGGCAACTGCAGCACAGCAGCGAACTGGCGCCACTGGCTCAGGCCTGGAACGCGTGGCGTGACCGCCTGAAATCCCTCACGCTGATCGCCAATCGCCTCAAGCACGGGCACAGCGAGCTGCCTGCCCTGCAGCAACGTGCCAACACTGCCGATCAGCAGCTGACCGAGCAACGCAGCGCGCTGGAGTTGCTGTACCGCGAAGCCGATTGCGAAGTGGAGGCAGTGACCGAACAGGTGCAGATCCTCGGCAGCCTGTTGCAGGACAACCGCAAACAGCAGCGTGCCTTCGAGGAGCTGGCCCGTCTGTGGGCCAGTCAGCAGGACGTCGACCGGCAACTTGCCGAGCTGACCCAGCAACAGCAGAGCGCCCAGCAGCAACGCGAACAGCTCAACAGCGAAGGCCTTCGCGTTCGTGATGAACTGACCGTCGCCGAGCAGACCCTGACCGTTACCCGGCAGCTGCTGGAGCGCCAGCGCCTCGCCCGCAGCGCCAGTGTCGAGGAGTTGCGCGTGCAGTTGCAGGACGACCAGCCCTGCCCGGTCTGCGGCAGCATCGAACACCCTTGGCATCAGCCAGAGGCGCTGCTCGAAAGCCTCACGCAACACGACGACAACGAGCAGGCCAGCGCGCAGAAAGCCGTGGACCTGCTGACCGAGCAACGCAATCAATTGCGTGAGCAGGTCGGTGGCGTGATCGCCCGGCAGAAAGAGCTGCTGCGTCAGCACGAACAGCTCAACGCGCGCCATCAGGCCCTGGCACCGGACCTGGAGTCACATCCCCTCGCCGCCCAGTTACTCGACCGCGACGCCGAGAAGCGCGACAGCTGGTTGAGCCAGCAATTGAGTCAACTGAGCGAAGTCATCAGCCGTGACGAGCAACGTCAGCAAGCCTTGCTGACCCTGCAAAAAGACGCTGCACGCCTGCAGCAGCAGCTGCAGGCGGCGAGCGAAGCCAGCCAGAGCGCTGCGGGCCATGTTGCCGAGCAGCTCAAGCAACTGGAGGTCGACGGGCAGCGGCTGGAAGAAGAACTGACGGCATTCACGCCGCTGGTATCGCCCCAGGTGCTTGAAGGTCTGCGCAGCGATGCATCGGCGACCGTGCTGCAGCTAGAACAGCAGGTGACACAGCGTCTCGATCAGCTGGAGCAGCAACACGAAGAGCAGCAGGAGCAAACCGAGCGTCAGCAGAAGATCGAGAAGCAGCAGGTCGAGCAGCAGACTCGCGTGCACCGCCAGACCGAACTGGCGCAGGAAGTCACCCGGCTCGGCGAGCAACGGCATAACAGTCAGCAGACACTTGCCGGTCTGCTGGGCGACCACGCCAGCGCAGAGCAATGGCAACAGGCGCTGGAGCAGACTATCGAACAGGCCAGACAGGCAGAAAGTCTGGCGGCGCAGGCGCTGCAGGATATCCACAATCAACTGATTCAACTGGCTGCCGAGCTAAAGTCCGAACAGCAACAGCAGCAGGCCCTGCAACAGGAACTGGCTGAACTTGATGTGCAGATCAGCGAATGGCGCGCTCAGCATCCGCAACTGGACGATAGCGCGCTGGACACCCTGCTGACCTACGACGACGCACATATCGAGCAACTGCGTGTGCAATTGAGTAGCACCGACAAGGCGCTGGAGCAGGCAAAAGTATTGCTGCAGGAACGCGATCAGCGCCTGCAACAGCATCAGGCGCAACACAGTGATCTGACCGACAGTGCGCAACTGGAAGCATCGCTGCAACAGGCCCATGAACAGTCGGCGCTCAGTGAGCAGCACTGCGCCGACCTGCGTGCCGAGCTCAGTGAAGATCAGCGCCGCCGCAACGCCAGCAGCGAACTGCAGACGCGCATCGCCGACGCCAACAGCGAATACCTGCGCTGGGCACGTCTGGCTTCGTTGATCGGCTCGGCAGAAGGCGACAGGTTTCGCAAAATCGCCCAGGCCTACAACCTTGACCTGCTGGTCCACCATGCCAATGCGCAGCTCAGGCAACTGGTGCGCCGTTACCGCCTGAAACGCGGCGGCAGCATGCTCGGTCTGCTGGTCATGGACACGGAAATGGGCGACGAACTACGCTCGGTTCATTCGCTGTCCGGCGGGGAAACCTTCCTCGTCTCGCTGGCACTGGCGCTGGGCCTCGCCTCGATGGCATCCAGCACCTTGCGCATCGAGTCACTGTTCATCGATGAAGGTTTCGGCAGCCTCGATCCGGAATCGCTGCAACTGGCGATGGACGCCCTCGACGGCTTGCAGGCGCAGGGCCGCAAGGTCGGCGTGATTTCCCACGTCCAAGAAATGCACGAACGAATCCCGGTGCAGATCAAGGTACGTCGTCAGGGCAATGGATTGAGCACAATCGAGGTGGGCAACTGAGGGACCTGCGACGCGGAACGTGAGGCACGGCAGTTGACTATCGTTCCTCACGCTGCGCGTGGGAATGCCGTTCTGGACGCTCTGCGTCCGCCTCCTGAATGTTGTGCCACCAGCGCTTTCGCGAACAGGCTCGCCTGACATTCCGTGCATGGTCTGCCACGCATTGGGCAGTAAGTCGCAGGGACCTGTGTGGGCGAACATGCTCGCGAAAGCGTGACGGCTGATCAATCACTGGGCAGATTTGTGGTCCAGCGCTGCGTAGAAATTAGCGCTCTGCTGCAGGTATTTGGTTGTGTACGTCTGAGTCGCATGGGCTTTCTTGTCGTTCACTTCGACACTGGCGCTGGCCGGAAGAGCGACGCTTGCCGAGATAGCAGATGCAGCGATGATGGAGAAAAGATTGAAATTCATGTCGGTCACCCCTCTTGTCTGTCTGTACGCTGGTTTGAAGTCCTGACCGTTATGGCCGTGACTCAAACTTACGCCCGAGGGTGGTTCAGCAGAAATCTTTTGTAGCACTAACCCATATCATCAAGAATGATAACGGCTCCAGCCCTTGTATCTTGGGGGCTGGAGCCGGGGCAGCTTACTTGTCGTTCAGAAAACGCAGGTACGAAGGTGCATCGGCATCGAATTTCTGCACCGTTTCACCGATCTTCCCGCTCTGCGGATCACGGCGTACGGTCACGATCTGGTTGCTTTTCTGATTGGCGAACAGCATGAACGTGCCGGTCGGATCGAAAGCGAACTCGCGTGGCTCCTTGCCTTCCAGAGAGCGACGCTGAATTTCTTCAAGCTTGCCGCTGGCCTGATCGATGCGGAACACCACGACCTGATTCGCGTCACCCCGATTGGTCACGTACAGAAACTTGCCATCCGGTGAAGTGTGCAAGGCGCCACCACCGTTTTTCTCTTCCACGCCCTTGTTCTTCATGTCGACCAGTTGGGTCTGCTTGAAGCCGCCGTCATGGTAGTCGAACACTGCGACCTGGGCGGTCATTTCCAGCACCAGCCAGGCATGCTTGCCATCCCCACTGAAAAGGGTATGCCGGGGTCCGGAGCCGCCCGGCAACTGCACGAACGGCACCTTGGCTGGCTGCAATGGCTTGGCCTGGCTGGCGTCATACTGATAGACAAACAGCTTGTCAGCGCCCAGGTCGGCGGTCACCACGTACTTGTCATCCGGGGTCGGCACGGCCAGGTGCACATGCGACGACATCTGCCGCTCACTGTTGACCTTGCTTCCAGGACCCAGCGGCAGCACCTGAACGGCTTCGCTCAACTTGCCGTCCTTGCCCACCGGCACCACGGTCAGCGCACCGCCCGGGTCGGGGTTTACGGCGTAGTTGGCCACGAACAGGTAACGGCCATCGTAGCTCAGGCTGGAGTGCGTCGGTTCTTCACCACGGCTTTGAACCTGATTGATCGGCGTGATCTGACGGGTTTTCGGGTCGATCGCAAAGCTGCTGACCTTACCGACCACGTCTTTTTGTCCGGGACCATTTTCATTGACCGCGAACAGGTAGCGCTGGTCTCTGGAGACGGTCAGCCACGACGGGTTTTCGGCTTTGACCACTTGCAGCGGCTTGGCGCCGATCATCCCGGTTTTGCTGTCGAAGGCAAAACGATAGATCCCTTCACTCTTGCCTTGCGTGTAGGAACCTATCAGCAATTCAGTATCGGGCATGGCTTGGGCCTGCAAGGTAAATGCGCTCATGGCACTGGCAATCGCCAGCCACGGCAGAAATTTATGGGGCATGGGGGCATCCCTTGTTATCGAAGTTATTGATGCCTGTTACGGCACTGTCGGGGTCTATGACAGCGCCAGCCCGCATTTACTCAATCCTGCGCAGAATCATCTTCATCGGAAGGGGTGAAGGCATCCAGGCAGATGATCCGGTGATCGGCGTTGCCGTCGTTGATCACCCAGCTTTGCAGGGATTCATCGAAGGTCGCAGCATCGACTTGCGCCTTGGTGAAGCGCCATACCTTGCGCTCACGGCCGTCCATGCATTCGACGTTCAGTTCCTCGCCCAGAGAGAAGTCCCAGGCGTGCAGCCCGTCGATTTCCAGCATGGTGGTGGCTTCGAGTGCGGCGAGCAGTGTGGTGGGTGTGGTAGTCATGAAATTCATCCGGCCAGCAAAAGCGCGAATGATAGGGCAAAAGGCAGGCGTAGATACAGTCGGAGCGCAAGTAGAGCCGTACCAGCGCCGAGCGCTGGCACGGTGAGCAATCAAACAGGGACTGCGCTTACAGCTTGCCGATGCCGCCCGGCTGAAACACCGGCTCGCTCGGTGCCAAACCGTTGACCAGCGGCTTGCCGAACTCGGCCTGACTGATCTCGAAACGATCGCCCGGCTGGGTGCGCACGCCATCGGCAAACGACAGCGTCGCGGTGCCGAAGAAATGCACATGCACGTCACCGGGCCTGAGGAACTGTGCGTACTTGAAGTGATGGTATTCAAGGTTTTCCAGGCTGTGGCACATGTTCGCTTCGCCACTGAGGAACTCTTTTTCCCACAGCACCTTGCCGTCGCGCCAGACCCGGCTGGTGCCCGACAGGCTTTGCGGCAAGTCGCCCACGCGCAACTCCGGACCGAAAGAACAGGCGCGCAGTTTCGAATGCGCCAGATACAGGTAGTTGCGACGCTCCATGACGTGATCGGAGTATTCGTTACCGATGGCGAAGCCCAGGCGATAAGGCTTGCGGTCATGACCGATCACATACAGGCCGCTCAGCTCGGGCTCTTCCCCGCCATCTTCGGCAAAGGGCGGCAGCGAAAACGAATGTCCGGGGCGCACGACAATGCTGCCATCACCCTTGTAGAACCACTCTGGCTGAACACCGGCCTGCCCCGCTGCCGGCTTGCCGCCTTCGACGCCCCATTTAAAGATACGCATGGTGTCGGTCATCGAGGCTTCGTCGCCGGACTGCTGGTGCATCTTGTCGCGTGCCGACGCACTGCCCAGATGGGTCAGCCCGGTGCCGCTGACCAGCAGGTGCGCCGGATCAGGATGGTCGAGCGGCGGCAGGATCCGCAACTCCTCAAGCAACTGCGAATAGTCGTGCGTCTCGCCAACGCCACGCTGCTCGACCTGATGCGCCAGAGCCGAACCCGCCTCGATTGCCGCCAGCGCCAGCTCGCGAACACTTTCGACACCTTGGACCTCACGCACCTGATCACCGTCGACCAGACCGACCCGGCGCTGACCGTCGCTCAATTCAAACTGTACTAACCGCATGAAATTCTCCTTCCAGATAATGGGCCGCTGAAAACCTATCTCGCCTTGGCACTCGCCGCGAAGTCGGACACTGGCAGCACATGCTTGCGCTCCAGCACGTGATAGACGATGCCGGTCAGCAGCAGCCCGAAGACCATGACGCCCGACAGAAAATAGAGGCCCGATGCCAGGCTGCCGGTGATTTCCTTCAACGCACCGATCACGAACGGCCCGATGTAGCCGCCCAGGTTGCCGACCGAATTGATCAGCGCGATACCGGCTGCGGCACTGGCACCCGCGAAGAACCGCCCCGGCAAGGTCCAGAACACCGCCGTGCAGGAAAACAGCGCGAACGCCACGACGCACAATGCAGCCAGCTGCGCCACCGGCATGGTCAGCCAGGCGCTGCAGAACAGGCCGATGGCACCCAGCACATAGAGCACGGCCAGATGCCCGTAACGGTCATTGAGGCGATCGGAACTGCGCGGCACGATCAGCAGGCCAATGATGCCGAAAATGTAAGGCACCGATGACACGAAGCCGGTGGTCAGGTCACTGCCACCGAACTGTTTGATCAGCGTCGGCAGCCACAGGCCCAGACCGTAGATGCTCAAGGTCACTGGCAGATAGAACAGCGCGAGAAGCAACACACGCTTGTCTTTCAAGGCGTGCAACGGATTGCCGTGGCGGGTCTGGCCGTATTCTTCCAAGTCCTTTTTCAGCTCACCGGTCAGCCAGTCCTTCTCGGCCTGGTCCATCCATTTGACCTGCTGCGGACCATCCGGCAACCAGCGCAGCACCGGCCAGGTCAGCAGAATCGCTGGCGTGCCGATGACGATGAACAGCCATTGCCAGCCATGCAGACCGAGTATGCCGTCCATGCCCAGCAAACCGCCGGAAACGGGCCCGGTGATCATCATGGCGATGGGTTGCGAGAGGATGAAAAGGCCAAGGATCTTGCCGCGATGGCGCACCGGAAACCACTGGGTGATGTAGTACAGCACACCGGGAAAGAAGCCCGCCTCGGCAGCCCCCAGCAGAAACCGCATCACGTAGAAGCTGTGCGGCCCCTGAACGAAGGCCATGCCGATGGTGATCGCGCCCCAGGTGATCATGATCCGCGCGAACCAGCGGCGTGCGCCGAAGCGCTCAAGCATCAGGTTGCTGGGGATCTCCAGCAGGAAGTAACCGATGAAGAACAGTCCGGCACCCACCCCGTAGGCGGCGTCGCCGATACCGATGTCCGCGCCCATGTGCAGCTTGGCAAAGCCCACGGCAGAGCGGTCTACATAAGCGATCAGGTACAGCAGGATAAGGAAAGGAATCAGTTTGAACGTAATGCGGCGTATAAGCCGCAGTTCCTGGCTCATGTAGGCGGTCTCCCATTGTTTTTGTTATGGAACCTGCGGGGATCGCCTCTGTGCCTGGGGGCTGAATAACGCAGCACATGCGCCAGGATGATCCCTCGTCTACGACCGACTATATAGTAATACTATTTAAACTGACAACTCTTCCAATACGCGTTTTTTAGGCTTACCTTAGCCAGCAGTATCGCCATTAAGTCTTACAATAAGAGAGCCGATCATGTCTGACTCCGATAAAAAACCGACCCTCCGTTCTGCCCAGTGGTTTGGCACCGCCGACAAGAATGGCTTCATGTACCGCAGCTGGATGAAGAATCAGGGCATTGCCGACCACCAGTTTCAGGGCAAGCCGATCATCGGCATCTGCAATACCTGGTCGGAGTTGACCCCCTGCAACGCGCATTTCCGGCAGATCGCCGAGCATGTCAAACGTGGCGTGATCGAAGCAGGCGGCTGGCCGGTGGAGTTTCCGGTGTTTTCCAACGGCGAATCCAACCTGCGCCCTACCGCAATGTTCACCCGCAACCTGGCGAGCATGGACGTTGAGGAAGCGATTCGCGGCAACCCCATCGACGGGGTCGTGCTGTTGACCGGTTGTGACAAGACCACCCCTGCCCTGTTGATGGGCGCTGCCAGTTGCGACATCCCCGCCATCGTTGTCACCGGCGGACCGATGCTCAACGGCAAGCATGAAGGCAAGGACATCGGCGCCGGAACCATCGTCTGGCAGATGCACGAGTCCTACAAGGCCGGGACCATCAGCCTTGATGAATTCCTCTCCGCCGAAGCCGGCATGTCGCGTTCGGCTGGCACCTGCAACACCATGGGCACGGCGTCGACCATGGCCTGCATGGCCGAAGCGCTGGGCACTTCGCTGCCGCACAACGCGGCCATTCCGGCGGTGGATTCGCGGCGTTACGTGCTGGCGCACATGTCCGGCATGCGTGCCGTCGACATGGTCCGCGAAGACCTGCGTCTGTCGAAGATTCTCACCAAGGCTGCATTCGAAAACGCCATCCGGGTCAACGCGGCCATCGGTGGCTCGACCAACGCCGTCATCCACTTGAAAGCCATCGCCGGACGCATCGGCGTCGATCTGGACCTGGATGACTGGTCGCGCATGGGCCGTGGCATGCCGACCATCGTCGACCTGCAACCGTCGGGGCGTTTCCTGATGGAAGAGTTCTATTACGCTGGCGGCCTGCCCGCCGTGCTGCGGCGCATGAACGAGGCCAAGCTGCTGCCCAACCCGGATGCCCTGACCGTCAATGGCAAGAGCATCGGCGAAAACACCTGCAACTCACCGATCTATGGTGAGGATCAGGTGATCCGCGCGCTGGATAACCCGATCCGCGCCGACGGCGGGATTTGCGTGCTGCGCGGTAACCTCGCACCACTGGGTGCCGTGCTCAAGCCCTCGGCCGCGACCCCGGCGCTGATGCAGCACCGTGGCCGCGCAGTAGTGTTCGAGAATTTCGAGATGTACAAGTCACGGATCAACGACCCGGATCTGGACATCGATGCCAACTCGGTCATGGTGCTCAAGAACTGCGGCCCCAAAGGTTATCCGGGCATGGCCGAGGTCGGCAACATGGGCTTGCCAGCCAAGCTGCTGGCACAGGGCGTGACTGATATGGTGCGTATTTCCGATGCGCGCATGAGCGGCACGGCTTACGGCACAGTGGTTCTGCATGTGGCGCCGGAAGCCGCAGCCGGCGGTCCGCTGGCGGTGGTCAAGGAAGGCGACTGGATCGAGCTGGACTGCGCTGGCGGACGTCTGCATCTGGACATCCCGGAAGCCGAACTGGCGGCGCGCCTCGCCGATTGGCAGGCACCGCAGCAGCTGTTGCTCGGTGGCTATCGTCAACTGTACGTAGACCGGGTGATGCAGGCAGACCAGGGCTGTGATTTCGACTTCCTGGTCGGTTGCAGGGGCGCCGAAGTCCCTCGTCACTCGCACTGAACGAAACGGCGGCCGCCTGACGCAGATGGCCGCCGTAATCGTTGCGCGATGGTATGATGCCCAGCAATCACCGCCAGGACCCCACTGCGTTCCCATGGATTATCGAAAGCCTTCCGACCGAAAAAGCATGCACGCGCGCATCGTCCAGGAACTGGGCATGAAAATCGTGTCCGGCCGTTTCAAGCCTGACGAAAAGCTGCCTGCCGAAGCGCTGCTCTGCGAAGAGTACGCCGTCAGCCGCCCGGTCCTGCGCGAAGCGACACGGGTTCTGGTGGCCAAGGGTCTGGTTTATTCGCGTCCGCGTGTCGGCACAGTGGTCAAGGCGCGCCGCGAATGGCATCTGCTGGACCCGGACGTGTTGCACTGGGTCATGCAAAGCTCGCCGCAGAATGATTTCTTCAACCTGCTGACCAGCGTACGCGCGGTCATCGAACCAGCGGTTGCCGCACTGGCCGCGCAGCATGCCACCGACGCAGAGATCGAGTCGATCCACGAAGCCTATCTGCGCATGGAAGCCGCACCGACGCCGGAAGACCTGCTGCAACCCGATCTCGACTTCCACAGCCGCATCGCCGACGCCACCCACAACGACCTGCTGGCACACCTGTGCAACATGCTGTCACTGGCGTTACGCGAGGCGCTCAAATACTCCAACAAGCGTCCCAATCTGCACGAACTGGCCATGCCTCGTCACAAGGCAATCCTCACCGCCATCCAGAACCGCGACGCACTGGGCGCACGCCATGCTTCGCTGGTGCAACTGGACGATGCGCGCAATGCGCTGAGTGTAGTCCTGGGCGGCGGTTGACGGGTTTCCAGCTTGAGGGTCAACCGTTTCAGGCGGCTGATGTTCTCCCCCTCTGGATGCATCCTATCGCCAGCACGTACATCAACAGGCTGACCAAAAACGGGGCGCCCAGCCACAGAAAATGCTCGCCCGAGCCGACGTTACCCGAAAAGATCAGAGCGCCAATCACTGGCGCTACACCGCCCACCAGACTCAGCAGGGATGTCAGCCCCCCCTGCAGCTCGCCCTGATGCCCTGCCTTGGCATGACGCGACAGCTCACCACGCAACGCCGGCTCGGCAATCAGCCCGACAGCATGGAAACACATTCCCACCAACGTCAGCCAAACGCTTGCAGCGGCCGTATAGAAAGCATAACCCAGTAAGCAACAGGCATAACCGGTAACGATTATCCGCTGGTTGGACATGATTGGCGTCAGCTTGCGTACCAGTACGCGCTGCGCGAACGCCATGCCCAGGGCGAGCGCCGCCAATGCGTACGACACTTCAAGCATGCTCCAGCCATAACGCATCTGATTGGCCAGCACAAAGCAGCTTTGAAATATCCCGTAGGCGAACCAGGAGCACGTCGCAGCCAGCAGATACGGGCGCAGGCCTTGCGTACCCCATAGTCCTCGCAGGCTGCCAAACGGGTTGGTTCGCCGCCATTCGAAGGCGCGCCGATGCTCGGCCGCAAGGCTTTCCGGCAACCTCATGTAGCCATACAGCAGGTTGATTGCCGCCAGGCCGCCAGCGACCAGAAAGGGCAAGTGCGGCCCGTAAGACGCAAGCCCCCCGCCTATGACCGGGCCGAAAACAAGCGCTATGGCGATGACACTGCCCGCTGCACCGTAGAAATGCGTGCGCTGCTCACCCTCACTGATGTCCGCAATATAGGCCATCGCAGTGGCGATATTGGCGGCAGTGATTCCTGCGATGGCACGGCCTATCAGCAAGACCGTCAGGCTGCCGGCGAAGCCAGCCATCAGATTGCCCAGGCACATGCCGGCCAGCGCCAGAAGCAATACCGGCCGGCGCCCATGACAGTCGCTCAGCGCCCCCAGCAGCGGCGCGCACAGAAACTGCATCGCCGAATAAAGTGTCAGCGCCACGCCCAGCGCCAACGAGACATGCTCGGTAGACGATGGCCAGATAGTCGCGATCAGCGTCGGCATGACAGGAATCGCCAGACCGATACCAAGCACATCGAGCCCCAATATCAGAAGAATGAAGCGCATGGGTGGGCGAGTTTCACCTTTTGAGTAACCTCCAGACATATGTAGACCTCAGACTGATTAATGCAGGCGAGCAGGCGTTGAGCCTGCTCGCCATGTTCCGCAACGACGGGTTATCGATCACACTCGGCAAGTTGCCCGATCAACACATCGGCAATTTGCTGGGCGTGGACGGACAGGCAAGTAAAGTGATCCCCAGAGACATCGACCGTTCTTACCTTTGCCGCACTGAACAACTCCCAGCCCCAGGCATCCGTGTCACGGATCTCGGGCAGGTTGATACCGGAGGGCATCGAGTCGACCGCCCTGAACAGTACCAGTGAGGCATCAAGCGCAACCTTGGGCGGGTCATAGCGCATGCCGAAGGCGGCAGCAGCCTTGTACACGTTGAACAGCCCCCGAATGCTTCCCTCATCGCCACGCGCATCCAGCAACCCGTGACTTTCCAGCGTGTCCTTCAGATAGCGGATCTTTTCCTCGTCACCCAGGTGCTCGAGCGCCTGCAACTCCTCGCGGCTGAGCTTGATTGGCTTGTCGAAGTAATGCCCGAAGATACTCAGCAGCGAACCCAACACCTGAGCATCGGTAGGCACCTGCATTTGCGTATACGGAGGGGCTGCCGAGTCGAACAGCGCCAGCAAACCCACCTGGTCGCCACGTGCTTCAAGCAGTCTGGCGATTTCGTACGCCACTTTTCCGCCAAGTGAATGGCCGCCCAGCAGATAAGGCCCATGCGCCTGAACCGACTTCATGCAGCGAATATAGTGTTCGGCCATCTCCTCGACGCTGAGGTGAGGCTCAGCCTTGCCATCGAGCCCCAGGCATTGCAGACCGTAGAAAGGCCGTTGCGCGCCCATGGCCTTGGCCAACCCAAGCACCTGATTGACGTTGCCGCCCATGCCCGGCAGACAAAAGAATGGTCTCCCCTCGCCGTTTCGCTGCACCGGCACCAGACAGTAACGTACGGCGGCTTCATCGGCGTCGATTGGCGTATCTTCGGCGACACTGTCCAATGAACGGGCGATTCGCTCGATGGTCGGTTCATCAAGGAACTCGGCCAACGTCAGGCACTGCTGAAAGCGCGAACGAATCCGCGAAATCAGCTGGGACCCCAACAGTGAGTGCCCGCCCAGATCGAAGAAGTTATCCAGCACACCCGGCATATCACCGCCCAGCAGCTCTTGCCACAACTGCGCGACTTCCTGCTCCACAGCATTGCGTGGCGCAACACGCTCGGCACCGGAGTCGAACAGCGGTGTTGCCCGGCCCGCCGACGTCGCACCGCCGCGCTGCAGTTGATCGATCAGTTGCTGCAGATCCTGCGCCTTGTGCACGATGATCTGAGCAGTGTTTTGCGCCAGAGCCAGCTCGAATAACTGGCAACCTTCTGCGTTGGTCAGCCCCCGCACATCGTCAATCGGCGCCTGCTCGGGATGCGCACTGTCATAGGCAACACGCATACCTGCCTGCGCCCATGCATCCCAGTTGAGCGAAACCACAGGCATGCCCTCCTGACGACAGGCCTGCGCCCTGGAGTCCAGATAGGCGTTGGCAGCGGCGTAATCCGCCTGACCAAGCCCCCCGAGCACCGACGCCAGCGACGAACACAGAAATATGAAATCGACAGGCTCCTGGCGCAAAGCCTCTATCAGCACATCGGTGCCAACCACCTTGCTGCCCATCACCTGTGCCCATGCATTTGCCTGGCTCAGTTGGATGAGACCGCTGGCTTGCACACCTGCGGCATGTATCGCCCCACTGATACACCCATGCTGAAGCCTGACCTGCTGAAGCGCAGCAGTGAAAGCCTCACGATCAGCACAATCGACCGCCACGTGTTGAATCCGCGCGCCTTGCTGTTCCATCGCCTGCAGCGCTTGCCCGACCTCATCCTTGACCGTCGCCGAACGGGACATCAGGACTAAGGTGACAGCTTTTACCTTCGCAGCCAGATGACTGGCCAGCGCCAGCCCCATGCCGCCCAGACCACCGGTAACCACGTAGGTCCCGCCCTCCTTGAAGTGCAGTGAAGGTTGCGAGACTTGCAGCGCTCGCAGGCAAGGTTCATGCAACGTCTGTTTGCGCAAGGCCAGAGTCGGCGCAAGCGGAGAAGCCTGATCGGGATCGATGTGCTGGAGTACCTGAAGCAGTAGCATCTCATTCTCGGCCGCGTTGGCCAGCGGCAGATCAAAATGACGGCAGCGTATCTGCGGCAGCTCCCAAGTAAGTGTACGAACCACACCAGACAAGGTTGCTACACAGCTGTTGACCGGCTCATCGTCATCCACCTGGCAGGCACCTTCGGTCACCACTGACAGAACAGTGGTGTTTATCGCATGAGGAATGTATGCCTGTACCAACACCATAAGATCGGAAAACAGCGTAATGGCGGCGTGCTCGCCTTCCGCAAGCTGCGTCTTACCGGCCATGTAAATGATCTGGCTCGGCAAGGCATCTTGCGTCGCCAGTGTATTAAACAGCTGTCCATATGCCTGTGCGTCGCCGCGAGCAATTGTCGCGATCGTAGCGCCAGAATCACCTGCATCGCCTATGCAGACACTGTCCGGCGGTAGCGCAGCGAGAATGCTGTTATCGGCTGCAACGCCACGCGTGACAACCAGCCAGGGCCCTTGTAACGGCGAGTCGCCCCTGGGAGGCAATGCCGGCCGCCATGCTGGTACCTGACACCAGTCCAAGGGCTCGGTGCGCTGCGCGTCCGGTGCCACTCGCTCATCGCGCAAAGTAAAGCCGATCACCTCGGCCAGCAGAGCACCGATTCCGCCGTCGTTATCGACTTCGAACAGTTGCACATCATAGACATTGCTGCGAACTCGCCGTGCATGGCTGTAAAGCCGGGAGCGCAGTGGTGCATGAATAGTCAGGCGCTGATAATGGAACGGTAATCTGCGGGTGCTGTTTTCCATGATCGAGAGAAAACCAGTCGCCATGTCGAGCAACGCCGGATGCAGCGCAAAGCGCTCAAGGTCAGCGGCAAACACCTGATCCAGTTCCAGAAGCGCCAGCCCCTCATCCTGGCCGAGCCAGATCGAACGAAAGCACTTCCAGCGAGGCCCGAACAAGCCGAGACGCGTGTTCAATGCCGCATGTTCGACTTCATCGGCAAGACAGTCAGTATGGTCGGACTGAAGCTGCATCAGCCCTTTTAGTACGAGGCGCTCCCGGTTGTGGCGTTTTATGAAACCTAGCGCGTGCAGCATTCTGTGCTGCTGCGGAGCGTTACCATCGTCCGATACCGACTCGAGGAAAAACTCAGTGCTCTCGGTGTGATCCTTGAATGTAATCAGCACGCTTTGCGAGGCCTGCTCATCTTCCAGAACCAGAGGGGTCGGGAAGTAAACGTCACTCAGTTCGATCAACTCGATGCCTTCCATACGCGCGTAGGCATTGCGTACCAGCTCGACACATCCGGTGCCTGAAAGCACTGGCTTTCCTTCGAAAACGCGATGTTCGTCCACCAGCCAGAGTTGTGGCGACAGGCTCAATCGGAACTGCCGACGGTTACCCTGCACGCGCTGCCAATGCAGGAACAACGGTTGCTTGTGCTGCGCGGAAGAAACCGTCCCGGCAGCCTCGATCCAGTGGCTGTCCCGCGCAAACGGATAAGTCGGCAGCGGCACGCGTGCGCCGTCTGTACACCCTGCGGCCTGCGCCCAACCGAAACTTGCTCCCTGCCTCCACAATGACGCGATGCCTTCCGCCAACGCCGCCTCGTCCGACCGGCTGTCCCGTGCATGCCGAGTGCAACCAAGCACGCACAAGGGCTCAGCATAGGATTTCAGTGCACTCTGAAGAGCACGGCCCGGGCCGACTTCGAGAAAAATCGGGTCTTCCAGTTCGTCGGCAAGCAGCGCGATACCGTCAGAAAAGCGCACGGTATCGAGCAGATGAGACGCCCAATAATCACTTTGGCTGCTCGAATCGATCGAGAACCAGCCACCGTTATGGTTGGACACGAGCGCGATAGTCGGAGACTGAACAGAGAACCCGCTGACAACTGCCCTCAACGCGTGCGCAGCAGGAGCCATCATGCGGGAATGAAAAGCGTGCGAGGTATCCAGTACACGCCCCACGAGCCCTTCCTCGGCCAGTTGTCGCTCGACCCGCGCAATGGCCTCAAAATCACCGGCAAGAACACATTGCAGCGGCCCATTGACGGCCGCCAGCTCCACGCCGTGCCCCAGAAAGCGCGCGCAATCTGCTTCAGAGAGGCCAACGGCAAGCATCGCACCCGGAGCTTGACGTTGCATCAGGCGGCCCCGCTCGACAACCAGCTTCAAGCTGTCTTCCAGACTGTAGACACCCGCAAAACAGGCTGCCACCAGTTCACCAAGGCTATGGCCTATCAGCGCCTGCGGGTGGATACCGCGGCTTTGCAACAACAGGGCGCACGCGTACTCGACCACAAAAAGTGCCGGTTGCGCGATTTCCGTACGGCTCAGACTGTTGGCTGTATCGCCACCCGCTGGCGGGTATAGACTGGCCAGAATGTCGACGCCATAACGCTTCAATATGACCGTGCAGCGGTCAACTGTCTGTCGAAATACCGCCTCACTGCCGTAGAGGCCCTTGAACATTCCCTCATACTGGCTACCCTGCCCGGAGAACATGAACACGATCGGACGGTCCTGTCTGCGCTCCATGAGCGCTGTGGACGAAGGTGTCTGCAGCGCGTGCAAGGCTCCGGCAATGCTCTGGCTGACAACGCTGTCCCTGAAGGCAAATCGTGTGCGGCCCTCTCCCAGCGTGAAGGCGATATCGCGTATATCGGCCACCGGGTTCTGCAGACAGGTGATCAGTTGCCGACGCTGATGGTCCAGCGCTGTAGCGGTACGTGCGGAGAACGGCAGTATGTACCAGCAATCGCTATCGTCATGCGGGCGCACTGACGGCTGCGGAGGCTCCTCGACAATGACATGAGCATTGGTCCCGCCGATGCCGAAGGAGCTGACGCCTGCCCGACGTGGCGAGGCCGTAGCCGGCCAGGGTCGGGACGTCGTGTTGACATAAAAAGGGCTGTCGTTGAAATCAATTTCGGGATTGGCTCGCGTGAAGTTAAGGCTTGCAGGCAGGACGTCGTGCTGCACGGCAAGTATGGCCTTGACCAGCCCGGCGACACCTGAAGCCGCGTCAAGATGACCGATGTTGCTCTTCAACGAACCGAGGGCACAAAAGCCCGGCGTGAAATTTGGCAAAGCGCTGGTATAGGCCTGCGTCAACGCACGGACTTCTACCGGGTCACCCAGGCGAGTGCCGGTGCCATGCGCCTCGATATAACCAATGGAGTCTGCACTGATATTCGCTGCATCGAGCGCGGCGCTCACCACCTGGGCCTGCCCGTGAACACTGGGCGCGGTATAACTGACTTTGCTGGAGCCATCGTTATTGACCGCCCCGCCCTTGATCAAGGCATGAATATGGTCGCGATCTTCGATTGCCCTGTCAGCCAGTTTGAGGACCAGCACTGCACAACCACTGCCACCTGTGGTGCCGCTGGCCTGCGCATCGAAAGGCCTGCAATGGCCATCGGCGGAAATGATGCTGCCCGGTGCCGCCTGGTAACCGTAGTATTGAGCTTCGACGGAAGCACCGCCGACGATCACCATATCCGACTCGCCCCGCAGCAAGCTTTCGCAAGCCATCTGGACCGCTACCAGTGAGGAGGAGCAAGCCGTCTCGACGGTAATCGCAGGTCCGGCGAGATTGAGTT
The DNA here is from genome assembly GCF_900099665.1 of Pseudomonas sp. BS3767. NCBI lineage: Bacteria > Pseudomonadati > Pseudomonadota > Gammaproteobacteria > Pseudomonadales > Pseudomonadaceae > Pseudomonas > Pseudomonas sp. BS3767. The sequence goes on along the minus strand of NZ_FNCX01000006.1, from coordinate 45,080 downwards.
TGTAAGCCACACGCGACGCCATGAAATCGCGGCCGTTACCCAATAGCCACTGGATGTTCTCCAGTTGCAGCTCCTGGCGCCTCGGGTAAACGTGATCAAGCAAGTAATGGCTGGTGCTCGCGCTTGCAAATACGCCTACGCGCAAATCGTTCAGAGAACCGCCATAACCGGCGGCTTCCATAGCGGTCCATGCGCATTGAAGAAAGATGCGCTGCTGAGGATCCATCAACTGGGCTTCACGAGGTGAGAAGCCGAAGAACTCGGCATCGAACTTGTCGACATCCTCGAGACGATTGCCACACTTGACGAAATCGGCACGCTCCAGCAGATCAGGGCTTACGCCATGCGCGAGCATGACCTCGTCACTGAAATAAAGGGTCGACTCCACCCCCTCGGTGAGGTTCTGCCAGAACTCGCTCAGGTCAGCGGCGCCCGGAAAGCGCCCGGCCATGCCGACGACCGCCAGCGTACGATTTCCGGGATCAATGGCAGGTGATGCCTCGCTGGCTTGGCGAACCTCCGGCAGCGGCCCATGCAAGCGTTCCAGGTGAGCGACCAGACCACGCAGCGTCGGGTATTCGAAAAGGTCTGTCATGGCCACGGGCGCCTGCAAAAGCTCGCTCAAACGTTTTTGCGTCTCGACAATGCGTAACGAGTGGCCACCGAGATCGAAAAAATTGTCGTCCGAATCGATTTCCTGACAATCGAGTACTTCCTGCCAGATCTTTCTGACCTTGTTGTGCAGGCGTTTTCCAGCGGGCCTGACGACCGCAGGAGAGGTCGGCATCTTACCGACCGCAGTGCCTTCCTGCGCGCGCTGATCAACGAGGTTTTCGAGTGCCTTGCGATCGACCTTGCCAGTACGGCTAAGCGGTAGTTCGGGCAAGCAGATCAGACGCTCCGGCACCATATGTGTCGGCAGCACTTTCGCCAGCTCTGCACGCACCTGTGCAATGCTCGGCTTGCCGACGTAATACCCCACCAGGATCTTGTGCTCGTGGTCATCCTGTTTAACGACCACGACCGCCTGCTCAAGCCCGACTATCGCGTTCAAGCGCGCTTCGACGTCGCCCAGTTCAATGCGGAAACCGCGAACCTTCACCTGATTATCGATACGCCCGACATAGCTCAGGCTTCCATCGAATTGACGAACCACAAAGTCGCCAGTGCGGTACAGCCGCGCCTCGGGTGAAACACCATATGGGTCTGGAAGAAACGCTTGCGCAGTGCGCTCATCCAGATTCAGATAACCCTGTGCCACCCCGTTCCCGCCAATGTAAAGCTCGCCGGGTACACCGCAGGGCAGAGGGTTCAGGTACGGGTCCAGAACATACATTCTGACGTTGTCCAGAGGCCGCAATACCAAGGCGCCTCGTTCATCCCAGTAATCCTGGGCAGATGCATACACCGTCGTTTCGGTCGGACCGTAACCATTGAGGAAACGTCTGCCGGTTGCCCAGGTCTGGGCGACGTTCGCCGGACAGGCCTCACCGGCGCTGATAATGACTTTCAGCTCGGCAAGCTCGGCATGGGGGAGCAAGCGCAGGGCCGTCGGCGTGATCTGCAGATGAGTAATACGTTGCTCGCGCAGAAGCGTCACCAGATCCGGCCCCGGAAGCAGCTGTTCAGAGGCGGCAAATACCAGCGTAGCGCCGCTGATCAGTACCGGAAACACCTCGCCACAGACCCCGTCGAAGACAGGCGAAAAATACTGCAGTTGTCGCGACTGAGCATTCAGTTCCAGCGCTCGCGCAAATGCATTCGCGGTGTTATCGATATTGCGCTGCGAAACCATCACCCCCTTGGGCTGCCCGGTCGAGCCAGAGGTGTAAAGAATATAGGCCAGATCCTGAGGCTCACGCTGGCAGGCCGGAGCAGACCATTCGCCCTCGGCACCTTCGAAGTCGTCGACCAGCAACGTCTCCAGCCCCAAAGCCGCAAGCTCGTGTGCCAAGCCTTGATGACCCACCACGCGGCGCAATGCTGCGTCTTTGATCATGTAGCCCAGCGCACCTTCCATCGAATCCTGCGGATTCAAGGGGACAAAGGCACAGCGCGCCTTCAGGATGCCAAGCATGCCTGCCACCAGATAGGGATGCCGTCCAGTGAACAGGCCGATGTGCTCACCCGCTTGCACACCCTTCTTTATCAGCGCGTGCGCGATGCCGTTGGCTAACCGGTCCAGTTCCGCGTATGTCCAGCAGCGTTGTTGCAACTGAAGGGCCATAGCCTGCGGAGTCTGACGTACACGCTGTTCAAAACGGCTGACGATATCGCCGTCGCCGAAGTCGCGTGACGTGTCGTTGAACTGGCTGATCAGCCTCTGATGTTCGGTTGCAGGAAGCATCTTCACCTGAGCAACGGTCTGCTCGGCATTGGCCAGCATATTTTCCAGCAGGCACTGGAAGTGCTCTGCCATGCCCGAAATGACGGAGCGCTCGAACAGTGACGTCCGATATTTGAATACCCCACTCACCCCTTCGCCTTTAACAGCACGCAACTCCAGCATCAGGTCCAGCTTCACCTCAGTGGAGGCAAGAGAAATTTCTTCCGATTGCACATACGGCAAGGTAAGCGGTACGGCCGTCGTGCTCTGCACCACAAGACCCACTTGGAAAAAAGGATGCTTGCCGGGCAGCCGCTGCGGGTTGAGCACTTGCGCCAGGTAATCGATCGGCACCGAATGATTTGCCTCGGCGGCAAGCAGGGCCTGGCGACTCTGCTCGATAACCTGCGCCACACGCAGAGGGCCTCGCAAACGCAGCCGTAACGGAAGCAGGTTAACGAAGAACCCGATCAGGTTCGCACTTTCATCATGGTCCCTTCCCGAGAATGGCATGCCGATCAAAATGTCGTCCTGCCCGGTGTAGCGATGCAATAGCAGCGCGAACGCGGCGTGCATGACCATGGCCGGCGTGCATTGAAGACGCAGGCAAAGCTGATCGAGCCTTGCCGAGCAATCGCCAGGAAGAGTCAGCGCAACGTAGTCGCCGGCCAGCGGATTTCCTGCTCGCGGGCTGGAACGCACAGGCAGTACCAGAGGCGGCGGCAAGTCCTTAAGCGAAGCCTTCCAGGCGTCTAGCTGAGCCTCGAACGCCCCGCTTTCGAGTTGATTTCGTTGCCAGGCAGCATAGTCCTGATACTGAGCCTCCAGTGCGCTAAGCCTGAGGCACTCACCTTGCGTCAAATGCCGATAAAATGCTGCCAGTTCCTGACGCAGCAAGGCACTCGACCAACCATCGTAGGCAATGTGATGCAAGGTCAGGCACAGCACATATTCATCCGAAGCGGTCTGCAGAAGCACCGCGCGTATCGGCAGTTCCTTGTCCAGCAAGAACGGCGTGTGCACCTCCCGCTCCAGTGTGACCGAGAGCGCTTCGCGAGCGATTTTTTGCTGCCTGAACGGTACGCGCGCGCTGTCAGCGTGACTTGTCACAACCAGCGGCTCTTTCTGCGTAAGGCCCTGAGCGTCCACAAACGTTTCAAGCTCGCAGGTGAAATGCGTGCGCAAGACTTCATGACGCTCAAGTAACAGATTCAATGCACCTTCCAGCGCAGGAATATCCAGTTGCCCGGTCAGACGGCATATTTCCGGCATGTTGTAAGCGGTGCCCGGCTCACTGTGCTGGGTCAACCACAGACGGCGTTGCGCAAACGAGAGACGTTGGCGCTCGATACCGCTACTGCGTCCGATCGCGGCAGGCCTGGAAGCGACATTGGCACCTTGGGCGATCTGGATCATATTCAGCATGATCTTTTCGGCGACCTGAGCGACGGTGGGCCCTTCGAACAGGTTTGCAATACTTAGGGCCACACCAAAGCGCTTTTTGATGTGCGCAATGACTTGAGTGACCAGCAGAGAATGCCCGCCACTCTCGAAAAAATTGTCGTCAATGCCGATACGCGGCACATTGAGCAGTTGCTGCCAGTCTTCGACAAGCTGTTCTTCCAGACTGTTGCGCGGTGCGGCATAAGCGCGTGAGTCCTGCGCCCAATCGGGCTCAGGCAGGCTCTTGCGATCGATCTTGCCATTTGCGGTCAAAGGCAGTGCTGGCAAGACTACCAACAGGCGCGGCACCATATGGCCTGGCAGACGCTCGCCAAGGTAGGCATTGAGTTGCTGCGCTGTAGCGCGGGTTTGCACATAACCGATCAGTTCGGCCTCGGCACCTGGTGACTGACGGGTGACCACCGCGCATTCACTCACATCAGGATGGTCGGCGAGTACGCTCTCGACTTCACCCAGCTCGATGCGGAAGCCACGAATTTTGACCTGGTTGTCACTGCGGCCCAAAAACTCGATGGTGCCGTCGCGCATGTGCCGACACAAATCACCGGTGCGATAGAACCGCTGTTTGCCGATGCCAGGTAAAAACCGTCCGCTGGCCGAGAACGAACCTGTCAGGAAGCTCTTCTCGTTCAATTCAGGGCGATTCATGTAACCGGACGCCACCGCGCCGCCGCCAATCAACAATTCGCCGGGGACAGTACGCGGTACCAGATTCAGCGTTGCGTCGACCAGGTACAGGGAGGTGTTAGGCAAGGGACCGCCGATAGGCAAGCTGCGCTCAGAGTCATACCACCCTGCATCGGGCTCGAACGTGGCGCTTTCGCAGGTTGCCTCGGTGACTCCGTAAACACTGACAACCCTGGTATGCGGTCCACACAGCGTCTGCATTTTCCGATACTCGTGGACAAACCACACGTCCGCACCGCAGGTGAGTGTATGCAGGGTATCCAGACGCCGTGCGGTCTCTTCCAGGTAACGAATCATCTGCCGCAGGACCGCAGGCACGAACTCGAGCAACGTCACCCGTTCAGCTGTGATCAGCTCATAGAGTCGTTCAGGGTCAGCCAGACTCTGCCGAGGACACATGATTAACCGCGCGCCAACCGCCAGCGCGCGGACGACATCGCTCATGAATACGTCAAACGTGAAATTGGCCATTTGCAAAATGCCAGTAACACCCGGCTCGGTCTGACCGTAAGTCTGCTCCAAGGCCTGGAGCAGGCTTACCCAACTGCCGTGAGAGACACTGACGCCCTTGGGACGACCGGTAGAGCCGGAGGTAAAAATGATGTAGGCGATGTCTTCCGGTTGCGTGTTGCGCCCCTCGAATTCGCTCTCGAGCAGCGTGCCGGTGGTCTGCGGCAAATCATCCTGCAGCAGGCACGGATAGTCCTGCAGTTGCTTCTGAAAGGCGCGCAGCGTCAGGACCAGTCTGGGCTCGATGTCCTTGAGCAGATCCGCATGACGCGCATCGTCGATTGCGAGCGGCACATAAATACCGCCCACCTGATGCACCGCCAGTAACGCGACGATGACCTCTGGGCCATAGCGTTGCACTACCGCGATCCGGTCACCATGACGAACACCGGCAGCATGCAGATGACCCGCCAGTACCCGGGCCTCTGCATCAAGTTGCGCATAGCTGTATCGACGGTCCGCATAAATCAGCGCATCCATCTCGCCCCACTGCGCGGCACTGCATTTGAACCACTGATGGAAAGGTGCAAAAGGCGCTTGCGGCGCTGCCGGCTGATGATTAGCCAAGCGCAGCGCCTGCTCCACGGCTTCGTCAGACAACAGCGAAAAATCGTCAATAGCCCCGTCCGGGTTGCGCGACACCTGCTCCATAATGATCAGCAGGCTATCGATCATCCCCTGCACTGCGGTCTCATCCAGCAATGCGGTGTCATACTCGACCGCGCCGCTCATGCCGCGCGCAGTCAGTGCCAGGGTCAGACTCAGGTCATATTTGGCGGTGCAGGAGTCGAGCGTATAAACGCGAGTGCGCAGGTTTTCCAGCTCGACCGAAAAATCCTCGTTGGCCATATCGAACAGCACCTGAAACACCGGCGCATGGCTCAAAGAGCGCGGGGGCTGAATGGCCTCGACAATCTGATCGAAAGGCACATGGGCATGCTCGAATGTATCGAGCACCGAGGCGCGAACTCTTTTGAGCAACTCGACGAAAGAAGGAGAACCCGATGCATCGATCCGGTTTGGCAGCGTATTGACGAAGAAACCGATCACGCCTTCCAGATCAGCGGATTGCCGATTCGACATCGGCGATCCGATGACCAGATCCGCCTCTTGCGTATAGCGATACAGCAGCACGGAAAAAGCCGCAAGCCCTACCATATAGGGCGTGACGCGACAGTCCTTGGCCAGTTTTTTCAGCGCGTCCGAGACGGCTGCAGGCACTTGAAAATGACAACGCTGCCCCGCGTAACGCTGAACGGCAGGACGCTTGTCATCCAGCGGTAGTGGCAATACCGGAGGCGCACCGGCCAATCGCTGCTGCCAGTGAGCAATATCGGGATCTCGCTCAGCGCTCGATGGGCTCAGACTTAAATAGTCGCCAAAGTCGAAGTTCAACGGCTCGACGTTCACCTCGCTGCCCTGCACCAGCGCCGAATAGGCTGAGGCCACTTCAGAGAGGAAGATCTGCATCGACCAACCGTCGAAAATGATGTGATGAACATTGATCAACAGAACATGCTCGTCGGTCGCACAGTACAGCAACGTCGCGCGCAGAAGCGCTTCATGCTCAAGATCGAAAACATAACGGGCTTCGCTTTGCTCGAACGCTTTCAGCGCAGCTTCGCTGTCCGGCTCGGCTCGCAGGTCAACTTTGCGAGTCAACAGTTGCTCGTTGACAAGGCGAATGACCGGTTGCCCATCGATACAGGGAAAACGATAGCGCAGTGCAGTCTGGCGCTGATAGACACTGTCCACCGCCCGCTCAAGGGCTGCGCAATCCAGCGCCCCGTCAATGCGCAGCGCGAAAGGCACATTGTATGTGGCGCTCGCATCTTCCATCTGGTGCATGAACCAGAGGCTTTTTTGCGCAGGCGATAAATTCAGAAACCCCCGGGCTGCCGGGGTCGGACTCCTGACAGCGGATCCGGTGGTTGAAGTGACCGTTTTTTTTTGGGACATGACCATCTCCACCTCGACAGCGAACGATGTCGCTGCGAGGACGGGTTAAATTGGGGGGCTGAGAGGCGAGAAAGCGCGCGGGGGTATTTTTACTACCCACCACGCGCCGGTAAGCGGTCAGGCGGTCAGGCGGTCAACGGCTCGGTCGAGCGCTCGATAGCACCTGCAAGCGTCTCGACGCTGGGATACTCAAAGAGCAGATTCAGCGACAGACGACTGCCGAATTGCTTGCTCAGCCGCGACATGATCCGCATGCCGGCCAGCGAATGCCCGCCGATGGAGAAGAAGTCTTCGTTTCTACCCACTTCCGGCACATTGAGGATTTGCGCCCAGACCTCGGCAATGGATTTTTCCAGAGCCGTCGACGGTCGCTCGCTGGTGACTCTTGCACGGCCGTTTTGAGTCGCCAGTTCAAGCAATGCACGCTTGTCGACTTTGCCGCTCGCATTGACCGGCAGTTGCTCGATCACATGCACTTCGGAAGGCACCATGTAGTCGGGGAGGCGATCCCTTAGCGCTACACGAATCTGTTGTTCATCCAGTGCAATGGTCCCGTCCAGACTGACAAAGGCAACGAGTTGCTTATCAAGATTCAGTGTGCGCAGAATCAGCGAGCACGCCGTGACACCAGGCAATTGACGTATCGCCTGCTCAACCTCACCAGGCTCTATGCGCAAGCCACGGATCTTGATCTGGCTGTCACTGCGCCCCAGAAACTCGATACCGCGGCTCTGGGTCCAGCGCGCCAGGTCACCGGTGCGGAAGAGAGTTTTGCCGGGGAACCTCTTCAGTGTCACAAAACGCTCCTGGCTCAGTTCCGGACGCTTGAGGTAGGCGCCGGTGATACCTGTGCCGCCGATAAATAACTCTCCTGGAACACCTGGCTCGGCAAGCTGCCCGAAAACATCCACGATGTAGGCATCGGCCTGTGCAATTGGCCATCCGATCAGAGGCTTGTCAGTCACTTGTTCGACTTTGTCCATGCTGTAGGCAGTGGTAAACACCGTACCTTCAGTAGGGCCGTACCCGATGGTGAGCGTCCCGGTGGACTGTGCCAGAAAACTGCGCATGCTTTGCGGTGAAACAACGTCACCGCCGGTCACTACATGTCTGACGCCAGCCATCGCATGAGGATACTGATCGACCATTTCCTGGAACAATGCGGACGTCAGCCAGAGTACGCTGACCTGCTGGCTTTCCAGTGTGTGTGCCAGGTCATCCAGCCCGCCGGCTTCTCCAGGCTGAACCACCAACTGCGCGCCGTTCAGCAAGGCACCCCAAATTTCAAAGGTCGATGCATCGAAGGCGAGGGGCGCGAAAAACAGGAAGCGGTCGTCACCATTGATATCGATATAGTCCGTCCCCTTGACCAGACTCACGACCGCGCGGTGGGTACTGGCAGTGGCTTTCGGAGTGCCTGTGGAACCCGATGTGAACATGTAATAGCAGTGAGCATCGGCGCTGACGACAGGCTTGACCAGTGGCGACACGCGCAGGTCATCCTGCTCAGTCAACAATTGCCCGATCAACAGCGTTGAGGTTGCATCACGTAGAGGCGGAGCACTCTCATCGATCAGTGCCCACTTGACGTCCGCCTCTTCCAGCAGCCAGTCACGACGCTCGGCAGGCGACGCACAGTCGATCGAGAGGTAGCACGCACCGGCTTTGAGTACGCCCAAGAGCGCTGCAACCTGCCACTCGGAGCGCATCATGCAGATACCGACGACATCACCGGGCTGCACATCCTTGCGAAGCAATATGTCGGCAATTTTGTCGGCGGACTCATTGAGCTGAGCGTACGTCAGCACTGCCTCCCCGCACCGCACAGCGATGGCTTCGGGCTGTGTAGCCGCAAATGCCTCGACGATGGCGTGCAGGGACGTTTCAGGGTAGGTCGAAGCAAGCCCCTCACACTGTGCCTGAATGGCAGCCTGGTGCTGGGCCGACAGGCTTTGTGCCAACGTCTCGTCAAGTGACTCACCGGCCTTTTCCAGCAGCTGGACATAATGCCCGGCCATTGATGTCGCTGTTTCCTGAGTGAACAGGTCAGCGGCATAGCCGAGTGACAACGAAGCCTTTGTGCCGGAACGGTCCAGGACGAATTCGATGGGCGGATGCAGACTGCCCGAAGCACTTCCCTGCTCTGCACGCGCGGACAGGCCGTTGCAGAATACCGACTGTATTAATGACTGTGGCGCTCTTCCCGATGCCGCAACACTGTCATCGAGCGCTTTTTCCAGGCTCTGTGCGGAAGATGCGTGCCACTGACGAGCCTGCTCGCAGTGCTGTTGTGTGCGCAGGAAGACATCGGCAAATGTATCGTGCGCAGTGAGCGTCAGCTTGAGTGGCAACGGTGTGGCAAGACGCTGTCCATCGGCAGCGGTACCCAGACCAGCCACGACGGTTTGATGCCCGCCATAACGTGCCATGACAATGGCATAGATAGAAAAAAGCGCTACTTCAGGTTCAATGCGGCGCTGTTCACACGCTTGAAACAGGCGTGCAAGGCTTTCATCCGACAATGGGATTTCATGACGCACAAGTGGCCCGCTGACAACGCGATTAAGCGCATGGTCAGCCAGAAGACCCGAGGCTTCGAGGTCGAGAGATTGTTTCCAGAACTCTACGCCAGGACTGACAGAAGTACCGCCTGCGGCAAGGACAGCAGACTTGCGTACATTGGCGAGGCTTTCTGCCGGTTGCTCGAGCCAGGCGCTTGCCAGGTGGAGGAAATCATCCATAAGCGCTACGACATCTGCCTCTTTGGCGACAGCGGTGGAGTACTCAAGCATGAAACGACCGCCAGCGGCCGGGTTAACCTCGTCATCGAAAACGCAAATGACATTGAGGTCGAATTTCGCAGAACCGTTTGCCAAGCCCTCCACCACCTCGACATCAATGTCCGCAAAGTCCAGGGTGCGGGACATGGAGTTATGAAAACTGAAAGCAACCTGAATGTAAGGTAACTGCTGAGTTAAACGCTCCGGGCTCAGATCGGCAACCATGGTGGAAAACGGCACATGCGACTGCAAACAGGCCGTGCGGATTTCTTCTTTCACGGCTGCCAGTAGAGGTGCCCAGGGCGTGTTCGCGTCAATGTCGATGCGCAGCGGCAACATGTTGACCAGCATACCGATGGTGTTTTCGATACCCGGCAGGTCGCGGTTGGCGACGGCGGTACCGATCAGTTGTTGCGTCTGACCCGAACGCGCCGCTACTACACAGGCAAACAGTGAAAACATAGTCTCGAACAGGGTGGATTTATTCTTCGAGCCATACGCCTGAAGTGCGCTGATCAACCCACCGGGCAACGGTACCGACACGGAACTGCCGACAAAATCCAACGCCGCTTGCCCACCCTTCGGTGCAGGAAACGGCGAATGCGTGTAGGCAGGCCAGGTTTCAAGACGACCGTACCAGAAGTCTCGGCCTTGACGACCTTGAGCCGAATCCAGCCAGTCGCGCTCCCATTGGCAGTAATCGATAAACTGGATCACCGGCTCAAGGGGCTCTTGATTAACACGGCCCTTTTGTTCGTTGTAAAAATGATTGAGCTCTTTGAGAAACAGCCGAAATGACCAGCCGTCATGAATGAGGTGGTGTTCGATGTGCAGCAATGAGTGGAATTGGTCACTGAATTTGAACAGCACCCATCGAATCAGCGGAAGTTTCGCCACTTGGATTTTCTGGGCTATTTCAGCTTTTATAATAGAATTCATGTAGGTCTGCCGTACCGCTTCACTGCTGGCAGACAGGTCAACGATCGGGATGTTCACGGGCCAGGCGTCCTGAATAGTTTGCCGTGGCTCCCCGTCAACCTCATCGAAAACAGTGGAGAGTGACTGATGACGCTCAACCACCATACTCAGCGCCAGTTCAAGCGCGTTGATATCAAGGTCGCCGCGAATATTCAGCATGGCCTGAAAATTATAAGCGATACTTTCTGGTACTAACGTCTCAAGAAACCAGGCCTGTTCCTGAGACATGGAGAGTGGCCCTTCCGTACCGGTTATATGCTGTACGCCGGCCCGCTTAGCGAGATCTTGAGAGCGTGACGGTGCGGTATTATTTTTCTCAAAACTGTTCATGACGGCCTCAGGTAACATATTAATCAGGTGACATCAACCTCGTAAAAAAACCGATGCAAGAGATTTTGTTAACGACGATTGACTTCTTTCAAAAAAAACACATACACCCTGTAACCGTCTACCTGTGAAAAATAACAGCTTACGCAGCCCCCCCAACCTTCCTAGTCTATATAACGCCCTAATAACAACGCATTGCAGAGCACAACCTGTCGAGGTAAACGATGCAAACCGTCCAAAGATTTCACTGTAACGATGCACTCAAATTTGAACTCATGCGTCTTTACAAAAAGAATAACTGGCGATGGCTACTGGGTTGGTCGGGGGATATTATTGTCATTGCTTCCGCTGTCGCACTCACCCAATGGTCGTTGTATGCTTATCCCCTCAGCGTGCTAATTATCGGTTCAAGGCAACGCGCACTCGCCTCCCTTGTTCATGAAGCAGCCCATTTAACCCTGACTCAAAGCCGTTCCCTAAGTTATGCCATTGGCCACTATCTAACCGGCTTACCCATCTTTCAGGATTACGAAGCTTATCGACATTCGCACGTGCACCTGCATCACCATCATCTCGGTGACGCCGACAAAGACCCGGACTACCGTTACTATATCGATTCTGGACTGCAGGCGACCGTAGATCGGTTTGACTTCATGTTTAACCATCTGCTTAAAACCGTGCTGCTCCTGAATATATTCAGCTACCTGCGTTACCTTGTCATTCATCGGTTGGGCGCACTGTTCAAGTCCCCTCGCAAAGCGCTGACCCTCATCGCAGTACACGCTGTTTTATTCTCGTTGTTCTACGCCACCACAGGCCTGTACGGTTACCTGATGTTCTGGCTCGTTCCTTACCTCACGGCTTTTCAGGTCATCGGTTGGCTGTCAGAGGTTTCTGAACATTTTGGATTGTTCGGCAAGGAACGGGAGGCCTTGCGTATCACCCGCAACCGTTTCCCCTCCTGGTGGGAGAGGCTGTTTATCGGCATGCATGGAGACAACCTGCATCTCACTCATCACTTGTTTGCAGGCATCCCCTACTGGAATCTGTACAAGGCGCACTGCGTTCTTTTGCAGGACCCGAGCTATGCTGCAGTCAATCAGGTCAAGGGTGGCATCATCTCGGGTCGTCGCGACAGGCAATCGGTCATACGCCAGATACTGAACATTTATCGCCTGCAAAACAAACGTCATTCTCAGCACAACACTGCGCATCAGGCGCGGTACGAGCAGTCGACGCGCGAAGGTACGCAGGCAACAACAGGCGATAACCGGTAGCCGTCGCGTTCCACTGCAGGTTGTCAATAAGTATTCCGATCGAACCCGCGCTGTATCGGAATCGCGCACAAAGAGCCGAGGCTCACTCAACGCTTTAATGGCCTTTGCGACCTGCCACTCAGGGCGGTCGTCAAGGCTAGCACCGTCCCTTACAAAATGCCCATCTTGGTCAGTTGTATGCAAGCCTGAAGTTTGGTTCGGACACCCAACTTCGAGATCACATTGGAAATGTGAAAATCCACGGTTCTTTTGGATATATTTAGAATGACGGCAATTTCATTACAGGTCTTGCCTATTGCCGTCCAGATGTACACTTCCTTTTCACGGTCCGTGATAGTGAAGTTTTCGTCCGATTCATTCAAGCCCATGACCAGGCCCGTCAACTTATGATGAAACTCACGAACCAGCGACTTCACCTCCGTCGCAAGACTGTACTCGCCTTGCGCATTCCCTGTTCCGGCTTCTTTATTTGCAAACCGAAGTAAACTGAATGCCTTCTCTTCGCCGAGGTAGAACGCCGTCATCCCGTCAGAGGTGGTACCGGCGTCGATCATTTCGCCACGGTCATTTGATGATACAGGCCTGTTCAGTAACCCGGTAAATAGTGGCTGAGAGCAAGCAACGCCCCGAACCGTATCCGCTACGTCCTGCCGCTCCGCACAATGACTGTTCTTTTCCCCTGCCTCCGGACCGCTGACCAGAACAAAGCCATGTTGCTGTAAGGCTGGCGTGTGATGATAAAAAAAATAGGCATAGTGATGAACACCCCGCTCACTTGCACTCTGTTCGAACTCCCATTCCAGCTTTTGTCTGCCGGTGCTTTTTTCATGGCCAAACATATCGCTGCGCAATGAAAGTGCCATCATCCTACTCCATGAACCATTTGAAATGGCTACTTCTCAAGTGAGAAGCCCATGCAATTCATGATAACTACGCCCCACCCTTCACGCAACTTAAGTAACTCTCAGACTTTGAATACCGGCACTTTGCCTGCACACTGATACTCACTGTGCGCGATTATAGTATTTCTTACGACATCTTATTAAGCCGCACACTAACAGCTCCACCCCACAGAACAATACCTTGATAGTTCTGATAGGCGTCTCATAAAAACTTTAACTCTATCACCCTAAAAACTCTATTCTTCGCCCCTTCTCTCATCCCGCTGTCCCCCTTTTACAGGGCAAGGCAACCTTGACCTGACACAAGCCGATCAATAAAAGCAGCCGCGCGTTGCGAAACGTTCGGCACAGAGCGAAGACACTTCACCAAGAAGAGGCTGGATAACCTCATGTGTGTCTTAATGTGAAAATAGCGAATTGCCCACCTTCCCCGCCATCTTCTCCGGCTTGATTAGAAACCGTGCCAGCGCGGGCAGCAGCCACAGTGCGCCGAACATGTTCCACAGCAGCATGAAGGTCAGCATCAGGCCCATGTCGGCCTGAAACTTGATTGCCGAGAAGATCCAGGTGCACACGCCAATGGCCAGGCACAGACCAGTAAACAGCACGGCCTTGCCGGTGGACTTAAGGGTTTCGTAATAGGCTTGCTGCAGCGGCAGACCGGCGCGCAGGAAGCTTTCCAGGCGGCTGTAGATGTAAATGCCGTAATCGACGCCGATGCCCACGCCCAGCGCCACAACCGGCAGGGTCGCGACCTTGACGCCGATGCCCATGAACGCCATCAGCGCGTTGCCCAGCACCGAGGTCAGCACCAGTGGCAGGACGATGCACAGCGTGGCGGCCCATGAGCGGAAGGTGATCATGCACATCGCTGCCACGCAGAGGTAGACCAGAATCAAAATGGTCAGCTCGGATTTTTTGATCACCTCGTTGGTCGCGGCCTCGATACCAGCGTTGCCGGCGGCCAGCAGAAATTGCAGGTCCGGCGTGTCGTTCTGCCTGGCGAAGTCCTGCACTGCATGCACCGCCCGGTCGAGGGTTTCGGCCTTGTGGTCGTTGAGGAACACCAGCAGGGGCGCCAGCGAACAGGTGTTGTTGTACAGGCCGTCGGCGCGGGCAATGGAGTTGTTCAGCACATCCTTGTTACGCGACAGGCTCTCCCATTTCAGGTTGCCCTCGTTCATGCCCTTGATCATCTGTCTCGACACCGTCACCAGCGAAATGGCCGACTGCACGCCCTGGGTGTTTTCCATCTTCCAGGCCAGTTCGTTGATCGCTGACATGGTTGGATAGGCCGAGCAACCTTCTGGTGGCGTCTTGACCATCACCACCAGCACGTCCGAACTGGTGGAGTAATGACTGATAATGAACGCGTTGTCCTTGTTGTAGCGTGAATCGGGACGCAGCTCCGGCGCGCCCTGGTCCAGATCGCCGATCTTCAGGTTCTGGCTGTACCAGAGCCCGCCACTGAAGGCCAGCAGCGCCAGCACAATGGAGACCGGCGCAACCTTTGGGCTGGCAAAGTTGGACAGCAAGCGCCAGAACGGATGCTCGGACACCGCATCCTGCTTGCTGCGATTGATCGCCCGCTTGCTGATGCCCACGTAGGAAATCGCCACCGGCAGCAGGATCAGGTTGGTGAACACGATCACTGCCACACCAATGGAAGCGCCGATGGCCAGCTCGCGAATCACCCCGATGTCGATAATCAGCAGCGTGATAAAGCCGACCGCATCGGCCAGAATCGCGATCATGCCCGGCAGAAACAGCTGACGAAACGTCCGCCTTGCAGCGGTCAGGGCGTTGTCGGCCTCGCTGGATTGCAAGGCGATACCGTTGATTTTCTGCACACCATGGGAAATGCCGATGGCAAAGATCAGGAACGGCACCAGCATCGAGTACGGGTCAATACCGAACCCCACGACGTGCATCAGCCCAAGTTGCCAGATCACCGCAATCAAGGTGGTGATCAGCACGGCGATGGTGCTGCGAAGACAGCGGGTGAACCAGATCAACAGCACCAGCGTGATCAGAAAGGCGATGCCAAAGAACATTACCACCATGAACAGGCCGTCAATGAGGTCGCCGACTTTCTTGGCGAAGCCGACGATGTGAATCCTGATGTTCGGGTTTTGCGCCTGATACTTGTCGCGGATCTTCTCTTCAAGCTGGTGCGAGAACTGCTGATAGTCCAGCGCCAGCAACTTGCCCTGGTCTGCCGGATCCGGGTAGGACTCCTGCAACGGCACATCAATGATGCTGGATTTGAAATCGTTGGCCACCAACCGCCCGACCTGTCCGGACTTGAGTATGTTGTTGCGCAACAGATCCAGACTCTCATCCGAACCGTTGTAACTCTGCGGAATCACTTCGCCTCCGGCAAAGCCCTCCTCCGTCACTTCGGTCCAGCGTACGCTCGGGCTCCACAGCGATTTCAGGCCAGAACGGTCAACGCCAGGAATGTAGAACACCTCGTCGCTGATCTGACGCAGCGTCTCCATGTAAGGTTTGGAAAAGATGTCACCCTCCTTGGCCTCTACCGAGATACGAACGGTGTTACCCAGATTCGCCAGATCGTTGCGGTGTTCCATCATGTTCTGGATGAACGGATGGGACAGCGGAATCATCTTCTCGAAACTGGTGGAAGGCCGCACCTGCGTGGCCTGCCAGAACAGAAAGAGGCTGGCCAGCAGGCAGAGGATGATGACTGCCGGGCGATGGTTGAAAATCAGGCGTTCGAGGAAGGTTGCCTTGTCATCCGGATCTTGCGCGTGCTGGTGCGTGTTCATGCCTGAATATCCCCGCCCTGAAAGGTCTTATTGTTGGGTGGTATCGGCGCCCGTCGGCGAGGTGAGGCGAACGCCGCCCTGCCCGACCAGAATCAGATTGCCTTGAGAATTGCCAGTGACCCCGGCCAGCGAGATGCGATCAGGTCGATTGAAGACCGCGAATGTTTCACCGTCGTCGGTGCTGCGCATGACACTGCCGCCATTGCCGACCAGCACCAGCGAGCCATCGGCCAGCAGCGTGGCACTTGCCAGCCCGAACTCGATCGGCCCGCGCGCACCCTTCAGTTCGACGGGCTGCCAGCTGTCACCAAAATCGCTGGAGCGAAACAGATTGCCGCGCAGACCATAGGCCAGCAGCGTGGACGGCTGTGCCGTGCCGATCACACCGAATAACGAGCCTTGATACGGGCCGTCGATTTTCTCCCAGGTCTGCCCCTCGTCGCGGGAGCGAAACATGCTGCCCGCTTCGCCGACGATGAACAGGCCGGCGTCCTTGACCTGAGTGATGCCGTTCAAGTGGTACTGGTCTTCGTTGTCCAGCCGGTCGCTGACATCTTCCCAGTGCTGCCCGCCATCGGCCGTGCTCAGCAGCAGGCCGTAGGCACCGATGGCCAAACCGTTGTCGAGATCCTTGAACCAGACATCCAGCAGCGGAGCCTCGCGCTTCAAGTCCTCGAACTGCTTGCTCCAGCTCTTGCCGCCATCGCTGCTGGCCAGTACCTGCGCGTCGTGACCGACCGCCCAACCGTGCTGTTCATCCACAAAAAACACGGCCGTCAACAACTGCCGGGTAGGCACACGAGCCTGACTCCAGGTCTTGCCCTGATCATCGGAAAGCAGAATATGCCCATGGTCACCCACCGCGACCAGCCGCGCACCCGCATGGGCGACGTCCAGCAACAACGTGCGAGAGGCTTTGGTCGACTCGATGGCATAAATAGGAGCGTCTGCAGCAACGGCAGTGGCTAGCGCCTCGGAACCGGCCATGGCTGGCAGCGCAAACAGGGATGACGCAACGACAGCCAGGGACATGCCCGCGCATAACCGGGTGCGACGATGGAAAGACTCACGCATGGACTTTTCCGCTCTTATTATTATCAGGTGGCTGTTATCGGGTGTGGGTGCCGGACAACTCGTATCGATGTCGACGCCCGCAGCGCTATGGCGTTACCTGTCTGGAAGCTCAGCCATCCTAGGCAGCTTTGCAAATGCCTGACAATCGACATGTCGTTATCTTTTGTTAAGCGCGCTGAATGTGATTGATGGATCATCACGACGGTTGATCGCGCAGACTGCCCAGACGCCGGTCAGCGAATGCTTCTGCGCCGCAAGGCCGCTGGTTTGAAGGCGTTCACGCTGGGCGCCGGTTGAGAGAAATCACTGGTGCCAGGCTCTTGATTGTCGAGGTTCTGTACGTGATAACGCCGGGCCTGCAGGTCATGGAAGACGTCCAGAGCAGACCAGGTCGTCGGCAGTTCGTAGTAGTTCTTCAGGTACGCCATGGAGACGCGCCACAACTGCCCCCGGGCATCGTACTGATCGACGATTGCGGCCTGCCAACTGTCCTCGTCCAGGTACAGCGTGCGTCTTGAGTAGACATGACGCGCGGTCGGTTTGAGCGTGCCCTCCACCACCCATACACGATGTAGTTCATGGCGCGTATAGGCCGGGTTGAGATGACCCACCTGCAATAATTGCCGATAGGTAATGTCGGGGCTGGAAATGCGGTAGTTGTTGTAGGGAATATAAATCTCGCGTTTGCCCAGTAACCTCCAGTCGTAACGATCCGGCGAGCCATTGAACATGTCGGTGTCGTCAGCCGTACGCAAGCCTTCAGAGGCCGGGATCGGCATGTCGTAAGCCAGACTCGGCGCGCGGCGTACCCGACGTTGCCGCGCACTGTAGGTCCACGCCTGCCGCGGCTCCTGTATCTGGTCCAGTGTTTCATGGACCAGCACGGCAGAACCGGCCATACGCGTGGGACACTGGGTAAACGACAGGTAATAGAACAGCACGTTATCCAGACTGGCAAAGCTGCCCGCAGGATCATAGAAGCGAAACAGCACTTCCTGACGCGACGTGTTCAGCTTGAAACTGCCGTCGCGCTGTATCGCAACTTCCGAAGTACGTCGCACCGCATAATGGCCGCGATACCGGGCAATGTGGTTCCACACGGCCTGAATGCCCTTTTCCGGAAGCGGAAATGGAATGCCTCCGTAGGCATCGACAAAACCATTGCCACCGCCGATCAATCGGGCTTTCTGCGCATTGCGGCGGGTGTTGTCGTACACCCATTGCGGCGCCGATCCGGAACGTCGCGTGGGGTATACCGGCATCCGGTAGCTGTCGGGGTAGGTTTCGAACATCGCCACCTGCCCAGACGTCAGGCGCGTGCGATAGTGCTGCATATTGGCGTGAGTGATGGTGAACAGGGGCTTGTCAGCGGTATACGGGTCGACATGCCGAGTGCCCGAGCCCTTGTATCCGGGCGGGGGCCGGGTGATTCCGCCCGTCCAGGGCGGAATGGTCCCCGTGGCATTACCTGCCATCTCGCCTCCCAGCGGGGTCAAACGACTCCCGAGCAACGTGGTATCGACTGCCTGGCAGGTGTTGATCGCGAACAGCAGCGTCAGCGCGCCGCCCAGCAGTTGTTTCATGAGCATGTGGGCTCTCCTTGCATGGCCACGTCGGGACGCATGTATGGCGTCCTGGCCTGTAATAGTTCTGCTATAAACAGCGTTTTGTCAGGGCGACACCGGTTATTGACGCGCGGCCAATAAACAGTTGTTTGACAGGCAGACCGAGTGACCCACGTATTCTTCCCGCGAATAGTTTGTCTATCGGATATACGTCCGTAGGAAACTTCACAAAATAAAAAAGAATGAACAACACGCTGTTAAACATTCATGAAGCAGGCACCCGGAATGGCCCACAGTAATGCAACGTGAATGCCAACAGGCAATAAAGAACAGATCACAACTTATATAAGGTACAGATCTGAAACGACGTGCTCCCGCGTTATGACCAGAATTAAAAACAACGACACCGCCTGTTTGATTGTCAGACAGCATACTAACAAGGCCGCTCGTTATGGCGGCTTATTGGCGGGTATATGAACGTGTGGTAACAAAAAAGAGTGTTACGTGCTTCAAGCCAGTAACACCGGGTGACGACAGGCAGCGCTCAGTCGATAACCACGTGTGGCAGGAAGCGGCTGGTGTCCTTGGTGATCAGGCTGTCGTCTTCACGAATACCGATCCCTGACGCAAGATCGCCGATGATCCAGGAGCCGATCAGCGTGTAGCTGTCGCCAAATCGCGGAAGCGGCGAGTACGCCTGCAGAATGTAGGGCGCATCGGTATAAGGCCCATCGACCGAGATGACCTGATCGCCGGGCGTACGCATTTCAATATTGGCACCCTCACGGGAAAAGTAGGGTTTGCGCACCCAGCCTTTGGGGAGCGCTTTGCTCGGCTCGTGGTCGACATGCGCAGGCAGCAGGTTCGGATGACCTTCGTTGAACTGCCACAACAACGGCAAAATCCCCTTGTTGCTGAGAATCGCCTTCCACGCGGGTTCGACAAACTGAGTGCCGCTGGCTGACACGTGCTGGCCGAATTCCTCGTGAAAGATATGCTCCCACGCGTGCAGTTTGAACAAGCGCTCGATCCAGCGCCCGTCCAGATCGACAAAACGCCCATCAGCGCCGAGGCCGATGTCTTCGATATCGATATGCCTCGCATCGATGCCGACGTGTGCTGCCATACGCCGCAGGAAATCGGTAGTGCCCCGGTCTTCGATGGAACCGGACATCGCCGAAAAGTAGAACGGACTCGTGCCGGAAAACTCGGCAAAGGCCCGAACCAGATCCTCAGCAATCGAGTTGAACTGGGTGGCATGCGCAGGCAACACGCCGCGCGCCATCTGCTCTTCCAGCCAGAGCAGTTGCACCGCCCCGGCTTCCATCAGACTGGTCGGCGTATCGGCATTGATTTCGTACATCTTTGCCGGGCCTGTACCGTCGTAGGCAAAATCGAAGCGCCCGTACAGATGCGGGTGTCCCTCCTTCCACGAGGTCTGGATCAGGTCGAAGAACGCTTCCGGAATCGCCAGTTGATGGAGCAGCGCTTCGCTGTCCACCACGCGCGCCACGGCGTCCATGCACAGCTGGTGAAGTTCCCGGGTGGGCGCTTCAAGATCGCGGGTAATCTGCTGTTCGCTGAACAGGTAATACCCGCGCTCGTCCCAGTAACGCTCGCCGTCGATAGTGTGAAAGTTGAAGCCTTGACGTTCGGCGGTCGTGCGCCAGTCCGGACGTTCCTCGATGCTGATCTTTTTCATGCCGCGAACCGTCAGCCTCCGAAACTGCTGCTGCCACTGCTGCTCTTGCCGCCCCAGCCACTGCGTGCCGAAGCCTGGCTGCCGAAGCCGCCGCGCGAGATGGTCGATGACACCGAAGACGAGCCGGACCCAGAGCTGCCCAGATTGCGCCCCAGGGTGCTCCTGCCGTAGCTGCGATCCGGGCTGGATTGCGCCTGGGTGGAACGGCCGAAGGTCTTGCCGCGATCGATCTGACTGGGCAGCGACGAGCTGTAATAACCGCCTCGATCATCGCGCGTCTGGTAGATGGGCTGCGAGTAATAGCGGTTATTGCCGAAGCCGTTGCTGAGCAGATTGCCGATCAGCAGCCCGGCCATCAGCCCGGTGGTGCCACTCATGCCTGCCGGAGCAGACTGGTTGACTTCCTGATTGGCACGGTCCAGTGCCTCTTTCGGCACTTGCCCGGAAAAGCCCAGTTCGAAGCCGCCGAGCTTGGGCATGTACTTGCCGTCAGAGGTGACCTGGCAATAATCCGGTACGAAGTCCGCGTCGCAGGACGCCTTGTCATCATAGGTCGGCGCAATGCGGCGATGATCGGACAGCGCCTGCATGTAGGCATCCGAACAGATATTCACCGGCACCTTGGCATCGACGCATTCCTGCACCGAACTGAAGTTGGCCTTGGCGTTGACGGTGTCCTTTTTCTCGGACGGGCCACACCCGGCAAGGGCCAGCGGCAGTGCACCGGCGAGTACCAGTTTTACTGAACTACGTCTCATCGTGAGTCTCCTTGTTCAAGGCTGCCGTCAGACCGACGGGGTCATGCAGGCGGCATTGAGAAGACCGACGCTGATCGCGACGCTGGCCGAATAGATGGCTGCTGCCATTTCGCCCTTGGCGATGCGTGTCGACAGGCCCTTGAGCACCAGACTGGTAACGCCGAACGCCAGCAGCTGCACAATGGCGGCAATCACCACCCAGACGATCACGTCCAGAATGCTGATGCTGTAGCTGATGATGTTACTGGCCGGCAGCGCGAAACCGATCAGCGAACCACCCAACGCCAGCGCGGCGGCACTGTTGTTCTCGCGAATCAGCGCAAACTCCTTGTGTGGGGTGATCCGGCTGTAGATGAACTGGAACAGCGCGAACAGGATGACCGCCACCAGAATGTACAGGACGAAGCCAAACACGGCCGTGGCATTGAGCGACATACGCAGCGCGTCGATCATGAGGATTTCCTTGTCAAAGAACGTTGATATCAGTGGATTGCAGCGTTATGCCGACCGCCGTGGTGAGCGTGATGCTGCCCTCCTCGTCTTCCTCTACGGAAAACAGCAGAAATTCACGGCGGTTGATCAGTCCCGTTTCGCGGGCGTACAGCATGCTCAGGTGCTTGACACGATAAGTCGCGTCGGG
Organism: Pseudomonas sp. BS3767; assembly: GCF_900099665.1. Lineage (NCBI taxonomy): Bacteria > Pseudomonadati > Pseudomonadota > Gammaproteobacteria > Pseudomonadales > Pseudomonadaceae > Pseudomonas > Pseudomonas sp. BS3767. The sequence goes on along the minus strand of NZ_FNCX01000006.1, from coordinate 23,342 downwards.
ACTGACAATGTCTTCATCGAGCGGCGTCAGCTCGGTCTGGCCAGGGGAAGTCCCCCATTGCCGCTCGAAGACCTCGCCATCGTGCTCGTAGGTCGGCAGGCCGATCTTCGATGATGGCCCGGTCAGGCGCAGCAATTCATCCTTGCTGGTGATCGGCTCGGCGCTGTAGTAGCCGAACAGGATGATGTCCTGCACGTCCTCCGGATTGGGGCCGTCGCTGACCACTTGCAGAAAATAGTCCTCGTTATCGAGGTAAAAACGATGCAGTGCCATGGACTGGCCGAGATCAATATGCCCTACGGACCAGACCTTTTCATCGCCCGGAACGACCACTTCCGAGTGACCGTCGAGCAACAGCTTCAGTGAACTGTCCAGGCACAGCATGCGTCCGGACGCCAGCCCCAGCGGACTGACCGTGCTGACCGGTTGTACGCCGTCCCGGCCTGATGCCTTGGGGGCTTCCAGGCCCATGGCCCGTTTGAACCAACTCATAATCCATTTCCTTGCAGTGACGGGTGACGATATATAACGCTCTTCAAGCGCAACAGGCGCACTGCCGCCGCGCATTAGACTGGCTCACTTCTGCGCCAGCAATGCCCTGGAATGCATCAGCCAGGCCACACAAACGCCCGCAACTGCACCGGCGATATGTGATTCGAACGACACGCCGGCCACCGGAACGAAGCCGAATACCAACCCGCTGTAAGCGGCCAGCACCAGCAGCGCGATCAGCACGCTGGCGATACTGCGCTGATACCACGCACGCGCCAGCAGATAAGCCCACAAACCAAAAATCAGACCGCTTGCGCCGACATGGATATTGCTGCGACCGAAGCTCCAGACCAGCAGCCCGCCCAGCAGGCAGATCAGCCCGGCGACCCATGCATAACGCCTGACACCCTCGGTCGCCACCAGCCAGCTCAGCACAATGAACGGCAACAGATTGCTGAGCAAGTGCTGAATCGACCCGTGCAGAAAGGGCGCAAACACAATGCCGCGCAACCCGATGAAGCTGCGCGGCATGATACCGAAATGGACCAGACTGTTGTCGGTGACCGAGTTGATTGCCTGTACCGCAATCAACACGGCCGAGAGGACGAGGATGACCTTGAGTCGTCGGGAAAACGCCATGCACTACCCTCGTCCACCTTGTTGCAGCGCTTACTGAGCCGGCGTCTGACTTTTGGCTTTCAGGCGCGCCAGTACATCCTGCGCACCGCCGCTTTTGGCGCCGATCCCGGCATCCTGCAGACGACGTTCCAGATCGCTGCCGCTGGACTGGCTGGCCAGTTCTTCAGCCGCTTCGAGCTTGGCATCCTGTTCGTCCTGACGCTGCTTGAGACGTGCCAGCGAACCCACTGCGGTTTCCACGGCGCCGCTGGCACCGCCGGTTGCGGTGGCCGTTGCAACGCGAGCCTTTTGCACGGTTTCACGGGCCTTGGCCATCTCGACCTGCTGCTTGAGGCTCTTGATTCGCGACTCGGCCTTGATCACCTGATCCTGCAGCAGGTTGACCTGCTTGCTGAACTGATCGGCCAGCTCCTGCTCCTGATCACGCAGGGCTTCGATTTCGGCAATCTTGTTTGCACATTCGACAGCCAGCGCTTCTTCACCCTTATCGAGGGCCTGCAGGGCGCGACCTTCCCAGTTGGCGATGCTGGTGGCGTGTTCTTCAAGACGCTGCGCCGAGAGTTTGTGCTTGGCCTTGATGGTGATCAGCCCGTCGCGGGCCTTGACCAGCGCGTTCTCGGCGTCACGGATTTCCTGGTCCAGAATGCGGATGGCATTGGCGTCGGCAATCGACTCGCCCACTTCGGAAGCGCCGCCACGAACAGCGGTCACCAGTTTTTTCCAGATACTTGTAGTCATGAATGTTCTCCGCCTGACAGCGCTGTTCAGTAGATGAAATGATCTTCAAAAGCATCGGCCGCACGGATCACGTTGTCCGCGAGTGTGAGGATTTCCTGCACGATTACAGTGAGCGAAGAGGCCGCGCTCAGTGCACCGAACAGGCAGTAGACTTCCTGACCGCCGCCCAGCTTTTCGATGCCGACCGACGACAGCGGAAACAGGTCGCGGCTGCGCAGGACAACGTCGTTGAACGCTTGCACGTTCTTGATCTTGTTCACTTCGATCAAGGTCGCATCGGCGAGAATCTGCTCGCCTTCCACGGCGATGTAGATCGGCAGGTCGCCGTAGTCGGCCATGGTCAGCCTGATTCCCGAAGCATCGCCCTCGGTCACATCGAGCTCGATCTTGCCGTTCGTCACCAGTTCCAGTTCGCTGAGTGCCTTCTGCAGAGAGCTGATGGTCCAGTGGGTATTCTCGGTCATGAAGTCCTCCAGTTTTATTCTGTCGCCCAGAAAGGGCTGTCTTAAAGCTTTTTCGATCCCCCGCAAGGCATCGACATTTTCCGGCCGGATCCAGAATTCGCGCTTCACCAGCCCCGCCTCCTTGAGCCGCAGGCGCATTTCACGCATGTAATCAGTGGAGCTCTTGGACACCTTGGCCGGGACCGTTGCGTTATCGCCCTGGGTTTTACGAGGCATTGGCGCTTCCCCTTGCTGCTGGCCGTGAATCAGGTAAGCAACGTATCAGATGTTTCTGAAGATAGATACGCATCACATGTGAGATTTTCAGGAGTGAATTCTTATCGTCGTTACACAACACGAGATGAATTCTGAAAACCGGATGGCTGAAACGCTGGTAACTGGATAAACGCCAGTCTCTGCAGGAGCGGGCTTGCTCGCGAAGGTGCCAGTACAATCCACGGACAGAGGCGTTGCAACCATCGCCTTCGCGAGCAAGCTCGCTCCCACGAGATGGGCGCATTGCGATGAGCGCTTTGAGCATTGGCACACAAATCAAAAAAGGCGCTGTCCGCATCAGCAGACAGCGCCTTTATCACCCACGCAGTTCAGGCAATAGGCACAGCACAAACCCTTATTCAGCCAGGCTTTTGCTCACCACTTCATACACGTCCGCCGACAGTTTGCCGGAGGCGAGGATGCGCTCCAGCTCGGCCTTCATCAGCGCCTGACGGGCGCTGTCGTATTTGCGCCAGCGGGTCAGTGGTGCCAATTGACGAGAAGCGATCTGCGGGTTCAGCGCGTTCAGCTCGATCACGAGGTCCGCCAGGAAGCGGTAGCCGGAGCCATCAGCCGCGTGGAAGTTGACCAGGTTCTGCCCGGCGAAGGCACCGATCAGGGCACGCACCTTGTTCGGGTTCTTGATGCTGAAGGCCGGGTGTTTCATCAATTCCTGCACACGCTGCAGGCCGCCTGGCAGCGTGCTCGCCGCCTGGACGCTGAACCACTGATCCATGACCAGAGCATTGCTCTTGAAGTTCTCGGCAAACACCGCGAGCGCCTTGTCGCGCTCGGCAGTGAACGGTGAATTGACCAGCACGGCCAGCGCAGTCAGGCGCTCGGTCATGTTGTCGCTGGTATCGAACTGATCAATGGTGGCTGCCAGCACCTCCGGCTTGCCGCTCAGCATCAGGTACGACAGCGCGATATTCTGCAGGGCACGACGGGCAAAGTGCGCGGCTTCGGCCACATAAGGCGTGACCTTCGACACTTCACGGTTGGCCTGATAGCGCGCCAGCAGCCCATCGAACAGCCCCTCTGCCAGTTGCTGACGGGCAAACTCGCGAGCAGCGTGAATGGCATCAACGTCGGCCACTTCACTGATTTCGGTCAGATAAGCTTCGCCCGGCAACGAGAGCATTTCCGCGACCATCGCCTGATCCAGGTCATCATCCGCCAGCACGGTACCCAGTGCAGTGATCAGACGCTGATCCATGACCAGTTTTTGGCCTTGCTGATGCTGGCCGATCAGTTCCTGCAATATCTGAACCGACAACTGCTGACCGGCATCCCAGCGATTGAAACCATCGCTGTCGTGCTGCATCAGGAACATCAGTTGGTCGCGGTCATACGGGAAGCTCAGCTTGACCGGCGCTGAGAAGCCGCGCAGCAGCGAAGGCAGCGGCTTTTCCGCGACGTCGACGAAGGTGAAGGTCTGCTCGGCTTCAGTAACCGACAACACTCGTGAGGTGCCGGTCGCCGCCGTTTCGTTCGCCAGACGCAGGGCAATTTCGCCACCCTTGCTGTCTAGCAGCCCCAGTTCAACCGGGATCACGAAAGGTTGCTTCTGATCGCCAGGCTGGCCTGGTGTGGTCGGGCAGCTCTGACGGAAGGTCAGGCTGTAGGTTTTGGCCGCAGCATCGTACGACTCGCTGACCGCCAGACGCGGCGTGCCCGCCTGGCTGTACCAGCGCTTGAACTGGGTCAGGTCGACGCCATTGGCGTCTTCCATGGCCTTGATGAAGTCGTCACAGGTCACGGCCTGGCCATCGTGGCGTTCGAAATACAGATCGCTGCCCTTGCGGAAGCCTTCAGCACCCAGCAGGGTGTGAAGCATGCCGACCACTTCCGAACCCTTCTCGTACACGGTCAGGGTGTAGAAGTTGGAGATTTCGATGAAGCTGTCCGGACGCACGGCGTGCGCCATCGGGCCTGCGTCCTCGGCGAACTGGTGAGTACGCAGGTAGGCAACGTCCTGGATACGCTTGACCGTAGCCGAGTTCATGTCGGCCGAGAAACCGGCGTCGCGGTACACCGTGAAGCCTTCCTTGAGCGACAGCTGGAACCAGTCACGGCAGGTCACGCGATTGCCCGACCAGTTGTGGAAGTATTCGTGGGCGACAATCGCTTCGACACGCTGGTGTGCGGCATCGGTCGCCGTCTCGGCACGCGCCAGCACGGCACTGGAGTTGAAGATGTTGAGGCCCTTGTTCTCCATCGCGCCCATGTTGAAGTCGTTGACCGCGACAATCATGAAGATGTCCAGGTCGTACTCGCGACCGTAGGTCTCTTCGTCCCAACGCATGGACTTCTTCAGGCTGGTCATGGCGTGCTGGCACTTGTCGATGTTTTCCGGCTCGACGTAGATACGCAGGGTCACATTCCGCTCATTCATGGTGGTGAACGTGTCTTCGATACACCACAGATCACCGGCCACCAGCGCGAACAGGTAGGCCGGTTTCATGAACGGGTCTTCCCAGGTCGCCCAGTGCCGACCACCCTCTTCTTCGCCGCTGGCCACCGGGTTGCCGTTGGACAGCAGGATCGGGAAGCCCTGCTTGTCGGCGCTGACGGTGGTGGTGAACTTGCTCATCACGTCAGGACGGTCGAGGTAATAGGTGATCTTGCGGAAGCCTTCGGCCTCGCACTGGGTGCAGAACATGCCGCTGGACTTGTACAGCCCTTCCAGCGCGGTGTTGGATTCCGGATGGATGCGCACGGTGCTGTCGACCGTAAAGCTTTCAGCCTGTGGGTGCAGGGTCAGGTGATCGTCGGTCAGCTGATAATCCGCAGCACTCAGCTCGACATCGCTCAGTTTGACCGAGACCAGTTCCAGATGCTGACCATCCAGCACCAGCGGCGGCAGGCCTGCGCCACGCTCGGGGTTGCGGCGCATAACCAGTTGCGCGTGAACCAGCGAGTGGTCGTCGAACAGTTCGAAGGTCAGGTTCGTCTCATCGATGAGGTACTCGGGAGCCTGGTAATCCTTCAGGTAGATCATTTTCGGTTGCTCGGTGCGCATGCTGGAATCCTTCTACTAATGCACGGCCAGCTGATAGGCCGTGTACTTGCGAATATTGATCACGCCGGTGTCGAAAATCAGGTATTGGCCCTTGATCCCGAGCAGCGTGCCTTCGGCAATCGGGTTCTTGTCCAGATTGAAGCTGACAATCTTGGTCGGATACGCCTCGACCGGGTAACGAAACTCGACAGGCTCGGCGTCATGTAGCAATTGGATGGCCTGCAGCCCGAATCGTTCTTGCAATCCCAGCAGCCCTGCGCCGCAACTGTCGAACAGCTCCTGGCGAATGGCCTTGAGGTCGACGGGTTGGGCGTCACCCTTGAGCAAAGCACGCCAGTTGGTACGATCGGCCACCTGGCTGCGCAGCAGGTCTTCGACGAAGCCGGACTGTTGGCGGGTTGCTACGCGCAGGATCGGCAGAGCCTGGCTTGCACCCTGGTCCAGCCAGCGGGTCGGCAACTGCGTTGAGCGGGTAATACCGACCTTCACGCCTGACGAATTGGCCAGGTAAACGATGTGATCGGTCATGCAGAACTGCTCGCCCCACGCCGGATCACGGCACGTGCCCTGGTCGTGATGGCATTTTTCCGGGCTCATGATGCACAGGTCGCACTGCGCCAGCTTGAGCATGCACGGGTAGCAGTAACCCTGGCTGTAGCTGGACTTGGTCTTGCGCCCGCAATGACTGCAATGAATGGCGCCGAGAAACTCCAGACGCAGCGTCTTGCCGATCAGCGGGTTGACTGCTATCTCGGTGTCGCCCAGGCGAAAAGCGTATTGCACACACGACGTGTCATCCTGACGCGCCGACATTTTGTTGACTGCTCCGCGACCAATTTCGATCAATGAATAGCATCCGATTTGAACAGGATATTGGGCACCGGGGCCGATTTCGAGGCGCATTCCTGCGGCCCCATGTAGCCCGTACGCTGGTCTTCCGGCAGGTTCTGCGCTTCCCAGGCGATCAGCGCCTGCAGGGACAGTTCACGCTGCTCTTGAGTGAGCTTGCGACCGTCGGACCATTTGCCGATTTCCACAGCCAGTTTCAGGCTCTCGTAGATATCCGGGGTGATGTTTTCGATCATTTCTATAAAAGACGACATGGCGCACTCCAGAAAATAGCGGGTAATTCTAGGCCTTGCGGCGTGCAATCGCACCACCCAGCAGCCCGGTGACACAACCGATGATCAGCCCGCCGACATGCGCACCGTTGGCGATCTCGCCGAAGCCGAGCATGCTCACCAGCCCGGACAGGCACAGCGCCAGCCAGACCAGCATCATGATCAACACCCCGCGCGGCAGGCGATAGACCGGGTTGGGCGCCAGCATCTGGAAAATCCAGCAATGCCCGAGCAGGCCATACAGCACGCCGGACAGTCCGCCAAACAGGCTTGGGCCGCTGAACAGGTACTGCACGTAATTTGAGACCGACGAGAACAGCAAGGTCAGCAACAGCAACGACAGGCTGCCCTGACGAATTTCAATCCGCCGCCCCAGCTCCCAGAACCACATGCCGTTCATGGCCAGGTGCAGGATGCCGAAGTGGATCAGCATGGGCGAGATGATGCGCCACCACTGCCCGGACGCGAGGCTTTCGGACAATGGCAGAAACGTTGCGTACTCGCCATTGATGCGGAAATCCTGAAAGGTCAGCCAGCGGACGGCCTCAAGGTTATCGCCCAGCAGCGTCAAGCCGGCCACCAGCAAGGTGACCAGCAACACCAGGGCCGTCACCGGACTGCTGCGTAACTGCTCGATCAGGCCGGGCGGCTTGTAGGTGGAGTTCACGGTGTCTTGCGCCAGTTGAACGTGCTCGTCGCCTTCGGGGAAGCGCGTGTACAACTCGCGCACTTCTTCGACCAGTCGCGGCGCGTCCGGCACCCACAGGACTTGCTCGCCAGCCTCTTCACTGACTCGGTGAGGAATCTGCAAGCGCAGCAACAAACTGATAAAACCGCTCAGGTCGGTGCTCAGCGGCAAGCGCAGGACAGCTACAGGACTCATTCTCAAACCTCGGGACGCTGCACATCTACCCAGACGAATTTGTCCGGATCGATTTGTGTTTCCTGGTCCAGCCGATAGGCGACCAGTTTGCCGTAGAGCACGGCGCTGTAATCCAGACAGGCCAGGTTAGGCCGGATGGGCGCAGGGATGCCGCTGCGCCAGTAATGACCGACAAACAGCAGCGGCTCATTGATGCCATACCGCAGCAACGCGTTTTTTTCCGATGTGGACAGCGGCGTCTTGGCAACCCCTTCGGGCAAGGCGTCCGGCTGAAAGACCACGTCGCCATAGGTTTGCGGATCATCCTCCCAGAATTTGGTGCGGAAGAATTCGCGGGTCAGTCCATCACCGCCAGTCAGGGTCAGGCCGTGCGGCAGACGCATGTCGGTGCCACGCAGCAGACGATTGAAGACATTACTGGCGAAGCTGCCGGGTACTGCCGATGCCTGGACGAAATGCTTGTCGATACACCCCGTACCATGCAGGCCACGCAGCGGATCGATCAGGGTCGCATCCCAGCAGGCATGCACGACCCTGAAGCGACCGGCATCGAGGTACAGCGGTAACTCGTAGAACCAATTGACGAACTCGCTCCACTCATCCGGATACTGCTCGAACTGCGCCAGGGTCTCGCCGATCAGCCGCGCATGACGCGGGGTGTGCTCGCGCACGAACTGGTGACCGCTTTCGGACAGGGCCGGCGTCACCCAGCCCAGCGCGTTGAACTCGTGGTTGCCCATGATGCACAACGCCTGACCGGCCTGAACCATGTCGCGAACAATGTGCAGCGATTCGCGAATGCGCGGGCCGCGGTCGATGATGTCGCCGAGGAAGATGACGATGCGCTCGGGATGGCGCCAAACGCCAGCCTGCAGACGGTAACCGAGAAGCTCCAGCAAGTGCTCGAGGGTATGGGCACACCCGTGCACGTCACCGATCAGATCATAGCCACGCGCCGGATCGAGCATTAATCGCCCCCGCCGCCGAGCTTGCTGCCCCAGCCGAGCTTGGTGCGGCAGACCTCGTAATAATTGTGATCCAACGGATGGATCAGACGCAGTTTCTGCGGTTTCTTGCTGACCGTAATGGTGTCACCCGGTGCACAGGTGAAGTGATTCTGACCGTCGCACGACACTTGTGGGTAAATGGTCATGTCCTTGGACACCACGATTTTCAGCTCGCTGTTGCCGTCGACCACGATGGGCCGCCCGGACAGGGTATGCGGGTACATCGGCACGATGACGATGGCGTCGAGCTTGGGGTGCATGATCGGCCCGCCCGCAGACAGCGCGTAGGCCGTCGATCCGGTCGGCGTGGCGACGATCAGGCCGTCGGCCTTCTGACTGCACACGAACTGACCGTCGATGTAGATCTCGAATTCGATCATGCGCGTGGACTTGCCGGGGTGCAGCACCACGTCGTTGAGCGCATCGCCCTGACCGATGGCCTCGCCGTGGCGACGCACTTCGGCCTGGAGCAGAAAGCGGTTTTCAACCAGGTAATGCCCGTCGAGCACTTCGGCACATTTGACCTCCAGCTCGTCGGGACGGATGTCGGTCAGAAAGCCCAGGCTGCCACGGTTGATGCCCAGCACCGGAACGTTATGCCGGGCCAGCGCCCGCGCTGCGCCCAGCAGGCTGCCGTCGCCGCCGACCACAATGACCATGTCGCAGACCTCGCCGAGCATCTTGCGCGATGAGGTCTGCAGGCCATGACCGGGCAGGACCTCGGCGATTGTCTCTTCGAGAATGACGTGCAGGTGGCGGTCCAGCAGGAATCTCTTGAGTCGGCGAACGGTCTCGAGCACCTGAACACTGCCCAGGCGACCGATGATGCCGATATTGCGAAATTGCTCCATGAGGCTCCTGCTGCGGGTTCGATACGACTTTAAAAACGTGATTATGGGCGAAAGGGCCTGACAGCAGCAAACCGGGGTTTAAAAAGGGTTTCGCGGACCTTGCAACAGGGTATGGGCAGCACGCTAGAGTCCGATGCCTGCCTACCGTGTCAGAGCGCGGGTTTTATCGCATTCCACACTGACGCCGCCCGCTCGATGGCCGCCTATCTGCGCACCTCGCCAGAATGCCCGGTCCTTGCCGCCCCGCTTGGCCTGATACAAATTGATGTCGGCAGTCTTGAGCACTTCCGAGCTGTCCACTGCCGCTGGGATGTCGGCCAGCCCGGCACTGCAGGTCAGCGGGCTGACAGCGAGTGATTTTCTGATGCAGTCCAGCAGGTTCAGCACATATTCCCGAGCTTCATCTTCACTGCACATTGGCAGGATCACGCCGAACTCCTCTCCGCCCATGCGTCCGAAGGCGAGACTGCCCACAGTCTTTTGCAGGCAGCCAGCCATCACGCGAAGTGCCTGATCACCGGCGTCGTGGCCAAATTGATCATTGATGGTTTTGAAGTCATCAATATCGAGCATCAGAAAATAACCCGCGGAGTTATTCAGCACATGTTTATCCAGTGCCTGCATCAGTGCCCGGCGATTCAATATGGCGGTCAGGTCATCGGTCAGCGACAGTTCGCGAAACTGATGTTCCAGACTCAATACCGTACGAAGTGTGCGCGTGTAAGTGTGATTCATCACACTGCCCAGACTGACCGACGTGATAAAGAACAGTGTCATGAACAGAGTCGCGACACTGTCCGTGTCCAGTCCTTGAGCGGGAGAGAGAATACACCAGGCGAGTACCGCGACCAGAAGATAATCCCGTGTATACACCACTAACAATGTCGAACACAGGATAATCATCACGGCGACCGAGAGTGACCAGTTGATGTCCATCCCGGTGCGCAAATGGCCCGCCCTTGAAAAGCACAGTGCCACAATGATCACGAATGTCATGCTCATACATCGCCAGACTCTGAAGTCGACCGCGCGGTATTGCCAGGCGCACGCCCCCAGCAGGCCAAGGGTCAGCAGCATTTCCGGCAGACCGAATTGCAGATACGGCGTGACCGACAGAACAACCAGCCAACAAACGATGGCAATACATTGCACACGGGCAATGGCGGGTGAGAGCAGTTGTTTTATCCGGGCCTGCATATCACCGTTCATAGAAAACTCCAGGCATCCGATTTGCCGAGTCGAATATCCGCCGCATGAAGACTGCCTATATTAGGCAGCCCACGAGTCGACCGACTGATTGAATGACGTTCACCACCAGGTGACCACAATTGAGACAGACCGGCCAATGAACATCATTGAGCAGTGCCTGAATTGTTTGACGCAAACAATATACTGGATATGAATGACAGTTTGCACAAAGAGAAGGCCACTGATAGTTTTCGATAACCTTTCTTTATTCGATGATCATCCCGTCGCACGTCGTACGTCATGTGTTGTCTGCGAAGCAAAAAATACCCGTGCGCACCGGCCGCTTGCCGAACACGCTGTCTGTCGGTGGCGACTCACGCTATTCTCGGCGCATGACTCTATTCCCCGGCCTGATCGATCTCCCCCGCCGATTGCGGCATTCCGAAGTGCGCGACCTTGCCTGGGTGATCCTCGCCCCGCCCATGCTTGAAACCGCACCCTGGCCGCAACGCCATCCACTGGCGGGCAGCGACTGGGTGAAAGCCCCACAGCAGCTGGCGGATTTTCTCTGGCAACTGGACCACGACAGCCGTCCGCTGGAAGACTGGCTGGCGCAAGCCAGCACACGAAGACTGGGCCGCTATTACGAACGGCTCTGGCAATTCGCCGTGCAGCATGCACCGGGGGTGGAAATAATCGCCGCCAACCTGCCCATCAGGCTTGGCAATCAGACGCTGGGCGAGTTGGACATGCTGTTGCGGGATGGTGAAGGCGTGCACCACGTCGAACTGGCGATCAAGCTCTACCTCGGGCCGCAGGACGGCGATGGCCGCGATCCGGCGCACTGGCTGGGGCCTGGCTGTCAGGACCGGCTGGACCGCAAGCTGACCCATCTGAGCCAGCATCAGTTGCCAATGTCCGCACGTCCGGAAAGCCGGGCGACGCTGGCAGCGCTGGGGGTCGAGGCGTTCAATGCACGGTTGTGGCTGGGCGGCTATCTGTTGTACCCGTGGCCAGGCTCATGCCAATCCCCTGCCGGCATTCATCCGCAGCACCTCAAGGGTCGCTGGCTGCACCAGCGTGACTGGCAGTCGTTCCTTGCGCAAAGCCAGCCGGGACGCTGGCAGCCCTTGCCGCGCCATGCCTGGCTGGCGCCGGCACTCTACAACCAGGCGTGGAGCGATCAGCAGTTGCACGACTGGCTGAGTGAGCTCGACCCGCTGGCCCCGGCGCAGCTATTGGTGCGCCTCAGGGAAAATGCAGAGGGCAATTGGGAGGAAGCCGAGCGGCTGTTTCTGGTGTCGGACCTGTGGCCGAATCTGGCCCAGGTTGTGTAAAAACGTCACGAGCGAAGGCAAGACAAGGCAAAAACAGGCGAAAACGGCCGGGGTCGCGACCGACTCTAGGTGTTCCAAATGAGCATTTTTCGCCTGTTTTTAAAGCAGTATTGCCGAGCGCAGTAGTTTTTACACAGCTTGGACCGACACCCGTCATCCGCTCAACTCAACCGCAATGCCAGCGCAGCCAGTGTGACCAGCAGCACAGGCAAGGTCAGGACGATGCCGACCTTGAAGTAATAGCCCCAGCTGATAGTGATGTCCTTGCGCTCCAGGACATGCAGCCAGAGCAGCGTGGCCAGGCTGCCGATAGGGGTGATTTTCGGGCCGAGGTCGCTGCCGATCACGTTGGCGTAGATCATCGCTTCCTGGATGGCGCCGCTGGCATGACTTGCGTCGATGGACAGCAGCCCGATGAGTACCGTGGGCATGTTGTTCATGATCGAAGACAGGAACGCGGTCATCACACCGGTGCCCATCGCCGCGCCCCAGATACCATAGCCCGCGAACCAGTCCAGCAGATTGGCCAGGTAATCGGTCAGCCCGGCGTTACGCAGGCCATAGACCACCAGGTACATACCCAGCGAAAAGACCACGATGTGCCACGGTGCTTCTTTCATCACCTTGCGCGTCTTGATCGTATGCCCTTTGGCGGCGATGCCCAGCAGCAACACTGCGCACACTGACGAGATCGCACTGATCGGGATGCCCAGCGGCTCAAGGGCGAAACAGCCCACCAGCAGAATCAGCAACACCGCCCAACCGGCCAGAAACGTGGCGCGGTCGTGGATAGCCGTTTCCGGCTTGTCCAGATGCTCGGGCTCGAACTCGGCGGGAATGTCCCGACGGAAGTACCACATCAGCACGGCCAGGGTGGCGGCGACACTGGCCAGATTCACCGGCACCATGACCGCTGCGTAACGGTTGAAACCGATCTTGAAGTAATCCGCCGACACAATGTTCACCAGGTTCGAGACCACCAGCGGCAGGCTGGCCGTATCGGCGATGAAACCGGCCGCCATGACGAACGCCAGCGTCGAGGCAGGCGAAAAGCGCAACGCCAGCATCATGGCAATGACGATCGGGGTGAGGATCAGCACGGCACCATCGTTGGCGAACAAGGCCGACACCAGCGCGCCGAACAGCACGAACAGGGCAAACAGACGGCGTCCGTTACCCTTGCCCCAGCGCGCCACATGCAGCGCTGCCCAGGCAAAGAAACCGGCTTCATCGAGCAGCAGCGTGATGATGATCAGCGAAATGAAGGTCGCCGTGGCATTCCAGATGATGCCCCACACCACAGCGATGTCACTGAAATGCACGACGCCTGTCAGCAACGCCAGGATTGCCCCCAGTACGGCACTCCAGCCTACGCCCAGGCCCTTGGGTTGCCAGATGACCAGCGTGATGGTGAACAGGAAAATCAGCGTTGCTATCAGCATTATTTGGTCCGAGGCAGAAGAATCGCGAGGATGCCGAGCAGCGGCAGGTAGGAGCACAGCGTGTAGACGAACAGGATGCCGTGGCTGTCGGCCAGATAGCCAAGCAAGGCAGCACCGATGCCGCCGAAGCCGAACATCAGGCCGAAGAACAGCCCGGCAATCATGCCCACGTTGCCAGGCACCAGCTCCTGGGCGTAGACCACGATGGCGGAAAACGCCGAGGCCAGTACAAAGCCAATGATCACACTGAGTACGCTGGTCCAGAACAGATCGGCGTAGGGCAGCGCCAGGGTGAACGGCGCAGCGCCAAGAATCGAGAACCAGATCACCGCCTTGCGGCCAATGCGGTCACCGATCGGCCCACCGAAAAAGGTCCCTGCCGCCACGGCGCCCAGAAACAGGAACAGGTGCAACTGCGAGCTGGCGACCGACAGGTCAAATTTCTCGATCAGGTAGAAGGTGAAATAGCTGGTCAGGCTGGTCATGTAGAAGAACTTGGAAAACACCAGAAACGCCAGCACTGCCAAGGAGGCAATCACACGCTTTCTGGACAGACCATGAGTCGCGGCCTGACCGGCCTTGAGCTTGAACAGATTGAGGTGCGCGCGATACCAGCGGCTGATTGCGTACAGCAGCCCCAGCGAGAACAACGCAAACAGCCCGATCCAGGCGACATTGCCCTGGCCGAACGGGATGATGATCGCCGCTGCCAACAATGGTCCGAACGCCGTGCCCGTGTTGCCACCGACCTGAAAGGTCGATTGCGCAAGCCCGTAGCGACCACCGGAGGCCAGTCGCGCGATACGCGAGGCTTCCGGATGGAACGTCGAAGAGCCGATGCCGATCAATGCAGCGGCCAGCAGGATCAAGGGGAAGCTGCCGACCACCGACATCATCACGATGCCGATCAGCGTGCAGATCGATCCGACGGGCAGTACCAGCGGGTTGGGATGGCGGTCAGTGTAATAACCGACCCAGGGCTGCAGCAGCGAGGCGGTGATCTGAAAGGTCAGGGTAATCAGGCCGATCTGGGTGAAGCTCAGGTCGTAGCTGGCCTTGAGCATGGGGTAGATCGACGGAAGGATGGCTTGAATCAGGTCATTGACCAGGTGCGCGAGGGCGACGGCACCGATGATGCGCATCACCAGCGGGCTGGCTTGGGAGGTGGTCGAGGCCTTCGCCGTCGCGGGCGGAGCACTGGTCGCCATGGTATTTATCCGTAAAAGGGTTCGCGGGTCGCCCGGTACGGATGATTACAAGATGTGTCACGCGTATCGGGGCGCGCCAATGTGCCATTTTTCGGGGCGACTGTGCCACGTTTTGTTGCGTTTTTGCTGACGGAAATACCTTTCGTGACGCTCTGCGTCACACAGCGGCTCTGTGACATCAGACGGATTGAAGTTCGACTCGGATTCTCGTTCCCACGCGCCGCGTGGTAATGCAGTTCGTGACGCTCCGCGTCACACAGCGGCTCTGTGACATCAGGCGGATTGAAGTTCGACTCGGATTCTCGTTCCCACGCTCCGCGTGGTAATGCAGTTCGTGACGCTCTGCGTCACACGGCGGTTCTGTGATGTCAGGAGGATTGGTGTTTGGCTCAGGTCACCTTTGCGCCCTTACGGCGCCTTACTTTGAGGGACCAAAGCAAGCAAAGTCCCAGCTCCGTTTCCGGCCCGACTTCGTCGGGTTCCTTCGCTGTTGAAAAGCGCTTGCAGCAGAGGCTGCGGGTTTTAACGCACCACTCCCGCACTCAGGCAATTGACCCCACCACCGGCTCCTCACCTGCAACAGGCACATCATGCAACGAGATTTTCGAGGTTTCCGGCAGGGCCATGCCGCCGGCCATTGCCAGCGCTGCAACTACGATGAGGTAGAACGCGGGCGACAGGTTGCTGCCGGTCATGCTGATCAGCCAGGTGGCCATCAGCGGCGCGGTGCCGCCGAACAGGGTGTAGGCCATGTTGTAGGTGATCGCCGAGGCGGTGTAGCGGGTACGGGTGGGAAAGGTTTCCGACAGCAGTGCGGCCGTTACCACGCCGCACAGCACTGCGCCCACGGCGAGCAGCATGACGCCGATGATCGAGGCGATGAACGAGCCGGAGCTGGCCATCAGGAATGATGGAAACACCACGATCATCAACAGAATGCAGGCCGTTGCCATCGTGACCCGGCGCCCTACCCGATCCGAATAGGCACCGGCCAATGGGCAGAGGGCGGCGGCGAAGGCCAGAGCGATCAACGAGACCAGCAGCGCCGTTGCCCTGCTCAACCCACCGGCCACTTGCAGGTAGGTCGCGAAATAGGTGGTGAACATGTAGAACGACAACGCCGTCAACGACACGAATGCGCCCAGACAGCACATCGCCGCCGCGTGATGGCGCAAGGTGTCCTTGAGTGGCGAATGGGCAACAGCGTGTTCTTGAGCGACCGCCTGAAACGCCGGGGTTTCATCGAGCTTCCAGCGCAGGTACAGCCCGACCAGCCCCAGCGGTGCAGCAATCAGAAACGGCAGACGCCAACCCCAGTTACCCATCGCCTCGGTCGACAGAAATGACTCCAGCGCGTAGGCCACCACTGCCGCAGCAGCGAATGCGGAGAACGTCGAGACCGGAACGAAACTGCCGTACCAGGCACGTTGCGTGCGCGGGGCGTGCTCCATGAGGTAAGCACAGGCGCCGGCATACTCCCCGCCGGCCGAAAAACCCTGCGCGCAGCGAATGATGGTCAGCAGCACCGGCGCCATCACACCGATCGCAGCATAGGTCGGTAACAGGCCGATCAGTGTGGTAGCACCGGCCATCAGCAGGATGGTCATCGCCAGGGTTTTCTTGCGCCCGATCCGGTCACCCAGCATGCCGAAGAAAATCCCGCCCAGCGGTCGGAAGGCGAAGGCCACGGCGAACACGGCAAAGGTTTTCAGCAACGCCGCACTGCTGTCGCCGCTGGGGAAGAACTGCAGCGCGATCGTCGTTGCCAGAAAGCCATACACAGCAAAATCGAACCACTCGACAAAGTTGCCGATGGCCGCAGCGACGATGACTTTTTTCAGCGTGGCAGGATCGACTTGCTCTACGGTAGGAGTTGTCATGACTGGCCTCGACGTCTTGATCTGGAATGGATCGATTATCGAGACAGCGACCCGGATGCCCCTCTCCAGAAGTGTCATCCACGTAGTCAGGGCCGACGTCTCGCCATCGAACTGCGCAGAATTCGTGCCAAAGGCTCTGCCACGTGGTTTACAGGCCCATCGCGCGCCGCCCCTGAAGGCCGCCGGTGTGGACGAAGACCAGGCGGGTGCCGGGCGCGAAACGACCGGCCAGCACCTCATCATGCAGGGCCAGCAACGCCTTGCCGGTGTACAGTGGTTCCAGGGGTATGCCGCTCTGAGCCTCGCAGGCGGCAATGAAATCGAGCAGCGCCGCGTCGGTTCTGGCAAAACCGCCGCGGCTGGCATCAAGCAGAACACAGTTGGGAGGCAGGCACGTACTGGCGTCGGCCTGCGCACCAGCCGCCTCACTCAGCACCGCGATAATGTTTTGCGCGACCCCGTGATCCTCGGGCACAGCCATCGCCCCATACACCGGACGAACGCCCGCCTCTGCCAACAGCAAGCCGGCCAGCGTGGTACCGGTGCCTGCCGCCAGCCACCATCCGTGGTAATCGCCCCAACACAGATGCCCGAGTTGCTCTTCGAGCATTGCCCGCAATCGACCGCAACCCAGAGCACCAGCAAGCCCGCCACCGCCTTCGGCAATCGGATAAAGACCGGGATAGCGGGACTGCCAGGTCGACCAGAAGCCAGCAGCATGCCGCTCACGATAGCCGGCGTAACCCAGCCAGTGCAGTTGCATATTGAAAGCCTGCAGATCGAGCACCGTCGGCGTCTGCTGGGCATGACCACGTAGCAGGCCGACCGTCGGGAAACCGAAGCGCTTGCCTGCCGCGGCCAGGGCATGCAGATGATTGGAGTGCGCTCCGCCGAGGCTGATCAGCCCCTCGGCACCCGAGTCCACTGCCAGGCTCAGGTGCTCGCTGAGCTTGAACCACTTGTTGCCGCTGATCAGCGCATCGATAAGGTCCAGGCGCAGAATCGCAACCTCGACCCCGGCGTCTTGCAGCCAGGGCAGGTTCAAGCGTTCCAAGGGGGCAGTGGGTTGCCAGCCGAGGGCGTCAAGCATCATGCGCCGCAGTCTACAGACAAGCCGTTTCAGGGTCTTCGTCGATCAGCAGGCTGCGGCGCGAAGCCCTGAATCAGGCATTGTCTGTCACAGGGTGGCGGCCAGACGTGAGCCCTGGTCGATGGCCCGTTTGGCGTCCAGCTCTGCGGCAACGTCCGCGCCGCCAATCAGGTGCACGCTTTGCCCGCCGTTGAGCAGTTCGTCATACAGTTCACGCAACGGGTCCTGCCCGGCACAGATCACCACGTTATCCACCGCCAGCAGCTTTTCCTCGCCGTCTTCGCCAATGCGAATATGCAGCCCTGCATCGTCGATTTTCAGGTACTGCACGGCATTGAGCATCTGCACCTGTTTGTTCTTGAGCCCCGTGCGGTGAATCCAGCCGGTGGTCTTGCCCAGGCCGTCGCCGACCTTGGAACTCTTGCGCTGCAAGAGAAACACCTGACGTGCCGGCGCGTGGACTTCGGGCTTGACTCCGGCGACACCGCCGCGGGCCTGCAAGGTCGTGTCGATGCCCCACTCTTTCCAGAAAGCCTCGCGATCCAGACTGGTGGCCACGCCTTGATGCACGAGAAATTCCGACACATCGAAACCGATGCCACCCGCACCTATCACTGCCACGCGGCGCCCGACCGGCTTGCGCTGCAATATGACGTCCAGATAGCTCAACACCATGGGGTTATCGATACCGGGGATGGCCGGTGTGCGCGGCGCGATGCCGGTCGCCAGAATCACCTCGTCAAAACCTGCGCCCAGCAAGTCTGCGGCCTTTACCCGATTGCCGAGGCGCAACTGAACACCCGTCTCCTGCACTTTGTTGCGGAAGTAACGCAGGGTTTCGGCGAATTCCTCCTTGCCTGGCACGCGCTTGGCGATATTGAACTGGCCGCCGATTTCGCTGGCCGAATCGAACAGCGTCACCTCATGCCCGCGCTGTGCGGCAACCGTTGCGGCGGCCAGACCGGCAGGCCCGGCGCCCACTACGGCAATTTTCCTGACCTGCAGGGTGGGCAGGTAATTGAGCTCGGTCTCGTGGCAGGCACGCGGATTGACCAGACAGCTGGTCAGCTTGCCGCCGAAGGTGTGGTCGAGGCACGCCTGATTGCAGCCGATGCAGGTGTTGATGCGTTCGGCATGGCCCGCAGCGGCCTTGTTGACGAACTCGGGATCGGCCAGAAACGGACGAGCCATTGAGACCATGTCCGCATCACCTTCGCTGAGAATGCGCTCGGCAACTTCCGGGGTATTGATCCGGTTGGTGGTAATCAGCGGGATGTTCACCGAGCCTCGCAGCTTGGCAGTGACCTTGCTGAACGCGGCGCGCGGCACCTTGGTGGCGATGGTCGGAATGCGCGCTTCATGCCAGCCGATACCGGTGTTGATCAGGGTCGCTCCGGCCTGCTCGACCGCCTTGGCCAGCTCGACGATTTCTTCCCAACTGCTGCCGCCTTCCACAAGATCGAGCATCGACAGGCGAAAGATGATGATGAAGTGTGCCCCGACCGCCTCACGTACGCGCCTGACAATCTCGACCGCCAGACGCATACGGTTTTCATAACTGCCGCCCCAACGGTCGGTGCGGTGATTGGTATGCGCGGCCAGGAACTGATTGATGAAGTAGCCTTCCGAACCCATGATTTCGACACCGTCATAACCGGCACTGCGCGCCAGCGTCGAACAGGTCACGAAATCGGCGATCTGCTTTTCGATGCCCTCTTCGTCCAGCTCTCGCGGCGTGAACGGGTTGATCGGCGCCTGAATGGCGCTCGGCGCGACCTGCTTGCGGCTGTAGGCGTAACGACCGGCATGGAGAATCTGCAGGCAGATCTTGCCGCCAGCCTCGTGCACCGCACGCGTCACGATGCGATGGTGCTCCGCTTCTTCAGCGTTGGTTAGCTTCGCCGCGCCGTCATAGACACCACCCTCTTCATTGGGCGCGATGCCACCGGTGACCATCAGCCCGACCCCGCCGCGGGCACGCTCGGCAAAGTAGGTCGCCATGCGCTCGAAGCCGCCCGGCCGCTCTTCAAGACCGGTGTGCATCGAGCCCATCAGGGTGCGGTTGCGCAAGGTCGTGAAGCCCAGGTCCAGGGGGGCCAGCAGGTGCGGATAATGAGCAGCAGTCATGGCGAAGCTCCATCGAGTCAATCACGGAATAGCAAGGACCTCTGCGGGTCCTCTGGTTCATGGGCAACAGTAAAGACGCATCCCGCCACACACTCAATGACCGAAAGTGACAAGTTATTGATCCAAACGCGCAGTGGCACTTGGCAAGCGCCCGACGCCGCCCTACCCTAGTCGACAATTTCCCGATGGCCGTCATTCGATCTTTTTATGCGCAAATTCTTCGCCATCTGCCTGGTCCTGCTGAGTATTGCCAGCCTTGTCAGCTACGCAATCTGGACCGGACAACGCCCGGCGGGTCACTACCTGTCCGATCTGCGCATTCGTCTGGCCATCAATGAAGGCCAGCCCGGAGAACGCGGCAATCTGCTGGGGATCGAGCCCGAGCTGTTTCCGACTGATTACCAGAACATTGAGCGACTGCACCGCAAGCTCGCCGCTTATCTGCAACAGGCCCGTGAAAATGGCCTGATCAACCCACGAACGGTGGTGGTACTGCCGGAACATATCGGCACCTGGCTGTTCGCCAGTGGCGAGAAGGATCAGCTCTATCAAGCTGCCACGCTGGATGAGGCCATGGACTGGCTGTCGTGGAGCAACCCGCTGCAATTCATCAAAGCGGTGCTGCGGGCCGAAGGCCGGGACCGTCTGGATGACGCCCACCTGCGGATCAAGGCCCGATCGATGGCGCGGGACTATCAGACACTGTTTGGCGGGCTGGCCAGAGAGTTCGGCGTCACACTGGTAGCCGGTTCAATTGTGCTGCCCGATCCCAGTGTCGAAGGCGGTCAGCTGAAAGTCGGCAGCGGCGCCCTGTATAACAGCAGCCTGACATTTGGCAGCGATGGCCTGCCGCTCGGTCAGCCGCAGCGTCAGTTGTACGCCGAGCGCTATCAGAGGCGTTATGTGCACACGGCAAGCGACGCACCGTTGTATGTGGTCGACACCCCGGCCGGGCGTCTGGGGGTGCTGATCGGTAGCGACAGCTGGTACCCGGAGAATTACGCGCGCCTGAACCAGAGCGGTGCACAACTGATTGCGGTGCCGGCCTTTGTGATCGGCAAGGCCGCCTGGTCCCAACCGTGGCGCAAGCCTCGGCACTCAGACATCGACGTGCCGAACGAAACGCCTAGTGAGGGCGAAGCCTGGCATCACCTGACATTGACCGGCCGTGCTCCGCAAAGCACTGCGCAGGCCGGAATCAGTGTATTCATGCGCGGACAGTTCTGGAATCAGGGCGTGGCCGGGCAAAGTTTTGCCAGCCACGCAGGGCAAACGATCGCCGAGCCGCAGCAGGAAAATGCTGCCACTGGCGGCGCGCGCCTGATCAACCTCTGGCTTTGACGATGCCGACCCTGACGCTGCGCCTCGGTGATCTGTCGGTGGGTTTCATCCAGAGCCTGACTGATGCGGTCAACAGTTTCGACAGGAACCCTGACGCGCTGCTGGAGCAGTACGGTCTTGACCCGATTCGCCTGAGCCAGGCGCGAGCGCGGCTATCGATCCCGCGCTACATGCGCCTGGGGCATGCCGCCATCCAACTGACCGGCCAGCCCGGGCTGGGGTTGCGCATGGGCCAGCTCAGTCGTTTTGCACAGGCAGGTCTGGCCGGTATCACTGCGGCCCAGGCACCCAACGTGCGCGAGGCGGCGCGCACGCTGATTCGCTTTGAGCCCTTGTACGGTTCCAATTATCGCGGCCAGTCGAGTTTCCACGAGGATGCCGGCGGCGCCTGGATGCGCTTCTATTCGATCAGCCCCTATAACGCTTACAACAGGTTTGTGGTGGACTCGATTCTAGGTGGCTGGCTGGCTCAGCTTTCGACGCTGGCAGGTACAGAACTGCGCGCACAACGCATCGAGATCGAATTCGAAGCGCCTGACTATGCCGCGCAGTACGCCGCTTTGAGTGATAACCCGATGGTGTTTGGCGCGGCGACCAATCAACTGCGTCTGGATCAGACCAGCCTGGCATTACGCAACCCGGACCATTGCCCAAGTACCTGGCGGCACCTGTTGCAGCTGTGCGAAAGCGAACTGGAACAACAGACCCGCACCCGCAGCCTGCGTGAACGCATCATTCAATTGCTGGGGCCGCTATTGAACGGCGGAAGTGAACCGGATCTGGAGGAAGTGGCGGCAAGACTCAAACTGCCCACCTGGACGCTGCGCCGCAAGCTGACCGAGGAAGGTACATGCTTTCGCGCAGTGCTCAATGACACGCGGCGCGATCTGGCGATGACTTATATTCGCGACACTGAACTGGCGTTCGGGGAGATCGCCTACCTGCTGGGATTCGCTTCTGCCGAAGCCTTTCAACGCGCCTTCAAACGCTGGAACGGGCAGACTCCGGGAGAGTTCCGCCGCAGCCAGCGTCAAAGCGCATGAAGCCGTTCACAGTTCGGTAGCGTCGTCGGCAGGCTCTACCGGGTCCAGTTCCGATGCACGGTATTCAAGTAGTTCTTCCTGGTATTCGTCCATTTCTTCGCCCTCTTGGCTGAGTGAGTGGGGGTGATAATCAAAGCTGAAATAACTGACCGCAAGATCAACATTAAAGTGCCAATGTGAAATAAAAATGTTGATTCCTGTCAAACAGACGAAAAAGACCGCGGCCGATTCAGCACTCCCCTCAACTCTCTAGCGGACGGGCGCTATTGACTTGCATGCCAGTGTCGACCTAACCTCCTGCTCATGAACCTCATCAAGCACAACCTCGGCCAGATTATTATTACCGTCATTCCAGTCATGGCGGGTTAGCCGACGTTTGCAAAAAACCCGCCCTGGAGGCGGGTTTCTTCTGTCTCCCGGGCAACCATTGCCGAATCAGGAGTCAGACATGATCGCCATCCCTCGCTCTATTGCCCTTCTCGCCACTCTGGACCTGATTATCGATCTGCCGCGCGCGTTCGCCGAGTATCCAGGCACCACGTATGAAGAGGCGATGCGATGAGCCAGGGCCCGCACGATCTGCTCAACTATTACGCGCGCAAAATCCTCACCTCCCGCGTCTACGACGTTGCCATCGAAACGCCGCTGCAAGGCGCTCGCCAGCTGTCCGAACGGCTGGGCAATCAGGTGCTGCTCAAGCGCGAAGACCTGCAGCCGGTGTTCTCGTTCAAGATTCGCGGCGCGTACAATAAGCTCGCGCAATTGCCCGCAGAGCAGACTGCACGGGGCGTGGTGACGGCATCGGCGGGCAATCATGCCCAGGGCCTGGCGCTGGCGGCACGCGAGTTGGGGATCAAGGCGACCATCGTCATGCCGCGCACCACGCCGGAGATCAAGGTCAAAGGTGTGCGCTCGCGGGGTGCCACCGTGGTGCTGCACGGCGATTCCTTCCCGGAAGCGCTGGCCTACTCGCTGAAGCTGGTCGATGAGCAGGGCTTCGTCTACATCCATCCGTATGACGACCCCGACACCATCGCCGGGCAAGGCACTGTGGCGATGGAAATTCTTCGTCAGCAACCGGGCCAGCTGGATGCGATCTTTGTTCCGGTCGGGGGCGGTGGTCTGATTGCCGGTATCGCGGCGTATGTGAAATACCTGCGCCCGGAGATCAGGGTGATCGGCGTCGAGCCGGACGACTCCAACTGCCTGCAAGC
>NZ_FNCX01000013.1:0-120558 GCF_900099665.1 Pseudomonas sp. BS3767 | reverse complement strand
AGCGCCGCACGATAGTTGCGATGATCGTTCCTCACGCTCCAGCGTGGGAATGCAGTTCTCGACGCTCTGCGTCGTCAAGAGGACGCGGAGCGTCCAGAACGGTATGCGACGCGGAGCGCCGCACGATAGTTGTGATGATCGTTCCTCACGCTTCAGCGCGGAATCCCTAGGGCACGCAAACGTCGGTACAGGGTGCGTTCGCTCATTCCCAGCTCTCTGGCCAGCTCACTGCGCGAGCCATTGAACACTCGCAGTGCATGGGCGAGTCTCTCCAGGCCGTCGTCCTGCTGGCGGTACGTCACACCACCCGCTTCGCCTTGGCCGCGCACCTCGGCGGGCAGGTCCTGCGCGCGAATGATGCCGTCGTCGGTAAATAAACGGGCGCGTTCGAGTATGTTGCGCAGCTCGCGAATGTTGCCGGGGTAACTGTACAAACTCAGCAGCTTCATGGCCTCGGCGTCGACACGCGGAGCAGCGCCGGGAGCGATGCGTTGCAGCAGGCTGTCGATCAGCAGCGGCAGGTCATCACTGCGTTCACGCAGGGCCGGCAGGCGAATCGGAAAGGCGCTGATGCGGTAAAACAAATCCTGACGAAAGCTGCCGTCGGCGACCATCTCCCGGAGCGGTTTGTGCGTGGCCACCACCAGCCGAAAATCCGAGTGCACCGTGCGCAGGCTGCCCACCGGACGAAAACTGCCCGATTCGATCAGCCTCAACAGCTTGACCTGCATGGCCAGCGGCACCTCACCAATCTCATCAAGAAACAGCGTCCCGCCATGAGCGGCTTCAGCCAGACCGGTCTTGCGCTGCAATGCGCCCGTGAATGCGCCCTTCTCATAGCCGAACAGCTCGCTCTCCAGCAGGGTTTCGGTAAGCCCCGTGCAGTCGACCACCACCAGCGGCCCGGCGGACCTGGCGCTGCTGGCGTGCAGTGCGCGCGCGAACAATTCCTTGCCGGTGCCCGACTCGCCCTGCAGTAACACCGGAATCTGCGCGGGCGCCGCACGTTGCAGAGCGCTCAGAACCTCCTTGAACGCCGCCGAGCGCCCCACCAGCCCGTGTTGCTGCGGCTGGACGGATGCCACCGCCACCGAGCTCAGTCGCTCGACATAAGCGATCACCTCACCCTGATCATCGAGAATCGGCCGCAGCTCGACATCCACATGCTCCGGGCCGCGCGGAGTGTGATGAATGTGCAGCAGACGCTCCGGAAGCCGTGTTTCATGGGCCTTGCGCATCGGGCAATGCTCGCCGGCCTGATCGCATGGCACCGCAAACTGATGCGACACCCGATAACACTTCTCGCCCACATGCGGCGTGCCTTCGACGCCGAACTGGCGCTGGTAGGCGGTGTTGGCGGCAATGATGTTGTAGTCGGTGTCGAGCACGATGGTCGGTCGCAGATCATGCTCGAGGTATGACACCAGCGACTGCATGCGACTGCCGGGAAAATCGGTGGCGATGAGGTTCATGGGTGCTCCTGTGGGCTGGGCGCAGCTTAACCCATCCGTCTGCCAGCGTGTGCCATGGACTGCCAAATGACTGCCAGAATGTGGCAGTCCGCAGGTTTGTCAGTTGATCCAGGTGCTCTTAAAGAATTCCTAATGCCTTTATTTACTGGGCTGAACAGGCTTTGCAGTGATTGGCATGGTTATTGAGACATCATGGCAACGACTGCCAACCGTCCGGCCTGACCAAACGGGCCTTGAGGCGATTTACAGCCATGGGAATTGCACATGATCATCGGTGAAAAACTCCATGTCGAAGCGCTCTTCGACACGCATACCTGGACCATCAGCTATCTGGTGATGGACCTGCACAGCAAGCAATGTGCGCTGATCGACAGCGTGCTCGATTACGACCCCAAGTCCGGCCGCACCAGGACCGAGTCTGCCGACCGGATGATCGAACGGGCGCAGGCGCTGGGCGCCTCGGTGCAGTGGATTTTCGAAACCCACGTGCACGCCGATCACCTCTCGGCAGCGCCGTATCTGAAACAGAGGCTGGGTGGGCAAATTGTCATTGGCAGCCACATCACCGCCGTGCAGGAAACCTTCGGCACGCTGTTCAACGCGCCGCCTGACTTTGCGCGCAATGGCAGCCAGTTCGATGTGCTGCTGGAAGACAACGCGTCGTTCGCCCTCGGCACGCTTGAGGTCAAGGCCATGCACACGCCCGGGCACACGCCGGCGTGCATGAGTTATCTGGTGCAAGTCGGTGACGCCACGGTCGCGTTTGTCGGCGATACGCTGTTCATGCCTGATTACGGCACCGCCCGGTGTGACTTCCCGGGGGCCGATGCGCGCACGCTGTATCGCTCGATCAAGAAACTGCTGGCGCTGCCGCCGGAGACCCTGCTGTTCATGTGCCACGACTACCTGCCCAATGGCCGTGAGCTGAAATACATGACCACGGTTGCCGAACAGCGCGCCAGCAATATCCATGTGCACGACGGTGTGGATGAAGACGCGTTCGTCGGCATGCGCGAAGCCCGCGACGCGACGCTGGACATGCCGGTGCTGATGCTGCCTGCGGTGCAGGTCAACATGCGCTGCGGACACTTTCCCGAGCCGGAAGACAACGGCGTCGTCTACCTGAAGATCCCGCTCAATGCCCTTTGACCGCTGCCCGCCTTGGGAAACCCTGTGATGAATGCTTCGACAACAACCTGTCAGATCCTGATCGTCGGTGGCGGTGCTGCCGGTATCGCCACTGCCGCAAGCCTGCTCGCCCGGGACGCTACCCTGCAAATCACTTTGGTCGACCCTGCCGATACCCATTATTACCAGCCCGGCTGGACCATGGTCGGTGCGGGGATCTTCACCCCGCAGTCGACGGCGCGCAGCATGGCTTCGCTGATTCCAAAAGGCGTGCAGTGGATCAAGGCTGCAGTAGCGACCTTCGAGCCGCAGCACAATGCGCTGACGCTGGGCGACGGCCGCGTGCTCGGTTATCAGCAACTGGTGGTCTGCCCCGGCCTGAAGCTGGACTGGTCGGCCATCGACGGGCTGGTGGAAACGCTCGGGGCCAATGGCGTGACCTCCAACTATCGCTATGACCTGGCGCCCTACACCTGGAAGCTGGTGCAGAACCTGAAACAGGGCCGCGCGCTGTTCACTCAGCCGCCCATGCCGATCAAGTGCGCCGGTGCGCCACAGAAGGCGATGTACCTGTCCTGCGATCACTGGTTGAAAAGCGGCCGTCTCGCGCAGATCGATACGCAGTTCTACAACGCCGGTGGCGTGCTGTTCGGTGTCGCCGACTATGTGCCAGCGCTGATGAAGTACGTCGAGCGCTACGCCATCGACCTCAGGTTCAGCCATCGGCTGGTCGCCGTCGACGGGCCTGGCAAGCGTGCTACGTTCATCCGCACGCAGGCCGATGGCAGCAGCGAGACCGTCGAGCAAAGCTTCGAAATGTTGCACGTAGTGCCGCCGCAGATTGCCCCCGACTTCATCCGCAGCAGCCCGCTGGCCGATGCCGCAGGCTGGGTGGACGTGGACCCTGCCACGCTGAAGCACCGCCAGTTCGCCAATGTGCATGGCTTGGGCGATGTCACCAATACCAGCAATGCCAAGACCGCTGCAGCGGCACGCAAGCAGGCGCCGGTGGTGGCCAACAACGTGCTGGTCGCGCTGGGTCGTCGGGGTGAATCCGCTGTGTATGACGGTTATGGCTCGTGCCCGTTGACGGTCGAGAACGGCCGCATTGTGCTGGCCGAATTCACCTATGGCGGCAAGGTCGCGCCGAGCTTTCCGCGCTGGCTGCTGGAGGGTCGCCAGCCGACCCGACTGGCCTGGTGGTTGAAAGCGCGAGTGCTGCCCGCGCTGTACTGGCATGGCATGCTCAAGGGCCGTGAATGGCTGGCCAAACCGAAAAAGGCTGACACCCGGCATGGATGAGCATCAGTTACTGGGCGTTGGTCTGGGAACCATCATCGGTATGGTGCTGGCGCTGACCGGAGCGGGGGGCGGCATTCTCGCCGTGCCGCTGCTGGTCTTCGGTCTCGGTCTGTCGATTGTCGAAGCCGCGCCTGTCGGTCTGCTGGCCGTAGGGTTGGCGGCGGGGATCGGTGCTGTGCTGGGGCTGCGCCAGGGCATCGTCCGCTATCGTGCGGCCGGGTACATCGCGTCCATTGGTGTACTGATGGCGCCTCTGGGCCTGTGGCTCGCTCATCGACTGCCCAATACGCCGCTGGCCTTGGTCTTTTCGGTTGTGCTGCTGTACGCCTGTGGACGCATGTTCATCAGGGCCAGCCGCGAATTGCGCCACGGAAAGCCGGCGCCGCGCGCAGAGATCCTGCCCTGCGTGCTCAACCCGTTGCAGGGCCGCCTGCGCTGGACCATGCCCTGCCTGCGCGCACTGACGCTGACCGGCGTGGGCTCCGGGTTGCTGTCTGGGTTGTTGGGGGTGGGCGGCGGGTTCGTGATCATTCCGGCGCTGACCCGCTACAGCGACCTGGACATGAAGAGTGTCGTGGCGACGTCACTGGCGGTGATCGCCCTGGTCTCGACGGGCAGCGTTATCACCGCGTCACTGAGCGGGGTGATGCACTGGGCGGTCGGTGCGCCGTTCGCGCTGGGTGCAGTCGTCGGCCTGATCATCGGCAGACAAGTCGCCCGCTACCTCGCCGGCCCACGCCTGCAACAACTTTTCGCCGTATGCGGCATTGTCGCGGCGTTCATGCTGGCGTTGTCCGTGCGATAACAGCACGAGGACGCAGAGCGTCCAGAAGGGCATTCCCACGCGGAGCATGGGAACGATAAAAATCGTGAAGCGACTATCGTGCCAACGCGGAGCGCGGGAATGATGGAAGTCGTGAGGTGACTATCGTGCCAATGCTCCGCGTTGGCATGCAGTTCGTGACGCTCTGCGTCACATGCCCGTGCTGACACCGCGCACTCAAGATCGGACGCAGAGCGTCCAGAAGGGCATTCCCA
The DNA here is from genome assembly GCF_900099665.1 of Pseudomonas sp. BS3767. NCBI lineage: Bacteria > Pseudomonadati > Pseudomonadota > Gammaproteobacteria > Pseudomonadales > Pseudomonadaceae > Pseudomonas > Pseudomonas sp. BS3767. Next base: position 115,618 of record NZ_FNCX01000013.1, on the reverse strand, counting down.
CGCGGAGCATGGGAACGATAGCTGGAGGGCGGGCTTAAAGCTTCTGCCAGACCTTCGGTTTGAAGAACAGCGTCTCGCCCTTGGCCAGGCCCACCAGGCTGTCGTGGTCTTTCACCACTTCGGCCTCGATCAGTTCGCTCTGCCCTTCCACTTTCAGGGTGACCCGCGTCGTCGCGCCCAGTGGGCGGATGTCGCGGACTTCGGCGGCGTGGTGGTCTTCGATTTCCTGGCGGGACAGCGACACCTCATGCGGACGGAACAGCAGGTGACCCTCCTCGCCCAGGCTCAGGCGATTGGAGTCGCCGAGGAAGTGGTAGACGAAGTCGTTGGACGGGTTCTCGTAGACCTCGCCCGGCGAGCCGATCTGCTCGATCACACCCTTGTTCATCACCACGATGCGATCGGCCACTTCCATGGCCTCTTCCTGATCGTGAGTCACGAACACCGAGGTCAGGTTAATGTCCTCGTGCAGGCGCGCCAGCCAGCGACGCAGCTCCTTGCGGACCTTGGCGTCCAGCGCCCCGAACGGCTCGTCCAGCAGCAGCACTTTTGGCTCGACCGCCAGGGCGCGGGCCAGGGCGATGCGCTGGCGCTGTCCACCCGACAGTTGCTCCGGATAACGGTCGGCCAGCCAGTCCAGCTGCACCATGTTCAGCAGCTCATGGACCTTCTCGGCGATCCGTGTCTCGTTCGGGCGCTCGCGTTTGGGCTTCATGCGCAGGCCGAACGCGACGTTATCGAACACCGTCATGTGGCGGAACAGCGCGTAATGCTGGAACACGAACCCGACGTTGCGATCACGCACGTCGTGACCGGACACATCTTCGCCGTGGAACACAATGCTGCCGTCATCCGGGGTTTCCAGACCGGCAATGATGCGCAGCAGGGTGGTCTTGCCGCAGCCTGACGGGCCGAGCAACGCCACCAGCTCGCCACTCTGGATGTCCAGACTGATGTTGTTCAGGGCCTTGAAGGCGTTGAAGTTCTTGCTGACGTTACGGACTTCGATCGACATGATTATTCCTCCGCCGCGTTATGGCGCAGACGGTTAATGCGGGATTCGCTCCACTGCTTCAGCAGCAGGATGAACAGCGCCAGGATCAGCAACAGGCTCGCCACGGCAAAGGCGGCAACGTGGTTGTACTCGTTGTAGAGGATTTCGACGTGCAGCGGCAGGGTGTTGGTGACGCCGCGAATGTGCCCGGAAACCACCGACACCGCGCCAAACTCACCCATCGCCCGTGCCGTACACAGCACCACGCCGTAGATCAGGCCCCATTTGATGTTCGGCACCGTGACGTGCCAGAACATCTGCCAGCCATTGGCGCCCAGCAGCCGTGCGGCCTCTTCTTCCTGAGTGCCCTGCTCCTGCATCAGCGGGATCAGCTCACGCGCAACGAACGGCACGGTGACAAAGATGGTCGCCAGCACGATACCCGGCAGGGCGAAGACAATCTGGATGTCGTGATCCTGCAACCACGGCCCGAACAGCCCCTGCGCACCGAACATCAGCACGTAAACCAGACCGGCGATGACCGGCGACACCGAGAACGGCAGGTCGATCAGCGTGACCAGAATGCTCTTGCCACGGAACGAGTATTTGCTCACGCACCATGCGGCGCTGACGCCGAACACCAGATTGAGCGGCACCGAGATCAGTACCGCAATAACCGTCAGCTTCAACGCCGACAGCGCGTCCGGCTCGAGGATCGCGGTAAAGAACGCGCCCAGACCGTTTTTCAGGCCCTGGGACACCACGATGAACAGTGGCAGCCCTAGAAACAGGACGAACACCAGCCAGCACAGGCCGATCAGAATGCGTCGCGACACCGCGCTGCCACGACGGGCGGCGTTGGCAGAGGCGGCGGCTGAAACAGATGAATAAGACATGTTCTGCGCCTCCTCAGGATGGGGTTTCAATGCGCCGCTGCAGCAGGTTGATCAGCAGCAGCAGAATGAAGGACACCACCAGCATCATCACGCCGATAGCGGTTGCGCCGGTGTAGTCGTACTGGTCGAGCTTGACCATGATCAGCAGCGGCAGGATCTCGGTTTTCATCGGCATGTTGCCGGCAATGAAAATCACCGAACCGTACTCGCCCACGCCACGGGCAAACGCCAGGGCGAAGCCGGTCAGCCAGGCAGGCAGCAACGCCGGCACGAGGATGTGGCGAAACACCTGTAACGGACGCGCGCCCAGGCAGGCAGCGGCCTCTTCGACTTCCTTGGGGATATCGGCCAGCACAGGCTGCACGGTGCGCACCACGAACGGCAGGGTGACGAAGGTCAGCGCCAGGGTGATACCCAGCGGGGTGTAGGCGATCTTGAAACCCAGATCAGCCGCGAACTGGCCGACCCAGCCGTTGGGCGCGTACAGCGCTGTCAGGGCGATACCGGCCACTGCGGTGGGCAGGGCGAATGGCAGATCGATCATCGCATCGATGACCTTGCGCCCGGGGAAGGTGTAGCGCACCAGCACCCAGGCCAGCAGTGTGCCGATCACACCGTTGATGAGGGCTGCGTAAAAGGCGGTGCCGAAGCTCAGCTTGAGTGCCGCGATCACGCGTGGTGCCGTGATGATGGTCCAGAACTGATCCCAGGTGAGCTGCGCGGCATGTACGAACATGGCGGCGAGCGGTATTAGCACAATCAGACTGAGGTACACCAAGGTGTAGCCCAGCGTCAGCCCGAAGCCGGGTATGACGGGGGAGATACGACGCGACATAAAAGTCCCTGGTTTCACTTGCACGAAGCCCGGAGGGTAATCCGGGCTGTTTGGCCAAGCCTGCGATGCCGCTCGGGCGGCATCCTCATTTCGGCTTATTGCGCCTGATAAATCTGGTCGAAAACGCCGCCGTCATTGAAAAACTTCGGCTGCGCAGTTTTCCAGCCACCAAAGTCTTTGTCGATAGTCACCAGATCGAGTTTCGGGAATTGCTTCTCGTACCTGGCGGCCACTTCGGCATCACGTGGACGATAGAAGTTTTTCGCAGCAATTTCCTGACCTTCCTTGCTGTACAGGTGCTTGAGGTATTCAGTCGCGATTTCGGTGTTGCCCTTCTTCTCGGCGTTCTTGTCGACCACGGCGACAGGAGGTTCGGCAAGGATCGACAGCGAAGGTACGACGATGTCGAACTTGTCCTTGCCGCCGTCTTCTTTCAACGCCAGGAACGCTTCGTTTTCCCACGCCAGCAGCACGTCACCCTGACCGTTGTTGACGAAGGTGATGGTCGAACCGCGTGCGCCGGTATCCAGGATCGGCACGTGCTTGAACAGCGTCTGCACGTATTCCTTGGCCTTGGCTTCGTCACCGCCGCCCGCCTTCAGGCCGTAGGCCCAGGCGGCCAGGAAGTTCCAGCGCGCACCGCCGGAGGTTTTCGGGTTCGGTGTGATCACCGAGACGCCTTCCTTGGTCAGATCGCCCCAGTCCTTGATGCCTTTCGGGTTGCCCTTGCGCACCAGAAACACGATGGTCGAGGTGTACGGCGTGCTCGCGTCCGGCAGACGGGTCTGCCAGTTTTCGGGCAGCGTCTTGCCGAGCCTGGCGATTTCGTCGATATCACCGGCCAGTGCCAGGGTCACTACGTCAGCGCGCAGGCCATCAATCACGCCACGCGCCTGCTTGCCCGAGCCGCCGTGGGATTGCTTGATCTCGACCTTGTCGTCCGGATGGGATTTTTTCCAGAAATTAACGAATTCTGCGTTGTAATCCTGGTACAGCTCGCGGGTCGGATCGTAGGACACGTTGAGCAGTTCGTAATCCTTGGCGACAGCCGAGCCTGCGAAAACAGCACTGGCGAGAGCCGCCAGCGCAAAACGGCGAATGGACATAGATTGAAGCTCCTGGAAATGCTGTGTGTTGGCTTTTTTGATTTCTTGGCGCGTCAGAACGGCATTCGCACGGGCGCGTTGCTGTTTTTCAGGGGGGTATCAGGAGTCAGGATGAAACCCTCCGGTTGACCAGTCGGGTGATTGCCGCTTCAGTTCTGCTTGGCAGGGTTCTGCAAACGAAACTTTTCCTTGCGCTCGATCTGCACCACCTGTGCGTTGTGCACGGTGATTTCGACGGCACCAAAACGCAGGTCACGCAACGCACTCTGAATTTCACGCAGAATGGCTGCTTCGTCCTGACCGTCAACACTACGTAGAGATGCGCTCATTGTCTTAATCCTTGAGAAGTGAGGGGCCTGCCGTCGCGACTGGGGGCGATGGCGTATGGCGGTGAGGCAATAATAGTGAGGTGCGGATATTCTTAAAAAGACTATTTAAGAATGCAGATATAACCAAAAAGACTTTATAAGGGTGGAAGCCACTCAGGGTGCATTGCACACCCTGACCCGCGTTATCAGTGGGGGCCTGAACTAGTTGAACGCGGGCGCGTGCGTCCAGTCAATCGACTGTGCCGCCATGGGCCGGGCAAACCAGTAGCCCTGGCCCAACTCGCAACCGTTGCTTAACAGGAATGAAGCCTGACTGGCGTGTTCGATCCCCTCCGCCAGTACACGCATGCCCAGGCTCGAAGCCAGCGCGATGACCGTCCGTACAATCGCGATGTCATCCACGTCGCCCGGCAGCCCGGCCACGAAACCCTGGTCGATCTTGAGCTTCTGCACCGGCATGCTCTTGAGCCGCAGTAGCGATGAGTAGCCTGTGCCGAAGTCATCGATGGCCAGACTCAGGCCCAGTTCACGCAGGCGATGCAATTGCTTGATGGCCTGTTCAGGGTCCTCCATGACGGCACTTTCAGTGACTTCCAGCTCAAGAAATGCCGGATCGAGGCCGGTCTCGTTCAAGACCTCAGCCACTCGCCGATCGACATCACCACGACTGAACAGGCGGCTGGACACGTTGACCGCGACGGACGCAATCGAGACGCCTTCTGCCAGCCATGCCTGCATTTGCCGACAGGCAGTATTCAATACCCAGGCATCGATATCGGCGATGAGCCCGTTCTGCTCGGCGATAGGGATGAAATCGCCGGGCGAAACCATGCCACGAGTCGGGTGCTGCCAGCGCACCAGCGCTTCGACCGCGCAAATACGTCCGGTTACCAGGTCGTAAACCGGTTGGTAGAACACCCGCAATTGGTCCTGCTCGATGGCCTGGCGCAGCTCGCTGGCCAGTTGCACCCGCTGCTGGGCGTGGGCGGTCAGCTCTTCGGTGTACAGCGCAAACCCTTCGCGGCCATCGGTCTTGGCCTTGAACAGCGCCGAGTCGGCATTGCGCAACAATTGCTCGGCCGTCAGCGCGTCACCGGGAAACAGGCTGATACCGATACTGGCAGTGACGAACAACTGATGCCCGCCAATCGGGTACGGCGCTTTGAAGGCATTGATCACCTGCTGCGCGAGCGCTGCGGCATGCACCATGTGCGTACAGTTTTTGACCAGCAGCGCGAATTCGTCACCGCCCAGCCGCGAGACCGTCATACCGCTATCGGCCAGCGCATTGAGACGTTCGGCTGCCGCCTTGAGCACTTCGTCGCCGATGTTATGGCCAAGGCTGTCGTTGATGTTTCTGAAGTTGTCCAGGTCGACCACCAGCAGCGCACAGCCGCGCTTGCTGGAGCGCGCCGAGGTCAGCGCCTGGCTGATACGGTCGGTCAGCAGCAGACGATTGGGCAACTCGGTCAGCGCATCGTAATGGGCCAGTTGCGCCAGTTCCTGTTCGGAGCGCTTGATGGCCGTGATGTCGGAAAACACCGCCACAAAATGCCTGGCCTGCCCGTCTTCACCCTTGATGCAGCGGATGGTTTGCCATTGCGGATAGATCTCGCCGCTTTTGCGCCGGTTCCAGATCTCTCCGCTCCACTGCCCGGCACTCTGCAGTGAGTGATACATCTGCCGATAAAACTCGGGGCCATGACGACCGGACTTGAACTTGCTGGGGTTGAAACCCAGCACCTCGTCGGCCTGATAGCCAGTGATGTCCACAAACGCACGATTTACATGGACAATACGCCCTTCGGCATCACTGACCAGCACACCCTCACGCGTACTGTCGAACACCACCGCCGCCAGCAGCAGCCGGTCATAGTCCTGTTGTTGGCGCTCAAACAGCGCTTCGCCGCCGACGATGGCCTTCAATTTGTCACGTGCAATGAAGATCATGACGGTGCTGAGCAACGCCCAGCCGTAACCGATCATCTGTTGTCCGACGGACAGTCGAGCCGGATCCTTGACGAAAAAAGACAGCAGGGCGCTGCCTGTCGCGAACCACAGAATCGACAGCAGCCCATACAGAACGGCGGTTCGCAGCGCGTTACGGGAATAATCGGACATAAAAAACCGAGCCTTACGAAAGGTCTGGATTATAAAGCAAGAAACATCCTGCGACGCTTATCTGCAAGGGTGACTGGTTTTCTGAGCCATGTCAGTGATAATGCCGTTGCGACTTTTTTCTTCACAGGTATTTCTACGAGGGCCAAACAGCCTATGTGGTACAACGGTTTGCTCGACCTTTCCGTCTGGCAGTTAATAGCGGTCACGCTGGTCATGACCCATATAACGATCATTGGCGTTACGGTCTATCTGCACCGCTATTCAGCCCACCGCTCCCTGGAGCTCAATGCGGGTCTGAAACACTTCTTCCGCTTCTGGCTGTGGCTGACCACTGCCCAGAACACCCGCGAGTGGACAGCCATCCACCGCAAACACCACGCAAAATGCGAAACCGTCGACGACCCGCACAGCCCGGTCGTCAAGGGTCTGTCTACGGTACTGCGCAAGGGCGCAGAGCTGTACCGCGAGGAAGCGCAGAACCAGGACACCCTGCGGATCTACGGCAAGAACTGCCCGGAAGACTGGATCGAGCGCAATCTGTACTCGCGCTACAAGCTGCTGGGCATCGCTTTGATGGCGGTCATCGACGTGGCGCTGTTTGGCGCGCTCGGTATCACGGTCTGGGCCGTGCAGATGATGTGGATTCCCTTCTGGGCTGCCGGTGTGGTCAACGGGCTGGGTCATGCGGTCGGCTATCGCAACTTCGAGTGCCGCGATGCAGCCACCAATCTGGTGCCGTGGGGCATCGTGATCGGCGGCGAAGAACTGCACAACAATCACCACACCTACCCCAACTCGGCCAAGCTGTCGGTCAAGCCCTGGGAGTTCGACATGGGCTGGGCATGGATCAAAGTGTTCAGCTTCTTGGGTCTGGCCAAGGTCCAGCGGGTCGCGCCTATCGCCCATCGGGTCGAAGGCAAGGGCCATATGGACATGGACACCGCGATGGCGATCCTCAACAACCGTTTCCAGATCATGGCGCAGTACCGCAAGCTGGTCATCGCGCCGCTGGTTACTCAGGAACTCGGCAAGGCCGACGAGTCGGTGCGTCATCAGTTCCGTCGTGCCAAGCGCCTGCTGTCGCGTGAGACCAGCCTGCTCGATGACAGGCATCACCTGCGCATCCAGACCATGCTGGAGCACAGCCATGCGCTGAAAGTGATCTACGAAAAACGCCTCGCGTTGCAACAGATCTGGGTCAAGACCAGCAGCAACGGTCACGACATGCTGTCGGCCATGAAAGAGTGGATTCACGAGGCCGAAGCCAGCGGCATTCAGTCCCTGCGCGAGTTCGCCGACCAGCTGAAAACCTACTCGCTACGCCCCGCACACGCCTGAACCGTTGATCGGCGCGCCATCCCCTGGCGCGCCGGTCCCGGAACTTATCCCCTCCCCGTCTATCTCATCAACTTTCCCGCCAATCGGGATAGGGCGCCTTACTGGCCGTAAACGTTTGAGATGGTTCTTATGGAAAAGCAGCCTTTCACTTCCCTACCCGGCTCACCGATCACTGATATGCCCGCAGCCGCAGAAACCCTGTTAGCCCTGATGCACGCTCAGGCAGAAGTCGCACGTCTGAGCGAGCGCGAACAATTGTTCAGCTCGTTGCTGGTGAGCGTGAACGCTGTTTTGTGGGCGTTCGACTGGGAAACCCAGCACATGATCTATGTCAGCCCGGCCTACGAGCGCATCTTCGGTCGTTCGGCGGGCCTGCTGCTGGCTGACTACAGTGAGTGGCGCGACAGCATCTACCCCGATGACCTTAACTACGCCGAGCGCAGCCTGAACGAGGTCATCGAGAAAGGCTCGATCGAGGACCGCGAGTACCGGATCATTCGTGCGGATGGCGAAGTACGCTGGCTCAGCGATAAATGCTTCGTCAGTCATCGTGCCGACGCCAGCCAGCGTCTGATCGTGGTGGGTATCGCCGAAGACATCACCGAGAAGAAGCACCTCGAGGATGAGCTGCAACGCCTGGCGACCACCGATGTGCTGACCCAGAGCAGCAACCGCCGGCACTTTTTCGAATGCGCCCAGCGCGAGTTCGAACTGGCTCGCCTCAACGGTACGCCGCTGGCGTTTTTGCTGCTGGACATCGATGACTTCAAGCTGGTGAACGACACCTACGGCCATCAGGAAGGCGATACCGTACTGCAACGCATCGCCGAAAGCGGTCGTTCGGCATTGAGGCGTGGTGACCTGTTCGGGCGTATCGGCGGTGAAGAGTTCGCCGCAGTATTCCCCGGTTGCGCGCCGGACATGGCCATGCAGATCGCCGAGCGCCTGCAACGCGAGATCCAGCGTCAGAATTTCCAGTCCGGCGGCACCACTTTCAGCATCACCGCCAGCCAGGGCCTGACCAACCTGGGCGCGGACGACCCAAGCCTCGAAACCCTCTACGGCCGCGCCGACGCCGCGATGTATCAGGCCAAGCGCCAGGGCAAGAACCAGATCGTACTGGTCTGAAATGCCTTCTCGAATGTAGAAAGCACGACTGGCCCCTTCGCGAGCAAGGCGGATCGCCGCCCCGGTCGCCCCCGCGGGAGCACGAGGTATCTTGTGGGAGCGAGCTTGCTCGCGAAGACGGTCTTCCTGATCAGCAAATCTTCAGTGGCTGTACCGGCCCCTTCGCGAGCAAGTGCGCACACAGCATCAAGCCCTGTGGGAGTCTGCGGTGCCCTGTAGGAGCGGACTTGTCCGCGAAGAGGGCGGTACATTCACTGCGTTGGCTGCGTTTGGAATATAGCTTTCGCGAGCAAGCTCGCTCCCACGGGAGCGCGCACGGCATCAAGCCCTGTGGGAGTCTGCGGTGCCCTGTAGGAGCGGACTTGTCCGCGAAGAGGGCGGTACATTCACTGCGTTGGCTGCGTTTGGAATATAGCCTTCGCGAACAAGTTCGCTCCTACAGGAGTACGCGGTACCTTGTGGGAGCGAGCTTGCTCGCGAAGAGTCCGGTGCAGTCCATTGCTTTTCTGCGTCAGGAATACCGCCTTCGCGAACAAGCTCGCTCCTACGGAGTACGCGGTACCTTGTGGGAGCGAGCTTGCTCGCGAAGAGTCCGGTGCAGTCCATTGCTTTTCTGCGTCAGGAATACCGCCTTCGCGAACAAGTTCGCTCCTACGGGAGTACGCGGTACCTTGTGGGAGCGAGCTTGCTCGCGAAGAGTCCGGTGCAGTCGATGGCTTTTCGGCGTCAGGAATACCGCCTTCGCGAACAAGTTCGCTCCTACGGGAGTACGCGGTATCTTGTGGGAGCGCGCACGGCATGACACCCTGAGGGAGCGGCTGGGCGGCGATTCGCCTTGCTCGCGAAGGCGTCGGTCGGGTTTTACTTCTCGGGCGAACCCTGAACAGCGGCTGCCGGATCCTCGATTGCAGCAGGCTCTTCAGCAGGTGCCTCAGGTGCCACGTCGAGCAACCCATCTTCGACCGCCTCGGCAGCCACCTCAGTTTCGGTCGTCAGCGGCCTCAGCAAACTCGGATCCGTCACCCCCGTCAGCTTCTTGCGCAGGCGCTGCAAGTCACCGACGCTGAGCTTCAACAGTTTGGCCGACTTGGTCTTGATCAGCGTGGTGACACTTTCTTCCTCGCCCAGGCGAGCCATCTGCCCCGCCAGGTTCATTGCCAGCACTTCGCGCGTGTAGATGCCGGTGTTGTACTGATACACCGCAGCGATCAGCTCACGCAGTTCCAGCGGCAAACGCCAGCGCGTGCGCAGAGCAGAACCGAAGGCAGCGGAATACTGCTCCAGAGACTGCCCGATCACCTGCTCATCCAGTTGGCCGCCAGCCAGCAGCCACTCCTGCAGACAACCCAATACCGCCAGGTCACCCAGCGACTGCAACAGCCCGGCGCTGAAGCAGCGCTCCGCATCCAGCTCCAGCATGCCGCCCAGAATGCGTGCGTAATCTGCCGTGCGCTGCGACAGGGTCCAAAGCTCATGGGCCTTGGCCAGCAACGCATCATTGGTCAGCACCGCCATACGCTTTTTGGCCAGGCCTGACGCGATATTGGCACCCTGCACCGGCCCGAGAATGGCCAGCGCCCCGCCCATGGTCTGGATCGGCTTGCCCAGATGCTGCGCCGCCGTATTGGCAGCTGCGATCAGTACTGCCGTGATGTGCGGATCGTTGCGCAGCTCCTGCTCCAGCAAGGCGGCGTCGATGCCGCTGGCGGTCTGGCTGAGCGTCACCGCCGTGGCGACATCGACGAACAGCGGCGCGCCATCGGCTATATCACGGCGTTTGTCGAGAAACTTGGTCAGGGTCAGGCCCGGCGTCAGCGCGGGCACCGCACCCGCAACCGGGGCACTGCGTTCCAGCAACAGGCCTTCAAGACGCTGGCGCAGCCCTTCGGTGTTCAGTGGTTTGGTCAGGTAGGCAGTCGGCGCCAGCGGCACGACTTCACGCACGCTGGCGCTGTCATTGCGATTGCTGATCAGAATGAACGGGATGGCGGGCTGACGACGCAGATTGCGCACGCCCCGCAGCAGGCTCAGGCCATCGATCCCCGGCAGCTCGCGGGCGGCGATGATCAGGTCCGGCAGGTGTTTTTTCATCCACTCGACGGCCTGTTTGCCATCGGTGCACATCTCCAGCTCGATATCCGCACGCACGTCCAACACCAGGTCGCTAAGCGTCTCGCGAACCCATGGATCAGACTCGGCTATCAGTACGCGAGGAACGGCGGGCAAAACTACAGCGGTCATCATGACTCTCCGATGTCAATGCGATCACCTTAGCCAATGCAAACGTCCGGATATACCCAAAACAGCGAAATACCCTGCTCAAACGCAAAAAAAACCCGTCGAAACGGGCTTTTTTTGTCTGTTTGGTCATAAATTAATCAATTCATGACTTCACACTTTTTACGCGATTTCAGCAAAGCATTCGTCGAGAATGGCCAGGCCGCGGTTCAGCAATTCGTCTTCGGCGGTCAACGGCACCAGCACGCGCAACACGTTGCCGTAAGTACCGCAGGACAGCAGAATCAGACCCTTGTCACGCGCCTTGGCAACCACCTGAGCCACGGCAGCGGCGTTAGGCTTGTGCGAATCGCCGTCTTCGAACAGCTCGACAGCGATCATCGCACCCAGCGCACGCACTTCACCGATAACCGGGTACTTGGCCTGCATCGCCTTGAGCGAGGTCACCAACTGCTCGCCAACCGCCTTGCAGCGCTCCAGCAGGTGCTCTTCTTCGAAGATGTCCAGCACCGCCAGTGCCGCAGCACAGGCCACCGGGCTACCGGCATAGGTGCCGCCCAGACCGCCGGGTGCGATGGCGTCCATGTATTCAGCCTTGCCGCATACGCCCGCCAGCGGGAAGCCGCCTGCGATGGACTTGGCGAAAGTAGTCAGGTCAGCCGCAACGCCCATCTGCTCCATCGCGAAGAACGTGCCGGTACGACCCGCGCCGGTCTGCACTTCGTCAGCGATCAGCAGAATGCCGTGCTTGTCGCACAGCTCGCGCAGACGCAGCATGAAGGCCTTCGGCGCCACGTAGAAACCACCTTCGCCCTGAACCGGCTCAATGATGATTGCAGCGATGTCCTTGGGCTCGGCGTCGTTCTTGAAGATGCGCTCGATGCTGGCGATGGAATCGTCAACGCTCACGCCATGCAGTTCGCACGGGTACAGCGCACGGAAGATACCGCCTGGCATCAGGCCCATGCCGGCCGAGTAAGGCACGACTTTGCCGGTCAGGCCCAGGGTCATCATGGTGCGGCCGTGGTAAGCGCCGGTGAAGGCGATAACGCCCGCACGACCGGTCGCAGCACGGGCGATCTTCACGGCGTTTTCCACCGCTTCGGAACCGGTGGTCACCAGCAGGGTTTTCTTGTCGAAATCGCCTGGCACTTTGGCGTTGATCTTCTCGCACAGCTCGACGTAAGGCTCGTAGGCCAGCACCTGGAAGCAGGTATGGCTCAGCTTGGTCAGCTGCTCTTGCACAGCGGCGATGATCTTCGGATGCAGGTGACCGGTGTTCAGAACGGCAATACCGCCCGCGAAGTCGATGAACTCACGACCTTCCACGTCGGTAACGGTCGCGTTCTTCGCCGAAGCAGCAAAGATCGGGTGGATCTGACCAACGCCACGCGGGACGGCTGCATGGCGGCGTTGCATCAGGGATTCGTTAGTCTTGCTCATGTATTCCTCATTCGCCGCTCATCGGTCGGCGTGGGTCAAGGATCAAGCGGACCGGATCAACTGCGGCAGCATACGATGATCGACTGCTGCAGCCTTCAGGCCACCAGGAAACTGCGGTGCAACAAAAGCCGATGACACGTCGCTCTCGCGCGCCATCGGCTGCAATACCCGAGCGTCGGTCAGACCGACAGGCAGAGGTATTTGATTTCCAGATAATCTTCGATGCCGTACTTGGAGCCTTCACGGCCCAGGCCGGACGACTTGATACCGCCGAACGGTGCCAATTCGTTGGAGATCAGGCCGGTATTGATACCCACCATGCCATATTCCAGCGCCTCGGCAACACGGAACACGCGGCTCATGTTCTGTGCGTAGAAGTACGACGCCAGACCGAACTCGGTGTCATTGGCCATCGCGATCACTTCGGCCTCGTCCTTGAAGCGGAACAGCGGGGCCAGCGGACCAAAGGTTTCTTCCCGGGCCACGGCGGCATCTTTCGACACGTTGACCAGAATGGTCGGTTCGAAGAACGAGCCTTCCAGGCTGTTGCCACCGGTCAGCACGGTTGCGCCCTTGCTGACGGCGTCGGCGATATGTTCCTTGACCTTGGCCACCGCCTTGTCGTCGATCAACGGGCCGGTGGTGACGCCTTCTTCCAGACCGTTACCGATCTTCAACTTGCCGACCGCCACCTTGAGCTTCTCGGCGAACGCGTCATACACCGCGTCCTGCACATAGATGCGGTTGGCGCACACGCAGGTCTGGCCGTTGTTGCGGTACTTGGAGATCATCGCGCCTTCGACCGCCTTGTCGAGGTCGGCATCGTCGAACACGATGAAAGGCGCGTTACCGCCCAGCTCCAGGGAAACCTTCTTGATGTCCTTGGCGCACTCGGCCATCAGCTGGCGACCAATGTCGGTCGAGCCGGTGAAGGACAGTTTGCGCACGATCGGGTTGCCGGTCAGCTCGGCACCGATATCGCCTGCGCTGCCGGTCACCACGCTGAACACACCAGCCGGGATACCCGCACGCTCGGCCAGTTCAGCCAGGGCCAGTGCCGAGAACGGCGTTTGCGACGCAGGCTTGAGCACCATGGTGCAGCCCGCCGCCAGTGCCGGACCGGCCTTGCGGGTGATCATTGCCGCCGGGAAGTTCCACGGGGTGATCGCCGCCGTCACACCAATCGGTTGCTTGAGCACGATCAGGCGCTTGTCCGGCTGGTGACCAGGGATCACATCGCCATAGACGCGCTTGGCTTCTTCGGCGAACCACTCGATGAACGACGCGGCGTAGGTGATCTCGCCCTTGGCTTCGGCCAGCGGCTTGCCCTGCTCCAGTGTCATCAGCAGACCCAGATCGTCCTGGTTCTCGATCATCAGCTCGAACCAGCGACGCAGCTTGTTGCCGCGCTCTTTGGCGGTCAGTGCACGCCAGGCCGGCAGCGCCTTGTCAGCCGCCTCAATTGCCCGACGCGTCTCGGCTGCGCCCATTTTGGGCACAGTGCCGAGGATTTCGTTATTAGCAGGGTTGTTGACCTTGATCGACTGACCACCGTCCGCATCCAGCCACTGGCCGTTGATGTAGGCTTGCTGGCGGAACAGTGTGGAATCTTTGAGCTGCATGTCGGCCTCCTAAACAGCATCGCCCGAGAGGCGACGCGAACAATTGATATCGATGCACCCCATTTGGAAGCCATCGTCAGGAAAACATTCCATCGGGTTCCAGCGCTGCGCAACGCATGAAGGCAGGAAGACCGAACAAGAGCGTTTGAAATCTCAAACGAATCCTAGGCATTGCGGGGGGAAAGGACAATAGCCCGTTCGAAAAAAAGAACGGGAGTACGGAGGTGTGTAGTTTTCTGATCAGCGCCGAACCTGACCGCAAGGCAGCCGCAGCGTGATCAGGCAGCGCATAAAAGCCGTGAGCGACCACGGAGTAACCGGCGAAGGTCACGATCAACCTCAAGGCATTGCCGAACGACCCGATCATCGTCCTGGCCGGGCCGTGGCTGATCGAGTTCGACAGCGCCATGAGCACCGCATGGCCCGGCGCAGGTTTTAACCCACGCCTGTAGCGCTATCGATAATCCGGAAGCGTGAAGGACTGAATCGCCGGGGTCAGCGCCTTGGCAGCACGCTTGCTGATAAAGGGCGTTGCCACCAACCGCTGCACGGCGCGCAGGATTTTCACCCCGGTCTGACTGCGAGGGTGGACCAGACGCGGAACAAGTTTCGGCACGCTCTGCGACTTTTTCACCACAGGGCGCAGGACATATTCGTACGCGGCAAGCGCCTCGGCAATGGTGTCGGTCTTGGTGAGTTCGCCCGCCAGCACATACGCACCAATCAGCGCCAGCGAAGCACCCACCCCGCCCAACGGCGTGACACACCAGGCCGCATCGCCCAGTAACACCACAGGGCCGCTCGACCAGCGATCGATCTTCACCTGACGCAAGTCGTCGAACCAGAAATCCTCCGCAGCCTCCATCCCCTCCAGCAGACGAGGCACCTCCCAGCCCGCGCCTGCAAACGACGCCCGGAGAAACGCCTTCTGCTCGGCAACACTGTTGCCTACCGCAAGGTGGCTTCGGCCGTGCACATTAAAGAACGCACGCGTCGTACCGCGATTGTCCGGACGAACACCCGCACTGCGCCCGCCCACCGCGTTATACCAGCGCGCGGTCTGGCTATCGGTCGGTGCCCGAGGCACGGTAAAGAACGCGCTGGCCAAGTCCATCCGGCGCGGCTGGTTCTCGCCGGGGAACACCAGCTCCCGCGTGCGCGAACCGACACCTTCGGCAATGATCAGCAGATCAAAACGCTCCTCGCCACCGCCCTCGAACGTGACCGACACGCCCTCCGCATCGTGCTCGACCGAGACGATACGATCACCAAAGCGATAGAACGCATCAGCAGACGACGCCTCATACAGCAGACGCGCAAGATCACCGCGCAACACCTCAAGCTCAGCCGTCGGGCCGTCTCCGTCCAGACCGGCCATATCGATGCGCGCCGCCGTGCGGTTGTCCTCATCGACCCACGCAAGCCCCGTCTCGCCGGTGTTGAGACCCTTCACCGCCTGCTCAAGCCCCATCAGGCGCAAGACCTCCCGAGCCGCGCCCCGCACATCCACATTCTGCCCGCCATCGCGAAAGGCAGGCGCCTGCTCGACAACCGTGACATCGCAATCGCGCTGCGTCAGCCACCAGGCCGCGGCACACCCCGCGATACTGGCCCCGGTAATAAGAACGCGGCACGGGCTGCGCTCGATGCTTTTGAACTGATTGATAAGAGGCCCTCGGTGAGAACGAACTGACGGAGTGGTATGGGGAGCATCATGCACCACCACACAGCCGTGCCGAAAGCGCAGGTCTGATCCTTTGCGGGCGGTAATGGGTGTGGGCTGATGAAAGGCTGTCGCGGGGCGCGCTGGGTGATTTGTGTCGCACACCGCCCGCAACTGGACGCCCCGTACCCATGTGAGTATCATGGCGCCCGCGTCGCACCAGTAGCTCAGCTGGATAGAGTACTGCCCTCCGAAGGCAGGGGTCGTGGGTTCGAATCCCGCCTGGTGCGCCATCTTCTTTTCCCTTGTGTTCACGAGGGTTGTCGCTACTGCCAGATACCAGTCCTAGTCCTGAAAGTTGTTTTTGCTGCGATCTCCCATTCTCAAGTGTTGCGGGAATGGTCGAAATGGCAGCGATCAGGAGTCGCGGCCCAGCCGTTGGATGAGGACAGTGGGAAGCGCAAATTCGTCGTAAGGGCTATCCAGCCCAGCGCAAAACCTTCGAAACCAAATCCGATGCCCAAGTCTGGGCGCGCATGATCGAAAGCGAAATCGACCGGGGCATCTTTGTCTCTCGAGTCGAGGCTGAACGCACCGCCTTTCATCAACTCATCGATCGCTATATCTCCGAGATCGCTCCGAAGCACAAAGGCGCGTACTCGGAAATCAAACGCCTGGAAGCGCTCAAGCGTCATCCGCTCGCGACACGCATCGTTGCCACCCCCACCTCTTCAGATTTTGCCCGCTACCGTGACGAGCGCCTGAAGACCCGCAAGGGCAATACGGTGAAGCGTGAGCTGGCTTTGTTTCAGTGCGTGATCGAGGTCGCTCGCCGCGAGTGGGGAATTCATCTAGCCGAAAACCCGGTCAGGATGGTCAGTCGTCCCAGCTATAACGACGAGCGCTCGCGACGGCTCGACCCAATTGAAGAGCAATATATGCTCGGCGCGTTAGAGCTTCGTGAGCGACGTGCTGATGGGACCTACGCCGATGCATCACACAATCCTTTGATACGGCCCATCGTCCAACTGGCAATTGAGACAGCCATGCGCCGTGGCGAGATTTTCGAGCTGCGCTGGAAGCATGTGAACCTGGATCGTAGGACCGCGCACCTGCCTGCGACAAAGAACGGACTGCCCAGAACCGTCCCGCTTTAGCCAAAGGCTATTCATCTGCTAAAGAACTTGCCGCGCTCGCTGTGCGGTCGAGTTTTCCCCACCACGGCTGATGCGCTCAAGAAGGCCTTTGTCCGAGGCCTGGAGCGTGCGACGCTGAAATACTTGGGAGATTACGACGTAGCGCAGGTCAGGCCTCAGGAAGACTTTCTGATCGATCTGCGCTTTCACGACCTGCGGCATGAAGCGACCTGTCGGCTTGCGACCAAGCTGCCGAATTTGATTGAGCTTGCAAGCGTGACGGGGCATCGGGAGGTGAACATGCTTAAGCGGTACTACAACATTACTGCGGAGGAGCTGGCGGCAAAGCTGGCCTGATCAGACCACTCCCGTCTGTAGCCATTGCTCAGACGGGGCCCATTTGCATTCGACTTAGGTAGTCGTTTGCATCGAACTTGACCAGTAAAGTTGAGAACTTCGACCCGTAGAAGTAAACCCATTGCGATCGTTGATCAACTACAGAAATAGACCCAGAGCGGCCATTTCAACAATGCTGATTGTCGTCGGTACGATGCTTTCAATCCCGAAGTCTTCAGCGCGCCGATAGGATTTTCGTAAAATCGCGACAAAAATCCAGATTTTTACTCCGAGAGCCACTGTGTGCTTGGAGGCTATTACTTTGGCTTGAAAGTCTAACTTTACTGTAGGAGCAGCTCCCCTATCATGGTCTTAATTACGTCCGGATCCTCATGAAAACCATATTTAGATGCATGTGCTTTGTTAGTATTATGCCCCAAGTAACTACCATAGTAGGCAAAGTAATAACTTCCTATCTTTATGGTCTTTGGCTCTGGACCGCAAAGCAGTGAGTGGAGCTTAAGTAACTGGGCTCTTGTAAAGTAAAAGGGCAAAGTTTTGCTAGGATCAATATCATAAGTCAATTCAAGTTTCAGTCGTGACATAATTCAGCGGCCCAGCTTATGTAATAATTCCCCATAGGATAGCACCTTTTCTATCCGGCTGTTGATTCCGTAGCACCAAACTGCTTGTGCAGTTTTAGGTAATGCTGAACTCTATGGTAAGAATTAATTTTTCTATGCTTATCTTGCGCAAAACTTTTTCAATTTAGGAAGGGGTAAGTGTCGGTTTATTCTCCAGGTAGGTTCCGAACTCTTTCGGTAAACTCCATAAATTTTAGCACCTTGCGTGGTACATCGACGATTCATACTGTCTGTACAACGCACGCGTCAAAAAGGCTGACCACCGTAATCCTAAGCGATTCACCCATGAGCAATTGATTCCTGCGCTCTGGAGCGCAATGCCCTGAAGCCTGAATACGCACAGGAAAAGCTTTGGAGTAGAAATTTTCCGTATGGCGACTTAACCTAAGCGTGATGGAACGGTTTTGGTACAAACACATGGCGTTCTCGTGGGTGTGTGAATTTCGTTTAGCGGTACCGTTAGAATGGCTGAAGAATCCGGTCGCAGTGCCAGAGTTTGGAGTGTTTATCGAATTAGATCTTGATGTACTAGCTGATAGAATTTACTTAGACTCTTATCTAGTCGAGTCCGATATTGAGGCAGTACGCACCGCGGCAGTATACCGTGGCATTTGGTAATCGGGTTCGGGCTTCGAGTCTTCTTGACAGTCCACGTTACAGATAACAGCTAGACGTTAATATGTAGATAGTGGCACTGGAAACTCAACTCCGGAAGGCAGCTCATCAAAGACAATCCAGCTCCGTAACAAGTCCTGATGCTCATGAAGCTACACACTGACTAGCGTCCCGCTCGGTTAGTTCGTTAGTTTAAATCCCAGAAATGATTGCGAAATCATTTAAATAGAAAAATTAATTAACCATGCGGGACACTAGCATCCGTCTAGGTGGGTGGCCGACTGAGGACGGACTGTACTCCGATGTCGGCCACGCCCAACTAAGTTTTGCGTTTAAAGCATATCAATGCTTAGCACTTCACCCGTATCATCCAATACATCCCAAACATAGCTAATCTCAGTTTCTGAGCCACAATTTTGGCACTCAATAGTTCCGGAGCCGGAGTACTGCGTGGTATGACTCCCAGATGACTCTGAGTTTTCAACGTCCAAGGCGGACAGATCAAACTCTATATCTTGGCCGCACTCTTCATTGCTGCATGTAGTTGTTGGCATCTAAATATCCTTATTCCTGCTCAGTAAATATAAGGTTTAATTAAGGAGTAAGCTTTTGCCCGTCCTGCGAGCATAGCGAGCAACTTGAACCGGCGACAAGCCAAGTGCTGGATTGACTGCAACGCTGACTATACCTCAAGCCGAACTGCTTGTGGGCGTTGAAAACCCTGACAACCTGGGACTTCCAAGCTTAACCGTACCTAGCTGAAGACTTCCCATAGAACGATGGGATACGTTCCACCGCCCTCAAATCAAGTGGGTTCTAGAAAACTTTCCACCTAGTCGGGGTGCTTCTGATCGGCAACTATGGGTCGAAAGCCGCCGCTTGGGAACGACCGCTTTTGGCCGACAGCAGTCCATGCAAACGATCGGTCTCCATGGCAGGCTAAAGCCCCCGCTACCGCTCCCCACAAGCCATCTGTTAAAAACATGTCCTAGCTGTTACCTGCTCAGGGCAAGCCCCGAGACCCCACTGCGGCCAATGGCCGGAAAGTTTTGGTAGAACGGCGCTGCCGTCGATGGCTCACAACTCGCTAGAGATGCACCACAGCGCAAGAACCTCATGCTCCGCCAGCCCTTGCCTACGCTGCGCCAATCCGACGGGTGAAATAAGCGCCTCATGTTCGATGAATTGCTGTTCAAGCAACCGCCCTAAAAGCAGCAGCTCTCCCTGCGCTTCGAGTGCGCGAAGCTGCTCGGGAGAATTAAACGCCCAGCGGTCAAGAATCTGCCAGCCGCAGGCATGATACGAAGTCGATCGGCGGACAGAATCGATGGTCGTAGCCGCCAGGACACTGGACGCGATTCTCAATGGCGTGTGGTTAATCAGCATGGGCAGATTCCCTTTGTTGTAGGCAATTGATCATTCGCGTGTTCTGCGCAATGGAAGAGGTTCTGAAGCCGCCTTTGCGTATTAGCTCTCGAATGTGAGCGAGCGAAAAACCGAGACTGGATAGGACGGCAACATCGTCAGAGGCCAGCGCTTGATTGGCCAAACGCGTAGTGGCGTTGGCTTGCTTCAGTTGAGCGATATCTACCTGCCAAACACTGCCTGCAGTTAAGTCCGTCATCGGGCTACTCCGAATGGGTCAGTGAAGGCTCCATCAACCTGTTAAGTGCTGAAGATTGCATGCAGCCGTGCCTCCGTATTGGTCACGTCCGCCGTTTTAAGCGCGAGGCTGAACGTCGGAATAGCCAAGTCGCTCGTCAACAGCTCCAATCGATGGTTGCTCTTGCCGACTGGAAGGATGCGCCAGGAGCGAATCTCATCCAAACGGAAGAGATGACCGTCCTGACCAACGGGGTAGGCCAGCAACCTTTTCGATTGCAGGTCGACACCAACGTAGGCGTCATTGATCTTCGCGAACACCTCTACCTGCGGATGGAACCCTTCAGCCTGATAGCCGGTAACCATTGTTCTCAGCTTTGCGGCATAGCTCTGGTTTACACGGGAGAACAGCCATCCGCCCCCGACGAAGTAGAGAGCCAAGGCCCAGAACAGCCAACGAATTGGAGGTGCTGAAGCGCATGCGTGTTGAATCAGGCATGACCCAAGCCCAGTGCTCTGCCGCGCTGGAAAGGCCGCAATCGTTCATGAGTGATGTGGAAAGAGGGGGCCGGCGGCTGGACATGGTTCAGCTGAGGGATTTGTGCCTAGTTTTAGGTACCGGACTTAGCAGCTTCACTAAAGCTTATGAGCAAGCTCTGACAGATGGCGGACTCGAGCATTGACCTTCATCAACATCCTATAGATGAGGAATGACTGGATGGGCCACGTATAGAAACGGCCTGAAAATGCATAGCAAGGTTCTGGACGCAACGATGTCATTTTGATATTTTCAGCTGCCATGACGACTTTGGTCAAACCAACGTCATGGACGGCATAAATTGTTTTAGCTGGCAGGTGCTCATTTTTACTCTGCACAATCAAATTATATTAGTGGAAATGATGGTGGAATGATTTATGAGCGAAATTAATAGCATCGGGATTCGAGGGCTACGTAGTTTTGGCTACGAAACCCAATCAATACCGTTCCGAAAAATAAACATCTACGTTGGGAAAAATAGCTGCGGGAAGAGTTCCTACTTACGAACTTTCCCGCTCCTACGTCAATCTGTAGAATCAGACACACGCTTTCCGATACTTTGGTATGCAGGGCATGGGAGCTATGTAGACTTTGGGAATTTTGAGAGCGCCCTGCATGATACTGGAGAGTCGATTCATTTTGATTTCAACTTGACACTTTCACCACTTGTATCCTCTATAAGAAGACATGCAGAAGTTTTTGAGGATTATTATACAACCTCATTACCAAATCAACTTGAAGCCGCATTTGATGTAAACATATCGGTAAGTTTAAAAAACAAAGAAAAAACACTAGGAATCTCGATAAAGTTTGAAATTGAAAATAGCCATGTAGAGCTGAACTACTCAGGGGAGGATGTATCCAGCCTAATCGCAACCAATAAAAAATATGATATAGTCGAACAATTCTCTACCCCGCTGCAAATCTCAAAAGGATCGCTTATACCAAGAGACGTACTGCGTAGACGACAGCTAATCATAAAAGGCTCTAGCATACGCAGAGTAAGTTCTGCCCACCCCATGAGGCAGGAGGCACTTATATCTCTGAGCAAATACCTACAGCAGTTTCATCACAAGTCAAAACAGCTAAAAAACATTCAACACTCCCTAGAGTATTTAGCTCTAACACAAAAAAACCGACTATACAAAAATATAAAGAGCATTTTTTCTTCTGATAAATACTTTATAAGAAAGCTAGACGAGCATAAAAATGAAATATTGGATGTCGTATTCACTTACTTGTTTGCCAAAAACATCTATATGTTTTGGGAAAGCGCCGACGAAGCTTTCAAAAAATTCTACGGTGGGGTTAGATACTTAGGTCCGCTTCGCGCCTCGGCCGAACGCTTCTACCGCCATCAGGACCTTCAGATAGGAGAAATTGATCATACAGGTGCGAACCTGCCCATGGTAATTAACTCTTTAAGCGATGTGCAGAAGGAGGAGCTTACGATATGGATAAAAGAGAATTTCGGCTTTGATTTGCTTCTGGAAACCGCAGGGCTTCATTACGCCCTCCTAATCCGAGAAGAACACGATTTACAGTATCACAATGTTAGTGATATGGGGTTTGGCTACTCCCAGATCTTACCCGTCATAGTTTCGATATGGCTGGAATTAACCAGCGAGAGTACTGAGCCATCAGGCTTGCCAAGTTGGATGAGAGCAAAAGCCTCTAGAAGCATTGTCATAGAGCAGCCAGAGCTACATCTACACCCTGCACTGCAATATAAGTTCGGTCTAGCAATAGCAAAAGTTATCAGCCTAGTTAAAGAAAGAGACTATAACTTCATAATAGAAACACATAGCAAGCATCTAATTGATGCAATAGGACAAAGCATAGCAGACAGTATTATTGATCAAGACTATGTAAATATCACTCTGTTTGAAAAAGGCACATCAGGCGTAACCGACGTAACTCTATCTGGGTTCGATAACGAAGGTTACTTAGTTAATTGGCCTGCTGGGTTCTTGTCTGCATAATTCTATGATTATATTAATAAAGAAATCCCCTGACCTTACTACCGATAAGCACAGAAAGCTTAGAGCTCTAGAAAACATTCTGGCCTCATTTGGCGAATGCCGACATGTGGTGTGGATGCCGGTGCAAATCGCAAGCGAGTTAATGGCGCAGAAAGACTTTGGCGAATACTCTCGTAGAGTGTTGGTGGAGCTCAAAAGTTTTGTAACTGAATCCCGCGGAATTGAAAACTTATTTTCGTTCCATTTGAGCGTTGACTTTGATAACGGAAACCGCCTAGAAATTGAAAATGACAAAGTTTTAAACATCGGATATCTACACCTTACAGACTCTATGCAGCTAAGGAGATCTATTTTATTGACAGAAAATTTGCGAGACGCAGAAATTTTTAAAATAGGGAGTGAAGCATACCTATTCAGCGAGAATCTATATCGTGTTTATGGCATATCTCTGGAGCAAATGCCGGGCGGCGGCAATACTACCTATGACTTGTTTGGGCATCTAGAAAAGAATGAAATATTTTTCTTATGCATAATTGATAGCGACCTCAAACATCCGAAAGGTCCGAAAGGTAGCACCGCTAAAAGATTTTCAACTACACCTATTGGACATTTAAATAAGAGGTTCTTAAAGATCCTAGAGTGCCATGAAATTGAAAATATTATCCCACTCTCTATTGTTAAAGAGGCTACTAATGGCTTAGTAGAAAATGGTCTAATCTACAAATTGGATAGAGCAGCTTTGGACAGGACACACCCAGACCACAAAGCAGGCCTAACTGTATCAAATGCCATAGCGAATGACCACGAGTATGGAAGTGATCACTGGAGCCAATATTACCCTTATGCAGTTGCAGGCAGAGATGTTTGGATCATCCCACCGCTAGGAGAAAATCTCCTATCCAATTGCTTGAAAATTATGGCTCAAGAGAGCATTGGCAAACTATCTGAGAAAATATCTCAAGAACTAGACAGGACATGGATTGACGTAGCTCAAAGCGTCGCGTCTTGGGGTATTTCTATGAGAAGACGAGTTAACTAAAGCATTATAATTCACTGTCCAGTAATTTACGTTCTGTGCACTTTCAAATTCACAAATCAACCAGCCCACAGGCCATCTCTTCCTGCGAGCGTCAGTAAAGCAAGGCACTCGCTAGCAACGGATTCAGACCCACAACGAATTTGACAATACGCTTCCAAACCAAAATTCACGTGGAAAGCCAAGCCCGGTTCGTTTTTAGGGCGAATGCAAGCATATGTTGCATCATGCAAATCTGCCACCAATTTGCCACACTCACCCCGCTAACCAAGGCGAAAACCCGCTAACCCCAGCTAATACAACCCATTGATTTTCCAGCTAATCCCCGCTAACGTATTGACTCTAAACGTCGACTTTTAGGACTCCGAAGGCAGGGGTCGTGGGTTCGAATCCCGCCTGGTGCGCCATATTTTGCAGTCTGGATGTGTCTTGGTATTTGGATAGTCCAGGAAATGCTCGAAGCCCGCCTTGTGCGGGTTTTTTTGTTTTTGGGTTTAGCAATTCTCAAGATATGTCGGCATCCACCATCCGTGAGTATTCCGACAGCCTCCTAATGGTTGGTGAGATCAGCATGTGCGATCCGCGCATCGTCGACTCGCGCAGACACAATGCGGACCTGTTGGATCAGAAGATCAATCGCCGCGAGTCCCTCATCAACAGCCAGTCCCTGATGGCGGGTTACATCGAGGCCATGAACACCTGAAAAGCCGATGAGCAGGAGCTGAATGAAAAACGTCAGAGCCTCAGCACCCGTCTTGAACAGATCAAACAACAGGCCGTAGATGACATGGCCAAAGCGCGTCAGGACGAAATGGATGCTGCTACTGCGTATGCACATGCCGTCGCATGGGGCGACACCGAAGGCGAAAAGACCGCCAACGCCGATGCGCAAAAAGCCGCAAAAAACCTGGCAACCGCCGCCGAGCATGATCGTCGGCAGGGGCTGATCATATGCGCGCTCAAGCAGCAGCTGGCCACCGTAGATCAATACATCGTTGAAGCACAGGAAAAGCACAGAGGCATAGAGCGCGACGCCCTGTGGCTCTCTCAGACGGTCCTTGAGGAGAAATGGAACGAGGCCGCAAAGTCATTGTTTGAAGTCGGTGGAAGGCTCTGGGCGAATTACAACCTGCTCGGCCTTGATCAAGTGAGCCTGTTGAAACTGGCGGTTCCGCATGAAGGCGAAACCGTCGGGAACTGGACGTGGCATGAATTATCCGACCGAGCGCGCAACTACTGCTCGCAGGATCTGATTCAGCTTAACAATATCTCGACACCTCAACAGGCTGCACTCGTGAGCCAACTGGAGGAATGAACGGATAAAAGCCGTGAGCAACATGGCGCTGATGTCATTGAGGGATGGTTGAAGAAATAAGCAGTTTCACCTGAAAAAGGGCCCAGATGGGCCCTTTTTGGTGTAGACACTTTATTGGAAGTACACAGTATTTCTAGCCCATCGCATCAAGATAACTCTCCATAGGATGCGCGGCTCTCTACCTAGCCAGTCACAGTCTGTTCTTGGCCAAAAGCAGTCACTTGTAAAAGCGACAAATGGTTTTCTAACTGTGGCCACTCCACTCACAACCTGTAGGAACCAAGCCTTTCTAATCCACTGGCGAGCCTCGGTTCGGCTGCCCAAGCGATCCGAATGCCTTGTCGTATGTTCGCTCAAATTGCAGCGGCGTCACGGTAATATGCCCAGCAAGAAGCTCGGCCGTTTCAGTGCCTAAGGCATCGGCTTGTGTATGCCTATCCAGCTTCAGCCAGTGATACTGAAGACCACGAGGATCATTTTCTGTGCGTACAGATACACCGCTCAAACGCCCAGATCTTTGGCGTGTCAATTTCAATGGAAGCACGGCGGCCAAGGCGCAGCTGGGGAAGTTGATGTTCAGGCAAACATCCTTCGGCCAGTCCATATCCATGAGCTGGGCGATGACATGTGGCGCATGATTGAGCGCGTTTTCCCAAGGCACAGCACTCCTATCGGCAAAGGACTGGCTCAATGCGATAGATGGTATTCCAAACAGCAAACCCGTCATGGCCGCCCCAACCGTACCCGAGAACACTGTTTCGACTCCCAAGTTCGCGCCTCGATTCACTCCTGACAAAATCAGATCCGGACTGTCGTGGCTGAGCAGGTGCCCGAGCGCCATTGCCACACAATCTCCCGGCGTTCCGTTGACTGCAAAACGTCTGACACCATGAAAGCTCAGCCGCAACGGCGTGTGAAGACTCAGCGAGTGGGAGGTGCCGCTTTGATCCAGTAAAGGGGCTACGACCCAAACCTCCCGTGCCATTTGAGACGCAATACCCTCCAAGACCTTGAGTCCCGGAGCGTTAATACCGTCATCATTGGTCAGAAGAATCCGCTCGAATCTTCGATGATCATTAGGCATCGTTATCCCCTTCGTAATTTTCTGCGGCCGCGTCTCAGAGTGAACACCATCGCAGGCCCATTTAGCTATAATTGCATAGCTATTTTATTATAGGTATAGGTTTATGGATATTTCGTTGTTTCGTGGACAGGTAACTCGATTAAGCAAGCGCCTGCGTCAGGAAGCGCAAAACCACCCCGAAACCTGGTCGCAGATGCTGGTCATGAGTGCAATTGACCATATGGACGGGACGGCAACGCCCTCGAAAATTGCAGAAGCGGAAAATATGCGGTCGTCGAATTTGGCCTCTCTGCTGCGCGACCTAGAAGCTCGCGAGCTAATTACGCGCACTCAAGACACAGGTGATCGTCGCCGCACATGGATAGAGTTATCCGAAAAAGGCAGGTTGGTATTGCAGGAAAACCGTGATCGGCGTGATGAATGGCTGGGCAATGCGGTGCAAGCCTGCCTTACGGACAAAGAACGTGAACAATTGGGAGCTGCTGGAGCGCTGATAGAGAAGCTGAGCGCCTATAGAGGTTTAGGTGATTAGGACAACATGGGCCACGACAAAAGTTCGCTTTGGGTCGATTGCAGTCACCCACCGCCAACGTCAGCGCTCAATGCATCCGCTGGGTGGCTGATATGATCCGAGAATCTCTTCAATGAATATTCAGGAATTTACGATAACTAGGATGAATTGACCATGTGACTTTATCTCGCCGATTTTCAATTGAGCGATAAAGGTCTGGGTCATCAGTGAAATGAGTAAATTCTTTTCCGTCCAAGTGTACGTGCGAAATTATGCCAAGTTTATAAAGAAAGTCGCCTAGGTCTTCAGGCGCTGAATATTGCTTGCCATCAACAGGAGGGATGTTCTCTTTGTCGCGCCCTCGCACGTAATTGAACTCAAGCATTTCTTCTAAGCCAGAGCAAAGAAATTCTTTTTTTGATGCTCTCAATGCGTCAATTAAATTGGATAACTCATCAAATTGATGGATGTGCTCTTTTATTAGATCGTCCCTGCGATTAGCTCCATACTCGGAAAGAATGTAGTCTATGTGCTCGATGTTGATTTTCTTTATTCTCGGATTCTCTTTGGCTTTTTTGCCCGCCATTCGACACAGTTGTCCCATCCATCGAGGTCTGCGGTTCGAGAACGTTGATATAGCCTCAAAGAGCTTGGCATCTTTGTTGTCGCCCCATTCAATTGGCGAATTAAAAACCACGTCTAATATTTTGTTATAGTCCGTTGCGATTTTGAGCTTAGATTCGGGAGAGTCTGAATGTTTATTTTTTATGTATACCAAAATTTTTTGGGCGAGCATGTCCCTCATTTGTTTTTTTGTCCAAACAATAGGGATCATGTACTGTTGTAGCTTGTCAAGGTCTTCGAGATGTCGAAGACAAGACCAGACGTCACTACGAACCGTAGTGCGAACCACAAGCCCTTTATAGTCGAATGCAAGCGAGCGAATTGCGCTGAAGAAAGATCCAACCTTGGCTTGGCTTTCCACTGTATTCTGAAATTTTGCGTCGATGTCGTCAATTAGTAACCAGACGGTCTTATCAGCATGAGTCTCTTGATATCTTCTCAGTAGTGCCTCACTGTTGTTGGGAATGGAGTTTTTGATTTCAATTCCTAGGCCTGGGATTTTTCCAACTGTGCGGGAAATAAGAGCGCCTATCATGTTTTTGCTCTTTGCCCCTTCTAGCTCTGCCAACTCAACCAGCGACATTTCATCACTGGTCAACGCCATGTTCAAGCGACTACCAACTTCGATGAGAATTCTCTTGCAGATAATTTGTTTCCAGTAATTTTCCAGATACGTATGATCCGAACCTTGGAAATTGCCAAGCCCAATAAGCTCATTGCCCTTGACTCTAATGACAATTGGTGTTTGAAAATTATCCGGCTCAGTTTTTAGACGGTATTCAAGCCGAGATAAAAGCGCTGATTTGCCCATTCCTTTTCGTGCGCTTGCTATTGATAACTGCTCGCGCGGGTCGAAATAATCATGGAAATTTGCATTGTCTATATAGTAGGCGTTTAAAATCTCAAGATCTTCGTCTTCCCCTGCGTCATTGCCAAATAATCTTTTATCATCGAGCCTAACATTAATTACGTTACATCTTCCCTGTAATGATTGTCGGTCTAAAGATTTAATACTGGGCTAAGCAGGCTTTAATATTGTGGCGATCTGGTAGCCGCTATTGGTTACTTCGTATATTTCCCCTTTTTGACCTCTTCCAATCACAAGCTTTTGATCAAGCAGTTCTTGCAATGCAGCTTCCCACTTTGCAGTAATTCTGCGTTCATTACTATCTATCAGGTTTTTGTTATTGGTTTGGAGGTCCGTGCCACCTAGGTGGCGCAAATAAAGTATTACCCCTGATGAATCGAGTGATGCTTCATGCAGAAGCATCGTGGCTTCATAGGATAAATCCGGAATATCTGTTTGACTGGAAATCACAATTTGTTGCTCACGATTTTCAGCGATGCTAAACAGCTCGTGACTATTGATTTTTAATTGAAGCTGGCGGTTGAATTTTGTGTGAAATTCAGTGAGAGTTTCGTAGCTCTCATGCAAACTGCGACTACGGCAACTTTCTTTGAAAGATTTTAACTTGGCGTACTGTTCCGGCAGGACTGTATCAAGTACTACAGGTTTGCTCGAAAAGTAAAGCATAGCTGGTCGGCCACTCGCAACATGCCGCTCTATTTCTTCCACTGTACCGCTAGCATATTCACCGGTCGCAGTGCCAATACGTGTCCAGAAAATGCCCACGAGCAAATCACATTTTTGGAGGATCTGCTGGTTGATTATCGCTTGCGGTTCCGCACCCATGTCCGGAGAGGAGTGAGATTCCCAGCCGATAGGGAGCAGGACAATTTTTTGTTTAGCGGAATGGATCGCATTCCACTCAGCGAGTACTTCTCGTACAATGTTGCGTTCTGCGTCGACGTCCCCAGGAGAGGCGATCATTACATTGAACACTTCAGCCGAATAGCTCATGCGGTTCCCTTGCGTGGCAGATGTTTCTTAAATGCGTCCATACTGCCTGCACGGGAGTGGCTTGGCTATCGAATTTCCAGCGTATTCATGATGTTCGGCATCGTGATGGCTCGCCGCATACCATCGTGTGCCGTCGTTTTAACGGGGCGGTTTAGGCCCAAAGCTTTTCAGGAGGCTTCACTGGCTGTCCGCTTTTGGCCGATAGCTGCCCGTCAAGAACGGTAGAAATCGGCCAAAAGCGGTCGCACCATTCACTACATCCTCAGCTATGGGCGACGTCATGCCGACTTCGCACTCGTAGTACAAATACGCCCCACACGATAAACATAACACCTACAACCACACCGCCAACAATGGACGAATTTTTTATTTTAGATCGATCCAAAGATTTGGTTCTTTCTGGATCACGTATGATCTTTTCGCCGTCATCAAGTCCAACCAGCTTGTTCCTCCTAATCCCGCCATAAACTGACTGACGATACCAATGAGCTGTTACGCGCCTACCGGTCAAAGCTTGAAGCTGCTCTTGCGAAAAACATCGCGTCGAGCCACTCATACCCAGAGAGCAACTGAGAACAACAGCCCCCTGTTCATTGGAGATTGACAAGTACTCGTCTCGCCCACCTGTTTTGACGGAAAACGTCCCGACAGCCACCTCCAACTGTTCGGGCCACGTAGACGAAATCAGCTTATCGACCACGACCAGGCACTCAATGGCAAATATCACAAAAATCACGATCAAATAACGTTTTCGCATCAAAGCCCTTCCTGGAAAATGATGAGCACGGCGTGAATCCGGCTGCTTCGCCAACCTCGCATAACATTAGATGAATGTTTGACGGTCGGTTTACTTTCACGATGCCCAGCAGGATTTTGCGGGTTGATGATTCGCATTGAGCTTCAATGCCTGGCAACACAAGCAGCGCACGGGGAGATCGGTCGTAGGCGTCCGCTCTTGGTCGATAGCGGCCTATTGCCCGTAGGGCACAGAGGCAGCGACAGCGTTACACAAATCCGTATTGTTACATCGCATACATAGAAACTCCCGGCGAAGTGTTACAGCTATTTTATTCTTGTTTTTCATGTAGTTAAGCGTTACCGCTACACCTGAAACACCAGTTACACCGCATTTGAAGGGCCTGGCCCCCGCCCCCCTATGAAGTGAGCCCCATCAGCGAATGGAATCCGGCATAAGCCGGGGGACCCTGAGGACTTCCGCTGCATACGGGGCAGGGAACCCGCGCGTCTTGAGTAGCTGACGCTTCCGCAGCTTAGTGAACTGGTGAACTCGGTGAACTCACTCATCGGCTGGTGAACTGACTTCTCATTCCTTCCGCGACTAATCCGATTCAGTAACTGCCAACAGCCTCACCGCTTCCACGGCCAGCGGCCACGCGCTGCATACGGGCTAAGCTGTATCAAGTAGCGGCATTCCGCCATACTGGAGAAAGACAATGGCGTCATTGGGGCAAGGACCGGTTCGTATGAGAAAGCTATCTATGCACGCTCTGTTGGCAATAATCGCGTCGCTTGTCATGACTGGATGCGCCAGTGGCTACAAAAAGTTTTATACCCCGAGTTCCGGCGCAACGCCTGAGGAGATCTCCGCAAATCGAGCTTCGACGCCTCCTGCGACGCCCCTTGTCGAAAGGTCAGCATTCGGAGATGCCGATCAAATCGTCGACAGGTACACGAAACGGGGATACGTGATCATTGGCGAGTCGCACTTCAACAGCGGAGAAAGAGTTTCTGAAGAGGACGCATTGGAGCAAGGCAAGGCGGTAGGAGCAGATTTGGTTCTGGTCTATCTACCGAAATATACCGGTTCCATTACCTCAAGCATGCCGATCACGACTCCCACCACCAGCACTTCCTTCACCTCAGGAAGCGCCAACGCCTATGGTCCTGGTGGCCCGGTCACTGCTTACGGAAATGCCACGACTACCACTTACGGGAGCACCACCACTTATGTACCAATTACGGTAAACCGATCCGACTATGGAGCGGTTTACTTTGTGAAGGGGAGATTTCGCCTTGGGGCGTTTGTGCGCAACCTGAACGACTTAGAAAGGCAACTGCTGCAGACAAACCAAGGAGTCGTGGTCCGGACCATCGTCGATGATAGTCCTGCTTACAAAGCAGATGTCTTGCTTGGCGATATGCTCGTGGCGATTGATGGTGAGAAAATCTCGAATGAAGAGGGCTTTACCAAAATGATCGCCGCTCGGAGGGGGCAAGCCGTCAGACTCGCTTTGATTCGAAATGGCACCCCCTTATCGAAGACCATACAGGTAGGAAAATGAATCATCCAAATGACCAGCTGCTAACCATAGCGAGCTGGGCCGTGTATGCCCATGTGTATGCCTAACTGAGATGCAGTCAGCAGAGCCCTTATAAAACGGGCCTCTGACAGTCCAGTTCAAACGACGCCTGGGCAAGCTATTAGTAATGGCCAGTGGCAGGCCTCCTGAGTCAAAGCCCCCACGAGGGCTTCACAGCCTAGGCCCATTGCCTCACAAGCTGGTAAAACCCAACCCCCTCACCCCAACAACCCAGCACCTCCAACCATCCTCACCCCCCATTCCACCCGCTCCGGAATACCCTGAATCAACTCCCCCCGATCCTCCCCCAACAGCGCTCTAAGCTGATGGGGAGCGAACACCAGATCAATGAATTGACGGGCCAGTGCGTCAGGGTCGGTGGGCTGGTCCGAGCCTGCCAATATCGCCGAACGTACTCTGATGAAACCGCCTTCCCACCCGATGCGGTTGACCTCAGCCGCCAGCAGCGGGGTGCGGTTAGAGGTGGCGATCACCAGGCGCATCATGGCCAAGGTATCGGCTTGCAATGCATGTTCGAGGATGCCGTGGCCCACGTGCCGCAGGCGGCCTTCGAGTGGGAGCGCGGGAGTTGTTTCGGCGGGCCCCAGCAAGGTCGCTACGTGGCGTCGCACCACGGCTTCGAACAGCGCTTCCTTGTTGGCGTAACGGGCATAGAGGGTGGCTTTGCTTGCACCTGCGGCGCGGGCGATGTCTTCGCATGAGGTACCTTCGAAACCGCAGGCCAGAAAGCGCTGCAGGGCGGCATCCAGCAATCGACGCTCGGCCTCGCCCGCCTGGTCTTGCCTGGGCCTGCCACCTTTGGATTTGGTCTTGATCGCTGTCATGGCCGGAAACTTACAGCCCGCTTGTTTGTTCGTCAACTAAACGGTAACGTTCAGTTAAATGGAAGCAGGTGAACGCCGTTTCTACCTATTCATAACGACCAAGGAAGCGCTTGTGAATGACGTGACTGCTTTACCCATTGTGGTTGCTGGCGCTACGGGAGATCTGGGCCACCGCGTCGTGCGGGCCTTGGCAGAGCGCGGTGCCCATGTCATAGCGCTGGTTCGGCCGGGCACTGAACCAGCCCGGCTGAATGGCCTGCGCAACAGCACCACGACGATCACGCCTGTTTCACTGGATGACGCTCAGGGCCTGCGCCGTGCTATTGCCGGCTCGGGTTGTGTGGTGTCTACGCTCAACGGCTTGGAAGAGGTGATTATCGAGCAGCAGGGCAGGCTGTTGGAGGCTGCCGTGGCGGCTGGCGTGCCCAGGTTCATTCCCTCGGATTATTCGCTCGACTACACCCGTACCCGGCCTGGCGATAACCGCAACCTGGACCTTCGCCGACGCTTCGTCACCCAGCTCGATGCGGCCGACATCAACGTGACCTCGATCCTCAACGGTGGCTTTCTGGAGCTGCTCGAAGGCGACGCACCTATCGTGCTGCCCGGACGGCGGGTGCTGCATTTCGGTGATGCACAACAGCCGCTGGACTTCACGGCCAAGGACGACGTAGCCGCTTTCACCGCCGATGCCGCGCTGGATTCCCACACGCCGCGCTTTCTGCGCATTGCCGGTAACAGTCTGTCGCCTGCGCAGATCGCCAGTCTCCTCACCGAGCTGACCGGGCAGCGTTACCGCACCCTGCGCCCCGGCAATATCGGCACGCTGTCCACCCTCATCGGCGTGGTGCGCGCGCTCACGCCGGCCAGTGACAAGCCGTTCCCGGCTTGGCAGGGCATGCAATACCTGCGCGATATGATGAGCGGGCGCGGCAAGCTGCTCAATCTGGATAACGACCGCTATGGCCAACGTGAATGGGCATCCGTGCGTGACACGCTGGCCCGTACCCATGTGCAAGGGAGCAACCAATGACCTACCTTATCGAGCCTTTTCCTCTTCAAGTCCCCCAGGCGCAACTCGACGATCTGGCTCAGCGCCTTGCGCAAACCCGCTGGCCTGATCCCGAAACCGTGTCCGACAACAGCCAGGGACCACGGCTTGAGCGTCTGGGCGCGCTGGTCGAGCGCTGGCGTAATGGCTATGACTGGCGGTCCACCGAAGCCCAACTCAACCAGTGGAACAGTAGCCGAGTCGAGATCGACGGCCTTGGTATTCACTTTCTGCACATCCGCTCGCCTCATCCTGACGCCTTGCCCTTGCTGATGACCCACGGTTGGCCGGGCTCGATTCTTGAGTTCAGGAAGATGATCGGGCCACTCACCGACCCCGTCGCCCACGGTGGGCAGGCCAGCGATGCGTTCCATTTGGTGATCCCGGCGCTACCGGGCTTTGGTTTCAGTGATAAGCCGCGTTCTACAGGCTGGGGCGTGGGCAAAACGGCGGCGGCCTGGGCACAGTTGATGGACCGTTTGGGCTATGGCCAGCGCTGGGCCGCTCAGGGTGGGGATTGGGGCGCGGCCGTGACCACCGCCCTTGGGCACATGCGCCCGCCTGGCCTGATCGGCATTCACCTGAACATGGTCATGTACCAACCCACCGAGGCGGAAATCGCCCAGGCCACGCCTGAAGAACAGCGCATGTTGGCCGACGCGCTGCGCTACGACCGAGAGCTTTCCGGCTATATGAAAGTGCACAGCACACGGCCGCAGTCAGTGGGCTTCGCCCTGTCGGATTCGCCCGTTGGCCTGGCGGCGTGGGTGTATGCACTGTTTCAGGATGCCTCCGACAGCGGCGGCGAGCCTGAGCGGGTAATCGAGCTCGATGCGCTGATCGACGACATCATGCTGTACTGGCTGCCCAATGCCGGCCCCAGCTCGGTGCGTTTCTATTGGGAAGGTATGCGCGAAATGCAACAGCAAGGCCCTGCCCCCGCGATGCCGATCCCTGCCGGCGTAAGCATGTTCCCGGGCGAGCTGCTGCGCCTGTCACGGCGCTGGGCGCAGGCGCGTTTCGACGACCTGCGGTTCTTCGCGGAAGCCGAGCACGGCGGCCACTTCGCGGCCATGGAAAACCCGAAAACGCTCACCGAGCATGTGCGTGAGACCTTCCGCCTGCTGCGTTAATACTTTTGCAGGCGTGCTGAATATCTTGGAGGTGGAGCGCCCCGCTACAACCGGAAACAGTCACTCTCGGAGTTGGCGGATGCTCGGTCGTGAGCGCGCTGTGAGGCAATTTCAAAAAATTACCTCAAGCATGAACCCTGCGAGTAAAGTACCGCCGCCCGAGACGTGGATCCGGGTTTTCCCATGGAGTTTCACCTTGAAGTCATTTAGCAAAGTCGTAGCCGCAGCAGTATGTGGTCTGGTTCTGGCGGGTTGCACCGGCACCCCTATGAAAACGCCGCAATACGACAGCAGCCAATACACCGTCGTAGGTCACAGTGAAGCAAGCGCCACCGGCCTGATGCTGTTCGGTCTGATCCCGATTCGTCAGAACGACCGTTTCGTTCGTGCGCAGAACAGCGCCATTCAGGCCAAGGGTGGCGATGCGCTGATCAATACCCAAGTGCAGGAGAAGTGGTTCTGGGCCTGGGTTCTGAACGGCTACACCACTACGGTTTCTGGTGACGTGATCAAGCTGAAAACCGCTAAATAAGCACTGCCCGTTTTCAGAAAGCCCGGTTCGCCGGGCTTTTCTGTTTCTGGCGATTGGCGGATGCGCTGTCGAGCGATGGAGTAAGCGCTGACATGCATCGTTACCCACCGCCAAAAGGTTTAGCATTCAGCCCACTTTCGGATGTGAAGTTTTCTGCATGACGGCCTTCTACCTCAAGTTACTCATCACCCCCGCGCTGATGCTGGCTATTTCATTGGCGGCAAAGCGCTGGGGTACCGGCGTGGCAGGGCTGCTTTCCGGCCTGCCGATGACCTCGGCGCTGGTCATGCTGTTTCTCAGCCTTGAGCAAGGCACCCAGTTCGCCTCGATGGCGGTGCCCGGCGCACTGGCCGGGCTGGCGGCGATTCAGGCGACTTACCTGTTTTATTTTCTGGTCACTCGACGCGTTTCAGCGTTGACGGGATGCATCCTGGCGCTCGCGGTGTATGGCGCGACGGCCTTTGTGGTGAACCTGTCGGGCTTACTGGCGCTGTCGATCATTGTCACGCTGCTGATGGTTGCGCTGATCGTCGTTGCCACCTCGAAACAGACACCGCCGGACGTAGCGTCATACGTGGCGCTGCCGCGCTGGGTCATCCCGATGCGAATGCTGACGGCCACCCTTCTGCTGCTGGCGATTACCGCAAGCGCTACCTGGCTCGGGCCGGTGATCAGTGGGCTGCTGGCGCCGATCCCGGTGATCGCCTGGCCGCTTGCAGTGTTCGTCCACGTGCAAGGCGGGCGTTATGAACTGGCGGCGATAATCCGCGGCAATGCTATTGGCGCCGTTGGGGTGGTGAGTTTCTACCTGACCCTCAGGTACTCCATAGTGCAATGGGGTGCGCTTCTGTCTATCGCAACTGCCGTTTTGCTGGCGGTCGTGGTGACGGCTGGGTTGGCGCGGTTGTTGGCGAGGCGTTAGGGCTATAGTTGCCCCACAGAAGTCAAAAACACTTCAACCATGCTCCTCAAGGTGCCTTATGAGTTTGATACCCGAACTGAGCAGCGAGGCCAACGTGCTGATATGCGGGGCCAGCCGAGGAATTGGCTTGGCACTGTGCGCGGCGTTGCTTGCTCGCGATGATGTGGCGCAGGTATGGGCGGTCGCGCGCAAAGCCAGCACTTCCACAGAGCTGGCAACGCTTGCAGAGCAATATGGCCAACGCATCAAACGCGTCGACTGCGACGCGCGCAATGAACAATCCCTCGAAGCGCTCGTGAGCGAGACGCTTGATGGATGCGAGCATCTGCACCTCGTCATCAGTACGCTAGGCATCCTTCATCAGGACGGCGCAAAAGCAGAAAAGGGCCTGGCACAACTGACACTCGCGAGCCTGCAAGCGAGTTTCGCGACCAACACCTTTGCACCGATCCTGCTGCTCAAACACCTGCTCCCGTTATTGCGCAAACAACCTTCTACCTTCGTGGCGCTCTCCGCGAGGGTTGGCTCTATTGGCGATAACCGATTGGGTGGCTGGTACAGCTACAGAGCCAGCAAAGCGGCGCTCAACCAGTTGCTGCACACGGCCAGTATCGAATTGAAACGCCTTAACCCGGCCTCTACCGTCCTGGCAATACACCCAGGCACGACTGACACGGAGCTGTCTCAGCCATTCCAGGCGAACGTGCCCGAAGGCCAACTGTTCGAACCGGCGTTCTCGGCGGATCGCATCATTGAGGTGGTAGGCGCACATGGATCGGCCGATAGCGGGACCTTCTGGGCCTGGGACGACAAGCCTATTGTTTGGTGACTTGTTTCACTTGTGAGAATGAGGTCGCTATCCGTCCTCACTAACGGGCTGTTTTGGTCGGAAAGCCCCCGCCGCTACCCCTTCGTCGGATAAGGCCCATTGCTATCAACGAGACGGCATTACTGGCGTCATACCCCACCCCAGTGGACCAACTGCAAGTAAGGAGCACGGCATGACCCAGGTATTCAACATCAAGGACGCCACCAATCCTACGGCGCTTGGGAATTTGCAGGTCAAAAGCGCCAGTAGCCAGGTCAGCAATAACCCGATTGAACTCATCGTGCAGGGCACTCCTGGCAACGACTACATACGTGGTGGGCTGGCCAATGAACTGCTGATGGGTGGGGGCGGCAACGACCAGCTAGTCAGCGGGGGTGGCAACGATGTGATGGTCTCCAGTGCCGGATACGACGGTATGGACGGCGGCGCCGGTAATGATGTATTCCGCTTCGACCGCATCGGCGACAGCTATATCAATGGCGGAGGCGAGCACACCGATTCCATCAGCCATTTTGACCCCGCCCACGATACCCTCGACGTGTCGGCCTTGGGCTATAGCCATTTAGGCGATGGCTATGGCGATACCTTGCACATCCGTAGCGAGCCTCTGCGCGGCATTTACTTTTTGGAAAGCTACGAGCGAGACGGTAATGGTAAACATTTTGCCGTGCAGTTCCTGGCCAGTAGCGGCCTTGTTACCGATGCCAACTTCCAGCCGCTGATCAACGGCACTTCGCACAACGATCTGCTCGAAGGCACAGACGCCAGCGAATCCCTGAGGGCCGGCGCTGGCCGCGACAACGTCGAAGCGGGTGCGGGCAATGATCGGCTGTTCGGCGGCACCGGCGGCGACACTCTGAGCGGCGGCGCGGGTGCCGACAGCTTCGTGTATACCCGGCTCAGCGACAGTTACCGCAACGATGCCAGTGGCAGCTACAGCAGCCGCGACCTGATCACCGACTTCAGTGGCAACGGCCATGACATGATCGACGTGTCCGCCTTGGGCTTCACCGGGCTGGGTAACGGCTACAACGGTACGCTGAAGGTGGTCCTCAACCTGGCCGGCGATGCCACCGCGCTTAAATCATTAGAGGCCGATGCCAACGGTAACCGCTTTGAAATTCTGCTCAGTGGCAACCATGTCAATGAGCTCAACGCCAGCACTGTGCTGTTCGCCCCGCCCAGTGATGCGACGGTTGTGACCACTCCGCAGCCGATCACCTCGGTGAGTCTGGTAGGCGGTGACAAGTCCGACACCCTTTATGGTTACTGGGGCAACGATACCCTCGTCGGCGGTGCCGGAAACGACACCCTCGAGGGTAACGCCGGTGACGATGTGCTGACCGGTGGGGTGGGCGCGGACAAGCTCACCGGCGGCACAGGCAACGACCGTTTCGTGTTCACTAGCAGCGCCGACAGCCATGCGGGCAGCAGCGACCTGATCACTGATTTCATCTGGGGCCAGGACAAGCTCGACGTCGCTGCGCTCGGCGTGACCGGTTTTGGCAACGGCCGCGACGGCACCTTGAGCATGACCTACGATGAAAACACCGACCGTACCTACCTGCGCAGTAGCGAGCCAGGCGCCGATGGGCATGCGTTCCAGGTCACGCTAGCAGGGTTCGACTACACGCGAGAGCTCACCAACGCCGACCTGGTGGTTGCCGATACGGCAGACGTGACGCTCGTGGGTCAAACCGCCGTCGACCTCGCGAGCTGATATCACCTGAACAGCTAGCGTGTGGGCTCCCCTTCCCACATTTAGTTGCCTGGACGCCTACAAGGCAGGAACAGTGAGCGGTATTGATGCTCACTGCTCCTGCATTTTCAACGCGACCAGGCTTGGTTCGCTGTCAAAGCGCTCGCCTTCCGCTCTTGCTTTTCGCTGGCGCGCATTCAATAGATGGAGTCGCCGTTTTATTGCGTCAGGAAATAGACCAATCAAAACTTTCCACTGGCTTGCAGAACAGATGGGCAAAAACCGCTGTTAATTCTGTGCGCGAAAAACCGCATTTTTGAAAATAACCGGAAGCTCGGGCAATCCGGCTTATGGTGTTACTCCCACGTATTGAAAGCCAACCAACCTGCAGAAAATAGGCTGAACTTGTAACGGGCGCTATCTCTCTCAATAACTACGCACACCTGTTTATAAGGAAAACACCATGTCCAAACTCGCAGAATACCGCCAGCTGGAAAAGCACCTCGCCGAGCAACTCCAGGCACTGGAGACGATGAAGGGCGACCAAGGGCTCAAGAAGGAAATCGAGTTCGAAACCAAGCTGCGCAAGCTGCTTGAGCACTATGGCTTCAGCCTGAAGCACATCATCAATCTGCTGGACCCACAGACCTCGGCTCGCGGACAGACCGCTGAAAAGCCTGCGGGCAAGCGTAAGCCGCGCGAACTCAAGGTTTATAAACATCCGAAAACCGGTGAAGTGATCGAGACCAAGGGTGGAAATCACAAGGTCTTGAAGGAGTGGAAAGCGGAGCATGGTGCCGATGTTGTTGAGGGCTGGCTGAAGAAATAAAGCTTTGCCGCGTGCAACTACCGATTGATCGATCTTGATCCTTGCGTCGACTCATTACCGTTGGCGCGGTGGAATAGCCGACGCCGGGAACGATCCGCGGCGGCTATTCGTCAGACCTGTATCGGCTCACTGAAAAGGTACAGCACAATGGACAAGGCAATGGAAAAGACGATCACCGTGGACCAACTGGCTAAAACTGACCTCAGATCAGTTAAAGAGATATGGCTTGGTGATACCCATACTCAGCTATGTCTGTGGCGTGGCGAACAAGTCGTCACACACGACATGCTCAGCGAGGGTACCCACGATCAGAACAATAGTCGCCTGCACTTGCAACTGGTCAACCCTGACGACCGGGCTGCAGTGGCCAGCGTCGAGGCGCTCGTTCGTGAGCGGCTGGAAAGGATGGGCAGCAAGGGTGAGTTTTATCCCGCTGAGAATGCGGATACTCACCAGTAATCACGCTGATTACACGCGATTCTGTAGGGTCCTTGGGCTGCGTTGCCAGACTGTAGATGTGTGACGCAGAGCGTCACGAACTGCATGCCAACGCAGAGCATTGGCACGATGATCATCTGCAATTGCAGAGTTGTTCCGCCTGCAGACACTACCCCTTCAAACACCTTCCAAATCCTCAATCAAACCTGGCCCCTTGGGCTGCCAGTCCAAGCGTTTGCGTGTCTTGTGGCTCAGGCTGCTCATGTCCTTGGCCACAAATGTCGACAGCCAGCCAAAGTGTGCGGCAGCTTCATAGGCGGGCAAGGCCAATGTGGGCAGGCCGAGGTGTTCTCCGATGGTTTCGGCAATCAGGCGGAAGGTGATGCCTGATTCGGCAGTCGCGTGATAACGAGCCCCCGGCTGATGTTTCTCCAGAGCGAGGCGATACAGGCGCGCCGTGTCTTCAAGGTGCGCTGCGGACCACTGATTAAGACCTTGGTCGATATAGGCCGAGCAGCCTTTCTCCTTGGCCTGTTTGATGACTTCGCTGACCAAGCCCTGTTTGACCGGGTTATGAATTTGCGAGAGGCGCATGACGACTATGTTGACGCCACGTTGCAACAGCGCCTGCCCGGCGAGTTCCGATGCGACGCGAGGGTTGGGATGGGCTGGGTCGAAGTGGTCCTCGTCTGCGGCCTGCCCGGGTGCTGAAGAGCCCATCGCCGTGCTGGAGGTGATCACCAGCGGGCGCGCAGAGCCTGCCAGGGCAGAACCCAATGCGTCGATAACGCGAGCGTCGTGCTGGCAGTTGGCGACGAAGTGCGCGAAGTTGTGATCAAACGCCGTGTGAATCACCGCGTCGCACTTCTCCACGCCACGCTGAAGGCTGGACAGGTCTTCGATATCACCGCGATGCGGATCGGCTCCCATGGCAAGTAGAGCTCGATCCCCGGCTTCCGAACGTGTCAGCCCCACTACCTGATGGCCTGCGTTGATCAGTTCCCAAGTGACGTGAGTGCCAATAAAGCCTGTGGCGCCGGTTATAAATATGCGCATAGTCAAATCTCTCTTTGCTGAAGTCGGCAGAGTGCGCGTAACGTTTATCCCGTAAAAGACGTGACGTTATCAGGGTATAAAAACCAACAGGATCATCATGGCCAACCCGCTGGGAACGTATTTGAAGGACTGTCGGGCGCGTCTGGACCCCGCGAGTCTGGGGCTTTCTACTACGCGTCGACGCACGCCAGGCTTGCGTCGAGAAGAAGTTGCCCAGCGCGCCAATATCAGCGCAACGTGGTACACGTGGCTGGAACAAGGTCGCGGTGGCGCGCCGTCGGCTCAGGTTCTGGACCGGATCGCGCAAAGTCTCCTGATGACCGAGCCGGAGCGGCAACACTTGTTCATGCTCGCTTTTGGTCATCTGCCCGAAGTGGTCTACAGCGCACCCGAGGGCGTATCGCCACGCTTGCAGCGTATTCTGGATACGCTCGCGTTCAGCCCGGCTTTTATCAAGACCGCCACTTGGGATGTTCTGGCCTGGAACAACGCTGCTGCCGCCGTATTTACTGACTACAGCCTGCTGCCCGTAGAGCAGCGCAACATCCTGCGCCTGATGTTTTGCAATGCTGGCACGCGTGCAAAGCAGGACGATTGGCAGGCCGTCGCGCGCTTCATAGTCGCCGCATTCAGGGCCGACGCGACCCGTGCCGGAGCCGCCTCGGAACTCCATGAACTCGCTGACGAACTCTGCACCCTCAGCGCTGATTTCGCTGCGTTGTGGCGCGACAACGATGTGCGTTTACAGGGCGAAGGTACCAAGCGCCTGAGGCATCCGGTTCATGGGCTGATTGAGCTGGAGTATTCGGGTTTCGCAGTGGATGGCCGGCCGGATCTGTCGATGATTGTTTATAACCCGGTTACCCATGAGGACGCAGCGCGGGTTCAGGCGCTGGTGGAGGGTTACGTACAGCGTTAACGCGGCTGGAGAGTCTTCAAACCGACTGGAAAGCCATCAGGCTTTTCTGCTACCAGGTCGCCCTCCCGCCCGAAAGATCGAACCGCCATTCCATCACGTACTCGAAAGTGTGTGACCAAAAAAAACCAGCCCTTTCCCTCCATCTGGCAATGCCGTATTCGAAGCCCCGGTACAGCCCTCGCTTCATTCATGATCGCCGCATTCCGACACCGCCGAACAGGTGTCGACCACAACGCCCCGAACCTCGCCAGATGGTCAATCCGCATTCAAAAAGAGTAACCCTATGAGACCCCAAACCTCCTTCATCTTCGACCTGGACGGCACGCTGACCGACAGCGTTTATCAAAACGTTGCCGCCTGGAAAGAAGCACTGGACGCAGAAGAAATCCCGCTTGCGATGTGGCGTATTCACCGCAAGATCGGCATGAGCGGCGGACTGATGTTGAAATCACTGTCGCGTGAAACCGGCTTGAACATCAGCGAAGAACAAGCCGAACGGCTCAGCGAGAAACATGCTCAGGCTTACGAGCGGCTGCAAGGACAGATCATCGCATTGCCCGGCGCCGTCGAGTTGCTGGAGACGCTCG
Organism: Pseudomonas sp. BS3767; assembly: GCF_900099665.1. Classification (NCBI taxonomy): domain Bacteria; kingdom Pseudomonadati; phylum Pseudomonadota; class Gammaproteobacteria; order Pseudomonadales; family Pseudomonadaceae; genus Pseudomonas; species Pseudomonas sp. BS3767. Next base: position 73,460 of record NZ_FNCX01000013.1, on the reverse strand, counting down.
ACAAGGAAAACCTCAAGTGGTGCATCGCCACCAGCGGCGGGATCGATACGGCGACGATCAACCTGAAAGCGCTGAAACTGGACATCAAAAAGATCAACATCGTTACGCGCGATGACGTGAGCTATGGCAAGCCTGACCCCGACCTGTTTCTGGCGGCTGCAAAGAAGATAAACGCTCCGATTGACGAGTGTCTGGTGATAGGGGACGCGATCTGGGACATGCTGGCGGCACGTCGCTGCAAGGCAACCGGCGTCGGTCTGCTGTCGGGTGGCTATGACATAGGCGAGCTTGAGCGTGCTGGCGCGTTAAGGGTTTATGAGGACCCGCTGGATCTGCTGAATCATCTGGACGAGATTGCTTCTCGGCCTTGAGTCGGCGTATTCATCATCCCCAACCTCTGTGAACAGCTCAACGTCCCTTATATGAACACGTTTGAGCTGTTACATCACCTTAGCGCCATATTTGTGCTCCCTCAGCCCGGCGAAACACCACCACCCTCATCCGCAACGATATCCGGGTCATCCGAATACACTTCCGGCTCGTCATCTTCGTAAGCCTCGTCGCCTTCCGTGCGTTTCTTGACCTCGTCGCCGCGTTCCGAGCCGACACCGGGTCTGTTCGCATTCATGGCGAGGACCGGGTCTGCTTCACGGTCGTACTGGCCGAGTTGCGGGCTGGCGGGGTCTTCTTTGGGCACGCTGTTTGTGAGTATGTGATCGGTTGTCATGTCAGCCACCTTTTTCGTTTGCCAAAGAAAGTGGACGTGGCATCGGGCTGAGGGTTCGATTCAATCGATGAGCGTGGCGGTGCTCAGCCGCCAAACGATGCGTATTGCAAGGGCAGGCCGGTGGTGAATTTGATCTGCTCCATGGCGAAGCTGGAGCTTACGTCGCTGATCCCGGGGATGCTGATCAGTTGTTTGTACACCGCGTCGTACCCTGCGATGTCGGCTACGACGATGCGCAGCATGTAGTCGGTGTCGCCTGCCATGCGGTAGCACTCGACTACTTCAGGCAGCTCGCCGACGGCGGCGTGAAACTGTTCGAGCCAGGCGGCGTTGTGCTGGTTGGTGCGGATGGCGGCGAAGACGCTGACTGAGACGTTCAGCCGTTGCGGATTGAGCAGCGCGACCCGGCGGTCGATGATGCCGGCCTCTTCCAGCTTCTGGATACGTCGCCAGCACGCGGTACTGCCCAGGCCGATACGTTCGGCGATGTCCGCCACCGAACGGGTGCAGTCGGTTTGCAGGATGTCGAGGATTGCCCGGTCGAATTTGTCCATTAGCGGTTTCCTGCGTTAGTCGCTTTACACTGATCGTTCCTCACGCTCCGCGTGGGAATGCCTGTCGTGACGCTCTGCGTCACCCAACGGTGCGGCCCCTTGAGTTCCCGGAGTGGACGCGGAGCGTCCAGAACTGCATTCCCACGCGGAGCGTGAGGAACGATGGTGTCTGGCTACGATCTGCGCCTCACGCAGCATGACTATCGTGCCAATGCTCCGCGTTGGCATGCATTTCGTGACGCTCTGCGTCACCCAACGGTACAGCCCCTTGCATCCTCGGATTGGACGCGGAGCGTCCAGAACTGCATTCCCACGCGGAGCGTGAGGAACGATGGTGTCTGGCTACGATCTGCGCCTCACGCAGCATGACTATCGTGCCAATGCTCCGCGTTGGCATGCATTTCGTGACGCTCTGCGTCACCCAACGGTGCAGCCCCTTGCATCCTCGGATTGGACGCGGAGCGTCCAGAACTGCATTCCCACGTGGAGCGTGAGGAACGATGGGTGTCTGGCTGCGATTCTGCGCCTGAAGCAGCATCCTAGAATTTTTAATCGTAAAAATCCAAGCGTAAGCGAATATTTTTTCGCTTTGGCTGCTCGTATCCGTGTAAATGTCAAAAAATTTTCGCCTGCGGATCAGTAATCTTTCAAGCAGTCGGTCTGGTAATGCCAGCCCTTGATTTTGACTCGATTACAAAGCGAATTGCCCATGACCACTTCTGCGCTCTATCTGGATTACGCCGCCACCACGCCTGTTGATGAACAGGTCATCGAAGCTATGGTTGCCTGCATGGGGCGCGAAGGTCATTTCGGTAATCCGGCATCCAGCGGGCACGGTTATGGGCAGGTGGCGCGGCAGGCCGTTGAACAGGCACGCGCGCAGGTGGCCGATGCGGTGGGTGCGCCTGTCGACACCATTGTCTGGACCTCCGGCGCAACCGAGTCCAACAACCTGGCGATCAAGGGCATCGCCCATGATGCCAGCGCGCAGCGCCGTCACATCATCACCAGCGTGCTGGAACACAAGGCCGTGCTCGACACCGTCAGCACACTGGAGCGCCAGGGCTTTCCCGTCACTTGGCTGAGGCCGGACGCTCAGGGCCTGATCCAGCCTCACGCCGTACAGGCTGCATTGCGCGAAGACACGCTGCTGGTATCGCTGATGCTGGTGAATAACGAGTTGGGTACGCTGACCGATATCGCCAGCATTGGCGCCTTGGTACGCGAGCACGGCGCGCTGTTTCATGTGGACGCTGCGCAGGGCGTCGGCAAGGTGAAGGTCGATCTGGCGAGTCTGGCCGTCGACCTGATGTCGTTCTCGGCACACAAGGCCTACGGCCCCAAGGGTATTGGCGCGCTGTACGTGGGCCCACGCGCGCATTCGTTGCTGAAAGCGCAGATCCACGGCGGCGGACATGAAGGCGGCTTTCGTTCGGGCACCTTGGCCACCCATCAGATCGTCGGCATGGGTACAGCCTTTGCGTTGGCGATCAGCCAGGCCGACGCTGAAAACCGTCGTATCGAAGAGCTGAGTCGTCACCTGCGCGAAGGCCTGCTGAGCTTGCCGGATGTGCAGCTCAATGGCTGTCCGCAACAACGCATTCCGCACACCCTGAACCTGTGCATCACCCGCAGTGGCTTCACCAGCTCGCAGCTATCCCACAGCCTGGCGTTGTCCTCGACGTCCGCGTGCAACTCGGCCAGCAATGCCCCCTCGCATGTGCTGCTCGCTCTGGGCATGGACTCCGCCAAGGCCCTGGCCAGCGTGCGTGTCAGCCTTGGCCGCTATACCACGCAGGCAGATGTCGAGCGGGCCATCGAGGTGTTCAGCAAGGCGCTCAGCGCACCTGCTGCGTTCTGGTAATTCACCATGCCTACTGGCCGCCCTAATCCCGGGCGGCTCTCTCCCGGCGCACCCGCGCCACTCTGCCGAGTTGATACCCGCCAGGGTCTATGACTGCGCCTTGCAGCCGCAAAAACTCGTCTTCAGATGAAAATGTACCCCTCCAGATACAAAAAGACACAAATTGGCACAGATCTTTCAAGTGGAACGGTCGTGCCATAAACCAATGGTGCACGCTGCATTCATGGGGTGCCTACACGCACCAAAGTGCAGTTCACGGACGTCAGAGCGTCCACAAACAGTGCAGGGGAGCAGACCACAAGTCTCGCTGCCCGCCAGGAAAGGAATCTAGCTGTGCCCTATCAGTCTTGCGTCAGACCACCGTTACGCTGGCAATTCACACCTTGGGCATCACCTGCCTCAAGCGATGCCGGCACGGCCGCTTCAACCTTGTCCCGATCTGCGCGCTGTTATTCGACCGCCCTGCACGTCTGGACTTAAGACATTTCGCGTGTGCCTTGAATGTTCTGATGATGAATCAGCGCCTTGCACGCCTGTGCGCGTCATTAAGTACACACGGGGTTGTTTTTAATTAAAAGACGGTCGACCTATAAAGAGTGTCCGACACTTTATTTTGAGTGGTTTCATTTTGCCACCATCTAAAAGGGTGGCGTTTATTTCAATAACCGCAACTGTCCACACAACCGCCGTACCCACACGGAGTATTGTTTTTATGAGGCGCTGATCAACTAACGCACCAACGTGGTCCTCGTGACACAGTATTGGTGCATTTAAAAAAGTGACTTGCAGGTCATGATTTTCGAACGCGTCTGCTCAAGCAGAGGGTCATTGTTTGCCTGTTTTTTTGTTCAAGGTCTTATTCATATCTGCCGCTTTGAAGTCAACGAAATCGGGAATCGATAAATAGTTATACGAATGCGACACCCGCTCTGCATCAGCGGTTCCAGCGAGGGCTTTCTGGCACAGCGGTTGCAATGTAAGCATTCAGGAACATCGCTGTACGTCCCCGTACATGACGATAAGCAAGCAAGGATCTGCAATGTCAGTGCCCTGATTCAAGACGTCCTTTAACCGTTTGAGTTCGCCGTGTGCGCACCCACCGCGTTGCCCTGCCTATTCACAATATGCAGGTCTTCATCAATCGAACAGTTACCCGTTGTTCGAGCGGAATCTTATTGCCCTTTAACTACCCGAGGGAGCGTTAATGAATGATGCGGTAATAATGAAAGCGGTTCCCTCTCCCTCGCCCGATGACACTTCGACGGCGTGGCAGGGTATTCCTTTCAGCGCCAATACGTCGCGTCCTGGCGGCCTTAACAAGCCGCAAGTAATGGTGTTGATTGCTGCGTCGGTCCTTATTCATGGTGTGATCTGGTGGTACATACAAACTGCCCAGCCAGACGTCCCGGAAGTTGCACCACAAGTTCCGGAAATGACCATTGAACTGACCAGCCCTACGCCACCCGCACCGGAACCGCCGCCGCCCGAGCCACCACCACCTCCGCCGCCGCCGCCTCCACCGCCTCCCCCCGAACCGGAACAACCGGTCGAGGATCCGGACGCGGTCGAACCGCCGCCCAAACCGGTGGAAAAGCCCAAGGTCGAGAAGCCCAAGCCGGTCAAGAAAGTCGAGCCGGTGAAAAAGCCGACGCCGCCTGCGCCAACGCCTGCCGCCGCACCCAGCCCGCCCGCGCCGCCAACACCTGCGCCCGCGCCGCCGGCACCTGCTGCGCCACCGGCTCCGGTCAAGGAAAGCGCTGCGGTATCCGGGCTCGCCAGTCTGGGCAACCCGCCGCCGGAATACCCGGGGCTGGCCTTGCGACGCAGTTGGGAAGGTCGCGTGATTCTGCGCATCAAGGTGCTGCCAAACGGCCGCGCTGGCGCTGTCGAGGTGACCAAATCCAGCGGCAAACCGGTACTGGACGAAGCGGCCGTGGAGGCTGTGCGCAACTGGAAGTTCATACCGGCCAAACGCGGTGACACGCCGATAGAAGGCTTCGCGACGCAGACCATCGACTTCAAGTTGCCGGAATGATCCGGCGCATGACAACCGACTATTCAATTATCAAAGCTGGTGAGGTTTAAACCATGAACGCATCGCTCTCTTCCATGATCGTCCCGGCCGTGCTCTGGGCACTGATTCTGTTTTCCGTATTGAGTTGGGCACTGTTGCTGATCAAGTCGGCGCAGTACGTGCGCCAGAAGTCCCAGAACAAACAGTTCACCAAGGCGTTCTGGAGCGCGCCGGACCTGCTGACCGCCGCCGAGCACTCTGCGCAATACCCCGGCGCGCTGGCGCGTATCGCCAATAGTGGCTTCGAAGCCATGGCGGTCGATGAGTCGCCGCGCACCACGCAACAACTGGCGCACACCATCAACCGCTCGGACCGTCTGGAGCGCAACCTGCGCCAGCAGATACAAAAAGAGCGTCGCGCACTGGAAAGTGGTCAGGCAATTCTCGCGAGTATCGGCAGCACCGCGCCCTTCATCGGCCTGTTCGGTACGGTCTGGGGGATCATGGAAGCACTGCAAAGCATCGGTGTGACCGGCTCGGCGAGCCTTGAAGCGGTCGCCGGGCCTATCGGTCACGCGCTGGTCGCCACCGGTGTGGGTATCGCCGTAGCCGTGCCAGCAGTGTTGATCTACAACTTCTTCCTGCGCCGCCTCAAGCTCGCCGTGGCCGACATGGATGACTTCGCCCACGACTTCGACGCCCTCGCCCAGCGCAGCGCCTTCGCGGTCACCCGTCAGCCCATCGCCAGCAAGAATGGCCATGCCGTTCGGGAGGCCAGCTAATGTCTTTCTCCACTCAGGACAGCGATGAAGTACTCAGCGAAATGAACGTCACGCCGCTGGTCGACGTGATGCTTGTGCTGCTGGTGGTGTTCATCGTCACCACGCCGCTGATGACCAACGCGATCAAGGTCAACTTGCCCAAGACCGACGCAGTCGCCCCCGCCGAGAAGAAAAACCCGGTGGTGGTCAGCGTCGATCAGGACGGCAAGTTCTACCTCGCCAAATCGGAAATCGCCCCGGAGCTGCTGGAAAAAAGCCTGCAGGACGAAAAGGCCAAGGACCCGGAAATCCGCGTTCAGTTGCAGGCCGATACCGCCGTGAATTATGGCCAGGTGGCCAAGGCCATGGCCTCCATCGAACGTTCCGGCATTACGAAGATATCCGTCATGACAGCGAAATGACGCTCGACTGACCGGGTGGCTTCGCCTCGCGAAGCCGTCTGACCCGACCCCCGTGAATGCGGTTGTCCGTGGGCTGAAAAGCCCTTGGAGGGGAGCGGCTTGCTGGAAAAAGAAGAAGTGGAACTCCCGCTCGGCACAACCGCGTCGGGAACAGAGGGCTCACAAGGCCATTTCAATAATGTCTGGATCAAGTCGGAACTAACCATGCTGATGAATCTTCCCGGTTGCACCCTCAAACCACTGGCCCTCGCGGTCCGGCGTCATCCACGTGCCCTGCTCTGTGCATTGGCCATGGGCATGAGCGGTGCCCAGGCGGCAGACGCCGTCGATGCGGATACCAGCGGCTCGGCCGTGTCCACCAGTGCAGCGGTTGTGCCTGCCACAACTCAACTGCAACGTGTAGAAGTCACCGGTTCGGCAATCCGCCGGGTCGATGCCGAAACCGCCGTGCCGATAACCATCCTGCGCGCCGACGACCTGAAGAAACAGGGCGTGACCACCACCCAGGAAATGGTCCAGCGCATTACCGGCAGCCAGTCGATCAACAACAGCGCAGGCTCGGTCGGCGCCGGAACAGGTGGTGCCTCGTTTGCCGATATGCGCGGCATCGGCGCCAACAAGACGCTGGTGCTGCTCAACGGCCGCCGTCTGGCCAATAACGCACTGTCGGGTGTGGGCACGCCCAACGGCAGCGCCATCGACCTGAACATGATCCCTTTTGCCGCCATCGACCGTGTGGAAGTGTTGCGTGACGGTGCCTCGGCGTTGTACGGCACTGACGCCATTGGCGGTGTGATCAACTTCATCACCAAAAAATCCCTGACCGACGGCAGCCTGACCCTGGGTGGAGAAACCCCGACCGCCAGCGGCGGCGGTGCCACCAAGGACATGAGCGCCAGTTGGGGCTTTGGCGATCTGGAGCAAGACCGCTTCAACGTCATGGGTGTATTCAACTACAACAAACAGCAAAACCTGGACGCCAACGACCGCTCGTTTGCCAGAGATTACGTGCCAGGACGCGGGCTCAATCAGACCTCCGGTACGGCCTATCCCGGCAATTACTTCCAGGGTGACAACTCTGCGAACCCGCTGGGCAGAAACTGCGGCGGCCCTAACCTGATCGCCAGCAACGGCATCTGCCGGTTCAGCACCCGTGAATACATCGACCTGATCCCGCAAACCGAAAAGACCTCGTTTTTTGGCAAGGCCACCGGCAAGCTGGCAGACGATCATAACGTCAGCCTCGAATACTTCTGGGCTCGTAACAACAACCATACCGATATCGGGCCTGCGCCCCTTACCGGCCTGTCTCTGGACTCATCGTCGCCTTTTTATCCCGGCAACGGCATCACTCCGGCACCGACCGACTTTACTCTCGACCCGACCCAACCGATCAGCACAGCCTGGCGAGAAACCGCAGCCGGGCCACGCGGGTCCAGCGACCAGAACACCAGCCAGCGTTTCCTGCTGAACTTCGACGGCCTGGTGGGCGGCTGGGACTACAACGTAGGTGCTTCTTACAACCAGAACAAAGTCCTGTCATCGCTCACCAACGGTTATGTCAGTGACGCTGCAATGCTCAACGGCCTGGCCAATGGCACCCTTAACCCGTTCGGCCCGCAAACCGCTGCCGGTCAGGCACTGATCGATGCCAACGAATATCACGGCCAGTACTCCAGTGCTGTGGGCCGGGTGGCCGGGCTCGATGCGCGCATCAGCCGGGAAATCGGTGACTGGTTCGGTGCAGGCCCTGCGGGTCTGGCGTTGGGCGGCGAATACCGCAAAGAGAAAATGCATCAGCAGTACGAAGCCTACGTCAACGACATCAGCAGCCTGGGCGCAGATGCCGCCGGTAGCGTCGAAGGCGACAGGAGCGTCAAGGCGGAATACGCCGAACTGAACGTGCCCGTGCTGGACAGCCTTGAACTGACCGCCGCCGTCCGTCACGACAAATACAGCGACTTCGGCAGCACCACCAACCCGAAATACTCGTTCCGCTACCAGCCGTTCAAGCAACTGGTGGTCCGTGGTGCCTACAGCGAAGGTTTCCGCGCGCCGTCGCTTTACGAGCTGTATGCCCCGCGCAGTACGACTTTCACCCAGGGCTATTACAACGACCCGGTTCTGTGTGCCGGTGGCGTCGTCCAGCCGGGTGGTAACGCCGGTCGTGATTGCCAGCAGCAGTTCCTCAACAATGGTGGAGGCAACACCGAGCTGGCCCCGGAAAAAGCCCGCAACATGACGCTGGGCTTCGTCTATCAGCCGGTCAACAACCTGTCGATGGGCCTGGATTTCTGGTGGATTCACATTTCCAACCAGATCCAGGCGTTCCCCGAGTCGACCGTGTTCGATGACCCCAACACCTACGCCGACCGCTACGTGCGCGCTGCCGACGGTTCGATCGCCAATATCGTCACCGGCAACGCCAACCTGGGCATCGTCAAGACCAGCGGTGTCGACGTAACCCTCGACTATCGCTTCCCGAACACGCCTTATGGTCAGTTCGGTCTGGGCATGACCGGCACCTATGTGACGCGTTATGACTTCCAGAACATCATCGACGGCCCGTACACCGACAAGGTCGGCGACTTCCAGGGCGACGGCGTGATTTCGCGTTGGAAACACGTGCTGACCGGTACCTGGGCACTGGGCGATACCCGCGCCTCCATCACCAACCGCTTCACCAGCGGCTACAACGACTACGACCGCACCACCAATGCGCGGGTCGCATCGTATGCGTTGTGGGACATGTCGGTGGGTCATACCTTCGACAAAGTGCTGGATATCGACGCCGGTGTGCGCAACATGTTCGACCGCAACCCGCCGTTCTCCAACCAGGCCTACAACTTCCAGTCCGGCTACGACCCTCGTTACGCCGACCCGCTGGGCCGCACCCTGTTCGCCCGCGCGACTTACCACTTCTGAGTGTGACGACGTGGCCCATAACGCTCCGTGGGCCACGTCAGATTGCGAGCTCGCCCCCTCCGGCCCAGGTTTCATCCACCTTCCCCGGCCGGGGGCTTTTTCGCGACTCATCGTCATTCAGTGCGTACGAGGAAAGCCCCACCATGTCGCGTCTTAACCGTTTTCTGCGGCGCCTGCTTCTGGGTGTTGCACTGTGCAGTGGCTGGCAGACTGTGCTGGCGACGCCGACCCACGCCTTGACCGTCTATGGCGAGGCACCGAAATACCCGGCCGGCTTCCAGCACTTCGATTACGTCAACCCGAACGCTCCCAAGGGTGGTTCGCTGACCCGGTCGGCGGAAGAAATCGGCCAGTTCAATTACCTCAATCCCTACGTCGATCAGGGCATCAATGTGCGCGAGGTCGACAGCTGGGTGTACTCGCCACTGGCCTATCGCTCGCTGGATGAGCCGTACACGGTGTATGGCCTGATCGCGGAAAAGATGGAGATGGACCCGGACGGTCTGTGGATTCGTTTTTTCCTCAACCCCAAGGCGCGCTTCGAGGACGGCAAGCCCGTCACCGCCGAAGACGTGCGCTACACCTTCGAGCTGATAACCACCAAGGCCAGCTTCAGTTATCGACCCATGTTCGCCGACGTCAAAGAGGTGACCATCGAAGGGCCGCTGCAGATTCGCTTCGACTTCAAGAACAACCTCAACCGCATGCTGGCGCTGGACATCGCCAGCCTGCACATCCTCCCCGAACACTGGTGGAAGACCCGCGACTTCGCCAACGGCGGCGGTTTCGAGCCGCCTTTGGGCAACGGGCCGTACCGGGTCGCCAAGGTTGACGCCGGGCGCAGCGTCACCTTCGAACGGGTCAAGGACTGGTGGGGCAAGGACCTGTCGGTCAGCCGTGGCCTGTACAACTTCGACACGCTCACCGTGAACTACTACGGCGACATCGAAATCGCCCGCCAACTGCTGCAGGCCGGGATGTTCGACTACAACCGCGAGTTCTCCTCTTCAGGCTTCGTGGTCGGCTACAGCGGCCCGGCGATTGACGACGGGCGCCTGCAAAAGCGCATCCTCGCACCGCAACGTCCGGTCGCCGCGCAGGGCTTTGTGTTCAATCTGGACAAACCCATGTTCAAGGACCGCCGCGTGCGCGAGGCGCTGTCGTTGCTGTGGGATTTCGACTGGATCAATCGTCGGGTCATGCGCAATTTCTACGTGCGCGAACAAAGCTATTTCCCGAAAAGCGACATGGCCGCCACCGAGCTGCCGACCCCGGCCGAGCTGAAAATTCTCGAGCCCTTGCGTGGCCAAGTGCCGGAAGAGGTGTTCAGCAAGGTCTATCAGCCACCGAAAACCGACGGCAGCGGCTACATCCGTGACAAGCAGTTGCAGGCCCTCAAGCTGCTGGCCGAAGCCGGTTGGCATCCGAAGGACAACAAGCTGGTCAACGCGGCGGGCGAGCCGATGGTGTTCAGCTTCATCGACGGTCAAGGCGGTTTCGACCGGCTGATTCTGCCGTTCAAGCGCACGCTGGCGCAGATCGGCATCACCCTGGATTTCCTGCGCATCGATTCGGCGCAGTACATCAACCGGCTCAATGCGCGGGACTACGACATGATCGTGGTCAACCTGCCGAAAAACGGTAATCCGATCATTTCCCCTGGCCGTGAGCTGTACAACCTGTACGGCTCGCAAAGCGCCACCGAAGTGGGCAGCTCCAACGCCATGGTGCTGCGCAATCCTGCGGTGGACACGCTGATCGACGGGCTGGTCAGCGCCAATACGCGCAATGACATGGTGCTCTACGCACGGTCGCTGGATCGGGTCCTGCAATGGGGTTACTACATGATTCCCAACTACTACTCCAAGGGCACGCCACTGGTGTTCGCCAACCGTTTCGGCATGCCTGATGTGGCACCGACCTATGACGTTGGTCTGGAAACCTGGTGGCAGATCAGCCCGACGCCGCTGACCAATGCTCAGGCCGCTGCGCTGACCGGCAAGCCTGCCGCCGCCAAGGAGTACTGAGATGCTGGCTTATGTGATTCGACGCCTGCTGCTGATCATTCCCACGCTGCTGGCCATTCTGATTGTGAATTTCCTGATCGTGCAGGCCGCTCCCGGCGGACCGGTCGAGCAGGCCATCGCGCGCATTCAGGGCTTCAGCCCCAACGGTGTGGGGGGCGGCGGGGGCGAAGTAGCCGCAAGCGGCACCGCCAGCCGCAGCACCCGTGGGCTGGACCCGGCGCTGATCGAGCAGATCAAGGAACATTACGGTTTCGACAAACCGATGCACGAACGACTGTGGCTGATGCTCAAGAATTACGCACAGCTGGACTTCGGCACCAGCTTCTTCCGTGGCGCGCCGGTCACCGAACTGATTGCACAAAAGCTCCCGGTGTCGCTGTCTCTCGGGCTCTGGGCGACGCTGATCACGTATCTGATTTCCATCCCGCTGGGCATTCGCAAGGCGGTGCGGCACGGCAGCGCGTTCGATGTCTGGAGCAGCACGCTGGTGATCATCGGTTACGCCACGCCCGCGTTTCTGTTCGCCATTCTGCTGATCGTGGTGTTTGCCGGGGGCAGTTACCTGAGCTGGTTTCCGGCGCAAGGGCTGTTCTCGGACAACTTCGACAGCCTGAGCACCTGGGGCAAGGTAAAGGACTATCTGTGGCACCTGGTGTTGCCAGTCAGCTCGCTGGTAATCGGCGGCTTCGCCACGCTGACCATCCTCACCAAGAACAGCTTTCTCAACGAGATCAGCCGCCAGTACGTGGTCACGGCGCGCGCCAAGGGCCTGACCGAGCATCGCGTGCTGTACGGCCACGTGTTTCGCAACGCCATGTTGCTGGTGATCGCCGGTATTCCGCAGGCCTTGATCGAGGTGTTCTTCGCCGGCTCGCTGCTGATCGAAACCATCTTCGGCCTCGATGGTTTGGGGCGCATGAGTTACGAAGCTGCCGTCTCGCGCGACTACCCCATCGTATTCGGCACGCTGTTTCTGTTCACGCTGTTCGGCCTGCTGATCAAACTGATCGGTGACCTGTGTTACACGCTGGTCGACCCACGCATCGACTTTTCCGCGAGGAGCGCCTGATGTTCGAGTTCTCTCCCCAGACCCGGCGTCGCTTCGACCTGTTCAAGGCCAACCGTCGCGGTTGGTGGTCGCTGTGGATCTTCATCGGCCTGATGCTGGTGTGCCTGTGCGGCGAACTGATCGCCAACGACAAGCCGCTGCTGGTCAGCTACGACGGGCAGATGTATTACCCGGTGTTGCACACCTACATGGAAACCGATTTCGGCGGCGAGCTGCCTTTCGAGCCGGACTATGCCAGCGATTATGTGCGCAAGCTGATCGCGGCAAAAAACGGCTGGATGCTGTTCGCGCCGATCCCGTTCAGCTACGACACCATCAACTACGACCTGGACGCGCCATCGCCCAGCCCGCCGGACCACATCAACTGGCTGGGCACGGATGAACAGGCCCGTGATGTGCTGGCGCGGGTGTTGTTCGGCGCGCGGATTTCCATTCTGTTCGCGTTACTGCTGACCGCGATCAGCACGGTGATCGGCGTGTGTGCCGGGGCGATTCAGGGGTACTACGGCGGCATGACCGACCTGATCGGCCAGCGCATTCAGGAGATCTGGTCGGGGCTGCCGGTGCTGTACCTGCTGATCATTCTGTCCGGCTTCGTGTCCCCCAGTTTCTGGTGGCTGCTGGGGATCATGGCGCTGTTCTCCTGGCTGTCGCTGGTTGACGTGGTGCGTGCCGAGTTCCTGCGCGGGCGCAATCTGGAATACGTCAAAGCCGCCCGCGCACTGGGCCTGACCGACGCTGCGCTGATGTGGCGGCACATCCTGCCCAACGCGATGACCAGCACCCTGACCTACCTGCCGTTCATCATCACCGGCGCCATCGCCACCCTCACTGCGCTGGATTTTCTCGGCTTCGGCATGCCGGCGGGCAGTGCGTCGCTGGGCGAGCTGATCGGCGAGGCCAAGCGCAATCTGCAAGCGCCCTGGTTGGGGCTGACCGCGTTCGTGGTGCTGGCCCTGATTCTTTCTCTGCTGGTGTTCATCGGCGAAGCCTGCCGCGACGCGTTCGATCCTCGGAGCTGACATGCAAGACAACCTGATTGAAATTCGCGACCTGCGGGTCGCTTTCAACGGCCGCGAAGTGGTGCATGGCGTCAGCCTCGACATCCGTCGTGGCGAGTGCCTGGCGCTGGTGGGCGAATCCGGCTCGGGCAAGTCGGTCACGGCGCATTCGATTCTGCGTCTGTTGCCGGCGAAAACCGTCAGCACCCAGGGCTCGATTCGTTACGACGGGCTGGATCTGGTCAGCGCCAGCGACAAGCAGTTGCGCAGTCTGCGCGGCAACCGCGTGGCGATGATTTTTCAGGAGCCCATGAGTTCGCTGAACCCGCTGCACACGGTCGAAAAACAGATCGGTGAAATCCTCGTGACCCACAAGGGCCTCAAGGGCAAGGCCGCGCTGAGCCGCACCCTGGAGCTGCTGGAACTGGTCGGCATTCGTGACCCGCTGTCACGTCTCAAGGCGTATCCGCATCAACTGTCGGGCGGGCAGCGGCAGCGCATCATGATTGCCATGGCGCTGGCCAACGAGCCGGATCTGCTGATCGCCGACGAGCCGACCACCGCGCTGGACGTGACCGTGCAGGTGAAGATCCTGGAATTGCTCAAGTCCCTGCAACAGCGGCTGAACATGTCGCTGCTGCTGATCAGCCACGACCTCAATCTGGTGCGGCGCATCGCCCAGCGGGTCTGCGTGATGCGTGAGGGCGAGATTGTCGAGCAGGCCGATTGCCAGACCCTGTTCGACAGTCCGCAGCACCCTTACAGCTGTCTGCTGATCAATGCCGAGCCGGATGGCGAACCGGTGCCGTCCACGCACAGCAACACGCTGCTGTCGGTGCAGGACCTGAAGGTCTGGTTCCCGCTGGGCAAGGCCTGGTTCAAACGTGAGCCGCAGTATGTGAAGGCGGTGGACGGGGTGAGTTTCGAGCTGCTCAAGGGCAAGACGCTGGGCATTGTCGGCGAGTCGGGTTCGGGTAAATCGACTTTGGGTCAGGCGATTTTGCGCCTGGTCGATTCAGAGGGCAGCATACGCTTCGGCACCAAGGAACTGAGCCTGCACAGTCAGCACCTGATGCGCCCGTTGCGCCGCCAGTTGCAGGTGGTGTTTCAGGACCCGTTCGGCAGCCTCAGCCCGCGCATGACCGTGGAACAGATCATTGCCGAGGGCCTGGTGACGCACAACATCGGTACGCCGAAAGAGCGGGAACAGACGGTGATCCGCGTGTTGCAGGAAGTCGGTCTGGACCCGGCCACCCGGCATCGTTACCCGCACGAGTTTTCCGGCGGTCAGCGTCAGCGTATTTCCATCGCACGGGCGTTGGTGCTTGAACCGGATCTGATCCTGCTCGACGAGCCGACCTCGGCGCTCGACCGGACCGTGCAAAAGCAAATCGTCGCCCTGCTGCGTGACCTGCAAATCCGTCGCGGTCTGACGTACCTGTTCATCAGCCATGACCTGGCGGTGGTTCACGCCCTGGCCCATGATCTGATCGTGATCAAGGACGGCAAGGTGGTCGAGCAGGGCCCGTCCCGCGAGATCTTCGCCGCACCGCAGCAGGCCTACACTCAGGAACTGCTGCGCTCGTCGGGGCTGGTGTTTGCCTGAGCCCGAAAGCTACGCGTGAAAGCTCTGGCCCAGCGCTTCCAGGCGAATGGCCAGCGGCGACAGGCTCTGGCTGCTGGTCGCCAACACACCGATATTGGCAGCGGTGTGCTCGGCGATGGTCTGTACCGAGCGCAGCTGATCGGCAATTTCCCGGCTGACGGCGGACTGTTGTTCGGTCGTCGTGGCAATCAGGCCGTTGAGCTGGGTGATATGGCCGATGCCTTCGCCGACCGCGCGCAAGGATTCCGAAGCGCGCTGGCTGTCCTCGACACAACGCCCGACGCCCTGCAGGCTGTCGTTCATGGCCGTAGCGGCCTGACGACTGCCTTTTTGCAGGTCTTCGATGATGGTCTGGATTTCCTTGGTCGACGACGCTGTGCGCTGCGCGAGGTTGCGCACCTCGTCCGCCACCACCGCAAAGCCTCGGCCCTGCTCACCGGCGCGTGCGGCTTCGATTGCAGCATTGAGGGCCAGCAGGTTGGTCTGCTCGGCAATGCTGCCGATTACGTCCAGCACTTTGCCGATCTGTTCTGACTGGTTGGCCAGGGCCTGTACGGTTTCATCGGTGGTCGTGATGCGTGCGGCAAGCTGGGTGATTTCGCTCTGCGCACGGTCGACACTGTCGCGCCCGTGGGCGACCTGATCGCTGGCGTCACCGGCCCGCTGCACGGCTTGCGCGACGTGGCTGGAGATATCGTTCATGGCTTCGCCCATGCGCTGCATGGCGCTGGTCATGCGGGCGATTTCACTGAGCTGATGCTGCGCACCGGTTTCCAGCGTACCACTGGCCTTGGCGAGGTCATGACCCAGTTCGCCCAGCCCGCGAGTGTCACGTACCACACCGTCGACCAGGCTGGTGATCTGCGCCAGAAACTGCTCGAAACGTTGTGCCAGCGAGACATGTTTGCCCGAGCGCTCGCTGGACTGGCTATCGGTAGAGAACTGGTTGGTGGTGGCCAGCATCCGGTCCAGCATGTCCTGATTCTCGACCGCCTCGGCCTGATTCTGCACGGCCAGGTAAACCAGAATCGCGCTTTCAACGACTACATACACCGCATGCACAAGCACCATGCTCCAGCCGAAGCCGTGGTGCATGACGTACACCGGGAAGCCGGAGTGCTGCAAGGCATGGAAAACGATGTGGTGGAGAGCGATGGTGACGGCAGCGACCAGAATCGGCAGCCAGTCGCGGTAGAAGGTCAGCACTGCCAGCAGGACGAAGATGCCGAAATGTATCTCGACCTGCCCGTGCGTCTGATTGATGTGCAGCGCGGTCATGACCATCAGGCCCACACCGAAACAGCAACGCATCAATCGGGTGCCGCCGATGGCCCGATACAGCCCGGTCAGCACCACCGCGGTGCCGCCACCGCCGATGACTGCCTGGGTGAAGGTGTCGAACCAGAACGCCAACCCGAGCGCGTAGATGAACAACAGCCAGATCAGACCCAGCATGATCCGGTCGGCCTTGCGGTAATGGTCAAGGAAACGGGGGGCTACGGGCATCGAACACATCCTTTTGAAATCCATGGCGACAGGGGCTCCTGCCGGTTTTCAAATCTGCACGAGCAAAAGCCCGGCCAAAGTGCCGTCCGGATAGTAGCCCTATGCCAGAATTTCAGAAATACATATTCTTTGCCCGGTATTCACGGCTGCGTATGCGGTGCTGCGCAGATCTGTGACTCGGAGCGTCACGCAAGGCATTCCCACGCTGGAGCGTGAGGAACGATAGGTGTCAGGGATATCGCAGAGCGGGTGGCGCGCGAGGTGTCCGGGCAAACACCATCGTGGCTCAGCGCGATACACACATCCTATGGGAGCGAGCTTGCTCGCGAAGAGGCCAGTCAGCCTTGATATCAGGTCGCTTTAACCACCGCCTTCGAAGCAATGCAGATCGCCGTCCCGGTCACTCCCACAATCCACATGGCCCTCGTGCCCATGCTCTGAAGTGGGTATGCCGTTACGGACGCTCCGCGTCCTCTTGGCTGAAGCTTCAGTGGCGCAACAGTTTGCGCAGCGGTACGCCGTCTTTCATGACCGGGGATTTGATGACGATGTAGCTGAAGTACTTGGAGATGCCGATGTTCTTGTCCAGCAGCTCTTCGATCACTTCCTGATAATGCTGAATGCTGCGGGTCATGAAGCGCACCAGGTAATCGTAGCCGCCGCTGATCAGGTGGCATTCCAGCACTTCGTCGACGTGACGGATGTTGGCTTCGAATTTGGCGAAGTCTTCGCGCTTGTGGTCGCTGAGGGAGATCTCCGTGAACACGGTGACCGATTCGGTGATCTTGGCCAGATTGAGGTGCGCCTTGTAGCTGGAAATGTAACCTGCCGACTCCAGACGTTTGACGCGTTGCAGGCAAGGGCTCGCGGAAAGTCCGACGGCATCGGCCAGGCTGACGTTGGTCATGCGCCCGTCTTTCTGGAGTTCTACCAAAATATTGATATCAATCCGATCCAGTTTGACCAAGCCTTCCATTACCTACCTCTTGTATTGCCATTCACGGTGCCTACCTTCTAGCAAAATCAGCGCCGTAAAGACAGCTGATGCTGAGCGACCAGATCGGCCATGCTGTTGATGCACAGGTCGGCGGTGCATGGCTGACGGTGTTGCTCACGGCTGCGGCGGATCAGGCACAGCCCGCCAGTGCTCAGCGCCGAGGCCGGAGGGCGTGACACTATCAGGGTGTCACGCGGCTCCAGATCCATGTCGGCAAGCCACGCCGTGTCGCCCAACGGGTGGGTGGTCAGTGACAGCAGGCTGTCGGGCTCGAGCCCCAGTCGTTCGCACAGCACACCGCGATCCTGCAGGTCGCGGTCGGCGTACACCAGCAATCGATAGAACTTGCGCAGGTAGAGCATCGCGCCGGGCGCATCCTCGAACAGCGTCCAGTTCGGCACCGAGCGGGCGAAGGTCATGCCCTCTTCCCAACTCGCCTTGATCCCCAGTCGTTCGGCCAGCTGTCGATGCGCAAAGCACAGCAGCCCGCTGAAACCCAGTTCGTCGAAGCGCGGGTACAAGGTGCGGACCACGTCATTGAACTCGGTCAGCACCTGATCTTTCTCCGGTGTATTCAGGCCGTTTTCCAGCAACGGCTGCAACGCCGCCCAGACACCTGAATCACGGTCCACCAGCACTTCATCACAATCGATCAGCAGTGCGCGGTAATCAATAAGCCCCATGGCAGGCAACGTCTCCATTCAACAATGATCCCCAGCGCGGGTGGTCGCAGCGTCTGGCGACGGCCGCGACCACGCTTGCGCTCAGCTGGACTTCAATACTCGTGCCAAGGCAGCGTCGAGAATGCCCAGTGCTTCATCGATCTGCTGCTCGGTGGTCACCAGTGGGGCCAGGAAACGCAGGACGTTGCGGTACACGCCGCACTTGATCACCAGCAGGCCGCCGATACGCGCCTGATCGATGACCTTCTGGTTAAGATCGGCGTCCGGACTGCGTGCCGCGTCATTCTTGACCAGCTCCATGGCGAGCATGAAACCCGTGCCGCGCACGTCGCCAATACACGCGTAACGTTCTTTGAGCGCAAGCAGACCCGCACGCAGACGTTCGCCCAACTGCTCGCCGCGTGCCAGCAGGTTTTCCTGCTCGTACGTGTCGATCACCGCCAGCGCAGCGGCGCACGACAGCGCATTACCGCCGTAGGTGCCGCCCAGGCCGCCCGGAAGCGGTGCGTCCATGATCTCGGCACGCCCGACCACGCCCGACAGCGGCATGCCGCCCGCCAGGCTCTTGGCCACGGTCACCAGATCAGGCTGGATACCCGAATGCTCGAAGCCGAACCATTTGCCGGTCCGCCCGAAACCGGACTGGATTTCATCGACAATCAGCACGATGCCGTGTTGCTCGGTCAGCGCACGCAAGGCCTTCATGAACTCCACCGGCGCAGTCAGGAAGCCGCCATCGCCCTGCATCGGCTCGATCAGAATCGCCGCCACACGCTCCGGTGCGACCTGAGTGGCCAACAGCTCGTGCAACGCCGCCAGCGCGACTTCGCTGGTCACGCCGCGATACTCGTTCGGGTACGGCGTGTGGAACACTTCGGGAGCCATCGGGCCGAAATTCTGTTTGTACGGCTGGCTCATGCCGGTCAGCGTGGTGCCAAGCAGCGTACGCCCATGAAAACCGCCGCGGAACGAGATGATTGCCGGGCGATTGGTGTGGGCGCGGGCGATTTTCACCGCGTTTTCGACCGCTTCGGCGCCGGAGGTGAAAAGCACGGCCTTGTGATCGATGCCGCTCTGGCCCGCGATGAGATGGCTCAGGCGTTTGGCCAGGTCCAGATAGGGCTGATAGGACGCCACCTGAAAGCAGGCGTGGGTGACTTTGGTCAGTTGCGCCTGAATCGCCGCGACCACGTTCGGGTGGTTGTGGCCGATGTTCAACACGCCGATACCGCCGACGAAATCCAGATAGCGCTTGCCATCGACGTCCCACAATTCAGAACCCTGTGCCCGGTCGATGACCAGCGGGTGGGCCGTGACAATCCCGCGCGGCACGAACTGATCGCGCTGGCGGAGCAGATGAGGGGTTTCGTCGACTTTGCTGTTCATGGTTATACCTGTCGTGGGCCAGGCAGCCGGCGGGGTGGCTGCGATGCTGTTCAGGTTAAGCGTTCAGCGAAATGATCTACGCCGAACTTGCCCCCTCAGATGTCCATATCGACTGTTTTTCGCCTTGCAAACGGCAGATTCCTTCATGCCCGCAAATCGCCATGCAATCTGCCGGGCAGCGGCGCTTTTCGGACATTGGAGAGGCCAGGAAGCAGGCGTTTCGACAGATCCTGCTTTGCATTTGCGGCATGATGGGGCTCCCCTTTCATGCTCAGGAAATGCCCATGCCCGCCCTGCTCTACAAAGCCGATCCCGCACGTGCCGAACGATGGCGCGTCCTGTTTGCCGAGCACGCGCCGGACATTGAATGGAGGGTATGGCCGGACATCGGCGACCCGGCCGACATCCACTATCTGGGTGCCTGGCTGGCGCCCGATGATCTGCAGGAGCTGCTGCCCAACCTGAAAGTGCTGTTCGCCCTCTCGGCAGGTGTGGACCAGCTGGACCTGAGCCGTATTCCGAAATCGCTGCCGGTGGTGCGTCTGCTGGACCCCGGTATCAGTCACGGGATGTGTGAGTACGCAACCTTTGCCGTGCTGAGCCTGCACCGGGAAATGTTGCGTTATCGGCAGCAGCAGGTTGAAGGCGTCTGGAAAGCCCACCCGCTGATACCGGCAAGGCAACGTCGAGTGGGCGTGATGGGGCTTGGGTTGCAGGCGCAGCATATTCTGTCGAGCCTCAAACCGTTCGGTTTCCAACTGTCGGGCTGGGCGCGCAGCGAGCATCGAATCGACGCTGTCGAGTGCTATGCCGGGGAAGGGCAACTGCAAGCCTTTCTGGGGCAGTGCGACATTTTGCTGTGTGTACTGCCGCTGACCGGGCAGACCGAAGGCATCCTTAATCGTCAGCTTTTCGAACAATTGCCCAAGGGTGCCGCGCTGATCAATATGGGTCGTGGCGGGCATCTGGTGGAAGCGGACTTGCTGGAAGCGCTGGACAGCGGCCAACTCAGCGCTGCGGTACTGGATGTGCTGCAGCAGGAACCGGCGGCAGCCGACCATCCGTTCTGGACCCACCCGAAGATCCTGCTGACCCCGCATGTGGCGGCCATGACCCAGCCGGAAAGCGCCTTTCCTGGCCTGCTCGATAACATTCGCCGTTTTGAGCGTGGTGAAGCGATGCAGGGGCAGGTGGATCGCGGCCAGGGTTACTGATGCGTTGGATTATCGTGCCCCACGCTGGAGCGTGAGGAACGATAATCTCAACTATCGTGCCGACGCTCCGCGTTGGTACGCCGTTCTGAACGCTACAACCCGCCCACATGAAACGCCTTCACTTCCAGGTATTCATCCAGTCCGTAGCTGGAGCCTTCGCGGCCCAGGCCGGATTGTTTGATGCCGCCGAACGGGGCGACTTCCATGGAGATGATGCCGGTGTTGAGGCCGACCATGCCGAACTCCAGCGCCTCGCCGAAACGCCATGAGCGACGCAGGTCCTGGGTGAAGTAATACGCACCCAGGCCATAAGGCGTGGCGTTGGCCAGTGCCAGCGCTTCGGCTTCATCTGTGAAGCGCATCAGCGGCGCGACCGGGCCGAAGGTTTCTTCGTTGGCCAGCAGCATGCCCGCGTGGGTATCGCCCAGTACCGTGGGCTGGACGAACTGGCTGGTGCCGTCGGGAGAGCCGCCGTGCAGCAGTTTCGCCCCCTGGCTCAGCGCATCGTCGATATGCCGGGCGACTTTGCTGACCGCTGCCGGGTTGATCAGCGGGCCGATGGTCACGCACTCTTCCAGGCCGTTGCCGACCTTGAGCTTGGCGACCTCTTCCACCAGCCGCGCAGCGAAACGGTCGTAGATGCCGTTTTGCACCATAATCCGGTTGGCGCACACGCAGGTCTGCCCGGCGTTGCGGAATTTGCTGAGCATGATGCCCGTCACCGCCTGTTCCAGGTCCGCGTCGTCAAACACGATGAAGGGCGCGTTGCCGCCCAGTTCGAGGCTCAGACGTTTGATGTGTTCAGCGCTCTGGCGCATCAGCAGACGGCCGACCGGCGTCGAACCGGTGAAGGAAATCTTGCGCACCACCGGGTTGCCGGTCAGTTCTTCGCCAATCCCGGCGGGCATGCCAGTGATGACATTGAACACCCCGGCAGGAATGCCCACGCGTTCGGCCAGTACCGCCAGCGCGAGGGCTGACAAGGGCGTGAGGTCCGATGGCTTGACGATGATCGGGCACCCTGCGGCCAAGGCTGGCGCACACTTGCGGGTGATCATGGCGTTGGGGAAATTCCACGGCGTGATCGCGGCGCAGACACCCACCGGCTGCTTGAGGGTCATCAAGCGACGGTCTGCGCTGGGGGCGGGAATGGTTTCACCGTACGAGCGACGCGCCTCTTCGGCGAACCATTTGACGAAGCTGGCACCGTAGCGGATCTCGCCGCGCGACTCGTTCAGCGGCTTGCCCTGCTCAAGGGTCATGATCAGCGCCAGGTCTTCGACGTTGTCGAGCATTGCCTGATGCCAGCGCTCCAGCAGCGCCGCGCGTTCGGCCGCGGGACGCGCGCGCCAGGCAGGCCAGACGCGATCGGCCGCTTCGATGGCACGCCGGGTTTCGACGCCCTGCAGGGCCGGCACCTGCGCCAGCGCCTCGCCGGTGGCCGGGTCGCTGATGGTCAGGGTTGCACCATCGTCAGCGCTGATCCATTGCCCATCGACGTAGGCGCGGTCTACCAGCAGGCTGGGGTCTTTCAACTGATTCTTGAGCATGATCGAGTCCTGTTCCGGGATGACTGCCAGTCTAGGCAGACGCCACAGTCCAGGATGCTGAAAGCAGGATAACGGCAGCGTCCGATGCTGAAATTTGCCTGCGGACGGCAGCCTCTACTGCTTCAATGACCCCAGCAGGCTCTGCAGAAACCGCTCGCCCGCGTCCATCTGGCTCTCGTCGATAAACTCGTCCGGCTTGTGTGCCTGCTCGATGGAGCCTGGCCCGCAGACCACCACCGGCACATTCAGGCGCCCGGCGAACAGGCCGCCCTCGGTGCCATAAGAGACCTTGATGTGCTGTGTGCCCGGTTCGGCAAACGCATGCAGCATGCGCACCGCCTCAACGCTCGGATGAGTCTCCAGCGCCGGGTATTCGTTCATGACCTCGATCTCGATGTCCGCCACCCCCGACAGCTGTCGCGCTTCACGTACCAGCACTTCGGCACGCTCGCGCAGCTGCTCCAGCAATAGATCGGGGTTGTCGCCCGGCAGGTTGCGGAACTCGAATTCCATGGTGCACAGGTTGGGCACGATGTTCAGCGCCTTGCCGCCATCGATACGGCCGATGTGCACGGTGCTGTAGGGAATGTCGTAGCCCTCGTCACGCGCGCCCTGCTGTTCGATCTGCTTCTGACTCTTGCGCAGCTCGGCGATGAAATCGCTGGCCAGATGAATCGCGTTGACCGCTCTTGGGGCCAGCGAGGAATGCGCTTCCTGGCCTCGACAGAAGGTGCGATAGGACGCCTTGCCCTTGTGACCGACAGCGAACTGCATCAGGGTCGGCTCGCCAACCACGCACAGGAACGGGCGTACCGGTGCCAGATGCAGGACGTCGAGCAGACGCCGCACACCGACACAGCCGATCTCTTCGTCGTGGGACAGCGCCAATTGCAGCGGTCGCATCAGGGGCATGTCCGCGGCATTGAGCATCGCGTCGATAGCCAGGGCGATAAAGCCCTTCATGTCGCAGGTGCCACGGCCGTAGATGCGCCCGTCACGCAGGGTGGCCTGAAACGGCGGCATCGTCCACGCCTGACCGGCCGCAGGAACCACGTCGGTGTGGCCGGACAGCAGCACGCCGGGTACATCACGCGGGCCGGTGCTGGCGAACAGGTTGGCCTTCTTGCCGGTCTCGTCCTTGACGATCAGCGACTCGATGCCTTTGCTGGCCAACAGTTCACGGACGTATTCGATCAGCGCCATGTTCGGCTCCGACGACACGGTGTCGAAGGCGATCAGGCGCTTGAGGATTTCCAGTGCGCGTGGGCTCATGAGGCTTTACTCGTCTGTTCAGTGAGGTTGTCCACAAGGCTGACATCAAACCGGCGAATGTCGAACGGGCTGATCGAGGTGCTGGTCGCGCCGGTGCTGATCAGCTCAGCCATCACGTCGCCCACGCCCGGACCGAGCTGGAAGCCGTGGCCGCAGAAGCCGAACGCATAGAACAGGCCGTCGACCTTGCCGCTGCGACCCATCACCGGCAGGGAATCCGGCGTGTAGCCTTCGATGCCGCTCCACACGCGGATGATGTTCAGGTTGCCGACGCCGGGCAACAGGCGACGCATTTGCTGCACCTGATTGATGATGCTGCGCGGCTCGACGTAGGCGCGGCGGTTGATCATGTCCGGCTTGCTGCGAAAACCACCACCGATGACGATGTTGCCGCGTGCGATCTGTCGGAAGTAGATCACTTCGTGAGGGATTTTTGTGAACACACCGATCACTGTCGGCAGTGCATACGGCACCGGCTCGGTCACGGCCATCTGCGGACCGTGGGTGTCCAGCGGCACGGATTCACCAAACTGCGTGGAGAGTTTCTGTCCCCAGGCGCCAGCGGTGATCAGCAACTGATCGGCGGTGAATATGCGCCCGTCAGTGGTGGTGACTTCGAATTCGTGACCGACCTTTTCCACATGGGCCACTTCGGTACGCTCTTCGATCCGCGCCCCGGCCCGAATCGCCGCGCGGGCGAAAGCTGGTGCTGCCAGACGCGGGTTGGCGTGGCCATCGTGTGGCGCGTAGGAGCCGCCCTTCACGTCCGGCCCGAGAAACGGAAAGCGCTCGTGCAGTGCTTTCCCGCTATAGATTTTCAGGTCCAGCTCACGGGCTTCCGGTGCCGCTGCGTAGGCTTCCAGTTCGGCGATTTCGTCCTCGCGATAGCAGACGCGCATGTGGCCGCTGGGCAGGAATTCCAGGTCTTCACCGATCAGCTCCGGCAGCCGCTGCCATAACGCTCTGGAACGGTTGGCGAGTTCCAGCTGGCCGAGATGCCGCCCCTGACGGCGCACGTTGCCGAAGTTCACGCCGCTGGCGTACTGACCAATCACGTCGCGCTCCAGCAGCGTCACCGACTTGCCGCGCTGGCGCAGAAAGAAGGCTGACGCCGAGCCCATGAAGCCGCCGCCGACAATCAGCACATCGACTCTCGGCTGCCTCATGACACCACCTCGTCGATCAGCATCGACAACGGTTTGACCGGCGCCTGTCCGCGCTGGCGACCGACCTGTTCGACCGGCACACCGGCTTCGGCCGCGATCACCTCGGCCCCGGCCTGCGAGCAGTAACGGCCCTGGCAGCGGCCCATGCCGACGCGACTGAAAGCCTTGGCGCGATTGACTTCGCAGGCGCCCTTTTCACGTACGACGCCGCGCAGTTCTCCCGCGCTGATCATCTCGCAGCGGCAGACAATGGCGTCATCGGGCAAGGCAGCGGCCTGGGCCGCAGGCCACGGAAACGCTTCGGCCAGCCCGACCCGAAAGCGATCCATTGCCACCAGGCTCTTGCGTACTTCTTCCTGACGCGAGTTATCCACAGGTCGCCCGAGGTCCTCCAGCAGCGCCATCGCCACCAGTCGACCGGCCTGTTCAGCGGCATCGGCGCCACGAATCTTCGCGCCGTCGCCCGCCGCGTAAAACCCTTTGACCGAGGTCCGCCCCTCCTCATCGACTGCCAGCACCCATTGCCCGGACGCTTCGTCGAAGCGTAACTGGCAGCCGGCCAGATCAGCCAGCTGGGTTTCCGGGCGCAGGTGGTAACCCAGCGCCAGAGCATCGCAATCGACGTTCAGCGAGGTGCCATTGGCCAGCTTCACGCGCACGCCGACCACGCCGTCCTGTTCGCTGCCGATGATTTCCTCGGGCTGCACGCCCAGATGCACCGGCACCCCGGCGCTGTACAGTTGGCCCAACAGTTTCATGCCGTTGAACAGCAGACCGGGACGCGCCAGCAATTTGGGCATCGCACCGACGCGTTTGCCGAACGGTGAGGTGTCGAGCACCGCAGCGACATCGGCACCGGCTTTGACGTACTGGCTGGCGACCAGGTACAGCAGCGGGCCGCTGCCCATGAACACCACGCGACTGCCAATCGAGACCGATTGCGACTTGAGCGCAATCTGCGAGCCGCCGAGGCTGTAGGTGCCTGCCAGCTGCCAGCCCTTGATCGGCATCAGGCGGTCGGTGGCCCCGGCACACAGGATCAGTGCGTCGTATTCGACCACGGTGTGCACGCCCTGACTGGCGCAGCACAGTTCGCCGTGGGTCAGGTTCCAGGCCAGCGTGTCGGGGCGGTAGTCGATCTGCGTGCGCAGGCGATCGAAGCTTTCATGCAGATCACGCGCCTTGGCCGCTTCGGTGCCATACAGCGCTGAATAATCGCGCTTGAAGCCCTCTGGCTGACGGCGATAGATCTGCCCGCCGTCACGCCGGTTTTCGTCGATCAAAATCGGTTTGATGCCTGCAGCCAGCAAGGTTTCGGCGCAACGGGTGCCTGCCGGGCCGGCGCCGATGATGACGACTCTCGGGCTGCCAGGGTTGCGAACGTCTAACCGTGAAGAAGTGGCCATTTCGCCTCCGGTTGGGTGGTGACGATGTCGAGTCCGTCGCGGACTTCGTTGGAGCAGGCGCGTAGCCGCTCGCCGCTGCGGGTCCAGACCCAGCAATCCTGGCAGGCGCCCATCAGGCAGAAACCTGCACGGCGCCCGGTGTCGAACTCGGACTGGCGTAATGTGGCCTTGCGGGTCAGCAACGCCACCATCAGGGTATCGCCCTGCAATGCCTCGATGGGCGCGCCATCGACCATCAGGCTCACGACCGGGCGTTCACGTTCGCCCAGTCTCACAAAACGGCCATTCATGCGTAAGCTCCGACGGTTTCAGGGTTCAGGTTTTCTTGCGCGGCCTGCAGCTCGTCGCTGTCGCGGTGGCAAAGGATCTCGCTGCCACCTGCGATCAGGCGACGACCCGGCGCGGTCTTGTTGCACAGGCCTTCGATGCGGGCCGGGCAGCGATTGAGGAAGGTGCACAGCTCCGGATTGTTGGCCGGTGCGCTGATGGGCGGCAGCTTGCCGCTGGTCACACCGCAGGTTTCCAGCCAGCCCTGACGCAATTCCGGCACCGAATGCACCAGCAGATCGGTGTAAGGATGGAATGGCACTCGGCTGAAGGCTTCGCGGCTGCCCTCTTCGACCTTGTGGCCGCTGTACATCACCACGATGTCGTCGCACAGCGCGCGAACGGTGGAGATGTCGTGGCTGATGAACAGGTAGGAAACCCCCAGCTTGCGGCGCAGTTCGCCGAGCAGTTCGAGGATGCATGCACCGACCACGGTATCCAGCGCCGAGGTCACTTCATCACAGAGGATCAGGTCCGGCTTGGCCGCCAGGGCGCGGGCCAGGTTGACGCGCTGTTTCTGCCCGCCCGAGAGTTCGTTGGGACGCCGCTCGGCCAGCTCGCGAGGCAGGCGCACCAGGTCCATCAGCTCATCGATGCGCTCGCGCAGGGCCTTGCCCTTCAGGCCGAAATACATCTTCAGCGGGCGGGCCAGAATCGCGCTGATGCTGTGCATGGGGTTGAGCGCGGTATCGGCGTTCTGAAACACCATCTGGATGCGCCGGAACTGTTCTTCGGTACGACCCGCCAGGGTGCCGGACAAGTCGGCACCGTCGAACGTCAGGCTGCCATGCGCCGGGTCCAGAAGACCGGCGACCACACGGGCCAGCGTCGATTTGCCCGAGCCCGACTCACCGATCACGCCGATGGCCTGACCACGGCGGATGGTCAGGTCGATGTCTTCCAGCACGCGAATCGTCGGCATGCCTTGCAGGTCTTTTTTGCCATACCCCGCCGTCAGGCCTTTGATGGTCAGCAGCGTGCTGTCCTTGACCACTTCGCTGGCCGGACTCAGTACTTTATCCGGACGCGCCGCCGCCAGCAGGCTGCGGCTGTAGGCATCCGCCGGGCCTTTGAGCAGCTCGGCGGTGCTGCTCTGTTCGATGATCCGCCCGCCATTGAGCACCACGATCTGATCGGCCATCTGCGCCACCACCGCAAGGTCGTGGGAGACATAGACTGCCGTGGCACCCCGGTCGCGGACGACCCGCTTGAATGCGCGCAGCACGTCGATCTGCGTGGTGACGTCCAGTGCGGTGGTCGGCTCGTCGAGGATCACCAGCAACGGATCACTGATCAGCGCCATGGCCGCCATGACGCGCTGCAACTGGCCACCCGAGACCTGATGCGGGTAACGCCGGCCGATGCTTTCCGGATTGGGCAGGGCCAGGTCGCGGAATAGCTCGACAGCCTTGGCTTCCAGTTCCGCGCGGCTGCCCAGACCATGAATCAGCGCACCTTCGATCACCTGATCGATCAGCTTTTTCGCCGGGTTGAAGGCGGCTGCGGCGCTTTGTGCAATGTAGGAAACGCGGTTGCCACGCAGGCCCTGCAATTGGCTTTCGGGCAGGCTGAGCATGTCGTGCTCGCCCACTTGAACCACCCCGCCAGCCAGCTTGCAACCGCGTCGGGCGTAACCGAGCAGGGCCAGCGCGATGGTGGTCTTGCCGGAGCCCGACTCGCCGATCAGTGCCAGCACTTCACCTTTTTCCAGCGAGAAGCTGACGCCTTTGACGATCTCCAGCTCGCCATGGTCGCCCTCGGCAACCACACGCAGGTCTTGCACACGAATCAACTGGCTCATCTCAATGCCCTCCCGAACGACGGCCGCGCCGCGAGGCCAGCCGGTCGATGAACAGGTTGACGCCGATGGTCAGGGTGCCGATGGCCAGTGCCGGGATCACAATGGCCGGAGCGCCCTGGCTGAGGCCGCCGATGTTCTCGCGTACCAGCGAGCCAAGATCGGCGTCAGGTGGTTGTACACCCAGCCCCAGAAAGCTCATGCCGCTGAGCAGCAAGACGATGAAGCCGAAGCGCAGGCCCAGGTCGGTCATGACCGGGTTGAGCATGTTCGGCAGGATTTCCCGGCAGGCAATGTAGATACGGCCCTCGCCGCGTGTGCGCGCCACTTGCACGTACTCCAGCGCCTCGATGTTCACCGCCAGGCTGCGGGCGATCCGAAACGCGCCTGGCGTGTAGCTCAGTACCGCCGTGCAGATGAGCAACACTTCGGACGAGCCGAACGCCGAGACCATGATCAGTGCCAGCATTTTGCTGGGGATCGAGATGAACGCGTCCATCAGGCGGCTGATGATTTCGTCCAGCCATTTTGGCGCGACCACCGACAGCAGCGCACACAGGGTGCCGATGCCGCTGGCCAGCACGGCAGAAATCAATGCCAGACCGACGGTGAAGCGCGCACCGACCAGCACGCGGCTGAGCATGTCGCGGCCCAGGTAATCAGTGCCGAACGGGTAGGCTGCGCTCATGTTTTCGAACATGTTGTCGGAGACCACTTCGCCCACCGGATGCGGCGCGAGCCAGGGGCCGAACAGGGCGACCATCAACCAGATGAAGCACACCGTAGCGCCCAGCAGGCCGAGCCATGAGGTCGGACGGGACACCTTTTTGCGAAGCACCGGTTGCGGCGCCGCGGGCGTCGATTTCGCAATGAATTGAGTCATTGGGTTCTCAGCCTCGGATTGGAAAGAATTGCACACAGATCGGCCATCAGCACCAACCCAAGGTAAGCGGAGCAGAACAGCATCGTGCAGCCCTGCACCAGGGCCATGTCACGGTTGGTCACGGCATCAACCATCAGGCTGGCGATGCCGGGATAGTTGAAGATGGTCTCGACGATAACCACCCCGCCGAGCAGGTACGACAGGCTCAGTGCCACGGCGTTGACGATCGGCCCGATGGCGTTCGGCAAGGCATGGCGCAAGACGATGCGCACCGGGCTGACGCCCTTGAGGCGCGCCATTTCCACATACGGGCTGTCCAGCTGATCGATGACCGCAGCGCGGGTCATGCGCGCCATCTGCGCCACGATCACGCAGCACAGGGTCATCACCGGCAATGCATACGTGCGCATGAACTGCCACGGCGAGCTGACATCGGCGCCGTAGGACAGCGCGGACAGCCAGCCCAGGTTGACAGCGAAAATCAGCACCGCCAGCGTCGCCACCAGAAACTCGGGCACCGCGACCAGTGACAGGGTGATGAAATTCAGCGCGCCATCGAGGCGACCGCCACGGCCCATTGCGGCGCCGATGCCCAGTGCCAGCGCGACCGGCACCGATACCAGCGCGGTGGTGGCCGACAGCATCAGGGTTTTCGGGAAGCGTCCGGCAATCAGCTCGGAAACCGGCATCGCGTTGGAGACCGATTCGCCGAGGTTGCCGCCGAGCAGGTTGGTCAACCAATGCAGATAACGCACCACACCTGGCTGATCGAGGCCCAGTTGGGTACGCAATGCCGCGACCTGTTCAGGCGTCGCGAATTGCCCAAGGGCCTGTTGCGCTGCGTCTCCGGGCAACACCGCCGTGATGGCGAAGACCACGATGGAAACGATCAACAACGTCACGATCGCTGCGCCGAAGCGCTGCACGATCAACCAGAGTGTGTTGCTATTCATCTGCATCCTCCTGCTCGGTTCAGCGTTGCAATCACGCGTCCAGCCACACCTGCTCGCTGAACATGTAGCCCATGAAGCCGCCCAGCGGGTTGCTGGAGTAGCCCTGGATACGCTTGTCCACACCGTCGATGTTGCTGATGAACACGGGGATGCCGATGCCGCAGTTCTGGCTCACCAGAGCCTGCATGTCGCCATACATTTTGGCGCGCTTGGCGTCGTCGGTTTCGCCACGGGCCAGCAACAGCAACTGGTCGAACTGGTCGTTTTTCCAGCCGGATTCATTCCACGGCGCGGTGGACTGGAAGAACTGCGAGAAAATCACGTCTGCGTTGGGGCGCGGGTTGATGTTGCCGAAGCTCAGCGGGTGTTTCATCCAGTGGTTGGACCAGTAGCCGTCGCTTGGCAAACGGTTGACGTTGAGGGTCAGCCCGGCCTGTTTGGCGGACTGTTGCAGCAGCACGGCGATGTCCACCGAACCCGTGGCGGCAGGCGATGCCGCGACGGCCATGGTGATCTTTTCCATGCCGGCTTTCTTGAGCAGGAATTTGGCTTTTTCCGGGTCGTAGGCGCGCTGTGGCAGGTCGGCGTTGAAGTAACGCGAGCCTGGCGAGATCGGATGGTCATTACCCACGCGCGCGTAGCCACGGAACACCGCCGATTTGACCTGTTCACGGTCCAGCAGGTACTTCATGGCCTCGGTGAATTCCGGGCTCTTGCCGGGCATCTGGTCCTGACGAATGATCAGGTTGGTGTAGTTGCCGGACGGTGCATCGACCACGCGGTGTTTGGCGCTGGCGGCAATGCGTGTGGTGGAGCGCGGATTGACCTCGTTGATCATGTGTACGTCGCCGGAAAGCAGCGCGTTGACCCGCGATGGCTCGTCGCTGATGGCGATGAATTCGATCTCGTCCAGGTACGGCAGGCCCGGCTTCCAGTAGTTGGGGTTGCGTGCACTGACCGAGCGCACGCCAGGGTTGAATTCCTTGACGGTGAACGGCCCGGTGCCGATGCCTTTGCTGAAGTCGGTGGTGCCTTCGGGCACGATCAGCAGGTGTGAAACGGCGAGGATCGACGGCAGCTCGGCGTTGGGCGAACTGAGGGTGATCTGCACTTCCAGCGGGCCGGTGGCCTTGATTTCGGAAAACTGTGCCATCAGTGGCAGGACTTTCGAGCCAGTGGCCGGGTCCTTGTGGCGCGACAGGGAGAACACCACGTCGCCAGCGGTCAGCGCCTTGCCGTTGTGGAAGGTCACGCCCTGGCGCAGGGTCACGGTCCAGACGGTCGCGTTGTCGCTTTCGATCTTCTCGGCCAGCTCCATGTGCGGGACCAGATGGCTGTCGAAACGGGTCAGGCCGTTGTAGAACATGAAATGACGCACGTAGTCGGTAGACAGCGCGCCTTTGGCCGGATCCAGCGTGTCGGCGGTAGAACTGGACATGCCGGCAACGCGAATGCGGCCGCCCGGCTTGCCTTTGACAGGGGCATCCGCGTCATCGGCAAAGACCTTGCCGGCCGCGCCGAACAGGCTGGTGGAGCCCGCCGCAACCACACCTGCAACACCCAGCATGCGCAACGCATCGCGCCGCGACAGGCCACGATTGAGACCTTCGAAAACCCGCAGGCTGTCTTGGCCTGTGATCAACGCGGAGTCGGTTTTGTTATCAGCCATATCAGTTCTACCTGTCGAAAAGGGGAAATTCCGAATTGCTCACGGTTGGCCGGAGCGTCCTTCAAACACACACGACGACGGTCAAACAAACACTCAGTGGCGGCTGTCCTGGTAGCGGTAATACGCGCCTACCAGCGGCAGAAACCATGGCTTGCCGAAGTGACCGGGAATGGCTGGCCAGCTCAGGTCCTTCCACGGATTGGCCTGTGCCTTGCCTTCCATGACTTCGGCCATCATCCGCCCCATGTGCACTGACATCTGTACACCGTGGCCGCTGTAACCCATCGAGTAGAAGACCCCGTTGTGTTCGCCTGCACGCGGCAGACGGTCCGAGGTCATGTCCACCAGCCCGCCCCAGCAGTAGTCGACCTTGACGTGTGCCAGTTGCGGAAACATCTGCACCATGGCCGCCTGCAGCACCTTGCCGCTCTTGGCGTCGGAGCTGCTGTTGGACATGGCGAAGCGCGCCCGCCCGCCGAACAGCAGGCGGTTGTCCGGCGTGAGGCGGAAATAGTTGCCGATCAAACGGCTGGTCACGTAAGCGCGCTGGTGGGGGAACAGTTGGTCGATCAGCGCTTGCGGCAACACTTCAGTGACGATGACGAAACTGCCGACCGGCACGATGCGCCGGCGATACCAGCCCAGTCCGCCATGCTGGCAGGCACCGGTCGCCAGCAGCAGCTGGCCGGCCTGGATCGAGCCCTTCGAGGTGTTGACCACAAAGCCGCCACGGTTGGTCTTCCAGTCCTTTACCGTTGCGTTCTGATAGACCCTTGCGCCATGACGCACCGCCGCGTCGGCGAGACCCAGACCGAAACGTCCGACATGCATCTGTATGCCGTTGCGCTGCAGCAGGCCGCCGTGAAACTCGTTCGAATCGATTTCGGCGCGCACGTCCTGGGCGGACAGCAGCTCGACGTCAGCATCGACTTCACGGCGGATCAGCTCGCAGGTGCGCGCCAGTCCCTCGTAATGCCCTGGCTTGGCCGCCAGCTTGAGCTTGCCGTTACGCTTGATGTCGCAGG
This sequence comes from Pseudomonas sp. BS3767, assembly GCF_900099665.1. NCBI lineage: Bacteria > Pseudomonadati > Pseudomonadota > Gammaproteobacteria > Pseudomonadales > Pseudomonadaceae > Pseudomonas > Pseudomonas sp. BS3767. Next base: position 40,655 of record NZ_FNCX01000013.1, on the reverse strand, counting down.
TGATGTTTTCCTGCTCAATCACGGTCACGACGCTCTGCACCGCACTTTCGTAAGCCTTGTAATACTCGCGTGCCTGATCGGCACCCAGGGTTGCGCTCAGCGACGCATAGTCCTGGGCCACGCCGGTATTGCACTGTCCGCCATTGCGGCCCGACGCTTCGCCGATCACCCGGCCTGCTTCCAGAACCACCACGCTGGCACCTTTCAAGGCCAATGCACGCGCCGCCGCAAGGCCGGTGAAACCGCCACCGACCACTACCACGTCAGCCTGCCCCTCCACTGCGCCGTCCTGCGCGCCGGTAAAGCCTGGAGCCGTATCGAGCCAGTAAGACTCACTGCGCATCTCGTTCCCCTTGTCACTCATCGAAGAGCACCTTGAAAAATGCCGGTGTCAGGCGTCGGGCCTGGCTTACAGGCCGACCAGCCCGGCCAGTCCGCCGATATCGGGAATCTGGTGGTATTCGAAGCTGCTGTTGGCTGGCTGCTCATGACCACGCGCCACGAATGCCTTGTTCCTGATCTTCATGTCATGCGCCGAGAACAGGTCGTAACGGAAGCTCGAGGACACATGCAAGATGTCTTCCGGGCCGCAACCCAGGTTGTCGAGCATGAACTCGAAAGCAGCCAGACGCGGTTTGTAGGCCTTGGCCTGTTCAGCGGTGAACACCTTGTGGAACGGCGCGCCGAGCTTTTCGACGTTGGACATGATCTGGCTGTCGCTGGCGTTGGAGAAAATCACCAGCGGGATCTTGTCGGCGATTTTCGACAGGCCGGCGGGCACATCGGCGTGCGGGCCCCAGGTCGGCACGGCGTCGTAATACAGTTGGCCTTCTTCGCGGTATTCAACGTTCCAGCGCTTGCAGGTGCGAGCCAGTGCGACCTTGAGGATTTCGTCGTACGGCATCCAGTCACCCATGACCTGATCCAGACGATACGCCGAAAAATCCTTGACGAACTGATCCATCTGTTCAGCCGCAACGCGGTCGGCAAACAGCTCGCGCGTCATGGTGCCCATGTGGAAATTGGTCAAGGTGCCGTAGCAGTCGAACGTAATGAATTTTGGTCGAAGAAAGCTCATTGTGTGCGGTCCTGAAAGTTCGTTGAGGTCATGGCATGACGAGCAATCCGGCCTGATGTCCAGGGGCGGTGATGCACGCTGCAGCACAACCTCATTACAACACCGTGAAATCAGCAGATGGCGTTAAAAGTGATGGCTGCTTGATAGAAACCACCGTTTTGAGGTGCGCGCTCAGCAGACTTTGCGGGGCGCTCCAGCCTTGGGCAGAGCCCGGTTTTCGGCGCTTTTATGACCCTTTTCAGGGCGCTCGGGCTCAAACCCGCGGGTTTGCGCCGCAGAAACTGCGCCGCGACAGCGCTTGGCGGGCGACAAACTCCGGGCCCTATATAAAAGGCTTGAACACGGGGTGAAAACCCTAAGCATTTGCTGCCGGAGGCCGCGCCGATTTAAGCAGTAACTGTGGTCTGGCGAACGGCACTTCGTGGAATCTGCCGAATGCGCGCAGCCCTCTTGTCACCGTCCGCAGCAGGTGGGATACAACATGCCTGACGCATCCTTTTATTGCCTGTGCATCCTTCTGGACGGAGACACGTCATGCTCGCTCAGCAACGCCTCGATTTTGAATTTCGCCCCATGACCGCAGCCGACGTCGGCAACGCGCACGAGTTATCCATCGCCTTGAAGTGGCCGCATCGGCTTGAGGACTGGGCCATGCTGCAACGTGTCGCCCAAGGCTTTGTCGCGGTACACAACGGGCGGTTGATCGGCAGTGCCTTTGCCTGCCATCAGGGCGAGTTTTCTACCATTGGTCTGGTGATCGTCAGCGACGACTATCAGGGCAAGGGCATTGGTCGCAAGTTGATGGAGCTGGCCGTAGGCTGCGTCGCGCCCCGCACGGCGGTCCTCAACGCCACACTGGCGGGTGCGCCGCTCTACGCGAAGATGGGGTTTGTCAGTTTTGGCGAGATCCAGCAGCGTCAGGGGCAGGCACAACCGACCGGCACCACCGAATTGAAGGCACAGGAACGTTGCCGGGGGCTGAGCGAGGCTGACCACCCTCGCGTGCTGGAACTGGCCAACGCCGGTTCGGGCATGGACCGCTCGGTGACGCTGGGCGATGTGCTGAACAACCTTGAGCACGCCGTCGGCATCGAGCACGACGGCCAGTTACAGGCCTTTGCTCTGCTGCGCCCGTTCGGCCGCGGTCTGTGCCTCGGCCCTGTCGTCGCCCAGAGCGTCGACCAGGCCAAACACATGATCGGAGAACTGCTGGCCCGCGTGCCTTATGCCTTCGTACGTATCGACATCCCGACCGACAGCGGCATGGCCGACTGGCTGGAGGACGCCGGCCTCAAGCGCGTCGATAGCGTGACCTGCATGAGCATGGGCGCAGTCCCGCAAGCCAGTCAGGGTGTGCGCCAGTTTGCGCTGATTACCCAGGCGATCGGCTGATCGCCCGGAAGAACATCATCGTGCCAATGCTCTGCGTTGGCATGCAGTTCTGGACGCTCTGCGTCCGGTCTTGAGCATGTGACGCAAAGCGTCACGAAAGGCATTACCACGCAGAGCGTGGGAACGATCAGCCACTCTTCAACTTCAGGAGCCCGACTCAATGCCCCACCCCACAGTCCTGCTATTGGCCCGCGCTGACCTCAGCCCGGTAGATACCGAATTCACCACCGGCCCCATTGATGCGCATGACCCGTTCGACAGTGGCCGCCGCACGGCATTTGTCGATGAACAGGGTATTGCGGCTGGCATCGTTGAATTGGGTACGGCGCTCTCGGTAGAGGCCTACCCCTACACCGAAATGCTGGTGATGCATCGCGGCAGCGTCACGCTGACCTCTGGCACCGGCAGCATCACCATCAGCACCGGCGAAAGTGCCGTGATCGGGCGCGGCACGCAAGTACGTATCGAAGCGCAACCGGACAGCCTCTGGGCGTTCTGCGCATCCACTCAGGCCAGCGGCCCCGACAAACCCGGTGTCACCGCCCTGGACCGCCTCGCCATGCTCACACCGTCCTCACCGCCAGACCCGGCGATCATGATCAGCGCGCTGCCGCAGTGCCGCAGCAACAACCTGTTTGAAGACACCGCAAGCACTTTGCGCATCGGCGTCTGGGACTCCACACCCTACGAGCGCATCTCGCGGCCGCACAAGATCCATGAACTGATGAACCTGATCGAAGGCAGCGTAGTGTTGAGCCTGGAAAACGGCTCGAGCCTGAGTGTGAATACCGGCGATACCGTATTCGTCGCCCAGGGCGCGCCCTGCAAATGGACCAGCACGGGGTATGTGCGCAAGTTTTATGCGGTGACGTGAAGAAAGTTATTGCGCCCTTCAGCCTTGTAGGGCGCAATATACTTACATGTTTAGCTCTCGCCAGCGCAGTTAATCCAATGCAGCGCTAAAAGACAAGAATTAAAAATTTCTTTCGCCAACGCACGAAGAATCAGAAGTTTCCTACTTGCCTTCCGTGTCGCTTGTGTTAAAAAACAATAACTAATTTCAGCAAGTAAAAATTTGCTCCTGACGGGCACAGTAAGATAGCGATACGCCTCATGCGTCGCTTTAACGTTTATCTATTAAATTAACTGGAGGCATTTTATCTGACCGACGCATTCACTGTGCGCACGCCTTCAAACTCTGAAGGCGGCGCTGTCTGCGCGGCGACGTCTCGCGCCACCAATCTGTCCACCTACGCGTGGGCTGCTGAATTCACCATGAAATAAGCCCCCGGAGCGGGCGTGTCGCATTTTGATACGCACGCTTTTCAGCGGAAAACTAAAGCGGTGTCTGGCTGGGCCGATACAAAGAGTGAATATAAAGCCATGGATTGGACCCTGCCGCGAGGACGCAGCATGATTGATACAACATCCCTCACACACCTCACCCATAAACTGCACTAACGACTGTCGAGAAAAGCACCTCCGCCACGCCTTTAAACTCCAGCCTGAAAGAACTTGATTCTGCATCTGCTATTGACGGTGCCACCTTCTCGACATTGTCCCGTCAATTAAGTAGTAGTGCCGCACGAGCTCAGGCTCGCGACAGCAGTCTTGACTTCAAAAGCCTGAGGTCTCTGGCAAACAGTATTAGTGATAAAGTTGCAGGCAACAGCTATTACGCCAATAGAAAACTGCACGACGCAGAGATTCCGGATACGGACGACCCTGCATTGCTCGAAAGAGCCGTGCAAGCGACTTCGTTCAAAAACGGGGCAGGAAAAAACCCATTCGCGGGTTTATCTCAGGATCAACTGAGGTTGATTATTTATGACGAGGGTGGCGACTTCACAATAAACGAAAGAAATGCTGCTTACTCCGAAAACTACTCTCAAGAGCAAGTATGGAAAAGGGCCATATGCCAAAGGTATACCGACGAATACAACGAAACCGGCAAAAGTACTCAAACGCTGGTCATGCTTCTCGCCCATTATGACCAGCTGCCACCCATAGAAAAAGCCCAATACCCCGCCCATTACGCCGCCAACATTACATCGGGGGACAGCTCGGCGATGGACATTTTTAACACGCTGAAAAGCCAGTCAGGCACTCAGGGGACTTGAGCGCCTGTGACGGAGCACGCGGGTTCGCGTGCCCTCTATGGCTGTCCGCGTTCTGCTGCATTGCGGTTCGCCGACACCGCTGCGGTGTAGCCACGTCATTGTTCTTTCAGGCCCAGCACATAGAACTTGCTGTCCACCGCGATCAACGGAAAGCTCGCAGGCAGGTCCTCCTTCGTGATCTCTCTAAAGCCGTGCTTTTCATAGAAGCGATGCGCAGCGTGAAACTTGTCGGTCGTGCCCAGGAATACTTCGGTGACGCCCTTGCGAGTTGATTCCTCGATCAGGCGCTCGAGCAGTCTGGCTGCAACGGAGAATTCCCGGCCGCGAAACGGCGCGGCGACAAACATCTTGCGCAGTGCTGCCTGGCCTGCGCCGATGTCCCTGAGGCCGATGCTGCCGATGACCTGATCGTCTTGTACCGCGACCCAGAAATCCCCCGTGCCGGTCTGGTAAAAGTCCGGAATCGCTTTCAGGTCAGGCTGGTCTTCGGCGGTGATGGGAATACCGAACTCTTCGCGTTGGATGGGCAGAATCATCGCCGATACACCTTGCTCGTCGCTCGGCACGAAACGCCGTATCTGAATCCCGGTTACCCCCACAACACACCTCCTGGCCATCGTTCTCAGTGGAAATCAGTATTCCAGACAAGCAAACGCCCCGACAAGTCGAGGCGTTTGCTTGAGCATTTTCGAGGGTCACACGGGCGTGTGACCCTGAAGATGTTTAATTACAACTTCGGACCCGCAGCCTTGATGGCGTCGCTCACGTCGAACTTCTTGAAGTTCTCCACGAACAGGCCAGCCAGTGCTTTTGCCGCTTCGTCGTAGGCAGCTTTGTCAGCCCAGGTGTTACGTGGGTTGAGCAGGCCGGTATCGACGCCGGGTACCGACTTCGGTACGTCGAGGTTGATGGTGTCGAGGTGCTCGGTTTCGGCACCGATCAGTGCGCCGCTCTGGATCGCTGCGATCACGCCACGGGTGGTCGGGATGTTGAAGCGCTTGCCGACGCCGTAGCTGCCGCCGGTCCAGCCGGTGTTGACCAGGTAGACCTTGGATTTGAAGCCACGGATGCGTTTGATCAGCAGTTCTGCGTATTCGCCAGCCGGACGCGGGAAGAACGGTGCGCCGAAGCAGGTGGAGAAGGTGGACTTGATGCCCGAACCCGAACCCATTTCAGTCGAGCCGACCAGTGCGGTGTAACCCGACAGGAAGTGGTAGGCGGCCTGTTCTTCGCTGAGGATCGACACAGGCGGCAGTACGCCGGTCAGGTCGCAGGTCAGGAAGATAACGGCGTTCGGCTCGCCACCGAGGTTTTTCGGTGCGCGTTTTTCGATCAGTTCGCGCGGGTAGGCCGCACGGCTGTTCTGGGTCAGGCTGCTGTCGGCGTAATCGGCTTTTTTGGTAACCGGGTCGAGTACGACGTTTTCCAGTACCGCGCCGTGCTGGATGGCTTTCCAGATGACCGGCTCGTTCTTCTCGGACAGGTCGATGCACTTGGCATAGCAACCGCCTTCGATGTTGAACACCACGCCTTCGCCCCAGCCGTGTTCGTCGTCACCGATCAGGTAACGGCTTTCGTCGGCGGACAGGGTGGTTTTGCCGGTGCCGGACAGGCCGAAGAACAGGGTTACATCGCCCTCTTCGCCCATGTTGGCTGCGCAGTGCATCGGCAGAACGTCGGAAGCCGGGAGCAGGAAGTTCTGCACCGAGAACATGGCTTTCTTCATTTCGCCGGCATAACGCATGCCTGCGATCAGCACCTTGCGGGCTGCGAAGTTGATGATCACGGTGCCGTCGGAGTTGGTGCCGTCACGCTCAGGGTCGCAAACGAACCATGGCGCGTTCTGGATTTCCCACTCGTCCTTGCCAGCCGGGTTGTACTGTTCAGGGTTGATGAACAGGCAACGGCCGAACAGATTGTGCCACGCAGTCTCGGTGGTCATCTTGACGGGCAGGTAGTGCGCAGGATCGGAGCCTACATGAACATGGGAAACGAAGCGCTCGCGCTCGGCGAGGTACGCACCGACACGGTTCCACAGGGCGTCGAATTTCTCGGCCGGGAACTTGCGGTTGATCGGGCCCCAGGCGATGGCGTCCTGAGTGCTCGGCTCTTCAACGATGAAACGATCGACCGGCGAACGGCCAGTACGATGGCCTGTCTCCACAACCAGTGCGCCAGTATCGGAAAGTACGCCTTCTTTGCGGGCAAGGGCTTCCTTGACCAGTTCGTCGGTGCTCAGATCGGTGTACACAGCGTTGTTGGTTTGCGTCATGAGGTTCCCCGTCGGCCTGTGGCCGAGTGCTCCAAACGGTTTTGTAGTAAAAAAACAACCACTACTACAGCGTAAAAGTGGGCCGGATTATGCCAGAAATGCCCGGAAATGGTAGGACCCTCCTGTCAGAACAGCATTACAGGGGCCCACACCGTATTCTGAGGCCCTTTACGCGATGATTAATGGCGCGTGTCAGATGGCGAATCGACACCGCCGCCAGCAAACAGCTGCGCGACGTCAGTGGCATCGAACAGATAGCGTTCGTTGCAGAACTGGCAGTCGATCTCGATCGTGCCGTTGTGCTCGATAACCAATTGCTGCGCGTCCTCCAGCCCGAGACTGACCAGCGCATTGGCAGATCGTTCGCGAGAGCAACTGCAACGGAAGCAGATCGGTTGAATATCGAACAGGCGAACCGGGTCTTCGTGAAACAGGCGATGCAGGATGGTCTGGTTATCCAGACTCAGCATTTCTTCGGCCGTGAGGGTGTTGGCCAGGGTGATGACATGCTCCCAGTTGGCATCACGCTCTTCAGCGTCGGTGATCTGCGCGGCGGGCAATTGTTGCAGCAGCAAGCCACGCGCACGGTGACTGTCAGCCTTGAGCCAGAAACGCGAACCCAACTGCTCGGACATCACGAAATAGTTGGAGAGGCTTTCCGACAAGTCGACCCCGTCCAGCGCCACGATGCCCTGATAACGCTGGCCCTGGCGCGGGTCTACGGTCAGCGCAAGCGATCCGTCAGGCATCATGTCCTGAAGGCCCGCGCCGGGGTTGATCAGCGATTCGTCGTAGCGAGCGATGCCACGCAACTCACGCTCGCTGGAGCACTCGACCATCAGCAATGGCACTGCGCCGCTGGAGCGAGCCTGCAGGATCAACAGGCCGTCGAATTTGAGGGTGCCGACGAGCAGCGCAGCCGCCGCCATCAGTTCGCCTAGCAACTGCGCGACCGGCTCCGGATAGGGATGCTTGGCGAGCACTTCGGCGTAACTGCGCTCCAGAGCGACCAGTTCTCCGCGAACGTCGCTTTCGTCGAAGATGAAGCGCTGGGTGAAATCGATGTCCGGGAAATCATGCATAGGTAGGAAAGGTATCTGAAGTAATGACAATGGATGGCACGCGGCTGAGCAAACGCCGTCCGGCACTCGAAAGCGCCGTGGGCCATGCGGATTGACCGGCATTTTAGGAGCTATCCGGTGCGCTTCCAAGCTGGATGGCACTTCGGACTGATAGCCGGAGCTGCCCGGTGCAGTGTTTCAGTCGTTGCTCTGGCTGGCGCGGAAACCGAAAAGCTCCCGGCGTTGCTTCTTGGTCGGCTTTCCGTCGGTGGTTACACCCAGGTTGCCGGCCTTGCGCTGAGCCGCCGCGTTCTCGCGTCTGGCGATGCTCTCGGGCGTCTCGTGATACAGCGTTTGAGCCTCCGGCGCGCCACGCCGAACGATGGATAATGCCTCGACCACCACCGTGCGGTCGTCGAAGCCCATGCGAATCTGAAACTCGTCACCGATACGCGGCTCCTTGCCGGGCTTGCAACGTTCGCCGCGACAGTGCACCTTGCCGCTTTCGATAGCCGCTTTGGCCAGCGCACGTGTTTTGAAAAAGCGCGCGGCCCAGAGCCATTTATCCAGGCGGACCTTATCGTCTTCTTCTGGCTTTTGCGCCATTTGAATTCCTCATCAATGTGACAGTCTGAACTTTACCAGGCCAGATAAACAAAGCGACGGCACACGCTCGCCCCCTTTTTCTGCGCCGCCATGAACATGAAGTAACCGATATGTGCTTGTCAAAAACAGCTATTCATCTTTTTATTGCCCCACACCTAAATGGAGCGCGACGTGACAGATTTTCCAACTTCGTTGACCGCCCCTAGAAAAGGGTGTGCTGGATGCACTGGCAGTCCAGAGCTGGATTTCTCGTTTGACTACGCCTATCAGCCGATCGTGAACCTTCACGACCAGTCGATTTTCGCCCATGAGGCGCTGGTTCGCGGGCCTAATGGCGAGGGCGCAATGTCAGTCCTGAGTCAGGTCACCGACCAGAACCGCTATCGATTCGATCAAAGCTGTCGCACCACCGCCATTGCTGGTGCGGCGAAACTGGGCATGACCGAGCGTCTCTCGATCAACTTCTTGCCCAACGCCGTGTATCGTCCCGAGCTGTGCATCCGCAGTACGCTGGAGGCCGCCAGGCAACACAACTTCCCTATCGAGCGTTTGATTTTCGAAACCATCGAAAGCGAGCATGTGAACAACAACGGTCATTTGAGCAACATTCTGCGCGAGTATCGCGAGTTCGGCTTCATGACCGCCATCGATGATTTCGGGGCCGGGTATTCCGGGCTGACGCTGCTCGCAGATTTCCAACCCGACCTGATAAAGCTCGACATGAACCTGATCCGCGACATTCACCGCAATCGCGCGCGTCAGTCCATTGTTCGTGGGGTTGTCACAATGTGTTCGGACTTGGGGATTAAGCTGATTGCCGAAGGTATAGAGCAGGTGGAGGAGCGGGACTTTCTCGCCGACTGCGGCATTTCCCTGATGCAGGGTTATCTGTTCGCAAAACCTGCATTCAAAGCCCTGGCCCGGATAAGTCCCGAGGCCTGGCAGAAGTCTTGAGAAGTACGGAATCACATTGAAGACATTCGATCATCTGACAGTCATCGGCCTGCGCGAGTGGGTGGCGCTCCCCGATCTGGGGGTGGCAGGCCTGCGGGCAAAAATCGATACCGGTGCGAGCACGTCGAGTCTGCATGCCACGGAAATCGAACCTTTTGAACGCGATGGCCAGAAATGGGTGCGCTTCAACGCGCATCTTGGCACGGTGGTGCAGTTGCGCCATCGTCGCTGCGAGGCGCAACTGGTTGCCATGAAAACCATTAAAAGCTCCAACGGTCAGGCGCAGGTGCGTTATGTCATTCGCACCACGCTGGCCCTGGGTGATCGTATCTGGCCGGTGGAATTCACACTGGCCTGCCGCAAGTCGATGCGTTATCGACTGCTGCTGGGTTCCAAGGCTCTGATCGACGGCCAGCTGGTGGTCAATCCGGGCATAACTTACGTACAAGACAAGCCGGTGTTCCCGGCCTCTACTTCCTCAGGTGTTGCATGAAGATCGCTGTGCTTTCGCGTAATCCGCGTCTGTATTCCACCCGTCGTCTGGTCGAAGCTGGCATCGAGCGTGGCCATGAGATGGTGGTGATCGACACCCTGCGCGCCTATATGAACATCGCCAGCCACAAGCCGCAGATCCACTACCGCGGCAAACCTCTGGAGGGCTTCGATGCGGTGATCCCGCGCATCGGTGCTTCGGTGACTTTCTATGGCTGTGCGGTGTTGCGTCAGTTTGAAATGATGGGCGTGTTTCCGCTCAATGAATCGGTCGCCATTGCCCGTTCGCGGGACAAGCTGCGCTCGTTGCAACTCCTGTCACGCCGGGGGATCGGCTTGCCGGTCACCGGTTTCGCTCACTCGCCCGACGACATTCCCGACCTGATCCAGATGGTCAATGGCGCGCCGCTGGTCATCAAGGTGCTTGAAGGCACTCAGGGGATCGGCGTGGTGCTGTGCGAAACGGCCACGGCGGCCGAATCGGTGATCGAAGCCTTCATGGGCCTCAAGCAGGACATCATGGTTCAGGAGTACATCAAGGAAGCGGGCGGCGCCGACATTCGCTGCTTCGTGGTCGGTGACAAGGTCATTGCCTCGATGAAGCGTCAGGCCAAACCGGGCGAGTTTCGCTCCAACCTGCACCGCGGTGGCAGCGCCAGCCTGATCAAGATCACGCCTGAAGAGCGCATGACCGCGTTGCGTGCAGCCAAGGTCATGGGACTGAGCGTGGCGGGTGTGGATATCCTGCGTTCCAATCACGGCCCTCTGGTGATGGAGGTCAACTCCTCGCCTGGCCTGGAAGGCATTGAAGTGACCACCAGCAAGGACGTGGCCGGGATGATCATCGAGTACCTCGAGAAAAACAGCGGCCCGCACATGACCCGTACCAAAGGTAAGGGCTGACGGGTCCCGCACCCGTTCAGATTGCTCGGGCCGGCGTTCTGTCTGCGGACAGACTGGCCTGGGCTCTCAGCTACCGTACATCAGGTAAATAGGCCTGGTAGTCGAGTCCGGGTCTTTGTATCGCGTCTTTGTATCCGTATCCCCCTGTTCAGCTTAAGGCGACGTAATAGCCAGCTTCGCGCCGAATAGCCATCCTCCCGCTTGACATAAATCAACACATTTCTCCCGTATTTGTATGCCGATCATGCATGAGGTAGTCGTTTACGGCATTAGACGTATACGCGCGCCATGGGAATAGTTGCGACTTTTTTCGCCTGCTACAGAGCTGGGATGCTCGTCTGCGGTGACCTTCTCGGGACATTTCCAAAGGGAGCTTCTGCCCCGAAACTGCTGTGAAAAAGCAGCTCGGCGCATTGGTTTTGGACGTGCCCAAGCCACTTTGAACAAGGGTAATAATATGAAGAAGGCAAAGCTGAGTCTGGCCTGGCAGATTCTGATCGGACTGGTACTGGGTATCGCTGTGGGGGCGTTACTCAATCATTTCAGCGCAGAAAAGGCCTGGTGGATCACCAACATCCTGCAGCCCGCAGGCGATATCTTCATTCGTCTGATCAAGATGATCGTTATCCCTATCGTTGTTGCCTCGCTGATCGTCGGCATCGCGGGTGTGGGCGATGCCAAGAAGTTGGGGCGTATCGGTCTCAAGACCATCCTCTATTTCGAAGTCGTCACCACTATCGCGATTCTGGTGGGCCTGGTGCTGGCTAACGTGTTCCATCCGGGCACCGGCATCGACATGAGTACCCTGGGCACCGTCGATATCTCCAAGTATCAGCAGACTACGGCCGAGGTTCAGCACGATCACGCATTTATCGCGACCATTCTCAACCTGATCCCGTCCAACATCTTCGCCGCCATGGCGCGTGGCGAGATGCTGCCGATCATCTTCTTCTCAGTGCTGTTCGGTTTGGGGCTTTCCAGCCTGCAGGCCGAGGTCCGTGAGCCGCTGGTGAAACTATTTCAGGGTGTCTCGGAAACCATGTTCAAGGTCACTCACATGATCATGAACTACGCGCCGATCGGCGTGTTTGCCCTGATTGCGGTGACTGTCGCCAACTTCGGCTTCGCCTCCCTGTTGCCGCTCGCCAAGCTGGTGATTCTGGTTTATGTGGCCATCGCCTTCTTCGCCTTTGTGGTGCTGGGGTTGATCGCTCGTGCATTCGGTTTTTCGGTCGTCAAGCTGATGCGCATCTTCAAGGACGAGCTGATTCTGTCCTACTCCACCGCCAGCTCCGAAACCGTGCTGCCACGCGTGATCCAGAAGATGGAAGCGTATGGCGCGCCGAAGGCGATCTGCAGCTTCGTGGTGCCTACGGGCTACTCGTTCAACCTCGACGGCTCGACGCTCTATCAGAGCATCGCAGCGATCTTCATCGCTCAGTTGTACGGCATCGACCTGTCAATTGGCGCGCAGTTGATGCTGGTACTGACCCTGATGGTCACCTCCAAAGGCATCGCGGGTGTACCGGGCGTTTCCTTCGTCGTGCTGCTGGCGACCCTGGGCAGTGCCGGTATTCCACTGGAAGGCCTGGCATTCATCGCCGGTGTCGACCGCATCATGGACATGGCGCGTACCGCCTTGAACGTGATCGGCAATGCGCTGGCAGTGCTGGTCATTTCGCGCTGGGAAGGCATGTACGACGATGCCAAGGGCGAACGCTACTGGGAATCCCTGCCGCACTGGCGCAGCAAAGAGCCTGTACCGATGGGCCAGCCGACAGCGGACTGATCTTCGCCAATGTACTGACAAACCCCGGACCTCCGGGGTTTGTTGTTTTCAGGTCGCCGGTTAGACTGCCTGCCTTACCTGAGGATTGACCATGACCGACGACATCGATAATGACGAAGAAGACTTTGCTGCCTCGACCCTGATCGAAGCCATCGAAAACCAGATCGAAGCCGGTAATCCGCCTGCAGCCAGAGCGGTCTTCAACATGCTGACCCTGGTGAACTATGAGCGTGAGGATATTCTGGAGATGATGGCCCACGTGCTGGCTATCGAGATCGATGCCTTGCTGGAGCAGGACCGTCCGTTCGACACTCAATGGTATGAAGCAGCGCTGCGCGCCCTGCCCGACCTGCCGCCGGAAAAGTAATCCTGCGGTCCGAGCATGCCAGCAAGATATATGCTGCAAACACTTCAGACGCTGACTACACTGCAAATGCCCCGCTGCCGCTTGATCCTCCGGGGCCACACGCCAAACCGGCTTTAACGGTCATCCAGAACCGACGAGCGCAGATCGGACACGTCGATTCCAGAGCACACCCACCAGCCGGTGAGGTCGTACTACTACAAAAAGTCTGGAGTACCTATGTCGTATACCCCTGAGTTGGTTGCCGAACTGGAAATCCTTGCACTGTTCAATCTGGGAAACACCCAGGAAGGCCTCAAAGTCCACCATGTAGCGGCACCCACGGCCGTCGCAGCAGCACAAAGACTCTTCGATAAAGGGCTGACGACCCAGGTCGATGGCGGTTATCTGACCAGCCTCGGGCTCGAGGCCGCCCATCATGCCCAATCATTGCTGACCATCCTCAACGTCTCTAAACAAGCTGCCTGACAGGCGCAGGGCCTGCGCACAAAAAAGCGTGGCAGGCCCTTCACTTATTCGAGCGCCAGTCGATACAGGACGTTGGCGCCAGAATAACCATCCGACCGGATCCGCTTCCCTCGGCTGCAAACCTTCTCCGCCATCTTTCTCGGTAATTCCACGCCTGCACAGGCCAGATGCCTTGAGTTGCGATGACGCGTAATCCTGAAATTCGCCCCGACCTGGATGAGGGCATCGACCGCAAGGTTCTCAGCCAGCTGCGTAACCGTTTCCTGTCGCTCAACGACGGGCGATACGCGCGTGCGCTGGAAGGTATGTCGACTCGCCAGCAAAGCGTTCTGACCCTGCTGCCGCTGTTCTTTCACGTCAATCATCCGCTGTTGCCCGGTTATGTTTCCGGCAGCACGCCTGCTGGCGTTTCGCATTACGAGCCGGACACGCTGGCCCTGGCCGAGGCGCAGCGGCTGACACGCTCCTTTTCCTACAAGGCCCGGCACGGCAACCCGCCCCAGCCGATTCATGGCCTGTTTCTGATGGGCAGCCTCGGCACACTGGCTCAGGCTGAACAAAGCGATATGGATGTCTGGGTCTGCCACGACAGCGAGCTGGACCCGGAGGCTATCGCCGAACTGCGCAAGAAATGCCAGGCACTTGAAGCCTGGGCTGCGACGATGGGCGCAGAGGCGCATTTTTTTCTGATCGACCCACAGCGTTTCAAGAGTGGCGAGCGCGATTCGCAGCTCAGCTCGGACGATTGCGGGACTACTCAGCATTACCTGTTGCTCGACGAGTTTTATCGCACGGCGATCTGGCTCGCCGGGCGCACCCCGATGTGGTGGCTGGTGCCGGTCTATGAGGAGCAGAATTACGAGGATTACACCCATACCCTGCTGAGCAAGCGCTTCATCCGCGCCAGCGAGGTGCTCGATCTCGGTCCGATGTCGCACATTCCTCCGGCCGAGTTCATCGGTGCCGGATTGTGGCAGTTGTTCAAAGGCATCGAGTCGCCCTACAAGTCTGTGCTCAAGCTGCTGTTGATCGAGGTCTATTCCAGCGAGCATCCTCGCGTGCAGTGCCTGAGCCTGCGCTTCAAGCAAGCGGTGTTCGCCAATCAACTGGACCCGGATGAGCTGGACCCTTACGTGGTCGTGTACCGACGTATCGAGGAGCACCTGCAGGCACGCAACGAGCCGGAACGCCTGGAGTTGGTGCGGCGCAGCCTGTACCTGAAGGTCAACAAGAAGCTCACCGGGTCGACCCGCCTGCGCAACGTCGGTTGGCAGCGTCAACTGCTGGAACGCCTGACGACGGAGTGGGGTTGGGACGAGCGACAACTGGCGCTGCTCGACAGCCGCAGCCAGTGGAAAGTCCGCCAGGTGGCCGGCGAGCGCCGCGCACTGGTCAACGAGTTGAATTACAGCTACCGCTTTCAGAGCCGATTCGCCAAAACGCAAAGCACTGCCGATGCGCTCAACGCCCGCGACCTGACCATTCTGGGGCGGCGCCTTTATGCGGCTTTTGAGCGCAAGGCGGGCAAGGTCGAGTTCATCAACCCGGGCATCGCCCCTGACCTTGCCGAAGATACGCTGACGCTGGTGCATTCCCCCGACAAGCGCGAGCCCGGCAAGCATCAGTGGGCCTTGTTCAACGGCAATCTGGGCATTCATGAGTGGCCGAATTTCTCACCCATCAAACGCAGCCGTGAATTGCTTGACCTGCTGACCTGGTGCCATCGCAATACCGTGATCGACAGCACCACCCGCGTGGCATTGCACCCGGGCGCCAGTGACCTGAGCGAGTTCGAGCTGTTCAACCTGATGGGCGCCTTGCAGCAGAGCATTCAACTGCCACTGCCCGAGGTCAGCGATGAGGCGTTGCTGATGCCCAGTACGCCCAGTGAGATCCTGCTGTTGATCAATGTCGGCGTCGATCCGCTCAGGCATCACCGCGACCTGAATATTCTGATGACCACCGAGCGCACCGACTCGCTCAGTTATGCGGGTGTCCGGGAAAATCTGGTGCTGACGCTGGACCAGATTACCCTCAATACCTGGAACGAAACATTGGTCAGCCGCTACGACGGCCCGCACGCCCTGCTCGACTGCATGAGCGAACTGCTCGGCAGCCTGCCGCAGAGTGGTAAGCAGCCGCAGATTCACGTGCGCTGCTTCTGCCACAACCGCGCGCCCGCGATTGCCCAGCGTGTTGAAGAGCTGATCGGCACGGCGCGTTTGTTACTGGAGAGGCGGCTCAATCACCGTTACCTGATTCAGGTGCAGCAGCAGTATCACGTGCTGGAGATGAAGCCGGGTCAGATCGGACATGTGGTGGTCAACAGCCTGCCGGGTCTGTTCAAGTACCTGGGTGAGGAACTGTCGTCCTACAGCCCGTTGCACTTGGACCCGCAGGCACTCGATGATCACGATCTGTCCCTGATCCTGCCGCTGGGTCAGCCTGAGTGCATTCAGGTGTTCTACCGGGTCAACGAGCCGGATGCTGACCTGTATGTACTCGACGAACACAATTCGCTCTGGCACCAGCGTCTGCCGTATCACGATGAACAAAGCCTGCTGGTGCCGCTGCAGCGCTTTCTGAACGCGCTGGTTTATCGCCGCGGCGCTTCATTGCCGCTGGATGATCCGTCCGCGCCGGTTACGCTGGAAACCCTTTACTATCAGATGCTGCCCTCCGGTGCTGGGCCTGCACGACGTGTCGAACATCGACTGGTGCCGATTGCAGTGGACAAGGCGTTTTACGACGTGCAGGCAATCATCGAAGAAACCTCGCCAGGGCAACTGAACGCCACCCTGTACTGCGACAACAGCGAGTTTTCAGAACTGGAATACGGCGATCGACTGTACGCCGCCGTCGCGCAGCAAATCCTCGGCAAACGCCTGGAGCCCCAGCGCTATCGCTGTTACATCACCGACCTGGACCTGTCCGGTCTGCTGGACGGCAAGCACGGGCAAAGCATTCTCTTCCTGCGCCACAAGGCCGAACTGGAAAAGCTGCTGAACGAGGCGATGGATCAGGCCTGAAGTACGCTTGTCCTTCCTCGCGCGCCTATCGTTCCGCACGCTCTGCGTCCGCATCCTGGATGCGGACGCGCTCTACGGATGCGGCGCCTTCGATTACTCGTACTCGCCCGCCGCTTCCGGCTGATACTCCACTGCCAGCAAGGTCAGTTTCAGGGTCTTGCCGCCCGGTGCAGGCCAGTCGATGTGTTGGCCGATTTGCAGGCCCAGCAGCGCCGAGCCCATTGGCGCCAGGACCGAGACGGTGCCGTCCGCGCCCGCATCCTGTGGATAAACCAGCTTGAGATGGTAGTCCTTGCCGCTGACTTCTTCGCGGCAATGCACACGCGAATTCATGGTCACAACGCCTGCAGGCACTTCATCGTGGCCAACCACCTGGTCGGCGCGGTCCAGTTCGGCCTGCAACGCCTGGATACCCGGCGTGTCTTCGTCCTGGCTGGCGATAAAGCTCTCAAGACGCTGTACATCGAGTCGGGTGAGGATGATCGAAGGTGCTGTGGTCATGGTCTGGGCAGACTCCTTTATTCTCCCTGATAAAACAAAACCCCACCAATTGGCGGGGTTTAACGAGCCTCCTGATCTGCAGAGGCATGGCCTGACACTAACACAGCGCAATAAATACACAACCCGACGCGGTTTCAGCCTGCGGCCTGATCAACCTCGGCGCGGGCTCGACGCTGATCGGCCTCATGGCGAATCTGGCGGCGGCGGTCGTCATCGGCCGAGCGCCATTCGCGGATGTCTTCGACATGACGGAAGCACCCCAGGCAAACCTTCTGCTCATCGAGCCGACACAGGCTGATACACGGAGAGGCTACTGCCGGGCTGACGTTGCTGAAAAGCGGCTTGGGCGGTCGAACGGGGGACTGGCTCACGATCAGATCTCGTCGAAATCCAGTTCGACGCCGGCTTGCTCAAGGGTGATGCGCGCAAGCATTTCGCTGAGCAGCTCATCACTGGTGTCGCATGCCCAACGGCTGTTCTCTTCGTCATAATCGAAATGAAAGCCGCCGGAGCGGGCTGCCAGCCACAGCTGACGAAGCGGCTCCTGACGACTGAAGATCAGTTGCGAGCCGTTTTCGAACTTGACGGTGAGGACGCCGGCCGAGTTTTCCAGATCGACATCCAGGCCGCTCTCGTCGAAAACATCTTCCAGCACCTGCTGCGTCGCATCGACGAGGTCGTGAAAACGGGCTTCGGTCAAACTCATTGCGGGAACCTCGATAAGTGTCTGCAAATAGCGCAGAGGGGCAAGATACGGACGCAGGCAGGCAAATGCAAAGCTTACTCATCATTGGCAACACACGATCGTATTAATCCGATCAACCGCCGCTCTGCTGCGGCTTTCACGCCAAAGGCCCGCCAGACGGGACGCCGCTCGCATAGGCAAGGTGCCGGGTGGTCGGTATACTCGGGCGCAATTAATGCTTTTACAAAGGATTTCGCCATGAAGCGCCTGATCTCTTCGCTTGCTGCGCTTGTCGCGGTCGCTTGTCTTGTTACAGCCTGTGGCCAGAAAGGCCCGCTGTATCTGCCGGATGACACCAAGACCCCGGACGAACAAGCCAAATCGCAATCGCACAAGCACCTTTAAGGGACTCCAATGGACGCCTTCAACTACCGCGACGGTGAGCTGTTCGCGGAAGGGGTAGCATTGTCTGCCATTGCCGAGCGCTTCGGCACGCCGACCTATGTCTACTCGCGCGCTCACATCGAAGCGCAATACCGTGCCTACGCCGACGCGCTGAGCGGCATGCCGCACATGGTCTGCTTCGCCGTCAAAGCCAACTCCAACCTGGGCGTGCTCAGTGTCCTGGCGCGCCTCGGCGCCGGTTTCGACATCGTCTCGCGTGGCGAGCTGGAGCGTGTGCTGGCGGCAGGTGGTAAAGCCGAAAAGATCGTCTTTTCCGGTGTCGGCAAGACCCGCGAAGACATGCGTCGCGCCCTTGAAGTCGGCGTGCATTGCTTCAACGTCGAATCCACCGACGAGCTGGAGCGCCTGCAGGGAGTGGCCGCTGAACTCAACGTTCGTGCGCCGATATCGCTGCGGGTCAATCCGGACGTGGATGCGGGCACTCACCCTTACATCTCCACGGGCCTCAAGGAAAACAAGTTCGGCATCGCCATTGCAGCGGCTGAAGACGTGTACATTCGCGCTTCGCAACTGCCGAACCTCGAAGTGATCGGGGTCGACTGCCATATCGGCTCGCAACTGACCACGCTCGAACCGTTCATCGATGCACTGGATCGTCTGCTGGACCTGGTTGATCGTCTGGGCGACTGCGGCATTCATCTGCACCACATCGATCTGGGTGGCGGCCTTGGCGTGCGTTATCGCGACGAAGAACCTCCGCTGGCGGCCGACTACATCAAGGCCGTGCGTGAGCGACTGGCCGGTCGCGACCTGGGGCTGCTGTTCGAGCCGGGACGCTTCATCGTCGCCAACGCGGGCGCGCTGCTGACTCGTGTCGAATACCTCAAGCACACCGAGCACAAGGATTTTGCCATCGTCGATGCGGCGATGAACGATCTGATCCGGCCTGCCCTGTATCAGGCCTGGATGGATGTCACGGCGGTGCGTCCGCGTGACAGCGAACCTCGTGCGTACGACATCGTCGGGCCGATCTGCGAGACCGGCGATTTCCTCGCCAAGGGTCGCGAGCTGGCGCTGGCCGAGGGCGATCTGCTGGCCGTTCATTCAGCCGGCGCCTATGGCTTCGTCATGAGCTCGAACTACAACACCCGTGGCCGTGCCGCTGAGGTGCTGGTCGACGGTTCCCAGGCTTTTGAAGTGCGTCGTCGCGAAACCGTGGCCGAGCTGTTCGCTGGCGAAAGCCTGCTGCCGGAGTAATCCCCATGCTGCTGCGTTTTACCAAGATGCACGGGCTGGGTAACGACTTCATGGTCCTTGACCTTGTGAGTCAGCACGCGCATATCTTGCCCAAGCACGCCAAACAATGGGGCGACCGCCACACCGGTATCGGTTTCGATCAGCTTTTGCTGGTCGAGGCGCCGAACAACCCGGATGTGGACTTTCGCTATCGAATCTTCAATTCCGACGGCTCCGAAGTCGAACAATGCGGCAACGGCGCGCGCTGCTTTGCCCGTTTCGTACTCGACAAGCGTCTGACGGCCAAGAAGCAGATCCGCGTCGAGACCAAGAGCGGCATCATCGAACTGGATATCCGCAGCGACGGGCAGATCAGCGTCGACATGGGACCGCCAAGGTTTGTCCCCGAAGAGATACCTTTCGAAGCAGCGGAGCAGGCCACCTGTTACACCGTTGACGTCGACGGACAGAGTATCGAAATGGCGGCTGTGTCCATGGGCAATCCGCATGCCGTGCTGCGGGTCGATGACATCAATAACGCACCGGTGCATGAGCTGGGGCCGAAGATCGAGCATCACCCGCGCTTTCCGGCCCGGGTCAACGTCGGCTTTCTCCACGTTGTAGACCGTCAGCGGGCGCAATTGCGTGTCTGGGAACGCGGCGCCGGGGAAACCCAGGCGTGTGGAACCGGTGCCTGTGCGGCGGCTGTCGCTGCCATCAGTCAGGGCTGGATGGATTCGCCACTGCTGATCGACCTGCCCGGAGGGCGCCTGTCCATCGAATGGGCTGGGCCGGGACATTCTGTCATGATGACCGGCCCCGCAGTCAGGGTTTATGAAGGCCAAGTTCGTCTTTGAGTGAGTAAGTACCATGACCGATCAACCTCCCGCTTCAACAGGCACCCCCTGCGAATCGCCTGTCGATAGCGCAGCGCCAGACCTTGAAGCAGAGGCGGTCATCGCCTTCCTGCTCGAGCACCCGGACTTCTTCGCCGAGCACGACGAGCTGCTGGTGTCGATGCGCATCCCGCACCAGCGTGGCGACACCGTTTCGCTGGTCGAACGTCAGCTCAAGCTGCTGCGCGAGCGCAATATCGAAATGCGCCATCGCCTCTCGCAATTGATGGACGTCGCACGGGACAACGACCGCCTGTTCGAGAAGACCCGACGCCTGAACCTCGCGCTGATGGATGCGACCAGCCTGGACGAGCTGGTCATCGCCGTCGAAGACAGCCTGCGTCAGGACTTTCAGGTGCCCTTCGTCAGCCTGATCCTGTTCAGCGACAGCCCGATGCCCGTGGGGCGCTGGGTCAGCGGTGCCGAAGCACAGAAAGCCATCGGCGGCCTGATTGGCGAGAAGATCATCTGCGGCGCCCTGCGTGAGCATGAACTGGCGTTTCTGTTTGGTGCAGAACAGGGCAAGGAGGTCGGTTCGACCGCCATCGCCAGCCTCAATCATCTGGGCCTGCATGGCGTGCTGGCCATCGGCAGCCGCGATCCGCAGCATTACAAAAGCTCGGTCGGCACCCTGTTTCTCAGCTATATCGCCG
The DNA here is from genome assembly GCF_900099665.1 of Pseudomonas sp. BS3767. Taxonomy (NCBI): domain Bacteria; kingdom Pseudomonadati; phylum Pseudomonadota; class Gammaproteobacteria; order Pseudomonadales; family Pseudomonadaceae; genus Pseudomonas; species Pseudomonas sp. BS3767. Next base: position 19,751 of record NZ_FNCX01000013.1, on the reverse strand, counting down.
ACGTGCTGAGCCGCCTGCTGCCGCGCTTCGCCCACTCATTACGCTCGGTTCGCTAGCCATGGAACAGCATCTGGACGCCTACTGCATGCACCTGCGCAGTGAGCGCCAGGTGTCGCCTCACACGCTGGAAGCCTACCGGCGCGATCTGGGCAAGGTTCTGGCGTATTGCCAGAAGGCCCGGTTGTCGAGCTGGAGTGACCTCGATATCCAGCACCTGCGCAGCTTCACCGCCCGCCAGCACCAGCAGGGCCAGTCCTCGCGCAGCCTGGCGCGGATGCTGTCGGCGGTGCGCGGCTTCTACAAGTACCTCAATCGCGAAGGCATCTGCCAGCACGACCCGGCAAACGGCCTGTCACCGCCCAAGGGCGAGCGGCGTCTGCCCAAGACCCTGGACACCGACCGCACCGCACAATTGCTGGACGGCGGCGTTGAAGATGATTTTCTGGCGCACCGCGATCAGGCCATTCTGGAGCTGCTTTACTCATCAGGGTTGCGATTGTCCGAACTGACCGGCTTGAACCTCGATCAACTGGACCTGCGCGACGGTCTGGTGCAGGTGCTGGGGAAGGGCAGCAAGACCCGCGTATTGCCTGTGGGCAGCAAGGCGCGCCAGGCACTGGAAGTCTGGTTGCCGTTACGCGCCCTGACCCATCCGCAGGACGATGCGGTATTTGTCAGCCTGCAAGGCAGGCGCCTGGGCCCGCGCGCGATTCAGGTGCGACTCAAGGCGGCCGGTGAGCGAGAGCTGGGGCAGAATCTGCACCCGCACATGCTGCGTCACTCCTTCGCCAGCCATCTGCTCGAATCGTCACAGGACTTGCGCGCCGTGCAGGAATTGCTGGGTCATGCGGATATCAAGACCACGCAGATATACACGCACCTGGATTTCCAGCATTTGGCTACTGTTTATGACAGCGCCCACCCCCGAGCCAAACGTAAAGGAGCTGCAGATGATTAAGCTGGTGACGTTTGATCTTGACGACACGCTCTGGGACACCGCTCCTGCCATTGCTGGTGCCGAGGTCACATTGCGTGACTGGCTGGGCGAACACGCGCCCAGGCTGGGGGCGGTTCCTGTCGAGCACCTGTGGGAAATCCGCTCGCGTCTCGTGGCTGAAGACCCTTCCTTCAAGCACCGCATCAGCGCCTTACGCCGCCGCGTGCTGTTCCATGCACTCGAAGATGCCGGTTACGACCCTGACGCGGCACAGGACCTGGCCGACCAGGGCTTTGAGGTCTTCCTGCATGGCCGCCATCAGGTGCAGATTTTCCCTGAGGTGCAACCGATGCTGGAAATTCTTGCCAAGACCTTCACGCTGGGCGTGATTACCAATGGCAATGCCGATGTGCGTCGTTTAGGACTGGCAGACTACTTTGCCTTCGCGCTGTGCGCCGAGGACCTGGGCATCGGCAAGCCTGACCCGGCGCCGTTCGTGGAGGCGCTACGCCGGGCAAGGGTCGATGCCGGCTCGGCGGTGCATGTCGGCGACCACCCCAGGGACGATATCGCAGGCGCCCAGCAGGCTGGCATGCGCGCCATCTGGTACAACCCGCAGGGCAAGGCCTGGGATGCGGATCGACTGCCGGATGCCGAGATCCACAACCTGTCGCAACTGCCCGAGGTGCTGGCGCGCTGGGCCTGAAAGCGCACTGACAGGCGCGCATAGAAAAGCCCGCAGCGACGGCGGGCTTTCCTCATACAGCCATGCAGCCTCAGATAGGGCGGCTACCGTATTTGTTGTCAGGCTTCTTGGGCGGATCGGCGACCACGTTGGCCTCCACTTCCTGCACCTTGCCGCCACGCGCCAGGAATTCTTCCATGGCACGTGCCAGCGCATCACGTTCCTTGTTCTTGGCTTCTACGCTGGGCAGTTCATCGACCGAGACAGCAGCCTTGGCCTTGCCTTTTGCGGGTGCCGCCGGAACGTCGGAATCGTCTGGTTCGGCTGCTTCGTCTTCCGGGGAGGCAGCTGCGAGACCATCGTCTTCTTCGCCGTCCAGATCGTCTTCCAGATCATCCTTAATATCGTCGTCGTCGCTCATGTTGTACCTCATGACTTGCGAAAGCTGATTAGTTATAGCCCAACCGCCCGGAAATGCTAAGGCGATCGGAAAAATTCAACAACCGCTGATCTCAGCGGTGATGTCTACTCACCCTGAAGGGTGGCCAGGACGTTACGAGATCCACCAGCGTCTCGATGTTCGCCCAGGTAAATACCTTGCCAGGTGCCCAGCGCCAGTCGCCCAGCCGTAACCGGCAACAGCAACTGGCAGCCCAGCAGACTGGCCTTGAAATGCGCTGGCAAGTCATCAGGGCCTTCGTCGTCATGTTCGTAGCCGTCCACGCCCTGGGGCACCAGACGGTTGAAAAAACGCTCAAAGTCGCGACGTACCGCCGGATCGGCATTTTCGTTGACGGTCAACGAAGCCGAGGTATGTTGCAGCCATACATGCAGTAGCCCGACACGACAATCGCGTAATGCGGGCAAACCCGCGACTATCTCGTCAGTCACCAGATGGAACCCGCGGGGCCTGGCCCGCAAGGCAATCCTGGATTGATGCCACATACCGTTCTCCGCACCTTCGGCGCGCATTCTAACTCGACTGAGAAAAAAGCAAAGCGCGCAATAAACCGGCTTCCCTGCAAGTTGACGAAGACTGTCGCAACCTCGTTACCTGCGCTGCGTCACGGTGCCGAAATCATTGACACGGGCAAGATCAATGACAGCAAAAAGCGGCGGTATATCCACAAACGTCAGACAAAAAAATGCCCGGAGACCGGGCATTCTTTTTTACGTAGGCCGAAGCTTACAAGTTGTAGCCACGCTCGTTGTGTTGCGCAAGGTCCAGACCGACAGACTCTTCCTCGTCGGTGACGCGCAGCCCCATGACCGCATCCAGCACCTTGAGGATGATGAAGGTCACGATTGCGGTGTAGACAACGGTGAACGCAACGCCCTTGAATTGAATCCAGACCTGAGCACCGATGTCAGTCACGGTGCCGAAACCGCCCAGTGCAGGTGCTGCGAACACGCCGGTCAGGATCGCGCCGACGATACCGCCGATGCCGTGAACGCCGAACGCATCCAGGGAGTCGTCGTAGCCCAGCTTGCGCTTGAGGCTGGTTGCGCAGAAGAAGCAGATCACGCCCGCTGCCAGACCGATGATCAAAGCGCCCATCGGGCCAACGGTACCGGCGGCAGGGGTAATGGCAACCAGACCGGCAACCACGCCCGAAGCGATACCCAGAGCACTTGGCTTACCGTGAGTCAGCCACTCGGCGAACATCCAGCCCAGTGCGGCGGCCGCGGTAGCGATTTGAGTAACCAGCATGGCCATACCGGCAGTGCCGTTGGCTGCAGCCGCGGAGCCGGCGTTGAAGCCGAACCAGCCGACCCAGAGCATCGCTGCGCCGATCAGGGTGTAACCCAGGTTGTGCGGTGCCATCGGTGTGGTCGGGAAACCTTTGCGCTTGCCCAGTACCAGGCAGGCCACCAGACCGGCTATACCGGCGTTGATGTGTACGACGGTGCCGCCAGCGAAGTCCAGAACGCCCCAGTCCCACAGCAAACCACCGACGCCGCCCCAGACCATGTGGGCGATTGGCGCGTAGACCAGAGTGAACCAGATACCCATGAACACCAGCATCGCGGAGAACTTCATGCGTTCTGCGAAAGCGCCGACAATCAGGGCAGGGGTGATGATTGCGAAGGTCATCTGGAAGGTGACGAACACCGCCTCAGGGAACAACGCAGCAGGACCGGTAATGCTTGCCGGCGTGATGCCTGCCAGGAACGCTTTACCCATACCGCCAAAGAAGGAATTGAAGTTGACGACGCCCGCTTCCATGCCGGTTGTGTCAAACGCGATGCTGTAGCCGTAGACGACCCACAGGATGCTGATCAGGCCGGTAATGGCGAAGCACTGCATCATCACCGACAGAATGTTCTTGGAACGAACCATGCCGCCGTAGAACAGCGCGAGACCGGGGATGGTCATGAACAGGACCAGAGCGGTCGAGGTCAGCATCCATGCAGTGTCGCCAGAGTTCAGCACCGGCTCGGCCACTGGGTCAGCCGCCAGGGCAAGACCAGGTAATGCGAGGGACAACAGGGCACCGAGCCCTGCGAATTGACGCAGAGTCATATTGTTTTCTCCTGGGGCGTTGGGTTTGGCGGCTTAAATAGCGTCTGTATCGGTCTCGCCGGTACGGATGCGGATGGCCTGTTCCAGATTGACCACGAAAATCTTGCCGTCACCGATCTTGCCAGTGTTGGCAGCCTTGGTTATGGCTTCGATGACACGATCCAGATCCTTGTCATCGATGGCGACATCGATCTTCACTTTGGGAAGGAAGTCGACGACGTATTCAGCACCGCGATAAAGCTCAGTGTGACCCTTCTGACGCCCGAAGCCTTTGACTTCAGTGACGGTGATGCCCTGCACGCCGATTTCAGACAACGACTCGCGCACGTCATCCAGTTTGAACGGCTTGATGATGGCAGTGACTAGCTTCATGAAAACTTTCTCCCGAATTTGGTGGACTTGCCCCAGGAAAACAAACCCGACTCAAGTCTAAGCGCAGTGTCTGGCTTTGTAACGTGCTGGCCGCCTGATCAGGCCAGACCAACTCCAGAAAACCGCTTCTGACGAAACACTTCCCCGCTCCGCCTGCCGCACTGCATTCGTCACAGCGACTGCATCAGTGCATGGGTCATAAGCCACTAAGCAGAAAGCTTGCCATCTCGCGAATATTCATTGAATACAGGCTCTTGGGCTGGTTTTGCACGACCTTGCAGGGTCCATCAAGGAGCGAGTGCACAGCAATGGTGCTCATGTGCCCGTCATCGCGCTCCATAAGCGTGCATCGCGCACCTGGAAGTGACTATAGACACTGCGTGTTACACTGCCGCCCTCTGATTCAGGAAAATCACCATGCTTGCGCCCAAAGCCTTTCTTGACGCTCTCAGCGGCCACGCTTCTCGCCTGTTCAATGGCGAAACGCCTGTACCGCGCAGCGAATTCGAAACCCAGTTCAAGGCCCTGCTGCAAAGCGGCTTCAGCAAACTGGATCTGGTCAGCCGTGAAGAGTTCGACAGCCAGATGGCCGTCCTCGCCCGCACCCGCGCCCGCCTGGAAGCGCTGGAGGCCAAGATGGCCGAGTTGGAAGAAAAGGCCGCCGGGGCCGCAGGGCCTGAAAAAGCCGAATAAGGGCTTTCCTTGTTTTGCTGTCAGTGCGCTGCAGCGCTGAACATTGTCATGCACAGCGAGCCAGGCACCTGACCTGCTCGCGAATCTGAACGGCCTTTTCCATTTCTGTCTTGCCCAGGTGGTGAGTAAGTTGCAGGTTCAGCCAGCATTCGTTGCACGCTTCGCAAGCGCCTTCAGGCTGCAGGCGGTGCCAGCTCGATGGTCCGGCAGTAATCCATGAACAGGCGTGTCGCACGGGTTGGCTGGTTGTTGCGCAGGTAGGCCATGACCAGGGTGGAGGCGGGCATGTCGTCTTCGATATCGAGCTGCACCAGCAGCTCGCCGTCGTAGGTCATGTTGGTTCTTGGGCGCGTGACCAGCACCGAAAACCCCAGGCCCTGGCCGACCATGCAGCGCACCATTTCGATCGATGGTGAACTGTACGCGACCACCGGCGCGTAGCCCTTTTCCGTGAAGATATCGATGAAGTAGGTCCTGCTGGGTACGGCGTCGAGCAGGATCATCGGTTCGTGGCTCAGCTCCAGCAAGGTCACGGTTTTTTTCTTCGCCAGAGGGTGGGCTGCCGGCAGCAGCGCATAGGGCTTGTGCGGTGCATTCAATTCCTCCTTGTTGATCGTGGTTCCCAGTTCCAGGTCGTACAGAAACGCCAGATCGAAGCGCCCACGGTGCAGCCCGTGCATCAGTTCATGTTGCTCGCCGTCATAGAGCTGAATGGTGACGTCCGGGTATAAGCGCTTGAAACCGGCCACCAGTCTGGGCATGTAAAGCGGGGCGGCCGATTCAAAACAGCCAATGGCGATAGTGCCGGAGACATGTTTGTTTTCAGCCCGGGAGTTTTGTTCGAGCTCTTCGGAAAGTCGCAGCAACTCCTTGGCTTTCTCATACACTTTCCCGCCACCGGAAGTTAGCGAAACACCTTGAGCGTGGTGACGGACAAACAGCGGCTGATTGAAGGCTTCTTCGAGGTTTTTGATGGCGACGGAAATAGACGGCTGCGAAATATGCAACTGTCGCGAGGCCTCGGCAATGCTGTCCATTTCGACCGCTGTCACGAAATACTTGAGCTGTTTCAAGGTGAAGTGAGCCACGTGTTACCTCGTGCTGAGCAGACCCTGGACGGCTGCACTTGAATAGCTTTTACCTATGCTTAGCGAGGAGCGTGCCAGCCGCTTGCGTCTTGCGGTATTAGTTGAGCCCGCCGCTGGCCATGGTCATTCAGCAGCATCCCTAAATAATAGGCGCTTGCCAGACAAGCCCGCAAATGCGGGCGGCGCACCTATTACGAGCGATTATCGCGGCGTCTTTATTCAATCGCCCTAAAAGTGTGCAATCCACTCGGTGTGACACTAAAGCATCACTAAGCCTTTTTAACGCGCTGCCGCCCTGGAGATGAATACAGGCATCTCTGCTTAGGATTTTCCTATGCTGCGGGCCAAAACTTACTATTTGGCGGCCGGACCTGGCATCAATCATGATGGCTTCAGAAGGGCAAACGGACAGCGTCCCGTTTCAACTTCAACAGGACGTCGCCCATCACTATTCAATTTGCCGAGCGAGCCGACAATGACGTTTGATTGGAAATACATGTTTGGCCTGTTCAGCGATACGGAATTCTGGATGGCCACCTGGACGGTCATTCAACTCAGTGTACTGACCTGGGTTATCAGTATTGTTCTGGGTTTTGTTCTGGCGCTGGCCAAACAATCATCGTTGCCGCTGATCAACTTGCCGGCCAAAGCCTATATCTGGTTATTTCGCAGTTTGCCGTTACTGGTACTGCTGATCTTTGTCTACAACTTGCCACAGGCAGTACCCGCTACCTCGGCGGTGCTGGCCAATCCGTTCTGGGCCGGCCTGATTGCCATGGTGATGTGCGAAACGGCCTACGTCGCGGAAATTCATCGCGGCGGCCTGCTGTCCATCGCCAAGGGCCAGACCGAAGCTGCCCGGGCACTGGGCCTGCGTTTCGTGGGCACGCAATGGCGGATCGTGATCCCGCAGGCGCTGCGTGTGGCGCTGCCGTCGCTGACCAACGAATACATCTCCATCGTCAAACTCAGTTCACTGGTTTCAGTGATCTCGCTGACCGAGATCCTGATGGTCGGTCAGCGCCTGTATTCGCAGAACTTTCTGGTAATGGAAACCATGGCGGCCGTGGCGTTCTATTACGTGCTGATCGTGACCGTATTCGACTTCCTGCTCAAACGCCTGGAGCGCTATCTGGACGTCACGCAGCACAAGGTGACCCGCACGCCGGACGCCGAAATGCTTGAGCTGGCCAGCCGCAAATCGGCGGTTGTCGCTCGTCCTGTCATCGACTTCGAAGGGCCGGCACTGCAAGCGACGCGACTGCACAAGGCGTACAACGACATCGAGGTGCTCGGTGCGGTCAGCCTGCAGATCAATTCCGGCGAGGTGGTGTCGGTGATCGGCCCATCAGGCTCGGGCAAAACCACGCTGATCCGGCTGCTTAATGGCCTTGAGCAGATCGACAACGGCGACATCAAGATCAACGGCCAGCCATTCATTCACCTGGTTCGCCAGGGCGCGCAAAAGCCGCGTTACGTGGAGAACGCCGCCTACCGCCTGAACATCGGCATGGTGTTTCAGAGCTTCAACCTGTTTCCGCACCTGACGGTGTTGAACAACCTGCTGCTGGCCCCGCGTTATCACCGCCTGGCGCCGGTCCCCGAGCTCAAGCAGCAGGCCTACGAATTGCTGAACAAGGTCGGGATGCTGGAGCACGCCTGGAAATACCCGCATCAGTTGTCGGGTGGCCAGCAGCAACGTGTCGCCATCGCTCGCGCCCTGATGATGCGCCCGCAAATCATGCTGTTCGACGAGCCCACCTCGGCGCTCGACCCGGAGAAGGTCAACGAGGTGTTGCAGGTCATTGAAACCCTGGCCCAGGAAGGCATCACGATGGTCATCGTGACCCATGAAATGAACTTCGCCTTCAAGGTCTCTGACCGCATCGTCTTTATGGAGAAGGGACGCGTGATCTGCGATGACAAACCCCAGGCGCTACGCGACGGCCAGCACCCCCGCGTTGAAGCCTTTCTTAAAGATGTCTCACTGGCCTGAGGCCTTGTTGAAGAGGAGAAGAACATGATCGAGCAATGGCAGATTGACCAGTTTCACGAGCAGGGTTTTCTGGTAGTGGAGGGCGTGCTGGCAGCCGATGAAGTGGCAGCGCTTCAGCAGGACTTCGACCAGTGGGTCGACGACAGCCGCAGTCAGAGTCAGGCCTGGGGGCAGACTCAGGACGGGCGTCCGCGCTTCGACATCGAAAGCGATCATCGGCCGGATCACCCGTCGCTGCGCCGTGTGGCTTCGCCCACGGAGATCTCGCCGGCCTACCAGCACGCGGCATTCCAGTCACGGATGGCAGCCATCGCGGCGCAGCTGATCGGCGGCAATGGCACCCGTTTTCATCACAGCAAGATCAACTCCAAGCTGCCGCACACTGCGACTCAGGTGAAGTGGCATCAGGACTTCCTCTTCACACCGCACAGCAACGATGACCTGGTTACCGCGTTGCTGATGATCAGCGATGTGACCCCCGAAAACGGCCCGCTGAACGTGGCGCCGGGCAGCCATAAGCAGGCGCTTTGGTCGCATTGGCAGAACGAGCGTTTCACCGGTGCCGTGGAAGATGCGGTGGTTGAACAGCATTGCCAGCAACCGGTCGCCTGCTATGGCCCGTCGGGCTCGGTGTGCTTCATGCACACACGCCTGCTGCATGCTTCAAGCCCCAACGAAACCGAGTTCCCGCGCACGCTGTTCATCAGCGTCTATGCGGCTGAAGACGCATTGCCGTTCGGTGAGAACCCTTTGCCCAGCGAGCATGCCGGGTTGATGGTCGCAGGCCTGGAGAGCGGTCTGGTACGCAGCACCGAGAACCATATCCGCCTGCCGCAGAAACCCAAGGGTGCTTCATTTTTCGTGCAGCAAGCCGGAAAAGACGCCGCCGTTGCCTGATCTCCATGACTCCACGAGGAATACCTATGAAGCTGTCAGCTCTGATTGTTCGTCCCGTAGCCCTGGCTTTGCTGGGCGCGGTGGTTGCCATGTCCTCGTCTGCCGCTTCGGCTTTCCAGCAGCCCGGCAAGATCATCGCCGGCTCGGACATGACGTTCTTCCCCTATGAATACATGGACAAGAACCGTCCCGCCGGTTTCGACATCGAGTTTCTCGACGGCCTGGCAAAGGTCATGGGGCTCAAGGCCGAGAACATCGACACGCGCTTTCCCAATCTGATCGGCGGGCTGCAGGGCGGACGTTTCGACATCACCAACTCGTCGATGTACATCACCGCCGACCGCCTGAAAGTCATCGACATGATTCCTTACCTGAAAAGCGGCGAGGCGATTCTGTCGGTCAAGGGCAGCGACTATCAGCCCAAGACGCCAGAGGACTTCTGTGGCCACAAGATCGGCTCCATGGCGGCCACTTCCTGGCTGCAACAACTGCAGAAACTTTCGACCGACTACTGCGTGAAGAACGGCCTGCAACCAATCGCCATCAGCGAGTACGGCACCGACCCACAGACCACCCAGGCCATGCTGGCCCATGCCGTCGAAGCGCAGATCACTGACGCAGCCGTCGCACGCGGCGTGGTCGAAAAACTGGGTAGCCGGGTGGTGATTTCTTCCGAAACCCTGATTTACCCGGTGCTCAACGGCTTTGGCGTGAAGAAGGGCAACGACGAGGTCCGCAAGGCCCTGGAAGACGGCCTTGAGAAGTACAGCAAGACCCCGGAATACGCCGCGTTGCTGGAGAAATACAAGTTCCAGGCACCGACAGCCGATGACATCGCCGCCCTGATGCCCAAGCCCTGACAACCAAAGGACGTGCCTGGCAGGTTCGGCAGGCACGCTCGACCGGAGAGCAATTAGCATGGCCCTTAATTTCGAAGAGCAGACGCGCATAGACCTGGCCGCGACGTTCCGCATCATCGCCCATCTGGGTATGCATGAAGCGGTCGCCAACCACTTCAGCGCGGCCATTTCGGCGGATGGCAAACAGTTTTTGCTCAACCCGAAGTGGAAACATTTTTCACGCATACGTGCCAGCGATCTGTTGCTGCTCGACGCCGATGATGCCGACGCGGCGCATCGCCCTGATGTCGATGCGACGGCATGGTCCATTCACGGCCAGGTCCACCAGCGTCTGCCCGATGCGCGCGTGGTGCTGCACTTGCACCCGGTCTACACCACAGCCGTGGCGTGCCTGGCCAAGCCGCATATTCCGCCCATCGATCAGAACACTGCGCGCTACTTCAACCGCATCGCGGTAGACGAGCTTTACGGAGGCATGGCCGACACGACCGCCGAGGGCGCTCGACTGGCCGGTTTGCTGGAGGACAAGAGCCGCTTATTGATGGGCAACCACGGCGTGATCGTCACCGCGCCCACCGTTGGCGAAGCCTTCGATGACATCTGGACCCTGGAGCGCGCTTGCCAGATTCTGGTAACGGCCTGGTCCACCGGCCAGCCGCTCAAGGTGCTGGCGGACGATGTCGCCGAGAAGACCGCCCGTGACTGGCAGAAGATTACGGATTTCTCTCATCAGCACTTCGAGGAAATGAAACTGCTGATGATTCAGGCTGACCCCTCTTTGGTCGACTGATCGCCCCTGCTACTGACTGGATGCGCGTCTGCGGATGGCGTAGGGCTTTTTGCGCCCGCGCATCGACGTTTCAACACTTTTCATTACGTCCAACAGGTCGTAAGCCACCTGTCGAGGGATGCCGAGATGACAGAAAAAATCATAGAAATCGATACGCTCGTCGTAGGTGCAGGACAGGCCGGAGTGGCCACCAGCGAACACCTGAGCCGTCTTGGCATCGAGCACCTAGTGCTTGAAAAACACCGCGTTGCCGAGGCGTGGCGCAGTGGCCGCTGGGACTCGCTGGTAGCCAACGGTCCGGCCTGGCATGACCGGTTTCCCGGCCTTGAATTCGCCATGGATCAGGACGGGTTCGCGTGCAAGGAGCAAGTGGCCGAGTACTTCGAGCGCTATGCCCGCAAATTCAATGCGCCGATCAAGACCGGCGTCGAGGTCAAGCGCGTTACCCGCAATACCGGGCGTGCAGGCTTTACCGTCGAAACCAGTGCCGGCACCTATGTGGTCAATCATCTGGTCTCGGCGACAGGGCCGTTCCAGAAACCGGTCATCCCGCCGATTGCGCCGGTTAACGAGGCGCTTCATCAGATCCACTCGGCGCACTATTTCAATCCGCAACAACTGCCCGAGGGCGGCGTACTGGTGGTCGGCGCTGGTTCCTCGGGTGTGCAAATCGCCGAGGAGCTGCTGCTCTCGGGTCGCAAAGTGTACTTGTCGGTCGGCCCTCACGACCGTCCGCCGCGCGCCTATCGCGGCCGGGACTTCTGCTGGTGGATGGGTGTGCTGGGGTTGTGGGACAGCGAAACCATGCAGCCCGGCAAGGAACACGTGACCATCGCGGTCAGTGGTGCAAGGGGCGGCTACACGGTCGACTTCCGCCGGCTGGCTCAGGCCGGAATGAACCTCGTGGGCCTGACCGAAAGCTTCGTCGGCAACAAGGTGCACTTCCAGAACGATCTGGTGATCAACCTCGACAGTGGCGACGCGAACTACCTGTCGCTGCTCGATGCCGCTGATGCCTACGCCGCACGCAACGGCCTGGACCTGCCGCTGGAGCCGTCGGCCCGTGAACGCGTGGCGGATGCGCCGTGCATCACCCATCCGCTCAGCGAGCTGGACCTGATCGAGTCAGGCGTCACGTCGATCATCTGGGCCACCGGCTATGCCCTGGATTACAGCTGGCTGCAGGTCGATGCCTTCGACAGCAAAGGCAAACCTCGTCACCAGCGTGGCGTGTCCTGCGAGCAAGGCCTGTACTTCGTCGGCCTGCCATGGCTGTCGCGCCGCGGCTCCGCGTTTATCTGGGGCGTATGGCACGACGCCAAACACGTCGCCGATCAGATCGCCACGCAGCACAAATACCGTTCCTATGACGCCGGCAAACGTGCGGCCCCCGTCGTGCCGTTGCGCAACGTCAACGGTTGATCATCGCGCTCAATGCCCACAGGAGTTACCCATGACTACGCCGACTCATACTCGTATCCGCATGTTCAACACCAAGGACACCTACCCCAATCAAAGCCTGAACAACGACCTGTGTCAGGCGGTGCGCGCGGGCAATACCGTGTACGTCAGGGGCCAGGTCGGCACCGATTTCGACGGTAATCTGGTCGGCCTCGGTGATCCGGCTGCACAGGCGCAGCAGGCGATGAAAAACGTCAAACAATTGCTCGAAGAGGCGGGCAGTGACTTGTCGCACATCGTCAAGACCACCACTTACATCACCGACCCGCGCTACCGCGAGCCGGTCTATCACGAAGTGGGCAAGTGGCTGAAAGGCGTGTTCCCGATCTCCACCGGGCTGGTGGTGTCGGCGCTGGGGCAGCCGCAATGGCTGATGGAAATCGACGTGATCGCCGTGATCCCTGAATAAGGACTGTTGCCCATGACTTTTTCCATTGCCGCCCGCTGTGCCAAAACCGGCCAGCTGGGCATTGCCATCAGCTCGTCGAGCATTGCCGTAGGCGCGCGTTGCCCCTGGCTGCGTGCGGGTGTCGGCGCGGTGTCGTCGCAGAACATCACACTGCCGGCCCTGGGACCGCAAACGCTGGACCTGATGGAGCAGGGCATGTCTGCCTCTCAAGCGCTGGACCAGGTCATGAACGCCAGCCCGTTCAGCGAGTATCGGCAGATCACGGCGATTGATCATCAGGGGCGAGTCGCGCATTTCAGCGGCAGCGAAACACTGGGCATCAACAACGCGGGCAGCGGCGATCAGTGCGTGGTGGCTGGCAACATGCTGGCGAGCCAGGCCGTCATCGACGCGATGATTCAGTGCTTCGAGCAGGCAACCGGGCACCTGGCCGAGCGTCTGCTACAGGCGATGCAGGCCGGTCTGGCAGCAGGCGGCGAAGCAGGGCCGGTCCATTCGGCGGCGCTGAAAGTCGTGGGCGAGCAGTCCTGGCCCATCGTCGATCTGCGCGTCGACTGGGCCGAGCACGACCCGCTAGGCGAGCTGAAAATTCTTTGGCAGGCCTACCAGCCGCAAATGCAGGATTACCTCGACCGCGCGCTGAACCCGGCTGGCGCACCAGGCTACGGCGTGCCGGGAGACGAGCGATGAGCTCCAGCCGCGAGCTGTTGGCGCGGCTGGTGGCCTTCGACACCACCAGTCGCGAATCGAATCTGGCCCTGATCGACTTCGTGGGTGAATACCTCGAGCGCTTCGGCGTCTCCTGCGAGTTGATCTACAACGCGCAGAAAACCAAGGCCAATCTGTTCGCCACCATCGGCCCGGCTGACGTGCCAGGCATCGTATTGTCCGGCCACACTGACGTGGTGCCGGTCGACGGCCAGCCATGGACGTTCCCGCCGTTCGAACTGAGCGAAGCGGATGGCAAACTCTACGGCCGTGGCACTGCGGACATGAAAGGCTACATTGCCTGCGTGCTGGCGCTGGTTCCGGCGCTGACCCAGGCATCGCTGCACATGCCGGTGCATATCGCGCTGTCCTACGACGAGGAAGTGGGTTGCCTGGGCGTACGCTCGTTACTGGCATCGCTGCGGTCGCGGCCGGTGAAGCCGATGCTGTGTGTGATTGGCGAACCCACGGAGCTGAAGCCGGTACTCGGCCACAAAGGCAAGGTCGCGGTGCGCTGCGATGTACAGGGTGCTGCCTGCCACTCGGCCCACGCGCCCAGTGGCGTCAACGCCATTGAGTATGCGGCGCAGTTGATCGGTGAACTGGGTCGCCTGGGCGAAGCATTACGGGCAGCTGATGCCCTTGACGAGCGCTTTGATCCGCCGTTTTCGACCATTCAGACCGGCGTAATCAGCGGCGGCACGGCCTTGAACATCGTGCCCGAGCAGTGCCGTTTCGATTTCGAAGTGCGTGCGCTCCCCACCCTGGACCCGCAGCAGATCGTCACTGCCATGCACGCCTACGCCGCGCAAAAACTGTTGCCGGCCATGCAGGCGGTCAGTGCCCGGAGCGAGATTCGCTTTACTGAATTGTCGAGCTATCCGGGACTGGATATTTCCCAGCACAGCCATGCGGCGGAATTGATTGCCGGATTCTGTGGCTCCCGAGCGTTTGGCACAGTGGCGTTCGGAACCGAAGGCGGGTTGTTCGACCAGTCAGGCATTCCGGCTGTGGTCTGCGGACCAGGCAGCATGGAGCAAGGGCACAAGCCGGACGAGTTCATCAGCGTCGCGCAACTTGACGCCTGTGACGAGATGCTCAAACGTGTACTGGCCTTCGCGTCGCAGCCATGAATCGCCCCCGGATTTCAGTGATACAGTTGCGCGCCGAAATACGCTAACGTCTCGACGCGCCAGTCATGGACTGGCCACTCTTCCCGGCTACTCGAACGTTCTATGGATGGAAGCATGACTGACAAACGTCCCCTTACTCGCTGGTCCCTGGCCGCAACTCTATTGCTGTGTGTTGGCACGTCGGTTTTCGCTCAGGACTCGGCACTGCATTCCGGCAAATACGAGCAGTTGATGCTGGCCGTAACGCCCGAGCATCAGGTCGAGGGTTATTACTCGGAGACGCGCGGCGAGGCATTCAGCTGTGCGTTCTATCTGCAAGGCAAGGTCGAGGCCGGGAAGGGCGCAGCGGTGTCGTCCTGGCTTGATGACGTCTACCCAGGAACGCTAAAAGCCTCGGCTGATGGCGTGGTGCTGACGATCAAGCAAGGCCAGCAGCATCCTGGCTGCATGAACGTGTTGGTACCGGACATCGCCACCGGCATGGATCTGACCCGGACCGCCAGCAAGCAGTGGGTCGGTCTGGTGACCGTCACCGTGGACAAGGCCTGGCTGCAAAAAATACCGAATGCCAAAGCCACCCGAGGCGCCTATATCGTCAAGGATGACGTTGTCGGGGTTCTGGCATTCAAGGATGGCGCGGCTCAGGTCGAGTTCATCAATGCCAATGATCGCTCGTTTACCGGGTGGATCAGTCAGGACCAATATGCGCGGTTGGCCGCGCCCGGACGCTGATGCCGGACGGGGAGGTCAGCCGATCAGCCGCACTCTGCTGAGATCTGTCGAGGGCGGGCAGCCAAACTGGCGGCTGTACTCCCTGCTGAATTGCGAAGGGCTTTCATAGCCGACGCGATAGCAGGCGCTGGAGGCGTCCAGGCCTTCATTGATGATCAGTCGTCGGGCCTCTTGCAGGCGCAGCTTTTTCTGATACTGCAACGGGCTCATAGCAGTCAGCGCCTTGAATCGGTGGTGCAGCGTCGAATTCCCCAGGTTGGCCAGACGCGCCAGTTCGTCGATGCGCAGCGGCTCGGTGTAGTGACTGTTCAGCCAGTCGACCGCCCGCGTAACGCGATGCGTCTGCGAATCCCCGACCGCGATTTCGTAGAGTCGCCGCCCATTGTTGCCCCGCAGCAGCCGGTAGCAGAGCTCCCGAAGTGCAAGGGGCGCGAGCATGCCGATGTCGCGAGGCGTGTCGAGCAGGCGCACCAGCCTCAACACCGTCTCCAGCAATGGCTGATCCATCTGCTCAAGAAACAGGCCCCGCTGCGGCTCGTCCGGAACGCCGTTCAGGGGCGCCTCCGCAATGAGCTGGGCGATGTGCGCAGGCTCGAAATCCAGACGAATACACAGATAGGGAGCTTCGCCACTCGCTTCAAGCACGCGTCCGGCGACCGGCACAGTCACCGCGACGACCAGGTAGTTGAGCGGGTCGTACACATACTGCTCATCGCCCAGCGCAACCTCCTTGCGACCTTGAACGATCACGCAAAGGGCTGGCCGATGCAGCGCATGAATCAGCTCGGACGGCGCGTCGCAGCGGATAACGTGCAGCGGTGCAATAGCGGTTTCATAAACACCGGGAGCCGCAAAGCGCTGCGTCAGCAACTGGATGATTTCAGCCCGGCAAACATCGGTGCCCGGAGCGCTCGCGGCATTGTGTGTATCCATGAAGAACCCCGTCCCAAAGTCAGTGTTGCTGCACGCCTTTCCTTTGCATCGAACGCCATCATAGCGGCCATTGCGCGGCGATTCAGCGTAAGGCAGACCCACAGACAGGAATAGGCAAGTGTCGCGCAGGTATCGGCATGCGCGCAGTGATGAGCGACTCGTAGCATGGCCATCGCAATCAGTTTGAGCCGCGTGCTGAAACTGAGCCAACGATGACTCACGAGGAAAGCCAGTCATGTCGAACATTCAAGGCAAGGTTGTACTGATCACAGGTGCCAGCAGCGGCATTGGCGAAGCTGCCGCCCGACTCATCGCCGCCAAGGGCGCACACGTGGTGCTGGGCGCTCGGCGCATCGAGCGTCTGCAGACGCTGGCGGCAGACATCGAGGTGCAGGGCGGCTCGGCACGCTTCCGCGCGCTGGACGTTACCGATGTGCTCGACATGCAAGCCTTTGCCGACTTCGCCACACACGCGTTCGGCAAGATCGACGTGATCATCAACAACGCCGGCGTCATGCCCCTGTCGCCGCTCGCCGCGCTGAACATCGCAGAGTGGAACCTGATGCTCGACGTCAACGTGCGCGGCGTACTGCACGGCATCGCCGCCGTGC
Source organism: Pseudomonas sp. BS3767 (assembly GCF_900099665.1). Classification (NCBI taxonomy): domain Bacteria; kingdom Pseudomonadati; phylum Pseudomonadota; class Gammaproteobacteria; order Pseudomonadales; family Pseudomonadaceae; genus Pseudomonas; species Pseudomonas sp. BS3767. The sequence goes on along the minus strand of NZ_FNCX01000013.1, from coordinate 2,922 downwards.
TGCCGAGCATGCAAGCGCAAGGGCACGGCCAGATCATCAACATCTCGTCCATCGGCGGCCTCGCCGTTTCCCCGACCGCCGCAGTTTACTGCGCCACCAAATTCGCTGTTCGTGCCATCTCCGATGGTCTTCGGCAGGAAACCGACAAAATCCGCGTCACCGTAGTCTGCCCCGGAGTGGTCGAATCAGAACTGGCCGACTCGATTTCCGACGAGACCGCGCGCGAGGCGATGAAAGCATTTCGAAAGGTTGCGCTGGAGCCGGATGCGATCGCACGTGCGCTTGTTTACGCGATCGAGCAGCCGGACGGGGTGGATGTGAGCGAGATTGTGGTGCGGCCTACGGGGAGTGCTTATTGATACAGGTAAGGGCTACCACTTCCAGGCCCTTTCAGTGAAGTCGGCCGTTGGGGGGAGCGCGGCTCGGAGAAACGTGAGGTATTTATTGAACAGTACCTCGTGCTGGAAGCGGGCCTCGAAGCCAAGTGTAACGTCGGTGCGGTGGGTGATGATCATGAGGCGCTTTCGGTCGACGGTGACGAAGTTGTACTCGGCCCATGGCAGGCTTTGTTCATGGTGGACGGGGTTTTCCCAGTTGAGCAGCTTGATGGCTGCGATAAAGGAAATGGCCACGGGGCCGATCAGGAACAGCAGCGAGCCGGTGAGTATGGCTACGAATACGAACAGCATGATCACGGTGATGGCGATGCCTTTGAAAAAGGAAGAGGCAAAGTCGGGGTAGTGGAGGTAGTACTCGAGGTGGGCTCTGTCGGTTTTGATGGTGTAGTTGTAGATGGTTTTTTGGCGGACGCCTAACGCTATGATGTAGATGGCGGCGCCGGTTAACGCAACTATTTGGTAGATCGAATGCACTGGATTTTGTAAATAATAGTCCCCGCCTGCCCATAAAATAAAACTCAGCATGATGGCGCATACGAAAATCACGCCAAGTTCAGCGACTAATGTTTCTTTTGGTGATCTTGAGATGGTTTTTATTGACCATGTTAATAGATCTATGTCTGTAAGATGCGGGTTATCATCTTTGTTGGTCTTCTGCTCGTCGTCTATTTTTGTGCTTTTTTTTGCATGCCCGGCTGAGTAGTTTTTTTCGATCATTTTTTCATTCCGCAATTTCAAGGGTCAGTGAGCCCAGTCGACTTGCCGCTTTTACTTCCAGATCTGTGGTGCTAAGCCCATCCATTTTAGTCTCGCCCTCGCTGTTTAGTTTGACTTGAAATAGGTAGCCGATATCCTCAGGGCCCGGATTTATCAGTTCATCGGAGTACCATATTTGCAGCTCCAGATACGTTGCTCCTTCCTCAAGGGGTACCCAGGTTTCCCAGACCACGTCTTCACCGGCAGGAGGCATAAGCGGAAATGTAAAGTCCTCGTGTGCGTTGCCTAAGGGTTTATTAGCAAGCGTTTTAAACTGATCAACACTCTTGAACTGTCCTCTGTCCAGAAATGGCTCGTGTATGGGGGATTTTATTTCTTCTACTGGAAGCACGCCCCATGGACGTTTGCTGCTGATTACGTTGAAATGCACTGACTGCCCGCGCAGAGCACCAGGGAAAAGAATCTGCACGCCAGCGCCGTCTTGCGCTGGAGCGCTGTATGGGCTGTCTCGGCCGAAATAATGATCTTTGTCGCGCGTGGTGCTCTTTACATAAATTTGAGGGCTAAGCTGTATCGTGAATAGAGCGCGTTTTTCTTCAAATTGGCCTTCTGCGTTCGTCGGGTATTTATAGGCTATCGAATTTGACCAGGAACATTTTCGCAACCACCACCCTATACTGTCTTGCTTAAAATAATTCAAGGCCATTGTGGATAACAGATATACCGTGCCGGTCAGCATCAGCACAACACTAAACCATGAGCCCATTGCGAATGCAGTGAGAGAACTCGATGGGTAAAAACCGCTAATAAGTTGAGCCGCGCTGCCTAACCCCATCACGCCTACTGACGCGATTTTTATCTGAGTCGCTATTTGCTCTTCGTTTGTTTTGAGCTTGGTGAGATCATCCTGTATATCAAAAATTTCTAACGTAGCCGCCGCTACTCCAAACGCCCCTATCGCCACCATCGAAACCCGGAACCCACTTATCGCCTCACCCCACGCAACATTACCCCTTGCTTTCCAGTACCCTGCCGACCTGTCAAGAATCCCGACATTCCTGCCATCAATCAGCACCGGCGTGGCCTCCTTGATCACGCGCCACGGCGCTTCAACAAACACCGCCATCAACAAGTTAAAGCTATACCCCAACCCATACGTCACCTTGCCGATGTCCTTGGCACTGAAGTCTCCATCCCGAGTAAGGTCGCGATAAGTGAAGGCGGTGTTGATGAAGTTGAGCATGATCACGCTTCAGGTGATCGAGCCGGCAATCCCTCCCAGTCCATCGAGCCAGCGCCTGGCGGTGCTCAGCCAGTTTTTGGCGATGGCTTTGCCGGACTGGAAGTGCAGGCGAATCTCATCCTGCAACTGCCTGGCGTACTGGTTGTTCTGAAAGTCGAGCAGGGCGGGCATGCTCAGTTCGTGCAGGCGAAGCTTTTGCTCAAGCGCGCGCAGTTGGCTGGCGATGCTTTTGCGGGGGTTGTAAGCGGTGGGGTAGAGCCAGCTGCGACGGGTATCGCTGATCTGTTTGTTGAGCACCTGCCACTCACTGATCCAGTTTTTCAGCTTCGCGAGCATCTTGTGATCGATCGCGATACGCGCCTTCGAATCGAGCAGGATCTGGCCTATCAACAGCGTGCGTATCAGTGCAACGATGTTCTGCTGCTTGCCCACCGCCAGGCGGCTGTCGATGGGTACCCAGGCCAGCAGGATACTTTCGAACGTTGCCTTGCCTGCGCTGCTGGCCAGTTGGCCGAGAGCTTTGAAGGTGTCCTGAACGGGTTGTTTCAGCGCCTTCATCCACGG
>NZ_FNCX01000008.1:0-310474 GCF_900099665.1 Pseudomonas sp. BS3767 | reverse complement strand
TGCGATCAACTCTGGAGTTGCTCATCAGCGGGAGGCGAATTCTACAGCGTTACAACCGCGTGTCAAACTCTTTTTTCTCACCGCTGTCGATCAATCCAGACCCGACCTCCTTCCTCGCTGACTCTTCACTCTAAAACCTTGCAAACTATTGATCTACAAGGCTTTTTCGTTTCCGTCTGCGCCGGAAGTGGGGCGAATTATAGACACATCACAGAGGGCGTCAACCGTTATTTTGAACTTTCTTCGGAAACCAGCGTAACGCGTCCGAAAGCCTTCTTGCCGGCCTGACAAACATGGGTAGCCCCCAGCTTGAATACAAAGCCGCGATCCACGACCTCACCATCTATACGTACACCACCAGAAGCCAGCAGATCACGAGCGACTGCTGCGTTCTTTACCAGGCCTGCTTTATTAAGGACCGCAGAGATCGGCATGTCCTCGGCAGCAGCCACCGATATCTCAGGCAGATCATCCGGCAGCTCGCCTTCCTTCATACGGTTGCCCGCAGAACGATGCGCATTGGCCGCAGCTTCCTCGCCATGAAAACGAGCGACCAGCTCTTCGGCCAGCTTGATCTTGATATCGCGAGGGTTTGCACCCGCTTCGCAATCAGCCTTCAAGCTATTGATCTCTTCCATCGAGCGGAAGCTCAGCAGCTCAAAGTAGCGCCACATCAGGGAATCAGGAATCGACACGAGCTTGCTGTACATAATGCCCGGTGCTTCTTGAATGCCGACGTAGTTGCCCAGCGACTTGGACATCTTCTTCACGCCATCCAAGCCTTCCAACAGCGGCATGGTCAGGATGCATTGCGGCTCCTGCCCATAAGCGCGCTGAAGCTCGCGCCCCATCAGCAGATTGAATTTCTGATCGGTGCCACCCAACTCTACGTCGGCCTTCAAGGCCACGGAGTCATAGCCCTGCACCAGCGGGTATAGGAATTCGTGAATGGCGATGGACTGATTGCTTTTATAGCGCTTGTCGAAATCGTCGCGCTCAAGCATCCGTGCGACCGTGTACTGCGAAGACAAGCGAATGAAGTCAGCCGGACTCAGCTGGTCCATCCAGGTCGAGTTGAACGCGACTTCGGTTTTGGCCGGATCGAGAATCTTGAAGACCTGAGACTTGTAGGTTTCGGCATAGTCGAGAACCTGCTCCCGGGTGAGCGGCGGACGCGTAGCGCTTTTACCGCTCGGGTCGCCGATCATGCCGGTGAAATCACCGATCAGGAAGATGATCTGATGCCCCAGATCCTGGAACTGCCGCAGCTTGTTAATAAGCACAGTATGTCCAAGGTGCAGATCGGGTGCCGTCGGATCAAAACCAGCCTTGATACGCAGTGGCTGGCCACGCTTCAGCTTCTCGACCAGCTCGGCCTCGACCAGGAGTTCATCTGCACCGCGCTTTATCAGCGCCAGCTGCTCTTCAACCGACTTCATTTCAGTCCCCAATTCAAAGGGAACCAACCTTACAAGATCAGAGCCCAATTACAAGTTTTGCCCAGCGTTTGCCTGCGAATCAGTCACTGATACGCGGGAAGGGTTGCTTCGAGCAGGTTTTGGTTATATTTTATACAGTTATTTCATCTTCATCATGTCATTCATCTTTTCCATTTCACCTTTTTCAAAGTCAAATTACCTATGAAAGACACACCGCCTAAAGCGCCCCCGCTTTATCCGAAGAGTCACCTGCTCGCTGCAAGCGGCATCGCCGCATTGTTGAGCCTGGCTCTCCTGGTTTTTCCATCCAGCGAAGTCGAAGCCAAACGAACGAACATTCCCCTCGATCTGGAAGCACCGGATCAGGACGTACAAGATCAAGACGCTCAACAAGCCACTCAAGCCACACCTGAAACTACCGAATCGCCATTTGCCCAGATCGACACTGCCGACGATCAGGCTCAAGACACCGCCAACGCACAGCCTCAGGCAGAGAAACCCGCGCCAGCCGCTGCGAAGGATTCTGCGCACAAGGAAGTCACCGTCAGCAAAGGCGACACGCTGTCGACCCTGTTTGAAAAGGTCGGATTGCCCGCCGCCACTGTTCACGAAGTACTGGCCAGCGACAAGCAGGCCAAGCAGTTCAGCAAGCTGCAGAACGGACAGACGCTGCAGTTCGAGCTGACGCCGGATGGCCAGCTCAAGCAATTGCACACAAAGCTCAGCGAAGTCGAGTCCATCAGCCTGTCGAAGACGGCAACGGGCTACGCGTTCAATCGCGAAATCAGCAAGCCCAACGTGCGTAACGTCTACGTCCACGGGGTGATCAACAGCTCCCTGTCGCAGTCCGCGCAACGTGCCGGCCTGACTCATAGCATGACGATGGACATGGCCAACATCTTCGGCTACGACATCGACTTCGCGCAGGACATCCGCAAGGGCGATGAATTCGATGTGGTATACGAACAGAAAGTGGTCAACGGCAAGAGCGTAGGTACGGGGAATATCCTGTCCGCCCGCTTCACTAACCGGGGCAAGACCTACACCGCCGTTCGTTACACTAATAAGCAAGGTAATACCAATTACTACACGGCTGATGGCAACAGCATGCGCAAGGCCTTCATCCGTACCCCGGTAGACTTCGCCCGCATCAGTTCGATGTTCTCGATGGGCCGCAAGCACCCGATCCTCAACAAGATCCGCGCCCATAAAGGCGTCGATTACGCAGCGCCACGCGGTACGCCGATCAAGGCAACCGGCGATGGCAAGGTGCTGCTCGCCGGCCGCCGTGGCGGATACGGCAATACCGTTATCATTCAGCACGGTGACACCTACCGCACGCTGTACGGCCACATGCAGGGCTTCGCCAAAGGCATACAGACCGGCGGCACTGTCAAGCAAGGTCAGGTTATCGGCTATATTGGAACTACCGGCCTGTCCACAGGCCCACACTTGCACTATGAGTTTCAGGTCAATGGCGTTCACGTAGATCCACTGGGCCAGAAGCTCCCAATGGCGGACCCGATCGCCAAATCCGAAAAACAGCGGTTCATGCAGCAAAGCCAGCCGTTGATGGCACGCATGGACCAGGAAAAAGCCACCACGCTGGCCTCGAATAAAAGGTAATCCATGGACTTCTTCTATATAGGTGTGATGTCCGGCAGCAGTCTCGATGGGATTGATATCGCCCTTTTGAAGCAGGATGACCGATCAAGGCTTCTGGCCACTCACTACATCCCCATGCCGGAAGACCTGCATGCCGAGCTGCTGGGGCTTTGCTCCAGCGGCGCTGATGAGCTTGCGCGTGCTGCAATTGCAGAGCAAAAGTGGTGCAGGCTGGTCGCACAGGGCGTGCATACCTTGCTAAAAGATCAAAACATGGTGCCCGCTCAGATTCGCGCCATCGGCAGCCACGGCCAGACTATTCGCCATGAGCCCGCGCGCGGCTACAGCATTCAGATCGGCAACCCTGCGCTGCTGGCAGAGCTGACTGAAATTACCGTGGTCAGCGACTTCCGCCGCCGCGATATCGCAGCAGGCGGCCAGGGCGCCCCTCTGGTACCGGCTTTCCACGAAGCGCTGTTCGACGACAACAAGGATCATCGCGCCGTATTGAACATCGGCGGGTTCAGTAACCTGAGCCTGATCGAGTCCGATCGCCCGGTCGAAGGCTTCGACTGCGGACCCGGTAACGTCCTGCTCGATGCGTGGATACAATCACAGCGCCACGAGAGCTACGACAAGGATGGCGCGTGGTCGGCGAGCGGCAAGGTTGATTCTCCGCTGCTCAAGAAACTGCTCAGCGATCAGTTTTTCCTGACCAAGGGCCCCAAGAGTACAGGCCGGGAAGTATTCAACCTGGGCTGGGTTCACCACCATCTGTTCCAGTTGCCAACCCTGGCGCCCGAGGATGTGCAGGCCACTCTGCTGGAACTGACGGCGTTGACGATCACCGAATCCCTGCAATCGGCGCAAGCGATTACCCGGGAGCTTCTGGTCTGTGGGGGCGGTGCGCATAACAAGGCGCTGATGAAACGCCTCGCAGAACTGCTGCCCGGCACCGAGGTCAGCAGTACCGAGAAGTTCGGCGTAGACCCTGACTGGGTTGAGGCGATGGCGTTTGCCTGGCTGGCTCATTGTTGCCTCGAAGGCGTTCCGGCCAACCGTCCGACGGTGACCGGCGCCAAAGGCAGACGCGTTCTGGGCGCCATCTACCCCGCCTGACGCGATGCCACAATGCAAAACGCCGCTCAATGAGCGGCGTTTTTGTTTACAGCAAGCTTCAATCAGATCGAAAACGAAGAGCCACAACCACAGGTCGTGGAGGCATTCGGGTTCTTGATCACGAAGCGCGACCCTTCAAGCCCTTCCTGATAATCGACTTCTGCGCCGGCCAGGTACTGAAAGCTCATTGGATCGACAACCAGGCTTACGCCCTCGCGCTCGACGATGGTGTCATCGTCTGCCACATCTTCATCGAAAGTAAAACCGTACTGAAAACCTGAGCAACCGCCACCTGTAACGAATACACGCAGTTTGAGACGATCATTGCCCTCTTCGTCGACCAGGGTTTTCACCTTGTGCGCTGCATTTGGAGTGAACTCCAAAGCGGTAGGCGTGAAGGATTCGACACTCATGTCAGATATCTCCCGGCGTTAGCCGTCGTAATGCGTAATGACGGCATTATCCGCTTCTCCTAGAAAATCGGTCAACTATTTGCTGGACGGCGGCAGTCCTTACGGCATCATGCCCGCATGAGACAACCCGGCGCGCTCATCAAGGCCGAACAGGATGTTCATGTTCTGCACTGCCTGACCGGACGCACCTTTGACCAGGTTATCGATCACCGAAAGCACGACGACCAGATCGCCGCCCTGCGGACGATGCACCGCGATGCGGCACACGTTGGCGCCACGCACACTGCGGGTTTCGGGATGACTGCCTGCTGGCATCACATCCACGAATGGCTCATCGGCGTAGCGCTTCTCGAACAGTGCCTGCAGGTCCACCGAGCGATCAGTGACCGTTGCATAGAGCGTTGAGTGAATGCCGCGAATCATCGGCACCAGATGTGGCACGAACGTCAGGCCGATATCCCCACCCGCAGCGCGACGCAGCCCCTGGGTAATTTCAGGCAGGTGACGGTGGCCCTTCACGGCGTAGGCCTTGAAGCTTTCATTGGCTTCCGAGTACAGCGAACCGATGTTCAGACCACGGCCCGCACCGCTCACGCCGGATTTGCAGTCGGCAATCAGACGAGTGTTATCGGCAATACCGGCTTCAAGCAGCGGCAGGAAACCCAACTGGGTAGCGGTCGGATAGCAACCCGGTACGGCGATGAGTCGCGCGTTCCTGATCTGTTCGCGATTGACTTCCGGCAGCCCGTACACCGCGTCTTCCAACAGTTGCGGAGCACCATGAGGCTGGCCGTACCACTTGGCCCACTCGACCGGGTCCTGCAGACGGAAGTCGGCAGACAGGTCGATCACCTTGGTGCCTGCCGCGAGCAGTTCACCGGCCAGGGCATGAGCGACACCGTGGGGCGTGGCGAAGAACACAACGTCACAGGCACCCAGGGTTTTCACGTCAGGCACGCTGAACGCAAGGCCGTCATAGTGCCCGCGCAGGTTCGGATACATCTCGGCGACTGGCATGCCGGCCTCCGAGCGCGAGGTAATGACCACTACTTCTGCCTGCGGATGCTGTGCCAACAGACGCAGCAGCTCGACCCCGGTGTAACCCGTGCCGCCGACGATACCGACCTTGACCATAACCTGCCCTCAACGAAACAACTGGAAAGCGGTCGATAATAGGAGCCTATCGCCTCTGCGACAACCGACAACGTGACGTATGGGCGCACAAGACACTACTATTCGGCCACCGTGAACCTGGGAATAATCAAAAATGCTCTATCTATGGATAAAGGCGCTTCATGTCATTTCAATGGTCTGCTGGTTTGCAGCCCTGTTCTATCTGCCAAGACTATTCGTCTATCACTCGATGAGTGAGGACACAGTGAGCCGCGAGCGTTTCATCGTCATGGAGCGCAAGCTGTACCGTGGCATCATGACCCCGGCAATGATCGCAACCCTGGTCTTCGGCGGCTGGCTGATCAGCTTCGACCCCAGCGGTTATTTCAGTCAGGGCTGGATGCACGCCAAGCTCGCACTGGTTGTCCTGCTGATCGGCTATCACCACGTCTGCGGCGCACAGATGAAACGCTTTGCCCGTGGTGAAAATGGCCGCAGCCATGTGTTTTATCGCTGGTTCAATGAAATCCCGGTACTGATTCTGATCGCCATCGTCATTCTGGTTATCGTCAAACCCTTCTGATTCCAGGAGTCACCCGGCCTCATCAGTAACGCGACAGGGCGCCCTATCTCAGACAGGCGCCCGGCATTGTTTTCCATTTAAAGACAAGGAAGCCCCGTATGGCCGATTCACACTTCAAGATCGTATTTGAAGGGCAGGTGCGTGAAGGCGTCGAGCTCGACACCGCAAAGGCCAACCTGGCGGGGCTGTTCAAAAGCGAACCGTCTGCAGTGCAGAAACTGTTCAGTGGTCAACCCGTTGCGCTCAAGCGCGGGCTTGCTTACGAGGACGCGGAACGCTACCTGAAGGCGCTGAACGATGCAGGCGTCGAAGCGCGTATCGAACCCGACATTGAAATCAGCCTGAGTCTGGATGAAGTGGTCAGCCAGCCCTCCCCCAAACCCGCGCATCTGGACATATCACCCTACGCACCGCCCAAGGCACAGGTTGGCGCTGATCAGCCCGGCCATTCGACGCTGAAGGTGCTGAGTATCAACGGGCGTATCGGGCGCTTGCGCTATCTGGCGTGGAGCATGGTCTTGAGCGCCGCGACGCTGGTGCTGGTAGGTGTTTGCCTGCTGGTCATGAACGGTTCGCTGGTCGCCGGTGGCCTGCTGATGGCGGTGGTGCTCGTCGTGTTCGCGGTCATCGGCGCACAGATCGGCGTTCAGCGGCTGCACGATCTGGGTTGGTCAGGCTGGCTTCTGCTGCTGACCATGGTGCCGTTCGTAGGCAGCGTCTTCCCGTTCCTGATGATCCTGCTGCCCGGAACAAAAGGTCCCAACGCTTTCGGCCCACCGCCGCCACCGAACTCCAGAGGTGTGAAGACACTGGCGATTCTGTGGGTGTTACTCATCCCCATAGTCGTGATGGTGCTCACCGCTGGCGGCGCAGGCATGCTGCGCGATGAGCTGGAATTGCAGACCGATGAATACGAGCAATCCCTCCCCTATGACGACGAAGAAAGCCGTGACAGTGCCTTGACCGCGCCAGCGGATGTCAACATAGAGCCCGAAGAACAAAGCGACAAGTAATAGACTGCCCCACGGTTCGGCAGACTGCCGGTCGCAACACGCTCAATGGAGAACTGCATGACCCGTTACGCCCTGATCACCGGCGCGTCCAGCGGCATAGGCCTGGCGATGGCCGAAGCGCTGGCACGTCGCGGTCGCAACCTGATCCTGGTCGCCCGCCAGCGCGACCTGCTGGAAACAATTGCACTGGAGTTGACTCAGCGTTTTGGCGTGGAAGTGCTGTTTCGGGCATGCGATCTGGGCGAGCCACTGAGGCTCTCGGGCTTTCTGCTGGAGCTGGAAGACGGTGCCCACCAGATCGATCTGCTGGTCAACGCTGCGGGCATTGGCACATGCGGACCTTTTCTGGCTCAGGACTGGAGCGCCGAGCAGGACCTGATCGATCTGAACATCCTGGCCCTGACGCGCCTGTGCCACACGGTCGGCAACCTGATGGCCATTCAGGGCGGCGGCCAGATACTCAACATCGCCTCGGTGGCGGCGTTTCAGCCTGGGCCATGGATGAGCACTTACTACGCGAGCAAGGCGTATGTGCTGCATTTTTCCGAAGGGCTGCGCGAGGAAGTGAAGAAGGCCGGGGTGAAGGTCTCGGTGCTGTGCCCCGGTCCGACCAGGACGGCTTTTTTTCGCACCGCACAGTTGCAGGTCAATGTGGATAACCTGATGAGCCCGGAAGAAGTGGCGCTGTATACCGTTCGCGCGCTGGCAAAAAACCGTGCGGTGATCACGCCCGGCTTCGGTAACCGGTTGTGGACGCTCGGCCCGCGCCTGGTTTCACGCTGGCTGGCTCGCCAGATCAGCGGCTATATCAACAAGAAATACTGCCCGCGCTGAGCGACAAACGGCTGGGCGAGCCGCGTCCCGCTCAGTACACTCGGACGCGCTGAAGCACAGCGATACCCTGTGACGACCATCAACCGACAAGGAGCAAACGGCTGTGGACACTTTGTTTACCAAGATCATCAATCGGGAAATCCCGGCGAAGATCATCTATGAGGATGATCAGGTACTGGCCTTTCACGACATCGCCCCACAGGCACCCGTGCATTTTCTGGTTATCCCGAAAAAGCCTATCCGCACCCTGAACGATCTGACCGAGGAAGACAAAGGCCTGGCCGGGCATATTCTGTTCACGGCGCAGCGTCTGGCCCTCGAACTGGGCTGCGAAGAAGGCTTCCGCGTGGTGATGAACTGCAATGAGCTGGGCGGGCAGACCGTCTACCACATTCACATGCACGTACTCGGTCAGCGTCAGATGAACTGGCCACCGGGCTGAGCCAGCGTTTTCGGGCTTTCCGGCCGACCAGCGCGTGGGATCAGCGCTGGTCGGACCACACAAGCCCTGCCCGCTCCGGCCGATTGGGGTAAACTGCCCGCATGATCTTCCGGAGGTGCCCATGGCTACCGAACGTCAATACTCCCCCCTCGACCGTCTGTTACTGCAAGCCGACAGCGCGATGCGCACCTTGCTGCCGTCCAGCGCGCACTCGCAGCGCCCTTCCCCAGCCGTCGTTCAGCCCGAACACAAGATGAGCGAAGTCGACACGCGCCACGTCGCGGGTCTGATGCGCATCAACCATACCGGCGAAGTCTGCGCCCAGGCGCTTTATCAGGGCCAGGCGCTGACGGCAAAGCTGCCCAAGGTGCGCAAGGCGATGGAGCATGCGGCTGAAGAAGAAATCGATCATCTGGTCTGGTGCGAACAGCGCATCCATCAGCTTGGCAGCCATACCAGTGTGCTGAACCCGCTGTTCTACAGCCTGTCCTTCGGGATGGGCGCAATAGCCGGTGTTATCAGCGACCGGGTCAGCCTGGGTTTTGTCGCGGCGACTGAAGATCAGGTCTGCAAGCACCTGGCTGAACATCTGGAGCAACTGCCGACCGAGGACGGAAAGTCCCGGGCTATCCTGCAACAGATGCTCAGTGATGAAGAACACCACGCTGAATCCGCACTGGAGGCAGGCGGTTTTCGTTTCCCGGCACCGGTCAAGTTCGGCATGAGTGTGCTGGCCAAGGTCATGACCAAGTCGACTTATCGCATCTGACGAGGCGTATACAACGCCCATAAAAAAGGCGCCTGAATCAGGCGCCTTTTTAATGTCCGGAATCCGGGCTTATACGGCGACGTTGCGGCCGTAGAAGATTTCCAGCATTTCGTGTTTGACCTTGGCGGTCACTTGCTCGCGCTGCTCGGGAGACAAGTTGCTGGTGGCATCGCCAAACAGGTAGTTGTCCAGTTCGAACTGCTTGAGCAGCATCTTGGTGTGGAACAGGTTTTCCTGATACACGTTCACGTCGGTCATCTGGTAACCGTTGCGCGTGTCTTCGGAGAGGTAGTTCTGGATCGAGTTGATCTCGTGGTCGATGAAGTGCTTCTTGCCTTCCACGTCACGGGTAAAGCCGCGCACGCGATAGTCGACCGTCACGATATCCGACTCGAATTTATGGATCAGGTAGTTCAACGCCTTGAGCGGTGAAATAACGCCACAGGTCGACACATCGATATCCACGCGGAACGTGGCAATACCGTCAACCGGGTGAATTTCCGGGTAGGTGTGGACCGTGATATGGCTCTTGTCCAGGTGCGCCAGGATGGTTTCCGGCAGTGGACCTGGCGACTCTTCGATCTGGCTTTCGGTAGGCGTCACCGGCTGCTCAGAGATCAGAATGGTCACACTGGCACCTTGTGGATCGTAATCCTGACGCGCAATGTTCAGGATGTTGGCACCAATGATATCGACAACATCAGTCAGAATCCGCGTCAGGCGTTCTGCGTCGTACACACTGTTGATGTACTCGACATACGCCTGCTGGTCCTGCGGGGTTTCCGCATAGCAGATGTCATAAATGTTGAAGCTCAAGGTCTTTGTCAGGTTATTGAACCCGTGGAGCTTGAGTTTGCTTTTCACCGTTAAAAACTCTCTATATGGGTGCGGCGCCAGCCGCGTGATCAAGCATGCCCGTCAGGTGAGCCCGGCTCATCTGCGTAGGACGGTTAACACCTCTTCGCGTTGGCGATTTTGGTTGTCTGTTCGGACCGGCAGCAGAAAACCAATACATGCTGCGCCCGTAAAAAGTGGCGCATTATGCAGACGTCCGAAGCCGTCTGCCAGAGTGTGCGCCGTTTTTATGATCGTTGGATGTCTGGCGTTCAGCCCAGTTCGACAATTTCATAATCGTGAGTGATCTTCACACCCGCGTTGCCGAGCATGATCGAGGCAGAGCAATACTTCTCTGCGGACAGTTCGATCGCGCGCTTGACCTGCGCTTCTTTCAACCCGCGCCCTTTGACGACAAAGTGCAGGTGGATTTTGGTGAACACTTTCGGGTCTTCATCCGCACGCTCGGCATCCAGAAACGCCTCGCAGCTTTCCACGGGTTGGCGCGACTTCTTCAAAATGCTCACAACATCGAAGTTGCTGCAGCCACCCAGACCGATCAAGACCATTTCCATCGGGCGTACACCCAGGTTGCGACCGCCGCTTTCCGGCGGACCATCCATTACCACCACATGACCGCTGCCGGACTCGCCGAGGAACATGGCTTCGCCAGCCCATTGGATGCGTGCCTTCATCGCCAAGACTCCACTGTAAAAAAAGGGGTCGCCAGCTTAGCACAGGGCCAAAAGCTGCCCGGAAGAAATGCTTTTTGTAGGAAACGCGTAGGAATGTTCGCAAATAGCTTCCTACACGTCTGGAAAAGCTGGCGAGAATAAAGGCGCAGCCGATACCTATAGGTATGCCATTTGGCCATACACCTTATTTCGGAAGTCTCGCATGGTCGCAATAACTTTTACGCCCAAAGCAAACAGTCTGGACAAGCTGCTGCCCCATGCAGAACGCCGCCGCTGCCCCGCGAAAACCAACATCATCAATGCCGGTGAGCGCTCCGAGTCGTTGTTTCTGATCCTCAAGGGTTCAGTCACGGTTCTGATCGAGGATGACGAGCGCCGGGAGATGATCGTCGCCTACCTCAACAGCGGGGATTTCTTCGGCGAACTGGGCCTGTTCGAGCAACCGGGCAAGGAATCCGTACGCAGCGCCTGGGTGCGGGCCAAGACAGAGTGCGAAGTGGCCGAGATTTCATATGACACGTTCCGCGAGCTGACCAGGCAAGAGCCGGAAATTCTGTATGCGCTCGGCAGCCAGATGGCCGAGCGCCTACGCAACACAACGCGCAAGGTGGGTGATCTGGCGTTTCTCGATGTCACCGGACGAGTGGCTCGCACGTTGCTCGAGCTGTGCAAGCAGCCGGATGCAATGACTCACCCGGACGGCATGCAAATCAAGATTACCCGACAGGAAATCGGACGCATTGTCGGCTGTTCGAGGGAAATGGTCGGACGTGTGCTCAAGGCCCTTGAAGAACAGCGCTTGGTCAACGTCAAAGGAAAGACCATGGTGGTCTACGGGACACGCTGAGCCCTTGCTATTCAGAGCCCGGCGAGCAGTTTCCGGTAAGCCTGCGCCAGACGCTCCAGGACATCAGCGCCCGGAAACGCTTCGTACAAGGCGATGTGGCTTTCGGCCTGAACACGCGGCTCAAGCTCGCACAGCTCGTTGAAGCGGTTTACCGCAGCGGCCATCTGGACGCGCTCGTTATCCAGCAACAGCGCACCATGCGCCAGCACTACAGGACGCGTTCCGCCCTGGCTCTGACGCCAGCGCTGAGCCGTTCCAACCATCTTGCGACCATCGAGATTGACATTGAAACGGCCATCGCAGAATGCGCCTGCCACCTCACCCAGTGAAGCCTTGCCGCCAAGCTCGCTCAACAGATCGAGAATCGGCTGACACAATCGCAGGTAGGCGGTTTCTATGCGGTCGCGATCGACATCAGTGTGCGGCTGCGCATAGACCAGCGCGATGTTCAGCGTGGCAGAGGACTGTGGCACTGGCTCGCCGCCGGTTTCACGCAAGAGGATGGGCCATGCATTGTCCGACAGGGTCTCGCTGGCCTCGGCAAAACCCGGTAACCGGCTCATCCGCCGTGGCATGACCAGCGCTCGATCATTGGGCCGCCAGAACAGCAGCCCGTGATCTGCCGCCCCGGAGCATACCGACGCCAGAAGATCCTGCTCGGCCTGCAGGCCTTGTTCGACACAAATGTCGATGATCGCGTCTTGCATGCCGGACCTCGGGAGGGTGTTCAGCTCAATGCGCTCAGTCGATGGACGAAGCGCTTACCGCGATTTTGCGCTCAGGGAAGAACAACCGCTGCAGCTCGGCGCCAGGGTGTTCGGCACGCATGAAGGCCTCCCCCACCAGAAACGAATAGACATCGCTGATTTCCATCAGCTCGACATCCGCACGATTGAGAATGCCGCTTTCAGTGATGACGAGACGATCACGCGGAATACGCGGCAGCAAGTCCAGCGTGGTTTCCAGGCTCACTTCAAACGTGTGAAGGTTGCGATTGTTGATGCCCACCAGCGGTGTATCGAGCGTCTTGAGTGCACGGTCCAGCTCGTTGCCGTCGTGCACCTCGACCAGCACATCCAGATTCAGGCTCTTGGCAACGGCAGCCAGTTCAGCCATTTGCGCGTCTTCCAGTGCCGACACGATCAGCAGAATGCAGTCAGCGCCCAATGCACGTGCTTCGACCACCTGATAAGGGTCGATCATGAAATCCTTGCGGATCACCGGCAGGTTGCACGCTGCACGGGCCTCCTGCAAATAGGCATCGGCGCCCTGAAAGAAATCCACGTCGGTGAGCACTGACAGACAGGTCGCGCCACCGGCCTGATAACTTCTGGCGATCTCGCCCGGCAGGAAGTGTTCGCGGATGACGCCCTTGCTTGGCGAGGCCTTCTTGATCTCGGCGATAACGGCAGGCTGCTTTGCCTTGGCCTGAGTGATCAATGCCTTGGCAAAGCCACGTGGCGCGTCGGCCCGGGCTGCCTGTTGTTCAAGCTCGGCCAGGCTCACAATCGCACGACGAGCCGCGACTTCCTCGGCCTTTCGGGCGAGGATCTTTTCCAGTACGGTTGGCACACTCATGCTTCGTTCTCCTGCTTGAATACCGCCGTGAAGGCACCCAGCTCTTCCAGTTTTTCCCGCGCCAGGCCAGTGTGCAGCGCATCGTGTGCCAGGGCCACGCCCTCTTTCAGGCTGGTGGCGTGGTCTGCAGCATAAAGCGCGGCGCCGGCATTGAGCACGATCATTTCCGCAGCTTTCTGACCGTTCTCGGTCTTGCGACGTCCCAGCGCATCGCGAATCAGCTCCAGCGACGCCGCCGGGCTTTCCACGGCAAGGCCGTACAGGCTCTGGCTTTTGATGCCGAGGTCTTCGGGCTGTACCCAGTATTCAGTGACTTCGCCGTTTTTCAGCTCGGCCACGAAGGTCGGTGCGGCCAGACTGAATTCGTCCAGGCCGTCCTGCGAATGGACCACCAGCACATGCTTGCTGCCCAGACGCAGCAGCACCTCGGCCAGCGGGCGGCACAGCGCCTGGTTGAACACGCCGACGATCTGGTGACGAACACCCGCCGGATTGGTCAGCGGGCCAAGCATATTGAACAGTGTGCGCAGGCCCAGCTCGCGGCGCGGCCCGGCCGTGTGCTTCATGGCCGTGTGATGAGACTGGGCGAACATGAAGCCGATACCCACGCTGTCGATGCAACGCGCCACCTGAACAGGCGTGAGGTTCAGATAAACCCCGGCAGCCTCAAGCAGATCGGCACTGCCGCTTTTGCCCGAGACAGCACGATTACCGTGCTTGGCCACGGTGCAACCGGCGGCTGCGATGACGAAGGCAGAAGCCGTCGACACGTTGAAGATGTTCGCGCCGTCGCCGCCCGTCCCCACGATGTCGACCACGCCATCCAGCGTTTTCAGTTCGACCTTGCCGGCCAGCTCGCGCATCACCGAAACCGCACCAACGATTTCATCGATGGTTTCGCTCTTCATGCGCATGCCCATCAGAAACGCACCGATCTGCGCTTCAGTGCATTGGCCGGTCATGATTTCGCGCATGACATCGCTCATCTCTTCAGTGGTCAGGTCCAGTTGGTTGACCACGCGATTCAGCGCGCTTTTGATATTCATGGGGGTACTCATAAAAAATCCTTAGCCCTGACGATGGCCGCCACTCTGCTTGAGAAAATTGGCGAACAGCTCGTGGCCCTGCTCGGTCAGGATCGACTCGGGGTGAAACTGCACCCCTTCGACGTTCAGTGTCTTGTGGCGCAGGCCCATGATCTCATCGACCGAACCGTCTTCCAGCGCGGTCCAGGCCGTCACTTCCAGGCAGTCGGGGAGCGTATCCTGCTTGACCACCAGCGAGTGGTAGCGGGTGACCACCAGCGGATGATTCAAACCATCGAACACCCCGCCATCTTCGTGAATGACCGGGCTGGTTTTGCCATGCATGACCTGACGCGCACGAACCACGTCGCCGCCAAAGGCCTGGCCGATGGACTGATGCCCCAGGCACACGCCCAGAATCGGCAGCTTGCCCGCGAAGTGCTTGATCACATCCAGCGAGACGCCGGCTTCATTGGGCGTGCACGGGCCAGGCGAGACCACAATGTGCTCCGGGTTCAGGGCTTCGATCTCGGCGATGCTCAGTTCGTCATTGCGAATGACTTTGACGTCTGCCCCCAGCTCACCAAAGTACTGCACGACGTTGTAGGTAAACGAATCGTAGTTATCGATCATCAGCAGCATTTTGCTATCAACCTTTTGATTTACTGACTTGATTCAGGCCTTCCGGATTCTGCTTCACTCATGCATCCCCTCGTCAGCCATAAGGCCGGGGGACGGAGAAAAACATCACAAAATCGAAGGCATACAGGTACGGGACCGGCAGGGCCGGCAAGGAAATAGTCAGGCGCGCCAACGCCAACGGGCGTGAGCCTTGATAACGCGCATCAAAAGCTTGCTGACTGTCGTCACGGAAGGGGTCTCATCGGTACGTTTCAGGACATTAGCGTACCGAATCGGCCGGTGCAATATGAATGTACCGGGCTGCGCTGATTGAAAAGCGGTTAAAGGCTGAAAAGAGGGCCGCGCCTCCTCGCGGAGGCGGGATTGAGGCAGGGGCACGATGGCCGAGGTGGGGAGCCGAGAGGAACATCAGTGCGCAATCTCGCGCACGTAGGCTTGGCAGGCCTTCAAAGCGATCAATCCCTGATCGCCGTAGTCGGTGATGGCGACAATTCGTCCAGCAGCCGCTGGGTCAAGTTCGCCTCGCGAGCTTCCATGAACCACGCCGCCGGTATCGGTGCCGGCTGGCATGCCATCACGGTTGGCGGGGCTGTTGGCGAGGAGGACTGACAACCGCAAATCAGCGGTAGCCAGGCGATCACGCAAACGAGCCTGAGCAGTCTGTGCATCGCTCAACTCCTTGTGGATGGTTGTATCGTTGGTGTGCAAACGGACTTCCAGCGCCCGTCGTTGTGCCTGCTCGGCGTTCTGCCAGTCGACTAGCGCGAGCGCCGCCTGCTCGCGCTCGCGCTGCCACGTCAGCTGTTGCGCGGACAGTTGCAGGCCATAGCGGGCCGCCTGCCATTTCCAGGCGGCCCATGTACCCAGCCCTGACCCCAGCACGAATGCGAGGATCAGGAATCGCATATCCAGCACTTTCACGGCAGCACCTCCAATGCCCGCTGGTAAAGCGCCTGCCGATCCGCCAGGCCGTTGGTACCGCCGTTGATGCGGCGGGTGATCATCAGAAAATCACCCTTGTCTGCCAGCGCATTGAGGTTGGCCCTGTCCCAGAACCATGCCGCCGACATAGCGGCGTGGTCGGGTTGTTCGAGCAGTTGCGGCTGGGCAAGCAAGTCCAGTCCGAGCGCCTCCCCGCACGCCTCGTAGTTGGTCCGCCCCGTCACCTGAATCAGCCCACGGCCCCGATACAACTGACCGTCACCATCTGCCTCTGGCGTATTGCCCAAACGCAGCGCCAACTGGCCCGTGTCGTACTTGGCCAGATAGCTGTCGCTACCCAGCTCGCGCACATAACGAAGCTGCCCGGATTCATGCCCGATCTGAGCGATGAACGCGGCGATACGCAGCCGAGTGTCGATGGCGTAACGGGCCATGGCGGTATTGAGAGCAGGAACGAAAACGCCGGCTTTAGGGCCGGCGTTGGGGAGGATTTGCAGTAGTTGTTGCTGGTTGATAGGCATGGTTACTCCTGCCTTGCTTATGACGCTCGTCAATGTCCCCAATCGACGAAGCTCTCGTGATTCAAAAGCGACGCGCATTAGGGCTAACAAACGCCCCATCATTGCGAGGCGTCGTTACCTGAGTCGTTAGCAGCAGTCATGTCAGCAGGTCGCGGCGATATCGAAAGCATAAACAGTAACGCCAGCTTCAGAGCTGGCGTCGGGTGCAATTCGTTTTCGCGCTCGCCCTGCCAAATGGCCAACTACTCAGAAGGTGGCACATACACAAAAGGCTGCGCAGGCGCCACTGGCCAGTCGAACTTCCTTGGATAACCTGGCAATGTATCAATCAGGGAAAGCCGCACGCGATAAAGACGGAACGCGTACAGCTCAGCGTTGATTGCTGGCACGGATTTCAATTGCTCTTCGGTCGCCAGATTCATTGCTATGGCGTCCTGAAGAATATCCAGTTCGTCCAGCAACGAGTGGATTCGATAGGTAGCGTTACTTGACAAGTTATTTCGCTGACTCGTCACCTGCTGCAAGACCGCCTCCTCGGTCGGCTCGAGAACCGGGCCGAACTCACCGGCGAGGGCACGGTTAAACAGATCGACTCCATGAGCAGCGGAGTCGTTGGGGGACGCACCAAAAGGCACCTCGCCGTAAGTGTCTTTAAACTCTGCAAACAACACCCACAGATTAATGTATGTGTGCGTCATATCGGACCAACGTGGATCACGAGCGCTTATTACTGTGTACATAGGAATACCTTTGATTTTCTAGTGAGAGAGTGTGGGTTTATGAATGATTGACGCTTGCGGGCGTCGGCGAACCTCCTGTTTCGTTTGATGACAGGAACTAAAACACCGGCGGTGGGGCCGGCGTCAGGGAGCATGTTCAGTCGTTGTTGCTGGTTGACAGGAATTGATACTTCTCTGGGCTTGCGGGACGAGCCCAGCCCATGAGTCGATAAGGCTCTCCTGTTCAAAAGCGGGATTAAATGGCGAATAAAACAACGCCCCCTCAGAGCGGGGCGTCAGGACTTGGGCAGTTCGTCTGCACTTACGCCGGTGACGAACTCACTATTTCGCTTGAATTGCTGGTAACGCTCGTCGGTATCCTCGACCAGCGCTTGATTGGGATACTCGGCGCCATCCTGAATGCAGGCGAACACTGCGATAATGGTTTTACCGTCTTTGGAAAGTTGTACGTGGATCATGGATCACCTCAGAATTTGTAGCCGGATATATTTAGAGCACCTTCTCTATAAGAACCTGACTGCACGCCTGTAGACCAATAAATAGTTTGAGGCGTTATCAACTTCAAATCAGAGAAGGAGCCTGTTTCAATGTCTTGAACTGTCTCTGACATACTGTTTCCAGCCACCTGCTGAATACCTATGCCCGACACGGATGAAGCAATAGTTATCGCAGCATTTACAGTATTTACGCCAGCTATGGATAACCAACCAGTGAGCGCCTTCGCCGAAACAGGAACAACAGAAGCAAGGTTTATCGACTTGGTAGTTGTAATAGCAACGGTAGTTGCAGCCACTTTTTCGCTTACAACGCTAACTTCCCGGCCGTCCATAAAACCGATCTGAAACAGCGAACTCCTGGTCCTCCAGATACTCACTAATGCAGAGGCTGTAAAACCGCCGGGCATGTTTGCTCCGGTATAAACCTCGCTAGCTGTCGTCGAGGTGACATCAGTGCACAGTAAGGCAGAAGCCCCTGTCAGAGGGTTGTAGATCGCATAGATGGCAACGAACCCGTTCGCTGGCGGCGTCCCCGTATCCATACCGCCGCTGCCTACGGTGGTCAGGTTGATCGTCTTGTTGAATGCGCCAAGCCGATAACCCATCCCTCCCAAACCGGTCTCGACAACCAGTTCATCCGCCGTGATCGTTGCGGACGCGGAAGCGGTGACCACACTCATGATCAAATTGCGGGCGCTGCCAACAACCGTGGTGGGTACCAGGCCAGGATCATCGTTCGACACTACCTCACGCCAGCCAGTCCAGATACTACTTGCCTGCGTGCGCCAGAACTTGCGGCTACCAGTTCCCAATTGAGTAACAACCTGCAGGCAACCGCCGTTGTTGTAGGGGATGACTTCTACTGAACTGTTTGTTGGCAACGGCTGATTAAGCGTTGTGGGGCTGGTGCGATACAAGCCGCCCTGAACAACAAGGTTGAGGTCCGTCACCAACGAACTGATGGTTGTGCCCAAGCCAAGTGCAGTAAGAGCAGCCTGTACAAACGCAGTGTTTGCAATGGATAAATCGTTATCACCAAGCGCTGCGGTAGGAGCCTTCGGATCCCCAATGAAGACAGGAGAATCGATTCCCGCAACTTCGGTGATTTTGCCGCGCTTGGTGATGTAGATCGCATCAGGGTTAAAAACAAGCTCTACCCACTCCGCCGCATTGAGCTTCAACGTATTGCTGCCGGCACCGAATAGAGAGATGACCTCAGCACCATTGGCCTTGATCGTTGCCGCTGCTGGCGATGCGTTATGAAAGGTTATCGACTTACCCACCACTACGTTCGCCTTGGGGGGCAACGTCAGCGTGATACCACCGGCATTGATTCTGTGCCAATGCCCCGCCGCTCCGGGTAGAAGAGTTTCGGAAGCGGTGTAGCCAAATCCTGCACCTTTATAAGCCTGCCTGACCTGCGAACCAATCTGCGTAATTGCGGTTGCGAGCTGGTCTGTTCTGGTTTCATCAGGCTGCTCACCACCGGCTGCCATCGCATTCAAGATCTCCTGCGTGATCGAGTTACCCCACTGCGCAGGAATAAGCGAACCGGGCATACCGGTCGCCGGGTTTTCATCTACAAACTTGCCGCTTGCCAAGCCTACGCCCGGCACACTCTTGGGATAATCCACATTGTGTTCCTCAGTTGAAGTTTACGAATTCGACGCTGTGCGCCGGTGCTGCTCGACGGATCAAACATTCGATGGCGAGCCCGGGATTCACCCCGAACCGCTCTCCCCAGTAGCTGGCCCCAAAGCGTCGGCCCAGGCGCTGGCGCCCGCCGGTGTTCAGGGTCCACATGAATTGCGCGTTCCAGGTGCCGAAGTGCGCCCGGCCAAAACGCGAACGCCCCATACGGGGCGCTCGGTGTTCGGTCACGGTGGCATCGGGGTAGCCCTGGCTGATGGCAATGTCGATGTAGAACGCCGCGTTCTGCCCTCCTGTCGCCACAAGCCGCTGACGCACCGACAGGCGCCGGTCTGCGAACAAGGGGTTGAGCCCCAGGCACGGATCAGGCAGGTTCATCACCCGCTCCCAGTCCGGGACCAGTTCGCTGACGGTGGCGGGGTCCATCTCGTTGAGCAGGTCGAACGCGCGGCTATCGATGCGTGCAAACTCGCGGGACAGGCCGGTAATGACCTGCTGCAATTCCGGCACCCGCTCCGGATCCCATGCGGGACCGAGTGGCAACAGCGCCTGCAGTTGTCCGGCGTAATGTTCGGCAGTTCTTATGACGACCATTGAATACCCCCGAACGTGAGCAACTGGTTGGCTGCCGCAGTAACGTTGGCCACGGGTGAAACCAGCACATGATCGGTTTCGCCTGTCGCGCGGCTGATGGCCTCGGCGATGTGCGTGAGCAACAGGGTTTCGCCCAGTCCGCCCTCACGGTTGTGCAGGTCCAGCAGTTGCGCTTCGACCGCCGCCCGCACGGCGGAGGTATCCGGTGTGAGCCGGATGGTGTAGACCACCGGTTTCTGCACCGGCGCCAGCACATACACGTCTGCGGTGACCGGACGCAGCGGCTCGATATACGCAGCGACCGCAGCCAGCTGCTCGGCGTCAGGAATGGGATCGGCCTGGTCGTCACGCATGAAGAACACCGCCACCGTCCCCGGCCCCATGAACCGGCGCACACACCAGGCGCGTGTCACGCCCGGCACTTCCAGCGCCCAGGTCACGTAATCATCCTGATTGCCGCCATGCGGGATGACCCGGTAGGAGCGCACGACACGCGCACGCAACGACTCGATACTTTCCTGCGAGATGCCGCCGGAAAGTCCGTCGGCAATGACGGTGAAGGTGCTGTCGATGCCTTCGACCGGTTGCACGGCAGTCATCACCAGACCGGCATCCGCATTACCCAGAACACCGGCATCCACCGCTTCGACCGTGGTGGTGTTATTGCCCGCAACCGTGGTGACGCCTTTAGTGACGCGGTAGAAGCGTCCATCACTGAACTGCAGCACAGTGTCCGCATCCAGCACCGCGCCGGCTGCAGCGGTAAAGCGCACCGTGCCGGTAGCGGCCTGTGCCACCTTGCGCGGCTGCCTCAGGCGCAGGATGGCCTGCCGCTCAAGGGTTTCCTCGTCGGCGGTGTCCGGCAGAATCTGGTCGGCGATCCAGTCCTGATAGCCGTACAGACCGTAGGCCGCGCCGCTGTGCGCACGGGACAATACCCGCGCATCGGACTGACGCAGCGCTTCGTCGGCGAGGTCGACCTGGGTTCGGTTGATCAGCGCCGGTAACGTAGGTGTTTCAAACGGCATAAATCACCTGCCACTGTTCAGAAGGGTTGAAACGCACGAGCTGACCGTCCGAGACGACCAGCTCGACGCCCAGGTTCAGGCGGTTGCTCTGAACCTGTTCGGTAAGGATGTTGATGTGCTTGACCTGGCCATCTTCGATCAGCCAGTCGAGCGCTTCGCGGGCATAGAACTCGGCGTCGCGCTGGGTCTGGGCAGTCAGCCTGACCCGACGCAGCAGCCACAGCCTGGAACCAATGCGGTCATTGGCCTGTGCCGGGTAGGTGTCGCCCCACCAGCCATAGCGCTCGGCATCGTCAAACGGGTCGTCCGCTTCGGCACGCCGCCAGGTGAACAGGCTGATGACCACCGAGCGCAGCAAGGACGCTTGCAGAGAGCCTTCGATAATCATCCAGCACCTCCAACGGGCGGCCCGCTCTGGCCATTACCGCCCTGCACGTTGCCGTGCAGATGGCTGATCTGGCTGATGCCAGCGGCAAGCTGGTCGCCCTGGGAAACGATCTTTCCGGTCTGGGTGATCTGCGGTGTGTCGAAGTTCACGGCCACCGTCGCCTTGATGTTCAGGGTGTCGGTTTCAATGTCGATGACCTTGCCGCGCTTGAGGTGAATCTTGTCGCCCTCGTCGGTATAGATCGCCACTTCGCCCGACTCCAGGCCCTTGAGGCGATAGCGCCGGTCGGCCACCACCAGCAGCAGACCGTGCGACCGGTCGCCACCAATGAAGGCGGCAATGCCCTCGGCGCCAGCCAGCGGGTTGCTGGTGAAGCCATAGGGTTCGAAGTGCTCCATGTCGTCCTTGACCTCTCCGGCGGTGAGGCGCATTTGCAGCGCCTGCATTTTGCTGCTGGCCCTGGCGAGCACCACCGTGCCGCGCACCAGCATGCGATTGAGTAAGCTCATGAGGTTGTTTCCTCGTCGATGGGCAGCAGCCAGGAGTAAGCGTCCTGATTGACCTGCACCTTGCTGCGCTTGTTGGGGTCACCTGGCTCGGCCTGGAAACCTTCAGGCGGACCGACCACCAGTGTGGTGATCGTGCCTTGGTCGCTCAGCGAGTAGGTCACGGCTGAAATCAGCATGTTGCGGCTTGTGAAACCGATGACCGGATCAATCACCCGGACCATGGTGTTGTGCCGCCAGAGCGCCCCGTTGGACTGCCGCCAGCCCTGGACCTTGTAGGTGGTGAGCAGCGCCTTGCCGGCCCGCTGACCACGCTCCCAATTGGCGCGACTCAGGGCAAGTTTCGGTGTGATCGGCGCATCCTCATGAACGACCAGTACGCGAAGACGCTTTTTATGCGCAGGATCGTCATGCCGGTTATCCGTGACTTCTGCCGAGACCTCCGACGACTCCTTGCCGAACGTCTGGTCATTACCGGTCTGTTGACCAATGACCCGGTACTCGGAAAAAAGCCCGGAAAAGTCCCGCGCGATGACGGCGCTCAACACATTCTTGCCGAGTTCGAGCGCGTCTGCGCTCTGCCCGCGACTACCCGGCCTGGCCAGCACCACATTGCCGTATTCGTCATCGGTGGAAAAAATCCGGAACAGGGTCAGCAGCCGGTCAATGGACTTGAACACGGTTTCGGCAGGCTCGATGGTGTGATCGGCCATCTTCGAGGTCTCCGGTATTTCGCTGATCACCGACAAACCATAAGGAGCAGCCAGCGCTTCAACAATCTTCAACACCCCCACCTCCTTCCACTGGCTCGGCCTGTTGATGGCCGAGCAGTCGATGAGGTCGGCGGTTTTCGAGCGTCCGGAAATCTTTAGCGTGATTTGCTTGCCGTCATAGCTGATCGGCGCGGCAAACACCCAGCCGGTCAGAATCAACTCGCCGCCGATACGTACTTCGCACGCTGCGCCGGGCGTGATCGGATGCGAGATTTCAGTGCCCGGCCACTGCCAGGTAATGCTCACGTCAAAGCTGCGCGCCTGACGCTCGATCCCGGCAGAGATTTCCACCGACTTCCAGCCGGCATAGTCGTGCTCGTCAACCGTCAGGGTGACAACGTTAGGGTCGATCATGGGTCACTCCTGTGCGATCTTCAGCGTGCCTGGCGGTACGAAACCCGGGTGGGCCAGCCGATTGCGCTGCACCATTTCCTGCGCCCGGCTGGCGTCACCGAATCGGCGATAGGCCAGCACCAGCGCGGGCAAAGGCTCGGAGACCTTCATGTCCACCAGACGTACACCGGAGGCCGCCACCGCGTTGAGGTGCCTGATCAACGCCTGACGCAACGTGTTGAGCGCCAGGTAATGTTCGGGATCGGCTTTCAACGACGCTTCCCAGATCGCCGAACTCAGCGTGTCACGCAGTTCGATGACGTCATCGGCAACCGGCACATCGACGCGCTGCAGCGCTTGCGTCACTTGCTGATCCAGCGACGGCACCACGGTGAGCGGCGTGACGGTCGTCGCAACCGGCATGCTCGCGACGATTTTCGCCACCTTGACCAACAAGGCATCCTGAACCAGATTGGCCGCGGCCTGAGCCGTCACGCCGGTATCCAGCCCGCTGCCCTGGCTAACCAGATTGATGCCGGACACCGCTTCCGCCTGTTGCGTGGCCTCGGAAATCACGGAGCGATAATCGACCGTTTCAACAGAGGACACGCCGCCATTGCTGCCGGACCTTGCTGCCGTGCTGCTCGCAGCGGTGCCGTTACTGCCACTCGCGGAACCGCTGCCTGAACCGCCCCCTGTCGAGCTGCCGGAACCTGACCCGGCATTCGTTCCGGTACTCGCCCCGCCAATACTGCTGGTGCCGTTCGCTCTTCTGGCTCGACGGCTGTCGCCGTCGAAACTGGCGAAGAACGTGGTAAACAGCGTGCTGACCGTCAACGGCGCATTGACCAGCGAATGCACCAGCGCGGTGACATCCGAATAGATCGTCATGAACGGTGTGAACTGCCGCTGAATGGTCGCGAATACGCCCGACAAGGCACTGCGCAGCGCCTGAATGTTGATACGTACCGCGTCCACTGTGGCCATCACCGAGCGGTAGCGCCTGAGCGCCGAATCCAGCAGGCTCTCGGACGCGCCCAGCAACTGCCGTCGCGTATTGAGCGTCGACACGGGAAACTTGAGCGGGTTGGCCGGATAGAATTTCAGGTCCAGTCGGACGAGTCCGCCTTCGTTCAGGTTGTGTGTGACGCCGCACTCGCCAACCTGGACCTGCACACGACCCAGCCACGGATGCACCAGCTCGCCGGCACCTTCCTGCTCCAGTGCCTGTAGCAGTCTGTCTCGCTGTTCGAAACAGTCGGGACCGACAATGAACCCCGTCAGCGTATGCACTTTCGACTGTTTGCCCAGCGACTCGAAATAAGGCTCGTCGCGTTGTGGAAACTCATGCAACTGCCCCTTGCGACCTGCCGGAACGACGGCTTTTTCAATGAAAAAACCGACGCCACGGAAAGACGCCGGCAGCAGGCTGTCACGCCATGTACTCATGATCCGGCTCCTGCGCCGAGGGTTCGATAACCGACGTTTGGCGATATCGTCAAACCCGGCTGGTTGGTTTGCACTTGTACGGCGCGCATGCCCAACGGCGCGTTTTCAAAGCGAATGTTGAGCTCGCCTTCAAGTCGCGGGCCGGCCCCGGCTGCGCCCTGTTGCAACAACAGGCTGCCGGGCGCCAGCGGGGTGGGTACGCCGAGCAGTTGGCTGGTCGACGGCACGCCAGTGGCCTGATTGAGCAACTGCTGATTCATGCGAACGTTCTCGACGGCACCGGCCGCCAGAAACGCACCGGTCCCGCCGCCCGGCCCTGCGTTGCGTATCCGCTGTTCTTCCGCGAACCGATTGGCCGTCTCGGTCGCCCTCTGCAGGACGGTCTTATCAGTGTCGCCACCAAACCGGCTCATGATCGGTTCGATGAATGGCTTGATGCCCGCCCACAGACCTGCGAACCAGGTTTTGATCGGCTGCCAGTTCTCGATGACCATGCCCAGCGGCGAAAAACTGAACAGCGTTGCCAGCACATCGGTAAACGGTTGCGCCTCGGCCTTGATGGTTTCCCACAGGCCGACCAGGTACTCGGACAGCGGCTGCCAGTTGGCCACGACCATGCCCAATGGCGACCACGCAAACAGCGTCTGCAGAAAATCAAAAAACGGCGTGGCCAGCGCCTTGATCACGTCCCACAGCGCAGCAAAGAATTCGGTCAGTGGCTGCCAGTTGGCCACAACCATGCCCAATGGCGACCACGCAAACAGCGTCTGCAGAAAATCAAAAAACGGCGTGGCCAGCGCCTTGATCACGTCCCACAGCGCAGCAAAGAATTCGGTCAGTGGCTGCCAGTTGGCTGCGATCATGCCCAGCGGCGTCCAGGCGAAGACCGCCTTGAGTACGTCCCACAGCGCCATCACCGGTCCGCGAATCGCCTCCCAGACCGCCTGGAAATAAGGTGCGACGGTCGACCAGTTGGCGATCAGAAAACCTGCCGCCAGCGCGAGGCCGCGCACGATCAGGCCCAACGGTGACATGCCCATGACCGCAGCCAGCAGCTTGGCGGCACTCGTCGCAGCGAGAACGGCGACTTGCAGCACGCCGAAAGCAATCGCGGCGCCCACGACGCCCTTGATCACCTCTGGATGTTCGGCCGCCAGCGCGGCGACCTGAGAAATCATCGGCCCGATCACGGCCATTGCTTCGTTCATCGCCGGCAGGAACATACTGCCGATATTGATGCCCAGACGATCGACACGGTTGGTCATCTCTTTGATGGCAGTGGCCGTGGTCTGGGAGTTGTCTGCGAACTCCTTCTCGATGGAGCCGCTGTTTTGCACGCCCTCCCCGACCTTGGCCAGGTTGGACCTGAGCACATCGAGGTGGGCCAGCAGCGGCGTGATCGCGCCCAGCGATTCGGCACCGAACAGCTGCGTGATGACGTCCGACTGTTTGCCGGGATCAACACTGGAAACCGCCGTCAGAACCTTTTCAATGGTCCCGGACGGGTCGCTCTGCATGCCCTGGGTCAGCTGATTGACGTCGAGCTGCAACGCTTCGAACGCCCCGGCTTTCGCCGCGCCCCCTTCGGTCAACGACTGCATGAAACGCTTCATGCCGCTGGCGGCCACATCGGCCGGCACATCGACGCTGGCCAGGGTTGCGCCCATGGCCGCCAGTTGCCCGGAGGCCATCCCCGCAACCGGCCCGAGCGGGCCCATTGCAGTGACCATGGTGGCGATTTTCTTTTCCAGGTTGTTGCCGCCGAGCACGTTGATCTTCTCGGACAACGCCGCGACCTGCGGCTGAGTCATCTGAAACGATGACCGCCACGAAGCCATCATGTCGCCCGACTCGGCCGCTGTCTGATCGAATGCGACGCCCATTTTCACGGCGTCGCTGGCAAACCCGGTCAGTTCTTCGCGCGGTACATTGGCCTTGGCGCCCGCGGCGACAATCGCCGCGATACCGTTGGCGCTTTCCGGCAGTCGTTCACTGAGGTCCAGAATGTCGGAACTCATCTGCTGGAACTGTTGCGGTGTTTCAAAGGTGACCGACCGTTTCACGCCGGCCATGCTGGTCTCGAAACCGATCGCTGCCTTTACCCCGGCAATCAAGGGCTCTGCCAAAGCATTGCCCTTGATCATCTCGCCCACCTCGACGCCCCCAAGACCAGAGCCTTTAAGCCTGTCCTCGAAGCCTTCAACGTTGTTGCGGATAGTTGCCAGCGTTGGAGACAGCTGGTCGACGCCGGTAATCAGCGTCTTGATAGTGTCTGCCATCACTCCCCCTGCAGGATCTGGTTGATGCGTTGCGTCTGCAAGATCGACTCGGTGATGACGTCCAGCTGCCTGGACATCATCAGTTCGGGATCGGTCTTCCAGAAATACGCGAGGTCGTAAACGACGGCGATCAGTCCTTCGAGGTCGCTGATGCCGCTGCCATGAAAAAACTCGCAACCTTCCAGCTCAACGTATTGATGTCGCACAGGTCCATCTGATTGACCGACGAGGGCGGGATGCCGGCGCAGACGGCGATGTACTTCGCCGCCACGTCCAGGTCCAGGGAAACTTCCTCGTTCTTGTCGATCCTGTACGGCAGAGCCTTGATGGCCCGCGCTTCCTGCGCCGTAGGGCGCCGGAAGGTCAGTTGCGAAAGGGTTTCGCCGTGCGCTTCGATCGGGCTGGCCAGGTCGATGACTTCACTCATTGCCAGCTCCCCTGATTGCCGTCGAATTGCAGCTCGATGGTGCCGTCGTCAGCTTTGCTGCTCGGCGTATCCACCAGGTAGGCGCCGGACAGGACGTAGGTCTTGCCGTTCTTGAATTCACAGGTGATGGTCATGTCCACACCGGTAGTGAGCAGCTTGAGCGGCAGATCCGCGGTATGCACGGCGGTGAATTTCAACCAGGCAGCCTTTTCGGTTTCCTTGTAGTAACCAGGCACGACCGTCTCGCGCTTGATGTTCATCAGAGGCGCTTCGCCGCCGCCGCTGATGGTCAATTGGGTGCCATCCACTTTGATGTAGCAGGTACCCGCAACTTTCTGACCCATGTTGTTTATCTCCAGAATGAAAAAACCCGCACGAGGCGGGCTTGAAAGGGTTGGTTAGGCTTATGCCGCTTCGTCGTACTGCAAGCGGAACTGGTTGAGCAGCGCGAACACGCGCAGGCCGTTGATGTAGTCAGGCGGGAACATCACGTTCACGCGGCTTGGGTCATTGCCGTCACGCTCGACAATCAGGTGCTGGGCGAACGTTTCGGCGTTCTCCACATGACCCTCTTCTTCAAGACGTGCGTATTGCGCAATCAACTCGCCACGGATGGTGCTCGGCGTGATGATCGGCTGGCCGGCACCGAAGCGCGTGCCATCGTTGGCCAGCTTGTGGCGGCCGTACTTGCTGGTGATGATGCCTTGCAGACGACGGATGATGAACGCCGACTGGTGCATGGTTTCACTGTCCAGGTACGAGTTGTCCGCCTGGCCGTAAGCGTTCTTCTGGTAGGTGGTGATCGAACGCTGAATGCGCACGTAACCGCCTTCGTAGTACGCCGTGGCGATGCCGTAACGCAGTAGCGACTCACGCTCGGTCAGGGTGAAACGCTGACTGGCCGGCGCCGGATCGATGCCAGGCATGGTGCCGCTCTGGGTCGGACGGCTGGCGTCGGCAGAGATGAACACCGCCGTGCGTGCAGCCAGGGCAGCGGCTTGCAGCCAGACAGGTTGCGGCACACCGTTTTCGACACCCTGCAGGGTGATGTGCTGATCGTTGCGCAGTTGACCTGCGGCCACCAGCGTACCGACCGTGCCGCGCTTGGCGCTGTAAACGTGACCGTACAACTGACGCGCCCAGCTCCAGCGACCGGTGCTGTCGTCCATTGCCGCTTTCCAGGCATCCAGCGTGGCGGTGTCGGTCCAGGGCATGCAGATGAACTCGAACGGCTCATCGCCCAGCGCAGCCAGTGCCTTGAGCTGATCAGGCGTACCTACGCCACCAGTCATGGCGGTGACTGCCGCCGTCAGGCCGGCAGGAATGACTTCGCCATTGGTCTTGCCCTGGCGATTGAATTCCAGCTGGATGTCATTGCCGCTTGCCCCGCTCCATTTGCAGGAAAGGGTCAGCACACCCGCTTCGACAGCCGCGGTGATCGGCAGATCAGGTGTGGCGTTGATTTTCACCGACAGTGCCGTGGCCGCCTGGGCAGCGGTTGCGCCGTTAACGACAGTGGCCTGCACTCGCATGCCGCCGACATACAGGTTCAGCAGACCGGCTTCGGTCGCCGCCCCGCTGAGGGTGACTTTCGCGCCGGCCTTGGCGCCTTCAGTATTGAGCAGCGGCAGGCACCAGACTTCGCCGGTGGGGTCCGCCTTGCGCCAGGTTTCATACATCGAGGCCAGCATGGAGCCCTGACCGCCGATGTTTTTCGCCAGCGCCACGCTTGGCACCAGCACCAGAGAACCCAGTTCGGGGCCGGACACATCGTCGTTGACCTGCGCAACGATCAGTCGACGCATGCTGGCCGACGCGCTGTTGGCGGCCGAGTTGTCCATCTCCGCATAAAACAGCGGAACGCGAACGTCGGATGGAATGTTGTTAAAGCTGATAGCCATTGTTTGGCTTCCTCTTGGTTAAGCCGTGAAGGCTTGATGGGTGGTGGTGGATTGCTCGGTTTTAAGGGTGATGTCGCCGTCGTTCTGACGACGCTGCCACCAGGCGTTGAAGGTCACCTGCCGGCCTTCGACGGGCAGCAAATCGCCCGCCTCCGGATCCGGCACAGTGCGGCCCTCGGCCGGTACTACGGTGATGCGTTGAGTCATGGGGTTACCTCTGCTGTGAACTTCGCTTCGATACGGCCATCAGGGCCGGGGGATTTCAGGTTCGGATCTGCGGGGTCAACGCAGTCCATCTCAATGGTGGCGCCGGTAAACCCGGGCAAACCATCCAGATACGCTTCGTGCCAGGTCTCGGCAGGCTGATCGGAGGTATTGCGGCCCAGTTGAAACTGCGCTGCAAAGCCGAAGCGATACGTCACCCGGTCGCCGCTGATCTGCACCAGCGCGCCACCGGTGTACTGCATCGCGTCGTAATCGTGATCCGGGTTCCAGCCCACCAGCGCACGCCACAGTTCGGCGCGCAGTGCATGCAGTTGCTCACTGGCTTCCTGCCCGCGCTTGTCACCGCCATCGAGCACCACCACGACATCGATCGTGTCGGTGATGTTCTGGCGAATGACGTTCTGCAAATCGTTGGCGGTGGACTGATCGCCAGTGGCAATCACGTACGCCGACGGGTGGGCGAGCTGATCACCGAGGGCGACCGCCGCCCAGTCGATACCGGCACTGATTCGCCCGGCAAAGCTCGGGCAGGTCGCCTGCAAGTGGGCAACTATCGGGGTTATCTTCATGAGGGGTTCCGCGTGTGTTGAAGGTTGATTGCGGCGTGGGAAACGCCTACTGGTTCGCCTTGCCCAACGCCTCATCAGCCTTGTCTGCAGCACGGCTGGCCGTGTGAGCGGCCTGATTGGCAATTGATGCAGCACTCTCGACCTTGTCTGCCGCCTGGGTGGTGGTTTCGGCCAGCCTGTCCAGGCGCCGGTCGCGCTTGCCCAGTGCTGCGTCGTAGGCATTGCGAACCTCGGCCAGCTGCTGCGTATGCTCGGCATTCGCCGACCACTGCCCGGCCTGAAAACCGAGCATCAGGCACCCAGCGATCAGCAGCACGGAAATCAGCCAGACCTCCAGGCGCCGCCACCAATGGCGAGCGATGAAATCAATTGCGCATCTGTGCATCGTTTGCACCTCCGAGTTGGGATCGCAGCCGGGCTATTTCGGCGCTTTGCGTGGTGACCTTGTCGGTGAGTTGAACGATGTGGCTGGTGAGGGCTTCGATCTTGCCCTCCATCCGCCCAACCGCTGCGGCGAGCTCGTTGCGCTCCTTGGCGAACTGATCAGCCCGCGCTTCAGCTTCCTTGCGCGCCTGGCGCTCGGAGTCGAGCAGTTCATTGAGGCGGCGCACCGTACCGATGTCCGCGTTGTCCATCGCCCGGTCTGTTGCATCTCTGGAAAGAAACTTGCGCAGCCATAGAAAGCCGCCAAGCAGTATTGTGCCCGTGCCGCCCAGCCAGGTAGCTGTGCCTGGGCCTAGGTCGGTTGGGTCCATTGGTGCTCCGTAATAGGGTGGTGGACTCTCAAGGCCCTCGAAAATCGAAAGCCTGAATAAACTGGAAAGAGCCCCTTGATGCGGGGCTCCGTTGTTGGGTCAGAACGGAATGACTCGCACCGTCATGCTTGTGCATAACCCCATAGGGCAATGCGCTCGGCAAAGTACGGTGTGACCAGTGCGACGGTCTCCGCCTGATTGCTGGCCTCCAGGCTCATCTTTTCGCCATCGGTGCCTGGCCCTGTGACCCACAGTGTCACTGGCACTTTTTCCGCCTTCGCTTTATCGAGCAGGTTTTTCAGCGCGGTGCGACCGGCAGCCGTTGGCGGAATCCCTGTTTCGCCGATAAATGCAGCCATCTTGTTGGTCTTGGCATAGGTCAGAAACGGACCCACGATTTCATCGCGCAGAACGGTCGGCGAGATCAGGTCGTTGTTATTGGCGTAGGCACCGCTGGAGCTTTTATCGTAATCGCCGTAAGCATGGGCTTCCCAGACAATTGCATTGGCCGGGTCGACGATCTTCGACTGAAGGTTGGCAGAGACGGTGGCCCAGTTTCTGGCGCTTGCAAACTCAAGCCCACAAATGAACACCGGCTTTTTCGAGCTGTTGCGCAACGCCTGCAGCACGGTATTCATCGTGCTGATGTACAGCGCCTCAAGAGCAGGGAACGTAATGTAGTCCTTGGCACCCACCGTAGTATTCGAATACGGCTCGTTACCCAACCCCCAGCCCAGCACCATCGGATCGTCGCATTCGGTGACCAGCTTCTGGTGAAAGTTGGCCAGGTGAACGGCGCTCCAGAAAGTGCCACTGACACCGTTCCCATCCTTGATCAATACCGACTCGGTTGCCTTCCAGCCGTTCTGATTACCGGCCTCCGCAGCAGGAAGAATGCGCCCGGTCAGGTTCCCGTTTGCATCGGTTTCGTAGCGATGCAAACGCATGTAGTGGTGCGGATCAGGAATGATTCTGGCCTCGCCATTGGAGTCTTCACGGATCCAGCCAAGCATTTCTTTCCAGCGCTTCACGAAGTCGGTATTCAGGTTCGCCCCTTGGCCTGGCAAGCCGTCCAGAGTCGACAGCTGAATAGCGCGCTGAAGTTCGAACGGGAAACGGATCAGACGCACGCCCCGATTCTTGACCCAGGTAGTGATGGTTCCACGATTGGGCCACTGATAATGAGTCCCTGCCTCGCCCGGCACGATCTGCCCGGCGTTTGCCACTGAACCCAGGTTGATACCTACCAGCGGAATATTCTTGAGCTGGCTGACAGCAGAACTGCTATTGGACATGATTAATACCTCTGGTTAGCACCGCGAGGCAGCAACGACGCTGCTGTACCTCTGTCGCTCAACGGCGATAACTCGAGGCTCGTGGCCTTCACATGATTCAACGTTCCGCAGCGGGAACATTTGATCTGGAGCTCTGTGTACTCACCCATGCGGGCCAGCAGCTTCTTGCACTGCCCGCATCGATAGTCCTTCAACATGTGCACTGGCCTCCGTGTGCCTGGCCCAATAAAAAACCCCGCCGAGGCGGGGTTTGAGATGGGTCGCGAGTGACCGGTTGTGGCTGTTGATCAGCCTGTTTCCGGCTGCTGCCCTGAGGCGCAAATCGCATATCGTGGGACCTTTTTACCCCCCTCCGGAAAGCCTGGGAAGGGGCAGTTTCGGGGTGGGTCGAGTTTGACCGGAGTTCAACACGAGTTCGGCCACAGCTGTGCAATCGACCCGGATAAACGGCGTGAAACCGTGTCTTCATTTACCCTTGCGCAGCCTTGTCGGCGACGGCGTTGTTGCTTCTGGAAGCGCTGCGCTCAGCGAGAATCGCCAGCACTTGCTGGTGAAGCTTGTTGATCCAGTTGCGATAGGTGCGGTCTGCGCCTTCATTGATGCCCACCAGACGCATCTGCTCGCGCACCGGCAACGACTCGACATAACGCAATGTCGCCAGTTGCGCCAGTTCAGGCCCGCGGCTCTTTGCAGGGCTGCGCGAAAGCTGCGCCACAGCCGCCTCGACTTCGCTGCTTATATAGTCCAGGCCGCTGCCATTACCCACCAGTGCGCGCGAGCCGGGTGTGCGACGCGGAATGTACGCGCCCCACTCCATGATCCCGGCCATCGGGCTGCTCAGTCCGCCGCCCAGGCCAATGCGCATGCGCTGTTCTCCCCAATGCTGCATCACGGCTTCTATTTTCTCGATCATCGTGTCTCTCCTGTGGGACCTTTCTGAAACGCTGCGCAACGTCTTTCGCTGCGCAGAACCAAGGCCTTACAATACATTTTGTATTTTTATGACACAACGAAGCATTACATTATGTATATTGCTCAACACCCTACAGCCTGTATGATTCGACGCATGAACAGAAAATGGTATGAAGTCGCAAGACAGGTCATGGAAACCCAGCAAATCAGCCAGGAAGAGATGGCTGAGCGGATGGGCGTGACGCCCGGCGCGGTAGGGCATTGGCTGAATGGCAAGCGTGAGCCGAAGATCGAGGTTATCAATCGGTTCCTGACCGAGCTCGGCCTGCCGATTCTCACCACCTCCATTCCGGCCAGCGAGCCCGGCATGCACAACGTGGAGCCTACGGTGCAGCCCTCGCGTTTCTATCGCTATCCGGTCATCAGCTGGGTAGAGGCCGGTGGCTGGAGCGAAGCCGTCGAGCCCTACCCTGCCGGCTATTCGGACACCTTCGAGATCAGCGACTATAAAGCCAAGGGCAGAGCCTTCTGGCTGGTGGTCCGTGGCGATTCAATGACCGCACCTGCAGGCCAGAGCATTCCTGAAGGCATGTTGATTCTGGTCGACACCGGAATCGAGCCCACTGCTGGCAAGCTGGTCATCGCCAAACTGCCGGAAAGTAACGAGGCCACGTTCAAAAAACTGGTCGAAGACGCCGGACGCTACTTTCTCAAGCCGCTGAACCCCGCCTACCCGACCCTTGCGGTGACCGAGGAGTGCAAACTGATCGGTGTCATCAGGCAGATGACGATGCGTCTCTGACCCCCGGCATGCCACGTCCAAGCCCCGATAACCGGGGCTTTTTCATGCGCCACCGTTTCGTCCCGGGCAGGTGTCCGTGTAGGAAACATTTGTAGCTTGCGTGAGAAACACCCCTCAATTACTGTATGCACATACAGTAAAAAGGAGTTCACTCATGCTCAAGCAGTTCCCCGACACCTCGCAACATGACGCTTACCTGGCCTTGGCACAGCGCATTCAGGACGCTATCACCAGTGACAAGGCGCAGATCGAGCATCAGGTCCTGCTGATCAGGGAGCCTGGCGAATCGGTGGCTCACTGGGAGCGCATCATGGATCAGATCAGCGAGGCCGAAGGTATCAGCGTGACCCGCAACCCTGAAAACGGCACTGCTCGCGTGTCCTGGTACATCGATTCCCTGTGAGACGAACAATACAAATCGTATTTAAAATACAAACTGTATTGTCACGACGCGCTACATATCGTATTGTTTGTCTGCACCCCATCTCGGGAGTACTCACATGCAAACCACAGGGAGTCATGGAATGAACGAAATACTGGATCAACTTCGCAAAGAATTCGCCACGCCGTGCCCTTCACTGAGCGCCGTCCGAGAGCGTTATTTTTCGCACCTGTCGAACGACAGGAATCTGCTGCGCAAGATCAACGCAGGACGCATCGACTTGAAGGTCAGCCGCACAGGCGGCAGTCGTCAGGGTCACCCCTTCGTGTACCTGCATGACCTGGCCAACTACCTGAGCGCCATCGTGACCAACAGGGCAGCCTGAGGTCAAAAAAGCACCGCCGCAGCGCGATAATGTTCATCGAACTTTGCAGCCATGAAAAATCTTGCTACGTTTCCGGTACAAAACAAAAACAATCGGGATCCGTTCATGACCAAGACATCGAGGCGCTGGCCCTTCGCGGCCTGCCTGTTATCGCTTGCCTGCGGCACCGCTGCTGCCGCGCCCTATTCGACCATGGTGGTGTTCGGTGACAGTCTCGCCGATGCCGGGCAGTTTCCGGACACCGCCGGGCCCAGAGGCTCCACGCTCAGGTTCACCAATCGTGTCGGCCCCACCTATCAGGACGGCAGCGGTGAAGCGTTCAACCTGAACTCGTCGACGCTGATCGGCAGGATGCTCGGTGTGCCGTCAGGAGATCTGGCGGCGTCGACGTCACCGGTCAATGCTGCGCTGGGAGTGCCCGATGGCAATAACTGGGCGGTCGGCGGCTATCGGACCGATCAGATTCTCGACTCGATCAACTCGCAATCCACCGTCGTCGACCCGAACACCGGCACGCTGCTGCGCAGCCGGACAGGTTATCTGCCCGCCAACGGTTTTCGCGCTGACCCCAACGCTCTTTACTACCTGACCGGAGGCGGCAACGACTTTCTGCAAGGTCGCGTGTTGAGTGCCAGCAGCGCCGCGCAAGCTGCCAATCAGCTGGCAGACAGCGCGCAAGCCCTGCAACAGGCCGGTGCGCGCTACATCATGGTCTGGTTGCTGCCGGACATCGGTAAAACGCCAGCCTTGAGCGGTTCGCCACTGGCTTCGGCCACCTCGGCACTCAGCGCGGGTTTCAATCAGCAACTGGTCAGCCGACTGGCGCAGATCATTCCGCTGAACGTTCCGTTGCTGATCAATGAGATCCTCGCTGAACCGGCACGCTTCGGGTTCGATCCCAACGAGAATCTGGTCAGCACCTGTTTCAGCGGCAATAGCTGCCGGGAAAGCACCACCAACGGCAGGTCCAGTGCGACGCCGAATCCGAACCGGCTGTTCTTCAACGATCGCGTGCACCCGACCGAGGCCGGACAGAGGTTGCTGGCCGACTACGCCTACTCGCTGCTTTCGGCCCCTTGGGAAGTCTCCCTGCTGCCGGAAATGGCCAATGGCACGCTGCGTATGCATCAGGACGAAATTCGCGCCCAGTGGCTAAGCGACTGGGGCAACTGGCAAGGTGTCGGGCAGTGGCAGAGCATGCTTTCGGCAGGCGGTCAGAAAATGGACTTCGACGCGCAGGACAGCTCGGCTGATGCTGACGGAAGAGGCTATAACCTGACCATAGGCGGCAGCTACCGGTTTGCCGAAAACTGGCGCACAGGGATTGTCGCCGGCGCGTATCGCCAGAATCTTGAGGCCGGCCCAAGAGACTCGGACTACAAACTCAACAGCTACATCGCCACTGCGTTCCTGCAGTATCAGGCCAACCACTGGTGGGGTGATCTGGCAGTGTCGGGCGGCAAACTGGACTACGAAAATGCCGAGCGCAAGTTCGCGCTGGGCGTCAGCGAAGGTCAGGAAAAAGGCGATACCGACGGTGAAATGTGGGCTGCCAGCGGGCGAGTGGGCTTCGACATCGCGGGCCCGACCAGTCGCTGGCATCTGTCGCCTTTCGTCAGCGCCGATTACGCGCACATCGATGTCGATGGCTACTCGGAAAAAGGCGACCGCTCGACCGCGCTGACCTTCAGTGACCAGACGCGCAAATCGCGGCGTGCAGGCGTGGGTGTACAGGGCAAATTCCAGGTGACACCGAGCACACAGGTATGGGGAGAAGTTGCCCATGAGCGGGAGTTCGAGACCGATCAGCAGGACGTAAC
This sequence comes from Pseudomonas sp. BS3767, assembly GCF_900099665.1. NCBI lineage: Bacteria > Pseudomonadati > Pseudomonadota > Gammaproteobacteria > Pseudomonadales > Pseudomonadaceae > Pseudomonas > Pseudomonas sp. BS3767. The sequence goes on along the minus strand of NZ_FNCX01000008.1, from coordinate 274,350 downwards.
CATGGCGCTCAACAGTGTCCAGTCAGTGGGTTTCACGCTGGAAGGCTACACGCCGCAACGCGACCTGAACCGGGCAACGCTGGGCGTCAGCCAGAAGCTGACTCAGGACCTGACACTGCGCGGCAATTACAACTGGCGCAAGAACGATGACGTTACCCAGCAAGGAGTGAATGTCGCGTTGAGTCTGAGTTTTTAGACTGCCGCAGGAGGGAGCGTGAGGGACGATGATCTGACTATCGTGCCCATGCTCCGCGTGGGCATGCCTTGCTGGACGCTCCGCGTCCTATCCTGAGAACTGCGGCGCGGTGCGGATCGGTGACGCGGAGCGTCACCCACGGCATTCCCACGCTGGAGCGTGAGGAACGATAATCTCAACTATCGTGCGTGGCGCTTTTTCAGGGTTTCACTATCGTGCCCATGCTCCGCGTGGGCATGCCTTTCTGGACGCTCCGCGTCCTATCCTGAGAACTGCGGCGCGGTGCAGATCGGTGACGCGGAGCGTCACCCAAGGCATTCCCACGCTGGAGCGTGAGGAACGATAATCTCGACTATCGTGCGTGGCGCTTTTTCAGGGTTTCACTATCGTGCGACGCTCTGCGTCGCATGCCTTTCTGGACGCTCCGCGTCCTATCCTGAGAACTGCGGCGCGGTGCGGATCGGTAACGCGGAGCGTCACCCAAGGCATTCCCACGCTGGAGCGTGAGGAACGGTAGCTCTCTAACTACCGTTCATTACCAGAGCAGCAAGCCTGCTCAACCCTCGGCAGTCTGCGAGGCCAGGGCCACGGCGCGGAACATGGCGCGGCGTTTGTTCAGGGTTTCTTCCCATTCCAGCACTGGCACGGAGTCGGCGACAATGCCGCCACCGGCCTGTACATGCAGCTCACCGTTCTTGATTACCGCAGTCCGAATCGCAATCGCCGTGTCCATGTTGCCGTTCCAGGCCAGATAACCGACTGCCCCGCCATAGACGCCGCGCTTGACCGGCTCCAGCTCATCGATGATTTCCATGGCGCGGATCTTCGGTGCTCCGGACAGGGTGCCGGCCGGCAGAATTGCGCGCAGAGCGTCCATCGCGCTCAGCCCGCTTTTCAACTGGCCTGTAACGTTGGACACAATGTGCATCACGTTGGAATAACGCTCGATGACCATTTTCTCGGTCAGTTTGACGGTGCCAATCTCGGACACCCGACCGGTATCGTTGCGGCCAAGATCGATGAGCATCAGGTGTTCGGCGATTTCCTTGTGATCGGAAAGCAGGTCTTCTTCCAGCGCGCGATCCGCCTCTTCGGTGGCGCCACGAGGGCGAGTACCGGCAATCGGACGCACGGTGATCAGGTTGTCCTCGACCCGCACCAGCACTTCCGGCGAACTACCGACGACATGGAAGTCGCCGAAGTTGAAGAAATACATGTAAGGCGTCGGGTTGAAGCAGCGCAGCGCCCGATACAGATCGATGGGCGCGGCGCTGAAATCGATGGACATACGCTGTGACGGGACAACCTGCATCACGTCGCCAGCGAGGATGTACTGCTTGATCGTCTCGACCGCCGCCTCGTAATCATCCTGAGTAAAGCTGGAGCGAAACACCGGGTCGGCAGCCGGAGGCCGGTCCAGGTCAAGACCGCGGCGCGGCGTGATCGGCTGGCGCAGCTTGTGCATCAGTTCATCGAGCTGCGCCACACCACTTGCGTAGGCGTCCTGCTGCGCTGGATCAATCAGCACGATGGCGTGCATCTTGCCCGCCAGGTTGTCGAACACCACGACCGCGTCAGACACCATCAACAGGATATCCGGCACGCCCAGCGGGTCAGGATTCGGGCAGTTGGCCAGACGCTTCTCGACATAGCGCACACAGTCGTAGCCAAAGTAGCCCACCAGCCCGCCGTTGAAGCGTGGCAGCCCGGCAATCGTCGGCACGTTATAGCGCGCCTTGAAGGTCTCGACGAAGTCCAGGGGGTCTTCGACATCCAGGCTTTCGATCTCGACGCCATCATGGGTCACGCTGACGTGATGACCATGCACGCGCATCACGGTGCGGCATGGCAGGCCGATGATCGAATAACGCCCCCACTTCTCGCCGCCCTGAACCGACTCCAGCAGGTAGGAGTTGGGCTGGTCGGCAAGCTTGAGGTAGATCGACAGCGGTGTGTCGAAGTCGGCCAGGGTTTCGCGGGCAAGCGGGATGCGGTTGTAGCCTTCAGCAGCCAAACGCAGGAATTCTTCACGGTTCATGAGCAACCTCGTGGTTTGAGGACAAAACGGTCAGGTAGGCAAACGTGCCGGCAGGCCGGCCAGAATCAGGTCAGGCGCGCCAACGCCAGCGGGCCAGGGCCTTGATGACTTTCATCCAGAGTTTGCGAGTGACCACCACGATGGATTCTCTTGAGGAGGGACGTTTGATGTCGGGCAACAGTATCTCAGCGTCCATGTCCAGGCAACCGGGAATCAGCCTGCGCAGATCATCGATGACCATCGCCGGGTTTTCCTCGGCAATCGGCCGCCCATGGTTGTAGCCATAGCTCAGCGCGACGCAGGCCACACCGGCAGCCTTGGCCGCCTGAACATCACTGCGCGAGTCGCCGACGAACAGTGATTGCGAGGCCGGTACGCCGGCCATTTTCATCACGAAAAACAGTGCAGCAGGATCGGGCTTTTTCTGCGGCATGGTGTCGCCGCCGATGATCCAGCGAAAGAAACGCCCCAGTTTCATCTCGTCCAGCAGCGGCGCGACGAAGCGCTCCGGCTTGTTGGTGATGAGGGCCATTTCGACACCCATTTTCTGCAGCCACTTGAGGGTTTCGCGCACGCCGGGATAGACCACGGTGAACTCATGCTTCTGCGCATAAGCGCGCATGAAGATCTCCAGGCCCTGCTCGGCCAGCGCGTCATCGACCCCGCTGTGGTCGAGGTTGTTGGCCAGCGCGCGGCGTACCAGCATCGGCGCACCGTTGCCCACCCAGGACCGCACCGATTCCAGCCCGGCGATCGGACGCCCCAGCTCGGCGAGCATGGTGTCCACCGCCACGGCCAGATCGGGCACCGAGTCCACCAGGGTGCCGTCCAGGTCGAACATGATCAGCTTGGGAAGTTTGCCTGCAAACAGCTGCTCGAAGCCGCTCATGCGCGGGATGACGCCAGTTCTGTGCGCATCTTTTCGATCACTTCGCGGTAGTCCGGTGCATTGAAAATGGCTGAACCGGCGACGAAGGTATCAGCACCTGCCGCTGCAATTTCGCGGATATTGTTGACGTTCACGCCGCCGTCGATTTCCAGGCGGATGTCGCGTCCGGAAGCATCGATCAAGGCGCGTGCTTCACGCAGCTTGTTGAGCGTGCCGGGAATGAACCTCTGCCCGCCAAAACCGGGGTTGACGCTCATGAGCAGGATCATGTCGACCTTGTCCATGACGTATTCGAGCAGGTTCAACGGCGTGGCCGGGTTGAACACCAGGCCCGCCTTGCAGCCACCCTCGCGGATCAACTGCAGCGAACGATCAATATGCTGGGTCGCTTCCGGGTGAAAGGTAATGTAGGTGGCACCGGCCTCAATGAAGTCGCCGATGATGCGATCCACCGGGCTGACCATCAGGTGCACGTCAATCGGTGCGGTGACGCCATATTTGCGCAACGCGCTGCACACCATCGGACCAATGGTCAGGTTCGGGACATAGTGATTGTCCATGACATCGAAGTGGACAAAGTCGGCGCCGCTGGACAGCACGTTGTCGACTTCCTCACCCAGACGGGCGAAGTCAGCGGAAAGAATCGATGGGGCAATAACGAAGGGCTGCATGACGCACCTGTTTGAGCAGAATCACGGTGCGCGGATTGTACGCCAAGCTTCGCCCGGAGCGGTAAGCCTCAAGCTGCACGCCAATGGATTCGCCCTGGCTGGCCGCTTGAGACTTGTCGCGCTCGGTTACTGAGCCGTTCTGAGTTTTTCGCTGCGCCCGCGTAACCACTCAAGCACCAGCAGCAAGACCACCGAAAAACCGATCAGCAAGGTCGCAGCGGCGGCGATGGTCGGGCTGAGGTTTTCGCGAATGCCGCTGAACATCTGCCGAGGCAAGGTGGCTTGTTCCGGCCCGGCGAGGAACAGCGTGACCACCACTTCGTCGAACGAGGTCGCGAAGGCGAACAGCGCGCCGGAAATCACCCCCGGCGCAATCAGTGGCAGGGTCACGCGCCGGAAGGCGGTCAGTGGCGACGCACCAAGGCTGGCAGCCGCACGCACCAGATTGTGATTGAAACCCTGCAAGGTCGCCGACACGGTGATGATCACGAACGGCACACCCAGCACCGCATGGACCAGAATCAGCGAGGTGTAGCTGTTGCCCAGGCCCAGCGGCGCGAAGAACAGGTAACTGGCGACGCCGACAATCACCACCGGCACCACCATCGGCGAAATCACCAAGGCCATGACCAGCGCCTTGCCAGGGAAGTTGCCGCGGGTCAGGCCGATCGCTGCCAGCGTGCCGAAGCCCATCGCCAGCAGGGTCGCGGCCGGGGCGACGATCATGCTGTTCTTCAGCGCGCGCATCCACTCGGCGGAGTTGAAGAAGTCCTGATACCACTGCAACGAGAAGCCTTGCAGCGGGTAGACCAGAAAGCTGCCGGAGTTGAATGACAGCGGCACGATGACCAATACCGGAAGCACGAGAAACAGCAGCACCAGGGTGCAGATGATGCGCAAGGCGTAGTACCAGAGGCGCTCGATCGGCGATGTGTAAGGGTTCAGCATGGTGACACTCCTCAGCTCAGACGCAGGCGGCTGGCGCCGACCAGCCAGCTATAAATCAGGTACAGCACGATGGTCGCCAACAGCAGCAGCCCGCCGAGCGCGGTGGCCATGCCCCAGTTGATGCTGGTGTTGGTGTAGAAGGCGACGAAGTAGCTGACCATCTGATCGTTCGGGCTGCCCAGCAATGCCGGGGTGATGTAGTAGCCAATCGACAGAATGAACACCAGCAGGCAGCCGGCGCCGATCCCGGCGTAAGTCTGCGGGAAGTACACGCGCCAGAAGCTCGCAAACGGGTGGCAGCCCAGCGAAATCGCAGCGCGCATGTAGGTCGGGGAGATGTTCTTCATCACGCTGTAGATCGGCAGGATCATGAACGGCAGCATGATGTGCACCATCGAGATGTACACGCCGACGCGGTTGAAGACCAGCTCCAGCGGCTTGTCGATGATGCCCATCGCCAGCAGCGCACTGTTGATCAGACCGCTGGACTGCAACAACACGATCCAGGCAGCCACGCGCACCAGAATCGAGGTCCAGAACGGCAGCAGCACCAGAATCATCAGCAGGTTGCTCTGCCGGGCGGGCAGGCTGGCCAGCAGATAGGCCAGCGGATAAGCCAGTACCAGACAGATCGCGGTAATCACCAGGCCCATCCAGAATGTGCGGGCGAAGATGTCCAGATAGATCGCCTGGTCCGGGGTCGCCGGGGCGACTTCGCCGAGGTCATCGATACGATGGTCGACGGCCGCCAGCAGGTAATACGGCGTAACACTGCTGGTATTGCGGCGCACCGCCTGCCAGTACGCCGGGTCGCCCCAGCGCTCGTCCAATGCTTCGAGCGCTTCTTTATAAGAGGCAGGCTCGGTCTTGAACGGCAGCGCGCGGGCGGTCTTGCTCAGCAGGCTGCGATAACCGGCCAGTTCCATGTTCAAACGCTTGGACAGATCGCCCAGCGTGGAATTCTTGCGTGTTTCGGCCAGGTCCAGGCTCATTGCCTTGTAGACCGACTCGGGCGGCAGCCCTTTTCCATCCCACTTTTGCACTTCGACCACAGTGGTCGGCAGTGCAGTCACGACTTCCGGGTTGCCAACACTCTTGTAGAGCAGCGCGGCGATGGGCACCAGAAACACCAACAACAGGAAAATCACCAACGGCGCGATCAGTGCCTGAGCCTTCCAGCGGTTGACCCGCTCGGCGCGAGCGAGACGTTGCTTCAAGTTGGGGCTGGCGCCTTCAGTCAGGGGCACGGCGATGGCCATAGCGAACTCCGGGATCTTTCAACGAGGGGGCGCTCCCCGTTTCAGGGAGCGCCCGGTTCTGACTCAACGCAAATGACTTACTTGGCAGCCCAGGCAGTGAAACGCTGCTCGAGGGATTCGCCGTTGTCGGTCCAGAACGCCACGTCCATCTGCACCTGATCCTTGATGTTCTCAGGCGTGGTCGGCATGTTCTGCAGGGTTTCCTTGTCCAGCAGCTTGACCGCCTGGGTGTTGGCCGGGCCGTAGGCAATGTTCTGCGAGTAGGTCTTCTGCTGATCGGGGCTCAGCATGTAGGCGATGAACTTCTTCGCGGCATCGGCGTTTTTCGAACCCTTCGGGATGGCCCAAGCGTCGAAGTCGTACACGCCGCCAGCCCACACGACCTTGAGGTTGCTTTCCTTCTGCACGGCGGCGATCCGGCCGTTGTAGGCCGAGCTCATCACCACATCACCGGAAGCCAGGTACTGCGGCGGCTGTGCGCCAGCTTCCCACCACTGAATGTTTGGCTTGAGCTCATCCAGCTTTTTGAACGCGCGGTCCTGGCCATCTTTGCTGGCCAATACCTTGTAGACGTCTTTCGGCGCAACGCCGTCGGCCATCAGGGCGAATTCCAGGGTGTACTTGGCGCCTTTGCGCAGGCCGCGCTTGCCTGGAAATTTCTTGGTGTCCCAGAAATCGGCCCAGCCGCTGGGTGCAGTGCTGACCTTGTCAGCGTTGTACGCCAGCACGGTGGACCAGACGAAGAAGCCGGCACCACAGGTGGTGATGGCGCCAGGCACGAAGTCAGCAGCATTGCCCAGCTGTTTCGGGTCCAGCTCTTCGAACATGTCTTCGTCGCAACCACGCGCCAGTTCCGGCGATTCGACTTCTACCAAGTCCCAGGAAACGCTCTTAGTGTCGACCATGGTTTTGACCTTGGCCATTTCCCCGTTGTACTCACCGGCGATGATCTTGCCGTTGCCGGCCTTTTCCCAAGGCGCGTAAAACGCTTTTTCCTGAGCGGCCTTGTTGGCACCGCCAAAGGAGATGACGGTCAGGTCGGTGGCAGCCATGGCCTGCGCGGCGCACATCAGGCCCAACGTGATAGCGGTGAACTTCAAAGACTTCAACATAGGTTCTTTTCTCCACGAGCAGTGTTGGTAAGCGATTGGGATGGGCGATCAGGTCGCCTCTGTTATTGCTTTTATTGATAGATCAATGCACTTGCTGCAAGGGGTCGAGCGCGCGGACGTGCTCGACTTGCCAGCCGATCGGCACGACATCGCCCACGCTGAGCGTCGGGTCCAGTTCAGCAATCGGCTGTTTGACGAAGAAGTCGTTCTTGCCTGCCACTTCCAGGCGCACGCGAACGTGGTCGCCCAGATAGATGAACTCGGCCACACGACCGGAAAACCGGTTGGCACAGCTCTCGCTGCGACCATTGAGGTTAATGCGCTCGGGACGGATCGACAGGGTCACCGGACCGCCAGGCTGACCGACGTTGATCGCCAGTGCGTGGACTTTCTCGCCACGCTCCAGCTCGACCACACAGCGGTCGCCGTCCTGGCTGACCAGACGTCCATTGAGGCGGTTGTTCTCGCCGATGAAGTTGGCCACGAAGGTGTTCTTCGGCTCTTCGTACAGGCTGCGGGGCGGTGCGATCTGCTGGATCTCGCCCTGATGGAAGACGGCGACCCGGTCGGACATGGTCAGGGCTTCGCCCTGGTCGTGGGTCACATAGACCACGGTCACGCCCAGGCGCTGGTGCAGGTGCTTGATCTCCATCTGCATGTGTTCGCGCAGCTGCTTGTCGAGAGCACCGAGCGGCTCATCCATCAGCACCAGCTGGGGTTCGAACACCAGCGCGCGTGCCAGCGCCACGCGTTGCTGCTGGCCACCGGACAACTGCGCCGGGTAGCGATGCGCAAACGTGTCCAGCTGGACCATGCCCAGTGCCTTTTTGACCTTCTCGCCGACGTCGGTCTTGCTCATGCCACGCACCGACAACGGGAACGCCAGGTTCTCGGCCACAGTCATGTGCGGAAACAAAGCGTAGTTCTGAAACACCATGCCGATGTCGCGTTTGTGCGGCGGCACGTTGTTGATGGCGCGGCCACCGAGGAGGATTTCACCAGCCGTCGGGGTCTCGAAACCGGCCAGCATCATCAGGCTGGTGGTCTTGCCCGAGCCGGACGGACCGAGCAGGGTCAGGAACTCGCCCTTGCGAATGTCCAGGTTGAGGTCTTTGACGATCAGTGCTTCGCCGTCGTAGCTCTTCTGCACACCACGAAAGCTGACTAGAACATCATTTGCTCCAGCGCTTGTATCGACGTCGCTCATTACCCACACCTTTGTTTTGTCTGCGTGGGCTCAAGCCTAGAGCAGCCCGAAGCCCCGGCAAATCGGGGGCCGGGAGAGAATCGCCTAGGCTGGCTGGAAGGCCAGGGGTAGGGATTGCCCTACAGAGATGGCGCGATTGGATATGTCGGTTCCTCCCCTTCTCGACGCGCGGCATCGCAAGAGGACGCAGAGCGTCCCGAACGGCATGCCCACGCGGAGCATGGGCACGATAGCGTTCTCAAGGACGCCTATCGCTCCGAACGGTATGCCCACGCAGAGCACGAGAACAATAGCGTTCTCAAGGACGCCTATCGTTCCGCAGGCTCCGCGTGGGAATGCAGGTCTCGACGCTCTGCGTCGCAAAGGGGCGCGGGGTGTCAGGTGTCGTTTTCAGACTCAGAGCAGCTTGTGCTCCATTGCGTACTTGACCAGATCGGCCAGCGAGTTGAGTTTCATTTTTTGCATCAGCCGCGCCTTGTGGGTGCTGATGGTCTTGCTGCTCAAGGCCAGTTGCTGAGCGATGTCGTTGACGTTGGCGCCCTGGGCGAGGCGCTCGAATACTGAAAACTCGCGCTCCGACAGCAGCGAGTGCAGAGGCCGGCTGTCGGTGAGGCCGACTTCGAAGACCATGCGGTCGGCCAGATCCGGATCAATATAACGCCCGCCGGCTGCCACCCGGCGAATGGCCGTCAGCAGCAGCGCCGGATCGCTGTCCTTGGTGGCATAACCTGCCGCGCCGACCTTCAATGCACGCGCAGCCATCTGCGCCTCATTGTGCATCGACAGCACCAGAATGGCCGGCGGGTTGGCCAATGCGAGAATCCTCGGTATCGCCTCAAGCCCGTTGACGCCGGGCATGGAGATATCCAGCAGCACCACTTCGCAGGCCACATGACGCAGGGTTTCGAGCAACTGTTCGCCATTGCTCGCCTCGCCCACCACTTGCAGATCTCTGGCCAAGCCAATCAATTGCTTGATTCCTTCGCGCACGATGGTGTGGTCTTCGGCTACCAAAACACGAATCACTGTCTTCGCTCCTGTGCGAGGGTGTCCAGCGGGATATAGGCGCGCAAGGTTGTGCCCTCACCCACCTCACTGTCCAGCTCCAGTCGGCCACCGAGCATCAGCACCCGCTCGCGCATCCCGACCAGACCGAACGAAACCGCCCTGCCTGACTCGATGACAAACCCCTGCCCGTCATCGGCGACGCTCATGCACATCATGCCGTCCTGCAGCGTCAGACTGATCTCTACCGTGTGTGCCCGGGCATGGCGCATCACATTGGTCAGGGCCTCCTGAAGGATCCGGAACATGCCTGTAGCCCGGGCATCGCTGAGCGCCGGGAGATTGTCCGGCACCTGCACCAGACAAGGGATCTGCGTGCGCGCCTCGAAACGGCGCGCCTGCCATTCAATGGCTGATGCGATGCCGGCATCGAGAATCGGCGGCCGCAAGGCCGTGGCCACATCGCGCACCAGTTGAAACAACTGAGCGATCAGACGCTTCATGCTGTCCAGTCGCTCGCTCAGGCCAGGGTCGAGGTCGGCATAGGCCAGCTCGCACATCGACGTCTCGAGCTTCAATACCGTCAGCATCTGACCCAGTTCGTCATGAACCTCGCGGGCAATATGCGCCTTCTCCTCTTCACGCACGCTTTCCAGATGCGCCGACAAGTCACGTAACTGGTCATGCGCGCGGCGTCGTTCGCTGACGTCAGTGAGGAATACCACCAAGTATTCGGCGTCACGAAAGCGCAGGAAGCTCAACGAGATATCGGTGGGCAGCAGGCTGCCATCGGCGCGCAGGCAATGGGTCTCGAAGACTTGCGGGCTGTCTTCGCTGGAGCGCGCGTTCTTCCACAGGTTGAGCCAGCGATCCATATGCAGACCGGGCTCGAAATCGATCAGCGGGCGCTCTACCACCTGCCCCGGCGCATAGCCCAGCATGGACTCCGCTGCCCGGTTGGCGTAACGCACACGGCTGTCCCAGTTGACCCACAGGATGCCGACGGTGCTTTGATCAATGGAGAATTGCGCCAGATGCAAGGCTTCCTCGCCCTCGACACGAAGGGCGAGTTCTTCGCGTGCAGCCAGCAGTTCCTGCTCCAGCGCCTGCTGCTGGCGTCGCTGCCAGACCACGATGGCGAAACACGCCAGCAACATCACCAGCAGCAGAATGCACAGGTTCTTCCAGAGCTTGGTCGACTCGATGAAATGTGCGGGGGTCAGCGGCATCCAGCGAGAATGCAGTTGCTCCAGCTCCTTGGCAGGGATCGCCCGCAATGCTGCGCTGACGATGGCCGCCAGTTCCGGCATGTCGCGACGTGAAGCCACACGTAACAATTGGGGCAGCCCGATATCCCCCACCACCGCCAGCCCTGCGAACTCCGGCTCGCGCAGCAAACGGCTGAGTTGCGCCTCGTCCACCACGGCATAACGTGCTTGCTGACTGAGCAACAATTGCAGCGCCTGGCGCTCCAAAGGCACTCCTTGCAGATTGAGGTGCGGGAAATTGCTGCGCAGGTAGTCCGCCGTGGTGCCGGGCATGCGCACCGCAACGCGGGAAAGGCTATCGAGTTTCTCCAGGTCCACGGCAGTGCTGCCATCACGTTCGCCGATCAACAACTGCGAAACACGCAAATACGGGTCGGAAAACAACCACAGACGCAGGCCTGCCGGGGTTTGCATCAAGCCGGGCGCAACGTCGATTTCACCCTTGGCCAGCGCGTTCTCCAGCGCGCTCTGGTCAGGAAAGTTTCGCCACAGCAACTCGACCGGCAGCGTCGCCGCCAGCGCATTCATCAAATCGACATTGGCGCCGGACAATTGCTGCAAACGTTGATCGAACTGCGCGTAAGGCGCCCGCAGTACCAGCCCTACGCGCAACGGACCATGCTGGTCGAGCCAATTACGCCGCGCCGAACTCAACTGCGCAACGGCAGGTGTTTCAGGTTCGTCAGCCTGCGTATCGACCATCTGAGCCATCAAGAGCAAAGCCAGGCAGCCGATAAAACCGGTGCGCAGAAGACGAATCATCAGTATGTCGCTCTCGTGTGTGCGTATCGCGGCCATGTGCCGCGCAGGCTCAGGCCTGACAAAAGCCGATCAACCCATTAGGCTGCCGGGATAGTTTCTGGCTTGGAATATCCGATGTCCTACACCTTTCGCGCAACGTTTCCTGCATTGTTTCTGTCATTGATACTGCCTTGCGCCTTGCCTGCCGTCGCAGCCGACCCGGCCCCTGCCAAAGACGCTGCCGCGGATGCGCCGGTCGAAAGAGCCCCGCTGCTCAGCCGCTCGCAGGAAGACGCAATAGCACTGGAACGCCAATTGCCTCGCGAAGACCAGCAGCAACTTCAGGCCGGAGACGAAAGCTTTCTCGCGCTCTGGAAACCCGCCAACACCGACACCCCTGAAGGCGCGGTCATCATTGTGCCTGGCGACGCTGAATCACCGGACTGGCCCGACGCTGTCGGCCCGCTGCGTCGCAAGTTTCCGGATGTCGGCTGGTCGAGCCTGAGTATCACCATGCCGGATCCGCTCGACAACACGCCGGGGGCACGCGAGCCCGATGCAACTCCGGCAGATGCAAACGCCAGCAAAGCCACTGAAACGCCGAAGGAAACACCCAAGGACGCCAGCGCGACAGCGAAGGACCCGGCGGCAGAAGCCGAGGCTCTGGCGGCTGCTGAAACAGCCAAGGCTGCAGCCGACGAAGAGATTAACAAGGCCCAGGCCGAGCGCATCTTTGCGCGGATCGAAGCCGCGATCAGCTTTGCGCAGCAGAACAAGGCACGCAGTATCGTGTTGATCGGCCACAGCAGCGGCGCGTACTGGGCGGCCAGGTTCCTCAACGAGCGGACATCGCCTGTGGTGCAGAAGCTGGTGATGCTGGCGGCGCGTGAACCCCTGAATGCCAAGCCTTCGCTGCTGGATATGGTGCCTCAGTTGAAAGTAAAAGCCGTCGACTTAATCTACAAAAACTCGCCTGACGAGGCTGCAAAAGCCCGCCTGCAGGCCAGTAAACGCACCAAGGGGCCGGGTTTTACCCAGATTGGTCTGATCAACATCGCCGGCAGCGGAGATACCGAACAAGAGCAGCTATTTCGCCGTGTCCGTGGCTGGATAGACGCCAAAGAGGAAAAATAAGCGCAGGTTCAGTTGAACCCGCGTCGGGCTTTCACCACCCGATAGGCATTGTGCAACTCGCTGGTCTTCTCGGTCGCCACCCGCACTTGCTGCGGATTGGCGCCCGAGCCGGCAATCTTGTCAGGGTGATGCCGGCTGAGCAGACGCCGGTAGGCACGCTTGATGCTCAGAGGATCCGTGTCCGACCTTATCCCCAGCAGCGTCATCGCACTTTTGTAGTCGTCGCCGCTGCTGATCGGTGAACGCTTCATAGGGTCGTGGTCAGCCGCCAGCGCCTCGACCTGCGGCCCTGTCCAGCCAAGCCACATGCCCCATACCCCGATCAGCTCGCGCTCGACCCGAGAAGCCTTGCCGTCCGCCCAGGCCATCCGCCAACAGGCGCGCAACATGTCTTCGGCAATGTCCGGCTGCCGTTGCAGACCACGCAGATAACTGCGCAGGCCATCGGAGCCGTCGCGGCCGCGCTTGAAAGCGTTGATGGCGCGCAACTGATCCGTCTCGTTCAGATTCAAACGGCGCATCTCGATACGTGCCTGGTGGATATGGCTGGCCAGAACCCGTCCGTCACTTTTGGCCAGACGGCCCAGCAACACGAACAGCAGGTCGTCCTGGGGGATCGTTGCACGCCCACCCAGACGCTCACGCAGATGCGCCCAGCTTTGCAGTTTCAGGCGCCGGTCCAGCGCCTGCCCCAATAGAGCACCGAGCATTGCGCCTGGAATACTGGCAATTGCGTAACCGACTCCAGCGCCGATCAGTGTGCCGGGCCAAAGCATTCAGCGAGTCTCCGCAAGCATCTGCTCGGCTTCAGCCAGGCGCTCGTGGGTACCGACATCGACCCAGCGCCCTCGGTAGTGCTCGCCCGTGACCAGTCCCTTATGCATCGCCTCGCGCAACAGCGGCGCGAGCTTGAACGCGCCGGGCTCAGAGTTGGCAAACAGCTGTGGATGGAGGATGGCGATGCCGCTGTACGTCAACCGCTGACCTGCCGAATCGTCGTCGCGCACCTGACCGTCAACCAGTGAGAAATCACCCGTCGGATGGTGCGCAGGGTTATCGACCAATACCAGATGCGCAAGGCCCGCAAGCGGCACGCGCAATGCGCCGAAGTCGTAATCGGTCCAGATATCCCCGTTGATTACCACGAACGGCTCAAGGCCAAGCAGCGGCAATGCACGCTGAATGCCACCGCCCGTTTCCAGCGGCATGCCTTCAGGCGAATAACGAATGCTCAGGTCGAAACGCTGACCGTCACCCAGGTAATCCTCGATCTGCTGGCCCAGCCACGCATGGTTGATGACCAGTTGGTGAAACCCTGCATCGCGCAAGGCGCTCAGGTGGTATTCGATCAACGGCACATCACCGACACGTACCAACGGTTTGGGTGTGTGCAGGGTCAACGGGCGCATTCGCTCGCCTTTACCGGCGGCGAGAATCATCGCTTTCATGCAGTCCTCTTCGACACAATCAAGATCTTTTCCAAAATGGCCATCTTTCAAGGCGGCCATGTCTAAACCGGCCCTCTCACGCTGGCCGTCTCTGTCTTTTCAGACAGCCGCGTCTACCGGTTGCAGACTGGTGAGCAACTGCCCGAGTTGCGCCAGCTCTGGGCGACGCGACAAAACCGCTTCTATATAAGCGAAAAAGCGCGGAACGTCTTCCAGGTAGCGCGGTTTCCCATCGCGGTGGCAAATGCGGGCAAAAATGCCGATCACCTTCAAATGTCGCTGTACGCCCATCAGATCACTGGCGCGCTCAAATGCGGCAAAATCTTCCTGTACCGGAATGCCGACGGCACGCGCCTGATCCCAGTAGGTGCGCAGCCAGTCACTGACACGCTCCTGCGGCCAGCTCAGGAATGCGTCCTTGAACAGGCATGTCACGTCATAGGTGACCGGGCCATAGACCGCATCCTGGAAATCCAGCACGCCCGGGTTGGGCTCGCTGATCATCAGGTTTCGCGGCATATAATCGCGATGCACCAATACTTTGGGCTGTGCCAGGGCGCTGTTGATCAACAGCTCGCTGACCTGCTGCCAGTCGCTCAACTGCGCCTCGTCCATCTCGATACCCAGGTGCCGCTTTACGTACCACTCGGGAAACAGCTCCAGCTCACGGCGCAGCAACGCCACGTCATAGCTGGGCAACGGCGCGTCCATAGGCAGTTGCTGGTAGGCCAGCAACGCCTGGATAGCATCAGCGAACAAGGCATCGGCATTATCGGCGTCAATGACATCCAGATAAGTCTGGCGACCCAGATCGTTGAGCAGCAAAAAGCCTTGTGTCAGGTCTTCGGCATAAATTTTTGGAACATTAATGCCTGACTTTTCCAATAAATGAGCGATATCCACGAACGGTTTGCAGTTTTCCTGCGGTGGAGGGGCGTCCATGACAATAAAAGTTCGGCCCGCACCCTCCCAGCGAAAATAACGGCGAAAACTTGCGTCACTACTGGCCGCAGTCAATGTAGCCGGGGGCACAGCGCCCCAACCGTGCGCCGAAAACAGCGCCGGCAACTGCTCATCGAGCCAAACTTTCAGGGATTGCAGGCGTATATCTTGATCTGACATTACAAGGGTCTCCGACGGCGCTAGCCGTCAAGCGGGTCATGCTTTATTATCCGGAATCTTTTTCAGCCCATCGAGAGGCGTGCGGCCCCCCCGCGGGCAGATGGCGCGCAGGAAGCCCGGACTAATAAGATGGCATTGAAATCCCCCGCGTTTCGTAAAAAATTTCCGTTGCTCGTAACCGGCAGTCTGCTGGCGATGCAACCTCTGGCCACTCAGTTCGTGGTCGCCGCGGAACAGTATGACTGCTCAGTCTCTGCTTCGGGTGCCTGGAACTGTGCGCCGAAATCCAATGCTGCTGCAGTGGATCTGCCTCCGCGCCCCGTGCATGACACGACGTCGGTCAGTTCCAACGGCACGGTCACCTCACAAGGCACCTCTTCGGGTGAACAGTCTGCGGGTACGCAACTGGTCACTGAAGCCAAGGGCAAAGGTCTGAAGTCGCGTAGTGCTGACTACAGCCACCTCGATTGGGTTCCTCGCGAAAAGCTTACCGCAGCGCAACTGGCCGAGACCGGCCCGTATTGCTCGGGTGCCTACGTCGAGCCGATCCGTCCTGGCATGGACGACAAGACGCCGATGAAAGACGCGCCGATGTTCGTCGGAGCCAAGGCTTCGCGTTACGAACAGGAAGCGCAGGTCGCCACGCTGGCGGGTGATGTCGTGATGCGCCAGGGCAGCATGCAGGTGCAGGCCCAGGAGGCTGCACTGCATCAGGCCGAGAACCGTGGCGAGCTGAACGGCGATGTCCGTCTGCGCGACAATGGTGCACTGATCGTCGGTGACAAGGCCGAACTGCAACTCGATACCGGCGAAGCCCGTGTCGACAACGCCGAGTACGTCCTGCACAAGTCGAACATTCGCGGTAACGCCCTGTACGCCAAGCGTGCAGAGAACGCGATCATCCGGCTCAAGGACGGTACCTACACGACGTGCGAGCCGAACAGCAACGCCTGGACGCTCAAGGGCAACAACATCACGCTGAACCCGGCCACCGGCTTCGGTACAGCGACCAACGTTACCCTGCGGGTCAAGGACATACCGGTTCTGTACACGCCGTATATCTACTTCCCGATCGACGACCGTCGTCAGTCCGGTTTCCTGCCGCCGTCCATTGCAGCAGGCGGCGACAACGGCTTCACGCTGGTCACCCCGTACTACTTCAACCTGGCGCCGAACTACGACGCCACGTTGTACCCGCGTTACATGGCTGATCGTGGCTTGCTGATGGAAGGCGAGTTCCGCTACCTGACCAAAGGCAGCGAAGGTCAGTTTGGCGGCGCGTACCTGAACGACGAAAACGACGACCGCAAACTGCAGTCGGACTACGACAAGACCCGCTGGATGATCAACTGGCAGCACAAGGGCGGGCTTGATACGCGCTGGCTGACCCAGGTCGATTACACCGACATCAGCGATCCGTACTACTTCCAGGATCTGGAAACCGATCAGATCGGCGTTAAAAGGACTGACTTCCTCAACCAGCAAGGCTCCCTGACCTACCGTGGCGACAGCTTCTCGGCAGTGCTCAATGCTCAGGCCTACAAGCTGGCGACGGTTGCCAACGTTACGCCGTACAACCGCCTGCCTCAGCTGACACTGAACGGTACGTTGCCCTACAACCCCGGCGGCCTGAAGTTCGATTATCAGACTGAAGCGGTGCGCTTCGAACGTGACCTGCGCAGCGGCGCGTTCATCGATGAAGACGGCAACTCCGAGACACGCCTGGACAACAACATCGCCGGCCTGGCTCGCGCCAACGGCGATCGTCTGAACCTGGCACCGTCGGTCAGCCTGCCGATGAACTGGACCTATGGCTTCCTGACGCCGAAGCTGAAGTATGTCTACACGCAATACGATCTGGATCTCGACAGCCAGGGCAAAAACACGCTCCTGGCCGGCGAAGAGTACAGCAGCAGCCAAAGCCGCAGCGTGCCGATCTTCAGCGTCGACAGCGGCCTGTACTTCGACCGCAATACCAACTGGTTCGGCAAGGATTATCGCCAGACCCTGGAGCCGCGCCTGTTCTATCTCTATGTTCCAGAGAAAGACCAGACCGACATCCCGGTATTCGACACCAGCGAAAGCACCTTCAACTTCGCTTCGCTGTTCCGTGACAACCGCTTCACCGGTTCCGACCGCATCGGCGACGAGAACAAGCTGTCGCTGGGCGTCACCAACCGCTGGATCGAGGAAAACGGCTTCGAACGTCAACGCTTCAGCATCGGTCAGGCGCTGTATTTCGAAGACCGCAAGGTGCAGTTGCCGGGCGTGGTGTTCGCGGATCGTGATGATGCGCGCTCCAACGTTTCGCCTTATGCACTGGAATACGAATACCGCTTCAACCGCGACTGGCGCTTCAACTCCGATTTCAACTGGGATCCGGACAGCCGAAGCACCCGTTCGGGCAGCGCAATGTTCCACTACCAGCCTGAAGACAATCCGAACAAGGTCGTCAACCTTGGCTACCGCTATCGCAACGACCAGATTCGTTACGACGAAAGCACCGGCCGTTGGGTCGTGGGTGGTGGCGACTACGGCACCCCGGGTTCGCCAAACTATGTGAAGGACTACTACAAGATTCAGCAGCACGATTTCTCGGTCATCTGGCCGATCGTGCCGCAGTGGAGCCTGATCAGCCGCTGGCAGTATGACTACAACCGTGAACGCACCATCGAAGCTTTCGGCGGATTCGAGTACGACAACTGCTGCTGGAAAATGCGTCTGGTCAATCGCTACTGGATCGACTACGACGAGTTCAGCCAGGCAGCACCTCAGAACGAGAAAGGCGACCGCGGCATATTCCTACAAATCGTGTTGAAGGGGCTCGGCGGTGTCACTGGCGCCAAGGTAGACAGCTTCCTCGACAAAGGCATTCAAGGTTATCGTGAACGTGAAGACCAAGCTTTCTGATTGTCTGCGCCCGCTGATGCTGGGCGCGTTACTCCTGAGCGGTGCAGTGCATGCTGCGGTTCAACCTCTGGACAGTGTCGTGGCTATCGTCGACAACGACGTGATCATGAAAAGCCAGATGGACCAGCGTGTACGTGAAGTTCAGCAGACCATTGCCAAGCGTGGTTCTGGTGTACCGCCTGCAGAAGCCCTGCAACCACAGGTTCTGGATCGTCTGATCCTGGAAAACCTGCAGTTGCAGATGGGCGAACGCTCTGGCATTCGCGTCTCCGACGACGAGTTGAATCAGGCCATTGGCACTATTGCCCAGCGCAACAACATGAGCGTGGATCAATTCCGCGCCGCGCTGGCGCATGACGGTCTGTCCTATAACGATGCGCGCGAACAGGTGCGCCGGGAAATGATCATCAGCCGCGTGCGTCAGCGCCGGGTGGCCGAACGTATCCAGGTGTCCCAGCAGGAAGTGAAGAACTTCCTCGCCTCCGATCTGGGCAAGGCTCAGTTGTCTGAAGAGTTTCACCTGGCCAACATTCTGATCGCTACGCCTGACAGCGCTTCTTCGGACGCCATCCAGGCTGCAGCGGCCAAGGCCAAGGGTATCTACGACCAGCTGAAGAAAGGTGCTGACTTCACCCGGCTCGCAGCCACCTCCTCGTCCAGCGAAAACGCGCTGGAAGGCGGCGACATGGGCTGGCGCAAGGCTGCGCAATTGCCACCGCCGTTCGGTGACATGCTCAGCTCGATGCCTGTCGGTGACGTGACACCTCCTGCACGTACGCCGGGCGGTTTCATCATTCTCAAGCTGCTGGAAAAGCGTGGCGGCCAGGGTCAGGCGCAAATGCGTGATGAAGTGCATGTGCGTCATATCCTGATCAAGCCAAGCGAAATTCGTAACGAGGCAGAGACCAAGCGTCTTGCCCAGAAGATCTACGACCGCATCCAGAACGGCGAAGATTTCGCCGAGCTGGCGAAAAGCTTTTCGGAAGATCCGGGTTCTGCGCTCAATGGCGGCGATCTGAACTGGGTTGATCCCAACTCTCTGGTTCCGGAATTCCGTCAGGTCATGAGCGAAACGCCACAAGGCGAATTGTCCAAACCGTTCCAGACCCAGTATGGCTGGCATGTTCTCGAAGTACTCGGTCGTCGCTCAACGGACGCTACCGATCAGGCTCGTGAACAGCAGGCGCTGAACGTATTGCGTAACCGCAAGTACGACGAAGAGCTGCAAACCTGGCTGCGTCAGATTCGCGACGAAGCCTACGTTGAAATCAAACTCCCTGGCGCGACCCAGGCTGCACAGTGAAACCCAAGCGTTTCGCACTGACACCCGGCGAGCCGGCCGGCATAGGTCCCGACCTTTGCCTGCTGCTCGCCACGCAGCCTCAGCCATACCCCCTGATTGCCATCACCAGCCGTGACCTGCTCCTTGAGCGGGCCGCGCAACTGGGTGTGGCGGTCAGTCTGATCTCAGTCACGCCCGACGCGCTTCCCGACCTGCCTGCACCTGCCGGCAGTCTGTATGTCTGGGATACGCCACTGGCCGCTCCGGTGGAAACCGGCGTGCTGAACAAGGCCAATGCTGCATTCGTCCTGGAAACCCTGACTCGCGCGGGCCAAGGCTGCCTGGATGGGCTGTTCAGCGGCATGATCACCGCCCCGGTGCACAAAGGCGTGATCAACGACGGCGGTATCGCGTTTTCCGGACACACCGAATTTCTCGCTGAACTGACTCACACCGAACAGGTGGTGATGATGCTGGCGACCGGCGACCTGCGCGTAGCACTGGTGACCACCCACCTGCCGTTGCGCGATGTGGCCGACGCCATCACAGCGGATCGTCTGGAGCGCGTGACACGCATCCTGCACGCCGATCTGGTCAACAAGTTCGGCATTGCCCACCCACGCATTCTGGTCTGCGGCCTCAATCCTCATGCCGGCGAAAGCGGGCATCTGGGTCGTGAGGAAATCGACATCATCGAACCTGCTCTGGAGCGCCTGCGCAGCGAAGGCCTGGACTTGCGCGGCCCGCTGCCTGCAGACACTCTGTTTACCCCCAAATATCTGGAGCACTGCGACGCAGTGCTGGCGATGTACCACGATCAGGGCCTGCCCGTGCTGAAGTACAAAGGTTTCGGCGCAGCGGTCAATGTGACGCTCGGCCTGCCAATCATCCGCACCTCTGTCGATCACGGCACGGCGCTGGACCTGGCCGGCACCGCAAACATCGACACCGGCAGCCTGCACGTCGCACTGCAAACCGCCTACCAGATGGCCGAGACCCATTCATGACCGAGCAATACCAACACCGGGCGCGCAAGCGCTTCGGGCAGAACTTCCTGCACGATGCAGGCGTTATCGACAAGATCCTGCGCGCCATCCGTGCCAAACCTGAAGACCGGCTGCTGGAAATCGGGCCGGGCCAGGGTGCACTGACCGAGGGCCTGCTCGACAGCGGCGCTCAGCTGGACGTGGTCGAGCTGGACAAGGACCTGATCCCGATCCTGAACGGTCAGTTCGCCAACAAGCCGAACTTCAACCTGCATCAGGGCGACGCGCTGAAGTTCGATTTCAACACCCTCGGCGCCGAACCGCGCAGCCTGCGGGTGGTGGGCAACCTGCCGTACAACATCTCGACACCGCTGATTTTTCACCTCCTGCAGAACGCCAGCCTGATCCGCGACATGCACTTCATGCTGCAAAAGGAAGTGGTCGAGCGCATGGCTGCCGGACCCGGCGGTGGTGACTGGGGCCGCCTGTCGATCATGGTTCAGTACCATTGCCGCGTGGAACACCTGTTCAACGTCGGACCGGGTGCGTTCAACCCGCCGCCGAAAGTGGACTCGGCCATTGTGCGCCTCGTCCCTTATGAAACACTGCCGCACCCTGCCAAGGATCACCGTGTGCTGGAGCGCATCGTGCGTGAAGCGTTTAACCAGCGTCGCAAGACCCTGCGCAACACGCTCAAGCTGCTGTTGACCAGCGACGAGATTACCGCTTCCGGAGTAGACGGCAGCTTGCGTCCCGAGCAGCTCGATCTGGCTGCATTCGTTCGTCTGGCAGACACTCTCAGCGAAAAAGTTGTGACCGAGTGAACCCTGCGGACAAGTAAACGGCAGGCTCGGTCTTCATTTTCCGCTTACTTGTCCTAGACTGATCTACCTGCCGCACACGCCCTTTTTCGCAGCTATGGATTTCAAGGCCTATTGCATGCCCGATTCTCGTTACAAGGTCGACGTCAGCGTCGTCACACGCTTCCTCTCGGAACAGTCACAACCCGAGCAGAACCGCTTCGCTTTCGCCTACACCATCACCGTGCACAACAACGGCGAGTTGCCTGCCCGGCTGCTGTCGCGGCACTGGGTCATTACCGACGGTGATGGCAATGTCGAGGAAGTACGGGGCGAAGGCGTGGTTGGCCAGCAGCCACTGATCAAGGTCGGCCAAAGCCATACCTACAGCAGTGGTACGGTCATGACCACCAAAGTCGGCAATATGCAGGGCACCTACCAGATGCTTGCCGAAGACGGCAAACGCTTCGATGCCGTTATCGAGCCTTTCCGTCTGGCCGTTCCGGGCTCGCTGCACTGATGGCAGTGTACGCCGTGGGTGACCTGCAAGGCTGCCTCGAACCTCTGCAATGCCTGCTCGAGCACGTCCACTTCAACCCGGAGCAGGATCGCCTCTGGCTGGTGGGAGACCTCGTCAATCGTGGCCCGCAATCGCTGGAAACGCTTCGCTATCTGTACAGCATCCGCGAATCGCTGGTGTGCGTGCTCGGCAATCATGACCTGCACCTGCTGGCAGTGGCCCGTAAAAAAGAGCTGCTGAAGAAAGGCGACACGCTGCTTGAAATCCTTGAAGCGCCTGACCGCGACGACCTGCTCGGCTGGGTACGCCAGCAAAAGCTCATGCATTACGATGCAGAACGCAATGTCGCTATGGTGCATGCCGGTATCGCGCCGCAGTGGACGCTGAAAAAAGCCTTGAAGCACGCCGCCGAAGTCGAGCACGCGCTGCAGGACGAACAGTTGTACGGCGCCTTTCTCGACGGCATGTACGGCAATGAACCAGCCAAGTGGGACAACGACTTGCAAGGCGTAACGCGTCTGCGGGTCATCACCAACTACTTCACCCGCATGCGCTTCTGCACCAGCGAGGGCAAGCTCGACCTGAAGAGCAAGGAAGGTGTCGGCACCGCGATACCTGGCTACGCGCCCTGGTTCAGCCATCAGAGCCGCAAGACCCGAAACGTGAAAATCATTTTCGGCCACTGGGCTGCACTGGAAGGTCGCTGCGACGAACCGGACGTCTTTGCCCTCGACAGCGGATGTGTCTGGGGCGGCTCGATGACGCTGCTCAATGTCGATACGCTTGAACGTCATCAGTGCAATTGCGATGCTATCGGCAATGCCGCCGACGGGCTTGTTACCCGCGTGCAAACCGGCGCTACTCCCCTTTCGTAACCTCAGGCTCAGGAGCCCAGGCAATGACTGAATTCAAACGTATCCCACCTGAACAGGCGCAGGCTCTGCGCGAGCAAGGCGCCGTGCTGGTCGATGTTCGGGATCCACAGGCTTTTCAGAGCAATCACATTCCCGATTCCGTGCATCTGGACAACCACTCGATCGCCGACTTCATCCGCGAGGCCGACCTGGACAAGCCGTTGGTGGTCGTCTGTTACCACGGCAACTCCAGCCAGAGCGCTGCAGCTTATCTGGTCGGCCAGGGTTTCTCCGATGTGTACAGCGTTGACGGTGGTTTCGAGCTGTGGCGCGCCACTTACCCGCAAGAAACCGTGCAAGGCTGATAGAAAATATTTTTATGACAGCTGATCCCGCGTTCTACGCGGGCTCGCGAGCCATCTGACGAACGGTCACCCCCTCTTCTCGCGCATCCCTTCTTTATCTTTCCGAATCCGAACTATCCTTAGCCTAGGCCATCCGTATTCAGGGGAGAGCCGGTACACCGGCGCGTGGGTCATCGGTAGTTACTTTTAAGGTGTTCTGGGGGGAAACAGCAGCCGTAGTGCTACGGTTGTTGCCAGCATCGACTGACGATCCGCCGCCGGCTCCACGTATCGAGCGAGGTGACGTCATGAGTATATTCAGCCACTTCCAACAACGCTTCGAAAGCACGAGGCAAGAAGAGCTCTCGCTACAGGAGTATCTGGAGCTCTGCAAACAGGATCGTAGCGCCTATGCCTCTGCCGCAGAACGCCTTCTGCTGGCTATAGGCGAACCTGAACTGGTGGATACCTCCACCAACTCCAGGCTGTCGCGCATTTTCTCCAACAAGGTCATACGCCGCTATCCGGCCTTTGCCGACTTCCACGGAATGGAAGAATGCATCGACCAGATCGTTTCGTATTTCCGCCATGCCGCCCAAGGCCTGGAAGAGAAGAAGCAAATCCTGTATCTGCTCGGCCCGGTGGGCGGCGGTAAATCGTCCCTGGCGGAAAAACTCAAGCAACTGATCGAAAAAGTACCGTTCTACGCCATCAAGGGCTCGCCCGTCTTCGAATCGCCCTTGGGCTTGTTCAACGCCACCGAGGACGGCGCGATCCTCGAAGAAGACTTCGGGATTCCGCGACGCTACCTGAGCACCATCATGTCGCCCTGGGCAACCAAACGCCTGGCCGAATTCGGCGGTGATATCAGCCAGTTCAAGGTCGTGAAGCTCTACCCTTCTATTCTCAATCAGATTGCCGTGGCGAAAACCGAACCCGGCGATGAAAACAACCAGGACATCTCTGCGCTGGTCGGCAAGGTGGATATCCGCAAACTGGAAGAATTCCCGCAGAACGACGCCGATGCCTATAGCTACTCGGGCGCGCTGTGCCGGGCCAACCAGGGCCTGATGGAATTCGTCGAGATGTTCAAGGCGCCGATCAAGGTCCTTCACCCGCTGCTCACCGCAACCCAGGAAGGCAACTACAACAGTACCGAAGGGCTGGGCGCGATACCGTTCAACGGTATCCTGCTGGCGCACTCCAACGAATCGGAATGGCACAGCTTCCGCAACAACAAGAACAACGAAGCCTTCATCGACCGTATCTACATCGTGAAGGTGCCGTACTGCCTGCGTGTCAGCGACGAGATCAAGATTTACGACAAGCTGCTGTTCAACAGTTCGCTGTCCAAGGCGCATTGCGCGCCGGACACTCTGAAAATGCTCGCGCAGTTCACCACGCTGTCGCGCCTCAAGGAGCCGGACAACTCCAACATCTACTCCAAGATGCGCGTGTATGACGGCGAGAACCTGAAAGACACCGACCCGAAAGCCAAGTCGATTCAGGAATACCGCGACAGCGCGGGCGTCGACGAAGGCATGAATGGCCTGTCGACCCGCTTCGCGTTCAAGATTCTGTCCAAGGTCTTCAACTTCGATCCGCACGAAATCGCGGCCAACCCGGTGCATCTGCTTTACGTACTGGAACAGCAGATCGAACAGGAGCAATTCCCTGCCGAAACGCGCGAACGCTATCTGCGCTTTATCAAGGAATACCTGGCACCGCGCTATATCGAGTTCATCGGCAAGGAAATCCAGACGGCGTACTTGGAATCCTACAGCGAGTACGGTCAGAACATTTTCGACCGCTACGTGTTGTATGCGGACTTCTGGATTCAGGATCAGGAATACCGCGATCCGGAAACCGGCGAGATACTCAACCGCGTGGCCTTGAACGAGGAGCTGGAAAAGATCGAGAAACCGGCTGGCATCAGCAACCCGAAAGATTTCCGCAACGAAATCGTCAACTTCGTGCTGCGTGCCCGCGCCAACAACAATGGCAAGAATCCTACCTGGCTCAGCTACGAGAAGCTGCGGGTGGTGATCGAGAAGAAAATGTTCTCCAACACCGAGGATCTCCTGCCCGTCATCAGCTTCAATGCCAAGGCCAGCAAAGAGGATCAGCAGAAGCACAACGACTTCGTGACACGAATGGTCGAGAGGGGCTACACGGACAAGCAGGTACGTCTGCTTTCCGAATGGTATCTGCGCGTGCGGAAATCGCAGTAAAGCAGCTGCAAGCTTCAAGCTATCAGCTGCAGGCGAAAAGCGATCGAGACCCGGGCTCGGGATCGATCGCATGCTCGCCTGCAGCTTGATGCTTACAACTTGAAGCTCCCCGGAGGAGCCTATGAGCTATGTGATCGACCGACGTCTCAACGGCAAGAACAAGAGCACGGTAAACCGGCAGCGGTTTCTGCGGCGTTACCGTGACCACATCAAGAAAGCAGTGGAGGAAGCAGTCAGCCGTCGCTCCATCACTGATATGGAACACGGCGAGCAGATCAGCATTCCCGGGCGTGACATCGACGAACCGGTCCTGCACCACGGTCGCGGCGGCAAGCAGACCGTTGTTCATCCTGGCAACAAGGAGTTCACCACAGGTGAGCACATCGCCCGCCCTCAAGGCGGCGGTGGCGGCAAGGGCCCCGGCAAGGCGGGCAATTCCGGCGAAGGGATGGATGAGTTTTCGTTTCAGATCACTCAGGAAGAGTTTCTCGAGTTCATGTTCGAAGACCTTGAGCTGCCGAATCTGGTCAAGCGCAACCTGACCGGCACCGACACCTTCAAGACCGTGCGTGCCGGGATCAGTAACGAAGGCAATCCGTCGCGGATCAACATCATCCGTACCCTGCGCTCGGCGCATGCACGGCGCATCGCGCTGTCCGGCAGCAGTCGCGCGAAACTCAGGGAGGCCACTACCGAGCTTGAGCGCATGAAGCGTGAAGAGCCGGATAACTTCGGTGATATTCAGGAACTGGAAGTAGAGATCGACCGACTGAAAGCACGCATACGTCGTGTGCCCTACCTCGACACTTTCGACCTCAAGTACAACCTGCTGGTCAAACAACCCAACCCCAGCTCCAAAGCGGTCATGTTTTGCCTGATGGACGTCTCCGGCTCCATGACTCAAGCGACCAAGGACATCGCTAAGCGTTTTTTCATTCTGCTGTACCTGTTCCTCAAACGTAACTACGACAAGATCGACGTGGTCTTCATTCGTCACCACACCAGCGCCCGCGAAGTGGACGAGGAAGAGTTTTTCTATTCCCGGGAAACCGGCGGCACCATCGTTTCCAGCGCCTTGAAACTGATGCAGGAAATCATGGCCGCACGCTACCCGAGCAGTGACTGGAATATCTACGCGGCACAGGCGTCGGATGGCGACAACTGGAACGACGATTCGCCCATCTGCCGGGAAATTCTCACCAAACAGATCATGCCTTTCGTGCAGTACTACACGTACGTGGAAATCACGCCGCGCGAGCACCAGGCCTTGTGGTATGAATACGAACGCATCGGTGAAGATTTTGCCGACACGTTTGCCCAGCAACAGCTGGTCTCTGCCGGTGATATCTATCCGGTATTCCGCGAACTCTTTCAGCGAAGGTTAGTGTCATGACCGCCAGAGAGCAGAAGCGCCAACCCCTTTCCACGGGGTCAGAGTGGACATTCGAACTGATCCGCGCCTACGACCGCGAAATCGGCAGGATTGCCGAGCGGTATGCGCTGGATACCTACCCCAACCAGATCGAAGTGATCACGGCCGAGCAGATGATGGACGCCTATGCTTCGGTGGGCATGCCGCTGGGCTATCACCATTGGTCCTACGGCAAACACTTCCTCAGCACGGAAAAGTCCTATTCTCGCGGCCAGATGGGCCTGGCCTACGAGATCGTCATCAACTCGGACCCGTGTATTGCCTACCTGATGGAAGAAAACACCATCTGCATGCAGGCGCTGGTCGTGGCCCATGCGTGCTATGGCCACAACAGTTTCTTCAAGGGCAACTACCTGTTTCGGACCTGGACCGACGCCAGCTCGATCATCGATTACCTGGTGTTCGCCAAGCAGTACATCATGCAGTGTGAGGAACGCCATGGCATCGATGCCGTGGAGGACTTGCTCGACTCCTGCCATGCGCTGATGAACTACGGTGTGGACCGCTACAAGCGCCCGTACCCGATTTCCGCCGAAGAGGAGCGCCGTCGGCAGAAGGACCGTGAGGAGCACCTTCAGCGGCAGATCAACGATCTTTGGCGCACGATCCCAAAAAATGCCGACAAAAGCAGCAAGGAAGACAATGCACGCTTCCCGGCCGAGCCGCAGGAAAACATTCTCTATTTCATCGAGAAACACGCCCCGCTGCTGGAGCCCTGGCAGCGTGAAGTGGTGCGCATCGTGCGCAAAATTGCGCAGTACTTCTATCCACAGCGCCAGACCCAGGTGATGAACGAAGGCTGGGCGACGTTCTGGCATTACACGCTGATGAATGACCTGTACGACGAAGGGCTGGTCACTGACGGCTTCATGATGGAGTTCCTGCAGTCGCACACCAGCGTGATTTTCCAGCCCGGTTTTGACAGCCCCTACTACAGCGGCATCAATCCCTACGCGCTGGGCTTTGCCATGTATCAGGACATCCGCCGGATGTGCGAAAACCCTACCGATGAAGACCGGCAGTGGTTTCCGGAAATCGCCGGCACCGACTGGCTGACGGCGATCAAGTTTGCGATGACCAGCTTCAAGGATGAGAGCTTCATCCTCCAGTACCTGTCGCCCAAGGTGATTCGCGACCTGAAACTGTTCAGCATCATGGACGACGACCAGCAGGATGACTTGCTGGTGCCCGCCATTCATGATGAAAACGGCTACCGAACCATCCGCGAGATACTTGCTGCGCAGTACAACCTGGGCAATCGGGAGCCCAATGTGCAGATCTACAGCATCGACCGCCGAGGCGACCGTTCGCTGACCCTGCGCCACCAACAGCACAATCGCAAACCGCTCGGAGAATCGACAGACGAGGTGCTCAAACACCTGCACCGGCTGTGGGGCTTTGACATCCACCTGGAAACCTTGCAGGGCGATCAAGTGGTCAAAACCCATCACGTCCCCCCGAAAGGCGAGCATGCCGACAGTGAATATCCCCGGCTTGATATGGCGGTCGTCCACCTTTAAGCGCCAGGGCAATAGCGCTTAAAACGCCTATTCATTCAGCTTTAGCCTCCGCAAGCACGGCACAAGGTTTATCCTGTCGCGCTTACGGAGGTTTTTTATGCAGATTTATAAAGTGGGCGGTGCTGTACGCGACCGTCTTCTGGGTCAACCTGTCACGGACATCGACTGGGTCGTGGTCGGCGCAAACACCGAGGACATGCTGATCAAGGGCTATCGTCCGGTCGGTACAGATTTCCCGGTGTTTCTGCATCCGCTGACCAATGAGGAATACGCGCTGGCGCGCACCGAGCGCAAGAGCGGCGTGGGCTACGGAGGCTTTGTTTTCCACGCCAGCCCCGAGGTGACGCTTGAGCAGGATTTGATTCGACGTGACCTGACGATCAACGCCATGGCGGAAGACAAGGACGGTAATTTAACCGACCCCTACAACGGCCAGAAGGACCTGGAAGCGCGGATATTGCGTCACGTTTCCCCCGCATTCGCCGAAGATCCGCTCAGGGTCTTGCGCGTGGCCCGATTCGCCGCACGTTACGCCGGTTACGGTTTTACCATTGCCCCCGAGACCCTTGGACTGATGCGACAGCTCAGTGAATCGGGCGAACTCAAGGCGCTGACTGCCGAGCGAAGCTGGAAAGAGATCTCTCGCGCACTCATGGAGGAACAGCCTCAGGTGTTCATTCAGGTGCTGCACGATTGCGGCGCGCTCAAGGAGCTGATGCCGGAGGTCGAAGCGTTGTTTGGCGTACCGCAGCCGGCGGCGCATCACCCGGAAATAGACACCGGTGTACACGTGCTCAGCGTCCTCGAACAGTCCGCACGCCACAAACACCCGCTAACGGTTCGCTGGGCCTGCCTGCTGCACGACCTCGGCAAAGGGCTGACGCCGGAAGCCGAATGGCCAAGGCACATCGCCCATGAGCACACCGGCCTGCGCCTGATAAAAGTGGTGAACGAGCGTTTTCGTGTACCCAGGGACTGCCAGGAACTGGCGCTGCTGGTCGGCCAGTACCACACGCACGGCCACCGAGCGCTGGAGCTGAAACCCTCGACCCTGCTGGAGCTGCTGCAAAGCTTCGACGTCTACCGCCGCCCGCAGCGTTTTGAAGAGTTCATTGCGGCGTGCGAGATGGACGCGCGAGGACGTCACGGCTTTGAACAACGCAGTTATCCACAGGCCGGTTACCTGCGCGGCGCAGCCGAGGCCGCACGCGCGGTATCCGTACAGCCGTTGCTGGAACAGGGTCTGAAGGGCAAGGAACTGGGTGATGCGCTGAAAAACGAGCGTTTGAAGGCACTGAAAACCTACAAGGCTGAGCACATCGCCTGACAGGCTCTTGTGCACGGTTATCGCTCCCACGCTCCGCGTGGTAGCGCAGCCCTGGACGCTCTGCGTCCGATCTTCAGCCTTGGCACGAGAAGCGTTAGAGCGGGAAGGCGCGGACACGCTCAGCTACGCAGCAAATCCTCAGGCGTCAGTGCCAGCCCGCGCCACTCGAACGCCACCGGCCAAAGCTGCTGATCAATCTGCGCATCAGCCCAAAGTTTGCTGAAGGCAATCCCTACACCAGGATGCAGACGTTCAGGGGCGATCAACGCCAATGGGCGCAGCACGAAGGCATTCTTTAAGATTTCCGCCCTCGGCAGAATCAACCCGTCGAAATTACCGACCTGCTCGCCGTACAGCAGCACATCGATATCCAGCGGCAACCCTTTGCGATCCGGGGCGTAGCGGCCATTGTCCGCTTCGATGAATTTCAGGCGCCGATCCAGCTCCATCAAGGGCAGATCGGTCAGCGCCGACACCACGAGGTTGAAGAACGGCCCGCTCTTGATACCCACGGCATGGCTCTCAAAAACCGGCGAACAGCTCAGGTCGGTCAGGAAGCCATCCAGCGCATCAAGCCCTGCTACCAAGTGGCGCTCGCGCTCGATGTTGCTCCCCAGGCCGAGGAAAATCCGCGTCAGCGACATCCGCGCTCGATCTCCACGCCCACACCGGCAGCGGCCGCTACAGCACCGGGCTTGGTCAGTTTCAGGCGCAGCCAGGGAATATTGAATTCACCCATCAGCACTTCAGCCAGTCGCTCGGCGAAGGTCTCCACCAGCTGGAACTGTGCCTGCTCGGCGAACGCCTGAATACGGGTCGAAACACTGGCGTAGTCGAGAGCCTTGCTCAGATCGTCCCCAGCAGCTGCGGGGCGATTGTCCCAGGCGAAGCTGAGGTCAAGACGCAGGCACTGACGAATGCCGCGCTCCCAGTCATAGGCGCCAATGACCGTATCGACCTCAAGCCCCTCGATGAAAACTCTGTCCAAGCACTACTCTCCACTGCACGACAAGGGCGCGATGCGCCGTTAGAATCAGGGCATCCTCGCCCGGAATGGTTCGCATGTTTTGGTTACTGGCCACCTTCGCCTACCTGCTTGGCTCGCTGTCCTTCGCCATTCTGCTCAGCCGCCTGAGCGGCAGGCCGGACCCGCGCGCCAGTGGCTCCGGCAATGCTGGCGCGACCAACATGCTGCGTCTGGCCGGAAAAAAACTCGCCATCCTGACCCTGTTCGGCGACCTCTGCAAAGGCCTGGTGCCGATCCTGATCGCCAGCGCCTGGAACATGGACACCGCACAGCAGGGCTGGATCGGCGTGTGTGCGGTGCTGGGCCATCTGTTCCCGTTGTACTTCCGCTTTCGCGGCGGCAAAGGCGTAGCGACCGCCGCCGGTGTGCTGCTGGGCCTGTATCCGCCTGCCGCCGCCCTGGCGATAGTCGCCTGGCTGCTGACGCTGTACCTGACCCGCACCAGCTCGCTCGCAGCCCTGATCGCCACACCCCTGACCCTGCCGTTGCTGGCGTGGCAGGAGCCTCATGCGTTGCTGCCGATGAGCGTGTTGACCCTGCTCATCGTCTGGCGCCATCGCGGCAATCTACGCGACCTGCTCGCCGGGCGCGAACGACATTTCTGAGGCGCAACCCGCCTCGCCTGCCGTCACAGCCCCGACAACTGCTCCATGGGCCAGCGCGCCTGCACGCTGATGCTCAAATCTTCCTTCTGTCCGGCCTGCAAACGCTGACAACCGGCAAACGCAATCATGGCGCCGTTATCGGTACAAAACTCGGGCCGTGCGTAATAGACATGCCCGCGCAAGTCGCCAAGCATGCTTTCCAGCGAGGCGCGCAGTGCCTTGTTGGCGCTCACGCCACCGGCAATCACCAGGCTCTTGAGGCCGGTCTGCTTGAGCGCGCGCTTGCACTTGATGGTCAAAGTCTCCACTACCGCCTGCTGGAAGGCCAGAGCGATGTCGCAGCGGGTTTGCTCACTGTCGTCTCCAGCGTTCCGGCATTGCTGCCAGGTATTGAGCGCTGAGGTTTTCAGGCCGCTGAAGCTGAATTCCAGCCCGGGCCGATCAGTCATCGGCCGAGGGAAGACAAAGCGCCCCGCCACGCCCTGCATGGCCGCCTTTGAAATCTCCGGGCCGCCGGGGTACTGCATGCCCATCATCTTCGCGGTCTTGTCGAAGGCCTCGCCTGCGGCATCATCCAGGGTCTCGCCCAGCAGCTCGTACTGACCGATGCCGTCGACGCGCACCAGCTGCGTATGACCGCCGGACACCAGCAAGGCGACGAACGGGAACTGTGGCGGGTTTTCTTCCAGCATCGGCGCCAGCAGATGACCTTCCATGTGATGCACGCCCAGCGCCGGGATATCCCAGGCGAATGCCAGCGCCTGAGCGCACGAAGCGCCGACCAGCAAGGCGCCGACCAATCCAGGGCCGGCCGTGTAGGCAATGGCGTCGATATCCGTGGCCACGCAGTCCGCCTCGGCCAGTGTCTGGCGAATAAGGGGCAGCATGCGCTTGACGTGATCGCGTGAAGCCAGCTCCGGCACCACACCGCCATAGGCACGATGCAGGTCGATCTGGCTGAATAATGCGTCCGCAAGCAAACCGCGTTCGCTGTCGTACAATGCGACGCCGGTTTCGTCGCAGGAGGTTTCTAATCCCAGTACTAGCATGGGGTTGCGCCTTGTAGGGGGCAGATTTGAAGGCGCGCATAATAGTCGCCGACCGAGGTGCCGACCAGCGGTTTTCGATCAGAGGCTTTGCATTCCTCTCAATGAGGGGTTAACATCCGCAACCCTTAAAAACCGACGTACTTTTGTGCAGTGTTTGCACTGAGCGTTGACCCCGGTAATGAATGAAGGTAGCTCTGGATGCCAGCCGTCAAAGTTAAAGAGAACGAACCCTTCGACGTAGCTCTGCGTCGTTTCAAGCGCTCCTGCGAAAAAGCCGGTGTTCTGGCTGAAGTTCGTAGCCGCGAATTTTACGAGAAGCCGACTTCGGAGCGTAAGCGCAAGGCAGCAGCTGCTGTCAAACGCCACGCCAAGAAAGTCCAGCGCGAACAGCGCCGCGCCGTTCGTCTGTATTAATTTACAGACCTTCGTCGCAAGCTTCTGCCTTGCCCGGCCAACCAGCCGGGCTGTCGGCAGTTACAGCTTCGCTGTTTTGCGTTCGCTTTATTGATTGATCCTGTCCAGGCCGCCGATGCGACTCGGATATGTCAG
Organism: Pseudomonas sp. BS3767; assembly: GCF_900099665.1. Taxonomy (NCBI): domain Bacteria; kingdom Pseudomonadati; phylum Pseudomonadota; class Gammaproteobacteria; order Pseudomonadales; family Pseudomonadaceae; genus Pseudomonas; species Pseudomonas sp. BS3767. Next base: position 241,876 of record NZ_FNCX01000008.1, on the reverse strand, counting down.
TCAAGCACGTCCAGCCTGTTCACAGGCTACATCGGTCATGCCCACTCGGGCAGCACATCGACCGATGACCAGACGAGTATGCCTTGATGACTTCGCAAGAAGCTCAGCCAAGGCAGCGTCTTCCGTGCCTTCAGGCTCTGACCACTTCTCGTGGACAACGAAGCTTGCGGCCTTTCTGATCCACTCGCGGGATCAAGCTTTATCCCTTTCAGGCCAACACCGCCCTTCGGATGCAAAGACGTGCCCGTTTATTGCCAACGTCTTCAAAAAGACGGCTGACAGGCTGACGGAACGCTCGTAGAGTCATCCGATACTTTTGCACCACGCTTGAATGATGAGAACGCCATGGCCGGGCTGATTCCCCAGAGCTTTATCGACGACCTTCTGAACCGCACCGATATAGTCGATGTTGTCAGCTCGCGCGTGCAGCTCAAGAAAGCCGGGAAGAATTACACCGCGTGCTGTCCGTTCCACAAAGAGAAAACACCCTCTTTCAGCGTCAGCCCGGACAAGCAGTTCTATTACTGTTTCGGTTGCGGCGCAGGTGGCAACGCGCTCGGCTTCATCATGGACCACGACAACCTGGACTTCCCCCAGGCCGTCGAGGACCTGGCCAAGGCCGCCGGCATGGAAGTGCCTCGCGAACAGAGCGTAAAAGGCCAGAAGCCCCGGCAACCGACCGATTCCCCGCTCTACCCGCTGCTGACCGCCGCAGCCGAGTTCTACCGTCAGGCCCTGAAAAGCCACCCGTCACGCAAGGCTGCGGTGGATTACCTCAAGGGCCGCGGGCTGTCCGGCGAAATCGCCAGGGACTTTGGCCTGGGCTTCGCCCCTCCCGGCTGGGACAACCTGTACAAGCACCTGAGCAGCGACTCATTGCAGCAAAAGGTGATGATCGATGCCGGCCTGCTGATCGAGAACGCCGAAACCGGCAAACGCTACGACCGCTTCCGCGACCGGGTGATGTTTCCGATTCGCGATTCACGCGGGCGCGTCATTGCCTTTGGCGGCCGCGTACTGGGTGATGACAAACCCAAGTACCTGAACTCCCCGGAAACACCGGTTTTCCACAAGGGTCAGGAGCTGTACGGGCTGTTCGAGGCGCGCAAATTCAATCGCAACCTCGATGAAATCATCGTCGTCGAAGGCTACATGGACGTCATCGCCCTGGCCCAGCAAGGCTTGCGCAATGCCGTGGCGACGCTGGGTACTGCGACCAGCGAAGAGCACTTGAAGCGCCTGTTCAGGGTCGTGCCTAACGTGCTGTTCTGCTTCGACGGCGATCAGGCCGGGCGTAACGCCGCGTGGCGGGCACTGGAAGCGACCCTGTCGAACCTGCAGGACGGACGCCGGGCGCGCTTTCTGTTTCTTCCCGAGGGCGAAGACCCGGACACGCTGGTGCGCTCCGAGGGCACCGATGCGTTCAAGGCACGTATCAATCAGCACGCGCAGCCGCTGGCCGATTATTTTTTCGAGCAACTGACCAAAGAGTCCGACCCGCGCTCGCTGGAGGGCAAGGCGCACATGGCCACCCTCGCGGCGCCATTGATCGACAAGGTGCCCGGCGCGAACCTGCGTATTCTGATGCGTCAGCGCCTGACCGAAATTACCGGGCTGACCGGCGAGGCCGTCAGCCAGCTGGTGCAGAGCGCGCCGGCAGAGGCGCCACCGAGTTACGACCCGTATGTCGACTACGACGCCATGCCTGATTTTGCCGATTACCAGCCACAAGGCGGTTACGAGCCTCAACAGGAATGGACGCAGAAGAAAACCGGCGGTCCGAATCAAAAAAAATGGGACAACAAATCCTGGGGCAAAAAAGGCAAGCGCCAGGACTTCGAACCTCGCACGCCGCGCGTCCCCACCGCCGTCGAGCCGCCCATGCAGGCCGCACTGAGAACCTTGCTGCATCACCCCGAATTGGCGGAAAAGGTCGAAAATGCCAGCCATTTCGCTGCAGAAGACCAATCCAACGCACAACTGCTGGTCGCTCTTATCGAGGCCAGGCAAAAGAATCCGAACCTTCGGTCGTTACAGTTGATAGCGCGATGGCACGGGACTGAGCAGGGCCGTTTGCTGCGCGCACTGGCAGAAAAGGAATGGCTGATTGAGGCCGACAACCTTGAACAACAGTTTTTCGACACTATAACTAGCTTATCCGCTCGCCAACGCGAGCGCAGTCTGGAACATCTGATCAGCAAGGCTCGGCAGACCGAGCTGAGCGCAGAAGAGAAAATTCAGCTTAGGGAACTGCTAAATCGCAATGTTCCCGCACAAACCCCGACCTCAACTGGCGCGTGAGGTCATAGCTCGGGTATAATCCTCGGCTTGTTTTTTGCCCGCCAAGACCTTCAGTGGATAGGGTGTTATGTCCGGAAAAGCGCAACAGCAATCTCGTATCAAAGAGTTGATCACCCTGGGTCGTGAGCAGAAGTATCTGACTTACGCAGAGGTCAACGACCACTTGCCCGAGGATATTTCAGATCCCGAGCAGGTGGAAGACATCATCCGCATGATCAACGACATGGGGATCCCGGTACACGAGAGTGCTCCGGATGCGGACGCCTTGATGCTGGCCGACGCCGATACCGACGAGGCAGCCGCAGAAGAAGCGGCTGCAGCGTTGGCAGCGGTCGAAACCGACATCGGTCGTACCACCGATCCTGTTCGTATGTACATGCGGGAAATGGGCACCGTTGAACTTCTGACCCGTGAAGGCGAAATCGAAATCGCCAAACGTATCGAAGAAGGCATCCGTGAAGTGATGGGCGCAATCGCGCACTTCCCAGGCACGGTTGACCACATTCTCTCCGAATACACACGCGTCACCAGTGAAGGCGGTCGCCTTTCCGATGTTCTGAGTGGCTATATCGACCCGGACGACGGCATTGCGCCGCCTGCCGAAGTCCCGCCGCCTGTCGATCCCAAGGCCGTCAAGGCCGAAGGTGCCGATGACGACGAGGAAGAGTCGGCAGACGCCAGCGACGAAGAAGACGAAGTCGAGAGCGGTCCTGATCCGGTCATCGCCCAGCAGCGCTTCGGTGCGGTTTCCGATCAAATGGAAATCACCCGCAAGGCCCTGAAGAAATTTGGTCGCGACGACAAGCACGCCATTGCCGAAATGGTTGCACTGGCCGAACTGTTCATGCCGATCAAGCTGGTTCCAAAACAGTTTGAAGGCCTGGTTGAGCGTGTACGCGGTGCCCTTGAGCGTCTTCGTGCCCAGGAACGCGCCATCATGCAGCTGTGTGTACGTGATGCACGTATGCCGCGCGCCGACTTCCTGCGCCAGTTCCCGGGCAACGAAGTTGACGAAAGCTGGACTGACGCACTGGCCAAGGGCAAGAGCAAATACGCCGAAGCTATCGGTCGCCTGCAGCCTGACATCCAGCGTTGCCAGCAGAAGCTGTCCGCACTGGAAGAAGAGACCGGCCTGAAAATCGCCGAGATCAAGGACATCAACCGTCGCATGTCGATCGGTGAGGCCAAGGCCCGCCGCGCGAAGAAAGAGATGGTTGAAGCGAACCTGCGTCTGGTGATCTCCATCGCCAAGAAGTACACCAACCGTGGCCTGCAATTCCTCGATCTGATCCAGGAAGGCAACATCGGCTTGATGAAGGCTGTGGACAAGTTCGAATACCGTCGTGGCTACAAGTTCTCGACCTATGCCACCTGGTGGATCCGTCAGGCGATCACTCGCTCGATTGCCGACCAGGCACGCACCATTCGTATTCCGGTGCACATGATCGAGACGATCAACAAGCTCAACCGTATTTCCCGGCAGATGTTGCAGGAAATGGGTCGCGAACCGACCCCGGAAGAGCTGGGTGAACGCATGGAAATGCCTGAGGATAAAATCCGCAAGGTATTGAAGATCGCGAAAGAGCCGATCTCCATGGAAACCCCGATCGGTGACGACGAAGATTCGCACCTGGGTGACTTCATCGAAGACTCGACCATGCAGTCGCCAATCGATGTCGCCACTGTCGAAAGCCTGAAAGAAGCGACACGCGAAGTGCTGTCGGGGCTTACTGCCCGTGAAGCCAAGGTTCTGCGCATGCGTTTCGGCATCGATATGAATACCGACCACACCCTTGAAGAGGTTGGTAAGCAGTTCGACGTAACCCGCGAGCGGATTCGTCAGATCGAAGCCAAGGCACTGCGCAAGCTGCGTCACCCGACAAGAAGCGAGCACCTGCGCTCGTTCCTCGACGAGTAATCGCACCAGCGAGTCAACAAGACCCCCGGCATGCCGGGGGTTTTGCGTTTCCGGGCAGAAGAAAATTCAAACTTTGCAGGCCCAGTCGTCAATTGACCAAAACAAGAAGAGGTCAGACGTCAGTCTAATTGCAGCGCCTGACAAATTGACCTACAACTATGTATCACACCAGACAACAGCGCTCTTCAAATCAAGCCTTGGATCATTGAAGTTACAGGGTTACGCCACACCATCATCAGCGATAGTCAGACACGGACGTAAGCCGCATATGCGTGGAGTAATCAACAAAAGTGACCGGGAAGCGTCATGCCTGTCCGAAGGAAAATTCGCCTCGATCTTCGCTCAATGCCCGGATGCCATGCTTATCGTCAGCCTTGCTGACGGGCACATCATGGATGCCAACGAGGCGTTCGTAGAGCGAACCGGCATCCCCCTTGATGAAGTAATTGGCAAGACACCGACAGAACTGAATCTGTGGGCAGTGCCAGGCATCGGCCCAAAAGTCTTGCTGCAATTGCAGACCGGCGATATCCATAATCTGGAGATACCCTTTCGGCGCAAAAACGGCGAAACCTTTTCAGGGCTCATGTCCGCCCAACCGTTCGAGCATAGCCCGATACCTGCCGTGCTGGTGATAGTGCGTGACATCACCCTGCTCAAACAGGCCCGGCAACAATTGCAGCTTTCCGAAGAGAAGTTCGCCAAAGCCTTTCATGCCTCGCCTGACGGGATGGCGATTACCCGACAGCAGGACGGCATGCTGCTGGAGGTCAACGAAGGGTTCTGCCGCTTGACCGGGTATAGCGAAAAGTACTGCCTTGAGCACTCGACATTCGACCTGGGCATCTGGGTTGACCTCAGCGAACGCTCAAGACTCATCGAGCAAATGAAACAACATGGTTTCGTCAGGGATCTGCGGGTCCGGATTCGTAACAGCAATGGCGATGTTCGACTGTGCGAGCTGTCATCTCAACCCGTCATCATTGCCGGTGAAGACTGTCTGCTGACGACTACCCGGGATATCACCGAAAGCAGGCAAATGCAGGAGAAACTCCATCTGGCGGCCACCGTTTTCGAGAGCACTGCCGAAGGAGTGCTCATCACCAATACCGACCAGACCATCAGTGCCGTCAACCGTGCATTCACGGAAATCACTGGCTACAGCGAAAGTGAAGCCATCGGCAAAACCCCTCGCCTGCTTGCCTCTGGCCAACACGACAGCGCGTTCTACGCCGCGATGTGGCACCAACTGGCGGCCGAGGGCCACTGGCAGGGTGAAATCAGCAACCGCCGCAAGAACGGCGAGCTTTACCCGAGCTGGCTGACCATCAGCGCCGTGCGCAACAAGGACAACCTCCTGACCCACTTCGTCGCCGTGTTCGCCGACATCTCCAGCCTCAAACACGCACAGGCGCGCCTCGACTATCAGGCCCATCATGATCCGCTCACTGGCCTGCCCAACCGAACACTGTTCGAGAACCGGCTTCAGGCCGCCCTGCTGCACAGCGAAGAATCCGGCAGCCTCGGCGCAGTCCTGTTCCTCGATCTGGATCGCTTCAAGCACATCAATGACAGCCTGGGCCACCCGGTCGGCGACCTGCTGCTGAAAGGCATCGCACACCGGCTCAAGGAAACCCTGCGCGACATCGACACCGTCGCACGCCTGGGCGGCGACGAGTTCATCGTTCTGCTACCCGGCCTGCTGCAAGCCAGTGACGCACAAGCCATCGCCAATAAATTACTGGCCTGCTTCAACACGCCCTTCGAGGCTGGCGAACATGAGCTCTACATCAGCCCCAGCATCGGCAGCTGCGTGTTCCCCACCGACGGCACAGACGTAGCCACGCTGGTCAAAAATGCCGACGCGGCGATGTACCGCTCCAAGGCAAAAGGCCGCAACCGGGTCGAAAGCTATACCTGCGACCTCAGTGACCAGGCCAGCGAGCGCATCGCCCTTGAGCAGGAACTGAGAAGAGCCCTGGAGCGCAATCAACTGACGTTGGCCTACCAGCCCAAAATCAACCTGACGACCCACACACTAGCAGGCGCAGAAGCCCTGATCCGCTGGAACCACCCGACCTTTGGCGATGTGCCGCCCGAACACTTCATTCCCCTGGCAGAAGAAAACGGCATGATCCTGCAGATCGGCGATTGGGTGCTGGAGCAGGCCTGCCGCCAGATGGGCGTATGGCGCAAGACCTGTCAGCCGTTCGGCCCGTTGTCGGTGAACCTGGCAGGCGCGCAACTGCGCCAGACCAACCTGCTCGAACGCATCGAACAACTGCTCACGGACAACGGCCTCGAACCCGGCTGCCTGCAACTGGAAATCACCGAAAACTTCATCATGAGCCAGACCCAGGAAGCGCTGGCCGTGCTGCACCAATTGAAAACACTCGGCGTGCAACTGGCGATCGACGACTTCGGCACCGGCTACTCTTCACTGAGCTACCTCAAACGCCTGCCACTGGACATCCTCAAGATCGACCAGTCCTTCGTCCGCGGCCTGCCGGAAGACACCCACGACGCCGCCATCGTCCGCGCCATCATCGCCCTTGGGCGCAGCCTGCAACTGACCGTGATCGCCGAGGGCGTGGAGAACAGCGAACAGCAGCAATTTCTGACCAGCGAAGGCTGCGAACAGATCCAGGGCTACATCGTCAGCCTGCCCCTCGACGCCGAAGAATTCCGCGAGCGATTTCTTCTTATGAATCTTTCGGACTTTTCGGATAGCACAGCCGCGAAACCGCCGTTATAATCCGCGACCTACTGAGGGCCCATAGCTCAGTTGGTTAGAGCAGAGGACTCATAATCCTTTGGTCCACGGTTCGAGTCCGTGTGGGCCCACCATACTCAAAGCCGCGCAATGCGCGGCTTTCGCGTTTCTGGCGGAACCATCTCGGATGCAGTCCTATGGTCCAAGGGTACAATTTAGGTACAGTGCTGGTTTGGGAACCCTGCAAGCAGATGCCGACACCCTTGCACGCCTCCAGCGTTCGGCGACCAATGCCACAGGCCAAATGCAGGCGATTCAATCGGCCAATCAGCTGGCCAGCGCTCAAACCAATCAGCTTCTACAAATTCGAAGCCTGCTAATCGCTCAGCAAAATGCTCTCGCCACCAGCGCACAGATTGAAGCTGATCGTGATGCTCAAAGGCTTGCGGCTAGTAACAAAGCGCTTGCGGGTCGCAATAGCAAAAGCAGCGACAAGGAGTGGTGAGGAAATGAGCCTACCTATTCGACCTATCTTCGGTATAGCCCTCGCAGTACTGCTCATGAGCGGCTGCGATGCACAGAACGACGCCAAGCCCGCCGAATGCCATGGCTCAGATGGGCAGTTACAGCGGAGCGGCCCTGCCGCAGATGCAGGCTGCGTCCTAGGGCATGGAAACACCCAAAGCACAGACAGGAAATGGTGACTCATGAAGAAGCTATCCGCCATCTACCTATTACTCATCACACTGGTATCCAGTCATACCGCTCAGGCAGCCAGCCTAGACAGCGGTAACATGCTCAACAAAATCCTCGATAGCTTTTCGAAGGTTGCGGTCACTTGGCGATCCGAGATCACAGATAAAGCATCATGGCTGTTTTGGGGATTAGCATTAATCAGCATGGCTTGGACCTATGGTCTGATGGTACTCAGGAGCGCTGATATACAGGCTTTCTTTGCCGAGACCATCCGCTTCTTTGGTACGTTGGGATTCTTTTGGTGGCTACTCATTAATGGCCCAGCTATATCACTAGCCATCATCGATACCATGCGCGCCATCAGTGCGAACGCCTCCGGGCTAGGTAGCGGCTTGTCGCCATCGAGCATCATAGACATCGGTTTCAATATTCTCACGAAGGTCGGGGAATCCTAGTCGGTGATGTATCCGGTAGTTACAGCGCCGATGCTTGCCGCCGCTATCGTGGTGCTGGTGATACTGGCGCTGATCGCGGTCAATATGCTCCTGTTGCTCGTGTCGGCATGGTTGCTCGCTTACGCAGGTATCTTCCTCTTAGGATTTGGCGGCAGCCGCTGGACATCGGATATCGCAATCAACTTCTATAAAACCGTGCTTGGCGTGGGCATCCAGCTTTTCACCATGACGTTTCTGATAGGCGTAGGTAAGTCATTCCTGGACCAGTACTACAAGGCGTTTGAGGTTGGAACGCCCGACCTGACTAGCCTCTGTGTACTGCTTGTGGCTTCCGTGATATTGCTCACGCTGGTCAACAAGCTCCCACCCATGCTGGCTGGCATCGTCGGTGCTGGCGGGCAAGCCTCAGGGATCGGCAGCTTCGGTGCTGGAGCCGCGCTGGGGGCAGCCACAATGGCGGCATCAGCAGTAGCGTCAGCAGGAAGCGCCGCACTGGCGGGAGCTAGTGAGTTAGCAGGAGGCGCTTCGGCACTCAGCGCAGCTTTCAAATCGGCTCAGGCAAGTATGGAAAGCACTTCAAACGACAGCCGTAGCTTCATGGGGGACTCCGGCGACCAGCCGACGTCGAGCGGCGTAGGGTCTTCGGCTTTCTCACGAGCTATGGGTTCAGGCAGCGAGCAGGAATCGGGCTATGCATCGAGAGTCGAGACCGCCGGAAGGCTGGCGGCTCAAGCAGGATCGGTTATTGCCGATCATGTGGGTCACAGCTTGAGCAGCCAGGCAAGTGCCGCGATAGCAGGCACTGCGGGGGGAAGGCTAGCAACGGCAATTGATGAAAGCAGCAAAAAGTCGCAAGCTGGCGACAACCCTTTGTTTGAGGGTGATAGTTTGAGCGCTCGCTCTGATGAAATTTCGGACTTCGTTAACAAAAGCCCACCGCGGGATTAGGCTTTACTGGCACCGTCGCAGTTTGACTGCGGCGGTCTTTCCCACCACAGGTACTTGAGCAGAAGAATGAAGCCCACCTCTCCAGTAGAACCGCACTTCATTGACGAACAGGACGATGTCACCATTTCCTTACCCGCATTCGTGACACGCACGACGCTTCAATCAATTTTGCAGGCAAACGGGGTAAAGACTTTGACGGAGCTTGGAACACGTAGACCCACACCAGCAACGGATGAACCTACGTTTTTTGAGACTCATAGGCCCGAGTAGCGGCTACCTGAATCCAAATCCTAAATGCACAGCGACACGGTGAAGATGCTGGAGCACCTCTTTGTAATGCTCCGGCGATTGAGAGACGAACCGACTCCTTATACCTCCTCTGCCTCATTCCCGGGCTCGTAGTCATAGTCAGCCAGCTCGGCTGATACCTCACCTCTTTTGAGTTCGCCCAGTCCTGTCGTGCCGACCATCAAGGCGCTTTTGATCTCGATGTTGAATTCTATATCACGACCCGAAACATCATATTCCCTCCGATGACTACCGCTCGCAGAGCCAGAGAAGGTTACGCTAAGTCCATTTCCGAACGTAATGTCTTCCAAATCACCGATTTCAACCTCATCATAAATGGTGTCTGACTCAGCAATCGGACCGGATAGCTCATCGCTGTCTAGTAGCTCATATCTCATGTTCTCGCATGCTTCCCTGCAGACCTCTTCGATCTCATCTTTCGATAGCAACCTAAAGTCAAAATTCTCAAATATCGAAATTACATGATCGAATAATATTTCGGCGTCTAGGTTCTCGTTCCTTTCTCCTTCATCCTGAACGATTGTTTCTAGAGCTAGTGCGAATTCCTCAGGGTCATAATAAATGTATGACACTTGAGAAAGGGTTTTGTTGTTGAAGTTATCGTCATCTACCAGTGTTTGAAAGCTCTTGTAGCCGAAAATCATCGCTACAATTTCAGCGAGGCCATTCAAAGATAAGTAAATCCCGTCATCCTTAAGGCTCTCTTCGACCGTCTGCATCAAGGCATAAGCTGCTGGAAAGCGATTTGATGCCAGAGCTGCTTTTAGCTGCGCACTTGCAAGACTAAATCGCTCTTTTTCCAGCTCCGCATTCGCCTTCTTTTTCTCTTCTTCCAACTCAGCCTGATTAGCATGGCTTTTTGCTTCGGCTGCGGCGGCGATAGCAGCTTCAGCGGTGGCCTTGGCTTCTGCGGTCGCTGCGGCGGCTGCCTCGGCTTTCTCCCTGAGCCGGGTAGTCCTGTGTTTCCGTTGTTCGTTGACTTCTTTTCTCCGTTCAATGTCTAACTTGACATTCTCCGCTAAAAATTCTTTTTCGGGATCTGCCAGTAGCCGCTGTTTATTTAATGCTTCCTGCCGCTGAACCTTACTGATTTCTATCGCTACCGCTTGTTCGTGCAAGCGTTCATTAGCGTATCTCAGTATGGATTTCAAAAACCACGATCCCCAAGGAAAGGCGAATATGAATAGAGCGGTCATGAGCAGAGGAATTGTTACGAGCGAATTGAATTCGAATATTTTCAATTCGTGGTAATGCTTGCTAGTCGCAGCTATACGATCTGTGGCTGTCCCTTCCCCCCAGACCAGCAGCGCCAAGCTGTCCCAGTTGCAGACTAACCATGAACCGATAAAAGCGCCGATGAATGGATCTTCAATCTTGGTTCTGGTGCTTCCAGAAATAGCCTCTAATATATCGTCAATGAATTTCACTATGGTTTACCAAATGTCTAAAAATCTATTCTGAGTGAAATCTGAAATTGCTCTGAGCACGTTCAGAACCAAATTTGAAAGCGTTCACAATAGCTCAGGAACCATCGCTATCACGATGCGCTTGACTCGGTTTGGGGGTGAGCTGCGGCGCTCGATTTCCGAGGGTTCTTGATGAACATGGCTGTGCCGCCGTGGCGCATGTCGATCTCGAAAAGCTCAGAGGTTCTGATAAGGTCGCCTAGCGTCCGGTGCCCATAGTTCACTGCTGAGAACGAGCTGTTATTACGTATGAATTCACCGACCTGGCTCAGATGTGACCACCCTGCATCGTCAGCTGTTTTTTCTGCTGCGGTCCTGAGCAGCCGCACGAGTGAGGTGTCGCTACGCAGCTCGTTGCGTGTGCGCTTCGTCGATTTGAGTGGCTCACCCTCTGCAGCTTTCTCCTGATCGTCGCTCATCAGGTTCTCGGTGTAGATAAACTGCGAGCAAGCATCCACGAACGGCTTTGGAGTCTTCTTCTCGCCGAAGCCATACACTGGCAACCCGCTTTCGAGAAGGCGCAGCACGAGCGGTGTGAAGTCGCTGTCGCTCGTCATGAGCGCAAAAGCATCGACGTTCTTGCTGTATAGCAAGTCCATTGCGTCAATGATCATCGCCGAGTCAGTGGCGTTCTTGCCCTTGGTGAAAGCAAACTGCTGCATGGGCCGGATGGCGTATGGATGAACCTTCTCGACCCACCCTGCGAGGTGTGGAGAACTCCAGTTGCCGTGGGCATGCCTAATGTTCACCATGCCGTATTTCGCAAGCTCGTCGAGCACACCGCCTATTGCGGCATGGCTTACGTTGTCACAGTCAATCAGCAGCGCTATCCGTTTCGACTCCACAGCTCATCCCTTACCAGTGTCTTTCGAGCCGTCACTATGTCATCAGGCCAGTATGAGCGGCAAGGTTGCTTGCTGCGTTAATCAGCCGCTGGGATGATGCCAGTCCTCATTCACTCTGCAGGGACTGCCAGTGACCTTTATCCGCTCCATCCTCAGTGGCTACGCCGCAATACTGCCATTGGTGGCCATAGGCGCTGATGGGCCAAAGAGCGCTTAGGATTTTCAAGCCTCGGACACATGGCATGAGGTATTCAAAGGCGCGAATGATCAGACCGTGTCTACGAAAGGGGCTATCCACACTGACGCTGGCCGGTATGAGGTTTGGTTCAAGATCGACTTTCCGCTACCGCGCATATGCCGTGGCAATGCATTTGCTCGAAGCCCAGCGGATTCTGTCATCTGTGAAAGCGAAAAGCGCTCGAAGACTGAGAGCAGTGTTAGCTACTACGAGATCAACTGTGCGAGAGGCACGTCGCGGATCACTCAGTCGATTGATTATAATTTCGAGGGTGAGGTGATTACGCAGTCGGACAATGAGAGCGAGAAATGGACACGCCCGTATCCTGACTCGATTGGCGAGGGACTGAATAGGCTGTTCTGCGAGAAGCGTGAATAGGGCTTCGTTCTGAATCTGCTCTGAATACGTTCGAAACGGGTTTCTGATTTCGTTCTGAGCTGATCCTCAACGTGTTCAAATTTCGGCAAGAGGTTGGCACCTGTTTGATGCAACGAAGGGGAAATATGGGAATCATCGGCACGTTGAGAAGCATAGTCGGATTGGAAATTGAGTAAGCCTTTCGTCGGTGGTCTGCTGCTGAGCTTGCTGAAAAGAAGCTTACCTCGAGAGCAAACGCCCTGATGCTTTCACGGTTGAGGACCATTAACTTTCTGCTGGGTGGGTGATTCAAAGATACCTGCCCGAAGGAGATGAGCCTACAAATGAGCAATGGTCAAAAAAAATCCAAAGAGATAAGGCGAAAAATCGACATAAATATCGAAATGGCTGCGGCTGGAAAGTCACACCAAACACAGCCTGACTTGTCAGATGAAGGCGATCCAGATTTTCAGCATGGGGCCACGGTGAATTCCCAATTTGCCTACGTCCGGACCGCCTAGTGCCACTACACCAGGTAGACCGTTCACCAGGCGGAAGATACGGGCTCCCCGAACTCAGCGATAGGCTGCCAAACCAATTCCAGACCGATCATGCAATGGGGACTTGTTTGCTGAGTGATTGAGGTCCTGATGATGGAACGCCAACCGGAGGAGCCTTGCGACTCGCCTCGACGACACACGAGGCTCTATCACCCACTTTGGCTGTTTTTGCTTTGCGCAAAACGCTAGAGCGATAATTTTCTTCAATGGCTTGTAACACGGCACCGCCCATCAGCCTGAGGGAGATTTCACGGCCGATGGAGTCAATTAGTGATTGACGCATTTCTGATCCCCCTCTTGAGACAAGGACCGTCTCCGGCCATGAACTAACGATGCAGCTCGTCGAAAGACAGATTAGCGCGGGCGCTCTCGAGAAACTCATACTCATCTTCAAACTTTTCACACACGTACTCACCTTCACGATTTCGATAGCCTACAGCAAGATCTGTCAGATGCTCTCGGTGGATCATGTATGCCGCTGTGGCCCTGGCCTGGCTGGCGTACTCCGAGCCTTGAAAAACAGCCCTCAACCCTCCCATAGCCAAATCACTGATTTCGTTTTGCTCTCGCAAGAAACCAGTGAAAAGCTGCTGCCGGTCGGCCAGCTCCGCTTTGACGCCGCGTGGCCGACCGTCCTCGTGCTCGATCCCAAAGATGAAGGCAGCACCGTTGGACTCTACGAACACCGCATCTCGGAACACCTGGCAGTCTCTGCCTGGAGTACACGCCTTGACATCAGCTATCCATAGCTCGTCGGAACTATTGTCTGTGAATTTCATCACTAGGCGCGGAACAGATGCTGCGTAAATTGTGGCAGCCAGTCTGGCATGACTCACAGGTAGTATCCCCCAATCAGACTGAATTCATTGCGGACGGTAGCTGCCATCGCGCCCATTTAATGGGCCAAGGGCGATTCACGTATATTCAAACGTGGCCTGTCCCAAATTCTTCCAATCAGCCGTAATGGTGAGCCCCGATGCTGACCGCCAGTGAGGTTTTTCTTACCGTAGCTCTGGGGTAGCTCTCGTAAGACTACCGATGAACGGGCTTGGCCACCCAGCGCAGGCCGACAAAGCGCACCTTCCGTCTGGCGATGGCGCCGAACCGTTAACAAATTCTGCCTAGACGTTGACATTTCCGCCTAAAAATTGGACATTTCACCAAATTTTTTAGCGGCAATGCTATGTCTATCATATCGATATCATCTCAGGAAATCCTTGAGCTAATTGAAGCGTCCTTGAACGCTAATTACACAGATGTCAGGCAAATCTCAAGTAGGATCGCCGCGAGTTCGACGTCTGAGCATCCCGAAATAAGCAAAAAAATTAAGCAGGCAATAAGACGTAAAGGCGTCCCTCTCCGCGCATCCGGTTACTCAGAAAGTCTGCCAACAGATCCAAAGTCAAGAAGCGCTCTTGTGGAGGAACATCCATGCCCAATATCACCAGTTTTTTTGAACGAGTCCCTGAAAAAAACCTTTGACACTTTTATTTCGAGTGTAAAAAACTATGAGCTCCTGCAAGAAAATGGGCTCTCAGGCAAAATGAATCTTTTGATGTCCGGCCCTCCAGGAACAGGGAAGACGTTAGTCGCGGGCCATATCGCATCCGCATTATCTATGCCGCTTTACGTTGTAAGACTTGATTCTCTGATATCTTCACTGCTAGGAGATACGGCAAAAAATATTCGATCTGTATTTGACTTTGTCCCGACAAAAAATGGAATTATATTTCTTGACGAATTTGACGCTATAGGAAAATTGAGAAACGACAATCACGAACTAGGAGAACTGAAAAGAGTTGTCAATACTCTAATCCAAGCTATCGACTCATTAGACGACAAGGCAATTGTAATAGCAGCAACTAATCATCCTGAACTTTTAGATCGAGCTATTTGGCGTAGATTCCCATATAGAATGCGCTTTGAAACTCCAGACTTTGATCTACGCACACATCTCTGGAACCACTTTCTGTTTCAGGACAAAGGAGAAAGCACAACTTTATCGGCGCTAGGGAAAATATCTTCAAGTATGAGCGGAGCTGATATTGAATCTGTAGCGCTATCTGCAAGACGCGCTGCGGTTATCGAGCAAAGACAGATTGATGTGCCTGAACTCGCCGCTGAGATTCTCATGGCCGAACACAGCGAGTTCAATAATGATAAAAAGCGCCTTTGTCGTTTCTTATCAAAAAACTTAAGCATGACACAGATTGAAATACTGACTATAGTTAAAATTAGCCGTCAAACCCTTTCCACCTATCTAAAGGATTAGTCATGCCACCTCGCCCGGTAGTAAACCCCGTATTACGGTTGCTCAAAAGCCCTACACCGAAGACAGTTTCGGGCGGAGGTAAAAACCAAAAAGGAATAAAATCGAGCTCATTAGAGGAAAAGCGCACACGCCTATCTAGCAAAGTAGACGAGATCAATAAGTGGGATATTTCCCAAGTCACGTTTTCGGGAATGACTCATATCATTGCAAAAATGGATGACGACTCTTTATCTCCAAGCTGGACACCTACGGACGTATTTGACTCAAGAGCTGGCTGTCGTATTATTGCACCCGCCTACAAAGGTTTTCTGATAGAAATTAATCGGGAGAGTCTTCCCGAGCTTTCTCATCAGTTAAAGACATCAAAAAAAACCAATGACATGGTTGACATCTCACGAATATCAACTATTGATCTTTTTGACGACACCCAAACTCTTCGCGGCCTGAGCATTCAAAAACAGTGGGATGAATTACCTGTAGAGGGTAACTCAAAAATAATAAACGTCTGGATCAAGCCATTCAAAAGCATTAATGCACGCAAAAATCTTTCTGGCAAACTTGAAAAGCTATTATCTGAAATAGACTGCAACTTAGGCCACCCAGAATTCGACCTCCACATTGACGACTCTAAACAAGATAAACTTCAGGATGCAGCAAAATCTGCATTGAACCATTATCTGAAAAATGGAAATGCTGTTATCTCATTAAACATTTCTACAAAAGAGGATCTGGAAAGACTCATCGCCTCCGGCACAGTTTATCGCATTGACCCTGCGCCTACATTGAAGTCAGCAGACAAGCCGGGGAAAGGGCAAGAGCCATCCCCTCTTAAAATATCAGCAGCCTCACCGACTGTAGTGATCGTAGATGGCGGAATCAATGCCAAGAGTTACTTACCTCTTCAGAAATATTCTCTAGCGCCGCTTGTTAAGGACTTTGACGCAAATCTCAACCACGGAAATAAAGTTGCCTCATTAGTATGTCATGCCCACGCCTGGAATGCCGACAGACCGCTTCCGGCACTCGACTGCACCTTTATTTCCGCCCAAGCGATTTGTAAAGACAGCGCGCCCAAAAGCCCAAACCATAGACAGCTTCTTGCATACCTAGACCATGTTGCTCAAAAAACTGCGCCCTACTCTAAAGTTTGGAATCTTTCTTTTAACCTAATGGCTTCCGCAGCAAAAAAAGAAGAAGTAAGCTACTTAGGACATGAGATTAGCAAAATTGCTCGAAAGTACAATATTCTACCAGTAATATCTGCGGGAAATATCGATCACAATCCAAAGCATGGCCTGATATGCGCTCCAGCTGACTGCGAGGCCGCTCTTACAGTAAGTGGCCGAAACTATGACTTTGTCAAGATGGCACCAGGTGATGCATGTAGTGTGAGTTTGAAGGGCCCGGCTCCGGCGGGGATGAAAAAGCCTGACCTATCATGGTTTTCCGAGCTTCGCATGATCGGCGGCGGGGTAGAGATCGGAACTAGTTTCAGTACGCCATTAGTATCTTCTCTCGCAGCGCATACTTTTGCCAATATAAAAGAAGCTTCTCCCGACTTGGTGAAAGCGCTACTAATCAACAAGAGTGAACTTGAGTCTCATAGCGATTCAATTGGTTGGGGTACTCCATGGAAAGAAGAAAGCCTACCATGGCTTTGCCAGCCTGGAGATGTAACTATAGCGTGGATCGCGACACTTCAGCCCGGCTATAATTATTACTGGAACAACATCCCCATCCCACCAGAATTAATAAAAGATGGGAAGTTTACGGGTTCAGTAGCCCTTACTGCCGTTTTGAAACCGTTGACCTCTGAATCGGTAGGTGAAAATTATTTTTCGTCTCGATTACAGACATCCCTACAGACCACTTCTGCATCTGGCAATACAATTAGCCTTGCAGGCAGCATGCGCGAAGACAAAGAAAAGGAGGCGTCTGCTCGGTCTGATCTAGCCAAATGGAGCCCTGTACGCAATCACTATAAACCGCATCGCGGAACCGGAATTTCCAGAGACACAATGCGTCTTAATGCACGGATATTTACACGTGATCTTTATCAATTTGATATGCAACACCACTCTGAGCTCCCGCCGCAAGAGGTTGCGTTTGTTTTAACATTACGCGCCCCCGACGGAGCCGACACTTTGTACGATTCTACAGTTCAAAGCATGCGAAACGAGTTAGAGAGCGCCGTTCTAAATCAAGAAATCACGGTGAGTTAATTTTTTATATAGAGCCCGGCTATGCCGGGCTCTATATTTACGACACTAATTAGCTATCACCGACCGCATGTATGGTATTTGATTTTTCTGTAGAGAAAAAGGTTCCACTCTTTACAGAAAATGACCATTTCGCTTTTAGCAAGCGATACTGACGCAAATTTCAGAACAGGATAAAAAAAGTACAGCGAAGGTACAGTGCCCAGCTTGAGCCGACTTCTCCAAATTACGCTCAACACCACCTATTAAGCGGCCTCCAGCTATGCTAACCTGCTCCGAGCTTTGATTAATTTCGCTAGGCATATCAGTTGGCCCAGCAACTCATAATCCTTTGGTCCACGGTTCGAGTCCGTGTGGGCCCATCATACTCAAAGCCGCGCAATGCGCGGCTTTTGTGTTTCTGGTGAGGTCCTCTCAGATACAGTCCTGTAGTGGTCTAGTAACTCCGAACACTCATTCAGGCGAGAATATCGCCAGATAGAAGTGTCTGATTACCACTACAGCTGCCTGCATGACAGGGGCAGGTCAGCTTTTGCGCTCTCCCCCTATCGCGGCCTTTCCCAGTGCAATTCAGGTTCAAGCCCGCTTGGGCAACTTCCAGTTTGGCCGGATGAAGTGGCAGGTATAACCGTTCGGTATCCGTTCCAGATAATCCTGATGCTCCGGCTCCGCTTCCCAGAACTCGCTGGCGGGCTCGATTTGCGTGACCACACGCCCCGGCCACAGCTTGGAGGCGTCCACGTCAGCTGCGGTATCTTCGGCAATATCCCTTTGCTGTTCGCTCAGGTAGTAAATCGCCGAACGATAGCTTGGCCCAAGATCATTGCCCTGCCGGTTAGGCGTGCTCGGGTCATGGATCTGGAAAAAGAACTCAAGAATCTGCCGGTAGCTGATCACCGCCGGGTCAAACACGATCTCAATCGCTTCGGCATGATTGCCGTGGTTGCGGTAGGTGGCGTTCGGTACGTCACCACCGGTGTAGCCGACTCGCGTGTGCAGCACGCCGGGGTAGCGTCGCAACAAATCTTGCATGCCCCAGAAGCAGCCGCCGGCAAGGATGGCGGTTTCGGTTGGGTTGGTCATGGTCTGTCCTTGCGGTTTATGGAGACAGGGATAGTTATGGGGTGATGCCGGCCAATACCAAGCCGGATGAAGTAAAAAACAGGATCGTGTTGCGAAACGAGTAAACGTCTTACAGAAGCCTTGGCGCCTTGCTCCGTTGCCTATCGTTGCGTCAGAATCCGCTGGCTTGAGCGCTTGAGTCAGCGTTTCCAAGATGGCTCGGTCGCTGACAACTCAGTGATCGGGTTTAGTTGACCCACTACAAACCTGCCAACCAAACCACTATAAGCCCACTCCCCCCACAGTATCCTCCCCACCCATCGACCCTCTCAATCACCCGATCAAAACATCCGATTAGCCATCCTCCGAAACATTCCGTAACGTTGTTTCCCGGTGCGACAGATGCGCGCACCGCTTGAGCTTTTAATCCCCCCCGCTCAGCCCACGACCACGCACGAGCCCACCATGTCTTTGAACACCCCGCAGCAAATCGCTGAAATTGCCGTCGAAAGCGGCGTCAAGAAGGCCCACCTGAGCCTGCCGTCGTTGATGATCCTGGGCTTTCTGGCAGGGGCTTTCATTGCCCTCGGGTTTCTTCTCGACATTCATGTCAGCACCATGATCCCTCACGAGTGGGCGTCGCTGGGCAATCTGCTGGGCGCTGTGGTGTTTCCGGTCGGGCTGATTCTGGTGGTGCTGGCCGGTGGCGAGTTGCTGACCGGCAACATGATGAGCCTGCCCATGGCGCTGTTCGCCGGGCGTATCGGCCTGGGTCAGTTGGTGCGCAACTGGGTACTGGTGACGCTGGCCAACCTGATCGGCGCGCTGTTCGTCGCCTATTGTTTCGGCCATGTGGTGGGGCTGACTGAAGGCGCCTTCATGGCCAAGACCGTGGCCATCGCCAATGCCAAGGTGGGGGCCAGCTTTGAACAGGCGTTCATCTCCGGCATTGGCTGCAATTGGCTGGTGTGCCTGGCGGTGTGGCTCAGCTACGCAAGCAAGGACGTGATCGGTAAAGTGGTCGGCATGTGGTTTCCGGTGATGGCATTCGTCGCGATCGGCTTTCAGCACATCGTCGCCAACATGTTCGTCATTCCTGCAGCGATCTTTGCCGGCGCCTTGAGCTGGGCGCAGTTCGGCGACAACTTCGTCCCGGTATTTTTGGGTAACGCGGTGGGCGGCGCGGTGTTCGTCGGCTTGGCCTACCACCTGGCCTTCTTCAATACGGCAACCCGACCTGCTGAGCTGTCCAGGACCAGCGGCGCGCAAACACCGGAATAATCTGACGCCATATAAGCTCTGCGGTGAAAAGAGATGACGACCGCAGAGCAAACCAGCAAGTTGAAGAGCAAAACTCACGTCACAAGCAAATAGTCGAGTTGCTCGACAAGAGCAGCCTTTGATTTGAAATGAAGCCGACTCCTCGCGTGCCTGCTGCCAACCCATGCCGCACACGTTCAGACACTGTCCATAAAACCGATCCACGCCGCCAGCAGCAATAAAACCGCCAGCACTCGATTCATCCACTGCACTCGCCAAGGCGATGTGAGCCAGCGGGTCGAGCCTGCGCCCATCAGCGCCCAGCTGCCGAGGCAGGGCAAGGAAATCAGAAAGAACACCAGCGCCAGGTAAGATACCGGGTTGCGCTGGCTGAATACACTGACCACCGCCAGCGCCATGACCCAAGTCTTGGGATTTACTATTTGCAGTGCTACGCCACCGATAAAGCCTATCGGCAGGCTGTTTTGCCGCTCGATTGAGTCGGTCGGGCTGGCACCTATCTTCCAGGCCAGCCAGGTCAGCCACAGCACGCCGACCCATGCCATGACGCGCTGAGCATTGGGGATCGCGAGCAGTGAGTGGCCGACACCCATGCCGACGAGCAACACCAACAGTGCAGCGCCGGTGCAGGCTCCCAGAATCAACGGTACAACGGCGCGCCAGCCGAAGCGGGCACTGTTGCTTAATACCAGGATGTTGGTGGGGCCGGGGGTGATCGAGGCGACGAAGGCGAACAGTATGAAAGGCAGCATGATCGGCAATCCAGGGCTGAAAAAGCCCATGCTGCGACATACCGCAGGATCAGTCTGGAAGGTTTGAGCAGCGCAAGCGATAGGCCGCCGGGCTCAGTCCGTAGGCGCGCATGAACCAGCGGCCCAGATGGCTTTGGTCAGCGAAGCCCAGATCGCTGGCCACCTGAGCGGGCCAGATTCCGGCTGCCAGCATTCGACGAGCCTTGGCCAGGCGCAGCTGTACCAGATATGCATGAGGCGGCAGGCCGAAGGCGGCCTTGAACGCCCGCGTCAGGCGAAAGCGGTCGACGCCACAAATAGCTGCCAACTCGTTCATGCCCACGTCCTGATGCAGATGCGCGTGCAGATAATCCCTCGCCCGCAAGGCCACTTGCGGCAAGCGCGGATCGGGATCGGTCATGCGTCGCCATTGCACCCGATCAATGAGCTGCGCCAGTAATTCATCCAACGCGCTTTGACGAACGATGCGTAGCTCATTTTGGTGCAGCGCCGTGAAAGCGAACGTGACCGCGTGAGCCAGCCGTGATTCGGTTTGCAGGGTGTTGGCGAAAGAAGGCAGATGCTGGTCGGGAGCCTGTTCGAACAACCCACTGAGCTCCCGGCTCAGCCAATGCGGGTCCAGGTACAGCATCTGATAGGTGAACCCTTCGGCGCACGGGGCATTGCCATCATGGATTTCTCCCGGCTCCAGTGTGAACACCTGCCCGGGCGTGCTGGCATGGCGCTGACGGCGGCAATTGAACTGCTGCACACCTTGCCGGGTAACGCCCACCAGATAGCTGTCATGCCAATGGGGATCATAGGCATGCCCCTGAAAGTGCGCGTGCAGCGTCTCGATGCCTGTATCAAGGTCGCGAGCGAGGTCTATCCAGTGTGTGGAAGGCATAAAACACCTGAATCGATGAAAGCGATTGGTTATCGCTGACGTCAGGAGGTGAGTCTAGAACATTCGTGCATTCATCTTCCTGGTCCGACTTTCCTTGAAGGTGCATGGGATGCTGGTGATACGGTCGGGGCGGACACAATGAGTTCGCCAAACACTCGCAACGCTCGGTAGAGCCTTAAGACTCAAGGCCGCGGCGAACCGTCAATAAAAGCGCAAATCGACCTCTCCATAGTCGGGACGAGTGAACTCACACGAGCCGTGATACCTTCGCCGCCCAACTCATGACAAGGAGGTCGCCATGCGCACCCTTTACAACCCCCTGATTCTGGCATCAGCAGTATTTGCGTCTGGTTGCACCATCAAGCAAACAGTGACTCCCGTCGAGCTGTCTTCGGACCTGGCGCCGGAAATCTGCATGATTCCCGCCGATGGCCTGCGCGAGGGGTTCAATACAACCTACGTAAGATTGCTGACCGAGAAAGGCTTCCATACACGACAAATCCCGCCGGGCAGCAGCCCATCCAGTTGCCCTTTGACAACGACTTATATCGGGACCTGGAGCTGGGATATGGCGATCTACATGAGTTACGCCGATATTCGCGTTTATCAATTTGGTCAGCAGGTCGGTCAGGCTGAGTATGATTCACGCTGGGGTGGCGGTCGCGTAATCGATAAATTTATCGATGCCGAGAAAAAGATAACCGAAATGACTAATCAGTTATTTCCAAAGGGCGCGGCCGGACTGAAGGGAGCCAAAGGTTCGAACTCTGTTGCCGGCAGATCGCCGCTGACAAAAGAGGCTTACCAGCAGCAACAGCTTGATCTGCTCAAAGAGCAGGCACTCCCCTATGCTGACTATCAAAAGCGCTATAACCAGATCATGGCTGAGTAAGACCTTATGTCAGCCCACTCGACAAACTGTAGCCAATAGGCCACACTCAAAGCTATGACGAATACCACCGAGTACACCATAAGCACCACGTCTCAGTTCGATGACTGGCTTGACGGTGTGAAAGATGCAAAAGGCAAGGCTGCTGTATTGGTCCGTTTGGATCGAGCCAAAGCAGGCAACTTTGGTGACTCTGAACCAGTGGGCGAAGGCGTAAGCGAAATGCGGGTTTTTGTAGGCCCAGGGTATCGTGTTTACTACGTACGCTCGGGTCAAGCCGAATACCTTATGCTTTCGGGTAGTGACAAAACCGACCAAAGACGCGGTATCAAGGAGGCGAAAGCGATTCTTGATGCCATGAGGGTAAGATCAAATGACTGAAATCAAATCAACTCCAGAGGAGATGCCTATCCTCAACCTCAACACATCCGGTACCAGCCGCTATGAAGCCTCCCGCTTTCTCGACAATCCGGAAACGATCAGTGCTTACCTTGCTGAAAGCATGAAGGCAAAAGATCCTGAATTACTCATGAAGGCTTTGTCCGAGGTAGCGAAAGCGCAAGGAGTGAACAAGGTTGCCCGAGATGCCGGGGTTAATCGGGAAAGCCTTTATAAATCGCTTAAGGGCGGCGCGAAGACTCGCTATGACACCATTAGAAAGCTGATGGAGGCCGTTGGAGTAGAGCTAACCGTGCAGCCAATTGCGACGAATTCTGTTGATAGCGGGTCAAGTAAGCAACCGCGGCAAGCAGCAAAAGTAGCCTCGGCCAAGGCTGCTGCAAAGCCTAAGCTTGTCAGAGAGGGCACCACAGGCAAGGCCAATAAAGGCCAGCGCGCAGCGAAAAGCACTGTAGCCAGCGCGTGAGCTGTCCAGGCATGGCTTCCGGATGCGGAAGCCAGCAGTCAAATCAATGGTGTTACTAATACGTGTGGCGTGTAGTGACGACCTGCTGGAAATCTTACTGATGTTTTTGCTTGAAGAGCGGCACGCACGCATCAGCACATAGCGCTCCCAACGCCACCACACCCACCATCCCCTCCCCCAATTCAACCTCAACCCCCACCCCCTGCAACCCGCCCACTGCCGTCCATTCCTCAAGCGCCAAGCCGTGCAACTTCAAAAACGCTTCGCGCCTGCACCATGCCTTGGCAAAGGCAACCGCACGCATCGACTCGGGCATGCCTGACAGACGGGTAGCAACCTCAGCCCCCAAATAATCCTGCGCGACAGCATGCCAGTCCGGCACCGCCTGAACCTGCATCAAGTCCACGCCCACTGCGCCGTGGAGATTGACGGCAGCAAGAGAGAACCCGGCTTCGTGGCTGATGGAAAACCCGGGCTCCGGCAGCCCGTCGATAAGCAATCGCGGCGCGACACCTGAGGCGCTGATGAACGTGATCGCCCCGGATGGCAATTCGAGCCACTGCTCCAAGGCGATACGCACGCAAGCCCGAATGCGGTTTCTGGCCTCATCTCTTGCACAGCCTGGCCTGGTGACGCAGCTGACCAGCAATACATTCTGCCGAGGGAAGGACTCTGGAGGGGCGAGCCGGCCATTTTCATCGAATACCCAGCTCGCCCCGCACTTCATGCCCTGTCCGGTGACGCGGGGCAACCGGCCCATCGGCTGGCGGCAGGGATATGCTCGCCCTTCATCACCAGGGTCAGTGCGCCAAGGTGCGCATCGTTGCCGACGACAGCGCTATACAGCACGGCGCTGCGTGGCCCCATGTACACACGCTCGCCGATGCTGACGTGATCAATCTTCATGATTCGGTCTTCGAACAGGTGGGTCTGCGGGCAGGCGCCGGCGTTCAATTCGCTGTCTGCGCCGATGCTGACGCAGTCGAATTCAGTGATGTCGGTGGTGTCCATGTAAACCCCGCGACCAATCCTGCAGCCGAGTACATTGAACGCCAGCGGCAACCACGGTGTGCCGCGCAGGTAGCGCATGAAGTTCGGTGCGGCCATGCCTTCGTACAGACTGGTGATGCCCTCCGACAGCCATACGAAGGGCGTCCACATCGGGTCAGCGCGTTTGCGATAGCGGCCCATCACCAGCCATTTCAGGGCCGCGATCAGCAGAAAGTTACCCACGCTGTACGCCACGCCGATCACTGCAAGGTAGGCCAGCACCGCTCCCCAGCGCTCGTCGTCGGCGAGTGGCATCAGGTCAAGCATGACCGTGTAGCCAACGGCGATCACTACCGCGTGCGGGGTGACAATGCGCACGCCTTCGACCAGTCCTCGTGCCAGGCGGCGCAGCGGTGAAGGCTTGAAGGTCAGTGATTCGGGAGCGCCACTCACCTGCTCGCGGGCAGGCAGGTGGATCGGTGGTGAGCCCAGCCAGGTGTCGCCGTCGACCATTTTGCTGTTGTGCGGCGCGCAGGAATGGACGCCGATCAGGACGTTTTCCGGCAGTACCGTGCCGTCCGCGATGTACCCGCCGTTGCCGACAAAGCTGCGATGCGACACGACCGTGGGTTGCATGGTCATCCAGCCGCCGTCGATACGCTCATCACCGAGCATCACCGCATCCGCGATAAAGGTTTCATCGCCCAGGGTCAGCATGTCCGGGATGACGCCCTGTGCGCTGGAAATCTCGGCGTCGCGCCCTACTTTCGCGCCCAGCAGTCGATACCAGAAAGGCGAATACACCGTGGCATAGATGCCGGACAGCACGTTGAGGCTCGCTTCCTGAATCTGGCTGATCAGCCACTTGGCGCAGTAGGTATTGCTGTGCACCTCATAACGGCCCGGTTTGAGGCGTGGAAAGACGACCCAGCGCAATGCGGCAGAGGCCAGAACAGTCGCGACAATCAGCACCGCACTGGCCGGGAACGCGAGCAGGAAATAGCGCGCCAGTTGTCCCAATGGTCCGCTGCCCTCGAACCATGGCAAGACGTTCTGCGTGTCGAACCAGTCGATCAGGAAAAAGGTCGGGAAGACCGGGATGAAGAACAGCGTCGCGACCAGCAGAACGCCGAACACGAAGAACAGTTGTTCTGCCCGCAAACGCGCCGGGCTGGTCACAGGCCGTGCAGGTTGGCCGAGCGTATCGAACGCGCCGACATCACGCGCTGGCGAGCCTTGCCAGATGCGCCCAGCCGGAACTTCCCGACCATCGGCCATGGCCGATTGGGCCTCCAGATGCCCCCACGGGCCTACAGCCGTATTGCCTTCCATGATCACGTAAGAGCCGACACAGGCATTGTCCTGCAAGGCGATACGGCCCAGATGCAACTGACCCCGCTCGACGCGCGCATTTTCGAAGCTGACACCGTTGCCGACGCTGACCCCGTCGCCGATTTCCAGCAGGTCATGAGCCCGTACTGTAGCGCCGCCAATAATCACGTCCTGCCCGATCTTCGCGCCCAGTGCGCGCAGCCACAGGGGATAAAGTGAGGAGCCGCTCAGCAGATAAGTCGGCGCCGACTCGACCATGCGGTCTGCGGCCCACCAGCGAAAATAGGTAACGCCCCACAGCGGATAGATCCCAGGCTTCAGGCGGCCGACGATCAGCCACTTGGCTGCCAGCGCGATGAAAAACTGCAGAACGGTAGCAATCAGGAATACCGAGATCGACGCCAGCGTCGCCAATGCGACAGAGTCGTCGGGCGAGCCGGTGAGCAGGTGATAGGTAAAGAACGGTGCGAGCCACTGGGTCATGCGCAGGCTGACCATGACCGGCAATGCCAGCGCCTGGGCCACGCCGCAGCGCCAGCGACGCCAGGCTGACGGAGGCGTCCAGTCCACCGGCGCATCCACCTCTTGTGGCGCCTGATCCAGCACTTCAGCAATCGCGCCGACACGCCGACGCTGGTAAATGTCGCGCACCGTGACTTGAGCGAAGCGCGGGTTGGCCCGCAGCGCCGAGGCCAAACGCGCGGCAAAGAAGGAATGCCCGCCCAGATCGGTGAAAAAGTCCGCATCGCGGCGGATCGGCATGCCGGGGAACAGTGTGCTCAGCGCGGCAAACAGTGCAATCTCACCTTCGGTTTGCGCCACATCGGACTCTGCGCTGGCGGCCTTGGCATCCACCGTCAACGGCCGGGCCTTGAGCGTTTTGCGATCGATTTTGCCGGACGTGAGGCGCGGCATGCTGTCGAGCAGTTCGAAGTGTCCCGGGACCATGTACGGCGGCAACTGCGCCTGCAGGGTTTTGCGCAACTGACTCGTGAATGCGGAAGGTGTCGAGGTGTCGCTCACCAGATAGGCAATCAGCTGATCAACGCCCGCCTCGTTGCGCAACAGGACGGCAACGGTGCCCACGCCAGGCTGTTGCGCCAACAGCGATTCAATCTCGCCCAGTTCGACGCGAAAGCCGCGAATTTTTACCTGATCGTCGGCCCGCCCGAGGCACTGCACCTGCCCTTCGTCGTCGATCCGGGCAAGGTCGCCGGTTCGATACAGGCGCGCATCGTGATAGCCGGTGGACCATGGGTTCGGCAGGAATTTTTCCTGGGTCAGGTCCGGCCGGCCAAGATACCCCT
Source organism: Pseudomonas sp. BS3767 (assembly GCF_900099665.1). Taxonomy (NCBI): domain Bacteria; kingdom Pseudomonadati; phylum Pseudomonadota; class Gammaproteobacteria; order Pseudomonadales; family Pseudomonadaceae; genus Pseudomonas; species Pseudomonas sp. BS3767. The sequence goes on along the minus strand of NZ_FNCX01000008.1, from coordinate 215,215 downwards.
CGGCCAGGCCGGGGCCGATGATGCACAGCTCGCCGACTTCGCCACGCGGCAGCAGGCTGGGCGCCAGGGTGCTCCCAACCGCAGGGTCATTGGCGATGACCAACAGCCCGTAATTGGGTAACGGTGTGCCAATCGACACCGGGCGACCGCGCGACAGACGCGCCAGGCTGGCCGACACGGTGGCTTCGGTAGGGCCGTAGGTGTTGAACATCTGCCGGGTCGGCGTGGCCCAGCGATCGACCAGCGATTCAGGGCACATCTCGCCGCCCAGATTGATCAGGCGCAGGCCGGGAACGTCTTCGCTGAACAGCGCCAGCAAAGTGGGCACCGCATGCAAGACGCTGATGCGCTGCTCGTTCAGCAGGCGCGGCAGGGTTTCGGGGTCACCGCTGGTTTCCTTCGGGCCTATCCACAGCGTCGCGCCCACCAGATAGGCGATCCAGATTTCTTCGAAGGACATGTCGAAGGCCACGGAAAAGCCCTGGTAAACCCGGTCGCTGGCACGAATGCCAAGTATCGCGTTCTCGCTGCGCAGAAAATGGCAGATGCTGCGCTGGGAAATCAGAATGCCCTTGGGCTTGCCCGTGGAGCCGGAGGTGTAAATCACATAGGCAGGATGGTCGGGAAGCACTCCACTGCGACGCACCAACGCTGCGTCGGTCGGCGCCAGCAGGTGTTCGGCAGTCCACACCTTCAAACCGGTATCGGCCAGCACCGGCATCAACGCATCGCAGGACACCAGCCCGACTGCGCTGGCGTCGTCCAGGCAAACCTGCAGACGCTCTACCGGCGTGTCCTGATCCAGAGGCAGCCACGCGGCGCCCGCCTTGGCAATACCGGCCTGCATGACCAGCAGCTCGATGCCGCGCGGCAGCCACAGACCGACAATGTGCCCCGGCCGAACACCCGCACCGATCAGCGCAGACGCCACCTGATCGGCCTGCCGGTCCAGATCGCCATAACTGATCTGATGCTCGCCGAAGATCAGTGCCACTTGCTGCGGGTTGCGCCGGGCACTGGCTTCCAGCAAATCGGCCAGCACCTCCTCACGTAGCAGCTCAGGTTGGATTGGACCGTAAATCACGTCCAGCGATTGTTCGTTCTGGCCTAGCGTCGACAGGTTCAGGTTATTCATGGCAGCAGGTATTAGCTCGTCTGAAGGAGGTGCCTGAGATTTTCTGGTTATGAGCCGGTCCGTCAGCGATTGGCGCGAATTCTGTGGTCGTTGCGTGTCCGGAATATGTCCGTTTTGATACATTTTGGCTGGAGCACTGCAGCTCTCACCGAGGCAAGAGAACAGGCTGGCAAGGCGAATATGGCAAAGGCTGGCTGTACGAATCTTGAACAACAAAACGAAGGTGGCGGATTGCCCACATTGCTGTGCGGGTTACAGCAGACGCCACAAGGTCTCGCGTGTCGCGGGGTTGAAAGACTGCGCCTGACGGTCCATGACGCCTCTCAGTCCATCGCCAATACGTTCTGCCGGCATCGGGTGGAAGCCATGTTGCCGAAACCATGGACCGTTCCAGCGCGGCTCGCGAAATGTCGTCAGGCTTATCGCGTGCAGTTGGCAAACCTGCGCGTACGCCTCGACAGACGCCAGCAGGCTTTTTCCGACACCCTTGCCGGATGCACCAGGCTCGACCGAGATGTTGTCCAGGTACAGGAAATCATCCAGCAAGCGCATGGCTGCAAAACCGATGACGTCACCGCTGCGCCTGTTGGCAGCCACCACCACCCGGCAGGCTTCGAACCTGTCTGCGCCCAGCGGAGGGTTTTCGGCGACATGCGCCAGGGAAGGAATGCTTTTGTACCGGTGACGCGCCCGCGCCGACAGGCGTTGTAACGATTCCAGGTCGCTGTGTTGCGACACACGCAGATCAAATTCCATCCGCTTTTCCTCCCTGACTGCCTGACATCGAAACCAGACGCCGATGAGCACGTCTGGACGGTGAGCCGAATAATCACCACAATCGGCTCATCTCATGAGCCGATTAACTTTTTATTCGGCTCACTGCATAGGCGGATACGATGTCCGAACATCTCTGGATCTGGCAACAGCCGAACTGGCCCCGCTTTCATTGGCGCGAAGAACGCCTTGCACCGTTGATACGAGCGTGCGCCAAGGCTCAAGGTCGCTTGCTGGGTATGAGCGGTGCAGTGGGTGGCGATGCGCAAATGTGCGAGGGCTTGAATGCCCTGCTGCAGAATATCGTCACTTCGTCCGCCATCGAAGGCGAGCGACTGAATGCAGATTCTGTCAGGTCGTCGCTGGCACGCCGCTTGGGGATCGCCGATAACGGCAAGCATAGCCCTCGCAGCGAGGGGTTGGCCGAGCTGATGCTGGACGCTACACGTGGTCATGATCAGCCACTTGACTTGCAACGTCTGTGTACCTGGCATCGCTGGCTGTTCCCGGAAGAGGACAGCTTTGTGTCTGCTCGCATCCTGGTTGGTCAATTGCGTAGCGACGAACCTATGCAAGTGGTCTCAGGGAGGCTTGATCGACCCATCGTGCATTTTGAAGCGCCACCGCGGGCTGGACTTGAGCAACAGCTGGAAGATTTTCTCGACTGGTTTGCCGGCAGTCAAAGTGATCCGACGCTCGATCCATTCGTGCGGGCAGGTATCGCGCATTTCTGGTTTGTAACCCTGCATCCGTTTGACGACGGCAATGGTCGCCTGACTCGGGCCATTACAGACCTGGCGCTGACTCAGGGCGATCAGCAAGCCATACGACTGTTTGCCATGTCCGCCAGCATCCTTGCTGACCGCGCCGGCTATTACCACGTTCTGGAGACCAGTCAGAAAAGCACGACCGATATCACCGAGTGGCTGGAATGGTTCCTGCGCACATTGTTGAAAAGCATTGAAAACGCCTTGGTTCATATAGAACGAGTACTGGGAAAAACGCGATTTTGGCAATTACATCGCGACAACGACCTGAACGCCGAACAGGTCAAGGTGCTGAATCGACTGCTGGATGGCGGCGAGCGTGGCTTTGAAAACGGTCTGAGCGCAGCGCAGTATCAGGCAGTGGCGAAGGTCTCGAAGGCCACCGCTACCCGCCACTTAAGTGATCTGCTTGCCAAAAACTGCCTGGTTCGCCTGCCCGGTGGAGGCCGCAGCACTCGTTACCAGATCAATCGGCCCTTGCCGTAGAACCCTACACAGCAGAAGGAGTTGCCAGCGCTTCAGACGTGCGCCACTGGTCGCATCGACTGCAGCATCCAGTTCCGCACCGGACAGGAACTGGCTGTAGTAATCATGCAGTTCGGCTTCCCAACCGGCCACCTCGTCCAGCGCCGCCTCGGCTTGTTCCTTGCTCAAGGCAAAGTGAGCGTGCTGACTGAGCAGATTGCCTCGGTTGAGCCGCGACCCTTCGATGCCGACGGACATGGGAAGTGTGGACCTGAAAATAACAGCTCACGAAAGAACACATTAATCCTCATAAAGCCTCACTAAGTGACACCTTAACTACTCATAAAAATCGTGACTACTGCCCTCAGCGCGTCATTCCTACACCTAGAATGCGCAATGCCACGTCACTGATCATCGACATACCCCACCCATCCCCCACCAAAATGTGGCTTACTGAAGCCTGCCATCATCCAATCAGGGAATCTCTTCCCTACCCTCGCGGTCTCTTAACGCATGACGAATTCGCGCTCTGCTTTCATACCCTCCTGGCTTCGCCCTGTTCTGCGTCCTTTGCTGGACCCGTATCGCCGTTATCGGCATGCGCGGCTGATCCACGCGGCGCGGATTGCGGTGGGCTTGCTGGTGACTATCCTGCTGACCACCGGCCTCAACCTGCCTCACGGTGAGTGGGCATCGGTGACCATGCTGATCGTGATCGGCGGTTTGCAGCATCACGGCAATATCGGCAAAAAGTCGGTCGAACGGGCCTACGGAACCTTGATCGGTGCCGGTCTCGGTCTGATCGTGGTGGTCCAGCAGGGCTATCTGGAAATGCCGTTGCTGACCTACGCAATGATGTCGGTGATGTGCGGTTTCTTCGCCTATCACGCCATCGGCAAAGGGGGTTACACCGCGCTGCTGTCGGCGATCACGCTGTTCATCGTCGCCGGTCATGGTTACAACCCGATCAGTGACGGGCTGTGGCGTACCGTCGATATTCTGATTGGTATCGCGCTGGCCCTGGCGTTCTCCTTCGCCCTGCCGCTGTATGCGGTGTTTTCCTGGCGCTACAACCTGGCCAGTGGTTTGCGTGACTGCGCCAAGGTTTACGGACGCATTGTGCAAGGCCAGCCAGTGACGGCGGATGAGCATTTGAAACTGACCGCCAGGCTCAACGGCACGATGCTGCAATTGCGCTCGCTGCTGCCGTCGGTGTCCAAGGAAGTGAAGATGTCCATGGTCGAACTGGACGCCATTCAGGGCCACTTCCGCATGTGCCTGAGCACCCTGGAGATTCTCGCCAATATTCGCCCGGCGAACCTGAATCAGCTTGCCGACGAGACGCTCAAGGCATCGCTGGACGCTGACTACCGCCAGATTCGCCGGCAATTGATCGGCATGGCGCGCGCCCTGCAAACCGGTGCCACCGAGCGTCTGGAACGCACGACCGAAACACCGGAGACGCCGGAAACACCACCAGTGAAAGCCGTCATTCCTACCGAGCTGAAGGGCTACCACTTGATGACCCAGCAGTTAGCGCTCAACCTCGACGGCCTGCAGGCACGTCTGGCCAAGACCGCCAAACGGTGGAAGTTTTAAGGAACCGCCCGTGCCCGATACCCGCCCGCCTGTGCTGGATGAAATCGATCGCCAGCTGATTGCCGCGCTGCAAATCAATGCGCGCGAAAGCGTCGCCATGCTCGCCCGGCAACTGGGCATCGCGCGTACCACCGTGACCTCGCGGCTGGCGCGCCTGGAAAGCAGCAAAGTGATTACCGGTTACGGCGTGCGCCTTGGCCAGCGCGTGGTCAGTGGCGGGTTGCAGGCGTATGTCGGCATTACCGTGCAACCTCGCTCGGGCAAGGAAGTGTTGCGGCGGCTGAGTGCCATGGCGCAGGTTCAGCAACTCTGTGCGGTGAGTGGCGAGTTCGATTATGTCGCCTGGCTGCGCACGGACTCTCCCGAGCAACTGGACCAGCTACTGGACCTGATCGGCAGCGTAGATGGTGTCGAGAAGACCACGACATCGATCATCCTCAGCAGCAAGATCGACCGCGGCCAGCCGGTGTAACTGCACGCTTCTATCAAGCAGTGATACAAACTGACCAGCAAATTCGTCACTTAGCCCAAACAAACAGCATATCGACGACACTTTGCGTCTTATTAACGTGTCCGCCCTTCTCTAGACTGTTGTTTTTCGCCGTTGCCCATCAAGGTCCGTCATGAAGAACAACCGTCACCCCGCCAACGGCAAAAAGCCGATCACCATGTTCGGCCCCGACTTCCCCTTCGCCTTCGATGACTGGATTGAGCACCCGAAAGGTCTGGGCAGCATTCCGGTGGAGAACCACGGTGCTGAAGTGGCAATTATCGGTGCCGGGATAGCCGGTCTGGTGGCGGCCTACGAATTGATGAAGATGGGCCTCAAACCGGTGGTGTACGAAGCCTCGAAAATGGGTGGCCGCCTGCGCTCGCAGGAGTTCGAAGGCGCCAAAGGCATCGTGGCCGAACTGGGCGGCATGCGCTTTCCGGTGTCCTCGACAGCGTTCTTCCATTACGTCGACAAGCTGGGCCTTGAGTCCAGGCCGTTCCCCAACCCGCTGACCGCGGCGTCCGGCAGCACCGTTATCGACCTGGAAGGCACCACCTACTACGCACAAATGCTCTCGGACCTGCCGGCACTGTTTCAGGAAGTCGCCGACGCCTGGGCCGATGCACTGGAAAGCGGCTCGCAATTCGGTGACATCCAGCAGGCGATCCGTGACCGCGATGTACCGCGTCTCAAAGAGCTGTGGAACAAGCTGGTGCCGTTATGGGACGACCGCACGTTCTATGACTTTGTCGCGACCTCCAAGGCCTTCGCCAAGCTGTCGTTCTTTCACCGCGAAGTGTTTGGCCAGGTGGGCTTCGGCACTGGCGGCTGGGATTCGGACTTCCCCAACTCGATGCTGGAAATCTTCCGTGTGGTGATGACCAACTGCGATGAGCACCAGCATCTGATCGTCGGCGGCGTGCAGCAAGTGCCGGTCGGCTTGTGGAGCCACGTCCCCGAGCATTGCGCGCACTGGCCCAAGGGCACCAGCCTGTCGTCGTTGCACCGCGGCGCACCACGTCCCGGTGTGAAGCGCATCGCACGCGCCGAGGATGGCAGTTTTGCGGTGACCGATAATTGGGGCGACACCCGGCAATACGCTGCCGTGCTGACGACCTGCCAGAGCTGGCTGCTGACCACGCAGATCGAGTGCGAAGAGTCGCTGTTCTCGCAGAAAATGTGGATGGCCCTGGACCGCACCCGCTACATGCAGTCGTCAAAGACGTTCGTGATGGTCGACCGCCCGTTCTGGAAGGACAAGGACCCGGAAACCGGCCGCGACCTGATGAGCATGACCCTCACCGACCGGCTGACCCGTGGCACTTACCTGTTCGATAACGGCGACGACAAGCCCGGCGTGATCTGCCTGTCCTACTCATGGATGAGCGATGCACTGAAGATGCTCCCGCAGCCCATCGAGAAGCGGGTGAAGCTGGCGCTGGATGCCTTGAAGAAGATCTACCCGAAAGTGGACATCGCAGCGCGGATCATCGGTGATCCGATTACCGTGTCATGGGAAGCCGATCCGCACTTCCTGGGTGCCTTCAAGGGTGCGCTGCCGGGCCATTACCGCTATAACCAGCGCATGTACGCGCACTTCATGCAGCAGGACATGCCCAGCGAACAGCGCGGCATGTTCATCGCCGGCGACGATGTGTCCTGGACACCGGCATGGGTCGAAGGCGCTGTGCAGACTTCGCTGAATGCTGTGTGGGGCATCATGAACCACTTTGGCGGCAAAACTCACGCCGAGAACCCCGGCCCCGGTGATGTGTTCCACGAAATCGGCCCGATTGCACTGGGCGACTGACAGAAGGAAACCCCCATGCGCGTTGCGCTGTATCAATGCCCGCCATTGCCGCTGGATGTCAGCGGCAACCTGACTCGCCTGGAACAGCAGGCTCAGGCCGCCGCCGAACAAGGGGCACAGGTGCTGATCTGTCCGGAAATGTTCCTCAGCGGCTACAACATCGGCGCCCAGGCTGTCGGTGAACTGGCACAGGCGCAGGACGGTCCGGCAGCGACGCGCATTGCCGCTATCGCACAGGCTAGTGGCATTGCGATCCTCTACGGCTATCCGGAGCGCGCCGCCGATGGGCAGATCTACAACGCTGTGCAGTTGATCGACAGCCAGGGCAAACGCCTGTGCAACTATCGCAAGACGCACCTGTTCAGCGAGCTCGACAGGTCGATGTTCGCTGCAGGCGACGATCATTACCCGGTGGTCGAATTGAATGGCTGGCGCCTGGGCCTGTTGATTTGCTACGACGTGGAATTCCCCGAAAACACTCGTCGGCTGGCCTTGGCGGGGGCCGAGTTGATTCTGGTCCCGACCGCAAACATGCTGCCTTACGATTTCGTCTGCGACGTGACCGTCCGGGCGCGGGCTTTCGAGAATCACTGCTACGTGGTGTACGCCAACTACTGCGGCAGCGAGGGCGCGATTCGTTACTGCGGGCTTAGCAGCCTCTGCGCGCCGGACGGCAGCCGCCCGTTGCTGGCGGGTCAGGACGAAGCACTGCTGGTCGGCACGCTGGACAAGTCACTGCTGGCCCAGGCCAGAACCGCGAACGACTACTTCGTGGATCGCCGCCCGGCGCTTTATACGTCGCTGACTTGATCCTGAAGAGGCCGGTACAGCCTCTGGAAATAGCCCGTTTGCTCATCGTCATTCTCGTTGCCTATCGTGCCAATGCTCTGCGTTGGCATGCCGTTCTGGACGCTCTGCGTCCTCTATTTCGCAGCTTTGAGCAGCAGGCTCGCGAACGGGTCTGTTAATCCGCTAGCATGACGCCTCGCCTCGCACAGCTTTCCGGACGCCCCTCATGCCTGCCGCACACGCCGCCGACACTCAACGCCTCACGCTGGCCAACGGCTTGAATGTGGTGCTGTGTCACGAGCCACGGCTCAAGCGCTGTGCGGCCTCATTGCGCGTGGCAGCCGGCAGTCACGATGCGCCACAAGCGTGGCCGGGGCTGGCGCATTTTCTGGAGCATCTGTTTTTCCTCGGCACCGAACGCTTCCCGGCCGGGGATAACCTGATGACCTTCGTGCAGCGTCATGGCGGGCAGGTCAATGCCAGTACCCGTGAGCGCACCACTGACTTCTTCTTCGAATTGCCGCAAGCGGCCTTCGCCCAAGGGCTGGAGCGGCTATGCGACATGCTTGCCCGGCCGCGCATGGACACCGCAGATCAATTACGCGAACGCGAAGTGCTGCATGCCGAATTCATCGCCTGGCGCGGCGATAGCGCATCCGGCGATCAGGCGCGCCTGCTGGCAGCGATCAACCCACAGCATCCACTGCGTGGCTTTCACGCCGGCAATCGCTACAGCCTGTCAGTGCCCAACCCGGCTTTTCAGCAAGCGTTGAAAGACTTTTATCGAGGCTTCTATCAGGCCGGGCAGATGACCCTGTGCCTGAGTGGCCCGCTGCCGGTGGCTGAACTGCAGGCGCTGGCGATAAACCACGGCGCGGTTTTCGCCACCGGAATGAAGGTCACACAGCGCCCGCCTCCAGCATTGATGGCCAGCCCTCGACAGGCTGGCGAGCAAAACCATCTGCTGTTTGCCTTCGAGGACTTGCCAGACAAAACTGACGAAGCGGTGGCCTTCTTCTGTCACTGGCTCAATGCCGCGCAGCCTGGCGGACTGGTCGCCGAGCTGGTGCGCAGGGGCCTTTGCACCTCATTGAACGCCGCGCCGCTGTACCAGTTCGATGGGCAGCTTTTGCTGGATATCGAGTTTAAAGGCGATCCGGCGAACGCGACCGCTATCAGTAGCCTGCTTTTCAGCTGGCTCGGTTTTTTCAAAGCTCACTGGCCAACGCAAATCGAGGAATACCACCGCCTCGAACGACGCCGTCTGCAGATGTGCGGAGCATTGGCTCTGGCAAACCATCACTGTCGCGAAACGCCCGCGCAGTTGAGCGAGCAAGGCCAAAAAGCGTTAAGCGCATTACTGGCGAAGCTCACCGCTGATGTGGATAACCTCGTTCCAGAGCCGGTCACTTGGTGCCTGCCAGCGCCAAATCCGTTTCTTCATACGGCAGCGGACGACCCCGCTGAAGCCGCGCTGTACCTGCGCTGGCAACTGCCATCCCCGCAGCCCGCTCTTTGGCGGACGCTCGATACGGCGCTCAAGCCACTGGTCGAAGACGCACGTCAGGCCGGAGTAACCCTGACCTTCACCGCGTACGGTCCGTACTGGCAGCTTCAATTGAACGGTTTGCGCGAACCGATGCCAGCGGTCCTGAAACAAAGCCTGCAGCGCTTGCAACACCCCGATACCCACGCACAGGAAAACGACGAGCCGGTGTTGATCCCGATTCGTCAGTTGCTCAAGCAGCTTGCCGATCACTTCCTGCGCAATGGGTCGGAGGCGAGCATAAGCGACCTGCCAGGCGTATGGGCGGCTTCGCGCTGGAGCAGTTTCACCAGCGGTATTGAACAGGCCAGCCAGTCAATGCTGGACGCGGTGTTGAATGCAGCACCCGGCGTTCAGCGAACTTCCCCACACGATCTGCCAGCCATTCGCGCTGGCAAGCACTGGGCGACGGAAGCATCGTCCTCCCCGGAAGACGCCGTGCTGGTGTTCTGCCCCGCGCCCACGACTTCCATCGAAGATGAAGCGGCCTGGCGTCTGCTCGCGCACCTGGCTCAAGCGCCGTTCTATCAGCGGCTGCGGGTCGAACTGCAATTGGGTTACGCGGTGTTCAGTGGCCTCAGGCAGATCGACGGACGGACCGGTTTGCTGTTCGGCGTGCAATCACCCACCTGCAATGCCCAGCAACTGTTTGCGCACATCGAGGCCTTTATCGGCGGATTGCCGCAGTGGGTCCGCGATGCAGATTTGCCTGAGCAGACCAAAGCCCTTGCAGCGCAGTTCGAGCCGTCGAGCCTGCCGGAACAACAGCGTGCCGACCTGCAGTGGCAGGCACACCTCGCCGGGCACCGGGGTGACCATGCGCAGACCTTGCAGCGCGCTCTGTCAAATCTGGATACACACTCGTTGCTGGCCTCTGCGGATCAATTGATCAACGCCACAGGAGGCTGGCTGATCGTGGCCAATCGCCCTGCCAGCGCGGCCGTTCCGCAATCCTTACCTGAACGGTAACGGTCTTTCATGCAGATTCTAGCCCTGCTGAATTGTGAAAATGAGTAACATAGCTCCCTAAGCATCTGAACGTATGCCTCCAGCGATGCACTAAGATGTAGTCACCCACCGCTGCACTTATCCGAGGAGATTTTTATGTCGTGGACTAAACCTGCTTACACTGATCTGCGTATCGGTTTTGAAGTCACCATGTACTTCGCAAGCCGTTGATTTCAGTGCGCTGTGAAGCCTCGGTTCGCCGGGGCTTTTTTTATGGTTGTGGCTGTTTTTTATTTCAGAGCGTGTCCCAGGAGCTGTCATGTACATCCAGATTCTAGGTTCTGCTGCTGGCGGTGGATTCCCCCAGTGGAACTGCAACTGCGTCAATTGCGCGGGTTTTCGCGACGGCAGCCTGCGTGCCCATGCGCGGACCCAGTCGTCCATTGCGCTGTCCGACGACGGTATCAACTGGGTGCTGTGCAACGCCTCACCTGACATTCGCGCGCAATTGCAGGGCTTTGCGCCTATGCAGCCCGGGCGCGCATTGCGCGACACCGGCATCAGCGCGATCGTGTTGATGGACAGCCAGATCGACCACACCACCGGCCTGCTCAGCCTGCGTGAAGGCTGCCCGCATCAGGTGTGGTGTACCGACATGGTCCATGAGGACCTGAGTACCGGCTTCCCGCTGTTCGAAATGCTCAAGCACTGGAACGGCGGCCTGACCTGGAACCGCATCGAATTACAGGGCAGCTTTGTGATTCCGGCCTGCCCGAACCTGCGCTTCACGCCCTTTCCGCTGCGCAGCGCCGCCCCGCCCTACTCGCCACACCGTTTCGACCCGCACCCGGGCGACAACATCGGCCTGCTGGTCGAAGACACCCGTACAGGCGGCAAGCTGTTCTATGCCCCGGGCCTGGGCAAGGTCGATGACGCACTGGCCGAGAAAATGCGTGACGCCGACTGCCTGCTGGTCGACGGCACAATGTGGGACGACGACGAAATGCAGCGCCGTGGCGTGGGCACGCGTACCGGCCGGGAAATGGGCCATCTGGCACAGAACGGCCCCGGCGGCATGCTGGAAGTCCTCGAAGGCTTTCCCGAGCAGCGCAAGGTGCTTATCCACATCAACAACACCAACCCGATTCTCGACGAAGACTCCCCGGAACGTGCGGAGCTGGTTCGTCGCAACGTCGAAGTGGCCTTCGATGGCATGAGCATCGAGCTTTAGGAGCTGACATGAGCGAATCGACTGCGCTGTCCCCCGCCGAATTCGAACAGGCCTTGCGCGCCAAGGGTGCCTATTACCACATCTATCACCCGTACCATGTGGCGATGTACGAGGGTCGTGCAACCCGCGAGCAGATTCAGGGCTGGGTCGCCAACCGTTTCTACTATCAGGTGAACATTCCGCTCAAGGACGCGGCGATTCTGGCCAACTGCCCGGATCGCGAGATCCGTCGCGAGTGGATTCAGCGCCTGCTCGATCATGACGGTGCGCCCGGCGAAGACGGCGGCATCGAAGCCTGGCTGCGCCTCGGCCAGGCCGTGGGGCTCGACCCGGACCAACTGCGCTCGCAGGAACTGGTGCTGCCAGGCGTGCGTTTTGCCGTCGACGCCTACGTGAACTTCGCCCGCCGCGCCAACTGGCAGGAAGCTGCCAGCAGCTCGCTGACCGAACTGTTCGCACCGCAGATCCATCAGTCGCGCCTGGACAGCTGGCCGCAGCACTACCCGTGGATCGACCCGGCCGGCTACGAGTATTTCCGCACTCGCCTGGGTCAGGCCCGACGCGATGTAGAGCACGGCCTCGCCATCACGTTACAGCACTACACTACGTACGAAGGTCAGCAGCGTATGCTGGAAATCCTGCAGTTCAAACTCGATATCCTGTGGAGCATGCTCGATGCGATGTCCATGGCCTACGAGTTGAACCGCCCGCCGTATCACAGCGTCACAGACCAAAGGGTCTGGCATAAGGGGATTACGCTATGAAGCACGATCCGCAGTTCCGAGCGTTGACACCCAAATGGCATCAAGGCTATCGCTTTCAGTACGAGCCTGCGCAAAAGGCGCATGTGGTGCTTTACCCTGAAGGCATGATCAAACTCAATGACAGCGCGGCCCTGATTGGCGGGCTGATCGATGGCAAGCGCACCATCACCGCCATCATTCATGAGCTTCAGCAGCAGTTCCCCAATGTTCCCGAACTGGGCATGGACGTCGACGAGTTCATGGAAGGCGCCAAAAAGAAAAACTGGATCGATCTTGTCTGACCTGGCCCCCGTCACCAACACCCCGTACATACCGCCCACTCCCGAGGTGGGGCTGCCCCTGTGGCTGCTCGCCGAGCTGACCTATCGCTGCCCGTTGCAGTGCCCGTATTGCTCCAACCCGCTGGATTTTGCCAAACAGGGCCAGGAGCTGAGCACTGAACAGTGGTTCAAGGTCATGCAGGAAGCGCGGGAAATGGGGGCGGCGCAGATCGGTTTTTCCGGCGGCGAGCCGCTGGTGCGCCAGGACCTCGCCGAGCTGATCGCCGAGGCCCGGCGTCTGGGCTTCTACACCAACCTGATCACCTCGGGCATCGGCCTTACCGAAGAAAAGATCATCGCCTTCAAGGAAGCAGGCCTGGACCACATCCAGATCAGCTTTCAGGCCAGCGACGAGCAGGTCAACAACATGCTCGCCGGCTCGAAAAAAGCCTTCGCGCAAAAGCTGGAGATGGCCAAGGCGGTCAAAAAGCACGGCTACCCGATGGTGCTGAATTTTGTCACCCATCGACACAACATCGACCGCATCGACAAGATCATCGAGCTGTGTCTCGCGCTGGAGGCGGATTTCGTCGAACTGGCAACCTGTCAGTTCTATGGCTGGGCGCACCTGAATCGCCTCGGCCTGCTGCCGACCAAGGATCAACTGGTCCGCGCCGAAGCCGTCACCAATGAATACCGCGTCCGGCTGGAGGCAGAGAATCATCCGTGCAAGCTGATTTTCGTCACGCCTGATTATTACGAAGAGCGTCCCAAGGCATGCATGAACGGCTGGGGCAATATCTTCCTGACCGTGACACCGGATGGCACAGCGCTGCCCTGCCACGGCGCACGGCAGATGCCGATCCAGTTCCCCAACGTGCGCGATCACAGCATGCAGCACATCTGGTACGACTCGTTCGGCTTCAATCGCTTCCGCGGTTACGACTGGATGCCCGAGCCTTGCCGTTCGTGTGACGAGAAGGAAAAGGACTTTGGCGGTTGTCGCTGCCAGGCCTTCATGCTGACCGGCGACGCCGCCAATGCCGACCCGGTGTGCAGCAAATCCTATCACCACGGGATCATCACTCAGGCTCGTGACGAGTCCGAAACCGCTACTCAAACCATTGAAGAGCTGGCCTTTCGCAATGACCGAAACTCACGACTCATCGCAAAATCCTCCTGAACGCCTGAGCGCCGCCCAAGCGGTCGCTGCAGGCGTCGACTTCGCCGAACTGGATGTCAGCTCGGCGGGCCTGTTCTGGAACGAATACCGCCCCGAAGACGGCGCCAGCCGTATCTGGCACTGGTACGCCAACAGCAAGCGCTGCCTGACGCCACAAGGCTTCAGCGTGCGCAGTCGGGTGTATGAATACGGTGGTGGCTCGTTCTGCCTCGCCGACGACGCCGTAGTCTTCGTCAACGAGCGCGACCAGCAACTGTATCGACAGGCACTGGATGCCAGCGAGCCGGTGGCGCTGACCGAGGGCGACAAGCGCTACGGCGGCGTGTTCTTCAGCGGCGGCCAGATTCTGGCCGTTGAAGAAGACCACAACACGCATCGACTGGTGGCTATCGAGCTGGCTGACGGCAAGCGCCAGTTGCTGGCCGAAGGCGCTGATTTCTACTCATCGCCGATTGTCAGCGCCGACGGCAGACGCCTGGCCTGGATCGAATGGCAGCGCCCGCATCAGCCGTGGACCAGCACCCGCTTGATGTCTGCGACGAAACAGGACGATGGCAGTTGGGCCACTGCGCAGTGCATCGCAGGCGACGGCGCGCAAGAGTCACTGCAACAACCGCGCTTCGATGCCCACGGGCGGCTGTATTGCCTGACAGATCGTGCAGGTTTCTGGCAGCCGTGGGGCGAATCACCTTCCGGGTTTGCGCCGCTTTCAGCCCGCCCGGCGGATCATGCCTCCGCGCCCTGGCAAATGGGCAGCTGCACCTGGCTGCCGATCAACGATGGTTACCTGGCGAGCTGGTTCGAAGACGGTTCAAGTGTTCTGGGGCTTTGTCAGGCCGACGGCAGCGTCGAGGATTTCAGCGCGGGTTACAGCCGCTTTCGCAGCCTCGCCATTGACGAAGAGTTCGTCTATTGCATCGCGGCCTCAGCCGTAAGCACCTCGGCGGTACTGGCTATTTCTCGCCACGACGGCAGTGCTCAGGTGCTTGCCGGAGGCGGGTCGCCGCTGCCGGCCAACCAGATCAGCCGTCCTCAGACATTGCGTTACCCCAGTGGCGGGGCCGAGGCTCATGGTTACTTCTATCCGGCCATGACCGGCGCGGAGAAACCGCCGCTGGTGGTGTTCATCCATGGCGGCCCGACCTCTGCCTGCTATCCGGTGCTGGACCCACGCATTCAGTACTGGACACACCGCGGCTTCGCCGTGGCAGACCTCAATTATCGCGGCAGCAGCGGCTACGGTCGGGTGTACCGGCAAGGCCTGCACCTCACCTGGGGCGTGGCGGACGTCGAAGATGCCTGTGCAGTCGTGAAACATCTGGCCGAGCGCGGCCTGATTGACGAACGACAGGCGTTTATTCGCGGCGGCAGTGCGGGTGGGTACACCACGCTCTGCGCCTTGGCCTTCCACGATGTATTCCGCGCGGGTGCCAGTCTGTACGGCGTCAGCGATCCGGTGGCACTGGCCAGGGCGACGCATAAATTCGAAGGTGATTATCTGGACTGGCTGATCGGCGATCCCGACAAGGACATCGAGCGCTATCAGGCTCGTACGCCCCTGTTGCACGCAGACAGCATCAGCGTGCCGGTCATCTTCTTTCAGGGCGAGCTGGATGCCGTGGTGGTTCCGGAACAGACCCGGTCCATGCTCAAGGCGTTGCAAGACAACGGAATCAAGACCGAAGCGCACTTCTACGCGGACGAGCACCATGGGTTCCGCAAGGCGAACAACCTGGCAGATGCGCTGGAGAAGGAATGGCGTTTCTATCGGGATGTGCTGGATGCTTGATCGAGCCGTGTGATCGTTCCCGCATCAGGGAACGATCAACGAGTGCGACGAGGTGTTACTTACGCGAGACGATGATGTAGATCGCGTGGATGATGCCCGGGATGTAACCCAGCAGGGTCAGCAGGATATTCAGCCAAAAAGCGCCAGCAAAGCCTACTTGCATGAACACGCCTACCGGGGGCAGCAGGATGGCGAAAATGATACGAATGATGTCCATGGAAAGCTCCTGATTGATTGGCTCTGATTGGCCATACAGCTAATCGACCCTGGCCGGCGGTGAGGGTTCAACCGGCTCTGGCACCGCGCCATTATTCTTTCTCGGGAGAGGATCAGGACAAGCGTTGCACTGCGGGCACAGCATCGTGTGCTGCGAGCGGAAAGAAAACAGAATCGTCAAAACGCAAACAAAGAAAACCCCGCCGAAGCGGGGCTTTCCAGACTGTTTCCCTGATTTCCCTTTCACCCCGCCATCCTGGCAGGCTTCCCTACGTGTCCCTGTTATGTCTTGTTGCGCGTCCTGCGCTACGTCCATGAACAAAGATTAACTTTGGATCCCTTTCTTGGGAAGAGGTCAATTGGCACCACGCAGTGTAAGCAAATGCTTACAAGGCTTTTCCAAGTCAGAATTGTGACGCCTTCAACAGGTATAGCGACTCGCTACCCGCGCGCACCGAGGCATCCAGCGAATGAATACGCGGCAGCAGACGTGCGAAGTAGAAGCGTGCAGTACCCAGCTTGCTTGCGTAGAACTCCTCCTGCTGCTCTTTACCGAGTGCTGCCTTGGCCATCATGGCCCACATGTAGGCATACGCCGTGTATCCGAACAGATGCAGATATTCCACAGAGGCTGCGCCGATTTCATTGGGGTTGTTACGCGAGCGATCCAGCACCCAGCCGGTCAGCTCATCCAGCATGTTCAAGGCTTTGCTCAGCGGCTGAGTAAACTCGCCGAGCGCGTTGTCCGAGCCGCTGATGAACTGGCGGACTTCATCGGAAAACAGCTGATAGAAAGCGCCATTCGAACCGACGATCTTGCGCCCGACCAAGTCCAGCGCCTGAATGCCGTTGGTGCCTTCGTAGATCTGCGTGATACGCACGTCACGCACCAGTTGCTCCTGGCCCCACTCGCGGATGTAACCGTGGCCGCCGAATACCTGCTGACCATGCACGGTGGTTTCCAGACCGATATCACTCAGGAACGCCTTGGAGACAGGCGTCAGCAGCGCTACCAGATCATCGGCACGCTTGCGCGCGGCATCGTCTTCGCTGAACTTGGCAATATCCAGTTGTAGAGCCACGTAGCTGGAAAACGCCCGACCGCCTTCGTTGAAGGCTTTCATGGTCAACAGCATGCGACGCACGTCAGGATGGACGATGATCGGGTCAGCGGCCTTGTCCTTGTTCTGCGCACCGGTCGGGGCGCGGCTCTGCAGACGGTCCTGCGCATACTCGACGGCGGCCTGATAAGAGCGCACGCCAGAGGCCAGGCCCTGGATACCGACGCCGAGGCGCTCGTAGTTCATCATCGTGAACATCGCCGCCAGCCCTTTGTTCGGCTCACCGATCAGGTAACCGGTGGCGGCGTCGAAGTTCATCACACACGTTGCAGACGCCTGGATGCCCATCTTGTGCTCGATCGAGCCACAACTGACGGTGTTGCGCTCGCCGATGCTGCCGTCGTCAGCGACCATGAACTTGGGCACCAGAAACAGCGAGATGCCTTTGGGGCCAGGCGGTGCATCCGGCAACTTGGCCAGCACCAGATGGATGATGTTTTCGGTCAGATCGTGTTCGCCACCGGTAATGAAAATCTTGCTACCGGTGATCTGGTAAGCGCCGTCCGCCTGGGGTTCGGCGCGGGTGCGAATCATGCCCAGATCCGTACCAGCGTGGGCCTCGGTCAGGCACATAGACCCGGCCCAGACGCCCGAATACATATTGGGCAGAAATTTGGTCTTGAGCGCTTCACTGGCGTGGGTGTCTATCGATACGCAGGCGCCGGACGTAAGCATCGCGTACAGACCGAACGCCAGGCTGGCAGAGTTGAGCATCTCTTCGACCTGAGCCGACACCACCTTGGGCATGCCCATGCCGCCAAACTCGGGGTTACCGCCTACACCGACCCAGCCGCCCTCAGCGTAGGTCTTATAGGCCTCGGGGAAACCTGCAGGTGTGGTGACGACGGTGTCCTTCCAGTGGCAGCCCTCCTCGTCACCGTTGCGGCTCAGCGGCGCAATGGTCTTGCTGGTCACTTTACCGGCTTCTTCGAGAATGGCTTCGACCGTTTCAGCGTCGACGGTTTCGGCCAGCTCGGGCAGTTGAGCCCAGAGCTTTGAAACCTCGAAGACTTCATTGAGGACGAAGCGCATATCGCGCAGTGGCGCTTTATAGTCAGCCATGGCAAACCTCGTGAACACGGATCGAAATGCTTTGGGAAGCCGATCGATGCATCCAGCGACGCAGATCAGCAGTCGAGTTCCACGAGTCTAACCGAACAACATTTCAGAGACATAGGGTCGTGTCATGACTGAATAGTCATAACAGGTCACGGGAAGTGTAAGGGCTTGCTCAGGTTGCCGCTTCAGTTGTGCGGACAGCGCCACGTCGGTTCAACTGCCCGTAAGCCACCACACAATTGCGCCCGGCGCCCTTGGCCGCATACAGCGCCTGGTCGGCGCATTTGAGCACCTCTTCGGGCGTGCGATGCTCCGGCTGGCGTTCGGCAACGCCGATACTCACCGTCACCGACACACTGCCTGACTGCGCCCCGCTGCGGCGCTGCCGGCCTTGCTGATCGTCCTGAGGGCGACTGTCCTTGTTGCGCAGCTGAATCTCGTAATTGGCGATGGTCTCGCGGATGGCTTCCAGGTGCGGCATGCACTCATCGATAGTTTTGGCGGCGAACACAATGGCGAACTCTTCGCCACCATAACGATAGGCCTTGCCACCGCCGTTGGTGATTTTCGACAGTTTGCTGGCCACCAGACGCAGCACCTGATCCCCCACATCATGGCCGTGGGTATCGTTGAATTTCTTGAAGTGATCCACGTCGCTCATCGCCAGCACATAGTTGCGACCCAGACGCTGCATGCGCTCATTGAGCGCCCGTCGCCCAGGCAACCCGGTGAGCTCGTCGCGGAAGGCCATCTGATAGGCCTCATGAGCGACAGCAGCGGCAATCATCAGCATCACCTGGCTGCACAGGATGTTCAGCGTGAACGGCAGGATGAAGGTCTTGGGCAACGCCCAGAACAAACCCAGCAGGCCGACAATCTGCGCCGCATGCAGCGGTCGCGGCTTTTCCAGGTATTGCCAGATCAGCACCCCGAATGACACGAGGAACATCGCGTAAGACAACTGGATCAGGCTCATCCATGCGCCATGCAGGACAGGCCAGCGGATGTCGGCCAGCCAGACTTGCAGCTCGACCGGATAACTTTGTTCAAGCCCCACCGCCACGCCGCCCAGCGCTACCAGCACCGCGAGCCGCGCGACCATGTCCTGAAACAGATGCGTTCGCTCCTCCCATGCTGCATACAGCCCGAACAGCAGCGGCAGCAGCAGGCAGACCAGGTGAAAGATCACCGCCGCATCTTCGCGGACCTTGCCGTGGTCACGGTAGTAATCGGTCTGGGTATCGAGCAGGTAGTAGGCGATATACACCGTGAGCATCAGAAACAGCTCGCGCTGACGTCGGTAAACACAGCAGTACGCGCCGCCCAACAACAGAACCAGGGTCGGAAGCACGTTGAACAGCGAGGTGAAGAAGACGTTCAGGTCCTTTACGTACGCAGCCGCAAGCCCCGCCACCAGCAAGCCCAGTGAAGGCAGAAAATGACTCAAGCGTGCAGCTGATGGACGCAACAAAAGGGGTTATCTCCTACCCGGCATCTGGATGACTGGCTGACCTGATGGCATTGTGCCCCTCCCCAGCAAACAATGCATCGGCAGGATCAACAAACAACTTAATTTCTGTAACGGCAGGAAGCGGGAAATGTTTATTGCGGGCTTCTTGCGTCCATGCGCCGCGTCGGCATGCGTTGGGTGACACAGAGCGTCACGAACTGCATTCCCACGCGGAGCGTGAGGAACGAGAGGTGTCCTGGAGAACATCATGACTATGCACGGGGCCTGAACGCCTTCCCAGGTCTCGCTGGGGATTCGAATACAGCGATGCGCTAAAACGCACCCATAAAAAAACCGCCTGATCAGCGATCAGGCGGTTTTCATGACGCCAGCGAAGCTTAGTAAGCCAGGCCGAAATCTTCTTCCTTCATGTCCATCAGGTTGGCAGCGCCCGACAGAATGGCCGCCACGTGGGTACGGGTGCGCGGCAGGATGCGCTGGAAGTAGAAGCGCGCGGTCTGGATCTTGGCGCGGTAGAACGCTTCGTCAGACGTACCGGCCGCCAGTTTCTCGGCCGCAACACGCGCCATGTCGGCCCAGAAGTACGCCAGGCAGGCATAGCCGGAGAACATGACGTAGTCCACCGATGCAGCACCCACTTCTTCGCGATCCTTCATCGCCGCCATACCGACTTTGAGGGTCAGGTCGCCCCACTCCTTGTTCAGCGCAGCCAGTGGCGTCACAAACTCCTGAACGACTTCGTTGCCTTCATTGCTCTGGCAGAACTTGTGAACGATCTTGGTGAAGCCCTTGAGCGCTTCGCCCTGGGTCATCAGCACCTTGCGGCCCAGCAAATCGAGCGCCTGAATACCGGTGGTGCCTTCGTACAGCATCGAAATCCGGCTGTCGCGAACGTTCTGCTCCATGCCCCACTCGGCAATGAAGCCGTGGCCGCCGTAGATCTGCACGCCGTGGTTGGCGGCTTCAAAGCCCACTTCCGTCATGAACGCCTTGGCAATCGGGGTCATGAACGCCAGCAGCGCGTCAGCAGCTTTCTTTTGCTCCGGGTCTTCGCTGTACTTGACGATGTCGACCTGTTTGGCCGTGAAGTACACCATGGCACGGGTGCCTTCGGCGAACGCCTTCATGGTCAGCAGCATGCGACGCACATCAGGGTGAACGATGATAGGGTCGGCGGCTTTTTCCGGTGCCTTGGGGCCGGTCAGCGAACGCATTTGCAGGCGGTCACGGGCATATTGCAGGCCGCCCTGGAAGGCGACTTCGGCGTGCGCCAGACCTTGCAGTGCAGTCCCCAGACGCGCGGTGTTCATGAACGTGAACATGCAGTTCAGGCCCTTGTTCGCTGGCCCGATCAGGTAACCGGTAGCGCCATCGAAGTTCATCACGCAGGTGGCGTTGCCGTGGATGCCCATCTTGTGCTCGATGGAGCCGCAGTTCACGGCGTTGCGCTCACCGATGCCGCCATCGGCAGCCGAGAGAAACTTGGGCACGATGAACAGCGAAATGCCTTTGGTGCCAGCCGGTGCGTCCGGCAGGCGGGCCAGCACGATGTGGACGATGTTATCGGCCATGTCGTGTTCGCCAGCGGAGATGAAAATCTTGGTGCCGGTAACCTTGTAGGTCCCGTCAGCCTGAGGCTCTGCTCTGGTGCGCAGCATGCCCAGGTCGGTACCGCAATGCGACTCGGTCAGGCACATGGTGCCGGTCCATTCGCCGGACACCAGCTTGGTCAGATACGCTTCCTGCTGCTCGGGCGTGCCGTGCTCGGAGATCGTGTTCATCGCACCGTGCGACAGGCCAGGGTACATGCCCCACGACCAGTTCGCCTCACCGACCATCTCGCTGACCGCCAGGCCCAGCGACTCGGGCAGACCCTGACCGCCGTGCGCAACGTCATGCGCCAGACTTGGCCAGCCGCCTTCGACGAACTGTTTGTAAGCCTGTTTGAAGCCGGTCGGCGTCTTCACGCCCGACTCGCTCCAGGTGCAACCCTCGGTATCGCCCACACGGTTCAGCGGTGCCAGCACCTGCTCACAGAACTTGGCACCCTCTTCCAGAATGGCGTCGACCATGTCCGGAGTGGCGTCATGACAGGCTGGCAGACTCTGATAGTGCGCTTCATAGCCGAGCAGTTCATCACGAACAAAACGAATATCACGCAAGGGGGCCTTGTAGTCAGGCATAGCGATAACCTCTGCTGATGAATCCTGGAACGAATGACCGGGCGGTCGCTGGAGAGATACCCTCAAGCGCCAGACAATCTCGTATGCCTCGCGGTCAAACAGGTGTTTGAAACATACGTTTACGCCCAAACCTTGTCAATAGCGAAGCACGCACCATTCGTCCACGGCCCATGCATACGCCATGCAGGCGTACGTCGTGCGGGGGCGAGCGAAACGTAAGCAAAAGTCTAGTGGAGGGAGAAACCGGGTGCAGGTGAGATACAGGACAATGATGCGGAGAAATTCAGAGGGCAACGCCGTGCGCGGATGGCACGGCGGGAATTGGCACGAAAATCAGGCGTAGGTGTCGATCAGCGTGCCGAGCATTTCATTGCTGGCTTTCTGCGCAGCCAGTCCGGCTGCAAACTGATCCTTTCCAGCCTCGAGTTCGACGATGTTGGACGGCAAGTCGGAACGCTGGCTGCGATCAACAGAGCGCAGGTTCTCGAGCTGAAAGTCAGAGGACTGGCTTCTGCCCGACACTTCGATATTGGAGCTGGCAATCTGGGTGGCCGCCTGATCCACACGACTTTGCCCGACCTGCATTGCGCTAAGGCCTGGGTAGAGGGTGTTGTTCATGGTGATTTGCATAAGCCGATCCTCAGTTCAAAAAACGAACACGCCCATTGAAGCAGCATTTGCCCGGAAATACTCGACAAACAGACTAATGGCACTAGGCCGCACGATAGCCTGAGTCTTGAAAATCCAAAACTGTCTTGCCGGTCAGCGACATAGCGGCGCTGTCAGCTCAACACCTTCAAATCGAGATACTGCGCCACATTTTCGGCACTCGCCTCGTTCAAGCGCGGCACCCGCCCCAGGCAAGGTGCAGGCAGACGCTCGACCAGCGTGGCGAGGTTTTCTTCAAGCCGCGAGGTGTCGGCATCCACGATGTTGGCCACCCAGCCGGCCAGACGCAACCCGTCACGGGCAATCGCTTCGGCAGTCAACACCGCATGATTGATGCAGCCCAGACGCACGCCCACCACCAGAATCACCGGCAAGTCCAAGGCAATGGCCAGGTCGGACAATGTGCTCTGCCCGGACAGCGGCACGCGCCAACCGCCCGCCCCTTCGATCAGGGTGAAATCGGCCTGTCTGGCGAGCATCTGCCGCATGGGTTGCAGCACCGAATCGACGGTCAACGCGACGCCAGCTTCGCGTGCTGCCAAGTGCGGAGCGATGGCCGGTTCGAAAGCCAGCGGGTTGACTTCAGCGTAATCCAGCTCGACAGAACACTCGGCCAGCAACGCCAGAGCATCCGGGTTGCGCAGCCCCTGTGGCGTGACAAAACAACCGGAGGCAACGGGCTTGCCGGCTGCCGTGCTCAGGCCGGACATTCGGGCAGCATGCAGCAAACCCGCAGCCACCGTGGTCTTGCCAGCGTCGGTATCGGTCCCGGTGATGAAGTAGGCAGCAGTCATCTCAGCAGTCTTTCCTGTCAGTCCGTCAATTTTTTTCAAGCACCGCGTACAGCACTTGATAGGTAGCGGGCAGTCCGGCGTCCTGGCGGAAGCCTTCATAGGCCTGAACCATGCCCATGATCCGCTCGCGCCCGGTCAGGCCATTGGGTCGTCCGGGGTTGAGATTGTGCGCACCGAGCGCCTTCAACTCGTGCGTCAGGCTGCGTACGTCCGGATAATGCAAAACCTGCGGGCGAACATCGAGGCTGTGCACTTGCAGGCCGCTCGCCGCGCACAGCTGACGATAGTCATCCTCATGACGAAAACGGTTCACATGCACCCGGCCGTCCACTGCCTGCCAACTGTCGCGCAGCTCGTACAGCGTGCCGACACACAGGCTGGCAAAGGCAAATACGCCGCCTGGTTGCAAAACGCGGTGAGCTTCACTGAGCACCGCCGTGAAATCGGCGCACCACTGCACCGCGAGGCTGGAAAAAATCAGCCCGCAGCTCTGGTCACGCAGCGGCAGGTGCTCGGCATCACCCGCAACAAAGTGCTGTGCGCCACCCAAGGGTAGGGCGTGACGCAACATACCTTCGGCGATATCCAGTGCAATGCCTTCGCTGCCATTGAAAGCCTGCGCCAGCGCCCGGCTGAAATAGCCGGTGCCGCTGCCTAGATCCAGCCAGCGAGACGGATTGCATTGCGCAGGCAAACACGTGAGCAGTTCATTACCGACGTTGCGCTGCAGTTCGGCAACGCTGTCATAGCTGCCTGCCGCGCGGGAAAACGACGCGGCGACCTGACGTTTGTCAGGCAAGACAGAAGGTGGTTTGGGGATTGAAAGATCAGTCATCGTCCAGCTCGTGCAGAAAGGCATGGATCGCAGCCGCCACCCCGTGAGGGTTTTCCAGCAGGAAGGCATGACTGGCCTGCTCGATGAGCCCCACTTCGACATCCGGCAACAAGGCCAGCAGATCACTTGCCGCCTCAGCGGGCACGAAGGCATCCAGCCCGGCAAACAGGTGCAGTTGCGGGCCACGATAGGTTTGCAAAGCGCTGCGGGTGTCGAGTTGCCGAAGTATTTTCAGGCCGTCGATCAACGCCGTTTTCGACAGGTGCGGTGCGCCGGCCTTGAGCAGCCGCGCCAGACCGCGCGGGTCTTCTGCGCCTTGCGTGCATAACAGGCTGAAACGCTTGAGGGTCAGGTCCGGATCATCGGCACAGCCAGCCAGAAATGCCTCGAAATCCTGCGCGGGCATTGCGTTCGGCCACGCACCTTGGGTGACGAAACAGGCGTTGCTGGCCAGCGTCAGTAATCCGCAACAACCTTCGCCGCGCCGCGCCGCCAGTTCAGCCGCGAGCATGCCACCCAATGACCAGCCGCCCAGCCAGGCGTCGTCTGGCAGGTTGCTGTCCAGTTCGTCGAGCCAGTCCGGCAAGTCGCAGCTGTCGATATCCGGCAATGGCTCGACTTCAACCCGCAAGTGCTCGTCCAGCCCACGCAGCGCAGCAGCAAGCGGCTCCAGCGGCGAAACGCCAAGGCCCCAGCCTGGCAACAGAATCAGACGATCACGCATGAACAGGCTCCGAGGATTGGCTGGCATCCAGCAGCGGGTAGCACTGCTCCAGAGTGTTCAATAATAGCTGCACGTCGGCTTCGCTGTGCGCGGCAGACAAGGTCACACGAAGTCGCGCGCTGCCCGCAGGCACAGTAGGCGGGCGAATGGCGGTGACCAGTAGGCCACGCTCACGGAGCAACTGCGAGAGGTGCAACGCCCGACCGGCATCACCGATCATGATCGGCTGAATCGGGGTAAAGCTGTCCATCAGTTGCAGCCCGATCTGCTCGGCACCGCGACGAAACTGCTGAATCAGCCGCGTCAGATGCTCGCGACGCCAATGCTCGGTACGCAGCAACTGCAGGCTTTTCAAGGTGGCGCAGGCCAGCGCGGGCGGCTGGCTGGTGGTGTAGATGTAGGGCCGGGCGAACTGGATCAGGGTTTCGATCAACTCTTCACTGCCGGCCACAAACGCCCCGGAAGTGCCGAACGACTTGCCCAGGGTGCCGACCAGCACCGGCACCTCATCCATGCTCAGGCCGAAGTGCTCGACGATACCGGCGCCGTTGGCACCCAAGGGGCCGAAGCCGTGAGCGTCATCCACCATCAGCCAGGCCCCTTTGGCCCTCGCCGAACGGGCCAGCGCGGGCAGATCGGCGATGTCGCCGTCCATGCTGAACACCCCGTCGGTGACTACCAGGGTATCGCCCACGGATTTTTCCAGGCGGGCTTCCAGGCTGCTCACATCGTTGTGCAGATAGCGCGAAAACCGTGCACCGCTGAGCAGACCGGCATCCAGTAGCGAGGCGTGGTTGAGACGGTCCTCCAGCACCGTATCGCCCTGCCCGACCAACGCCGTCACTGCGCCAAGGTTGGCCATGTAGCCATTGGAGAACAACAGGGCGCGCGGGCGACCGGTCAGCTCGGCCAGCGCTTCTTCCAGTTCATGGTGCGGCGCGCTGTGGCCGATCACCAGATGCGAAGCCCCGCCTCCCACGCCCCAGCGCTCGGCACCTGCCTGCCAGGCGGCGATCACCTCGGGATGATTGGCCAGCCCCATATAATCGTTGTTGCAGAACGCCATTAACGGCTGGCCGTCGACGATGACCTGCGGCCCCTGCGGACTTTGCAGCAGCGGGCGCTGGCGATAGAGGTGTGCGTCGCGCCGGGCATCGAGGCGCTTGCTGAGATCGAAAGACATGCAGGCCCCGAACCGGAAGATGACAATTCAAAACGGGCCGGAACAGGCCGGCCCATTCAACGGATCAGGCAGAGGCAGCGTCGTAGAACATTGAGCTGCTTTGCTGCTCGACCAGCGCCTGTTCGATGGCGGCCTGATGCACTTCGTCGGCATGCCCTTCGCCTGCTTCGGGCTTGATGCCCAGGCGCGAGAACAGCAGCATGTCCTTGTCGGCCTGCGGGTTGGCGGTGGTCAGCAGCTTGTCGCCGTAGAAAATCGAGTTGGCCCCGGCGAAGAACGCCAGTGCCTGCATTTGCTCGTTCATCGCTTCGCGACCGGCGGACAGACGCACGTGGGATTTCGGCATGAGAATCCGTGCCACGGCGAGCATGCGAATGAAATCGAACGGGTCGACATCTTCGGCGTTTTCCAGCGGCGTACCGGCGACCTTGACCAGCATGTTGATCGGCACCGACTCCGGGTGCTCAGGCAGGTTGGCCAGTTGAATCAGCAGCCCCGCGCGGTCATCGAGGGACTCGCCCATGCCCAGAATGCCACCGGAGCAGATCTTCATCCCTGCATCGCGCACGTAGGCCAGGGTTTGCAGGCGCTCGCTGTAAGTCCGGGTGGTGATGATGCTGCCGTAGAACTCCGGCGAGGTGTCGAGGTTGTGGTTGTAGTAGTCCAGGCCCGCGGTGGCCAGCGCTTCGGTCTGTTCCTGATCGAGGCGGCCCAGGGTCATGCAGGTTTCCATGCCCATGGCTTTCACGCCTTTGACCATCTCCAGCACATAAGGCATGTCCTTGGCGGAAGGATGCTTCCAGGCCGCGCCCATGCAAAAGCGGGTCGAGCCAATGGCCTTGGCACGCGCGGCTTCTTCAAGCACCTTCTGCACTTCCAGCAGCTTTTCTTTCTCGAGACCGGTGTTGTAGTGGCCGGACTGCGGACAGTACTTGCAGTCTTCCGGGCAGGCGCCGGTCTTGATCGACAGCAGCGTGGAAACTTGCACGCGGTTGGCGTCGAAGTGAGCGCGATGCACCGTTTGCGCCTGAAACAGCAGGTCATTGAATGGCTGTACGAACAGCGCCCTGACCTCGGCTAAAGTCCAGTCGTGACGCAAAGTGGCGGTGGTGCTGGCGCTCATCGGGCGGCTCCTTGGTGTTTCTGGGCAATGCGCGAGGGCGGGAAAGACCCCATGCGCTACACGGATGTCGGGCATATTTAAGGAAGAGCCATGCGCTGTCAACCCAGCTACCCGCATGAGGTTTACATCTGGTTAAAAAACAAACAATCCTGTTTGTTATGCGATGAACGCAGTGAGGTGCCCACGCCCCTTTGCGTGCCGTGCGAAGCAGAACTGCCGTGGCTGGGCAACGCCTGCGTGTGCTGTGCGCTGCCGTTACCGCGTTCAGGCATGAGCTGCGCGCAATGCTGCAAGCAAACGCCCGGCTTTGCTCAGGTCATCGCGCCCTGGCTGTACGATTTCCCGGTCGACGGTTTGATCACCCGCTTCAAACATAACGGTAAATGGCCCATGGGACGACTGCTGGCGGAACTGTGCGCGCAATACCTGCAGCACCGTTTCGAGGAAGACCTGCCGCGCCCCGACTGCCTCATTCCAGTGCCGCTGGCCAACAAACGCTTGCGCCAGCGCGGCTACAATCAGGCGGCAATGCTGGCCGGTTGGCTGGGTAAACAGCTGCAACTGCCCGTCGACGAAGAGCATGTGTTACGCAGCCGGGAGACAACCGCGCAACAGGGCCTGGACGCGAAAGCCCGCAGGCGCAACCTGCGCGGCGCCTTTACCCTGGTTGATCCCGATTGGGTACAGGGCAAGCACTTGGCGCTGGTCGATGATGTTCTGACCACCGGTTCGACGGCAGAGGTCATTGCGCGACTGCTGAACAAGGCCGGTGCGCGGCGGGTGGACGTGTATTGCCTGGCTCGCACGCCCAAGCCGGGTGACTAATGGCCCCTACGCGCCTGGTTTAATATCGTTCCCACGCTCCAGCGTGGTAATGCCTTTCGGGACGCTCCGCGTCCGGTTTCGACGCCATGAGCGAGAGCGATCATACTGCCCACTCCTACTCGACCGCCCCGGATTTCCATGGCCCTCCCCACCTTGCTGACGCAACACATGGTCCGTCGCCCGCAACGCATTGCGCTGTTGCAGCATATTGCCGAACAGGGCTCGATCACCCGCGCTGCGAAAAGCGCAGGGCTGAGTTACAAGGCGGCCTGGGACGCGATCGACGAGCTGAACAATCTGGCGCAAAAACCGCTGGTAGAGCGCAGTGTCGGCGGGCGCGGCGGTGGCGGCGCGAAGTTGTCGGTCGAGGGCGAGCGAGTGCTGCGTCTCTATCAGCGCGTCCAGGCCTTGCAGGCCCAGGTGCTGGAAGCGGCCGAAGACAGCAGTGACCTTGACCTGCTCAATCGCCTGACCCTGCGTACCAGCGCACGCAATCAGTTGCTGGGGCGGATCGTCAGCATCACCCGCCAGGGGCATAACGATCAGGTTCGCCTGCAATTGGCGGACGAGGTGTTTATCGAAGCACAGGTCACCCATGACAGCACCCTGCGTCTGGAACTGGAAAACGGCACGGAGGTGGTTGCACTGATCAAGGCCGGCTGGCTGGAACTGCACGCAGACCGCAGCGAAGAAACAAATGGAAACAATTGTCTGATCGGCCGAATCGACAGCGTGACCGACGCTGAAGATGGCCCGAGCGAAGTACGCATCACACTCCCCGGCGGCCAGACGCTGTGCGCCCTGGCGACACCTGAGCACCTGCATGCACAACAGTTGAAAACCGGCACCACGGTGCAGGCAAGATTTGCAGCTTCACTGGTACTGCTGGGTATACCGTTGTAAGCGCTGGCAGGTCATCACCACGACACAATTTCGTAATATGTGCGCACTAAGGTGGCTGCCATATTCGAGGGAGCCGTGATGATGAAACTATTAGAAGAAAACCAGACCACTGACCTGGAAAACCTGGTCGGCGCCGACAAGGTCGGCCTCACCCGCCGCGGTTTCATCAGCGCGGGCGCATTGTGCGGCGCTGCGATGTTTCTCGGCGGCAACTTGCTCAGCCGTACCGCTCTGGCCAACAGCGTCAGCGCGGCGTCTGGCAGATTGCTCGGCTTCCAGAGCATTCCTGCTGCCACCGCCGACAGCATCAGCCTGCCAGCAGGTTACACGTCCTCGGTACTGATCAGTTGGGGCCAGCCTCTGCGAGCGGGCGGTCCGGCGTTCGACCCGAGTGGCAAGGGTACCGCCCAGGCTCAGGAGGTGCAGTTCGGCGACAACAACGACGGCATGTGCCTGTTCCCGATGCGGGGTCGCAAAGACCGTGCTTTGCTGGCGATCAACAACGAATACACCAACTACCGCTACCTCTTCGAGCATGGCAAGGAGCCGCAATCGGCTGAAGAAGTGCGCAAGGCACTCGCCGCAGAAGGCGTGTCAGTGATCGAGGTACAGCAGAAAAACGGCAAATGGCAGTTCGTGCAGGACTCGCGTTACAACCGTCGCGTGCATGGCAATACGCCGATCAGGCTGAGTGGCCCGGCGGCCGGTCACGAATGGCTCAAGACTGACGCCGACAAGACCGGCACCCGCGTCCTGGGGACTTTCCAGAACTGCTCCAGCGGCCAGACACCGTGGGGCACGTACCTGACCTGTGAAGAGAACTTCACCGACTGCTTCGGCAGCAGCAACCCGGAGCAGACATTCGATGCGGGCATGAAGCGCTATGGCGTCGTGGCTGCCAGTAAAGAGATCAACTGGCACCCGCACGACCCGCGCTTCGACGTGGCGAAAAACCCCAACGAGGTCAATCGCCATGGCTGGGTGGTCGAGATCGATCCGTTCGACCCCGAATCGACGCCGGTCAAGCGCACGGCACTCGGGCGTTTCAAGCACGAAAACGCCGCCTTCACGCAGACCAGGGACGGGCGCGCCGTGGTGTACATGGGCGACGACGAGCGTGGCGAGTTCATCTACAAATTCATCAGCCGCGACCGGATCGATCGCAAGAACCCGAAAGCCAATCGCGACCTGCTGGACCACGGCACCCTGTACGTGGCGCAATTCGACGCTGGCAACGGCAACCCGGACCATCCAAAGGGCAACGGCCAGTGGATCGAACTGAAATACGGCAAGAACGGCCTCGATGCCGCTGCCGGTTTCGCCAATCAGGCTGAAGTGTTGATTCATGCACGGCTGGCCGCCAGCGTGGTCAAGGCCACGCGCATGGACCGCCCGGAATGGATCGTGGTCAGCCCCAAGGATGGCCAGGTTTATTGCACGCTGACCAACAACATCAAGCGCGGCGACGAAGGTCAGCCGGTTGGCGGGCCGAATTCACGCGCCAAGAACCAGTACGGGCAGATCCTGCGCTGGCGCGAAGGCGGCAACAATGCGTCGGCGATGGCGTTCGAGTGGGACCTGTTTGTGGTCGCGGGCAACCCGACCGTACATGCCGGTACGCCACAGGCCGGGTCGAGCAACATCAACGCGCAGAACATGTTCAACAGCCCGGACGGCCTGAGTTTCGATCGATCGGGTCGGCTGTGGATCCAGACCGACGGCGACTCCAGCAACAAGGGTGACTTCGCTGGCATGGGCAACAACCAGATGCTCTGTGCCGACCCGGCCAGCGGCGAGATCCGCCGTTTTCTGGTTGGCCCGATCGGTTGCGAAATCACCGGCATCAGCTTTGCGCCTGACTACCGGACGATGTTCATCGGCATCCAGCATCCCGGTGAAAACGGTGGCTCTACCTTCCCCGAGCATTTGCCCAACGGTAAACCGCGCTCATCGGTGATGGTCATCACCCGGGAAGATGGCGGCGTTATCGGCGCCTGATCGGCAATCAGGAAGAGGACGCAGATCGCTCATCGTTATATAAAGGTCTGCTATTGATTCTGGCCGGAGGCCGTGGGAGCGAACTTGTTCGCGAAGAGGGCTGTATGATCGTCGAAAATGCATCGACTGAAACACCGTCTTCGTGAGCAAGCTCACTCCCACAAGGATCTTTACTCCGCCTGATACTGCGCGTCGAGCCCCGCTTTCCGGGCTCATCAAGACTTGAGTATCACGCCGGGCGCAGAGCGTGGGAGCGATGAGCAATCAATTAATCAATCAACCCGTTCACATCGTAGAACGGGTATGGCCCTTCATAGTCGCCGAACACGGCGTTATGACTGACAAACCCCTGTTCCGAATGCCAGCGATGCAGCACGTAACCTGCCGGTTCCAGATTGAAATGCGCAGGCGCGGCTTCGTCGAGGTCGAGGACGATCTGGTGTGAGGTGCCCGGGCAGATGCTCGCCACGCTGCCTCCGAAACGTCGCTGCATCGGTCGATGCAAATGTCCGCACAGCAAACGCTCCACTTGCGGATGCTGGGCGATCACGCGCTCCAGCGCCGATGCGTTGCCGAAGGATTCGCGGTCCATGTGCCCTATGCCGGTAATGAACGGCGGATGGTGCATGACGATCACGGTCGGCACGTAAGGACGACGGGACAGCTGTGCGTGCAGCCAGTCCAGCTGACAATAATCCAGTTGCCCGCCATGCTCGCCGGGAATGGTCGTGTCCATGCCGATCAGGCGCACCGGGTATTTCTCAACGACCCAGTCCAGAGGACCGCTGGCCGACAACGGCAGGTACACCTGCTCGGCAAACGCGGCCAGCAGGTTGTGCCGATCGTCATGATTGCCGGGTACCAGATAGAACGGCATCTGCAGAAGCTCCAGTTCGGGCTTGAGCACGGCGTATTCGTCCTCGCGACCGAAGTCCACCAGGTCACCGCTGATCACCACGATGTCGGGGCGCTGCTTGCTGGCATTGATGTGCGCGACCGCGCGGCGCAGCGCCCCCAGGGTATCGACCACGCCATAGGTCAGGCGCCCGTCGGCTTTGAGGTGCAGGTCACTGATCTGAGCAATAAGAAACGGACGATTCAAAATAATCTCTCTACGAAAAACGAATTCACGAATGCAGGGTAAACAGCACTTGCGGGTCGACGCTCAAGGCAATGACTGCGTTTGCGGCATAAATCACGTTGTCGGTGCTGTCTACCAGCAGCGGCTGCGGGCCACCGACATCGACCAGCAAGCGACTTTGCGCGCCCTGAA
Organism: Pseudomonas sp. BS3767; assembly: GCF_900099665.1. Taxonomy (NCBI): domain Bacteria; kingdom Pseudomonadati; phylum Pseudomonadota; class Gammaproteobacteria; order Pseudomonadales; family Pseudomonadaceae; genus Pseudomonas; species Pseudomonas sp. BS3767. The sequence goes on along the minus strand of NZ_FNCX01000008.1, from coordinate 183,285 downwards.
AAAACTGCCCGACCAGACGCCCATGAATATGGCCGTTTCCTGACATCAAACGCAGGTGCTCGGGGCGGCAGTAGACCGTGCCCGGTACGTCAGCACCGTGCCACGGCAGCTCGCCGCCGCTCACCTTGAGGCCTGACGGGGTGCGCTCGACCACGCTGAACGCATTCAGATTGCCGACAAACCCGGCGACGAACGCATTGGCAGGTTGTTGATAGATGTCCCTCGGCGTCGCCAATTGCGAGACGCAGCCTTTTTCCATGACCAGAATCCGGTCGCCCAGGGCCATCGCCTCGCCCTGATCGTGGGTGACGAACACCGAGGTGATGCCCAGCCCACGCAGCAACTGGTCCAGCTCACTGCGCAAGCGCTCGCGCAACTGCGCGTCCAGTGCCGCCAGCGGCTCGTCCAGCAACAGCACCCGAGGGCGCGGCGCCAGCGCCCGGGCCAGCGCGACCCGTTGGCGCTGCCCGCCAGACAGCTCGTTGACGCGCCGCTTGCCGTGGCCGGTCAAACCGACCAGTTCCAGCAACTCATCGCAACGCTTGTTGCGCTCGGTAGCCGACAGACCACGAATCTTCAGGCCGTAAACGATATTGCCGGCCACATCGAGGTTGGGAAACAACGCGTAGTTCTGAAACACCATGCCCACGTCGCGCCGCTCGATGGGCAGACGTGTCACGTCCTGATCATCGAACAACACCTGCCCGACGTCCGGACGTTCAAGCCCGGCAATCAGCCGCAAGGTGGTGGTCTTGCCGCAACCGGACGGACCGAGAATCGCCAGCGTTTCGCCGGGCTCGATGGTCAGGTGCAGATCCTTTACAGCAACGGTGCCGTCGGCAAATGCCTTGCGGCAGCCTTTCAGGCGAATGGTGGTTCCGCTCATCGGCTCTCTCCACGGGCGAGACGCGCGCTGATGGCCTGCAACGCAATCAGCAGCGGCACAATCAGCAACAGAAAAAGAAGGGTGTAGGCACTGGCGACTTCCAGTCGGGCCGAGGCGTAACTGTCGGCCAGACCGACCGGCAGGGTTTTGGTCATCGGCGTGTGCAGCATCCAGGTCAGGTTGAATTCGCCCAGCGACAGGGTCACGACCATCAGCACACCGGCAAGAATCCCGGCCCGGCAGTTAGGCACCACCACACTGAAGAAACGCTTGATCGGCCCGGCGCCCAGACTGGCGGCCGCCTCTTCGAGCACCGGCAGTTGCTGACGCTGCATCACCGCCATGACCGGGCGCACCAGGAACGGCAGGGTGAACAACACGTGGCCGACCAGAATGAACAACCAGCTGCTGCGAAAGCCGCCGAACTGGCCGTAGGTCAGCAGTAACGCGAGGGCGCTGGCCAGACCGGGCATGGCGACGGGCAAGACCATCAATTCCTCGAAGGCCCGGCTGAAGCGATTGTTCATGCGCACCAGCGCATACGCTGCCGGGACGCCCACCAGACACACGCAGATTGCGCACGCCACGGCCAGTTGCAACGACAGCCAGACGGTCGGTGAATAGGCCTGCCAGACCTGCACCAGCCAGTCGAAGGTCAGACCGCTCGACAGGCCCAGAAAATAGTTGCGCGTCAGGCCGGCCAGTAACGACAGCACCACCGGGACCAGCATGAACGCGCAGACCAACAGCGTGAACGCCAGTTGTACTGCAAACAACGGAGAACGTTTCACAAGGGAACTCCCGATTTACCGACCATGCGCCGGGCCACCAACAACACTGCCCACGTCACCAGCCCGAGGATTACCGACAGCGCTGCGGCCACCGTGAAGTTGGCGTAATTGGTGAACACGTTGTAGATCGCTACCGGCGTGACGTTCAGACGCGTGCCCAGGGTAAAGGCCGTGCCGAATGCGCCCATCGACGTGGCGAAGCAGATCGCGCCGCAGGACACCAGCGCGGGTGCCAGCCCCGGAACGATCACATCGCACACCACGCGCCAATGACCCGCGCCCAGCGAATGCGCGGCTTCTTCAAGGCTGCGATCCAGACTTTCGCAGGCCGCCATGACCGTCAGAATCACTCGCGGAATCGAGAAATACAGGTAGCCGATGAACAGTCCGGTCAGCGAATAGGCGAACACCCAGCGCTCGCCCGCCAGGTGCAACCCGAGCGCGGCGAAGATACCTTGGCGACCGGCCAGCAGAATCACCAGAAAGCCGACCACCACACCGGGAAACGCCAGCGGGAAGGTCAGCAAAGCCACCAGCGCAGAGCGTCCGAAGAAGTGGTTGCGGGCCAGAAACACACCGCTGATGCCGCCGACCAGTAACGCCGCGAGCGTCACCACCAGCGCCAGCAGGCAGGTTTGCGCCAGACTGCCCAGGTACTGAGGACTGCTCAGGACCTGCCAGTAACCGCTGCCATTGCCATCGGACCCTTGCGTGCCGAGCATGATCAGGTGGGTCAGCGGCAGCAACCAGAATGCCAGCAATACGGCCATCGCCGGAGCCAGCGCCACGGCAGCGGTCGGGCGCAGCCGCAGCCTGAAAGATCCGCCCTTGCGCAGAGCCAGCGCTTGTTCCGGCGAGGCCGACATTACTTCACCTCACGCAGATAACGGGCGGCGAAGGCTTCCTGCACGGCGGCCATGTGCTGGTAATCCACCACACCGGCACGGGCGTAATCGCTGTCCGGCAAGAACTGCGCAGCAACATCGGCAGGCATCTTCGAGCGTACCGGGCGCAGATAGGCATTGGCCCACAGCGCCTGACCTTCATCGGACAGCACGAAATCCAGCACCTTCTCGGCGTTGGCACGATGCGGCGCCTTGGCGACCATGCTCATCACATAGGGAACGCCGATGGTGCCTTCCTTGGGAATCACGAAGGCAACGTTGGCCTTGTCCTTGTAGCGAGCGCGATAGGCGTTGAAGTCATAGTCGACCAGAATCGGCAGCTCGCCGGACAGCACGCGTGCATAGGCGGTTTGCTTGGGCACGATGGGCGAGTTTTTCGCCAGTTTCTGGAAGTAGTCGATGGCCGGACCGAAATTGTCCAGCGTGCCGCCCATGGCCTGGTTGATCGCCACGGCGGACACGTAACCGACGAACGCGCTGGACGGGTCAAGGTAGCCGACCATGCCCTTGTACTCGGGCTTGAGCAGATCCGCCCAGCTTTGCGGCACCGGCAGACCGCCCAGTGCGTCCACGTTGACCATGATGCCGAGGGTCCCGGAGTGAATCGCGAACCAGTGCCCTTCAGGGTCTTTCAAGCCTGCCGGAATGTCGTCCCAGTGTTTGGGTTTGTAGGTATCGACCACGCCGGCCTTCTGCGCCTGCAGGCCAAAGGTCACGCCGTAATAGACCACGTCAGCGACCGGTGCGGCCTGCTCGGCAACGATCTGCGCCAGCGCCTGGCCGGAGTTCTTGTTGTCCAGCGGCACCTGGACACCGGTGCTGTCGGCAATCGCCTTGAGCTGCGTTCCCCAGTCGGCCCATTCGGGCGGGCAGTTGTAGCAGATGGCGGTTTCGGCGGCCTGGGCGAGGCTGGCCGCACCACATAACAGCAGTGCCGCGAGGGTTTTACTGAGGCTGAGCATGAAGCATCTCCTGGTAGGGCTGGGTGCTTTCGCCGGGCCGGATGTGGCACGGCAGACAATGAGAAACAGGTACTGCGCCAGCAATCCGTGCCAGTAATTGGTCGATGACAATGTGCGCCAGCTCGGCGATGGGCTGAACCACGCTGCACAAGGTCGGGTGCATCTGCGTGCCGAGGGCGATGCCGTCGAAGCCGATCACCGACAGGCGCTCGGGAACGCCCCAGCCGTTGCGACGTAATTCGGCAATCAGGCTGATGGCCAGCAAATCGTTGGAACAGACCAGCGCGCTGGGCGCGTCCGGGCCACGTAACAGGGGTTCCAGTGCAGCGAAATCGGCGCTTGTATGAGCAGGCATTTCAATCACTGGTCGCGCTTCAAGCCCACGCTCGGCCATGGCGTCGCGATAGCCTTCATAACGCAGTCGGGCGCGGTCGGACTGCATGGCCGGGCCTGCGACCATGGCGACTCGCTGATGGCCTGCATCGATCAGGTAACGAGTGGCCAGCGCCATGCCCGCCCGGTTATCCACAGACACCGCGCTGTAATCCGGGTTACCGGTCTGGTGATAGGCCAGCACGAACGGAGTGTCTTCATTGATCAGGCTTTGCAGTACCCGGTTGTGCTCGGCGTCGGTCACCGTCAGCACCAGCCCGTCGACCCGCTGACGCAACAACTCCTCAACCACGGCGCTTTCACGCTCTGCGGTGTAGTCGGTGGTTGCCAGCAGCAGGTTATAACCCCGCGCCCGCGCCGCCCGTTCCATGGCCTGAAACTGTTCGGCAAACACCGGGTTGAGCAGGTTGGGCACCACCACGCCAATCAGGTTGGTGGTTTGCAGACGCAACTGGCGGCCCAGCCGATTGGGGCGAAAACCCAAGGCGCGGGCCGCAGCGAATACCCGCTCGCGGGTTTCCGAGCGCACGACGTCGGGGCTTGCGAAGGCACGTGCCGCAGTAGCCCGGGAAACCCCGGCCAGATGCGCTACCTCTTTCAGATCAGTCATTGTCGCTCACTTGAGATCGATCTCATTGACGGCGACTCTAGGCGTCGAACATGGCTATCTCGCTAACGACTCATGACTTTTTGATGACAAAAGAGCCCGAAGGCAGATTAAACGGATGGGGTTTGGCGAAGCGGGACCGGTCTGCGTTACCATCAGCGGTCCGACGCGGCAACCTGCTGCGCGCAGGAGTAGTCATGGCTCACCCGTTTGCAACACTTACTCCCGATCTGGTCCTGGATGCTGTCGAAAGCATCGGTTTTCTCAGCGATGCCCGCATCCTGGCGCTCAACAGTTACGAAAACCGCGTCTATCAGGTCGGTATCGAAGACGGCCAACCGCTGATCGCCAAGTTCTATCGCCCACAGCGCTGGACTACCGAAGCCATCCTTGAAGAGCACAGCTTCACCGCTGAACTGGTCGAGGTCGAAGTGCCCGTGGTCGCGCCCATGGTGCACAACGGCTCAACCCTGTTCGAGCACGCCGGTTTCCGTTTCACGCTGTTCCCGCGTCGCGGTGGACGAGCACCGGAGCCAGGCAATCTCGATCAGTTGTATCGCCTGGGCCAGTTACTGGGGCGTCTGCATGCCGTCGGCTCGACCAAACCGTTCGCGCACCGTGAAGCCCTGGGCGTGAAGAACTTCGGCCATGATTCGGTCAACTATCTGCTGCAAAACGACTGCATCCCGCGCAGCCTGCTGCCGGCTTACGAGTCGGTGGCTCGTGACCTGCTCAAGCGTGTCGAAGACGTCTACGCGGCCACACCGCACACCAACATCCGCATGCATGGCGACTGCCACCCCGGCAACATGATGTGCCGTGACGAGATGTTCCACATCGTCGATCTGGACGATTGCCGCCTCGGCCCTGCCGTTCAGGATATCTGGATGATGCTGGCCGGCGACCGCCAGGAACGTCTGGGTCAGCTGTCGGAGCTGATGGACGGCTACAACGAATTTCATGATTTTGATCCACGCGAGCTGGCCCTGATTGAACCGCTGCGTGCCTTGCGCCTGATGCACTACAGCGCCTGGCTGGCCCGGCGCTGGGATGACCCGGCGTTTCCGCACAGCTTTCCGTGGTTCGGCACGGAGCGCTACTGGGGCGACCATATCCTGGCCCTGCGCGAGCAGATGGCCGCACTGAATGAAGAGCCGTTGAAACTGTTTTGACCTGATGAGCCCCAGGTTATCGTGCGGCGCTCCGCGTCGCATGCGGTTCTGGACGCTCCGCGTCCGATCCTGAATGTCCGGTGCGGCGCAAATCTGTGACGCGGAGCGTAACCCAAGGCATTCCCACGCTGGAGCGTGAGGAACGATAATCTCAACTATCGTGCGGCGCGCTGCGTCCGATCCTGAGCAAGCGGCGCGGCACAGATGTCGTGAATCGGTCGAACCTGTGTATAACATCGAGCGCTCCAGCGTCAGTACAATCAAAACCATCAACCGCATCACCCCACAATAAAACCGGAATTTTCTGCATTTAAGGGACGCTCCATGCAAGCTGCCAATCCACGCCGTGGATACATTCTGGGCCTGAGTGCTTACATCATCTGGGGCCTGTTCCCCATCTACTTCAAAGCCATTGCCGCGGTTCCGGCCATCGAGATCATCATCCATCGCGCGCTCTGGTCGGCACTCTTCGGCTCGATTGTGCTGATGTTCTGGAAGCATCCCGGCTGGTGGCGCGACCTGCGCGACAATCCGCAACGGCTGGCCGTGCTGGCGCTGAGCGGCACGCTGATCGCCAGCAACTGGATCATCTACGTCTGGGCAGTGAACAACGGGCGCATGCTGGAGGCCAGCCTCGGGTATTACATCAACCCGCTGGTCAACGTGCTGCTCGGCATGTTGCTGCTGGGCGAGCGCCTCAGACGCCTGCAAATGCTGGCAGTCGCCTTCGCCGCGATGGGTGTCGCACAGCAGGTCTGGCACGTCGGCAGCCTGCCGTGGGTGTCGCTGGCGCTGCCATTGACCTTCGCGTTCTATGGGCTGATCCGTAAACAAGCCCCGGTCGCTGCCCTGCCCGGCCTGGTGGTCGAAACCTGGATGCTCGTGCCGCTGGCACTGATCTGGCTGACGCTCAACCCGACGGCCGTGAGCGCCCAGCCGGAATTCTGGACCACCACGCAAGCCATCTGGCTCGCCGCCGCAGGCCCGGTGACGCTGGTACCGCTGGTGTGCTTCAACGCCGCCGCCCGCCATTTGCCGTTCACCACCCTGGGCTTCCTGCAATACATCGCGCCCACACTGGTCCTGCTGCTGGCTGTGCTGCTGTATGGCGAACACCTGACCACCAGCACCATCATCACCTTCGCCTTCATCTGGACGGGGCTGGCGATCTACAGTGTGGATATCTGGCTGAAATCCCGCGGCCGTCACTGATCAAAAAACAGACAACATCTTGCAGGCCACGCAAACCGTGGCCTGCAAAGGGTTCTCCAAGGGTTATCCACAGGCAGACTCACCTTATCTGTGCACAAGCCCTTGAAACTGTTGGATTTTTGATCAATCCGCGCCAGGCCTCGGCGGGTATGGCACGCAAGGCTATTCCCCCAGGTTATCCACAGGCAGGTGCACGATTAACTTGGATAACCTGGATACCTTTCCAAGCATTGAATTATGCACACTTTTTGGTACACTCCAAATATGAGTAATCTCCCACCCACTTTGACCGTCAAGTTTTTCCGGACCGAAACAGGCAATGAACCTGTACGTGAATGGCTGATCGATCTGCCACGCGATGATCGTAAGGCAGTCGGCACTGACATCAAGACGGTCCAGTTCGGATGGCCAATAGGTATGCCTGTGGTCCGTAAAATGGAGCCAGACCTTTGGGAAGTCAGAATTGATTTGAAGGAAAAGATTGCACGAGTACTGTTTACCGTCGAAGCCCGCACAATGGTTTTGCTTCATGGCTTCATCAAAAAAAGTGAAAAAACTCCCGCGTCCGATCTGGAAACTGCCAGACAGCGCAAGGCAGCACTGAAGAGGAAAAGGTAATGAACGAGCACATTGGCTCCGACTTCGATGATTTCCTTGCCGAGCAAGGTTTTGCCGAGGAGGTTTCTGCCGCAGCTCTGAAGCGAGTCATCTCTTGGCAGATCGCCGAAGTCATGAAACAGCAAAAGGTGACCAAGAAGGCCCTTGCCGAGCGCATGCACACAAGCCGGACGGCAGTGGACAGGGCCCTGGATCAAAACGATCCGGGAATGACTCTTGCGACGCTGGCCAGCGCAGCAAGAGCGCTGGGGCAACGTGTAGAAGTCAGACTGGTACCGGAGCGAGAAGCAGTCCGCAGCTGAATAAAAACAGTGATCGGACTTACTCCTTGGCCCCCAGCACCAACTCCACCATCAAATCATCAGCCAGAGTCTCGAGCGCCGTCTGCAGGTCATCCAGTGAAAGGTCCTGAGGGACGCCCAACACCGCGTCGGCATGGAACAGCAGTTCGCTGCTCATGGGCGCGGGGGACACGTTGGTAATCAGGTGTTCGACATTGACGCCCTGCCCGGCCAGCAAACGGGTGATGTCGCGTACGATGCCGGGGCGGTCGTTGCCGACCAGTTCCATGCTGATCATTCGAGTCGTATCGGTGGTCTCGACCACGCTCTCGGCCAGCAACATGCGGATGCCATGGGCTGACAAACCATTCAGGGCCTTGATCAGGTCATCATAGTTTTCTGCCTCGACGCCTACCTTGAGAATCCCGGCAAATTGTCCGGCCATGCGCGACATGCGACTTTCCAGCCAGTTGCCGCCATGCTCGGCGATGCAGCGTGCGATGCGTTCGACCTGACCCGGTTTGTCGGGAGCAACCAGCGTTACGACGAGATGATCCACGGTCAATTCCTCTTTCTGCACAGATGATTTGGAGACAGCGTCGGTCTTACGAGTATAGGCATGCCCGAAGGGCAGCTCGCTCGCGGTAAATCGTGTACCGTTTGCCACGCTTTATGGAACAATCCTGAGCGTTTCTGGGAACACGGTGAATATCACCGTGACCCAATATGAATATCCAGTCGTTTAGTGACATATTCAGCGACGTTTTCACGCGATGACGGCTCATGTAGTATCCCGAATTGCGCACTACATGACACCTAAATCAATAACAGAGCGCTCCCCGAGTGTGCTCGACCCTGCTGAGCAGAGTGAGGCAAGTGCAATGACTGAGTACGTTCAAGTCGGTGACCTGCAAGTCGCCAGAGTCCTGTTCGACTTCGTGCAGAACGAAGCCACCCCCGGAACCGGCGTCGACGCCACTGCGTTCTGGGCCGGTGCGGACCAACTGATCCACGACCTTGCGCCAAAGAACAAGGCACTGCTCGCCAAACGTGATGAGTTACAGGCGAAAATCGACGCCTGGCACCAGTCGCATGCCGGGCAGGCTCACGACGCCTCGGCCTACAAAGCCTTCCTTCAGGAGATCGGTTACCTGCTGCCAGAAGCAGCGGACTTCCAGATCACCACGCAAAACGTCGATGAAGAAATCGCCACCATGGCCGGCCCGCAGCTGGTCGTGCCGGTGATGAACGCCCGGTTTGCGCTGAATGCGTCGAACGCCCGCTGGGGTTCGCTGTATGACGCGCTCTATGGCACCGACGCCATCAGCGAAGCAGGCGGCGCGGAAAAGGGTAAAGGCTACAACAAGGTGCGTGGCGACAAGGTGATCGCGTTCGCTCGTGCCTTTCTCGATCAGGCTGCGCCTCTGGCAGCAGGTTCACATGCAGACTCGACGGCTTACAAACTGATCGACGGCAAGCTGGTCGTCAGTCTCAAGGGTGGCAGCAATACCGGCCTGCACGATGACGCCCAACTGGTCGGTTTTCAAGGCGATGCCCTGGCACCGTTTGCCTTGCTGCTCAAGCACAACGGCCTGCACTTCGAACTGCAGATCGACGCCGCCAGCCCGGTCGGGCAGACCGATCCGGCAGGCGTGAAAGACATCCTCATGGAAGCGGCGCTGACCACCATCATGGACTGCGAAGACTCCATTGCCGCCGTCGATGCCGACGACAAAGTGGTTGTCTACCGCAACTGGCTGGGCCTGATGAAGGGTGATCTGGCCGAATCGGTGTCCAAGGGCGGTGAAACCTTTACCCGCACCATGAACCCGGACCGCGTCTACACCACGCCAGAGGGCGGCGAAGTCACGCTGCATGGTCGCTCGCTGTTATTCATTCGCAACGTGGGTCACCTGATGACCATCGATGCGATACTCGACAAGCATGGCAACGAAGTGCCGGAAGGCATTCTCGATGGCCTGCTGACCAGCCTTGCAGCCATCCATAACCTCAACGGCAACACCTCACGCAGCAACAGCCGCAGCGGCTCGATGTACATCGTCAAACCGAAGATGCACGGCCCGGAGGAAGCTGCATTCACCAACGAACTGTTCGGGCGCATCGAGCAGGTACTGGGCTTGCCGCGTAACACCTTGAAGGTCGGCATCATGGACGAGGAGCGCCGTACCACGGTCAACCTCAAGGCCTGCATTGAGGCCGCCAGTGAGCGCGTGGTGTTCATCAACACCGGCTTCCTCGACCGCACCGGTGACGAAATCCATACCTCCATGGAAGCAGGCCCGGTGGTGCGCAAGGCGCAGATGAAAGCCGAGAAGTGGATCGCTGCCTACGAGAACTCCAACGTCGACATTGGCCTGAAATGCGGCCTGCAAGGTCGCGCACAGATCGGCAAAGGCATGTGGGCCATGCCGGACCTGATGGCCGCCATGCTGGAGCAGAAAATCGCTCATCCACTGGCGGGAGCGAACACCGCCTGGGTTCCCTCACCTACGGCAGCCGCGCTGCACGCCCTGCACTATCACAAGGTCGACGTGTTCGCCCGTCAGGCCGAACTGGCGCAGCGCGAGCAAGCCTCGGTGGATGACATTCTGACCATTCCGCTGGCGCCGAATACTGACTGGACGCCGGAAGAAATCCAGAACGAACTGGACAACAATGCGCAGGGCATTCTTGGCTATGTCGTGCGCTGGATCGATCAGGGAGTGGGGTGTTCGAAAGTGCCGGACATCAACGACATCGGCCTGATGGAAGACCGCGCCACGCTGCGCATCTCCAGCCAGCACATGGCCAACTGGCTGCGTCACGGCGTTGTCAGCGAAGCTCAGGTCCTGGAAAGCCTCAAGCGCATGGCACCGGTGGTGGATCGCCAAAACGCCAACGACCCGCTGTATCGCCCTCTGGCACCCGACTTCGACAGCAACATCGCCTTCCAGGCGGCGGTCGAGCTGGTCATCGAAGGCACCCGGCAGCCCAACGGCTACACCGAGCCGGTATTGCACCGTCGCCGCAGGGAGTTCAAGGCCATCAACGGCCTGTAACTCGCCGCCCGGGCAATTGCAGGTTCTGGTCCTTGCCGGGCCAGAACCTGCAAGGGCTCACTGCCTCAACTTATCCCCAATTCCCGCTTGACCAGCTTCACCAATTGCTTGGTGTTGAGCGGTTTGAGAAGGAAGTCCACCACGTTCAGGTGCATGGCATCGATGGCATCGCGCACGTTGGCGTCGCCGGACACGATGATGATCGGCAGCTCGGCCCGATCCGACTCACGAACCTTGCGAATCAGATCCAGCCCGTCAAAAGGAGCCATCCGCAAGTCAGTGATCAGCAGTCCGATGGACTGACGCGTATGGATCATCTGCAGCGCAGTATCGCCACCGGGCGCAGTCATGCAACTGATGTCATTGAGGCTTAGAATTTCGGCCAGCAGCTCTCGCGCGTCGCTGTCGTCATCGACGATCAGGACCCGTTGCGGGGCGTCGCGGGCGGGCGTGAGCATGACCTCATGGAGGGCATCGCGCTCATCGTCGCTCAGAATATCGTGGTCAATCATTGCAGTCTCATCATTCCCTGAACTAATCCGACAGCAGATACGGGTCAATCTGCGATGCATTTCGTCGGCATCCCGGCCGGTCTCCGCTCGCAATCCGTTGCGCTCGTCAAATCAGTTATGTCGCAACCAGCACGACTGTGTCACTGGGTTCAAGGTAAGACTTACGTCCAATGGGCACCTGGCTGCAAGCGGCCGACCATGAGCACCAATAACAAGAACGCGGAACAGGCCATGAGCAAGGCAGATGCTTTCACCCAGGCAGGCAAGACAGCCGTGCTGCAGAACATACACGGCACCATGCAGTTTCTGCAAAAATTCCCGCCGTTCAATCAGATGGAAAACGCTCACCTGGCCTATCTGGTCGAGCAGTGCCAGCTGCGCTTCTACGCTGCCGGTGAAAGCATCATCAAGCCTGGCGACGGACCGGTGGAGCACTTTTACATCGTCAAACAGGGTCGGATCGTCGGCGAGCGTCCGCATTCTGCCAAAGGCGGTACGGAAACGACATTTGAAATAACCACGGGTGAGTGTTTTCCGCTCGCCGCCCTGCTCGGCGAGCGTGCCACCCGCACCGAGCATCTGGCTGCCGAGGACACCTTCTGCCTGCAATTGAACAAGCAAGCGTTCATCAAGCTGTTCGCGCTCTCCACAACCTTTCGCGACTTTGCCCTGCGCGGCGTCAGCAGCCTGCTGGATCAAGTCAATCAGCAGGTCCAGCAGCGCGCCGTCGAAACCCTCGGCACGCAATACTCTCTGAACACCCGGCTGGGTGAACTTGCCATGCGCCATCCGGTGATGTGCAGCCCGGAAACGCCCATGCGCGACGCCGTGAAGCTGATGCATGAGCAGCAGGTAGGCAGCATCGTGATTGTCGACGAGCGGCAGGCGCCGCTGGGTATCTTTACCCTGCGCGACCTGCGTGAGGCGGTTGCCGATGTGAATGCCGACTTCAGCGCGCCGGTCAGGCACACCATGAGTCTGTCACCGTTCCACCTGAGCCCGGACGCCAGTGCGTTCGACGCCGCCATCGCCATGACCGGACGCCATATCGCCCACGTGTGCCTGGTCCGGGACGGGCGGTTGTGCGGCGTGGTGTCGGAGCGGGATCTGTTTTCCCTGCAACGGGTCGACCTGGTGCACCTGGCGCGGACCATTCGCAACGCGCCACGCATCGAAGCGCTCACCGGCTTGCGCGGCGATATCGTCCAGCTGGTCGATCGCATGCTTGCCCACGGCGCGTCTTCGACGCAGATAACCCAGATCATCACCCTGCTCAACGATCACACCGTATGCCGGGTGATCGAGCTGACGCTTGCAGAGAGAGGCGACCCTGGCATTGCGTTCAGCTGGCTGTGTTTTGGCAGCGAAGGCCGTCGCGAGCAGACGCTGCATACCGATCAGGACAACGCCATTTTGTTCGAAGCGCGCGATGCCGCAGAGGCAGAGCAGATTCGCAAAGTACTGCTGCCAATTGCCGAACGCATCAACCAGAGCCTGGCGCAATGTGGATTTACCCTGTGCAAGGGCAACATCATGGCCGGCAATCCCGACCTGTGTCTGTCGCAACTTGAATGGTCACAGCGTTTCTCGACATTTATTCGCGAGGCGACGCCGGAGAACCTGCTGGCCTCGAGTATCTATTTCGATCTGCGCGTGGTCTGGGGTGATGAAAGCGGCGGCGAGCAACTGCGCCGCGGCATTCTTGATCAGGTCGCAGACAACCGGCTGTTCCAGCGCATGATGGCCGAGAATGCGCTGCGCCAGCGTCCGCCGGTGGGTCGTTTCAAGGATTTCGTGCTGGCCCGCAAAGGCAGTGAAAAGGACACCCTGGACCTCAAGGTCGAAGGCCTGACGCCCTTCGTCGACGGGGCGCGCCTGCTGGCACTGGCCAACGGTATCGGCGTGAGCAACACGCAGGAACGCCTGCGCCAACTGGTCGAGCGCGAAGTCATCGACCCGCTCGACGGTGCTGCGTATGAGGAGGCCTATCACTTCATTCAGCAGACCCGCATGCAGCAACATCAGCTGCAGAGTCGCCAGAATCTGGCTTATTCCAACCGCATCGACCCCGACACACTCAACCATCTGGACCGGCGCATTCTGCGCGAATCGTTTCGCCAGGCGCAGCGATTGCAAACCAGCCTGACCCTGCGTTATCAACTATGAATCTGTTCGAATGGCTCAAGCCACGGCCGAAAAAGACGCCTTTGCATGCACATCAACTGGAGCGCCTCGAACGACTGCCGGTGTGCGCGAACCTCAGCGGCACACCGCTGCGTGAACAGCGCTGGGTCGTGCTGGATCTGGAAACCAGCGGCCTGAACATGAACCGTGATCAGGTGCTGTCCATGGGTGCGGTGGTGATTGAAGACGGCGCCATCGATCTGGGCCAGCAGTTCGAGCGCACGCTGTTGCGCGTCGACCAAAAGATCAGCCCCGCCGTTCTGATTCATGGGCTGGCGCCCAGTGCGATTGCCGCAGGCAGTGAGCCGGTCGAGGCTTTGCTGGACTTCATGGAGTTCGTCGGTGACAGCCCGATCCTCGGCTTTCACGCGCCATTCGATCAGCACATGCTGTCGCGTGCCTTGAAAGAAAGCCTGGGCTATCGCTTGCAGCATCCGTTTTTCGACGCTGCCGAAATAGCTCCGATGCTCTGCGAGCACGCCAACCTGCGTCATGCCGGGCTGGATGACTGGACCCGTTTCTTTGGTCTGCACGCCGAAGAGCGTCACCACGCCAGCGCCGATGCGCTGGTCACCGCAGAACTGGCGCTGATCCTGTTCAGCCATGCCCGTCGCCAGCAGATCGACAGCCCCTTGCGGCTGGAGGAAGCACTCGGGCAATGGCGCAGACGCAGACAGTCACATTCTTTCTGACTGCGACTGCGTCAGCGCCTCACATTCAGTTCGGGGCGATGGTCTTGGCGATCACATCCACCGTCGCTTCGACCTGCTCCCGGTAGCGCTTGAGCTCGACCTTGTGCAATTGCTCAAGCTCGATCTGCTGCGAACAAAGGTTCAGCGCAGCAAGGACCAGCAGACGGTCACCGATCAACGTCGGGTATTTGCGCTTGGTGTCGGCCAGCGACGCATTAAGCATCGCGGCGGCCTTCATGAGCGTCAGGTCTTCGCCAGCCGGCGCCTTGACCGAGTACTCATTGCCCAGAATAGTGAGGACGGTTACACCGCTGCCATCGACGTTCATGCGCCGACAGCACTTGCGCTGGTCGCGCGATCAACCAGTGCCTGGATGCGCGCGGCAGTGCTGCCATGCTTCTCTTCCTGCTCCATCAGACTCAGTTGCAAGTTCTCGTTCTCGTCCTTGGCTTTTGCCAGCTCGGCACCGAGCTGTGCATTTGTTTCCTGAAGGGCCTGGTTCTGCTGCACCAGATCGCCGACAAGTTGTTCCAATTGGCTAAGGGAGGCTTCCAACATTTTGATTTCTCGAGCAAATTTCAACGGGCGCGTACGATAAAGAAAAGTCGCTGCGCATACCAGCGCTCAGGCTTCGATACCGCTCTGTCATGACATCGACATGTCGATAACGTAGACGCGTAGGGGGCTTGTGACTGCGTATTCGGTATCCGGTTCCTGCTGTTCGTCAGACTGCCTGAAACTGCGACAAATGCGCGCAGCCAATGGGCAGACTGCCATCGCAGAAAAAGCCCCCGCCCCGTCTTTTCAAGGGGTTGCGCCCGATCCGCGAGAGAAATGAAGAATTCGTCACGATTAAGTCACAGGCGATACGTGCCTATTAACTCAAGACTTCAGTCGCACGTCCGATAGGCACCCCACTCACGGCTTTATCCCCGTCTCTAAATCGCATGGAACGCGTAAATGACCCTGGAAGCTTTCCATGTCCCTGCGAAATATGAACATCGCGCCCCGAGCGTTTCTTGGATTTGCCATGATCGGCACCCTCATGCTGATTCTGGGCGTCTTTGCACTGTCACAGATGAGCAAGATCCGCGGCGCCACCGAGGTGCTGGCCGACAGCAACGTGCCCAGCATCAAGAGCCTCGATCGCTTCGCTGAAGTCAGTATTCGTCTGCGGGTATTGTCCTATCGATTGCTGGTCAATCGCGATCCGGAAACCCAGCAGAAAACCATCGAACTGATGGCGATGCGCAACAAGCAGATCACTGACGCTCAGACCGTTTACGAAAAGCTGATCAGCGCGCCCGAAGAGCGCAACCTCTATAGCCAGTACGTGCAGTTGCTGGGGCAGTATCGCCAGCTTGAGGATCGTCTGAAGACGCTGAGCCGTGCGAACAACATCGACCAGTTGCAGGAGTTGCTCAACAACGAAATGGTCAGCAACTCCGACCAGATGAACGTTGTGCTGCGCAAACTGGTGGAGATCAATACGGCGCAGTTGAATGAGGTCAAGGAACAGGCCTCCAGCGAGTACGACTCGGCATTCAATATGGTGATCGGACTGCTGATCGCCGCCACACTGCTGACCCTCGTGTTTGCCTGGATGCTGATCAAGAGCATTACCACACCGATTGCCACCGCACTGCTTGCAGCAGAGACCATCGCGCAAGGCAATCTGACCCGGCCGATCAGTATCGATGGCACCGATGAAGCCGGTCGTCTGCTGCTGGCCATGAAAACCATGCAGGACAAGCTGCGCGATACCTTGCAGGGTATTTCCGGCTCGGCCACGCAACTGGCCTCGGCAGCCGAAGAGCTGAATGCTGTCACTGACGAAAGCGCACGCGGGCTGGTGCAGCAAAATGATGAAATAGAACAGGCAGCCACTGCGGTCAACCAGATGACCAGTGCCGTGGAAGAAGTTGCGCGCAACGCCACCAGCACCTCGCAGGCCTCGCGCAGCGCGGCCACCTCTGCGGGCGATGGCCGCGACCTGGTTCAGGAAACCGTCAGCGCCATCGAACGCATGAGTGGCGACGTGCAAGGCACTGCCGAGCTGATCATCAGCCTGGCCAATGAATCGCGCGATATCGGCAAGGTGCTCGACGTGATTCGCGGCCTGGCCGACCAGACCAACCTGCTGGCATTGAACGCCGCCATCGAAGCCGCGCGCGCCGGTGAAGCAGGACGTGGCTTTGCCGTCGTCGCCGACGAAGTCCGTGCCTTGGCCCATCGCACCCAGCAATCGACCAGCGAAATCGAACGCATGATCAGCAGCATTCAGACCGGCACGGAACAGGCCGTCAGCTCGATGCGCAACAGCACCGAACGCGCCGAATCGACCCTGAACATTGCCAAGGGCGCGGGCCAGGCATTGAACACCATCAACAGCGCCGTGGAGGAAATCAACGAACGCAACATGGTCATCGCCAGCGCCGCCGAAGAACAGGCACAGGTCGCCCGCGAAGTGGACCGCAACCTGGTCAACATCCGCGACCTCTCGGCACAATCCACCAACGGCGCCAACCAGACCAGCGCAGCCAGCACCGAGCTGTCACGCCTGGCAATCGACCTCAACGGCATGGTGGCGCGCTTCGCGCTTTGATTGCAGGCAGAGGTACCTGACTCTCGTGCCAATGCTCCGTGTTGGCACGCCTTTCTGGACGCTCGCGTCCTCTTGCGACGCAGAGCGTCGGGAACCGCATTCCCACGCTGGAGCGTGCGGAACGATGCTCTCGACGATCGTGCGGCGCTCTGCGTCGCATGCCTTTCTGGACGCTCTGCGTCCTCTTGCGAAGCAGGGCGGTTAAAGCCTCACACTCGCAAACGTCGACTCATTACGCGCCTGACTCAAGGCCGACATCGGCCCGGACAACGGGGCGAGCACCAAGGCCTGCGGGATTGGCATCATGGCAACCTGCTGTGCGGTGTTGGACCCTACGCGCTCGTCACGTGGCGGGATGCCGAAGTATTCGCGGTAGCATTTGGAGAAGTGTGGCGTCGACACGAAGCCGCACACCGACGCCACTTCGATGATCGACATCGGGGTCTGCTTGAGCAGTTGTCGGGCGCGAATCAGGCGCAGTTTCAGGTAGTAGCGCGAAGGCGAACAATGCAGGTATTTCTGGAACAACCGCTCCAGCTGCCTGCGTGAAACGGCGACATACACAGCCAGTTCGTCAAGATCGATCGGCTCCTCGAGATTGGCTTCCATCAGCGCCACGATTTCCTGCAGCTTCGGCTGATTGGTACCGAGCATGTGCTTGAGCGGCACGCGCTGATGGTCCTGTTCGTTGCGAATGCGCTCGTAGACGAACATCTCGGAAATGGCTGCCGACAACTCGCGCCCATGATCACGACTGATCAGGTGCAGCATCATGTCCAGTGGTGCGGTGCCGCCCGAGCTGGTGAAACGGTTGCGGTCCAGCGTGAACAGCCGGGTGCTCATCGACACCCGTGGAAAGGCTTCCTGCATCGAAGCCAGACATTCCCAATGCACGCTGCACTCGAAACCATCCAGCAGGCCCGCGCACGCCAGCGCCCAACTGCCGGTGCACACCGCGCCCAGACGACGCGACTGACGTGCCTGGCTCTGTAGCCAACTGACGTGTTCACGCGTGACGGAGCGTTGAATACCGACACCGCCGCAGACGATAACCGTGTCGAGCAAAGGAGCCTTGTGCATTGCCGCATCCGGCGTGATCTGCAGACCATCGCTGGCCCAGACCTGTCCGCCGTCGACACTCAACGTGGTCCAGCGATACAGCTCGCGGCCCGACAACTGATTGGCCATGCGAAGGGGTTCTACCGCCGATGCGAGGGAGATCAGGGTGAAGTTATCCAGCAGCAGAAAGCCGATGGACTGTGGCGCGCGGTTCTGGGGTTGAGTCCCTTGATTGAACGATGTCATCACACTATCTCCTCTCATATGGCAATGGTTGGCCCCAGAACAGGCTCTTCTTGTAGCCCTCGTCATTGCAGGGCCTGGTGATGACATCGCAAATCCCATGCCGGAAATTGATCGCTCATTCAAGAACACCTGAAAACGACGTCGCGAAGCGTCTAACCGGCTGCGACCCACGTACCTGTCAGCGACGCCAAGGCCGCCGCAGGCGCAGTTCGATGAGCAGTTCGGTAGCACTTGGCGGAAACGACCAAGGGGCCTTCGCACGCCAAGTGCTACTCAAGGCACATCCCGATAAAACCCTGCCGAGGGCAGGCGTTCGCGCTAAAAAGTGGCGGCCTGCAGGGCGCGTGATCGAAAAGCGCGCAGCCGCCAAAAATGGCATGCGACCGGGCATGACCACTGCCGGATCTGACCCGATAATGAACTTGTCGGCGTTACCCCCCTCCAAAAGACCGCGTTCGCGCAGGCACCGACCTGCCAACCGACCGCTGCCGAACTGCGCAGCGACTGTGTAACGTACTGGCCGTTTTTTCGCAGTTCCGACACTGCAACCGGGCGTGCGTACGATGCAACGAATCTGTAAGCGACCTTGCGCGCACTGGATACGACGCCTCCTGCACTGGATACGACGCCCCCTGTAGGCGTTTGATTTTCCCTGTTACATGATCGGTTCCGACTCGATCGCCCGGCGCAGTGATGGAGCTTCGCGAAAAGCCTCGCCAACCCATAAGCCGCGTCAGCGTTCACCTGCTGATGACCAGAAGAAACTCACAGGAGTCCACCCATGAAAGGTTCCAAATCGTTGCTGTTGGCCGCCACGCTCTGTATGCCGGTGCTCGCTCAGGCAGCCGAGCCAGAGGCCTGTCATACGGTCAACTTCTCCGACGTAGGCTGGACTGACATTACCGTCACTACTGCGGTAACCAGCGCCGTACTCGAGTCACTGGGTTACAAGACCAAGACCACCATGATTTCCGTACCGGTGACCTACAAGTCGCTGGCTGACGGGAAGAACATGGACGTGTTCCTCGGCAACTGGATGCCGACCATGGAAAACGACATCAAGCCCTATCGCGAAGCAGGGACCGTCGAAACCGTGCGTGCCAATCTGGAGAACGCCAAGTACACCCTGGCTGTCCCGGAAGCGCTCTATAACAAAGGCCTGCATGACTTCGCCGACATCGCCAAATTCAAGAAGGAACTGGGCGGCAAGATCTACGGGATCGAGCCTGGCAACGACGGCAATCGCCTGATCCAGAGCATGATCGACAAGAACGCCTTCGGCCTGAAAGATGCAGGCTTCAAGGTTGTTGAATCCAGCGAAGCCGCAATGCTTTCGCAGGTCGACCGCGCCGTGAAACGCAAGAACGATGTGGTGTTCCTCGGCTGGGAACCGCATCCGATGAACACTCGCTTCAAGATGAAATATCTGACCGGCGGTGATGACTTCTTCGGCCCCAACTATGGCCAGGCGACCATCTACACCAACACCCGCAAAGGCTACAGTCAGGAGTGCAGCAACGTAGGTCAGCTGCTCAAGAATCTGTCCTTCACGCTGGACATGGAAAGCAGCCTGATGGGCAATGTGCTGGACGACAAAATGAAGCCTGATGCCGCCGCCAAGGCGTGGATCAAGAAAAACCCGCAAGTACTCGACACCTGGCTCGCAGGCGTGACCACCGTCGATGGCAAGCCAGGCCTGGAGGCAGCCAAAGCCAAGTTGACCCAGTAAGCCGACAGCAGGCGGGGCTGACCCGCCTGCTGCCCTCTTCACCTTCCGCAAGCGGACACCCGAAATCATGCTGACTGACCATAAAATCCCTCTGGGCGAGTACATCGCCGCATTTGTCGATTGGTTGACGGCCAACGGCGCCGATTACTTCGACGCGATAGCCTCGACACTGGAAATGATGATCCACGGGTTCACTTTCGCGCTGACCTGGTTCAATCCATTCGTACTGATCGGCCTTATCGCCGCCCTCGCGCACTTCATCCAGCGCAAGTGGGGCCTGACGGTTTTCGTCATCCTTTCGTTTCTGCTGATCCTCAACCTGCATTACTGGCAGGAGACCATGGAAACCCTGGCACAGGTGCTCTTCGCCACACTGGTGTGTGTCGTCATCGGCGTGCCGCTGGGCATCATTGCCGCGCACAAACCGCTGTTCTACACCATCATCCGGCCGTTGCTCGACCTGATGCAGACCGTGCCCACCTTCGTCTATCTGATTCCGACACTCACGCTGTTCGGTCTGGGCGTGGTACCCGGTCTGATCTCGACAGTGGTTTTCGCCATTGCCGCGCCGATTCGCCTGACTTACCTGGGTATCCGTGATGTACCTCAGGAGTTGCTGGATGCCGGCAAGGCCTTCGGCTCATCACGCCGCCAGTTGCTGACACGCATTGAACTGCCCTACGCGATGCCCAGCATTGCAGCCGGGATTACCCAATGCATCATGCTGTCATTGTCGATGGTGGTCATCGCGGCCCTGGTCGGCGCCGACGGCCTGGGCAAGCCAGTGGTCAACGCGCTGAACACAGCCGACATCGCGCTCGGTTTCGAAGCCGGTCTGGCAATCGTATTGCTGGCCATCATGCTCGACCGCATCTGCAAACAACCCGAAGCCAAGGTAGGGTCCGACGCATGAGTATCATCAAATTCGACAAGGTAGACGTCATCTTCTCCAAGGACCCGCGTGAGGCCCTCAAGCTGCTCGACGAAGGCCTCACGCGTGACCAGATCCTCAAGAAAACCGGACAGATCGTCGGCGTCGAGAACGCCAGTCTGGATATCGAGAAGGGCGAAATCTGCGTGCTGATGGGCCTGTCGGGCTCCGGCAAATCCAGCCTGTTGCGCTGTATCAACGGTCTCAATACCGTCAGCCGTGGCTCGCTGTTCGTCGAGCATGAAGGCTCACAGATCAACATCGCCAACTGCAGCGCGGCCGAACTGAAAATGATGCGCACCAAGCGCATTGCCATGGTCTTCCAGAAATTCGCCCTGATGCCCTGGCTCACGGTGCGCGAAAACATCAGCTTTGGCCTCGAAATGCAGGGTCGCCCCGAAAAGGAACGGCGCAAGCTGGTGGATGAAAAACTCGAGCTGGTGGGCCTGACCCAGTGGCGCAACAAGAAGCCCGACGAGCTGTCCGGCGGCATGCAGCAGCGAGTGGGCCTGGCGCGGGCCTTGGCGATGGATGCCGACATCCTGCTGATGGACGAGCCGTTCTCGGCGCTCGACCCGCTGATCCGCCAGGGGTTGCAGGACGAACTGCTCGCCCTGCAAACCAAGCTGAGCAAAACCATTGTGTTCGTCAGCCACGATCTGGATGAAGCACTGAAGCTCGGCAGCCGGATCGCCATCATGAAAGACGGCCGCCTCGTGCAATACAGCGTGCCAGAGCAGATTGTGCTCAATCCGGCAGACGAATACGTGCGCACCTTCGTTGCACATACCAACCCATTGAACGTGCTGTGCGGTCGCAGTCTGATGCGCACCGTCGACGAGTGCACCCACGTCAACGGTTCGGTGTGCCTGGACCCGAGCGGCGACTCATGGCTCGATCTGGCCGAAGGCAACGTGATCAAAGGCGCGCGGCAAGGTGCCACGGCCCTCGATCTGCAGAACTGGGCCCCCGGTCAGGACGTCGCCACCCTGGATCGACGCCCTACGCTTGTGCATTCCAACATTGGCATGCGCGACGCGCTGCAGATCCGCTACCAGACCGGCAACAAGCTGGTCCTGCAGGACGGCAATAAAGTGGTCGGCATTCTGGGTGATACCGAGCTGTATCACGCATTGCTGGGCAAAAACCACGGCTGACAAGGCCTGAAACCGACAAGCCCGCTCAACCGCGCTGGACTCATCCAGCCGGGAGCGGGCTTTTTTCGTCTGCAGCGTTGTCACGGGTAACTCCCTTCCGCTATTTCTGCTCCCTCCGCCGCCATGTCGTAAACGCACCTTTGTGTGGCGTCCATAGGCATTTGGCGTCTTCGGTCCGGCCCTACCATCGCTCTCAGAGGGCTCTGTCAGCCCGAACGACAAGTCAGGCGCCGCGCCGCCGCTGGGAGATCCGCGATGTTCAGCAAGCAAGACCAGATTCAGGGTTATGACGATGCACTGCTGTCGGCGATGAACGCCGAGGAGCAGCGTCAGGAAGACCATATCGAGCTGATCGCCTCGGAGAACTACACCAGCAAACGCGTGATGCAGGCGCAGGGCAGCGGCCTGACCAACAAGTACGCAGAGGGCTATCCCGGCAAGCGTTACTACGGCGGTTGCGAGCACGTCGACAAGGTCGAGCAACTGGCCATCGAACGCGCCAAACAACTGTTTGGTGCCGACTACGCCAACGTTCAGCCGCACTCCGGCAGTCAGGCCAACGCAGCGGTCTACCTGGCGCTGCTCCAGGCCGGCGATACCGTGTTGGGCATGAGCCTGGCGCACGGCGGTCACCTGACCCACGGCGCCAAGGTCAGCTTCTCGGGCAAACTCTATAACGCCGTGCAGTACGGCATCGACACCGCGACCGGGCTGATCGATTACGACGAAGTCGAGCGCATTGCCGTCGAATGCCAGCCGAAAATGATCATTGCCGGCTTTTCGGCCTACTCCAAGACCCTGGACTTCCCGCGCTTCCGCGCAATCGCCGACAAGGTGGGCGCCTACCTGTTCGTCGACATGGCGCACGTTGCCGGTCTGGTTGCCGCCGGTCTTTATCCGAATCCGCTGCCCTACGCAGACGTGGTCACCACCACGACCCACAAGACCCTGCGCGGCCCACGCGGCGGCCTGATCCTGGCCAGGGCCAACGAGGAGCTGGAAAAGAAATTCAATTCCGCCGTCTTCCCCGGTGGCCAGGGCGGCCCGCTGATGCACGTCATTGCCGCCAAGGCGGTATGTTTCAAGGAAGCCATGGAGCCCGCCTTCAAGGCCTATCAACAGCAGGTCATCGACAACGCACAAGCGATGGCGCAGGTGTTCATCGATCGGGGCTTCGACGTGGTCTCCGGCGGCACCGACAACCATCTGTTTCTGGTCAGCCTGATCCGTCAGGGCCTGACCGGCAAGGACGCAGATGCGGCGCTGGGGCGTGCGCACATTACCGTCAACAAGAACTCGGTGCCCAACGACCCGCAGTCGCCGTTCGTGACGTCCGGCCTGCGCATCGGCACACCGGCCGTGACCACGCGCGGCTTCAAGGTGACCCAGTGCATCGAGCTGGCAGGCTGGATCTGCGACATCCTCGACAACCTCGGTGATGCCGATGTCGAGGCTGACGTTGCCAGCCAGGTCGCCGCCCTGTGCGCCGATTTTCCGGTTTATCGCTGAGTCAGGAGTAGCCTCACATGCAGCATTACTCAGGCTTCGGCCTTCTCAAGCATTCCCTCAGCCACCATGAAAACTGGCAGCGCATGTGGCGCACGCCGACCCCGAAAAAGGTCTACGACGTGGTCATTGTCGGCGGCGGCGGGCACGGTCTGGCGACGGCCTACTATCTGGCCAAGGAGCACGGCATCACCAACGTGGCCGTGGTCGAGAAAGGCTGGCTGGGCGGCGGCAACACGGCTCGCAACACGACCATCGTGCGCTCCAATTACCTGTGGGACGAGTCTGCCCACCTGTATGAACATGCGATGAAATTGTGGGAAGGCCTGTCCCAGGACCTGAACTACAACGTCATGTTCTCCCAGCGCGGCGTCTACAACCTGTGCCACACCCTGCAGGACATGCGCGACTCCGAGCGCCGCGTCAGCGCCAACCGGCTTAACGGCGTGGACGGCGAATTGCTCAACGGCCAGCAGGTCGCCGAGGAAATCCCGTACCTGGACTGCTCGAAAAACACCCGCTATCCGATCATTGGCGCAACGGTTCAGCGCCGTGGTGGCGTCGCCCGTCACGATGCGGTGGCCTGGGGCTTCGCCCGTGCGGCCGACGCGCTGGGCGTTGACCTGATTCAGCAGACCGAAGTCATCGGCTTTCGCAAGGAAAACGGCGTGTGCATCGGAGTGGAAACCAACAAGGGTTTCATCGGTGCCAAACGGGTCGGCGTGGTAACCGCCGGCAACTCCGGGCACATGGCCAAGCTGGCAGGCTTCCGTCTGCCCATCGAATCGCATCCGTTGCAGGCACTGGTCTCCGAGCCGATCAAGCCGATTATCGACAGCGTCATCATGTCCAACGCGGTACACGGCTACATCAGCCAGTCCGACAAGGGCGACCTGGTGATCGGTGCCGGCATCGACAGTTGGGTCGGCTACGGCCAGCGCGGCTCGTACCCGGTGATCGAACACACCATCCAGGCCATCGTCGAGATGTTCCCGGTACTGTCCCGCGTGCGCATGAACCGTCAATGGGGCGGCATCGTCGACACCACGCCGGACGCCTGCCCGATCATTTCCAAGACCCCGGTGCCGAACATGTTCTTCAACTGCGGCTGGGGCACAGGCGGCTTCAAGGCTACGCCGGGCTCGGGCAACGTATTTGCCGCCAGCCTGGCCAAGGGCGAGATGCACCCGCTGGCCAAGCCGTTCTCCATCGACCGTTTCCACAACGGCGCACTCATCGACGAACACGGCGCTGCAGCCGTAGCCCACTAACAGGAGAACCCGACCATGCTGCATATCTTCTGTCCTCACTGTGGCGAACTGCGCTCCGAAGAGGAATTCCACCCGTCCGGTCAGGCGCATATCCCGCGCCCGCTGGACCCCGGTGCCTGCACCGATGAGCAATGGGGCGATTACATGTTCTTTCGCGATAACCCGCGCGGCCTGCATCACGAACTGTGGATACACGCCGCCGGTTGCCGCCAGTATTTCAACATGACGCGCAATACCGTGACCTACGAGATTCTCGAGACCTATCCGATCGGTACCAGGCCGCAGTTCACGGATCAGGGAGAAAAGGTATGAGCCAGACCCATCGCCTGCCCAACGGCGGCCGCATCAACCGCAGCAAGGTGCTCAACTTTACTTTCAACGGCCAGACCTACCAGGGCTTTGAAGGCGACTCGCTGGCCTCTGCCCTGCTGGCCAACGGCGTCGATATCATCGGCCGCAGCTTCAAATACTCCCGCCCGCGCGGCATCTTCGCAGCGGGTTCGGAAGAACCCAATGCCGTGCTGCAGATCGGCGCGACCGAAGCGACGCAGATCCCCAACGTGCGTGCCACGCAACAGGCGCTCTATGCCGGACTGGTCGCGACCAGCACCAACGGCTGGCCGAGCGTGAATACCGATGTCATGGGCATTCTGGGCAAGGTCGGCGGCAAACTGATGCCGCCGGGTTTCTACTACAAAACCTTCATGTACCCGCAATCGTTCTGGATGACTTACGAAAAGTACATCCGCAAGGCTGCAGGCCTGGGTCGCTCGCCGACCGAAAACGACCCGGACAGCTACGATGCGATGAACCAGCACTGCGACGTGTTGATCGTCGGCGCAGGCCCGGCTGGTCTGGCTGCCGCGCTGGCAGCAGGTCGCAGCGGTGCCCGAGTGATCATTGCCGATGAACAGGAAGAGTTCGGCGGCAGCCTGCTCGACAGCCGTGAAAGCCTCGACGGCAAACCCGCCGCCGAGTGGGTGTCTACAGTCGTCGCCGAGCTGAAAAGCCTGCCCAACGTCACCCTGCTGCCGCGTGCCACGGTCAATGGTTACCACGATCACAACTTCCTGACCATTCATGAGCGCCTTACCGACCACCTGGGTGATCGCGCGCCGATCGGCATGGTTCGCCAGCGCATGCACCGGGTACGTGCCAAGCGTGTGGTGCTGGCCGCCGGTACTCACGAGCGTCCGCTGGTCTACGGCAACAACGATGTGCCCGGCAACATGCTGGCCGGCGCCGTATCGACTTACGTTCGTCGTTATGGCGTGGCGCCGGGCAAGAAACTGGTGCTTTCCACCAACAACGATCACGCCTATCGCGTCGCTCTGGACTGGATCGACGCCAGTCTGCACATGGTCGCGATTGCCGATGCACGGCATAACCCGCGCGGCCCGCTGGTTGAAGAAGCGAGGGCCAAAGGCATTCGCATCCTGACCGGCAGCGCGGTCATCGAGGCCCGTGGCAGCAAGCGTGTGACGGCTGCCCGCGTTGCCGCCATCGACGTCAAGACGCACAGCGTGACCAGCCCTGGCGAATGGCTTGAATGCGACGTGGTTGCCAGCTCAGGCGGTTACAGCCCGATCGTGCACCTGGCCTCGCACCTGGGCGGCAAGCCGGTCTGGCGCGAGGACATCCTCGGCTTCGTGCCGGGCGAAGCACCGCAGAAACGTATCTGCGTAGGCGGCGTCAACGGTGTCTACAGTCTGGCTGACAGTCTGGCCGATGGTTTCGAAGGCGGCGTGCGCGCTGCCAGTGAAGCGGGCTTCAAGGTGGTCGAAGGCGTGATGCCCAAAGCCCTCAGCCGTGCGGAAGAGCCGACGCTGGCGCTGTTTCAGGTGCCGCATGAGAAAGGCACCGCTCGGGCACCCAAGCAATTCGTCGACCTGCAGAATGATGTGACCGCAGCGGCCATCGAACTGGCGACCCGCGAGGGGTTCGAGTCGGTTGAGCACGTCAAGCGCTACACCGCGCTGGGTTTCGGCACCGATCAGGGCAAGCTGGGCAACGTCAACGGTCTGGCCATCGCCGCGCGTTCGCTGAACGTGTCGATCCCGGAAATGGGCACCACCATGTTCCGCCCCAACTACACGCCGGTGACCTTCGGCGCGATAGCCGGGCGTCATTGCAAACACATCTTCGAACCCGTGCGTTTCACTGCGCTGCACGCCTGGCATGTCAAAAACGGTGCCGAGTTCGAGGATGTCGGCCAGTGGAAACGGCCGTGGTACTTCCCGAAGAACGGCGAAGACCTGCCCGCAGCCGTCGCTCGCGAATGCAAGGCGGTGCGCGACAGCGTCGGCCTGCTGGACGCTTCGACGCTGGGCAAGATCGATATTCAAGGCCCGGATGCACGCGAGTTTCTCAACCGCATCTACACCAACGCCTGGACCAAGCTGGACGTGGGCAAGGCGCGCTACGGCCTGATGTGCAAGGAAGACGGCATGGTCTTCGATGACGGGGTCACTGCCTGTCTCGCTGACAACCACTTCCTGATGACCACCACCACGGGCGGCGCAGCGCGCGTCCTGCAATGGCTGGAAATCTATCAGCAGACCGAATGGCCGGACCTGAAAGTGTATTTCACCTCAGTGACCGATCACTGGGCGACTCTGACGCTGTCCGGCCCCAACAGCCGCAAGCTGCTCAGCGAAGTCACCGATATCGATCTGGGCCGTGAAGCCTTCCCGTTCATGACCTGGAAGGAAGGTCTGGTCGCCGGTGTGCCAGCTCGCGTATTCCGTATCTCGTTTACCGGTGAGCTGTCCTACGAGGTCAACATTCAGGCCGACTACGCCATGGGCGTTCTGGAAAAGATCGCCGAGGCAGGCAAGCAGTACAACCTGACGCCTTACGGCACCGAGACCATGCACGTACTGCGCGCAGAGAAGGGTTTCATCATCGTCGGTCAGGACACCGACGGCTCGATGACGCCCGACGACCTGAACATGGGTTGGTGTGTCGGTCGTACCAAGCCGTTCTCCTGGATCGGCTGGCGCGGCATGAATCGCGAAGACTGCGTGCGTGAACAGCGCAAGCAACTGGTCGGCCTCAAGCCGGTGGACCCTGCCAAATGGTTGCCGGAAGGTGCGCAACTGGTGTTCGACACCAAACAGACGATCCCGATGAGCATGGTCGGCCACGTGACCTCCAGTTACGCGCACAACTCGCTGGGCTATTCGTTCGCGATGGGCGTGGTCAAAGGCGGTCTGGCGCGCATGGGAGAGCGGGTCTTCGCGCCTCTGGCCGATGGCAGCGTGATCGAAGCCGAGATCGTTTCTTCGGTGTTCTTCGATCCGAAAGGCGAGCGGCAGAACGTCGAGTAGTCCACGGTGAGCCGATCATCCGCAGCACACAGAATTCAAGCAGGTGAATCATGAGCACAGCCAACGTTTACCAGCAGCGCCCGACCACCGACGTCAAAGCCGAGTCGCCGCTGTTCCACGCAAACCTCGACAGCCTGATTGGCAAGGGGCGCGCCAGCCCGGGGGTTTTCCTGCGCGAGAAAAAGCTGCTGGGCCATCTGACGATTCGTGGCAATGCCCACGATCCGGCCTTCGCCACAGGCGTACACAAGGCGCTGGGCATGGAGCTGCCCGCCGCACTGATGCTGGTCATCAGTGGCGAAAGCTCGCTGCAATGGCTTGGCCCGGATGAGTGGCTGCTGATCGTGCCGAGCGGCGACGAGTTCGCGGCAGAACAGAAGTTGCGTGACGAACTGAGCGGGCAACACATCGCCATCGTCAATGTCAGCGGCGGGCAATCGATTCTCGAACTGAGCGGGCCGAAGGTGCGCCAGGTACTGATGAAGTCCACCAGCTACGACGTGCACCCGGACAACTTCCCGGTGGGCAAGGCAGTCGGCACCGTGTTCGCCAAGTCGCAACTGGTGATCCGCCGGACCGGTGAAGACACCTGGGAGCTGCTGGTCCGCCGCAGCTTCTCGGATTACTGGTGGCTGTGGTTGCAGGATGCGAGTGCCGAGTACGGGCTGAGCATTCAGACGTGAAGCGCCGGGAACCGGGGCTGAAACCGTAGCGTCGGTCTCAATGAAGACTCTTGGATTATCGTTCCCACGCTCCGCGTGGGAACGCAGTTCCGGACGCTCAGCGTCCTGCCCAAGCCTACAGGCTGGCACTGTCAGTCATATTTGCGGATAACAAATACTCTGGAGCATTGATTCAATGAGCCGCGCGCCCGACACATGGATTTTGACCGCCGACTGCCCCAGCATGCTGGGTACGGTAGACGCAGTGACGCGCTTTCTGTTCGAGCAGGGTTGCTACGTCACAGAACATCACTCCTTCGATGACCGTCTCTCGGGACGCTTCTTCATCCGTGTGGAATTTCGTCAGCCCGAGGCTTTCGACGAGCAGGCGTTCAGGGCCGGGCTGAGCGCGCGCGGTGAAACGTTCGGCATGATCTTCGAACTCACGGCGCCCAACTACCGGCCAAAAGTAGTGATCATGGTCTCGAAAGCCGATCACTGCCTCAATGACCTGCTCTACCGCCAGCGTATCAATCAACTGTCCATGGACGTGGTCGCGGTGGTGTCCAATCACCCTGATCTTGAGCCATTGGCTGGCTGGCACGGCATTCCGTACTACCATTTCCCACTGGACCCGAACGACAAGCCCGCGCAGGAAGCCAAAGTCTGGCAGGTCATTGAAGAGTCTGGTGCAGAACTGGTGATTCTTGCCCGCTACATGCAGGTCCTGTCTCCGGACCTGTGTCGCAAGCTGGACGGCAAGGCGATCAATATCCACCACTCGTTGCTGCCCGGTTTCAAAGGTGCCAAGCCCTACCATCAGGCTTACAACAAGGGGGTAAAACTGGTCGGAGCCACGGCGCATTACATCAACAACGATCTGGACGAAGGTCCGATCATTGCCCAGGGCGTGGAAGTGGTCGATCACAGCCACTATCCCGAAGACCTGATCGCCAAGGGTCGGGACATCGAAGGACTGACACTGGCCCGTGCGGTCGGTTATCACATCGAACGGCGGGTGTTTCTCAACGCCAACAGGACGGTGGTTTTATAGCTGCAACGGCTTCTCTCTGCTCCACCACAATAAAAGCGAGGTGACATGTATGTCTGGTAATCGCGGTGTAGTGTATCTCGGCGCTGGCAAGGTCGAAGTGCAATCAATTCCTTTCCCGAAAATGGAAGACCCACGCGGCAAGCGCATCGAACACGGCGTGATCCTGCGCGTGGTCTCCACCAATATCTGCGGCTCGGACCAGCACATGGTACGCGGCCGTACCACGGCGCAGACCGGGCTGGTGCTCGGTCATGAAATCACCGGAGAGGTGCTGGAAGCCGGTCGCGACGTGGAGCATCTGAAAGTCGGTGATCTGGTTTCTGTGCCATTCAACGTGGCGTGCGGCCGCTGCCGCAGTTGTAAGGAACAGAACACCGGCGTCTGCCTGACGGTCAACCCGGCGCGTCCCGGTGGTGCCTATGGTTATGTCGACATGGGCGACTGGGTTGGTGGCCAGGCTGAATACGTGCTGGTGCCTTACGCGGACTTCAACCTGCTCAAACTCCCGGACCGCGACGCGGCGATGGAGAAAATCCGCGACCTGACCTGCCTGTCCGACATCCTGCCCACCGGCTACCACGGCGCAGTGACTGCCGGGGTTGGCCCTGGCAGTACGGTTTATGTTGCAGGCGCCGGCCCGGTCGGCCTGGCTGCGGCGGCGTCAGCACGCTTGCTGGGCGCTGCCGTGGTGATCGTCGGCGACGTCAACCCGACGCGTCTGGTTCATGCCAAGGCTCAGGGCTTCGAAATTGCCGACCTGTCCCAGGACACCCCTTTGCACGAGCAGATCGCTGCCCTGCTCGGCGAGCCTGAAGTGGATTGCGCCATCGACGCCGTAGGCTTCGAAGCACGCGGTCACGGCCATGCTGGCGCTCAGGCCGAAGCACCCGCCACCGTTCTCAACTCGTTGATGGGCGTGGTGCGCGTCGCAGGCAAGATCGGCATCCCCGGCCTGTACGTCACCGAAGACCCGGGAGCCGTGGACGCCGCCGCAAAAATGGGCAGCCTGAGCATTCGCTTCGGCCTGGGCTGGGCCAAATCACACAGCTTCCACACCGGCCAGACCCCGGTCATGAAATACAACCGCCAGCTGATGCAGGCGATCATGTGGGACCGCATCAAGATCGCCGACATAGTGGGTGTCGAGGTGATCAGTCTGGATGAGGCTCCGCGGGGTTATGGCGAGTTTGATTCGGGCGTGCCGAAGAAGTTTGTGATTGATCCGCATGGGTTGTTTGGTGCAGCGTAAGCATCAACCGTAACGTCGGCTTCTTGGCTACTTACGTTAGCAGATTCGAAGCGGGTCATTTAGCCCCTCGAATCTGCTTAATTATCAAACTCAACGCGTCATCATCAACAATTTCAAGAGCGAGTTTGTAAGAGGGTGGTGTCGACAGGTCCTGAATAGGCTTAGCCAGTTTTCGCTGCTCTCTTATGTAGCGTTGAACATGTGTATATTCATAAACGACATCATCCTCATCATACAAACTTAATCCAACTCGCGTATCATTTTTCAGCTTTTTAGCCTTGTTGATATACTCACGATAAAGCTTATCATTGGCCTCAAACTCTTTTGCAGCTTCTCTAGAGTCAAGACCTGCTTGTTTATTCAATTTTTTTGCAGACACACTCAGTGACTCGACTTGTCGCACCGCTGCAGAGCGACTTGACTGTGGCGCACTCGCACTTAGTCCTGAGTTTATTTCATCAGAAAGAGGCCGCCAAGAAGCACCCGTAACGTTGCCCGATGATAAACGCCGAGAAGGCTTCATTACTTTAAATGCCGTTAACAGCCCCGTAAACAAAGCGCGTATGTTTCCTGTCCAGTCAACCCAGTTAACCGGATCCCCCCCACAATACCCATACGCATTCACCCCACCCTCACCAAACGGGCTCAGACTGTCCGGGCTGTTGAACCTCATCAACACCGGGTTAAACGTCCGATACCCATTCCCCAGCAAATAGTGCCCCGTCACCGGGTCAACTCGCTGGCCGGTAAAGCCCGGCAGGCTCGCGGGCCCTGAAGGATGACGATGTCCGTAAGGCGTGTAGGCAAACTCCAACCCCTGAGCGGCAATCACTGACTGCTGTTGATCCGTCGCCAACAACGCGCCGTCGCGCTGATTATTTTCTGTACTCAGGCAAGCAAGCACATGCTCATCCGTGCGCATAAGCGTGTGCTGGACCTGCCCCTGAACCTGCGTAGCCAGATGTGTCTTCTGATAAAAAAGGCGAGTGCTGCTCTGCCCCGCAGGCGCGCAATCGGCCAGGCGATCCAATGGATCGTAGCGGTAGACACAGAGCGCGGATTGCCCGGACGAAGCCATGGTTTCACTCCTTTGAAGTCACCCATGGCAGCAAGTCTGGGCTGAGTCTCTGTTTCCGCCCAGCTAGCAGAACTACTAGGCTGTTCCGCCTGCGGGACGAAAAACACTGGAGACGTGCCCTACTGCCGCACGGGCCTCACCAATACCGAGTAGTAATGCTCCTGCACATAGGCATTGCTATCAGGTTCCGGCACCCCGCGCATGCTGTCGATCGAAGGGAAAAGACCCAGATTCCAGTTCCGTCTGGCGGGCAATTGCGGCGTAACTCCATTTTGATCAGGCTCACGTGCAGGCTCGGACAAGTCCGAGGCCAGCACGCCGGTAATCTGCCCGTTCCGGTCCAGTACTTTCCCCGCCACGAACATGAAATGAAACGGGTAGTCCGATGACGGGCTGCCTTCCAGCCCTCCTCGCTCGATGAAACCGATACCTTCGCCGATCTCGGGAAATGACTGCTCGCCGACAAAATAGTCAGAGTGGCCGCGTGCATTTATCCAGTCATCGAGCGCTGTTGTCGTGATATTCAGGCTCACCAACTGACCATCCTGCCTGGCGACGACCTCGACATTGGGCACCACTGGAGCCGGATCACCCAGGCTCTCGCCCTTGTAATCGAACGCGACTTGCCCTCCGGCATATTTCGATACCAGGAACTCGGTGCTGGAGATGCAGCTTTCAGGCACCGCTGCCCTGGCTTCCAGCCTCACGTAACCGTCACGATCCGCTGCGATGGAGTGGAACAGGCTCGATGGCACATTAAGCTTGCCGGGTACCAGAACGTCGTCGCTCATGATGTGCAGGTCTTCGTGGTGAACCTGAAGCGTTCCGCTCGCTGTGTCATGAGCGGAATGGGACTCGTGAGTTGCCAAACGACCGGCCGGCCGCCGGGTGCGGATGCTGCAGATCATCTGATCGATGAGATTGCCGCCCTTGAGCGCTGGACGGTTGATCAGCGTGAACTCATGTCCGCCGATGTGACGCACCCAGGGCAGTGCCAGGGTCTCGGCGCGCGACCTGCCTTGCGGTGGTACCAGCAGAAACACCCCGTTGCGCTCATCCCAGTCGGCGCGGTAGATCCTGCCGTTATCCAGCTTGATGTAGTCACGTCCCTCAATCGAGTAACTGCCACGCTTTGGCCCGCTGCTGAGCGCTTCTGCACCGGTCAGATCGACAATCGCGCTGGCAATCCCCACACCTCGGGTCCGCTCGGGATAAAGGGCGTCATCGATGTGCAGTTGCAATTGCGCACCGCTCAGATGTGTATGCTCGTCCGGCTGCTCCAGACTGGTGACCGACTCATAGGTATAGCCGCGCTGCGAGGAGAGAAAAATGCGTCGCGCATCGGCTTCCGGGACGTCATCAAGGGACAGCACGGCGATACGTTCAATTCTCGACGGGTCGGTAAAACAGGCTTCGATATGATCGATGATCGACCCCGCATGACTCAGGTAAAACTCGTCGTGCAGATGCCCCGCCAGCATGCCGAGACGCCTGGCAGGCGAATGGGCGAACCAGGATTTTCCCCCTGACTTCAGGCTGACTTCTGCCATCATCAGGTTGTTGCGGGCCAGCTTCTCCTTAAGCTGACTGACGAAGGCGCTCCGCTCGCTGGCGAGCGGCGGAATGTTTTCCTGAGCAGCCAGAAGCGGCTCGCTCAGACGAAGCTGTCTGAGGATATTTTCCCCCAGGCGTAACTCTCTGGATCTCGATGCCGCTCCCCATTCAACGGTATGGCCCAGCAAGGTATTGGCCAAGGCCGCCTGGTTGCGCGCAGCAAAAAGAATGGCCAGTTCCTCAGGGGTATCGAGTACATAAAACGGATTTTCCACTGTGGTAATGGACGAGGGCAGCCGCGATTTGATTTTGGCCACAGCATCGATGTTCCTGGCGACCCATTGAGGGTTGCGCACATAGGCTTCGTTCGCCGCCTTCGCGCCATAGAACAGCTCCAGTGCAAAGTCATCATGGGCGATGCCGTTGCGATAATCCGACTGGTCGTGCCACAGCTGAGGCAACGCTCGTTTGGGATCGGCGTGCGGGCTGATTTTCTGCAGGCTCAGGGCAACAGGCTGCTGGTCGTGTAACGTCTCGCCCGGCGCCAGCGCCAGGAAGTGCTCGATGGGCAGCGTGCCGCGATAGTGAACGCCGCGATCCGCTTCGATCACCAGTTCCTGTCCGCTGCCATTACTGAGCGTCGCCAGAACACCCGCAACGGTCTTGCTGCCGACCAGACCTTGCAGCGTGTCGCTTATTCGGACGGTCACGAACATGCCTTGAGCCGCGACAATCTGTGCCTGAATTTCAGGCTTGTAGGCCGGTATGGCAGGCAACACCCTGGCGACTTCCATGCGGCTGCCGTCGGCGCGAATGAAGGCGGTCGTCTCAACATCGGTGCCCGCATGTTCGAGTACTTCGACATGACCATTACGCTCGGTGACGTATTTGTGCTCGATCACACCAAGCGCCATGCTCTGCTGGCTTACCCTGCCATCTGCGTCGATGACCCGCACGGAGGCTGTTTCAAGCGCCGCCACGCAGTTGTCATACCAGCTGACTGTGTTGGTGGGAGCCAGAAAACGCTCCGGGCGACCGCTGAAGCCAAGCGGAAAATCCTCGGTGTGGGCAAAACGTGAAAGCTGCGGGGCGTCGACCGTTGACTGCGGGTGCCTGCGCCATTGACCTGCTTCGAGGTCCAGCGCATGCAGAGGTCGCAATTCCGGCCCTGTCAGTCCGCTGACTGTCCGGCAGGCATGGCCGTTGAGCATGTAGATCTTCTCGCTGATTCCACCGAGCAGTACCGCCCGAGCGCCACCTTCGACCATCGCGTTGCCATTCCAGTCGAGGCTCGTGACCTTCCGGCCCGTCGGCAGCTCGGAGATCTGCCCATCCTCCGAGACCCGCCAATAGGAGCTGCTTGTGGATAGGCGACGCCGCGCGAGGTGTGCGCCCTCGGCTTCGCGTTCGATGGCATCGCCGTGCTCGCTGTGTCGGGCCGTTTCGTTCAGATCAGAGCGGTCAGAAACAGCGCGCTCGCTGACGGTCTGTTGATAACGCAGTATCGCGGACCGGAGCCCTTTCACCGCCGATATGCCGCAATGCAGCGCCGAATGCAGACCGACCAGCAGAAAACCGAAGTTCTTCACCGACTCCTCGTAGTCGTTGGCCTTGATCGAATCGCCGAGGGCCTGGACCTGCTGGCTCATCGTCCAGATAGTGGTGCCTTGCAGCATCAGCACACCCGCCACTCTGGGAGGGAGCGTGCGCATTTTGCACAGCACCAGTTCGGCAATGATGTTGAGTGCATCCAGCGCGATGCCTTCATCATTGCCGTCGTAAATGTCGAATCCCAGGTTGATGAAGTTGCCCAGCACAGGGATCAATCCGCCGACCTGATGCACCAGTTGCAGCACATGCTGCGCGCTGGTCGACATGTTCTGAATGTCATCGTCGTTCGCTCGGGCGCTCAACATCTGCCTGAACGCCAGAGCACTGGCTTCAAGCCGGACCTTCTCGTCGGCGCTCAATAACTCGATGCAATGAACCGGCCTGTCACTGTCCGCCAGCGCAACCCCTTCCAGAATCTGCAGGCGCTCGGCGGCAGTACCGGATACCAGCACCAGCCGCTCGGCCTCCAGCATCCGATAGGTTTCGGTCGCCTGAATGGCGTAGTTCTCGGCCTCGAGCCTGAACGCTGCCTGTGGTGCGGTCAGTCGAGCAGGCAGGTGGCCGTTGTTGACGAAGGCAATGTTCGCGTCGAATAAACCCGTCAGCTTCGCTTGCAGCACGTCCAGACTTGCCGTGTAACGGGTTTTAACGGCGAGCGCCTGAGCCAGTTGCCCGAGCCGTTCATCACGATTGTCGGCAAGCGCCAGCTCGCGGCGCAGGTCTTCGTCATACACCACACTCAGCAGGGTTCGATAACCGACCGACTCTTCGTGCCGGAAAAACGTACCGGTATTGATCCAGCCGGCCCGGTAACTGATATCGAACGAAGACCGTGCAATCACCGGCCAGCAGGCTTCATTCAACCCCAGATAACGGCATAGCTCACGCGCCACGAATTCCGGCTGGGTCGGCTGCAGAACGACTTGCAGGCGCTGTTGGTCCTCGAGGTTCTGCGCAATCACTCTGTAGTAGGTGTTGACGGCATCATTCAAGCGCCGGGTATAGGCCGCCTGACGCTGCGCGTGCGGCAACGCCGGCAGGTCCTCCTGGTAATGTGCCAGCAGGTGACGGGCCGCACGCAGCAACGTGACAGAGTGGCCGACGCTCCATTGCGCCTCGCGCAACTCATCGGTCAACTCCACGAACCGTGACCTGATGACGTCATAAGCACCCAGCGCCAGGGGATCCACGTAAAGAAACGGAGGTTCTTTGCTGCGGATATCGAAGGCTTCGATGTCGATATCGGCCAGCGGATGACGACGCTGGACAGGATTGGGCACGATCACTTCCACGATCAGCCGCTCAATATTGATCGCCCCCTCGGCTTCGCCATAGCGAATGGTGTTGATCATGTAAGACGACAGTTCCTGGCGCGCCGCGTCGAAGTATTCCGCAAGATCCTTCGCGCGCCAGGGATTGACGGTGTGCTGCTCGCGGTAGATGTCGTGGTGGCCATCGCTGTCGTAAACGACCAGTTTCAGCGTGATGCCACCGGTTTGCTGGAGCATTGTCAGCAGCGCGTTTTCGTTGTCTTGCAGCGACGCGCCAAAATGCCGGTAACTGTTCAGCAAGGTGCGGCATCGACCAAGATGCCACTGCATCTCCTTCTTCAGCTCAAGGTCGATGACACCGTAGTCGTCAGTGCCGTGCGCCTGAACCTTGTGCTGCCGAAAGGTGTAGACCTGCGAGGTATCGAGCATGAAACGCTGCTGTTCGGCGAGGGTGAAAGGCAACGCGGGTGCCATCCCCGCAGGATGGGCTTCGCGCTCTCCGGGCAACAGCGCAGTGATCGCCTGCAGCAGATGGTCGCGGGTGGCAGCCAGCGGAATGTCGACGCCGTAGTAATCGAGCAGACCATGCAGTGAGACGGTTTGATCGTCGCGAATGGCCAGGATGCACTTGGCATCTGCCGATTCAAGGTGCGGTACCAACCGGGCCAGGCAGTCGGTGAAACGGATAAATCGGAGGTGCAGGTCAGACAGCGTGGCGTGCGCAGGTTGCCGTCCCTCGGAGATGCCCTGCAGTCGCAGCGAGTGAACCGGCCTACCTTCATTCATCCTGACATGCAGCACACAGGTGAAAGACTGCCTGAAGTCCACCTGAGACGTGTTGACCAGATCAAGAACGTAGCGCAGGTCTTTACGGCGTACCCCGGGCAACAGATCGTCATCGACCTCGCCAGCCGGACCCGCGCTGGCGATAGCCCTGAGCAACGCCTTGAACCGCTGCAATATCGAACCGCCAAAAGTGACGCCGGCAAACAGCGGCGAGTCGTCGGCCACGGTCATGAATACTCTGTTGGTCATACAGGTGCCGGTCTTCACGTCGCGCATTCGTGCCCGCAGCGTGTTCAGCAACCTACGGTAATCGCCCCGCGTGCGGTCTATGCGCTCGATTCGGATGCTCGGCGAATGTGACTCGCGCTGATGACTCTGCGCAATATCGAGCGCCGCCTTGGCCAGTTCGTGCTCGGGGCCTGCCTCCAAGGCTGGCGAAGCGACGGAACGGGTAACGCGTTCTGCGCTGTCCCTGAGCACGTTCAGTTCATCGTCGAACAGCACTGATTTCAGGGTGTTCAGGAGCTCGATATCGTCGGCCCATCGCCCGAACACGCTGGCAGCCCCAAGTACCTGAATCTCGTCCAGTAGCGTGAAACCTTCAGGCCGCGGCCGTTGCAGAATGGCGGCCAGTTGCTCGCTGCCTTCGGTTGCCAGCATGTGCTGAAGCCTTTCCCGGCCGGCAACTGGCATGGAAGGAAATGATGAGGTGTGGGTATCGGTCATTGCTGATGCTCCGTGCATTCCAAATGACCGACACCATGCTGTTTCGCGGAAAAACGAGGTAATACATAGATGTTTTCGGACGACACGGGCCAGACACCGGGCAAATACAGGCTCTGCCGTTGTTCGCTACCGCGCGCTGGGAACAAGCTTCTGTTCCTCCAGTCAAACCCTGTGCTTCATCGCCCACTCACGGGCGGTTCGAGCTCGATAAAGGTGACGCAATGAAAACTGCACGCGCAATGGCTTTGGCAACGTTGATGGCAGCGGCTGCAAGCCCTGCATTTGCCTTCAATCTGAATGACGCCGCGAACGCGGTCTCCAATGCCACCAATGGCAATCAGAAAGCCACGGCGGCACCCGAAGTCGCGGGGCTGCTCAATACTCTCGGTACGCAGCTCAATGTCACCCCGGAACAGGCGGTTGGCGGGACAGGTGCGCTGCTCGGGCTGGCGAAGAACAAACTGACCAGCACCGATTATTCGCAGTTGGCCAAATCGGTCCCGGGCCTGGAGCAAATGTCCGGCACTTCCGCACTGGAAAGTCTGGGCGGCGCCAACGGGCTGGGCAGCCTGCTGGGCGGCAAGTCGGGCAATAGTTCGATGCTCAACAGCGCGCTGGGCAACGTGCAGAGCATGGGTGATGTGAACAACGCCTTCAAGGCGTTGGGCATGGACAGCACGATGGTCAGCCAGTTTGCCCCGCTGATTCTGCAATACCTGGGGCAGCAAGGTGCCAGTGGCTCGGCGTTGCAGAGTTTGAGTGGGTTATGGGGTGCCGGGAGCTGAACCGGACCTTATACGTGTAGCGTTCCTCAATATATCTCCGGTCTTATATTGCTTTTTTTGCACAGCGCCTGAGATCAACGCACCTGCTGAATTGAAGGCCACACCCACCATGGCGGTGCTGCGGTCTTCAGGAAATTGCCTTGCCCATTTGATAGCAGCCGCCCCAAAGGCGGCCGGGTCGCTTTTTTTCCCCGAATACACTTGCGACGCCAGCCCCGCGTAATACTCGGCCTGCTTAAAACTTAACCTTCCGTCTCCGTGAGTCGCAAAATGGCGATTCACTTGACGGAGGTTTTTGATGAAGGAAGACTGGCTGTCATTGAATCGCTCAAGCGCGTCATCAAGCCATTTTCTACTGCCTTGCAGAGGCATCGATGAGCCAACCGCAGGGATCAACCCTTTGCGGGCTGTTTCAATCACGTCGTTAAATTGCTCGCTGATCAGCTTTACAGACTTTATCGTACGCGTACTGAAAACTGCTACAACCACCTTAAATACTCGCCCCGTCGGATCGACATTATTGACAGGGTTTCCTCCACAGTAGGCATAACCATTTATCCCGCCCTCACCAAACGGGCTCAGCGTATCCGGGCTGTTAAAGCGCATCAGCGTCGGGTTGAATGCGCGAAGTCCATTGCCCAGCAAGTAATATCCAGTGATCGGATCAATCGTCTGCCCTGTAAAACCAGGTACGCTCAGTGCGGATGTTTGCAGGGATCGCAGGCCATAAGGACTGTAGACAAACGCCTGATTGCGCATGGCATCAAGGCTGTGCAGCACCGAGTTGGCTTGATCTGTCGCAAGCAGATCGAACAGGACCTGATCAGATTCCACACGGCGCAACGCCAGTAAAAGACCCTCTGCCTGAACAACAGAATGGTGGGAAGTGCCCTGTATTGCTGTGGTCAGGCGGTTGTTTCGATAGAAACGCCTGACGACCTCCTGCCCCGCAGGGGCGATGCTTGCCAGTCGGTTCAGTGCGTCGTAACGGTATAGGCCGATCGGCGAAACATGGGGCAATGACATGAGAGCGGATTCCGGCAACATTAAAGGCCAGTTTCATCCGCCCGTTTCGCCTCGTCTACCTGTCAGAACTGTCAGTGCCCAGGCAACTCCAGCCGCAACGCCGCAATACGCGCATCCTTTTCGTCCCAGAGCTGATTGACCCAACCCTGCACTTTCTCGCGAAATGCAGGATCGTTTTCGTAATCGCCCTGCCACAGCGCCGGGTCCAGCTCGCGGGTTCGGATGTCGACGATCACGTTGGAAACCCGGCCGCAGAGCATGTCCCAGAAACCGGGAATGCCTGAATCGGGATACACGACCGTCACGTCCAGGATGGCATCGAGTTGCTCGCCCATTGCCGCCAGCACGAAGGCAACGCCGCCGGCCTTGGGCTTGAGCAGATGGGTATAAGGCGAGCCCTGGGCCGCATGTTTGGCCGTGGTGAAGCGCGTGCCTTCCAGGTAGTTGACGATGGTCACCGGCTGACGCTTGAACAGTTCACACGCGGCCTTGGTGATTTCCAGGTCCTTGCCCTTGAGCTGCGGATGTTTCGCCAGGAACGCCTTGCTGTAGCGCTTCATGAACGGGTAATCCAGCCCCCACCACGCGAGGCCCAGCAACGGTACCCAGATCAGCTCTTTTTTCAGGAAGAACTTGAAGAACGGCGTGCGCCGGTTGAGTGCCTGGACCAGCGCGGGGATATCCACCCACGACTGGTGATTGCTGATAACCAGGTAGGACGTGTCACCGCGCAGCCCTTCATCGCCACGGATGTCCCACTGCGTCGGTATGCAGGTGGCGAAGATGACCTTGTCGATCTCGGCCCAGGTTTCGGCGATCCACATCACCGCAGCCGAACAGCGATCGCGCATACGGCCTCTGAACAGCAGTTTGAGCAGCGCAAAAATCAATAGCGGACCGATAAGCACCAGCGTATTGATCAGTAACAGCAGGGCAACAAAACAGCCGGTGAACAGACGGCGCATGACGGACTCTTGAAGGTTCAGGGGCGGCAATAATAAAGACCCACGCGTTTTACGCCAATTACACAGGTGCTTACAAATGTTTCACGTCTCGGCCTTTATGCTGACGTCATATTCATCCTGACGAACCTACTGCAGGTTCGCTGTCTAAAAACGGGCGCCAATCAGGCGCTGACTATTGCGAGGAACCTCTCACGTGAAACCGATCCTGGCGCTATTGTCTTTGCTGGCCCTGCCGGTCATGGCCGCTGAACCGACGTTGTATGGTCGCTACGAGAACATCAAGGTTGCGGAAATAGGCCAGACCTTCAAGGCCAAGATGGACACCGGCGCACTGACCGCCTCGCTGTCGGCAAAGGACATCGAGTTGTTCAAACGCGATGGTGATGACTGGGTACGTTTCCGCCTGGCAACCAAGGGTGCGGACGACAAGGTGTATGAGCACAAGGTCTCGCGGATCAGCAAGATCAAGGGACGCGCCGAAGGTGACGACGACGATGACGAAAGCATCAACCCCGCCAAGCGCCCTGTCGTTGACCTGGAACTGTGTCTGGGCGACAAGAAGCGTACGGTCGAGGTCAACCTGGTGGACCGCAGCCACTTCAACTTCCCGCTGTTGATCGGTGCCAAGGCGTT
Source organism: Pseudomonas sp. BS3767 (assembly GCF_900099665.1). Taxonomy (NCBI): domain Bacteria; kingdom Pseudomonadati; phylum Pseudomonadota; class Gammaproteobacteria; order Pseudomonadales; family Pseudomonadaceae; genus Pseudomonas; species Pseudomonas sp. BS3767. The sequence continues at coordinate 141,778 of NZ_FNCX01000008.1, read as the reverse complement.
GCGTGAGTTCGACGCCGCGGTCAACCCGGCCCGCCGTTATACCGCTGACGAACCTGATTGCTGAGGTTATCCACAGTCCTCAGTATCGTGTGACGCTCCGCGCCCGATCCGGGATGTGCGGCACAGCGTAGATCTGTGACGCAGAGCGTCACCCACGGCATTCCCACGCTGGAGCGTGAGGAACGATCACCTTGTAACTATCGTGCCCATGCTCCGCGTGGGTATGCATTTCTGGACGCTCCGCGTCCTATCCGGAATGTGCGGCGCGGCGCAGATCTGTGACGCAGAGCGTCACCCACGGCATTCCCACGCTGGAGCGTGAGGAACGATCACCTTGTAACTATCGTGCCCATGCTCCGCGTGGGTATGCATTTCTGGACGCTCCGCGTGCTATCCGGAATGTGCGGCGCGGCGCAGATCTGTGACGCAGAGCGTCACCCACGGCATTCCCACGCTGGAGCGTGAGGAACGATCACCTTGTAACTATCGTGCCCATGCTCCGCGTGGGTATGCATTTCTGGACGCTCCGCGTCCTATCCGGAATGTGCGGCGCGGCGCAGATCTGTGACGCAGAGCGTCACACAGGGCATTCCCACGCTGGAGCGTGAGGAACGATAGCCGCCCGCAAGAACACCATCGTGCCCATGCTCCGCGTGGGTATGCCGTTCTGGACGCTCTGCGTCCTATCCGAGATGTGCGGTGCGACGCAGATTGACTCAGACCGGCGGCTGGGTCGCGATCATCGACGGGCGTTGACTGACGTCCAGATACCAGGCGGCCAGTCGCGGATAAGTGCTGCGCCAGTTCAGATCCGGCTGGCGGAAATCCAGATATCCAAGTGCAGCGGCGACGCTGATCGATGCGACATCGAAGGACGTGCTGAGCTCGGTGACCGCGTCGCTTTCGAAGTAATGCAGCGAGCGCTCAATCTTCTGCTGCTGGTTGTCCAGCCACTGATTCCAGTGTTTTTCCTGCGGACGCAAGGCAGTTTCGTAGCGGATCATTACCGCTGCATCCAACACCGCATCGGCCAGCGAAGCCAGGGTCAGGCGCCTCCAGCGTGCCGAGCCTTCCCGGGGGATCAGTGGCAGGCCCACGTGCTGGTGGTCGAGATAATCAAGAATCACCCGGCTGTCGTGAATGACGTTGCCGTCAGCCAGCCTTAGCGCGGGAAGTTTACCGGCCGGGTTGTCTTCATTGAGCTCGGCAGACGGGCTGACCGGTGTCAGCACTGTGGTCTGCAACTCGACGCGATCGAGCTGAGCGGTTTCATGCAGCATCACCATCACCTTGCGGGCGAAGGGTGAAGCCGCGTTGAAGTACAACGTCATCGTGGGCGCTGACATGGGTATTCCTCGAATGAGACAGGATCCTAGACTAGTCAGCCTGTGACGCGTCTGCAATCAGCGTTTCAATCAGCCGCGCCGCGCCAGCAAGCCCTTGATGCTCAACAGGGCAGCCGTCCCCATGCCCAGCCACGCCAGCGTATCCCACCAGCCATCACCCAGCAGCGCGGCGAACAAGCCGACGCCGATAAGCAGCGCTATCACGGCGGGTATCGCAAAGGTCCTCCAGAATCGCGATGGCCTGGAACTCATTGCGCCACCTGAGCCCGAAACACGCTCACCGAGCGCGCGGCACGACGCCTCACCCACCACAGATAGACGCCGCTGCCGAGTACGATGATGGTCAGCACGTCCAGCACTGCCCAGAGAATCTTCATCGGCATGCCGCCGTAATCACCGAAATGCAGAGGTTGCGACATGCCCAGTGCGTCCATATACCAGGGACGTTCGACCACGGCGGTGACTTGCAGGGTCTGCGCGTCGATCAGCACCGGTGTGGCGAGGTGCGCAGTCAGGTGTGTATTGCCTTTGAGGAACACCGCGTAATGATGCTCGCTGGAGAAGCGCGTGCCGGGGAAAGCGATGAAATCGGCCTGCATGCCCGGCGCAGCGGATTCGGCAATTTCCAGCAATCGAGTCGCCGGGGCGCGCTGGGTCAATGGCGGCGCGTCCTTGTAAGGGGCGATCATGGCCGCCAGCGCATCATTGCGCCAGGAGGCAATCAGCAGATCGGCACAGGCGCTGATGACTCCCGTCACGCCGACCACCAGCGCCCAGGTCAATGTCACTACGCCGATCAGGTTGTGCAGGTCCAGCCAACGCGTACGCCTGGATTTATTGGCCCGCACCTGGCCGAACTCCAGCTTGCGCATGAACGGCGCATACAACACGGTCCCGGAAACGATCGCCACCACAAACAGCAAGCCCATGAACGCCAGCAGCAATTTGCCGGGCAGGTTGGCGTACATGTCTACATGCAGGCGCAGCATGACCATCATGAAGCCGCCGTTGGCAGAAGGCATCTCCAGCGCCTCACCGGTGCGCGCATCGAGGGCGAAGGTGTGCGAGGAGTTGGGCTCGGTGCCGGCGGTTGCAGCGGTGATTGCCATTACGCCATTGGGGTCTTCGTCGTCCCAGCCGAAATACTGCATCACCTCACCGGGGCGATGCGCTTCGGCTGCCCTGGCCAGTTGCTCCAGATCCAGGCGTGGTGTGTCGGCAGGCATCTCCCGGTAATGCGGAGCGTCGCCGAGCAGATGATCGATTTCATGATGAAAGATCAGCGGCAGGCCGGTGACAGCCAGCATCAACAGGAACAGGGTGCAAATCAGGCTGCTCCAGGTATGCACGATGGACCAGCGGCGCACGGTTTGGCTTTTCATGGTTTATCCACAGACGAAGAGACGCAACGCTACGCGCGTCCCCGAAATGACTTGTAAGACTAAGCCGCTCGAAACCAAAAAAGTGTCAGGGCGATCCGCTGTCTGCATGAACGGGTATGTTTCAGAGTTTTGCCGGAGGATTACCGGGCTGTTGATCCCTGGGCAGCACGGACACCCACCACGCCGTGTGCTGTTCTATCTGCACAGGCAAGGTCGGCAGCAGCGCCCTGAGCGCCAGGTCAGTGTCTTTCAATGGGAAGGTACCGGTAACCCGCAGATCAGCCACCTTCGGGTCGACGCCCAGATGTCCTGCCCGGTAACGCCCCAGTTCAGCGAGCATGTCCGCCAGCCGCGCGTTGTCCACCACCAGCATGCCGCGCGTCCAGGCGTCGACACCGGAAGGCATGCCAAGCAACGGGCCAAGTCCGTTGCGGGTCAGCAGCACCTGTTGGCCCTCGCGCAGAACCTGTTCACCGGAAGCATTGCGCGGGTGGGCGACGACCGCCGATTGCAACACGCTGAGCCGTGTTCCATCGGACTCGCGCCGGACCAGAAAACGCGTTCCCAGAGCGCGCATCTTTCCATCCGCCGTCTCGACGATGAAGGGCCGCGGGTCGTCATGATCGCCGGTCTGCACCAGTATTTCACCGTCCTGCAGAATGACCCGACGTTGCTGCGCATCGAAGCGCACATCGATTGCGCTGTGGGTGTTGAGGCGAATCAGGGTGTTGTCCGCCAAACGCACGTCACGCTGTTCACCGGTGGCGGTGCGCTGGTCGGCAAGCCAGTAATCTATCGGCAGATAGCGGTCGCCGACGAACAATGCCAGACCCAAGGCCATGAACACCCCGGCCAGACCGCCACCGAGCTTGCGCAAACTGTGTCGCAGGGCACCCGGCGACTGTTGCAACGCCTTGCGTGCCGGACCTGCGGGCAAAGCAAAGCGCTGATTGACCATGCCCAACTGGCTCCAGGCCCGGGCATGCTCTTCATCGGCGGCCAGCCAGCGCGCCAGTTCGGCGTCATTGCCGTCGTTGCTGTCCATGTTCAGTTGCCACTGGATGGCCGCATCGAGCACGCGGGCAGAGACCGGTCTGGCGTTCACGTCGGCTCACCGTAAAGTGCCACGTAGCACTGACGCATGGCCTGAGCCAGGTATTGCCTGACGCGCGAGACCGAAACGCCCAGCCTCTCGGCAATCTCAGCGTGACTCATGCCGTCGAGGCGACTGTACAGAAAGGCTGCCCGTGCCTTGCTGGACAGTGTGCCGAGCATGCTGTCGATCGCCTTGAGGTCTTCCAGAATCAGCATCTGCTCTTCCGGAGAGGGCTGCTCGGCCTCGGGCACCTGCATCAACTCCCCAAGATAGGCCTGCTCCAGCGCAGCGCGTCGGAAGTGATCGAACATCAAGCCTTTGGCGACGGTTGCCAGGAAAGCACGCGGTTCTCTGGGCGTGAGTAATTCATGGCGCCCCAGCAAGCGCACAAACGTGTCCTGACTCAAATCCTGAGCACGTTGCGGGCAGGCGACATTGCGTCTGAGCCAGGCCAGCAGCCAACCGCGATGATCGCGATACAGCGCACCAACGATCTCGCTATGAGTGCTTGGGACTGACGACACGAATGGCCTCGATGAGAAAGTTCTAACTAAAGAGAATCATTCGCGATTGTGGCAGAGCGGAGGGATAGTGGCAATTCGCGTCTGTCGGGAGGCGGGTCTGAATCGAGTGGGCGCTCGTGCCCATGCTCAGCGCCATTGCGAAGCGGAGCGTCGGGAAATGCAGTCTCACGCTGAAGCGTGAGGAACAAGAATCCTGTAACTATCGTGCCGATGCTCCAGTGTGAAATACATTCACGCTGGAGCATGCACAACGACAGGCGTCCCGGGAGGACGCCTGGGCGTTAGATCAGGCCTGGTGGCTGATCTCGCGCAGCGGCTTGCCGCGTGCCGGCTTGTCGCCTGCGACGAAGTAGTCGGCCGTGCTGCGTGGCAGCGGCTGGCGACCACGGATCTTGTCGGCGATTTTCTCGGCGATCATGATCGTCGGTGCATTCAGGTTACCGGTGGTGATGATCGGCATGATCGAGGCATCGACCACACGCAGGCCTTGCAGGCCATGCACGCGACCCTGACCATCGACAACCGCCATTTCGTCGGTGCCCATCTTGCACGAGCAGGACGGGTGATAAGCCGTCTCGGCATGCTCACGCACGAACTGGTCCAGTGCCTCGTCAGACTGCACGTCGATGCCGGGGCTGATTTCGCGGCCACGGTACGGGTCCAGTGCCGGCTGCTGCATGATCTCGCGCGTCAGGCGGATGCCATCGCGAAACTCCTGCCAGTCCTGCTCGCTGGCCATGTAGTTGAACAGGATGCTCGGGTACTCGCGCGGGTCTTTGGATTTGACCTGCACGCGGCCACGGCTCGGCGAACGCATGGAGCCGACGTGAGCCTGGAAACCGTGCTCCTGAACGCCCTTGGTGCCGTTATAGTTAATCGCGACCGGCAGGAAGTGGTACTGAATGTTAGGCCATTCGAACGCTTCACTGGAGCGAATGAAACCACCGGCTTCAAACTGGTTGCTCGCACCGATACCTGTACCGAGGAACATCCACTCGGCACCGATGGCAGGCTGGTTCCACCACTTCAGCGAAGGGTACAGCGACACCGGCTGGGTGCAGGCGTACTGCAGGTACATCTCCAGGTGATCCTGAAGGTTCTGGCCAACGCCCGGCAGGTCATGAACCACCGGAATATCCAGCTTGTTCAGCACTTCGGCCGGGCCGACGCCGGAACGCTGGAGAATCTGTGGCGAAGCGATCGCGCCGCCACACAGCAGCACTTCCTTGCGGGCACGGGCCTGGATGCGGGTATCGCTGTCGCCTACCAGGTACGCCACGCCGACTGCACGCTTGCCTTCGAACAGAATGCGATCGGTCAGCGCGTGAGTGACGATGGTCAGGGTCGAGCGCTTCTTGGCCTCGTCCAGATAACCACGGGCGGTACTGGCGCGACGACCGTTAGGCGTCACGGTGCGGTCCATCGGACCGAAACCTTCCTGCTGATAACCGTTGAGGTCGTCAGTGCGCGGGAAACCGGCTTGCACGCCCGCCTCGACCATCGCGTGGAACAGCGGATTGTTGCCCGCCTTGGGCGTGGTCACGCTGACCGGACCTTCACCACCGTGGTAGTCGTTCGGGCCAATGTCGCGGGTTTCGGCCTTGCGGAAGTAAGGCAGGCAGTCGAGGTAGCTCCAGTCTTCGAGACCCGGCTCCTTGGCCCAGCCGTCGTAGTCCATCGCGTTGCCGCGGATGTAGCACATGCCGTTGATCAGCGATGAGCCGCCCAGGCCTTTACCGCGGCCGCATTCCATGCGGCGGTTGTTCATGTGCGGCTCTGGCTCGGTCTCGTAGGCCCAGTTGTAGCGACGGCCCTGCAGCGGAAATGCCAGGGCGGCAGGCATCTGGGTGCGGAAATCCAGCCGGTAATCCGGGCCACCGGCTTCGAGCAGCAGAACGGTGACGCCTGCGTCTTCGGTGAGACGGGCTGCCAGGGTGTTACCGGCCGAGCCGGCACCAATGATGATGTAGTCGTATTCGGATTGAGTCGTCATAGAGGCTCCCTCATAGAGCTGCGAGTTTCAAGCCTTGGCCGCAAGCAGAAGCAGCGAGGCGATACTCTTGAAAATGGGGTGCGGCAGGCAGCTTTTGAGTGCGTCTGCTTGAGGCCTGCCGCGTGCCACTGAAACCGTGTTTAGAAAACCGAGGCGTAATCGCCCAGTTCGATTTGTACCGACTTGATGCGCGTGTATTGGGCCAGCGAGCTGATGCCGTTCTCACGACCGACGCCCGACTGCTTGTAGCCGCCGACCGGCATTTGTGCCGCCGACTCGCCCCAGGCGTTGATCCAGCAGATACCGGCTTCCAGCAGATGAATCACGCGGTGGGCGCGGTTCAGGTCGCGGGTCACGATGCCTGCAGCCAGACCGAAGTCGGTGTCGTTGGCGCGGCGCACCACTTCGTCTTCGGTGTCGTAACCGAGGATGCTCATCACCGGGCCGAAGATTTCTTCACGCACGATGGTCATCTCGTCGGTGCAGTCGGTGAACACGGTCGGCGCAACGAACGCGCCCTTGTCGAACACACCGCCGGTCAGGCGATCGCCGCCGCACAACAGACGTGCGCCCTGCTCTTTGCCCTTGGCGATATAACCCAGCACGCTTTCCATGTGCTCGAAGCTGACCAGCGGGCCGAAATTGATAGTTTCGTCTTCCGGGTTGCCGGCGCGGATGCGCTTCACACGCTCGAGGATTTTCGCTTCGAACTCGGCTTTCAGAGCGTTCGGCACGAACACGCGGGTGCCGTTGGTGCAGACCTGACCGGAACTGTAAAAGTTGGCCATCATCGCGATATCGGCCGCACGGTCCAGATCGGCGTCGTCGAACACGATCAGCGGTGATTTGCCGCCCAGCTCCATGGTCACTTCCTTGAGCGACGAGCTCGAGGCGCTGGCCATGACTTTCTTGCCAGTGTCGGTGCCGCCGGTGAAGGAGACTTTCTCGATGCGCGGGTGCTCGGTGATCCAGGTACCGACTTCACGGCCGCTGCCGGTCAGCACGTTGAATACGCCGTTCGGTACGCCCGCTTCGGTGTAGATTTCTGCCAGCTTCAGGGTGGTCAGCGAAGTGACTTCACTCGGCTTGAAGATCATCGCGTTACCCGCGGCCAGCGCCGGGGCGGATTTCCACAGTGCGATCTGGATCGGGTAGTTCCAGGCGCCGATACCGGCCACCACACCCAGCGGCTCGCGGCGGGTGTACACGAATGAAGAGTCGCGCAGCGGAATCTGCTCACCTTCGATGGCGGGTACAAGACCGGCGTAGTATTCCAGCACGTCGGCACCGGTCACGATGTCCACGTAGCGGGTTTCGGAGATGGCCTTGCCGGTGTCCAGCGTTTCCAGAGCGGCCAGTTCATCGTTGCGCTCACGCAGGATGTCGACGGCACGGCGCAGGATGCGCGAACGCTCGACGGCGGTCATGGCGGCCCAGATTTTCTGGCCCTTTTCGGCGGCGACGACGGCGCGCTCGACATCGTCCTTGCCGGCGCGCTGGATCTGCGCCAGGACTTCGCCGTTCGCCGGATTGATGGCGTCGAAGGTTTCAGGGTTGCTGGCATCGACATAACCGCCATCGATGTAAAGTTTCTGCAGTTCAAAACGGGCCATAAAGTCCTCGCAAATTCAGTGGGGGGGCGATGACTGATTTCAGTGTGCCGGGTTCGTTCGGCAACAGGCTTTTACAGTCGTTCGGTAAGGGGCTTCGAAAGCCTCAGCTCGCCGATTTCGCCAATTGGAAATCCATGTACTCGTAAGCGATCCGTTGCGCTTGCTCGGTGTCGAATGCATCGCCTGACAGCGCGCCTCTCAGCCACAACCCGTCTATCAGGGCTGCCAGCCCGCGGGCGGCGCTGCGTGCCTGTTCCAGTGGCAAGGTACGGCGGAACTGACAGCACAGGTTCGAATACAAACGGTGGTCGTTGATGCGCTGCAATCGGTGCAGCGAAGGGTGATGCATGCTGGTCGCCCAGAAGGCCAGCCAGGTTTTCATGGCCGGGCCGCTGACCTGACTGGCGTCGAAGTTGCCTTCGATGATCACTTGCAGGTGAGCCCTGGGGCTGTCCTCGGTCAGCGCCTGACGGCGTTCGCGGACGTTCTGGATCAAGGCGTTCATCAGATGCCGCATCGTGGCGGCGATCAGGCCGTTCTTGTCCTGAAAATAGTGACTGATGATGCCGTTGGACACGCCTGCCAGTCGCGCAATCAGCGCAATGCTGGCATCGCCCATACCGACCTGATCGACCGCAGTCAGCGTGGCCTGGATCAACTGTTGGCGGCGGATGGGTTGCATTCCGACCTTGGGCATTGGCGCGATTCTCCCGGGTGTCTGCAGTGATCGTTGTACCAAAACGGTGAGACCAGTCTAAAGATTTTTTATTGAACGATCAATCAATAAAAAATAATCGGCGGGTTTTCGCCGGTAAACGGCAAGCTGAAAAGCGCCTGAATGCGGGAGTTCTGGAGGATGCGTCAAGGCGCAGATTTGTGACGCGGAGCGTCACCCACTGCATTCCCACGCTGAAGCGTGAGGAACGATATCTCAACTATCGTGCTCAGCTTCATCCTCAACTATCGTGCGACGCTCCGCGTCCGGTGTTCAGCGCTGGAACAGTCAATCCTGCAAAACCACATCCGCCAGTTGATCAATCGCTTCCTGCCGCTCCGCCTGATTCGGTTTGGCGTGCGGGTTGAGTGTGGACCATTGCGGGTGGGCGCGGGCGCGATTCAGGGGCTCGGGGATTTTGCCTTTGCGCCAGGTCTTGTCCTGCGGTGTGGTCAGTTCGATGCTGTGCAGAGCAGCGTGGCCCCTGACACCCAGCGCCAACAGCAAGTGGCGCTGACGCAGGGCGAGCAGGCGCAGTACCGCATCATCGACGGTCAGTTCTCTGCGCCCCTTGAACTTGCCGAGCAACCGGCCTCCGTAGCTGCGCGCCGTGGATAACGCACCACCAGCAATCGCGCCGACCAAAGCCGCCGCGCCAAGCGTTACGCCGCCGACCATCAGGTCGACCCCTGCACCGGCCGCAGCGCCAGCCGCCACCCCGCCGCCAACGCGCACGCCCATCAACTTCAGGGTTTCCGGGTTGAACAGATCATCACCCCAACGACCGTCCATCAACGGCAAATCGCTGCTGGACACATCATCCTTGCGAAACGCATACAGCTTGAGCAGCGCCTCGACACATTGCTGTTCGCGCTGGCGAACCGCCTTGCGCAACGCTTCCACAGCCTGCTGCTCCTGCTCGGCAGTGGTCTCGACGCTACGCCGGCATGCAGCACAATCAATCAGCAGTTCGGCGATCAGGCGAGCAGCGCTGTGACGTTTGGCCGTGCGCTGTTTTTCCTGATCCTCAATCAAACGCTCGAGCCGCGGCCGCGCGCTTTCCAGTAGAAGCGCCAGGCTTTCATACAGACGTCGACCGCCGTCTTCCGGCGGTGCGACGCTGTCGAAGCGCACCAGTGCATGCAGCCCCAGGCGTGAAAGCGCTTCGCGCCACTCCGGCTCGCGGTGTTGCTGTGCACTGACGAAATTCAGCACCGGCAGCAGCGGCTTGCCACAACTGGCCAGCACCGCCAGCTCATCACGGTACTTGGCGAGTACCGGTTCGCGTGCATCGATCACATACAGCCCAGCGTCCGAGCCGAGCAACTGGCGCATGACTTTGGCCTCCTGTTCAAAACGCTGGCGCGCCTCGCTGCCCTCCAGAAAGCGCGCCAGTCGCGCCGGTCCGTCCAGACGCTCGCCGGGACGGTCCAGGCGCTCCAGATAATCGAGCAGTGCGATAGCGTCTTCCAGGCCAGGCGTGTCGTACAACTCGACCAAGGCCTCGCCGTCCACAGAAAGGCGCGCGCCTTCGACATGACGAGTCGTGCTGGGGCGATGGGACACTTCGCCAAAGCTGACATCACCGGTCAGGGTACGCAGCAGCGAGGTCTTGCCGACGTTGGTATGACCGACCACCGCCAGCTTGATCGCACGAGTGCTGTCTGCTTCAGTCATGGCCTGTCTCCAGCCAGTTCAAGGGCGCACTGTCGGCGTGTGGCAACTGCAGCTGATCCAGCGCGACGTGCCAGTCGCCAAGGCGCTCGGGGTCAAGCCTCTGCCCGGCAGGCGCGGGCAGCAGCCAGATGCGCGCTGCACCGGCGCAGCGTGCCAGTTCGGCGATCAACGCCAGACTGCCACGGTCCGGCGAGCGGCGCGGGTCACAGGCGATCACTATGCGCGCAGGCGGATACTGGGTCAGTTGCTCCAGCAGCTTGTGGCGCGACTCACGGCTGTCGAGAACACCTGCATCAGCAACACCCGACGGCAGCGCTGGCGGCCAGACCTGCTGATCATCCAGCTCGATGGCCACCAGCAACGCGCCGTCGCTTTCGCTCGCCCCTGCGCCGGACTGCACCTGATGCAGTGCGGCAGGCTCGGCATCGTTGACACCCAAGCGCTCGCTGCTGGGCATCAGGCGCTCACGCAATTCAAGGTATTCGGGCAAATCCAGATCAAGGCGCAGCGCTGCCCTGCCCTGCTTCCAGCGCCACAGGCAGAACCCGGCCAACAAAAGACGCGGCACGATGCCGTACACCAGCAGCACACCGACCAGCCATGCCGCCCAGGCCTGACGCGCATTCTCGATACTCAACGCGCCATTGCCGCTGGCACGAATCATGGTTTCGTCCGGCACACTGAATCCCAGCCACGCCGGGATCGTACTGAGCGTCTGGGTAAGGCTGACGAACGTGTCGCTGCTCAGAATGGTGGTTTCCCAGACAAACCCGTAGCGTCGGGTCGCCATCAGCATCAACAGCAACACCAGCGCAGTGAGTAACGCCAGCAGCCACAAGCTGTGAACCACCAGCCCCAGCGCCCAGCGGTTCAGGCGCTGGCGTTGCAGCAGCAAAACCAGCGCGGGGGCAAGCTGCGCGGCCTGGGCGTCACGGGCGAGTTTTTCGCTCAGCCACAGCCACACTCGGCCCAGCCCGGTGTTACTGCGCCCGGCGAAGATCAGGCCCAGCGCCCAGGTCAGCAACAGCACAAGGTTCAGCCCCAGCAGGCTGCCCAGCGCCCAGAACACATTGACCGCTGCCTGCCCGTCGCCCATTGCAGCGAACGCCAGGCCAGCGCCACTGATCACCGAGAGCACCGCCAGCGCAATCAACGCCAGCCGTGCGCCCTGCTTCCAGTGGTGCAGTGCGCCAAGCATGCCGTCGCGCTGCGCCAGGCCGAGGGCGCGGTGGGTAATGCGCGCAGTCAGGTCGCCTCCGGCAGCGCGGGCACGGCGATTGGCTTCCTGATCATCCAGCACGCCCGCCTGCTGTTCACGCAGGCGCACGGCTTCGGTCAGCCAGAGGGTATCGAGGGGGGTCAGTGCAGTCACACAGTGTCTCTTGATTGAATTCAGCGGTGAGCATAACCGCAGTCATGGGACTGAGCACGGCGCATGTCAGTTCATTCGCCTGCCCTGCGACCTCTGATATCCTCGCGGCATGAAAACTCATCTCCCCCTCAGCCTGATTGCCGCCCTTGGTGAAAACCGAGTGATTGGCGTCGACAATTCCATGCCCTGGCATTTGCCGGGGGATTTCAAATACTTCAAGGCAACGACGCTCGGCAAGCCGATCATCATGGGCCGCAAGACCTGGGATTCGTTGGGTCGCCCGCTGCCTGGCCGCCTCAACCTGGTGGTCAGCCGCCAGACTGATCTGCAGCTTGAAGGCGCGGAAGTCTTCGCTTCGCTGGACGCCGCCGTCGTGCGCGCCGAGCAGTGGGCGCAGGAACAGGGTGTCGACGAGGTGATGCTGATCGGCGGCGCGCAGCTTTATGCCCAGGGCCTTCCCGAGGCGGATCGCCTGTACCTGACTCGCGTGGCACTGAGCCCTGATGGCGACGCGTGGTTTCCTGAATTCGATACGGCGCAGTGGGCGCTGGTATCCAACATCGAAAACGCCGCCATCGATGACAAGCCTGCCTACAACTTCGAAGTGTGGGAACGCGTCTGATCAGCAATTTCTGGAGCAATTGCGGCCGCTGACGAAAAACTGCAACAAAAGTGTCGTTTTTGGTTTCACTGTCGCAAATAAAGGGGCAAACGGCGTCATTTGGCCTTTTTCGGGTCGCTGACGTACTTTTGCCTTCACAATAATTTGTTACGGTCTGCCCCTTCGTTTTTTCGACAAGGGGAAATCGCCTATGAAACTCGTGCCAAAACTGTTGGCTGCTGCCGTCTGCTTCGGGCTTGCCAGCCAGGCTATCGCGGCCACCGAATTGAAGCATTGGCCCGAGCCTGCCGCCAAGGCGCTCGACGCGATGATTGCGGCGAATGCCAACAAGGGCAATTACGCCGTCTTCGACATGGACAACACCAGCTACCGCTTCGACCTCGAAGAGTCGCTGCTGCCTTACATGGAAAACAAAGGCCTGATCACCCGCGAAAAACTCGACCCCTCGCTCAAGCTGATCCCCTTCAAAGACACCGCCGAGCACAAGGAAAGCCTGTTCAGCTACTACTATCGTCTTTGCGAAATAGACGACATGGTCTGCTACCCGTGGGTCGCGCAGGTGTTTTCCGGCTTTACGCTTCAGGAGCTCAAAGGCTATGTCGATGAGCTGATGGCCCTGAAAAAGCCGATCCCTGCGACCTACTACGAAGGCGATACCGTCAAGCAGCTCAATGTCGAGCCGCCGCGGGTATTCACCGGGCAGACCGAGCTGTACAACAAGCTGATGGAAAACGGCATCGAGGTGTATGTGATGACCGCCGCGTCCGAAGAGCTGGTGCGTATGGTCGCTGCCGATCCGAAGTACGGCTACAACGTCAAACCGCAGAATGTGATCGGCGTGAGCACGCTGCTCAAGGACCGCAAGACAGGCGAGCTGACCACCGCACGCAAGCAGATCACAGCGGGCAAATACGATCCGAAAAGCAACATGGGTCTGGAGCTGACGCCATACCTGTGGACACCGGCAACCTGGATGGCGGGCAAGCAGGCGGCCATTCTGACCTACATCGACCAGTGGAAAAAACCGGTCCTGGTCGGCGGCGATACCCCGACCAGCGACGGCTACATGCTGTTTCACAGCGTCGACGTGAGCAAGGGCGGCGTGCACTTGTGGATCAACCGCAAGGACAAGTACATGACCCAGCTGAACGGCATGATCAAGGACAATGCCGAAGCTCAGGCCAAGGAGAAGCTGCCGGTCACGGCGGACAAGAACTGGGTGATCGTCAAGCCGGACGAGATTCAGTAAGCGACACGACATTGCGGGTTGTCAGCAACCCGCAAACCCGGTCAGTCGACTTTCTCGAACTTCAGATCCCAGACGCCGTGTCCGAGCTTCTCGCCACGGCGCTCGAACTTGGTGATCGGCCGTTCCGCAGGGCGCGGAACGTACTGGTTGTCTTCGGCCTGGTTGCGATAACCGGGCGCCACGCTCATCACTTCCAGCATGTATTCCGCGTACGGGCCCCAATCAGTGGCCATGTGGAACACGCCGCCTTCCTTCAGCTTGCTGCGCACCAGTGCGGCGAATTCAGGCTGCACGATACGGCGCTTGTGGTGACGACTCTTGTGCCACGGGTCCGGGAAGAACAGCATCAGTCGATCCAGGCTGTTGTCCGCAACGCAGCGGTTCAGCACTTCAATGGCGTCGCAATCGTAGACGCGCACATTGGTCAGCCCCTGGGTGAGTACGCCGTTGAGCAATGCGCCTACGCCTGGAGAGTGCACCTCGACACCGATGAAGTCGTGCTCGGGAGCCGCAGCGGCCATTTCCAGCAGCGAGTGGCCCATGCCGAAGCCGATTTCCAGCGTACGCGGCGCAGAGCGACCGAATACCTGATCGAAATCAACAGGCGTGTCGGTCAGCGACAGGCCATACAGCGGGAGGCCTTGATCGAGGCCGCGCTGCTGACCTTCGGTCATGCGGCCGGCACGCATCACAAAACTCTTGATGCGGCGGTGCGGGCGCTCTTCGCCTTCTTCGACAGCAGGCGACTCTGGGTGCGGAACGTGCGAATCAGTCATCAACGGGCTCTTACTTGATCAGGCCATCCAGCGGCGAAGACGCGCTGGCATAGAGTTTTCGTGGCATGCGCCCGGCCAGGTAGGCCAGACGACCGGCAATTACGGCGTGCTTCATGGCTTCGGCCATCATCACCGGCTGCTGGGCATGGGCGATGGCCGAGTTCATCAATACGGCTTCACAGCCCAGTTCCATCGCGATGGTGGCATCGGAGGCAGTACCGACACCGGCATCGACCAGCACCGGCACTTTGGTTTCTTCAAGAATGATCTGCAGGTTGTACGGGTTGCAGATACCCAGGCCGCTGCCGATCAGGCCGGCCAGCGGCATAATTGCGATACAGCCGATTTCGGCCAGCTGACGGGCGATGATCGGGTCATCACTGGTGTAGACCATAACGTCGAAACCGTCCTTGACCAGGATCTCGGCGGCCTTGAGGGTTTCGATCACATTCGGGAACAGGGTTTTCTGGTCGGCCAGCACTTCGAGCTTGACCAGATTGCGGCCGTCGAGCAGTTCGCGGGACAGGCGGCAGGTGCGCACGGCCTCGGTCGCATCGAAGCAGCCAGCGGTGTTCGGCAATATGGTGTAGCGATCAGGCGGCAGCACGTCCAGCAGGTTCGGCTCGCCGGGATTCTGGCCCAGGTTGGTACGGCGCACGGCAACGGTCACGATCTCGGCGCCCGAGGCTTCGATGGCCAGACGGGTCTGTTCCATATCGATGTACTTGCCGGTGCCTACCAGCAGGCGCGACTCGAAAGTCCGACCGGCCAGGACGAAGGGCTTGTCGCTGCGAACATTGCTCATCGGAAATCCTCATAACGTGCAGATTGGGTTGGGCGCAGTGCGGATTGCGAACTAGCCACCGCCAATGGCATGAACCACTTCGACCTGATCGCCTTCACTCAGGACGGTCGCCGCATGTTGACTGCGCGGCACGATATCCAGGTTCAGTTCCACCGCGACCCGGCGCCCTGCAAGGTCCAGACGGGTCAGCAATGCCGCGACGGTTTCGCCATCGGGCAATTCAAAGGGTTCGCCGTTCAACTGAATGTGCATGCGAGAGCAGCCATCATTTTAGGGGGCCAGCATTCTAGCCCGATCAGCCGGTATGACCAAGGCAAAGCCACGCCATTCGTCTCAAGCGCGGCCTGCTTTCCGGGGAGCAGGCGCTCAAGGAGGCGAGCCCAGCCTCCAGGCCGCCAGACCGAGCATCGACCAGCCGAACAGAAATGCCAGCCCACCGAACGGCGTGATGATGCCAAGCTTGCTGAAACCGGTCAGGGTCAGCGCGTAGAGGCTGCCGGAAAACAGCAGGATACCGACCGCGAAGGAGAATCCGGCCCAGGTGATCAGGCGCCCGGGGATGTGCGTTGCCAGTATCGCCACGCCGAGCAGGGCCAGCGCGTGAATCAGCTGATAAAGCACACCAGTGTGGAACACCGCCAGATACTCGGCACTCAGGCGTTCCTTGAGACCGTGGGCAGCAAATGCGCCCAGGGCGACACCGGTGAAGCCGAAGAAAGCGGCCAGCATCAAAAAGCTACGAAGCATCAGGAACTCCAGTGAAAAATCGTCGAAAGGCGCACGGTCTGTATAATGGCCCGTTCAACGGATTCGGCCAAGCCATCTCTATGCTGCAGTCTATTCTTCGTCGTATTGTCAAAGCCCTGCTGTGGTTCGCCGCAGGCAGTGTTCTCGTGGTTCTGGTTTTGCGCTGGGTGCCGCCACCGGGCAGTGCGCTGATGGTCGAGCGCAAAGTCGAATCCTGGGTCGATGGCGAGCCTATCGACCTGCAACGCGACTGGGAACCGTGGGACAAAATCTCCGACGACCTGAAAATTGCGGTCATTGCCGGCGAAGACCAGAAGTTTGCCGAGCATTGGGGGTTCGACGTCGACGCCATTCAAGCGGCCATCCTGCACAACGAGCGCGGCGGCTCGATACGCGGTGCCAGCACGCTCAGCCAGCAGGTGTCGAAAAACCTGTTCCTGTGGTCCGGCCGCAGCTACCTGCGCAAGGGGCTGGAAGCCTGGTTCACCATGCTGATCGAACTGCTCTGGTCCAAGGAGCGCATCCTCGAGGTGTACCTCAACAGTGTCGAGTGGGACGAAGGTGTATTCGGCGCCCAGGCTGCGGCGCAACATCACTTCCGCACCAACGCCAGCGCGCTTTCCGCCCAGCAGGCCAGCTACCTCGCCGCCGTCCTGCCCAACCCGCGCCAGTGGAGCGCCAGCCACCCGAGCAGCTATGTCTCCCGCCGCGCGGGCTGGATTCGTCAGCAAATGCGTCAATTGGGTGGGGATGAGTATTTGCAGGGGTTGAACAGCAGTCGTCGCTGGTGATGCGCTGGCGCTAGTTCGGAGAAGAGGACGCAGAGCGTCCAGAACGGCATGCCGACGCAGAGAGTCGCACGATAGCTGATACACAAACAAAAACGCCCCGATTGTCTCGGGGCGTTTTTCGTTGCTAGGTAGCCTTACGCGGCAATCGACGTCTTGAGCTTGTTCATCGCGCTTTTTTCCAGCTGACGAATGCGCTCTGCAGAAACGTTGTACTTCTGCGCCAGGTCGTGCAGCGTGGCTTTTTCTTCTGCCAGCCAGCGCTGGTAGAGGATGTCGCGGCTGCGTTCGTCCAGCACGTCCAGCGCCTGATGCAGATTGGCGGTGGAGTTGTCGGTCCAGTCGGAGTCTTCCAGTTGACGCGCCGGGTCGTAGCGGTGGTCTTCCAGATAATTGGCTGGCGACTGGAACGCGCTGTCGTCATCCGCCTCGGCTGCCGGGTCGAAGGCCATGTCATGGCCCGTCAGACGGCTTTCCATCTCACGCACTTCACGCGGCTCCACACCCAGGCTTTCAGCGACGCGGTGCACTTCATCGTTGTTCAGCCAGGCCAGACGCTTCTTCTGGCTGCGCAGGTTGAAGAACAGCTTGCGCTGCGCCTTGGTCGTGGCGACCTTGACGATGCGCCAGTTACGCAGGATGAACTCGTGAATTTCAGCCTTGATCCAGTGCACGGCGAAGGACACCAGACGCACGCCCATTTCCGGGTTGAAACGCTTCACGGCCTTCATCAGACCGACGTTACCTTCCTGGATCAGGTCGGCCTGAGCCAGACCGTAACCCGAATAACTGCGCGCGATGTGCACGACGAATCGCAGGTGGGCGAGGACCATTTGACGGGCCGCGTCCAGATCCTGCTCATAGTAGAGACTCTCAGCCAGTTCACGCTCCTGCTCGGGCGTCAGCAAAGGAATGCTGTTGACCGTGTGCACGTAGGCCTCGAGGTTCGCACCCGGGACTAGAGCATAAGCAGGTTGCAAAGAAGTGGTCATACGAAAAAACCTCCAGCGCACAGGTTATGTGCAGTTCAGCATTAGCCAGATTGACCCGGAACCGCTAACCAAGTTCCTTGATTTTCAGAGGCCAGTCTGGTGAAACAATAATGTGGCTCTACCGGGGCGCCAGTTCACGAAGATGTCGGGCCACCGCAATCCAGGCACCGATATACCCTAACAGAACCGCTCCAAGCAAGAGGGAAAGACCATCACCCATCGGCACACCGGCCAGCGCAAAGTCACTTCCATAGAGACCTGCCAGTCCGACAACCGCGCCGTTCAGCCAGTTCAGGCCATAAGCCAGAACGCCCCAGGAAAGGATGCCCGCCCCGAAGCCGTACAGCGCGCCCATATAAAGGAAAGGCCTGCGCACGTAGCTGTCGGTACCGCCCACCAGCTTGATCACTTCAATTTCGATGCGGCGGTTTTCAATGTGTAGACGAATTGTGTTACCAATTACTAACAGCAAAGCCGAGACCAGCAGAACCGTCAAGCCGAAAACGAAACGGTCACCCAGTTTGAGGATCGCGGCCAGCCTTTCTACCCAGACCAGGTCCAGTTGCGCCTGTTCTACTTTAGGTAATCCGGCGAGTCGCGTACGCAAGGCTTCCAGCGCAGGTTTGTCCACTTCGTCCGGCGTCACCAGCACCACGCCCGGAAGCGGGTTCTCCGGCAATTCCTTGAGCGCCTCGCCTAACCCGGACTGCTGCTTGAACTCCCCCAATGCCTGTTCGCTGCTGATGTACTCGGCATCTGCCACACCGGGCATCGCCTTGATTTCATCGCGCAGGCGCGTGCCGTCGGCAGTACTGGCATCCAGATTCAGATAAATCGAAATCTGCGCCGCGCGCTGCCATGAACCACCCAGACGCTCGACATTGCTCAGCAGCAACGACAAGCCCATCGGCAAGCTCAAGGCAATCGCCATCACCAGACACGTAAAAAAGCTGCCAATCGGCTGTTTGCCCAGGCGTCGCAGGCTGTCAAGTAGACTGGAACGATGGCTTTCCAGCCAGGCGGACATCAGCGCACTGAAATCAGGGCCATCGTCATCGTGGTCGTGGCGCTGCTTTTTCTGTTTCGGCGGTAGCGGATCGGCCGCTTTTGGCGCGACGCGCTCTGAAACCTTGGGGCTGCGTGTGGCACTCATACTCCGGCCTCCCCGTCACCGATCAGACGACCGCGCTGCAGGGTCAGCATGCGATGACGCATGCGGGCGATCAATGCCAGATCGTGACTGGCAATCAGCACGCTGGTCCCCAGTCGGTTGATATCTTCAAACACACCCATGATCTCCGCCGCCAGCCGTGGGTCGAGGTTACCGGTCGGTTCATCGGCGAGCAGCAGGGCCGGACGGTGAACAATGGCGCGGGCAATGCCGACACGCTGTTGCTGACCGGTAGAGAGGTCACCCGGGTACAACTCGGCCTTGTCGGACAACGCTACCCGCTCAAGCGCCGAATCGACCCGCTTGGCGATTTCGGGCTTGGACAGGCCGAGGATCTGCAAAGGCAACGCAATGTTGTTGAACACCGTGCGATCGAACAGCAACTGGTGATTCTGGAATACCACGCCGATCTGACGACGCAGAAACGGGATTTGTGCGTTGCTGATTTGCCCAAGATCCTGACCGGCCAGCATCAGTTTGCCGGTAGTCGGACGCTCCATGGCCAGCAACAGGCGCAGCAGCGTGCTTTTGCCGGCACCGGAATGACCGGTGACGAACAAAAACTCGCCGCGACGTACTCGAAAGCTCAGTTCATGCAACCCGACATGTCCATTCGGGTAGCGCTTACCGACCTGCTCGAATCGAATCATGGACGCTCCCGCTCCGCAAACAGTGCCTGAACAAAGGGTTCGGCCTCGAAGGTACGCAGATCATCGATACCTTCACCAACGCCGATATAGCGAATCGGCAAGCCGAACTGCTTGGCCAAAGCGAAAATCACGCCGCCCTTGGCGGTGCCGTCCAGCTTGGTCAGCGCCAGCCCGGTCAGCGTGACGGTCTGGTTGAATTGCTTGGCCTGATTGATAGCGTTCTGCCCGGTGCCCGCATCGAGGACCAGCAGGACTTCGTGAGGGGCATCTGCGTCCAGCTTGCCGATCACGCGGCGAACCTTCTTCAACTCCTCCATCAGATTGTCCTTGGTGTGCAGACGTCCGGCGGTGTCGGCGATCAGCACGTCGATGCCACGAGCCTTGGCAGCCTGCACGGCATCGAAGATGACAGAAGCCGAGTCGGCACCGGTGTGCTGAGCGATGACCGGTATGTGATTACGCTCACCCCAGACCTGCAATTGCTCGACGGCTGCAGCGCGGAACGTGTCGCCCGCCGCCAGCATGACCTTCTTGCCTTCCAGTTGCAGCTTCTTGGCCAGCTTGCCGATGGTGGTGGTCTTGCCCGCGCCATTGACGCCGACCACCAGAATCACGAACGGCTTGTGCTCGGCCTTGATCACCAGCGGTTGCTCGACAGGCTTGAGCATCGCAGCCAGTTCGCCCTGCAACGAGGTGTACAACGCTTGGGCGTCGGTCAACTGCTTGCGCGCGACCTTCTGAGTCAGGCTCTTGATGATGACCGAGGTGGCCTCAACGCCGACATCGGCGGTCAGCAGGCGGGTTTCGATTTCTTCCAGCAGATCATCATCGATGGCCTTCTTGCCCAGAAACAGGCTGGCCATGCCTTCGCCGATGCTGGCACTGGTCTTCGACAGGCCCTGCTTGAGACGCGCAAAAAAGCCGACCTTGCCGGTTTCTGGCTCAGGTGTCGGTGCGGGCGCCGGCACTGCAACCGCTTGCGCAGCAGGCTGAACAGGTTGCGGCATTGCCTGCGCGACCACTGGCTCAGGCTCTGCAACAGGTTGAACCAGGACCGGCTCAGGCATCGCGAGCGGCACGATATCCGCCACCGGCTTCGCTATGACGGGTTCAGGCTCCCGCGGTTCGGGCGCAACAGGGGCATGGTTCTGTTCAGGGATGGCCGGCGTGACATGCGGCTCTCGCTCGCCACTCAATGCCACAGGCTCTTCAGTCACCGGCAAGGTCAGCCAGGGCTGGGGCGACGGAGCACCGGGCTCGACATGACGTTGCGAGGCAGGCTCAGCCGCTTCGACGGTGACTTCAGACACCGATTGCGAGGCAACATGAGGCTCAACCTGCGGCGTCGCTGCAACCTGATCGGCGATCGGGTCGGGTTGCGTCGGGGATGATTCTGCTGGCTTCGACTCGGTTTGCTGCGGCTTCTTGCGCAACCATCCGAACAGGCCTTTCTTCTCTCCAGCCTCGGCTGGGGTCTTCTTGTCGTCGTTGGAACCAAACATGGAGGACGGCTATCTCAAGGTTGCGGGGCGCCAGAGGGCGACCCGGAAAAATTCTGACATGCAAAACAGACTGCGTTTAGGACTTCTTGTTCACTCATCGGCCGCGTGTGCAGCTACCTTTACCTGCGTTTCAGACAGGTTTCACTCGCAATCGGCCAGTGAAGGCTGTCTCTGAAGCAAACGGATCAGTATCCTAACACCCCCGCGCCCGCCGACGCTAAGTTCAAGCGGGCCGTCCTACAGGTTCAAACTACGAATGAATGCTCTTGCCCGCCGCGCCGCAGGCCTGCTGCTCAGCACAATTTGTCTGCCTTTGACAGCATTGGCTGCTGATCCGCAACCGACTCACGAATTCACCCTCGACAATGGCCTGAAGGTTATTGTTCGCGAAGACCACCGCGCTCCTGTGGTGGTATCGCAGATCTGGTACAAGGTCGGCTCCAGCTACGAAACGCCGGGCCAGACCGGTCTGTCCCACGCACTTGAACACATGATGTTCAAAGGCAGCAGCAAAACCGGGCCGGGCGAGTCCTCGCTGATTCTCCGCGATCTGGGCGCTGAAGAGAATGCGTTCACCAGCGACGACTACACCGCCTATTACCAGGTGCTGGCGCGTGACCGCCTGAACGTCGCGCTGGAGCTGGAAGCCGATCGCATGGCAACCCTGAAATTGCCCGCCGACGAATTCAGCCGCGAGATCGAGGTCATCAAGGAAGAGCGTCGCCTGCGTACTGACGACCAGCCAATGGGCAAGGCGTTCGAGCGCTTCAAGGCAATGGCCTACCCTGCCAGCGGCTATCACACGCCGACCATCGGCTGGATGGCGGACCTGGAGCGTATGAAGGTCGAAGAACTGCGCCACTGGTACGAATCCTGGTATGCGCCGAACAACGCCACGCTGGTGGTCGTCGGTGATGTGCAGCCGGACGAAGTCAAAGCCCTGGCAGAGCGCTTCTTCGGATCGATCCCGCGCCGCGATGTACCGCCTTCGAAAAAACCACTGGAACTGGCCGAGCCAGGCGAGCGCAAGATCACCCTGCACGTCAAAACCCAGTTGCCGAGTCTGATCTACGGTTTCAACGTACCGAGTGTCGCAACCGCTGAAGATCCCCGCTCGGCGAACGCCCTGCGTCTGATCGCAGCGCTGCTCGACGGTGGCTACAGCGCACGCATTTCCTCGCGCCTGGAACGTGGCGAAGAGTTGGTCTCCGGTGCCTCGTCGCGTTACGACGCGTTCGCTCGCGGCGACAGCCTGTTCATGATCAGCGCCACACCCAACCTGCAGAAGAAGAAAACCCTGGCCGATGTGGAAGCCGGGATCTGGCGCCTGCTCGATGAGCTGAAAACCAAGGCACCGTCCGCCGAGGAGCTGGAGCGTGTCCGGGCTCAGGTCATTGCCGGTGTGGTCTACGAGCGCGACTCGATCACCAGCCAGGCGACCATGATCGGAGAGCTGGAAACCGTCGGTCTGTCCTGGAAGCTGATGGACAATGAACTGGAGGCGCTGCAAAGCGTGACCCCGCAAGACATCCAGAAAGCTGCCAACACCTATTTCACCCGTGAGCGCCTCAGCGTTGCGCACGTTCTGCCTGAGGAGAAAGCCAAATGATCACGCGCAATGCTCCACGTCATGCGCTGCTTGGCCTGATCCTGGCCGGTTCGCTCGGCGCCTTTGTCGCACTGCCAGCCCTGGCCGACGACGCGCCTGCCGAGCAGGGCCAGGCCGCTCCCGCGCTGGGCAGCAACCTGCAGACCCTCAAGGAACTGGACGGCAAGGCTCCGGCCCGTCGCGCCCTGAACATCCAGACCTGGAATACCGCCGAGGGCGCCCGGGTGCTGTTCGTGGAATCCCGCGAATTGCCGATGTTCGACATACGCCTGACGTTCGCCGCCGGTAGCAGCCAGGACCAGAAATCCCCCGGCATTGCCCTGCTGACCAACGCCATGCTCAACGAGGGCATCAAAGGCAAGGACGTCAACGCGATCGCCCAAGGCTTCGAAGGCCTGGGCGCCGACTTCAGCAACGGGTCCTACCGTGACATGGCGGTGGTCTCGTTGCGCAGCCTGAGTGCTGCGGACAAGCGCGATCCGGCCCTGAAGCTGTTCAGTGAGGTCGTGGGCAAGCCCACCTTCCCTGCCGATTCTCTGGCCCGCATCAAGAACCAGTTGATCGCCAGCTTCGAGACTCAGAAACAGAACCCTGGCGCTATCGCCAGCAAAGAACTGTTCAATCGTCTGTACGGTGATCACCCCTACGCTCACCCAAGCGAAGGCGACGCCAAGAGCGTCAACGCCATCACTCTGGCTCAGCTCAAGGCGTTCCACGCCAAAGGCTATGCAGCGGGCAATGCAGTGATTGCTCTGGTCGGAGACCTGTCGCGAGACGACGCGCAGTCCATCGCGGCACAGGTATCTGCCTCGTTGCCCAAAGGCCCGGCGCTGGCCAAGGTCGCTGACCCGGTCGAGCCCAAGGCAGGCACCACGCATATCGAATTTGCCTCCAACCAGACGCACCTGATGCTCGCGCAGTTGGGCATCGACCGTAACGATCCGGACTACGCGGCACTGACCGTGGGTAACTCGGTACTGGGCGGTGGCGGCTTCGGCAGCCGACTGATGACCGAAGTGCGGGAAAAACGCGGCCTGACCTACGGCGTGTCTTCCGGCTTCACTGCCATGCAGGTGGCGGGGCCGTTCATGATCGGCCTGCAGACGCGTGCGGAAATGAGCGAAAACACCCTCAAGCTGGTGCAGGACATTGTTCGCGACTTCCTCGCCAACGGTCCGACCCAGAAAGAAGTCGACGATGTGAAGCGCGAACTGACCGGCAGCTTCCCGCTGACTGCAGCCAGCAATTCGGCCATCGTGGGCCAGTTGGGTGCCATCGGTTTCTACAACCTGCCGTTGACCTACCTCGAGGACTACATGGCCGCCGCGCAGAACGTGACCGTCGAACAGGTGAAAGCGGCAATGAGCAAACACCTCAGCGCTGACAAGATGGTCATCGTCACCGTGGGTCCGACCGTCGAACAAAAACCCTTGCCGGCGCCGACCGACAAACCCGTCCGCCAACCTGCAGGGGTCCCGGAACACTGATGGCCAATCCACGTCCGAAGGGCCACAACGGCCTGGGTCAGCTTCGTATCATCGGCGGAGAATGGGGCAGCCGCCGCCTGACCTTCCCCGACGCCCCCGGCCTGCGCCCGACACCTGATCGCGTGCGCGAAACCCTGTTCAACTGGCTGGCACCCTACATCGCCGGTGCCCGGGTGCTGGACGTTTTCACGGGCAGCGGCGCGCTGTATTTCGAAGCCTTGTCGCGTGGCGCCAGCATGGGCCTGGCCCTGGACAGCAACGCGGCAGCCATCGCCAGCCTGCGCCAGAACCTCAATGCGCTGAACTGCAGCAGCGGTCAGGTCTCCCAGACCGACGCCCTGCGCCACTTGGAAACCGCCACCGCCTCGCCCTTCGACGTGGTGTTCCTCGACCCGCCCTTCCATCAGGGCCTGCTGGCTTCAGCCTGCAACCTGCTGGAAAGCCACGGCTGGCTGGCCGACACCGCCTGGATTTACACCGAAAGCGAAACACCGCCATCGACCACCGGCTTGCCGGGAAGCTGGCGATTGCACCGCGAGAAAAAGGCTGGTCAGGTGTATTACGCGTTGTGGCAGCGGGGCCAGGGCTGACAGCTCACGAACCAATGCTCCGCGTTTGGAATGCAGCTCTGAACGTTCCGCGTCCTGTTGACGACGCAGAGCGTCATGAAAGGCATTCCCACCCTGGAGCAACTACAACTATCGTGCGACGCTCCGCGTCGCATGCCGTTCTGGACGCTGTGCGTACTCTTTTGCGATGCAGAGCGTCACCAAACGCACTTCTATACGCAACGACACCGTCAAGCCACTTACATCCCGGACCACTTAATGGCAACGTACAGCTTCAGCCCCTGAACTGATCGTTGAGCAAGCACGTGTCCACACGCCCTACCTTTCTGTCCCATGCCAATCCATTCGTCCCGGCCGTCGGCATGGGCAATCCGCATTTGCAGACGCTTTGGGGACCGCTGCTGCGCAAGCCGACGCTGCTGGCGCGTACGCGAGAGCGGTTGTGGTTGCAGGACGGGGACTTTCTGGACATGGACTGGCATGGCCCGGATGAGTCCGATAAACCCTTGGTGCTGGTACTGCACGGCCTGACCGGGTCGTCCAACTCGCCCTATGTTGCCGGCCTGCAAAAGGCCATGGCAGCGCAGGGCTGGCCGAGTGTGGCGTTGAACTGGCGCGGTTGCTCGGGAGAACCCAATTTGCTGTCGCGCAGTTATCACTCAGGCGCGAGCGAGGACCTGGCCGAAGTGATCGCTCATTTGCGCTCGCTGCGGCCATTGGCTCCGATTTATGCGGTGGGGTATTCACTGGGCGGCAATGTATTGCTCAAGTACCTCGGCGAATCCGGCGCCAACAGTGATTTAAGGGGCGCCGTGGCGGTGTCCGTGCCGTTCCGTCTGGACGAATGTGCCAACCGTATCGGCCAAGGCTTCTCGCGGGTTTATCAGCGGCACTTCATGCGCGAAATGCTGGCTTATATCCGTGACAAGCAGCATCGGTTCCAGCATGAAGGCATCAGCGAGGGCCTGGCCGAGCTCGCCGCGCTGGGCTCACTGGAGAACATGCGCACCTTCTGGGACTTCGATGGCCGGGTGACTGCGCCGTTGCATGGGTTTACCGATGCCACGGATTATTACCGCAGAGCGTCCAGCCGCTACTACCTGGGCCAGATTCAGACGCCGACGCTGATCATCCAGTCCAGCGACGACCCATTCGTATTCCCTCACAGCCTGCCCGAACCCAGCGAGCTGTCGTCCTGCACCGAATTCGAACTGCACACCAAAGGCGGGCATGTCGGCTTCGTCGAAGGCTCGCTTCGTAATCCGCGTTACTACCTCGAACGCCGCATCCCGCTGTGGCTATGCGCCGCCCAGGCGCGCGACGGCTCGCCCACGAGTTGATAACGAATCAATCGGCGCCCGTGGCGATTTCCCGTTCAGGATCGGTGATCCATTCACTCCACGATCCCGCATACAGCGTTGCCAGCGGATAGCCGGCCAGACACAGGGCGAACAGGTTGTGGCAAGCGGTGACACCTGAACCGCAATAGGAGACCAGACTCTCCGGCGGGCGGCCCTGCAGCTTTTCAGCGAAACGCTGCCTGAGCTGTTCGGGCGGCAAAAAGCGTCCATCGGGACCGAGGTTGTCAGTACAGGCTGCACACTGCGCACCGGGAATATGCCCGGCAACCGGATCCAGAGGTTCTACGTCGCCTCGAAAGCGGGCTTCGGCACGGGCATCGATCAGAGTCATTTCCGGGCGCCCCAGACGACCCTGCAAGCGACTGCCGCTGAGCACCATGGACATGTTCGGCTCGCCGCTGAAATGACCGGGCTCACGATTCGGCGCATCCAGGCTCAACGGCAGCCCCGCAGCGTGCCAGGCCTTCAGCCCGCCATCGAGCAGGTAGACGCCTTCGCGCTTGCCCATCCAGGCCAGCAACCACCAGGCCCGCGCGGCATACATTCCCGGCCCATCGTCATACAGCACAACATCGCTGTCGGCGTTGATGCCCCAAGCCTGAAAGCATTGCAGCAAAGCGGCGGGATCGGGCAGTGGATGACGTCCGGTCTTGCCTTTGATAGCAGGCCCGCTGAGGTCGCGCTTCAGATCGGCAAAAGACGCGCCCTCGATACGCCCCTGGGCGTAACTGCGTTGACCGTAGTCGGAATCTTCAAGCGCGTAGCGGCAATCGAGAATCACCAGGCCTGGAGTTTTCTGGCGTTCAGCCAGTTGCTCAGGGTTGATCAGTTGCGCGATGGACATGACACACTCCTGTGGCAGAGAACCGACAAGCTGGCTGCTCGTCGGTCCCGGAATTCACATCAGAACCTCGGGCAGTGACGCGTGAAACGTCTTGCACAGGGCATCGAACGCTTCGCGAGCCTGAGGCGCGACAAAAACAGATTCGAGCATAAGTACCTGATAGACGCCACGTCGAATAGCCGATTGGTTGATCTGCGTGGAGTTTTCCCGATTGGTGCACAGAAAGCGCACCCACGACGTCAGGACGATCCAGGTGTTAAGACTGGTCCACTCGATCTGCGACTCATCCATTTTCAGGATGCCCGCCTTGATGAATCCCCGGTAGATGGTCATCGCCTGCATCAGACAGCGGTACGAAAAACGCCGATAACGCCGCGCCAACTCCTCATCCGAGGTCAGCAGGTGCTCAAGATCACGGTGCAGAAAACGGTAGCGCCACATGGCGTCGATAATCGCCAGGAAGTAATCGCGCTTATCCTCAATGGTCGGCGCACGGTCGGCTGGCAGGGTCAGGAAACTGCCGATCAGCATCTCGTACTCGGAGAACAGTTCGGCGATGATCGCCTGCTTGTTGGGAAAGTGGTAATAGAGATTGCCGGGCGAGATTTCCATGTGCGCAGCGATGTGATTGGTGGTCACGCAACGCTCGCCCTGCTGATTGAACAGTTCCAGACTGGTTTGCACGATTCGTTCACGGGTTTTGGTACGCGGTGCCATGCTGGGCCAGGCCACTCTTTGCTGATCAGGTGATGGCAATCTTAGCGCAGGCTGATACTGCGATGGTGGCAGAATCGCGGCGATAAGGGTGTCACGTCGACGCAGGCACACCCGCCCGGGCCAAGACCGCACAGATCGAAAATCCGGATGACATCCCACTCGTCAATCAGTGTCCGTCTTACAAAGTTTTTCATCGGCCGACCAGCCGCTGTGACTGCGCTAAATAGCCCCAAAATCAGGGATTTCA
The DNA here is from genome assembly GCF_900099665.1 of Pseudomonas sp. BS3767. Classification (NCBI taxonomy): domain Bacteria; kingdom Pseudomonadati; phylum Pseudomonadota; class Gammaproteobacteria; order Pseudomonadales; family Pseudomonadaceae; genus Pseudomonas; species Pseudomonas sp. BS3767. The sequence goes on along the minus strand of NZ_FNCX01000008.1, from coordinate 113,924 downwards.
ACATAAACATGGCCGATAATCGGCGCAATACGACGTTTGATACCTGCCGCGCAGCTTGGCCCATCGGGAAGGCTGCGATACCATCCGAGTCCCACAACGGACTCCGACCAGGACGACGCGATGAACCGAGTGTTGTACCCAGGCACCTTCGACCCGATTACCAAGGGCCATGGAGATTTGGTCGAGCGCGCCTCGCGCCTGTTCGACCAAGTGGTCATTGCGGTTGCCGCCAGCCCGAAGAAAAACCCGCTGTTCCCTCTGGAGCAACGCGTCGAGCTGGCCCGCGAAGTCACCAAGCACTTGCCCAATGTGGAAGTGGTCGGTTTTTCGACCCTGCTGGCGCATTTTGCCAAGGAGCAGAATGCCAACGTCTTTCTGCGCGGACTTCGTGCCGTATCGGACTTCGAATACGAATTTCAGTTGGCCAATATGAATCGCCAGCTGGCACCGGACGTCGAAAGCCTGTTCCTGACGCCCTCGGAGCGCTACTCGTTCATATCCTCGACGTTAGTGCGTGAAATCGCCGCGTTGGGCGGTGATATCACCAAATTCGTTCATCCTGCAGTGGCCCAGGCGCTGACCGAGCGCTTCAAGCGCTAGACTCGCTGCATGTGAAGGTGCATCCCGAAGCCTAATGCGGCACAATTCGCCGCATTGGTTTTAATGTGCCCCGGCGTCGGCTGCGGCAGGAGCAATTCATGTCCCTTATCATCACTGACGATTGCATCAATTGCGACGTCTGCGAACCCGAGTGCCCAAACGAGGCGATTTCACAAGGCGAGGAGATCTACGTGATCAATCCGAACCTGTGCACCGAATGCGTCGGTCACTACGACGAGCCTCAATGTCAGCAGGTTTGCCCGGTCGACTGCATCCCTCTGGATGAGAATCATGTCGAGAGCAAAGAGCAGTTGATGGACAAGTACCGGATCATCACCAGCAGGGCTTGATTACGCCTTCACTGCTGCTTGCCGTACCCGTCGCCCGTGCAACCCAGACAACGCACGAAGGCTGCCTTGCCCGGATCCACCACCAGCGCCTTGCCTGTTGCCCCAAGGTTGCCGCCTGCCGCCGCAAAAGGCGCAGCGATCACGAACAGTCCTGTACCGATAACGGTGGCCGCGATCAACAAGGGTCGGGCAATCAGAAGGTCACCGATCATGGCAAACGCAGGTGGGTTCTGGATGGTGTAGACCGGATCGCCGCTGCCTGTGGTGACATCGGCGGCCACCGCTGGCAGCGCCTGCAGGCCGATGAACAACGCCAGCGCGGCAGCGAGAATACGAAACGGGCTCATGGCTTGATCCTTCAGGCGTCGCAAATAATTAAGGTGCCATCACTATAAACAGGGCTGTGGGTTAAGCAAATGGCCCAGAGCCCCTGTCATCTGTATTTCAGCGCTGACATTTCGGGCAATACACGCTGGCGCGCTGGCCGAGCTTGACTTCACGCAGCGTCGTACCGCACACCTTGCATGGCTGACCGCCACGACCATACGCAAACAATTCCTGCTGGAAATACCCAGGCTTGCCGTCACCGCCGATGAAGTCACGCAGGGTGGTGCCGCCACGTTCTATAGCGTAGGCCAGAATGCGTTTGATCTCGATGGCCAGCTTCAGGTAACGCGCGCGGGACACACTGCCCGCTTCGCGGCGCGGGTCGATGCCGGCGGCGAACAGCGCTTCGGTCGCATAGATATTGCCCACCCCGACCACAACGGCGTTGTCCATGACGAACGGCTTGACCGCGATCGACTTGCCACGCGAGCGCTCGTAAAGACGCTCGCCATCGAAAAGATCGGTCAGCGGCTCCGGCCCCAGGCGGATCAACAGTTCGTGGTTGTGCGGATCGAGACTCCAGAGCATCGCGCCAAAACGACGCGGGTCGGTGTAACGCAAGGCCAGCCCGGACTCCAGTTCGATGTCGACGTGCTCATGTTTGAGCGCCGGAAGCCCGGCTTCGACCAGACGCAGATTCCCGGACATACCCAGGTGACTGATCAGGGTGCCCACCTCGGCCTGAATCAGCAGGTACTTGGCGCGTCGATCCACCTGCACGATACGCTGGCCGGACAGGCGAACGTCCAGATCCTCGGGAATGGGCCAGCGCAAGCGGCTGTCGCGCACGATCACGCGACTGACGCGCTGACCTTCAAGATGCGGCGCAATGCCACGACGGGTGGTTTCGACTTCAGGTAATTCAGGCATGGACAACTCGGTCGTGCAGAAAGGACAGGCCGGGGCGGCGCCGGATTAGCGCGCGCCCAGCTCGCGGATGCTTTCCCTCAGGTATTCAAAGTCATATTCGGACAGGCCGACGTAGTCCAGCACCAGCGCACCGATGCATTCCCACTCGTGATCCTCGTCCTGATTGCCCAGCACCCGATAGGACTGGCAGATATGCTCGGCCATTTTCAGCGGAGCCAGGAGGTTCTTGAGCGTGGCATTGCGACTGGTATCGTCCAGGAAAATCGCCAATGCGTTGTGATGATTGGCAATCGCGTCGGTAACGTGTGCAGGCAGACGCCAGGATTTGGCCGTGTAATAGCCGACGACCGAATGGTTGGTGTCGAAGGCGCTGTTTTCGGTATCGACGATGCGGCAATCGGGCCCCGCGTTGGCGTAGGCCTCTTCCAGCACCGGCATGTAGTTGGGAAAACGCTTGAGCATCAGCGGTATGCCGCAGTCGTGAAACAGGCCCAGGGCGTAGGATTCGTCCACCGTCTGCGAGCCAATGCGCTTGGCCAGGGTCAGACTGGTCATCGCGACATCCTGCGCCGTATCCCAGAAACGGTTGAGCGCGACGATGGTTTCATCGGTCATCTCGCCCCTGATCGACTGTGCGTTGATCAGGTTGATCACAGTCCGACTGCCCAGCAGGTTTACCGCCTTGTCGATCGAGGCAATCTTGTTGGACAGGCCGTAATGTGGAGAGTTGACGATCTTCAACAGCGCCCCGGACAACCCGGGATCCTGAGCGATCAATCGCGCAATCGCCCCCAGGTCCGGATCGGGCATGTATTGCTCCATCTGCAGATCCACCATGATTTGCGGCTGCGGAGGCACACTGATGCCCTGCAACGCTTGCTGGATCTGTTCTGGGCTTAGCTCTTCGGACATAGGAATTCACTCACCTTGATGACTGGATTCTGACCCCTTGCGGAGAAACGGTCCATCACCCGAGACGAAGATATTCTCGGAACTTTGCCTTATACGAAGCTTCGGACGTTGTGTTAACGGCGTAAACGGCGGCTTCAAAAAGGCCTGCCAGACGCTACTCTTAAGCCCGACACTGGAGGATCCCATGTCTAAAGCACTGACTGGCAAACGCATAGCAATTCTTGTAACCGACGGTTTCGAACAGGTTGAATTGACCGGTCCGAAAGAAGCGCTGGAGCAAGCAGGTGCCACCGTGGAAATCCTTTCCGCTGAAGAGGGCAAGGTCAAAGGCTGGAATCACGACAAGCCTGCCGATGACTTCAAGATCGACGGCACATTCAAGGCTGCCAACGCCAGTGACTATCATGGCGTGGTGCTGCCGGGCGGTGTACAGAACTCCGACACCATCCGCATAGACAGCGACGCGCAAAAGATCGTCAAGGACATCGAGGCCGCGGGCAAGCCAGTGGCGGTGATCTGCCATGGCAGCTGGCTGTTGATCTCGGCAGGCCTGGTAAAGGGTAAAACCCTGACCAGCTTCAAGACGCTGAAAGATGACCTGGTCAACGCGGGCGCAAAATGGGTCGATCAGGAAGTCGTCACCGACGGCAAACTGATCAGCAGCCGCCAGCCCGATGATATCCCCGCCTTCAACAGCAAACTGATCGAAGCCCTGTCTGCCTGACAGATTCCGTCAGTTAATTGCAGTCATCCCGGCCCAGCGCCGGGATGACGCGCTATAATCCCGCTCTTTTTTCAGGAGCGACGTCATGTCCCTGCCTAGCTTGCGCCTCAAAGCCAACGCCGACCGCCGCTTGCGCGCCGGTCATCTGTGGGTCTACAGCAACGAGATCGATGTAGCCGCCACTCCACTGCATGGTTTTGCAGCCGGTGATCAGGCCATCCTCGAAGCTGCGGGCGGCAAGCCGCTGGGCATCGTCGCCATGAGCCCCAACAACCTGATCTGCGCACGCCTGCTGTCCCGCGACATCAAGCTGCCGCTCGACAAGTCGCTGCTCGTCCATCGCCTCAACGTTGCGCTGTCGCTGCGTGAACGCCTGTTCGACAAGCCTTTCTACCGTTTGACCTACGGTGACTCCGACCTGCTGCCGGGTCTGGTAGTCGATCGTTTTGGTGACATTCTGGTCGTTCAACTGGCCTCGGCCACGATGGAAAACCACAAGGAAGACATCATTGCGGCGCTGGTTCAGGTCATCAAGCCAAGCGGCATTCTGTTCAAGAACGATTCGGCGGCTCGCGATGCGGAAGGCCTGAATCGTTACGTCGAAACCGTTTTCGGTCTGGTGCCGGAATGGGTTGCGCTGGAAGAGAACGGCGTGAAGTTCGAAGCACCGGTCATGGCCGGGCAAAAAACCGGCTGGTTCTATGACCACCGCATGAACCGCGCGCGCATCGCCCCTTATGTCAAAGGCAAGCGTGTGCTCGACCTGTACAGCTACATCGGCGGCTGGGGCATTCAGGCAGCGGCTTTCGGTGCCAGCGACGTCACCTGCGTCGACGCGTCGTCCTTCGCCCTCGATGGCGTGGAGCGCAACGCAGCCCTGAACGGTTTTGCCGAAAAGATGACCTGCATCGAAGGCGATGTTTTCGAAGCGCTCAAGGAACTGAAAGCCGCAGAAGAGCGTTTCGACGTAATCGTCGCCGACCCGCCTGCATTCATCAAACGCAAGAAAGACATGAAAAACGGTGAAGGCGCCTACCGCCGCCTGAACGAGCAAGCCATGCGCCTGCTCAGCAAGGACGGCATTCTGGTCAGCGCGTCGTGCTCGATGCACCTGCCGGAAGACGACCTGCAGAACATCCTCCTGACCAGCGCCCGCCATCTGGACCGCAACATCCAGCTGCTCGAGCGCGGCGGCCAGGGCCCGGACCATCCGGTACACCCGGCCATTGCCGAAACGCGCTACATCAAGAGCATCACCTGCCGGCTGCTGCCCAACAGCTGATACCAAAGCGCCCGGCCTCGTCGCGCCTACAAGAGCTCGCTGTTCCTGACTATCGTGCCGATGCTCTGCGTTGGCATGCCGTTCCGGACGCTCAGCGCCGCTATAAAGAAGCGCTTTTTTATCACAGTGGCACTTGACGACGCAGAGTGCGACGTAAGTGACGGCTGAGTCCTGGCGCTGATCCGGGGGTAGCCTGGCAGGACGCCAGGCTAGCCGCACCGGGCCATGGATGGCCCGGTGCGGCGACCCCCGGATCAGTGGCAGGGCGAAGGAACCCGACGAAGTCGGGCCGGAAACGGAGCTGCGGAATTTGCCTACTTTGGCCCCATCAAAGTAGGTCGCCGAGAGGCGAAAAGGTGACTTGAGCCGAACATCAATCTACCTAACAAAGAAAAACCGCCGTGTGACGCAGAGCGTCACGAACTGCATTCCCACGCGGAGCGTGAGGAACGATAGTCATCAGACTCCGGGCCGTGCCTTTAGCCAAATTGCTCTGAAGCGCTTTTCAACCGCGATGGCACTGACGACGCAGAGTGCGACGTAAGTGACGGCTGAGTCCTGGCGCTGATCCGGGGGTAGCCTGGCAGGACGCCAGGCTAGCCGCACCGGGCCATGGATGGCCCGTTGCGGCGACCCCCGGATCAGTGACAGGGCGAAGGAACCCGACGAAGTCGGGCCGGAAACAGGAGCGAAGGACTTTGCTCACTTTGGTCCCTCAAAGTGAGTCGCCGAGGGGCGAAAAGGTGAGCTGAGCCGAACCCCAATCTACCTAACGAAAGAAAAACCGCCGTGTGACGCAGAGCGTCACGAACTGCATTCCCACGCGGAGCGTGAGGAACGAGAAGTGTGTGGGATAACTGCATACTCCCGATCAAACCCTGCCCACCACCATTCGCACGCCCAGCAACAGCAGAAAGTGCAGCGGGTAGATCGCATAGGCCCAGCGCCGCATCGGGATCACTGCGAACCCAGGTTTCGCCCGCAGCAGCGCGATGCCCAGTACAGGCGCCAACACGCAGGTGAGTATCGAACCGATGGAAATCGGATCGCCCCAACTCGCACCGGCAAACATCTGCGACCAGGCATTACCCGCCAGACAAAAGACCGCCGGAAATATCGCATACCAAAGCCTTCTTTCCAGCACCAGCACAAAGACCAGCGGCAGCAATACACCGGCAAAGCCAAACATCAGGTATTTCTGGAAGATCGCCGTCAGCAGCAGTGCGACAAGGGCCATCACTCGGGTCGTCGGATTGCGATGCTGCCAGCCCTGAGCGATCACCAGCCCCAGTAGCAGCGTCGGCATTACATTCAGCACTGTGGCGTCAGCCATGAACAGCCGATACGGGATCTCCGCCAGCCCGGCAAACACCAGCAGCCAGCCCAGATAACGCCATTGCACCCGCGGGGCCACGATGGCTGCGCTGCGCCGGGAAAGATTCACAGCGATTGCCAGGCAGAACCAGGGAAAGGCAAAACGCCCCGGCACGTATAGAAAATCGACTGACCAGCCCACATAGCGAAGGTGGTCAAGCACCATACTCAACATCGCCAGCCACTTGAGCAGGTCCAGCGCCTTGTTGCGTCCGGGCAGAAAAGGCGGGTTGGAAAGATCCATATTGCTCCTGAATGAGGAATTGCGTCATGCAGCCAACACATGACCGAACCTTATATTGTCGCTACAGTGCGCACCATAATCGCCCATAAGGAATCGGCCATGACAGACCAAAGCCAACAGTTCGCCAGCGACAACTATTCCGGTATCTGCCCTGAAGCCTGGGCGGCCATGGAGCAGGCGAACAAGGGCCATCAACGCGCTTATGGTGACGATCAATGGACTGCACGCGCTTCGGATGATTTCCGCCGACTGTTCGAAACCGACTGCGAAGTATTTTTCGCCTTCAACGGCACGGCGGCCAACTCGCTGGCGCTGTCATCGCTGTGCCAGAGTTACCACAGTGTCATCTGTTCGGAAACGGCTCACGTCGAAACCGATGAATGCGGTGCGCCGGAGTTTTTCTCCAACGGCTCCAAACTGCTGACAGCCCGCAGCGCGGGCGGCAAGCTGACCCCGGAATCGATTCGTGAAGTGGCGCTCAAGCGTCAGGACATTCACTACCCCAAGCCGCGCGTCGTGACCCTGACCCAGGCCACCGAGGTAGGTGGCGTCTATCAGCCGGAAGAACTCAAGGCGATCAGCGCGACCTGCAAGGAACTGGGCCTGCATCTGCACATGGACGGTGCCCGTTTCTCCAATGCCTGCGCCTTTCTGGAGGCGTCCCCGGCTGAACTGACCTGGAAGTCTGGCGTTGACGTGTTGTGCTTCGGCGGCACCAAAAACGGTATGGCGGTGGGCGAAGCCATTCTGTTTTTCGACCATGATCTGGCTGAAGACTTCGATTATCGCTGCAAGCAGGCCGGGCAACTGGCATCGAAGATGCGTTTCCTGTCTGCACCGTGGGTCGGCCTGCTGGAAAACGACGCCTGGCTCAAACACGCCCGCCATGCCAACCGCTGCGCGCAACTGCTCGCCGAACTGGTCAAGGACATTCCTGGCGTGGAGCTGATGTTCCCGGTGCAGGCCAATGGCGTGTTCCTGCAACTGTCGGAGCCGGCCATTGCTGCACTGACCGCTCGTGGCTGGCGTTTCTACACCTTCATCGGCAACGGCGGCGCACGTTTCATGTGCTCGTGGGACACCGAAGAAGAGCGCGTGCGTGAACTGGCCGCCGATATCAAGCTGGTGATGCAGGGCTGAAGCGTCTGGATCAAGCTTGCAGGTGCAGTCAGGCGAGCGACGGGGTAATCTCCTTCTCTACGGCAAACGGCCCACAAGGCCGTCCGGACTTTACCGACCGCCCTCAAGAAGGAGCTTGTCTGCATGTTCGATTTCTCCGCCCGGCTCAAGCAGCATTTCGCTGCCCTGCAGAGTGAAGCGCAATTCTTTTCCGTACGTTACGTGCACCGCACCGGCCAACGCCTGTGCGTGCGCAAGAATGTGGCCGAGCCGCCGTCACTGATCAGCGACGAGGGCGCCATGCTGACCGTGCGCCTGAATGGCGTTGAAGCCTACGCCGCTACCAACGACATCTCCCTGAAGGGTTTACAGGCTGCCTTGCAGCAGGCCGAAACGCTGGCGCGCCGTCTGGCACCGCATGCGCTGCTGGACCTGAGCGATCAAGCGGTCTCGAGCGCAAAGGCTGACTACCTGTCGCCAAACATGGATCAAGCCTTTCCACCGCTGAGCGATTGCATCGGCCTGCTGATGGCCGAGTCCAGCGCGGTCCCGGCAGACGAACGCCTGGTCAACTGGCAGGCCATACTGGACCTGGAAACCGTCGAGCAAATCTACCTCAACAGCGCGGGCGCGCAATTGCGTCAGGCGCAGCGCTTTGTGTTTCCGGGCATGAGCGTGACGGCCTACGACGGTCGCGACAGCCAGACGCGCACCCTGGGCGGGCATAACTTCGGCCAGCAAGGTGGCATCGAAGTGCTGAGCAGTTGTGGCCTGATCGGGTCTGCCGCCAACGTCGCCGACGAAGCGTTGCAGTTGATCCTCGCCCCCAACACGCCATCAGGCCCACGCGACCTGCTGCTGATGCCCGATCAGATGGTCCTGCAGATTCACGAGTCCATCGGCCATCCTCTGGAGCTGGACCGGATTCTCGGTGACGAGCGCAATTACGCAGGCACCAGTTTCGTCAAAACGACTGACTTCGGCACCCTGCAATACGGTTCCAGCCTGCTGAACGTGACTTTCGACCCGGAGATTCCCGAGCAACTGGCCAGCTACGCGCATGATGACGATGGCACGTCAGCCAGCAAGCAGTTCCTGATTCGTGACGGCCTGCTGCAGCGCCCGCTCGGCGGTGCCCTGTCGCAATACCGCAGCGGCCTGGCAGGCGTCGCCAACAGCCGCGCCTCCAGCTGGAACCGTGCCCCCATCGACCGCATGGCCAACCTGAATATCGAACCGGGTGACCAGTCGCTGGACAGTCTGGTCGGTAACATCGAGCACGGCATCCTGATGTCGAGCAATCGCTCCTGGTCCATCGATGACGCACGCAACAAATTCCAGTTCGGCTGCGAATGGGGCCAGTTGATCGAGAACGGCGAGCTCAAGGGCGTGGTGAAGAACCCCAATTACCGGGCGATCTCCGCGCAATTCTGGAAAAACCTCAGCGCAGTGGGTGATGCCAGCACGTTCAAAGTGCTGGGCACGCCGAACTGCGGCAAGGGCGAACCCAACCAGGTGATCCGTGTAGGCCATGCCTCTCCGGCGTGTGTGTTTGCCAATGTCGATGTGTTTGGAGGAGATGCCTGATGTCGCACCAACAGCAGTTCGAGGCGCTGGTCGCCGTGCTCAAGGCTGCCATCAGCCCAACGGAACACTTCACTCTGGCCTACGACGCCGAGGCGTCTGACTTCATTCGGTTCAACCACGGCCAGGTTCGACAGGCCGGGAGCGTCCAGCAGGTCATTGCAACGTTCAAACTGATTGATGACGGCCGGCATGCCAATCTGGAACTGACCTTGTCCGGCGACGCCGAGACCGACCAGCAGCGCCTTGTCGACGCCCTGCAACAACTGCGCGAAACACTGCCGTCGCTGGCCAAGGATCCCTATCTGTTGCCGAACACCAATGCCTGGCAAAGCAGTAACGTTCAAGATTTGCCGCTGCCGGACAGCGCCCGGGTCGTCGAGCAGATCAGCGAACTGGCAGGCGATCTGGACCTGGTAGGTTTCTATGCGGCAGGCCCGCTGTACCGCGGCTTCGCCAGTTCGTGGGGGGCGCAGGGCTGGCACCAGGCCAACAGCTTCAATTTCGACTGGAGCCTGTTTCACGAAAACGGTCAGGCAGTGAAAGCCAACTACGCGGGTCACGACTGGAGCGACGAAGCCTTCGCGCAGCGTTTTCAGCAAGCCCGCGAACAGCTCGAATTTCTCGGCCGCCCGCTGCATGCGCTCAAGCCCGGACAATACCGCGCGTACCTGGCGCCAGCGGCTCTGGACGAAGTCATCGGCATGCTCACCTGGGGCGGATTTTCCGCGCAGTCACTGGCCAGTAAACGCAGCCCGTTGCAAAGGCTGTATGACGGCGAGACGCCTTTCAGCCCGTTGGTCAACTTCGACGAAAAAGTCAGCGGTTCGCTTTCACCAGCGTTTTCACGGGAAGGCTACCCGCGCAAGGACCTGAAACTGATCGTCGACGGGCAAGCCCGCGATCGGCTGGTGGATTCGAGCAGCGCTGCCGAATACGACCTGCCTGCCAACGGCGCGGATTATGGCGAAGGCCCAAGCGCGTTGAGCATTGCCGGCGGTTCACTGGAGCTGGATCAGATCCTCGCCAAGCTCGGCACCGGGCTTTACATCAGTAACCTCTGGTACCTGAACTTCTCCGACCGCGCCGCTGCGCGCCTTACCGGAATGACACGCTTCGCGACGTTCTGGGTCGAAGAGGGCAAGATCGTCGCGCCGGTGAGCACCATGCGCTTCGATGACAGCGCCTACAGCCTGCTGGGCAGCGCACTGGAGGACTTGACCAAAGAAAGGGAACTGATTCTCCAATCGAGCACCTACAGTCAGCGCCAGACCGGTTCAATCCAGTTGCCGGGCGCATTGATCAGCCGACTCACCCTCACGCTATAGCAGGAGCCTATGCCGAACTCAGCAGCGCCGATCATGGACGAAAAGACCCTGCGCTGGATGCCCTGGGTCATCGCCATCGCATTCTTCATGCAAAGCCTGGACGGCACGATTCTCAACACCGCCTTGCCGTCCATGGCCCGTTCACTGGCGGAAGACCCGCTGCGTATGCAGTCGGTGGTCATCGCCTACATGCTGACCATTGCGCTGCTGATCCCGGCTTCGGGCTGGATCGCCGACCGGTTCGGGATCAAGCGCATCTTCTTCAGCGCCATCCTGCTGTTCAGTTTCGGATCATTGCTGTGCGCGCTGTCCTGGTCACTGAACGTGCTGGTAGCCGCCCGGGTGATTCAGGGGCTGGGGGGCGCGCTGATGCTGCCTATCGGGCGCCTGATCGTATTGCGCGCCTATCCGCGATCGGAGCTGGTGCGGATCATGGGCTTTATTACCGTGCCGGGCCTTTTGGGTCCGTTGCTGGGCCCGACGCTTGGCGGCTGGATGGTCGAGTACCTGAGCTGGCACTGGATTTTCCTGATCAACATTCCGGTCGGCATCCTCGGTTGCTACGCCGTCAAACACTTCATTCCTGATCTTCCGGGAGGCGGTCGAACACGGTTTGACGGCGTCGGTTTCATCCTGTTTGGCGCGGCGATGGTATTGATCACCATTGCCCTGGAGGGCCTGGGCGAGTTGCACCTGCCGCACATGCGCGTGGTGCTGTTGCTGTTTGCCGGAATGGGCTGTCTGGCAGCGTATTGGCTGCGTGCCGGGCACATCGAATCGCCATTGTTTGCCCCTTCACTGTTCCGTACCCGGACGTTTGCGGTCGGCATCATGGGCAACCTGTTCGCCCGCCTGGGCAGCGGTGCCCTGCCGTTTCTGGTGCCGTTGCTGCTGCAGGTGGCGCTGGGGTATTCGCCGTCTCAGGCAGGCATGAGCATGTTGCCGCTGGCGGCCGCTGGCATGTTCGCCAAGACCATCGCCCGCTGGCTGATCGAGCGGCTGGGCTACCGCATGATTCTGACCGGCAACACACTGCTGCTGGGTATCCTCCTGGCCAGCCTGGCGTTGGTGGATGTGCAAACCCCATACTGGGTGTTACTGGTCCATCTGGGACTGCTCGGCGCCGTCAACTCCTTGCAATTCACGGCCATGAATACGGTCACCTTGATCGATCTGGACGATGCCAGTGCAGCGAGTGGCAACAGCCTGCTTTCGGTGGTGGCACAGCTGTCGCTGAGTCTTGGCGTGGCAAGCGCAGCAGCCTTGCTCGGGGGGTTCAGCGAAGAAGTTACCACCGGCGAGGTCAGCAGCATGCTGGGGGCATTTCAGCTGACATTCCTGAGTGTCGGGGTGCTGGCCATGTTTGCGGCAGGTATTTTCCTGCAATTGCCGGCAAAGGAGCCCAGGATGGCAAAAGCCTGATTGACAACAGCCCGTAACTGGAGCAAATCTGCAAAGCGAATTCCCCTGGAAAACAGGGGTTTTACCCGAAAAAACAACGAATTTGAGTATCCGACCAGATACATTGAAGAACCTGGACAACCGGCCGACACTTTTATAGCACTAAGCCACTGTGGTCTCTTGTAAGCATGGGCCGCATGATGCAACCTTGCCATACGCGAAAGTGGGGTTTATCCCCGTCGCGACTAGTATTCCGGAAGCGAGTTTGTTCATGAAAAGCCAAACCGATGCTGCCGGTAGATCCGCAGCCGAGGTAGTGACGCAATTGCCAGTGCCTTCGCGCCTGGGCATGCTGCGTTTCGAGCGGCTGAATGAAGCCAATTGGGCGCTATTGTTTCTCGATCCGAATTGCGAAAGGCAGTTCGGGCTGGCAGCTGTTGACCTTTGCGCCTTGATTGGATCCCCTTATGCCAGCCTCATGGAGCCGGAAGCACGTTATCAACTGCACGATGACATCCAGCTGCAACTGGCCTCTTCCCCGAATTACCTGATCCGCTACACCCTTCACAGCCCCAAAGGCCCCCTTGGCCTGCTGGAAATCGGCGAAGCGTACAAACAGCACAACCGGCATCTGTTACGTGGTTACTTTCTGATCGTCGAAGACCTTGTCACGACTGGCGAACCGGTCACGGACTCCGATCTGGAAACCCGCAACCTGCGACTGCAGATTGCCCTGGAACTCAACCAGCGCGCCCAGCGCGACCAGTTTGCCCACCTGGAACGCGTGCGCGCCCAGCAGGACCTGATCCTGCGCCTGACCCGACACCGCTACACCACGGCCAATACCTTGCTCGAAGCGGCAGAGCTGATCACCAAAAGTGCTTGTGATATTTACGATGTCGACCATGTCAGTATCTGGAACCTCAACGACAAACGCCTTGAGCCAATCACCGACTACAGCCGTGAAACTGGCGACTACCAGTCTCGCACGCCGGTGGATATCAGCCCCTACCCTACTTACCTGCAAGCGCTGAATACCAGCCGGGCGATCGACGCCAGCAATATCCAGACTGACCCACGCACCTGCGAAATGGCCAAAAGCCTGAATCCTGGAGAAACCAGAGCGGTGCTCGATGCCAGTATTCGTATCGACGGGCAGGTGATCGGCGTGCTGTGTCTGGAAGAGTCCGGCACGACACGCGAGTGGCAGTCCGATGAGATCGCCTTCGCCGGCGAACTGGCTGACCAGTTTGCGCAGGTCATCAACAACCATAACCGGCGGGCTGCGACCAACGCGCTGCACCTGTTCCAGCGCGCGGTCGAACAAAGCGCCAACGCCTTTCTGCTGGTCAACTGCAATGGCGTGGTCGAGTACGTAAACCCGAGTTTCACGGCGATCACCCAGTACAGCTCGGAGGAAGTCTCCGGGCACAAGTTGTCGGAATTGCCCGCACTGGAAAACCTCAACCAGTTGCTGCTGGAAGCCAACTCCAGCCTGACCAACAGCAACAGCTGGCAGGGCGAGTTCAAAAGCCGGCGCAAGAACCTCGAACCCTACTGGGGCCAGCTGTCGATTTCCAAGGTGTATGGCGACAATCGTGAGCTGACGCACTATATCGGCATCTACGAAGACATCACCCAGAGCAAGCTGGCCCAGCAGCGCATCGAGCGCCTGGCGTACACCGACAACCTCACCAATCTGGGCAACCGTCCGGCCTTTATCCGCAATCTGGACGAACGCTTTGCCCGCGACACCGATACGCCGATGAGCCTGTTGCTGGTCGACATCGATAACTTCAAGCGCATCAACGACAGCCTCGGCCACCAGACCGGTGACAAACTGTTGATCAGCCTGGCGCGGCGCCTGCGCAACACCTTGAGCCCGTCCGATGTATTGGCGCGCTTTGCCAGTAACGAATTTGCCGTACTGATCGACAACACCGATCAGGAAGCCGGACAGGCCACCGCCACACAAGTGCTGGCCACGCTGGACAAGCCGATGTTCGTCGACAATCAGCTGATCAGCGTCACCGGCTCGGTGGGTCTTGCCTGCGCACCGCTGCACGGTCGTGACCCGCAGACCCTGATGAAAAACGCAGGCCTGGCCCTGCACAAGGCCAAAGCCAACGGCAAACATCAGGTTCAGGTGTTTACCGAAGCATTGAATGCCGAGGCCAGTTACAAGCTGTTCGTGGAAAACAACCTGCGCCGCGCCCTGACCCAGAACGAGCTCGAGGTGTTCTATCAGCCCAAGCTGTGCCTGCTGACGGGTCGTCTGCTGGGCATGGAGGCGCTGTTGCGTTGGAATCATCCTGAAAAAGGCATGATCCGACCGGACCAGTTCATCAGCGTGGCCGAAGAGACCGGTCTGATCATCCCCATCGGCAAATGGGTCGCGCGTCAGTCCTGCCGCATGAGCAAGGACCTGACCGCTGCGGGGTTCGGTAACCTGCAGGTAGCCATCAATGTATCCCCCAAGCAGTTTTCCGACCCGGAACTGGTGTCATCGATTGCCGCCATCCTCAAAGAAGAAGAGCTTGACCCCTCCCTGCTGGAACTGGAGCTGACCGAGGGCCTGTTGCTGGAAGCGACAGAAGACACCCGCCAGCAACTGGACTCGCTGAAGAAACTCGGCCTGTCACTGGCCATGGATGACTTCGGGACCGGTTACTCGTCGTTCAGTTACCTGAAGAAATTCCCCATCGATGTGATCAAGATCGATCGCAGCTTCATCCGCGATATTCCGGATGATGAAGACGACATGGAAATCACCTCGGCGGTCATCGCGATGGCTCACAACCTCAAGCTCAAAGTGGTTGCCGAAGGCATTGAAACCGCGGCTCAGCTGGCCTTTCTGCGGCGCCATCGCTGCGATGTCGGCCAGGGCTATCTGTTCGACAGACCTATCCCCGGCGAAGAGCTGATAGAGAAGCTGAAGCGCTATCCTCGTCGCCCATCCGCCTGACAACCTTCCCTGCACCCCGCTCTCTCGGGCACACTGTCCGCCTGTTATTGCACGGCAGCACTTGTTTCTGCGTGTAACGGGACTTATGTATTTGTATTGATCATCCGTCCTGGCCCCGCTGCCGATCTCCACACGAGAGGATATGGTTCATGACTTTGCGCTCGGAAATTCTAGTGAACAAAAACGTACTGCCTACCGCCGAACAAGCACTGCCGGGTCGTGAAACACCTATGGCACTTCCGGAAACCCACTTCGTCAACGGCAATCCGCTGTTGGGGCCGTTTTCGAGCAATGTCGAATTCGCCATCTTCGGCATGGGTTGCTTCTGGGGCGCAGAACGTCGTCTGTGGCAACAGGACGGTGTGGTGAGCACTGTCGCCGGCTACGCAGGCGGGTTTACTCCGAACCCGACTTACGAAGAAGTCTGCTCCGGGCTGACCGGCCACACCGAAGTGGTACTGGTGGTCTACGAGCCAGCAAAAATCAGCTACGAAGACCTGCTCAAAGTGTTCTGGGAAGTACACAACCCGACTCAAGGCATGCGTCAGGGCAATGACATCGGCACTCAGTACCGTTCGGTGATCTACTGCACCACTCCCGAGCAGCTCGACGCCGCCAAAGCCAGTGCAGAGACCTTCCAGGCGGAACTGAACAAGGCCGGTCTGGGCAGCATCACCACCGAAATCGAGCAGGCACCGACGGTTTACTTTGCCGAAGCCTACCACCAGCAATACCTGGCCAAGAACCCACAGGGCTACTGCGGGCTGGGCGGCACGGGTGTGTGCATGCCGGCTTGAGACACGCCCCTGCCGGGGCGTCAGGAAACGGGCTTCTGCCCGGAGCGCGTAGGAGCGGACTTGTCCGCGATGGGCTGCGAAGCGGCCCCAAAACCGGCCACCTCGGCTGTATCTGATGCACCGAGGCAAGCGGTTTTGCTGCCGGTTCACGGCAGATCGCGAACCAGCGAAGCGTTGCACGGTACGCACCTACACGCCCTGCACAGTCTTCTGGGCTTGCCAGGATCTGTGTACAACGCTGAGTGCTCCGCATGGGCACGCAGTGATGGATGCAGGCAAGCCTACTCCGCAATTAACCAGTCCATCTTCCAGCCGCCCTGGGTCTGGCCCAGTTTCTGGGCGAGGTACGGCATCAGCTCGCGCAATTCTTCTTCCAGACCCCAAGGCGGGTTGGCGATGGCCAGGCCTGAACCGTTGAGGCTGGCCGGTGTGTCCAGCGGATGGACGAACAGTTCAACGCGCAACAGTTTGGGCGCGCCGGTTTCTGCCAGGTCCTGATAGAAGCGGCGCAGCAGGCGGGTATCCTTGATCGGGTACCAGATTGCCGCCACTGTCTGACGCATGCGCCCGATGGCTTCCTTGAGCGCAACCGCGCAACGCTTCATTTCATCGAGTTGCTCGAATGGCGGGTCGATGAGCATGACGGCACGCTTTTCCGCCACGGGCAGCAAGGCGCGCGGGACATGCCAGCCTTCCCCAAGATGCACCGCCACACGGCGGTCGCCTTTCATGTTCTCCTTGAGCAGACGCCCGTCTTCGGGGTGCTTCTCGTTGAGCAGCACACGCTCGCGCTCGCGAGTCAGGCGGCGAGCCAGCTCCGGCGAACCGGGGTAGTAGCGCAGCTCGCCATCCGGGTTCATGTCGTGCAGCACTTGCAGATAGTCGGACGTCAGCGCAGGCAGGTCCGTGGCGTTCCACAGACGGCCGATACCCTCCAGCCATTCTCCGGTGCGCGTGGCCTGATCGCCTTTGAGGTCGTACAGGCCGAGCCCGGCGTGGGTGTCGAGATAGGCGAACGGCTGCTCCTTGCGCGCCATCAGGGCGATCAGGCGAGTCAGGGTCAGGTGTTTGAAGACGTCGGCGTGGTTGCCGGCATGGTAGGCGTGACGGTAATTCATGGCAGCTCCTGGCAAGCTGCGCAGTTTAGCAAACCTGAGCAATGAACAAGAATTTGTAACGAATTTGCGGGACTGGTCTCTTTCACTTGAAGGAAATTTCCGAGAAACTCCCGGCCCCTTGTGCCTGCCTGTTTCGATCTCTACTCTGCGCCCGTCGCTGCATATTCAGCGGTGAGGATTAGTAGCCCTCGTCATCCAGGCGCATTGCGCCACCTTGTGCAGGTGCCCGTTCACGGCCTGCGCTTTTATGGTGGTCGTGCGTGGGGCATCTTTGGATGCACCGGGGTTCCTGGACCGGGCTACTACCTGCGCATGATCACCACCCTCGATTAGTAGCCGACGGTGATGGTCTTCTAAAACTCCAGGAGATACATCACATGCTAAAAATCGTCCCCGATCCGCCCCTCTTCACCGTCAGCGCCAACGTCAGCCAGGAAGACGCTCTGATGCATGCCAGCGACCTGCTGCGCTGCGCCGCCACCAGCGCCTGTGCATTCAGCGACAGCATGACCGGCACCCAGCGCGACATGACGCTTTCGATCATGCACCTGGTGGAAATGGCCAAGGTCATGGTCGACAGAACCATAGACAACCTGCAAACCGACTGACCGCATGAACTGAAAACGACACACTTGTAGCCAATCCTGCCACGCACGACAGGCAGGGGTTGCCCGCAGGCGGTTGTCCTTCCAGAATCGGAACAAGCCCGATCAAAGGAACAGACGTCATGATGCACGCGGATTTGATTGACCAGGAAGACCTGCTCGGCCAGCTCAGAGCCCTGGGCTTCGAAGCCCCCGGCGGCGCAACCGCTGAACAAGCCTGTGCAAACGCCGTCTGCGGCCTCAACGCCGAACGCGCGACCGCCTTGCGACGTCTGGTAGAACAACTTCTGACCGGCAGCGCCACCCTCCTCCCCGCCGTGCGTCAGGCCATCGACCAGCAACTGCTGCCCGCGCTGGCGGCTTATAAGCAGAGTCACAGTGGATCTTAGCCGGTAGGCGCCCTAAAGAACGTCTATCGTACCCATGCTCCGCGTGGGTATGCCGTTCGTGACCCTTTGCGCCACACAGTTTCAGGCGTGCTCAGTACTCAATCCGCACATCGCCCTTCGGCACGCTGCAGCAGGACAGAATGTACCCCTCTGCAACATCTTCGTCGGTAATGCCGCCGTTGTGCTCCATCTCGACTTCACCGCTCAGTTTCATGACCTTGCAGGTTCCGCAGATGCCCATGCCGCAGGCTTTGGGGATCATCAGGCCGAGTTTGGCGGCGGCGGCATGCACGGTTTCGCCCGGCCCGACGCGGATGCTCTTGCCAGTGTCGGTGAATTCCACCTGATGCAGGTCGGCGATGTCGATGTCGGGCGCGTCGGCGGCGATTTCGGCCTGCTCGACGGCGTCTGCCCTGGCCTCGGGCGGCGTCGCACCGAACGACTCTTCATGGTATTGCGCCATGTTGAAGCCGTTCTCCTGCAACAGACGCTTGACCGCTGTCATGTACGGCGTCGGTCCGCAACAGAACACCTCACGGTCCATGAAGTCCGGGGCCATCAGCTCGAGCATTTTCTGGTTCAGGTAGCCGCGATAACCGGCCCACGGCTCGCCCAGACCATGCTTTTCACAGACCAGGTGCAGGCTGAAATTGTCGATCCGCGAGGCCATGTGCTCCAGCTCGCGGTGGTAGATGATGTCTTTCGGTGAACGCGCGCTGTGCACGAAGACCATGTCGACGTTGGCGTTGGTGTCGTAGAACCAGCGCGCCATGGACATCACCGGCGTGATGCCGACCCCGCCGCTGAGGTAGAGAATCTTCGGGTTCGGGAAGTCGATGGCGTTGAACAGCCCGACCGGCCCGTGTACCGCCAGCTCCTGTCCTTCAATCAGCGTGTCATGCAGGTAATTGGAAACCTTGCCGCCCGGCACGCGTTTGACGGTGATCGAAAAACTGTACGGCACCGATGGCGAGCTGGAGATGGTGTAAGAGCGCATGATCGGCAGGCCGTCGATCTCCAGCTCCAGGGTCACGAACTGGCCCGGCTTGAAGAAGAACATGATCGGCTGGTCGGCCATGAAGCAGAACGTGCGCACGTCCCAGGTTTCCTGGATGACTTTGACGACACGTACCAGGTGACGCCCGTTGGCCCATGTCTGGGTCGTGACCGGGCTCAGGAAACTTTGGGACATACTCGATCTCCACGGCCGACTGTCGGCCTCTCATGCTGCGGATTCTGCGTAACGCGCGAGACGGCCATTTACCTATCAACGACATTCACGTACTTACCGCGACCAGCCCCGCGCAACAAGGCCTGTCGCGTCGGGAACGGATGCGGCCATGTCGCCCATGGATAAGGTTCGCTGCGCGCCCGGCTCCACACTCGCCACCAAGGGTCATAAGCATGGTCGACTGATCTATCGTCATGCGTGAAACGCGATCACACCCGTATCAGCCACATTCGCAGGCCGCCCATGCCGCGGTCATGAGGGATTTAATCGATGGACGTCACCGCAACCTTGAGCCTGGGCGATCCGCTGGAACCTGCACGCAAGGCCACTGCCGAGATGCTGCAGAATCGCGAGCGCACGTACTCGCTGCCGCAGCCTTTCTACAGTGATGAGCGACTGTTTGAAATCGACATGCAGGAAATCTTTCACAAGGAGTGGCTGATTGCCGGGATGACGTGCGAAATCCCGACCAAGGGCAATTACCTGACGCTGCAGATCGGCAAGAACCCGATCCTGGTCGTGCGCGGCCCGGACGGTATCGTCAACGCATTCCACAACGTATGCCGCCATCGCGGCTCGCGCCTGTGTACTGCCGAGAAAGGCAAAGTCGCCAAACTGGTTTGCCACTATCACCAGTGGACCTATGAGCTGGACGGTCGTCTGCTGTATGCGGGCACTGAAATGGGCGACGACTTCGACATGAAGCAGTTCGGCCTCAAGCCGGTGCACGTCAAGACCGCAGGTGGCTACATTTTCATCAGCCTCGCGGAAAACCCGCCTGCCATTGACGAGTTCCTCTCGACGCTGCGGCACTACATGGAACCGTATGACATGGAGAATACCAAGGTGGCCGTGCAAACCACCTTGATGGAAAAGGCCAACTGGAAGCTGGTGCTGGAAAACAACCGCGAGTGCTATCACTGTGGCGGCTCGCACCCTGAATTGCTCAAGACGTTGCTGGAATGGGACGACGTCACCGACCCGCGTGCCGATCAGGCCTTCAAGGATCATGTGGCCGCGTCTGCTGCTGCGTGGGACGCCGAGAAAATCCCGTACGCCCACGCCAGTTTCGGCCTGCGTAACCGTATCGTGCGCATGCCGCTGCTCAAAGGCACCGTGTCGATGACCATGGACGGCAAGGTCGGCTGCAAGAAACTGATGGGCCGCATTCAGAACCCTGACCTGGGCTCGATGCGTATTCTGCATTTGCCGCATTCCTGGAACCACTGCATGGGCGATCACATCATCGTCTTCACGGTGTGGCCGATCAGCGCGCAGGAAACCATGGTCACCACCAAATGGATTGTCCACAAGGATGCGGTCGAAGGCGTGGATTACGACGTTGAGCGTATGCGTCAGGTCTGGGACGCCACCAATGATCAGGACCGTCGTCTTGCCGAAGAAAATCAGCGCGGCATCAACTCCAGCGCCTATCAACCCGGCCCTTATTCGAAAACCTATGAGTTCGGCGTGGTCAACTTCGTCGACTGGTACAGCTCGCGCATGCTGGAAAACCTTGGCGCAGAACCTGCGCCGTATTTGAAGGGTGTGGCGGTGAATCACGAATAGAGATTGCCCCCGCCAACGCGACCCATCAAGTCAGACTCACTTCATTCACGAAGTGAGTCTGAACTGACCACGCCGACACAAAAACCCTCGCGCCGATACCGTCATTTCTGACAGTTACCCAAAAAAATCTTTCGTGATCAACTCCCGTTGCAGTCAATCCAACGGACGGAGACACGGACCATGCTCAGCCCAAAAAACATTAATCAATATAAAAATAAAACAGTCGATGCAGCCTCGGCCATGCCGGACATAAGAGGCAAAAAGATTCTCATGGGGTTCTGGCATAACTGGCCTTCCGAACCCGGTCAAGGTTACCAGCAAGGCCTGTTCAAAGAGATGGCGCTGACCGACATACCCGAGGCGTATAACGTCGTGGCCGTGGCCTTCATGAAAGGTGCCGGCATTCCTACATTCAAGCCTTATAACCTGAGCGATGCTGCGTTTCGCGCCCAAGTGGCAGCACTGAATGCACAAGGACGTGCGGTGCTGATTTCTCTTGGCGGGGCTGACGCGCATATTGAGCTATATACCGGTCAGGAAGATGCACTGGCCTATGAAATTATTCGTCTGGTTGAAACCTATGGCTTTGACGGCCTGGATATCGACCTTGAACAAGCTGCGATTACCTTTGCCGATAACCGGACCGTATTACCCGCTGCGTTGAGGATGGTGCGCGAACATTACGAGACAGAAGGAAAGCACTTCATTATCAGTATGGCCCCCGAGTTCCCCTACCTGAGGGCCAGCAAAAAACTGCCGATATTGAAAGAGATCACGACGTATTTTCCTTTCCTGAAAGAATTTGTAACCTTTCTCGACTCCCTGAGATCCGGCGGTGCCTACCTTGCTTACATCAATGCGCTGGAAGACATCTATGACTTTATCGCGCCTCAGTATTACAACCAGGGCGGCGATGGCATATGGGTCGATGAGCTGAACCTGTGGGTCACTCAAAACAACGACGCCCATAAGAAAGAGTTTCTTTACTACCTGACCGACAGCTTGATCCACGGTACGCGTGGCTTCACTAAAATTCCGGCCGACAGGCTGGCCATTGGTCTACCGACCAACAATGACGCCGCCGCCACCGGTTACGTGGTCGATCCGCAGGACGTCAAGGATGCACTGCAAGAGCTGGAAGACACCGGCAACCCGATTCGCGGGCTGATGACCTGGTCGGTCAACTGGGATGCCGGGAAAGACAAGGATGGCAAGGAATACAGCTGGGAGTTCGTGAACCGCTACGGTTATCTCACCAGTGGTGAAACGCCCGTACCGGACAAGCCTTCAGTACCCACTGACCTCAGATCAACCGAGCAAACCCCAACGTCGGTGAAACTGGCCTGGTCGCTTTCGGAAGGCACGAACCCGGTTCTGAAATATGAAGTGCTCCGTAACGGCACTCTCTTCTTTACGGTGAGCCGTCCTGACTTTGAAGATACCGGCCTTCAGCCCGGCACCACGTACAGCTACCAGGTACGTGCCATTGATGTCATGGACAACACCTCGGCATTCTCCACAGCGATCAGCGTGAGTACACAGGCAGGGAGCGGCGGTGGTGCGAAACCGACAACACCGGTCTTGAGCCTGTCAGGCGTCACCGATAAAAGTGTGTCGCTGACATGGACAGCGTCTACCAGCGATAGCCCAATCAACAGGTATCAAATTGACCGGGACGGCTGGCCTACTAAAGCGCTCAGCGGTGAAACGTATGCGTTTACCGATGAAGAACTCACCCCGGGCCGTACGTATAAATACCGCGTTGTGGCAAGAGACGAAGAACTTCAATGGTCAGAGGTCAGCAACCTAATAGAAATCACAACCGATTCGGAACCCCATAAACCTTCATTGCCTGTCGACTTCAGGTCAACCGGGCGGACCACCACATCGATAACGCTGGACTGGAGTGTTTCGACGGATGCCAGCGGTCCGTTTCACTATGAGCTGTTCCGCAAGGGTGTTTCGATAGGCGAGGGCAAAGCTCCTCCCTTCACCGACGAAGGCCTTCTGCAAAGCCGCCTTTATGATTATCACATCATCGCGACCGACAGTATGGGTAACAGCTCAGGACCCTCTGAAAAACTTCTGGCCACTACAGACTCCGAGGCGTCCAATGATCGACCTGCGCCACCGGGCAACTTGCGTCAGACAGGTGAGACCACCACCAGTGTTTCACTGGCATGGGATGCACCTGCAGGGGGTACTGCCGTTGACGTCTACCGTGTCTACAGTTTCGACGCGCCTGCTGTGACCGTCGATTCAACCGTACTGACTTTTACCGTCAGAGGCCTGACCCCAGGCAAGACCTATCAGTATCTGGTCGGTGCACGCGATAAAGATCTAGAACTGTCTGGGCCCAGCAACGTTGTGCAGGCCACGACCAGCGAAGCATTGCCTGAATGGGACGATGATACTGACTACGTGAAGGGGAATAAGGTGATGCATGCGGGTGCCTCTTACATCTGCATCAATTCTCACCATTCACAACCAGACTGGGCGCCGGGCACCGTGCCGACGTTATGGGCACCCTGGACCGAGCAAGCAGGCGGCAGAGGTTTCCGCGACTGGCCCAAAGAATGGCAGTGAGCCTCATGCGTACCGGCTCTGGCTCGTAAACAGACGGTGACGATGTCATAACTGAACGACTTATCCACAGCGCCCAAAAAGCGTTTATGGATAAGTCGTTTTTTCATGGGCCTTGAAATAGTCAGGACAACAACGACTTACCATGGAACACCTAAGTCACAGAGCCTGTATGTTTTTTAACCAAATCTCTGTAGAGCTTCATTTCATTGGGCTACAGACGAGCACGAACACCTTATCCACAGAAACGCCAACAGACTTTGGGTACAACTTCGTCCCAATCACACGGCCTGCTGTGGACAACGTATAAAATGGCTGAAAAACCACCCGAATGAACCAACGCTGCACGCAAAACCCTGCTTTGATCATTTTTCATACAAAACCCTCAAAGCCTTTATTTACAAGGCTTGCAGGCAATCACAAACAACTTGTCCACAAGCACGCGCACAGAGATTGTGGGCAAACCCAGTGGCTGGCAGATGGCAGTGCGCATTTATCCACAAAAAAATGCAATGAAAATAAAGAGTTAGATTGATCGTTTTTTGAACACCACTCCAAAAGCCACGT
The DNA here is from genome assembly GCF_900099665.1 of Pseudomonas sp. BS3767. Lineage (NCBI taxonomy): Bacteria > Pseudomonadati > Pseudomonadota > Gammaproteobacteria > Pseudomonadales > Pseudomonadaceae > Pseudomonas > Pseudomonas sp. BS3767. The sequence continues at coordinate 89,925 of NZ_FNCX01000008.1, read as the reverse complement.
TCTACAAGCCCTTCAGACGTTCACGAACACATTATCCACAGGCACACGCACAGGGATTGTGCGTAAGTCTTCCCGAAAAGGATATTGGTCAAGGCCGTACAGGCGTGACGTTCAAACGAGCCATTTTGCTACCCATCACCATTTCGAGTTTCAACCGCCGTTACGGAAACGCGGATGTCAAAGTCGAGGTCAGCAATGGCGGTGATCTGGACGGGAGTATTTCGTATGCCTACTTCCAGCCTCTCTCCGAGCAGAAAGGCAAACCGCCCACCAAAGAGGGCAGCACAAGACCTTAGCCTTACTTTACGACGCCCTCATCGATCAACAGCTTCAGAATCGCGGCTGCGCCCTCTTCAGGGCGCAACCCCTTGAGCACTTGGCCCCCGCCGCCACTGGCCTTGGCAGTGGCGGCTTTCATGCGATCAGCGCCGCTCTTGGCTTTGATGACCTTCAAGCGTTTGGGCCGCGGTCTGGCTGGCTGCAGCGCTTGATCCGTCAACAACTCATCGGCCACTACCTGAACGCTTTCGGTGTCCAGCGTGCCACGCTGTGCGGGTCCGAATGCGCTCTGTCGAGGTTTGGGAGCGGCGTTATCCACAGTGGCCAGAAACGGCAGACGAACCTTCAGCCGGCGACGCTGGCCGCGAGGCAGAGCCTGCAACACCAGTGCGGTGCCGTTGTTCAACGACTCGACTTCAGCCAGACCGGTCACCAGTGGCCAGCCCAGCCTCTCAGCCAACAGAAAGGGCAGCATCCCCGACCCTTCACCGGTTTCAGCCTGACTGCCGGCCAACACCACCTGCGCGGCAGAATCCCGGAGGTAGTCAGTCAACGCAATCAGCGCATCGGCGCCCTCGGGTTGCTCCAGCACATGCAGCTCGTTGAGCCCCATGCCAAGGTAAGCGCGCAGCGCCGGTTCTTCGGCATTGCCCGCGTGCAGTACCTGCAAGTTATCCCCAGCCAGCTGCAAACCAAGCTCGACGGCCCGCGCATCCTGTTCGGCGCGCCGCGCACGACCTGATGTCGGGTGCGCCCCGATGGACACCAGACTGATGATCTGTACCGCATGCTTATCCACAGACACTTCAGGCTGCATCACGCTTACCTCCGCTGCGCCAGGCTTCGACTGCGGCGATCAGCGCCGTAAGTACTTCGGCGCTTTCGCCGATGACCGATAGATCAGCGCGCTTGACCATGTCGCACCCCGCATCCAGATTGATCGCAATGACCTTGTCACAGGCGCCGATGCCCTGCAGATGCTGGATGGCCCCGGAAATACCGACGGCGACATAAACCCTTGCGGTCACCCAGGTGCCACTCGCGCCTACCTGCCGCTCGCGGCCCATGAAACCATCGTCCACTGCGACCCGCGACGCCCCTTCGGTGGCCCCGAGTGCCGAAGCGGCCTGATGAAACAGATCCCAGTCTTTGACACCATTGCCGCCAGACAGAATGAATTCGGCCTCAGCCATGGGGATAACTCCGGGATCGACGGCAACCGCTCCCAGGTCCTCTATACGCGGCAGGCTGCGCGCCACGCCTGTGGACAACTCGACCGGCACTACCTCATGACGGGTATCGCTGACCGGTTCAGCGCACTCTACAGCGGCCAGAATCAGACGGGGCAGAGGCCGAACCAGGTCTTCGCGACCGGCACCTGCGCGACTTATGCACAGCTGGTCCTTGACCTGCCAGACCCGCGTTGCAGGTCGCTCGCCGATGCTGGCGGCAAAACGTCTTCCCAGTTCGCCACCGCCGGTGCGGCTATCCGGTAGCAGCCAGTGGCGCGGGTTGAACTGGTTATCCACAGCTCGCAAACCCTGCACGCGCTGTTCCGGTGAATAACCGTCGAACCCGGCACCATCGATAACTAATAACCGATCCACGCCAGCAACGTCGAAAGCAGTTTCCTTGTGTTCGCCGAACACCACCGCCAGCACGGCACCGTCGGCCCCCGCCAGCTGACACGCCAGCCCCAGCAAGTCGCGGTCGTGGCTGCTCAGGCGGCCGCCGACCATATCGGGCACCACCGTGATATGGAACGCTGGCTCGACGATGGTATGCAGCGGCAACTGCACGTCGGCAGCGGCCGAACGCTTGACCGTGCCGCCCTGCTGAGCGCCGCTACGGTCGATACGCTTGATGCCGTTGGGACCGATAAAACCCAGGCCATGCACGTTCTTGCGCATCAGGCCGTTCGGCCCCATCCAGCGGCTCTGCGCAGGCTGCATGGCCGCATGCAGTGGGTGCAGTCGATTGCGGGCAATCCACTCGGCGCGTGGATCACGGCGGATAATGTCACTCATCAGAGCACCTCCGCGGGTTCACGTTTGGCAGGCGCTGGCGTGTTGGGGATAACTTCCTCAATCAGCGCATCGGCGACCAGTTCGGCAATGTCCTTGATCAGTGGTCGCGGCTCGACAACGCCTTCGAGCATGGCTGTGCACTGTGGACAACCTACCGCAACCAGCTCGGCAGCCGTCTCACGAATGTCGTCCATGCGCATGTCAGGAATCCGCTGTCTGCCGGGAATGTCAGTGATGGGCGCGCCACCGCCGCCACCGCAGCAGCGGGAGCGAAAGCCCGAGCGCTGCATTTCCCTGATCTCGATCCCCAGCGCGCGCAGCACTTCACGCGGCGCCTCGTATTCGCCGTTGTAACGGCCCAGGTAACACGGATCGTGATAAGTCACGCTGGCGCCTTTGTGCTGGCCCAGCGTCAGGGCGCCGCTGCGCACCAGCTCGGCCATAAAGGTGCTGTGATGCTGCACCTGATAGTCACCGCCAAAAGCGCCATATTCGTTTTTCAGCACATGAAAGCTGTGCGGGTCGCAGGTCACGATACGTTTGAAATCGTAACGGGACAGGGTCTGAATGTTGCGTCGGGCGAGCATCTGAAAGGTCGCTTCATCACCCAACCGCCTGGCCACATCACCGCTGTCGCGTTCTTCGAGGCCCAGCACGGCGAAATCCACCCCGGCCGCCTTGAGGACTTTGACGAACGCGCGCAGGGTGCGTTGATTACGCATGTCGAACGCGCCATCACCGACCCAGAACAGCACATCCACGGTTTTTTTCTCGCTGAGTAATGTCAGGCTCAGATCGGCCGCCCAGTTCATTCGCCCGCCCGGTGCAAACCCGCCGGGGTTGTCGGTGGCGATCAGGTTGTCCAGCACCTCGGCGCCCTTGTTCGGCGTAGCGCCCTTTTCGAGGGTCAGGTGGCGGCGCATGTCGACGATGGCATCGACGTGCTCGATCATCATCGGGCACTCTTCGACACAGGCTCGGCACGTGGTGCAGGACCACAGCGTTTCGGCGTCCACCAGCCCGTTGACGATGGGCTGATGCGGATTACCACCATGCTCGCCCAGTGGCTTGCCTTTGCCGTCCAGCGATGGATAGGGACTGCCGGCAAATTTTGCGTCGGTGCCCCCGGCAAGACCGACCACCATGTCCTGAATCAGCTTTTTAGGGTTGAGTGGCTGGCCTGCGGCAAACGCCGGGCAGGCCGCCTCGCACTTGCCGCACTGCACGCAGGCGTCGAAGCCCAGCAGTTGGTTCCAGGTGAAGTCCTGAGGTTTCTCCACGCCCAGCGGTGCGGTTCGATCGTTCAGGTCCAAAGGTTTCAGGCCCGTGGAACGTCCACCACCAAAACGCTCGGCACGCCGGTGCCAGGCCAGGTGCAGCGCCCCGGCGAAGGCGTGCTTCATCGGCCCGCCCCAGGTCATGCCGAAAAACAGTTCGCTTACGCCCCACAGCACGCCCAGCCCGAGAACAGCGACCAGCACCCATCCGCCGAAGTGCTCGGGAAGAATGCCCGCCACTGGCAACGTGACCAGAAAGAAGCTCGCGGAAAACGCCATGAGGCTTTTCGGCAGGCGCATCCACGGGCCTTTCGACAGACGCGCAGGCGGGTTGAGACGACGACGATAGACAAACACCGCACCGACAAACATCACCGCCGTCATCAACAGCAGTGCGTAACCAAGCACGCGGCTATGCACACCGAAACCGTGCACCAGAATCGCCAGCACAATCGAGGCCACCGCTCCGCCCGCTGTGGCCACGTGGGTGTTGGCGATGTATTTGTCACGCGCGACCACGTGATGCAGATCGACCATGTACCGCTTGGGCATGGCCAGCAGACCACCCAGCCAATCGACTTTCGAGGACCGACCGTTGCGCCACAGGGTTGCCCGCCGCCAGGCGCCCAGCGCCGCAAGGGCCAGGGCGCTGAACAGCAGGATCGGAAGAAGGGTGTCTAGCATCTGAAGCTCCAGGTACCAAGCGGTCTTGCAGTCCGGGTGACGCTTCGTTGATTCGCAAAAACCGTGGATCAGACAGCCCGCATGTCGGCTGATCTATCGCATTCGCGAACCCGTTCGCTCCCACGGCCTGCGGCCGGAATCAAAGACAGGCGAGCCTTAAAAGTCCTTGCACAGCCGCAAGCCGTCATAGATCGCCGCGTGGGTATTACGCTGCGCCACGCAATCACCGATACGAAACAGCAGATAACCGTCACCCGGCTGGCTCAACGATGGCTGTGGCTGAATGGCGAACAGCGCATCGATATCGATCTGGCCCTTGTTGCGCGAGCCTTCCTTGAGCGCGTAGTAGATCGCTTCGTCGGGACGCACGCCGTTTTCCACCACCACCTGATCGACGACCCGCTCTTCCTTGGCGCCGGTGTATTCGTTTTCCAGCACCGCCACCAGCTTGTCGCCCTCGCGATAGACCTTTTCCAGCATCATGTCGCCGGTCATGATCACTTCCTTGGGGTACATGCTGCGGTAATAGGTCGGGAACGAGGTTCCGCCAATCGCCACGCCCGGCTTGATGTCATCGGTGACGATTTCGACCTGGCAGCCCTTGTCGGCCAGAAAATCGGCCACCGACATGCCGGTGAACTCGCAGATGGTGTCGTAGACCAGCACGTTCTTGCCGGGCGCCACCTTGCCGTCCAGCACATCCCAACTGCTGACCACCAGGCCTTCAGCCGCCCCCCAGTGTTCGTTCTGCTCAAGAAACGGGTGACCGCCGACCGCGAGCACCACGATGTCGGGCCGCAGATCGAGAATGGTTGCCGCATCTGCTGCGGTGCCCAGACGCAGGTCGACTTTCAGGCGCGCCAGCTCAAGCTGGAACCAGCGCGTGATGCCGGCAATCTGGTCGCGCTGCGGTGCCTTCGATGCGGTGGTGATCTGCCCGCCGATGAAGTCCTTTTTCTCGAACAGGGTCACGTCATGTCCGCGTTCGGCAGAGACCCGTGCGGCTTCCATCCCGGCAGGACCAGCACCGACCACCACGACCTTGCGCCTGGGTCCGGCGGATTTCTCGATGATGTGCGGCACGCCCATGTATTCGCGGGACGTGGCGGCGTTCTGGATGCACAGCACATCCAGCCCTTGATACTGGCGATCGATGCAGTAGTTGGCACCGACGCACTGCTTGATCTGGTCGATCTGGCCCATCTTGATCTTGGCGATCAGGTGCGGGTCGGCAATGTGCGCGCGGGTCATGCCGACCATATCGACATAGCCACCTTCCAGAATTCGCGTTGCCTGGTTCGGGTCCTTGATGTTCTGCGCGTGCAGCACCGGGGCCTTGACCACTTCCTTGATCCCGGCCGCCAGGTGCAGGAACGGCTCCGGTGGGTAACTCATGTTCGGAATAACGTTGGCCAGGGTGTTGTGGGTGTCACATCCCGAGCCCACCACGCCGATGAAATCGATCATGCCGGTGTCGTCGTAATACTTGGCGATCTGCTTCATGTCCTCGTGGCTTAGGCCATCGGGATGAAACTCGTCGCCACAGATGCGCAACCCTACGCAGAAGTCGGGGCCGACTTCCTTGCGCACCGCCTTGATCACTTCCAGGCCGAAGCGCATGCGGTTCTCGAAACTGCCACCCCATTCATCGGTGCGCTTGTTGACCCGCGGGCTCCAGAACTGGTCGATCATGTGCTGATGCACCGCCGACAACTCGACGCCATCCAGACCACCGGCCTTGGCACGCGCCGCAGCACTGGCGTAGTTGCCGATCACCCGCCAGATTTCCTCGGGCTCGATGGTTTTGCAGGTTGCCCGATGCACCGGCTCGCGAATGCCCGACGGCGACATCAGGGTCGGCCAGTGATCGCCATCCCAGCGCGAGCGACGGCCCATGTGGGTAATCTGGATCATGATCTTGGCGCCATGCTTGTGCATGGCGTCGGCAAGGTTCTGGAAGTGCGGGATGATTCTGTCGGTTGCCAGGTTGACCGATTTCCACCAGCCTTGCGGGCTGTCGATGGCCACGCTTGAAGAGCCGCCACAAATGGCCAGGCCGATGCCGCCCTTGGCTTTTTCCTCGTAGTACTTCACGTAACGATCCGTGGTCATGCCGCCATCGGTGGCGTAGACCTCGGCGTGCGCAGTGCTCAGCACGCGATTGCGGATGGTGAGCTTGCCGATCTGGATCGGCTGGAACATCGCTTCGAAAGCCATAACCCGATCCTCGATTTACAGCGGCTTGACGACAAACAGACCGTCGTCATGACCGTCTTCGGAACCACCGTAAACCTGCTCGGCAACCGTACGCACAGCGCTGCCACTGGCAGCGAGGATCTGATCCATGGCCCCGGCGAACCAGCCGGTGAACATGTAATCGACCTTGCGCCCGACCTTGCCGTAGACGTACACGAAACAGGAGTGCTCCAGCTTCACACTGGCAGTGCCTTTCTCGACGTCGATGTCCTGGATCTTGAACAGGCCCCAGCCACGCTGCGACAGACGCTTCATGTAGTGCTCGAACACCGCAACGCCTTCCAGGCCGTGGCATTCGGCTTCCTTTTCGCACCAGTGCCAGGCGGACTTGTAACCCGCCTTGTAGAGGATGTCGGCGTAGGCATCGGCGCCCAGCACTTCTTCGATGCCCATGTGGTTGTTGACGAAAAAGTGCCGGGGCACGTACAGCATCGGCAACGCATCGGAGGTCCAGACGCCGGTTTCGCTGTCGACTTCGATGGGCAGTTGCGGGGCGATTTTAGCCATGGCGGTCAAACTCCAGATGATTCGGTCTACACCCACCGCTCGAAGGGCCGTGGGGGTTCAATTCGATAAGGTATGGCGGGCGGGTTACTCGCCCCAGACGTCGGCCAGAACGTTGACCCAGTTCTCGCCCATGATCTTGCGCACCACGCGTTCGGAGTGACCGCGCTTGAGCAGCGTTTCAGTCAGATTGGGAAACTCGCCAACGGTGCGGATGCCCAGCGGGTTGATGATCTTGCCGAAGTTGGTCAGGCGGCGGGCGTAGCCCTTGTCGTGGGTCAGGTACTCGAAAAACTCCTGGCCGTGACCCTGAGTGAAGTCAGTGCCAATGCCGATGGCGTCTTCGCCGACGATGTTCATGACGTATTCGATGGCTTCGGCGTAATCGTCAATGGTCGACTCGATGCCCTTGGCCAGGAACGGCGCGAACATGGTCACGCCGACAAAACCGCCATGATCGGCGATGAACTTCAGTTCGGCGTCGGACTTGTTGCGCGGGTGTTCCTTGAGGCCGGAAGGCAGACAGTGTGAGTAGCAGACCGGCTTTTTCGATTCGAGAATGACTTCTTCCGAGGTTTTCGAGCCGACGTGGGACAGGTCGCACATCACCCCGACACGGTTCATTTCAGCGACGATCTCACGACCGAAACCCGACAGCCCGCCGTCGCGCTCGTAGCAGCCCGTGCCCACCAGATTCTGGGTGTTGTAGCACATCTGCACGATGCCGACGCCGAGCTTCTTGAAGATCTCGACGTAGCCGATCTGGTCTTCATAGGCGTGTGCGTTCTGGAAGCCGAACAGGATGCCGGTCTTGCCCAGTTCTTTGGCCTTGCGGATGTCGGCTGTGGTATGCACCGGCATGACCAGGTCGCTGTTTTCGCGCATCAGTTTCTGGCTGGTGCAGATGCTGTTGATGGTCGCCTGAAAGCCCTCCCACACCGACACGGTGCAGTTGGCCATGGTCAGGCCGCCCTTGCGCATGTCTTCGAACAGCTCGCGGTTCCACTTGGCGATGATCAGCCCGTCAATAACGATGCTGTCGGCGTGTAATTCGGCTGGGCTCATCAGGCTGTCCCCTTTTTGATTGCGGTGCGCCGAATCGGCTGTCGGCGCTAATGGGGTCAGCATATGCCGGAGGGTCAGGGGAACCGGGTGCAAAAACGACAGGGGGTTTGCCGAAAGCGTCAAGATGCGACAAAGGGGGACGGCGAGTCGTCGGGCGATGTCGTAAACCTGTTCAATGTCTCACGCTTGAGACAGAATCGAGCCTATCAATGGATCGGAGCGACTCGATGAAAACGTTTTTGCTGACCCTGGCCCTTATGACGACGGCCGTGACAGGCGTACACGCCGCCCAGAATCCGGACGCGTCGCCCTGCGACGGTGTCGAGGACGACAAGCAGACCCTGGAATGCTCGGCCTACAGCCGCACCACTGCCGAACAGTTGCTCAAGGAAAACTTCGACAACCTGCTCAAGCGCGTTCAGTCGCAGTTCGTCGCCAACAAGACGCAGTTCAACGACTTTACCAGCAAACTCAAGACCGCCCAGCAAGCCTGGGAGAAGCTGCGTGACGCCGACTGCGCGGTTGAGGTCTTCCCTTCTGCAGCAGGCAGCAAAGCCTTCACTATCAGCGAAAACGACTGCATTGCGCGCATGAGTGACGAGCGCTCGGAGTATCTGGAGTCGATAGCGCAGGAATAACGTCTACGATGAGATAACCTGCCTCTTTATATGAACGAGCTCATCAGGTTTTCTCATGATTATTTGCGGTGTAGAAATCAAAGGCAGCGAAGCCATCTTCGCCCTCGCCACTCGACGTAATGGCGGCATCGAGCACTTGCCGCTCGCCACCAAGAAGCTTGCGCTGGAGGACGATGACGAGGCCGCCAACGTCAAAGCCTTCTCCACGCAACTCGCCGGTTTCGTGCGTGAAAACGGCATCAGCCATGTGGTTATCAAGAAGCGCAGCAAGAAAGGCGAATTCGCTGGCGGCCCGACCACCTTCAAGATCGAAACCATCTTTCAACTGATGTCTGATTGCAACGTGGTGCTGATCTCGCCGCAGACCGTTAATGCGCAGAACAAGAAACACACCTTCGCCCTGCCCGACACCCTGAACAAGTATCAGCACGAAGCGTACAAGGCGGCGTGTGCGGGTGTGATGAAGAGCGTTTAAGCCTTTCGAGAGAGGACGCAGAGCGTCCAGAGCGTCCAGAGCGTCGCACGATAGCGGGGATTATCGTTCCTCACGCTCCAGCGTGGGAATGCAGTTCGTGACGCTCCGCGTCACATTCATTCGCCGCGCAGTTACGTTTGACCCGACATAAAAAAACCCGCATTTCTGCGGGTTTCTTCAATGCTCAATCAACTCAGTTGACCTTGGCATCCAGCTCGCCACGCGCGTAGCGTTCGAACATGGCGTCCAGGGAGATCGGCTTGATCTTCGAGGCGTTGCCAGCGGTGCCGAATGCTTCATAACGGGCGATACATACGTCACGCATGGCCACAACAGTCTTGGCCAGGTACTTGCGCGGGTCGAACTCGCTCGGGTTTTTGGCCATGAATTCGCGGATCGCACCGGTCGATGCCAGACGCAGGTCAGTATCGATGTTGACCTTGCGCACGCCGTGCTTGATGCCTTCAACGATTTCTTCGACCGGCACACCGTAGGTTTCTTTGATGTCGCCGCCGAACTCGTTGATGATTTTCAGCCATTCCTGTGGAACGGACGAAGAACCGTGCATCACCAGGTGAGTGTTAGGGATGCGCTTGTGGATCTCTTTGATGCGCTCGATCGCCAGGATGTCGCCGGTAGGCGGCTTGGTGAACTTGTAAGCGCCGTGGCTGGTGCCGATGGCGATGGCCAGGGCATCGACCTGAGTGCGCTTGACGAAGTCAGCGGCTTCTTCCGGGTCGGTCAGCATCTGGCTGTGATCCAGAACGCCTTCCGCACCCACGCCGTCTTCTTCACCAGCCATGCCGGTTTCCAGCGAGCCCAGCACGCCCAGCTCGCCTTCCACGGAAACGCCGCAGGCGTGAGCGAAGGACACAACGCGACGGGTCACGTCAACGTTATAGTCGTAATCGGCCGGGGACTTGCCGTCTTCACGCAGCGAGCCGTCCATCATCACCGAGCTGAAGCCCAGCTGGATCGAGCGCTGGCAGATGTCAGGGCTGGTACCGTGGTCCTGATGCATGACCACCGGGATGTGCGGGAATTCTTCGATCGCGGCGAGGATCAGGTGACGCAGGAACGGCGCACCGGCGTATTTGCGGGCACCGGCAGAAGCCTGGACGATCACCGGGGAGTCGGTCTTGTCGGCCGCTTCCATAATGGCGCGCATCTGTTCCAGGTTGTTTACGTTGAAAGCTGGAACGCCGTAGCCGAATTCGGCTGCGTGGTCCAACATCTGGCGCATGCTGATAAGTGCCATTGTCTGTGTCTCTCCCGGTAGGGTCGTTAGTCGAGCAAGCCTGCCGTAGTGGCGGCTGCCATTCAAGTTATAAGCTCAGCCACAAGGCTGCGCGTGTGTGCCCGAGATCCGACTTATCTGGCCTTGCAGCCGCGACCGATCAGATCGTTGGTAGCGTCCCAATAGATCAGGCCCTCGCTACCCTTGTTGACGAATGCCAACACATTGTTGCTGTACAGCGTACCGCTGGCAGCGCCGGGTTCAGCCTTGAGCCTGAACACCTGATCGCTTTGATTCAGACGAACATCGACTTCCTTTTTGGCCGAGTCGATGTAGCGCCAGTTGACCTCTGCATTGCTGTCACATACCCAGCGATTCCAAGGGTCATTCTGCTGCGGTGAACTCATGCTCGAACAACCGCCAAGCACTGCCAACACCCCGAGGGCAATCACGCCTTTCATTACGTCTCCTGGCTGCCCTGCGAAACGCGGCGTGTGCCGTTCGTTTCAACTGTCAGGGGCAGTTCTGTTCCTGTTTTCGGTCATCGGCCGGCTCACCGGTGACATGTGCCTCAACCCGTTGACTGTTTTCAGTCGTTGGCACATTCACGGCGGCCGGGCTGAATATCTGACAGGTCTTGGCACGCGAGCCAGAACCGGTACAACCAGCCAGTACAATGCAGCTCATCAGAGCCAGGGCAGCGATCTTCATGGCGAAACTCCTTTCCCGGAAAAATATCCACCCTTTAAAGACCGCTGAAGCCCGTCAATGTTGCCAACGGGTTTCAGACCTGGCTCACAGACACCCTACATTGCCTGTCCGCGGCATGAATTCGTAACGATCCCACACCTCGGGGCCGCCGCGCTTGTAGACCACCGGCACCGTTTCTGCCTGCCAGCCCGCCTGATAGCAGCTTAACTGGAGCGGTTGGGTCGGGGAGTCGCTCTCCACCTCTTCAGCCGCAGGCTTGCCCGCGCAACCGGCCAGTAAACCTGCGATGAGAAACCACGGTAACGCCCTGACCATTGACCACTCCTTGTCCAAGGCTTTCACTCAAGCCTTGGCGCGTTGTTCGAGCATTTCCACCGCAGGCAGAACCTTGCCTTCCACGAACTCGAGGAACGCACCGCCACCGGTCGAAATGTAGGAAATCTGTTCTGCCACACCATACTTGTCGATGGCCGCCAGCGTGTCGCCACCGCCCGCGATGGAGAACGCCTGGCTTTCAGCGATGGCCTTGGCGAGCGTTTTAGTGCCTTCACCGAACTGATCGAACTCAAAAACGCCGACCGGACCGTTCCACAGGATAGTCCCGGAAGATTTCAGTAATTCGGCGAAATGCGCAGCAGTTTGCGGGCCAATATCGAGAATCATATCGTCATCGGCGACGTCAGCGATCAGTTTGACAGTAGCGGCAGCGCTCTCGGCGAACTCCTTGGCAACCACCACGTCCGTCGGCAATGGCACGCTGACCTTGGCGGCGATGGCGCGAGCGGTGTCGAGCAGGTCAGGTTCGTACAGCGATTTACCGACCTTGTGACCGGCCGCAGCGAGGAAGGTGTTGGCAATGCCGCCGCCGACGATCAACTGATTGCAGATGCCGCTCAGGCTGTTGAGTACGTCCAGCTTGGTGGAGACCTTGGAGCCCGCCACGATGGCGGTCATCGGCTGGGCCGGAGCGCCCAGGGCCTTGCCCAGTGCTTCAAGCTCGGCGGCCAGCAACGGACCTGCCGCTGCCACCTTGGCGAATTTTGCCACGCCGTGAGTAGAACCCTCGGCACGGTGGGCGGTGCCAAAGGCATCCATCACGAACACGTCGCACAGTGCTGCGTATTGCTGCGCCAGCTCGTCGGCGTTCTTTTTCTCGCCCTTGTTGAAGCGAACGTTCTCGAACAGGACGACATCACCCGCTTTCACGTCGACCCCTTCCAGGTAATCGGCAACCAGCGGAACGTCACGACCCAGCGCCTTGCTCAGGTAGTCGGCAACCGGCTTGAGGCTGTTCTCGGCAGAAAACTCACCCTCTGTCGGGCGGCCAAGGTGTGAGCAGACCATGACGGCCGCGCCTTTCTCCAACGCCAGCCTGATGGTCGGCAGCGAAGCGAGGATACGTGCATCACTGCTGACTACGCCGTCCTTTACCGGGACGTTGAGGTCTTCGCGAATCAGTACACGTTTACCTTGCAGATCGAGGTCGGTCATCTTCAAGACGGTCATGAGCATTCCTGTTTTTTTACTGTTATTGGTCAGCGACGCGCAGAAAGTGATCGGCGACGTCGAGCATTCGATTGGCAAAGCCCCACTCGTTGTCGAACCAGGCCAGCAGATTGACCAGCCGGGGTCCGGAAACGCGGGTCTGACTCGCATCGACAATGGCCGAATGCGGGTCATGGTTGAAATCGCAACTGGCGTGCGGCAATTCCGTGTAGGCCAGCAGCCCCTTGAGCGGACCGCTGGTGGCGGCCTCACGCAGGATACGGTTGATCTCCACGGCATCGGTGTCTCGCGACATCTGCAACGTAATGTCCAGACAGGACACATTCACCGTCGGCACGCGAACAGCTTTGGCCTGAATTCGGCCGGCAAGTTCCGGAAGCAGCCGTTCGATTCCTCGCGCCAGACCGGTGGACACCGGAATGATCGACTGGAAGGCCGAGCGCGTACGGCGCAGATCCTCGTGATGATAAGCGTCGATCACCGGTTGATCGTTCATCGCCGAATGAATGGTGGTAATGGTCATGTATTCCAGGCCGATGGCCTGATCCAGCAAGCGCAGCAGCGGCACGCTGCAGTTGGTGGTGCACGACGCGGCCGAGACCAGCAGCTCGCGGCCAGTCAGCTTGTGCTGATTGATGCCGAACACCACGGTGGCATCGACATCCCGTTCGCTGGCCATCGGCTGGGAAAACAGCACCCGCGGCGCACCGGCCTCCAGAAAGCGCTGGCCATCTTCGCGAGTGTTGTAGACACCGGAACACTCAAGCACCAGATCGACTTCCAGACCGGCCCAGTCGATGCCTTCGGGCGTCGCACTGCGCAGGACCTTGATCCGGTGGTCATTGATGTGCAGGTATTGCCCTTCGACCCGCACTTCGCCGGGAAACCGGCCGTGTGTGGAGTCAAAACGCGTGAGGTATTCAAGACTGGCCATGTCGGCCAGATCGTTGATGGCAACCACTTCAAACCCGGCCTTGGCTCCTCGCTCGCACAGCGCGCGAACAACGCAACGACCAATACGGCCGTAACCGTTCAGAGCAACTTTGTAAGGGCGGGGCTGGGGCATGAAATTTTCGCCAGGGGCTGGATCTGATTGCGTAAACGATAAAACCTGTGAGAGCAACAGGGGCGGCGATCCGCTTTGCTCGCGAATGGGAGCACCCGGTTTGCCTGACTCACCGAGGCGCTTCCTTCGCGAGCGAGGCGGATCGCCGCCCCGGTCGCTCCCACAACATCAACATCACATGGCTGATCAGTCTTCGAGCAGCTCTTCAGCAGTGCTCAGGACGTTTTCCAGCGTGAACCCGAACTCTTCGAACAGCGCTGGCGCAGGGGCCGACTCGCCGAAGGTGGTCATGCCGATCACGCGCCCTTCCAGACCTACGTATTTGTACCAGTAGTCGGCGTGAGCCGCTTCGATGGCAATACGCGCGCTGACCTGCAACGGCAGCACCGCCTGCTTGTAAGCAGCATCCTGAGCTTCGAAAATGCTGGTGCATGGCATGGACACCACGCGCACGTTGCGGCCCTGCTCGGTCAGCTTGTCGTAAGCCTGGACAGCCAGACCGACTTCCGAACCGGTCGCGATCAGGATCAGCTCAGGCTCGGCAGCGCAATCACGCAGTACGTAACCGCCACGCGCGATGTAGGACAGTTGCTTCTCGTCACGCGCCTGATGAGTCAGGTTCTGACGGGAGAAGATCAGTGCCGACGGGCCATCGTCACGCTCGATAGCGTGTTTCCATGCCACGGCCGACTCCACGGCATCCGCAGGACGCCAGGTGTCCAGGTTCGGCGTGGTACGCAGGCTGGTCAATTGCTCGATCGGCTGGTGAGTCGGGCCGTCTTCGCCCAGGCCGATGGAGTCGTGAGTGAATACGTAGATCACGCGCTTCTTCATCAACGAGGCCATACGCACCGCGTTGCGAGCATATTCCATGAAGATCAGGAAGGTTGCGCCGTAAGGCACGAAGCCGCCGTGCAGGGCGATGCCGTTCATCATGGCGCCCATACCGAACTCGCGAACACCGTAATGCAGGTAGTTGCCGTTAGGGTCTTCGCCGGTGATGCTCTTGCAGCCTTTCCAGATGGTCAGGTTGGATCCGGCAAGGTCAGCCGAACCACCCAGAATTTCAGGCAGCAACGGGCCGAGTGCACCCAATGCGTTCTGGCTGGCCTTGCGGCTGGCGATGGTTTCGCCCTTGGCGTTGACTTCGGCGACATAAGCCGCTGATTTTTCAGCGAAATCAGCAGGCAGTTGCCCACTCATGCGACGAATGAAGTCGTTGGCCAGCTCCGGGAACGCGGCGGAATAGGCAGCAAAGCGCTGGTCCCACTCGGCTTCGGCCGCCAGACCTTTTTCCTTCGCGTTCCACTCGGCATAGATATCAGCCGGGATTTCGAAAGGACCGTGATTCCACTTCAGCGCGGCACGGGTCAGGGCGATTTCGTCAGCACCCAGTGGCGCACCGTGGGACTCTTCCTTGCCCTGCTTGTTCGGCGAACCGAAACCGATGGTGGTCTTGCAGCAGATCAGCGTTGGCTGGTCGCTCTTGCGAGCGGTTTCGATGGCTGTCTTGATTTCTTCAGGGTCATGACCGTCGACATTGCGGATCACCAACCAGCCGTACGACTCGAAACGCTTAGGCGTATCGTCGGTGAACCAGCCTTCCACTTCACCATCGATGGAGATGCCGTTGTCGTCGTAGAACGCGATCAGCTTGTTCAGCTGCAACGTGCCGGCCAGCGACGCCGCTTCGTGGGAAATACCTTCCATCATGCAGCCATCGCCCATGAACACATAGGTATGGTGATCGACGATGGAGTGGCCTGGACGGTTGAACTGTGCGGCGAGGGTCTTCTCGGCAGCAGCAAAACCGACGGCATTGGCAAAGCCCTGACCCAGCGGACCGGTGGTGGTCTCGACGCCAGGCGTGTAACCGTATTCCGGGTGACCCGGAGTGCGGCTGTGCAATTGACGGAAGTTTTTCAGGTCGTCGATGGACAGGTCGTAGCCGGTCAGGTGCAGCAACGAGTAGACCAGCATCGAGCCGTGGCCGTTGGACATGATGAAACGGTCACGGTCGGCAAACGCAGGGTTTGCCGGGTTGTGCTTCAGATAATCGCGCCAAAGAACCTCGGCGATATCCGCCATGCCCATGGGGGCACCCGGATGGCCGCTGTTGGCTTTTTGCACGGCATCCATGCTGAGGGCACGAATAGCGTTGGCACGCTCACGACGGCTTGGCATCGCTGATCTCCTGGGAATTAAGAAATAGGATTGAGAAAAAGAAGGTCATTTTCCCTCACGGACAGGCCGGGGGCAATCACAGATAGACGACCATAGGCTTTTTTCCGGGGTTGCGGACATTATTTGCCACGCAAAGACTGGATCACCCGCCTGCACGACAAGTTCACAACGCCTGACCGGCGCCATCCATCCAGCAATATCAAAACTTTTTGATATTGCCCTTGCGACACTCCGGATCGCTCTCTAGACTGCGCAGCTATGAACCTGCGTGTACCTGCCATTCGCCACGATGCATGCGACGACCTCTCTGCATTGTGCAAGGCCGGCGGCGATCCCTTGCGGCTGAACGTGCTGCGTGTGCTGACCAACGACTCGTTCGGCGTGCTGGAACTGGCGCAGATTTTCGCTATCGGCCAGTCCGGCATGAGCCATCACCTCAAGGTGCTGGCGCAGGCTGATCTGGTCGCGACACGGCGTGAAGGCAACGCGATTTTCTACCGGCGCGCCCTGCCCCACACCGAACTGCCGGGTGGCAGGCTGCATGCGGCGTTGCTCGACGAAGTGGATACGCTGGACTTGCCGGACGACGTACAGAGCCGTATCGGCCTGGTGCATCGGCAACGGGCACTGGCCAGTCAGGATTTTTTCGCCCGTACCGCAGAAAAGTTTCGCGCCCAGCAGGACCTGATCGCCGGTTTGGCGCAGTACAGCGAAAGCCTGCTGACCCTGCTCGACAAACTGAGCTTTGGTGCGCAGGCAACCGCTCTGGAAGTAGGCCCCGGTGACGGCGGCTTCCTCCCTGAGCTGGCGCGGCGCTTCGGTCAGGTCATCGCGATGGACAACAGCCCGGTGATGCTGGACCTGGCGCGCGGCGTCTGCGAGCGCAAGGCGCTGGCTAACGTTGAGCTGAGGCTGGCCGATGCACTGACCGACGCTAAAGTCAGTGCCGATTGCGTCGTCCTCAACATGGTGCTGCATCATTTCGCGGTACCGGCCGAAGCCTTGAGGCAACTGGCCGAACATGTAAAACCCGGCGGTAGCCTGCTGGTAACAGAATTGTGTAGTCATGACCAGAGTTGGGCCAGGGAGGCCTGTGGCGATCTCTGGTTAGGTTTCGAGCAGGAAGACCTGGCCCGTTGGGCCATCGCTGCGGGGCTAGTTCCCGGGGAAAGCCTCTATGTAGGCTTACGTAATGGTTTCCAGATCCAGGTTCGCCATTTTCAGCGACCGGCTGGCGACACTCACCATCGGTAAAATGAAGGAAACCCGTAGAGATGAGCGAATACTCACTTTTCACCTCCGAGTCCGTGTCCGAAGGGCATCCGGACAAGATCGCCGACCAGATTTCCGACGCGGTTCTGGACGCCATCATCGCTGAAGACAAATACGCCCGTGTAGCGTGCGAAACACTGGTCAAGACCGGTGTGGCGATCATCGCTGGCGAAGTGTCGACTTCGGCCTGGGTCGATCTGGAAGACATCGTGCGTAACGTCATCCTCGACATCGGCTATAACAGCTCCGACGTCGGTTTCGACGGCGCGACCTGCGGCGTGATGAACATCATCGGCAAGCAGTCGGTAGACATCGCCCAAGGCGTTGACCGCAGCAAACCTGAAGATCAGGGCGCTGGCGACCAGGGCCTGATGTTCGGCTACGCCAGCAACGAGACCGACGTGCTGATGCCAGCGCCGATCACCTTCTCCCACCAGCTGGTGCAGCGTCAGGCCGAAGCGCGTAAATCCGGCCTGCTGCCGTGGCTGCGCCCGGATGCCAAATCCCAGGTTACCTGCCGTTACGAAAACGGCAAGGTGGTCGGCGTTGACGCTATCGTGTTGTCGACCCAGCACAACCCGGATGTGTCGTACAAGGACCTGCGCGAAGGCGTGATGGAACTGATCGTCAAACACGTCATCCCTGCGCACCTGCTGCACAAGGACACCCAGTTCCACATCAACCCGACCGGCAACTTCATCATCGGTGGCCCGGTAGGCGACTGTGGCCTGACCGGCCGCAAGATCATCGTCGACACCTACGGCGGCATGGCCCGTCACGGCGGCGGCGCTTTCTCCGGCAAGGACCCATCGAAGGTTGACCGCTCGGCCGCCTACGCCGGTCGTTACGTGGCCAAGAACATCGTCGCTGCCGGCCTGGCCGAGCGTTGCGAGATCCAGGTGTCCTACGCCATCGGCGTCGCTCAACCGACTTCGATCTCGCTGAACACGTTCGGCACCGGCAAGCTGTCCGATGACAAGATCATCAAGCTGGTCCGCGACAACTTCGACCTGCGTCCTTACGCAATCACCACCATGCTCGACCTGCTGCACCCGATGTACCAGGCCACTGCAGCCTACGGCCACTTCGGTCGTATCCCGGTCGAAATGACCGTTGGCGATGACACCTTCACCGCCTTCACCTGGGAAAAAACCGACCGCGCCGACGCCCTGCGCGCAGCTGCCGGCCTGTAAAAACCCAGAAAAAAGCCCCGGACGACCTGGTCGTTTCGGGGCTTTTTTTCGTCTGGAGATATGGACGGTCCGAGTCCGATCAAGAAATTGCGGCGCGCCGCAGACTTGTGACGCAGAGCGTCACCCAAGGCATTCCCACGCGGGAGCGTGAGGAACGATAACCTCAACTATCGTGCCCGATGCTCTGCGCTTCTGCCCGAAGGGCGTGCGAGCTTGCTCACGAAGACGCCGGTGCAGTCGCGACTATCGTGCGGCGCTCTGCGTCGTATGCCTTTCTGGACGCTCCGCGTCCTCTTGACGACGCAGAGCGTCGAGAACTGCGTTCCCACGCGGGAGCGTGAGGAACGATAACCTCAACTATCGTGCCCGATGATCTGCGCTTCTGCCCGAAGGGCGTGCGAGCTTGCTCACGAAGACGCCGGTGCAGTCGCGACTATCGTGCGGCGCTCTGCGTCGTATGCCTTTCTGGACGCTCCGCGTCCTCTTGACGACGCAGAGCGTCGAGAACTGCGTTCCCACGCGGGAGCGTGAGGAACGATAACCTCAACTATCGTGCCCGATGCTCTGCGCTTCTGCCTGAAGGGCGTGTGAGCTTGCTCACGAAGACGCCGGTTCAGTCACTGAGCACTCCGCGTGGACATACCGCCCTGCTCCATCGCAAAACCCGGTAACCAAGCCCTGCCCCATCACCACGCGACAACGACTAGCCTCATCGAGCCCATTCCTAAAGCAAGGATGCTTCGATGCTGCCCACCATTCGCCTGATGACGTTCGCTCTTGTGTTTCTTCTGCCCGGCTTCGGCAATGCCAGTCAATGCCCTGACTGGCCTGCAGCCAAGGCGCGCAGCGAGGTCACAAACTTGCAACAGCAGATGGCTGCGTGGGACGACAGCTACCACCGCCAGGGCATTTCGCCCATTCCGGACGAGCTCTACGATCAGGCGCGGCAGAAGCTGAACCTGTGGCGCTCGTGCTTTGCCGTTTCCACCCCCGAGGCCGATCCGCTAAAGACAGCAGTCGGCCCGTTGCCTCATCCCGTTGCACACACGGGCGTCAACAAGCTGGCCGACGAAAGCAGCGTCAAGGACTGGCTCAAGGGCCGCAACGATCTGTGGATTCAACCCAAGGTCGATGGCGTAGCCGTCACCCTGGTCTACGAAAACGGCCAGCTTGTGCAGGCGATCAGTCGTGGTGACGGGCGCAAGGGGCAGGACTGGACCTCGCAGGCGCGACTGATCAAGGCCATTCCTCAGCAACTGCCCCAGGCTGACTCCGCAATATTGCAAGGCGAGCTGTACTGGCGTCTGGACGACCATATTCAGTCAGCATCCGGCAGCGTCAACGCGCGCAGCAAGGTCGCGGGATTGCTGGCGCGGCAGACGATCAGCCCGCAGCAGGCCGACACCATCGGGCTGTTCGTCTGGGACTGGCCGAACGGGCCTGGCGATATGGCGCAACGTCTCGCAGGCCTGCAAGCCATGGGTTTTGAGGAAAGCGCGGCCTATTCGCACCCACTGGAAAACTACGCCAAGGCCGCACGCTGGCGCGAGCATTGGTATCGCAATCCCCTGCCGTTCGCCACCGATGGCGTGATCATGCGTCAAGGCCAACGTCCACCTGCTCAACGCTGGCAAGCCAGTGCGCCTTACTGGATCGCCGCCTGGAAACATCCCTACGCCCAGGCGCTGGCCGAGGTGCGCAAGGTCAACTTCAAGATCGGTCGCAGCGGCAGAATTACGCCGGTGCTGGAGCTGACCCCGGTACGCCTCGACGACCGTACTGTCAGCCGCATCAGCACGGGCTCGCTGCAGCGCTGGCAAAAACTGGATATCAGGCCTGGCGATCAGATCGCCGTGAGCCTGGCCGGGTTGACGATCCCACGACTCGACGGGGTGGTGACCCGTGCTGCCGAACGAGCCGACATAATCATTCCGCGAGCCGAAGACTTTCATGAACTGAGCTGCTGGCAAGCCACACCGGGCTGTGAAAGCCAGTTCCGCGCCAGGCTGGCATGGCTCAGCGGCAAGAAAGGCCTGGCGTTGCCCGGCGTGGGTCCGGGGACCTGGAACACGCTTATCGAGAACGGCCAAATCATGGGCTTACTCGATTGGATGACCCTGAATCATGCTGAGCTTGCTAACATTCCCGGCTTCGCTGAACGCAGTAGCGCTAAACTGCTCAACAGCCTGCAGACCGCACGCGAACGGCCGTTTCAGACATGGCTCAAGGCCATCGGACTGCCGCCCACCGGAGGCGCCAGACTGCCCGACAACTGGCAAGAGCTGGCTGAACGCAGTGTGGAGCAATGGCAAGCAGAGCCAGGCATCGGTCCTGGTCGCGCAACCAGGCTCAGGGCTTTTTTTCAGGACCCGCAGGTACAGGCACTGAGCCAGCAATTGCAGGCACAGAGCATTTCAGGTTTTAAGTAGCGGACGTTCATTTTTCTGTCCGTATTCAAACGGAGTTCATATGCAGTTTTTATCACCACTGATTCTTTTCACCAGTTGCACGCTGCTCGCCACAACCGTGTTCGCAGACGCTCAGGCCCCGGTGCCGTCCGAATGCCAGATCAAAAGCCAGGAGATCAGCAGCAAGATTCAGGATGCCAAGACCGAGGGCAACAAGGCAGAACAGGCCGGCCTTGAAAAGGCACTCGCCGAGGTCAACGCCAACTGCACCGAAACGTCATTGATCAAACAGCGCAAGCAAAAGGTGCTCGACGCCAAGCAGGAAGTCAGCCGCCGTCAGACCGACCTGAACAAGGCCATGGAAAAGGGCGATCCGGAGAAGATCAACAAGCGCAAGGACAAGCTCGCCGATTCTCGCAAGGAATTGCAGGAGGCGCAGACCGAACTCGAGAAAGTCCAGCCAGACGATTGATCAGGTCGCGACGCTGCGCATGATCGGCAGCGTCGCGAACAGCCTGTCAGGAAGCGGCCGGGAAAGCCGATACCCCGAACAACGCGATGATCAAGCCCATGCCCACCAGCCAGACAAGCGAGCGCAGTGCGGCCAGATCGGCCAGGTAGAAAATGATGTACAGCAGGCGACTGGTGATAAACAGTACCGCCAGCACATCAATGGTCACCAACTGCGCGTTACCGGCAATGTGCGCAATGATCACCGCTGCGGCAAACGCCGGGGTCACTTCAAAGCTGTTCAACTGGGCAGCATGCGCGCGGCGCGGGAACCCCTCCAGCTTGTCGAGAAAGGCACGCGGATCATGATTATGCCCACTGCCGAATTTGCCGCTGCCGAACTTGGCGATACCGGCACACATAATCGGCAGCAGGATCGCGACCAGCACGCACCAGAAAGCAACTGTCATACGTCCATCCTTATAGGTTCAGCTTCATCTGAAGCATCCGGGCAATACCCGCTCACACACTATGAGCAGGGGGTCAGCGAAAGGTTCTTGAAGAACGACTACCAACCTGACGCATTACACCAGTTTAGGAAAGATCAGGCTGAACGTGGTGAATTGGCCCGGCTCGCTCTGCACCGTCACCTGCCCTTCATGCAGGCTCATGATGGAGCGCACAATCGCCAGCCCAAGCCCGGTCCCGCCCTGCTGTCGCGCGCGGCTGACATGCACCCGATAGAAACGATCGAACAGGCGCGGCAGGTGTTCGGCATCAATGCCATCCCCCGCATTGCGCACCGCCAGTGACACTTCATCTTCGTGCGTGGCAAGCGTAAGGGTAATGACGCTGCCGGACAGACCATGGCGAATGGCGTTGGACAGCAGATTGGAAATCGCTCGCTGAATCATCAGCCTGTCCCCGGTCGCCCTGGCGTGCCCATGAACCTGCAGGGTGATGTCGCGATCCTCCGCCGAGGAGGAGAACAGTTCGGCGACCTTGTCTGCCTCCTCGCGAAGGTCGATGACCTCGACCGGCAATGGCGCTGAGGGCTGGCTGACGCTGGCCAGAAACAGCATCTGACTGATCATGCGCGACATGCGCTCCAGCTCTTCGCTGCAGGATTCCAGTGCCTGTTTGTATTCCTCCGACGGGCGCGGTCTGGACAGCGTGACCTGCGCCCGCCCCATCAGGTTGTTCATCGGCGAGCGCAGCTCATGCGCGAGGTCGTCCGAGAACTGCGCCAATTGCTGCACATCGCCGTCCAGCCTGTGCAGCATGAAGTTGACGGCATGTGCCAGGTCGCGCAACTCGTCAGGCAGGCCCTTCACTTTCATACGATGAGACAGGTCGCGGGCCGAGATCAGCGCGGTGACTTTCCTGAATGCCCGCAGCGGCCTGAGGCCGCGACGCACCACCCACCAGACGCCAAAGCCGACCAGCAACAGAATCACCGGCAAGGCCATGCAGGTCGATCTGACGTAAGCGTGCAACAGCGCGGTGTCGCTTTCCCTGTCCATGGACAGCCTGACCAGCACGTCCTGACCGGTCTTGAGGCGTACGGTCCTGTAACCCAGCAGAATCTTGTGGCCCTGGGCGGATTTCAGTTCCTGAAAGCCTGGCGGCAGCGCATCGGTATCGGGAACCGGCAGATTTCGCCCCTCTACGCTACCAACGCTCATCAGCTCTTGCCGAGGGTTGCCCGCGTCGAGAATGGTCAGCGAGAAGCTGTCATGCCCGACGATCTGGTCACGCAGCGTGTGCGGGTACTGGACGATGTCCTCAATGCCCAGAAACCCCTCGCTCATGCTGTGTTCGATCTGCCTGAACTTCTCGCTCAAACTGTCTTCGGCACGTATATCGAGCTGACGGGAAATGGCTGTGTACGCAAGCATTTCCATGACCAGAACCAGACACCCGATGAGCGCCGCGACCGTCAATCCGAGGCGTGTCGAAAGACGGGTCAGCTTCATTCACGCACTTCCAGTACGTAACCGACGCCACGCAGCGTGTGAATCAGCTTGGTCTCGAACGGATCATCGATCTTCGCCCGCAGACGGCGGATCGACACCTCCACCACATTGGTGTCGCAATCGAAGTTCATGTCCCAGACCAGAGAAATGATCTGGGTGCGCGACATGACTTCGCCGCTGTGCCGCATCAACAGGTGCAGCAGCGCGAACTCCTTGGTCGTCAGGTCGATGCGCTGGCTGCCACGGAATGCCCTGTGGCGCCCCTGATCCAGCTCCAGATCGCCGACCTGCAACACCTTGGACGTGGTGGTCTGCTCGCTGCGGCGCATCAGCGTGCGGACCCGTGCCAGTAACTCGGGAAACTCGAATGGCTTGACCAGGTAATCATCGGCGCCCATTTCCAGGCCCTTGACCTTCTCTTCGAGACGGCCTCGTGCAGTGACCATCATGATGCGCGTACTGACGGTCTTCCTCAGGCGGCTCAACACCTCCCAGCCGTCCATCTCCGGCAGGTTCACGTCCAGTATCACCACATCGTAAGCCTGATGCTGCGCGAGATAGAGACCATCGAGGCCGGTTGCAGCGATATCGACGATATAGCCGCTTTCGGTCAGCCCCTGATGCATGTATTCGGCAGTTTTTGGCTCGTCCTCGACGACAAGGATTCGCATAACCAGGCTTCCTGTTTGATGAACGATGAATGACGATGCCGTGCAGTGTACTGAAAAGAAACGCCCATCCCGCTGGATAACAAAATCGTAATTTTGCAGCAATCCCTCTGATAACTCCGGTTGCATAAAGTCCCCTCAGCCAACTTCAGCGCCCTGGTGCCTGTTTGTTTTTTGCTTTCGATGGGGTGAGTCATGCGACTGGAGAATAACGTGCGCGCTCAGCGTATAGATCGATTGGCAGGGAGTGCGCTATGAGAGTCGCCGCACTGTGCCTGGTGTTGTTACCGCTTGTTGCCCCTGGCATCGCCGCAGCCCAAGGCATCAGCCTGGCTCAGGCACTGGAGGCAGCCTTCGCCCGTAACCCGGAACTTGCCGCAGCCCAGTGGGAGATCGGCGTTGCCGAGGGTGATCGGCAACAGGCCGGGCTGATCCCCAACCCGACCGTGTCATGGGAAGTGGAAGACACCCGCCGCGAGACCAGCACCACCACCGTGATGCTCAGCCAGGCACTGGAACTGGGCGGCAAGCGCGGGGCGCGCATCGAGGCCGCCAGCAAGGGCCAAGACGCCGCCCGGCTGGAGCTGGAGCGTCGCGGCAACGAACTGCGGGCCGAAGTGGTTCAGGCGTTCTACGCAGCGGCGCGGGCGCAGGCAGGTCTGGACCTGGCGCGCCAGTCCAGAGCACTGGCCGAACGCGGCCTGCAGGTTGCCGAGGGGCGTGTTCGGGCAGGCAAGGTGTCACCGGTGGAAGCCACACGCGCCCAGGTACAACTGGCCGAAACCGACCTGCTGGTACGCCGCGCCGAGACCTTGAAAGTCAGCAGTAACCGGGAACTGGCGCGCACCACCGGTTCGCCGCTCGCCTCTTTCGAGCACCTGGACTACAGCGACCTGTCGCCAGGCAAGCTGCCACCGAGCGCAAAGCTACTGACCGCCCTCAATCAGTCCGCCGAGCTGCGCCTGGCGCAGACCCAGATCGAGCAGCGCGAAGCCGCGCTGGGTTCGGAGCGCGCCAAGCGCATCCCTGACCTGACCGTCAGCGTCGGCAGCCAGTACAGCCGCGAAGAGCGCGAGCGGGTCAACGTCGTGGGCCTGTCGATGCCGCTCCCGCTATTCGACCGGAACCAGGGCAACGTGCTCGCGGCATCACGCCGTGCCGATCAGTCGCGCGACCTGCGTAACGCCGTCGAACTGAAGCTGCGCACCCAGACGCAGTCAGCCCTCGATCAATGGAACACCGCCGCGCAGGAAGTCGAGTCCTTCGACCGCGTGATCCTGCCCGCCGCGCAACGTGCCGTCGACACGGCAACGCGCGGTTTCGAGATGGGCAAGTTCGGCTTTCTCGAAGTGCTGGACGCGCAACGAACGCTGATCTCGGCGCGCAGCCAGTACCTCGAATCGCTGGCCACCGCCACCGACGCCAGAGTCGCCATCGAGCGAATCCACGGTGATCTCAACCGTTTCAGCCTCAACCCCTGACTTTCCTTTTCCGCCTGTATCGAGCGTATCCAAAAGTGCTGCACGCACCTGATCGCCGGGAGCCTTCATGAACAACAAACGAAGCATTGCCATCGCGCTGGCGGTGGTGGTCATCATTGGTCTGGGCAGTCTGACCCTGAACCCGCAGAGGCTGCCGTTCGCAGCCGGACCAGAACCGTCAGCCGATGAGCACGCGCATGAATCCGGGCAGGGCCATGCTGAAGAGCCAGGCCACGCCGACGAGGCGAAAAAATCCGAAGCCGCAGCCTCGGAAGCTTCTCACGAAGAGGAAGAGGGACACATCGAGCTGACTGCCGAGCAGATCAAGGCGGCAGGCATCGAGCTGGCCACCGCAGAACCCCGGCAGATGAGCACGACCGTGACCTTCCCCGGTGAAATCCGCTTCGATGAAGACCGCACTGCGCATGTCGTGCCGCGGGTCAGCGGCGTGGTCGAAGCGGTGAAGGTCGATCTGGGTCAATCGGTGAAGAAGGGCCAGGTGCTGGCGGTGATTGCCAGCCAGCAGATTTCCGATCAACGCAGCGAATTGAACGCTGCACAACGACGTCAGGAACTGGCGCGCCTGACCTTGCAACGCGAAAAGAAGCTCTGGGAAGACAGAATCTCGGCCGAGCAGGATTACTTGCAGGCCCGTCAGGACTTTCAGGAAGCCGACATCAACCTGGCCAATGCCCGGCAGAAGATCAGCGCCATCGGTGCCAGCACCCATCCTTCGGCGGGAAGCCGCTACGAGCTGATCGCACCGTTTGATGCCGTGGTCGTGGAAAAGCATCTGGGCATCGGCGAGATGGTCAGCGAGGCCAGCAATGCCTTCACGCTGTCCGACCTGTCTCGTGTCTGGGCCACCTTCGGCGTAGCGCCCAGGGATCTGGACAAGGTGGTGGTCGGTCGTCCGGTCATCGTCAGTGCGCCCGACCTGAATGCCCGGGTCGAAGGACGAGTCGGCTACGTCGGCAGCCTGCTGGGCGAGCAGACCCGCGCTGCCGCCGTGCGCGTGACCCTTGCCAACCCGCAGGGTGCCTGGCGTCCCGGCCTGTTCGTGTCGGTGGAAGTCGCCGCCGAGCAGACCCGTGTGGCGGTCAGTCTTCCCGAAACGGCGATCCAGTCGGTCGAGGACAAACCCTCGGTCTTCGTGCGCAACGCTGAAGGGTTTCAACTGACGCCGGTGACACTGGGCCGCCGCGATGGTGGCCACGTGGAAATCGTCAAGGGCCTGGCGGCCGGCACACAAGTGGCCTCCGCGGGCAGTTTCATCCTCAAGTCGGAGCTGGGCAAAGGCTCCGCCGAGCACGCCCATTGATCTGCGTCACACGAGTACACCTCCATGTTTGAACGGTTGATTCAATTCGCGATTGAACAGCGCATCGTCGTGATGCTTGCTGTGCTGCTCATGGCTGGGCTGGGGATCGCCAGTTACCAGAAACTGCCCATCGATGCGGTCCCCGACATCACCAACGTACAGGTGCAGATCAACACCTCTGCGCCCGGCTTCTCGCCGCTGGAAACCGAGCAGCGCATCACCTTCGCCATCGAGACCAACATGGCGGGCCTGCCCGGCCTGCAACAGACGCGCTCGCTGTCGCGCTCGGGCCTGTCGCAGGTCACGGTGATTTTCGAGGACGGCACCGACCTGTTCTTCGCCCGCCAACTGGTGAACGAGCGCCTGCAGATCGCAAAGGACCAGTTGCCGGAAGGCGTCGATGCGATGATGGGGCCGATCTCCACCGGCCTCGGCGAGATCTTTCTGTGGACGGTCGAGGCCCGCGAGGGCGCGCTGAAGGAGGACGGTACGCCGTACACGCCGACCGACCTGCGGGTGATTCAGGACTGGATCATCAAGCCGCAACTGCGCAACGTGCCAGGCGTGGCCGAGATCAACACCATCGGCGGTTTCGCCAGGCAGTACCAGATCGCGCCTGATCCGAAGAAGCTGGCGGCCTACAAGCTGACACTGAACGACCTGGTGGCAGCGCTGGAGCGCAACAACGCCAACGTCGGCGCAGGCTATATAGAACGCGGCGGCGAGCAGTTACTGATTCGCGCACCGGGTCAACTGGGCACCGTGGATGACATCGCCAACATCGTCATTGCCAACGTGCAGGGCACGCCGATCAGAATCAGCAGCGTGGCCGAGGTCGGTATCGGCAAGGAAATGCGCTCCGGCGCAGCCACCGAAAATGGCCGCGAAGTGGTGCTCGGCACCGTGTTCATGCTGATCGGTGAAAACAGCCGGACGGTGTCACAGGCCGTGGCCGCCAAACTCGCCGACATCAATCGCACACTGCCCGAAGGCGTCGAAGCGGTAACGGTTTACGACCGCACCAACCTGGTCGAAAAAGCCATCGCTACAGTGAAAAAGAACCTGATCGAAGGCGCGATTCTGGTCATCGTGATTCTGTTTCTGTTCCTCGGCAACATCCGTGCTGCGCTGATCACCGCCATGGTGATTCCGCTGGCCATGCTGTTCACCTTCACCGGCATGTTCACCAACAAGGTCAGCGCCAACCTGATGAGCCTGGGTGCGCTGGACTTCGGCATCATTGTCGATGGCGCGGTGGTGATCGTCGAAAACGCAATCCGCAGGCTGGCGCATGCCCAGCAAAAGCACGGCCGCATGCTGACCCGCAGCGAGCGTTTCCATGAGGTCTTCGCCGCCGCAAGAGAAGCGCGTCGGCCGCTGATTTTCGGTCAGTTGATCATCATGGTCGTGTACCTGCCGATCTTCGCCCTCACCGGAGTGGAAGGCAAAATGTTCCACCCGATGGCCTTCACCGTGGTCATCGCCCTGCTCGGCGCCATGATTCTTTCGGTGACCTTCGTGCCTGCCGCGATCGCCATGTTCGTCACCGGCAAGGTCAAGGAAGAAGAAGGCTTTGTGATGCGCACCGCTCGCCAGCGCTACGCGCCGATACTGAGCTGGGTACTGGGGCATCGCTCGATAGCGTTCGGCTTGGCCTTCGTGCTGATTGTCTTGTCGGGGTTCACCGCCAGCCGCATGGGCAGCGAGTTCATCCCCAGCCTGAGCGAAGGCGACTTCGCCTTGCAGGCGCTACGCGTTCCCGGCACCAGCCTGACCCAGTCGGTGGACATGCAGCAGCGTCTGGAAAAAGCCATCGTCGACAAGGTCCCGGAAGTGCAGCGCGTGTTCGCACGCACCGGCACCGCCGAGATCGCCGCCGACCCGATGCCGCCCAACATCTCTGACAGCTACGTGATGCTCAAGCCGCAAAGTGAATGGCCGGACCCGGACAAGTCTCGCGAAACGCTGATCGCCGACCTGCAAAAGGCCGCCGCCAGTGTGCCGGGCAGCAACTACGAACTGTCCCAGCCGATCCAGTTGCGCTTCAACGAGCTGGTTTCGGGGGTGCGTAGCGATGTGGCGGTAAAGGTCTTCGGCGACGACATGAACGTGCTGAACCAGACCGCCGTAAAAATCGCCGCCACCCTGCAAAAAGTGCCGGGTGCTTCGGAAGTCAAAGTCGAGCAGACCACCGGGCTGCCGGTGTTGACCATCAACATCGACCGCGACAAGGCCGCGCGTTATGGCCTCAACGTCGCCGACGTGCAGGACGCCATCGCCATTGCGCTGGGCGGTCGTCAGGCGGGCACGCTGTATGAGGGCGACCGCCGCTTCGACATGGTGGTGCGCCTCTCCGAGCAACTGCGAACCGATGTGGACGGGCTTTCCAGCCTGCTCATTCCGGTGCCTGCAGTTACTGGCAGCAGTGCTGGCAACCAGCAGATCAGCTTTATCTCCCTGTCTCAGGTCGCCAGCCTCGACCTGGTGCTCGGGCCGAACCAGATCAGCCGCGAGAATGGCAAGCGTGTGGTCATCGTCAGCGCCAACGTGCGCGGCCGCGACCTCGGCTCGTTTGTCGAAGAAGCGGGCACCACCATCGACAACGGCGTGCAGATCCCGGCCGGCTACTGGACCAGTTGGGGCGGGCAGTTCGAACAACTGCAATCAGCCGCCAAACGCCTGCAGATCGTCGTGCCGGTGGCGCTGCTGCTGGTGCTGGCGCTGTTGTTCATGATGTTCAATAACCTCAAGGACGGCCTGCTGGTGTTCACCGGCATCCCGTTCGCCCTGACCGGCGGCGTCATGGCCCTGTGGCTGCGCGACATTCCGCTGTCGATCTCCGCAGGCGTGGGCTTCATCGCCCTGTCGGGTGTGGCGGTGCTGAACGGCTTGGTGATGATCGCCTTCATCCGCAGCCTGCGCGAACAGGGCCACTCGCTGCACAACGCCATCAACGAAGGCGCCCTCACCCGCCTGCGCCCAGTGCTGATGACCGCACTGGTCGCCTCCTTAGGCTTCATCCCCATGGCCCTCGCCACCGGGACTGGCGCCGAAGTGCAGCGACCACTGGCGACGGTGGTGATTGGCGGGATTCTGTCGTCGACAGCGCTGACTTTGTTGGTATTGCCGGCGTTGTATCAGTGGGCGCATCGGCGGGAGGATGAGGAGGAACTCAAGTCGCTTAAATAGGGTTTCAAACAACTATTTAAACCCCGGAAGGCTCAGGGCGGAGCCTTCTGGAGCTTTGCCCAGCCCACACTGAACTTTCATTTGGGAAAAGGTCAAACGATTCAGCCTTCGACAGTAGACTGTGTCCGTAGTCTTCTTCACACGGGACTTTCAGACACTTCCAGGCAAGCGGGTAACCGCTGGAGATACAAACCACCCGTGCAAGTACTTATCGTCAACTTGCAAATGGCAGCCACTGGGGCCGCCCTGCATAAGGACATGTAGATGTTGACGAACAAGGTTCCTGCCATATGACGCGCACCAGTCTCTACGACCGCATCTCCGAGCGCCGACTGGCTGACGAAGCCCTGGCGCGTGAGGCAGCCGAGCATGCTGCCGCGCAGCAGGCACTTGAACGTGTCGAAGCGCTCACCCCGGTTCCAAAGCCGTTGCTCGACGCGCCCTGCAGTTTCAATTTCGGCGGGTTCCACTTCGGCTTTCCGGAAGGTTTCCAGTGCAACGCGATTGAAGCCACCGTTCAAGTGGGCGGAGAGCCTGTCGTCGTCTCCATTCAGCGTCGCGATGTGCCTGAAGAGGCAACGCTTGCCGAAGCGTTCGCCGAAGCCGTCAAGGCGCTGCAGCCACTGCATGGCGAAGTCCAGGTCATTCGCCACTACGAAACGCTGTTGGCGGGCAATGCAGCGCTGGCGCTGGATTTTCATTTTCGCGCAGGCCTTGAAGAGCGGCATGGACGCCTGATCGGTGCCATCGTGCCGTGTGCCGATCACAACGAACGCCAATGGCTGAGCGTGGGCTGCGTGATTGACTCCGAAAAGACCGCGCTGAAAACCTGGTTGCTGGATTTTGACAGCATGCTTGAAGGCCTGACCGCCCCCTGAACTCTATTTCATCGCTGACAGGACACGCTTTAATGGACTATCCGTTGCAGAACATCAGCGTCACGCCAGGTGATCGCACCTCAACTACTCGCAGCCCGCAGGAGTAACGGCGATGTTCGAGGCAGCGCGGTTACTGGATGAGATCGAACACACCGGTGCAATGGCGGGCTTTGTGCTCGGAGCGATCGTGGGCATCGCGGCAGTGGCGTATGTCTCGCTCACCTTCGCCACGTGCGGGTTCGGCGGTTTTTTACTGGCCATGGCAGTCGGCCTGGCCGGTAATGCCATCGCCAGTATCGGGGAGAGTATCGGCAGCGCCTTCAGCTCTCCCGCGGGGCAGATCGAATCTGCCTCGCCCAACGTGTTCATCAATGGCCGCCCCGCTGCCTTTGCCATCGAAAGCACCGCCGTGTGTGACAAGCACTCGCCGATCGTCAAGGTGGCCGAAGGCTCCAGCAACGTCTTCATCAACGGCCAGCCCGCTGCGCGCAAGGGCGACAAGCTGACCTGCGGCGCGAAGATCGGCACCGGCTCGCCCAACGTCTTCATCGGCGGCGGTACCCAACGCTACCTGCCGGTGGACGACGAAGTCTCGGCGATGGCCCGCTACACCGTGGACATTCTGTTGGTCGTAGCCGGCGGCGCCAAGGCCGTGCTCAGCATTGCCAAGCTGGCCATGCAGGCCGGTCTGAAAGCGGCAGGCCCTTGCGCGCTGCAGTTTATGGGCGGTGTCTTTCTCGGGGACGCCATTTTTCGCTTCGGCGTCGCCCCCGTGGCCGAAAAAGTGCTGGGCGGCCTGCACGGCAACCCGGTCGACACCACCACCGGACGCAAACTGCTGATCGACGAGTCCGATTTCAGCCTGCCCGGCCTGATGCCGATCGAGTGGACACGCTTCTACGCCAGCGACCTCGATGTCGACAGCGCGCTGGGCAAGGGCTGGGTGTTGCCCTGGGAACAAAGCCTGCGGCGCAAGGGCAGCTTTCTGTACCTCAGCGACAATCAGGGCCGCAGCGTGCCCTTCGTGACACTGGACTACAACCAGCGCATCTACAACGCACAGGAACAGCTGTACCTGGTGCGTACCGAGGGTGGTCATTACCTGCTGCAAACACTGGATAACGTCTTTTACTACTTCGGTGAAGTGCCCGACGACAACCAGCCAGTTCCCCTGCAACGCGTCGAAAACGCCCTCGGTCATTTTCTGCATTTCGTACGCAGCGAAGACGGCGTTCTGACCGACATTTGCTCCACCGGCGGGCATCGCGTGCACCTGCACTACGACGAGGTGACCAACCGTCTGAGCACCGTCAAGCGAATCGTCGGCGACCAGGCCGTCGAGACACTGGTGCGCTATGGCTACGACAACAATGGCCAGTTGAACAGTGTGTACAACCGCAATGGCGACTCGGTGCGCAACTTCAGCTACACCGATGGCCTGATGACCCGCCACGCCAATGCGCTGGGGCTCAGTTGCGAATACCGCTGGGAAGTTCTCGACGGCAAGCCGCGCGTGGTCGAGCACTGGACCAGCGACGGCGAGCACTTTCATTTCGATTATGATTTCGAGGCGCGCCAGACGCGCGTAACCGATGTGCTGGGGCGTCGCGCCGAGGTGACCTACAACAAGGACCGTCGCGTCATCGCCAGCACTGATTTCGGCGGTGAGCAGTACCGTATCGCGCTGGACGACACCGGCAATATCACCGGTCTGACGCTGCCTGACGGCAATCAACTGAGCTTCGAATACGACGATCTGTCACGCCTGACCGCAGAAACCGACCCGCTGGGCCGAACCACGCGTTATCAGCATCACTACAAGACCACACTGGTCAAACAGATCGCTTACCCTGACGGCGCCATCTGGACGGCCCGCTACGATTCGAAAGGCAATCTGGTTGCCGAGATCGACGCGCTGGGTCAAAAGACCGAATACCTCAACAGCGAAGATGGCCTGCCACACACCATCATCGATGCGACCTACAAATCCAAATACCTGTGGTGGAACAACCTGGCGCAGGTCGAGCGCTTCCAGGACTGCTCGGGCAAGAGCACCTGGTACCGTTACGACGAGCGCGATCAACTGGTCGCCGTCACTGATGCCCTGAACAACACCACCACACTGGAACGCAAACCCGGCGGCGAAGTGCTGAGCATCAACCATCCGGACGGCACCCGCGAGAGCTTCACCTACAACGCCCACGGCCAGGTGCTCACGCACACCAACGGCAAGGACCAGACCACGCATCTGGCACGCAACGCCCGTGGCCTGCCGATCAGACGCCAGGACCCCAAGGGTTTTATCGTAGGCTACCAGTACGACAAGGCCCTGCGCCTTGCCGCGCTGATCAATGAAAACGACGCCACCTACACGTTCGCCTACGACGACTCCGACCGGCTGATCGAAGAAAAGCGCATCGACCAACTGACCCGCCGTTTCAGCTACAACCTCGGCGGACACCTGACTCAGGTCGAGGAAATCGGCTACAGCGAGAAAGGTGAGCGACCACAGCGCAGCACGCATTTCGAGCGCGACCCGATTGGCCGCTTGCTGGCCAGACTCAACGACGACGCCCGTCAGGATTTCACCTACGACGACAGCGACCGCCTGCTGTCCATTCAGCGCACACCCACTGACGGCGGCAGAAAGATCGGTGTCACGGCTGAAAAACTGGAATTCGCTTACGACATTCTGGGCCGCCTGACACAGGAATCGTCGCCCCAGGGCGCGCTGGCCTACGACTACGATCCGCTCAGCAACCTGACCACACTGACCCTTCCCACCGGCCAGCACCTGAATCACCTGTACTACGGCAGCGGTCACCTGCATCAACTGAACCTCGATGGCCAACTGATCAGCGACATGGAGCGCGACGACCTGCACCGCGAGATCTATCGCACGCAGGGCAAACTCACCAGTTGCTTCGGCTATGACGCCCTTGGCCGCAAGGCCTGGCAGTACGCAACCACACTGCCCGCTGAAAAACTCTCACAGATCCAGAACCCGCTCATTAAGCCAGAGCGCTACATCGAGCACGCCTACAACCCGGTCCACCGCCGCTACGAATACGACCCGGCCGGCGAACTGAGCCGCACCCTCGACAAACTGCGTGGCGAAGTCACCTACGAATACGAAGCCAACGGCCGCCTGCTTGAACACAACCCCGAAAAACGCTTCGACGGCGAAGAATTCCGCTACGACGCTGCCGGCAACCGCCTCAACTTCAACACCAGCCGCTTCGACCGCGTCAAAGACAACCGCCTCAAGCAATGGAGCAACCACGAATACAAGTACGACGCGTGGGGCAATCTGGTCGAGAAAATCGTCGGCATCGTGCGTTGGCAAACCTTCACCTACGACAGCGAAAACCGCCTGGTCAAAACCGAGACCATGGCCAACAGTCAGGTGGAAAGCACCAGCAGCTACCAGTACGACAGCCTGGGTAGGCGCGTTGGCAAACAGTGGGAGATCAAGGGGCAGACCGACCGGAAACGCTTTCTCTGGCAGGGATTGCGGATGTTGCGTGAAGAAAGTCCTGGGCAGAGCAGCCTGTACCTCTACGAACCCGGCAGCTATGCGCCTTTGGCCCGTGTTGATGAGAAAGAGGGCGAGGTAGAGAACAAGGTCTACTACTTCCACACCGACCAGATTGGTACGCCACTGGAGATGACCGACGCTGAAGGGCAGATCGTCTGGCAGGCCAAATATCGGCTGTGGGGCGCGGTTGAGAAACTGGTGGTGAACGAGGTCGAGCAGAACATCAGGTTTCAGGGTCAGTATTTCGATGTCGAGACGGGGCTTCACTACAACACGTTTCGGTATTACGATCCGGAGACTGGGCGGTTTATTACGCAGGATCCGATTGGGTTGAGTGGTGGGGATAATCTCTATCTGTATGCGCCTAATCCTAATGGGTGGGTTGATCCGTTAGGTCTATGCAAAGGTTCCAAAAATGGTTCACTGGAAATTGCACCGGGTAAATTCGACTACCTATTTGGCCGCGCAGCTAGTAATGCGCATAATGCAGCTCGATCAAATCAGCTTGCTCTCGAAATGAAGCGTCTTGGCGTCCCTGACAATACCGCTGGCCGTCAGATGCTAACTGAACATCTAGCATCATCCACAAAAACCCAAGGCAATGTTACGAGTGTTTTTTCCAATCAATATGGAAGTTTTGAGGTCAGAGAATCCCTATTTATTGGCCCATCAGGTCGAGCAGCCAACTTCCAAAGCACTTTCCAAATACTTGATCACGGAACTCGCAAACTTATAACTCTAATACCCGTCCACTAAGGAATAATTATGATATTTCCGAGTACAGATGATTTTTTAGAAGAATTTGGCATTGAGCCTGTCGAGATGGATACCAGCTCAGTTCTATTTCGCTATGTTATCAAATCGAAAAGCAGCGAGGTTGAAGCCGATATCTCATTCAGTGCCGTAATGCGATCTTTTCAAATAGTGCTTTATGTTTCAGCGAAGGAAGTTGCCATAATATCATCAGAAAATGTCGAATCCATTGAATTTATGCGCAATAGCTCCGGAGCAGGAATTCGCGTAATTTTTGATATATGTGAAACCATTTCAGAAGCTCAGATCTTAATTGAACCCGAACTAAGCTGTCGCTGGTGGACATTGCGGAACGCATGAGCAACTTAAATTTCATATGCCTTTCATTCTAAATCATTATCAAAATGATCAATCAAGATCCCATTATAGAAGCTGTTCTCCAAGCTTCTTGGGCCAGCATTGGGTAATGAAGACAGGTTGCTCCCCTAGTGAAAAGTGCAAATCGTTTTCAATTTATAGCTTTTGAAACAACTATTGCCTGCACTGTAAAAAAGAGGATACTTAACATTTAGTTAAGTTTATATATAGCCACGGCGATAATCGGCCTACACCTATAACCTATGACATCTATCGTCAAGCAATAGAATACTAGAAGGCATATTTGAGAATTAATATGAATGATAAAGAATTTTCAAGCCAAGCACCGGAAACCAGTGAAAATCTCATGAAAGAAATGAACGTATGGGAAACGGAATTTTTCAGACTAAAAAAAACTAACAGAGGGTAAAGACAATTTTTCCTTAAAAGAAGCTTACAGAAACGAACTAGGAGAAACACTAAAAAATATGCTATAGAAGACAAAAGCAACTTTGACAGACTAATAGACTTAGGCTGTACGAACCCACCCACATACGACCCCGACAGCGATGTATTGAAAACAATAGCTAGCGAAAAGAACTCTGCCACTATAACAGCCCAGCAAATTTTTGGAGCAGAAACCTTATCTAAAATAATACTAAAACTACAAAACAACGAATGGTTGATAAAGAAAAAGGAGATCTTAAGCCATGATGATAAATGGCGGCACGCTCCATTATAAATTACTGAACCAGAATGTAACTCTTACTCACATAACAGAGTATTTACAAACTGAAAGCACGGCCTCTGTACGCGCTCGTCATAGTCAATCAACGCGAAGTTGGAAGCGAAGAAAGCACTTCCATATCACTTCACGCTGACCAAATTGGCAAACCATTGAAGATGGTCGAAGCATGGGAGGGGCTGACGAGCAAGTCGCCTGGCAGACAATATAGGGCTTGCGGGAATGATAGAAAAGTTTGTGGTAAACTAAGTCGAGCATAATCTGAGGTTTCAAGGACAGTATTTCGATGTAGAGACAGGCTTCACTACAATACGTTTCGGTATCACGATCAGGAGATTGGGCGGTTTATTACGCAGGATCCGATTGGGTTGAGTGGTGGGGATAATCTCTATCTGTATGCGCCTAATCCTTATGGGTGGGTTGATCCGTTCGGTTTATGCAAAAGCTCTGCAAGTGGTGCAAAGGGAATTGATGAGATTTTTGATGCAGGGCGAATGCCTAAAACAAGTGAACTAAAAAAGTATGCAGAAGCTCAGGGTAGGAAACCTTCTAAAACCAACGGAGGACCTCTCAAATACATTGATGAAAATGGTATTCCTCATGTAACAATAAAACAAGGTAGCTCACGAGCTCCAGGAAGTGCTGATCCGCATGTTGAATTTAAAAACGCAACGGGCCAAAGAACAGATGCTTTTGGCAATCCTGTAACTAGAAAAAGCCCAAATATTCACACCCGGATTGACTTTGATATATAAGGGACTGTATGAATTACCACGAAATTCAGGAGCTTTCGAATTTTTACTTTGGGGATAGCTACGTCTTAGCAATTGAAGAAGATATTCGATCATTGACCTTCAAATTGGAAGCCGTTGTTTTAGAAAGTCACCCGATGTATGAAAAGCCTGTAACTAGCGAGCAGTATTGCTACCGAAAGATTTCGCTATGCTTTCTAAATGTGGACTCTTTTGAATGGATCGACAGAAGGTTCATAGCGTTCTCAGATTCTTCTGGCGAAACTGATTATGGGAATATAGACAGTTTTTCGAGCAGCGACGACGGCTACACCCTATCAGGTGACTGGGGAAAAGTTATAGTTAATGGTAAGGCAATAAAAATGGCTGTCACTTATTAGCATGTAAAAATGCGCCACCTCAACTGCATGCTAAACTGTAGCAACTTCCAACGAGGCAACATTAATTTAGCCTATGCTGATTGTTGATATTGAAAGTTTAAATATTTACCCCTAATACCAAAAGTCAGTTCTTTAAAAACAAACTACACATCACCACACTGGAATACAAAACCGGCGGCAATTGCTTAGCATCAATCATCCGGATGATTTTTACTACGGCAGCGGTCACTTGCACCAACTGAACCTCGATAGCCAGTTGATCAGCGATCATGAGACGCAAGACCTGGCAGTACGCAACCACCCTGCCCGCTGAAAAACTGTCACAGATCCAGAACCCGCTCATAAAGCCAGAGCGCTACGTCGAGCACGCCTACAACCCGCTCCACCGCCGCTACGAATACGACCCTGCCGGCGAACTGAGCCGCACCCTCGACAAATTGCGTGGCGAAGTCACCTACGAATACGAAGCCAACGGTCGCCTGCTTGAACACAACCCCGAAAAACGCTTCGACGGCGAAGAATTCCGCTACGACGCCGCTGGCAACCGCCTCAACTTCAACACCAGCCGCTTCGACCGCGTCAAAGACAACCGCCTCAAAAAATGGAGCAACCACGAATACAAGTACGACGCGTGGGGCAATCTGGTCGAGAAAATCGTCGGCATCGTGCGTTGGCAGACCTTCACCTACGACTGCGAAAACCGCCTGGTCAAAACCGAGACCATGGCCAACAGTCAGGTGGAAAGCACCAGCAGCTATCAGTACGACAGCCTGGGCAGGCGCGTTGGCAAACAGTGGGAGATCAAGGGTAAGACCGGCCAGAAACGCTTTCTCTGGCAAGGCCTGCGCTTGCTGCGTGAAGAAAGCCCGGGAAAGAGCAGCCTGTATCTGTACGAGCCAGGCAGCTATGCGCCTTTGGCCCGTACTGATGAGAAAGAGGGCGAGGTAGAGAACAAGGTCTACTACTTCCACACCGACCAGATTGGTACGCCACTGGAGATGACCGACGCTGAAGGGCAGATCGTCTGGCAGGCCAAATATCGGCTGTGGGGCGCGGTTGAGAAACTGGTGGTGAACGAGGTCGAGCAGAACATCAGGTTTCAGGGTCAGTATTTCGATGTCGAGACGGGGCTTCACTACAACACGTTTCGGTATTACGATCCGGAGACTGGGCGGTTTATTACGCAGGATCCGATTGGGTTGAGTGGGGGTCTGAATCTTTATAGCTATGCCCCAAGCTCTACCAGCTGGGTCGATCCCTTTGGTTTGAGCTGTGAAAGTCTCAAAGGAAAATACTCTTCAGTCGAAAAGGCAAATTTGCCTAGCTGGGTTGCAGAATCGTTTACAAATGGTAAATATAAGACTGTAGTCACTACACAAGATATCTATGTGTACCGTGTATTTGGTGGAAATGCAAAAGCAAGCGGAGGCTTTGTTTCCACATCTCCGGCATCAAGCCGAATACAGGCAAAGCTGGACGCTGCGTTATTACCAGAATGGAAAAATACGCGACAGTTCGAGGCAAAAATACTGATACCTAAAGGCACAATTTTAAATATCGGCTCAGTAGCGCCGCAAGTAACGAAGTCAGGCACGATATTTAAAGGTGGGGCTGATCAAATCCTGATGCCACAAAACTGGCCAGAATCTTGGATCGTGGGTATTAAAACAATTAGAACTCCCTAGGAGGGAAGAAATGAGCAAGAACGAGCTAGAGCCATTAATAAAAAGCATATTGGTCGACTTGAGAAATGTCGAACTGATGCGCGGAGAATCTTATCTGCACGCAATAATAAGAAGCTATGAGAACACTCTAAGAGATCTATTAAAAGATTGCTTAACAGAGAACCTAATTAAAAGCTCACCAAGAGAATACCTAGAAATCTACAGCGATTATGAAAACCCTCTAGTTGAGCAAATGGACTTTGCTCAAAAACAACTACAAAAATATATCAACCATCACATTTAATTTTTCCAGCTTGAATAACTCTGTTACCTGTAATCACCTACAAGAGAAATGCTGACCACTAACTTATCAATGCGATACTGCCTGAGGCAGGTAAGGAAATATACTGGTGAACGAGGTCGAGCAGAACCTGAGGTTTCAGGGGCAGTATATAGAAATGTTGGTTACATAAGAGTAGCCCATTCGGTATGTTTTCTAACGCATGTAAATGTGCACCCAAGCTTTGAAGAAATTGGCCACAGGAGCTTTTTGCGGCTAGGATTAGAGAGCAAGTAGATTACTACTTAAAGCAAATCAATCGTGAAATTAAGGCATTCAATCCAAATGAACGCTAAAGACATCATAGAAAAAGTCGACTTCAAATCATACGTTTCTTCGAATCTATGCGATCCCATCACACGCGAATTAATCAGCAAATCAAAGATATCTGATATTCCTTTCTGCTAGCTCCAGAAGTATCTGTCTATGATGATCAAAACAAAAACACGCTAAAATCAATTATAGAATTCAGAGCCAACAACCTGGCAGCCCAAGGGCGCCAGCTTAATGGCGCAGACCTATGTGCAGCATCGCTTGAAGGTTCAAAGGATGAGGCGTTGCGAAGCTGGGTCCCCTTGAAAGTAGAAAATCATCTCGTAATTTTTATAATAAACTCTGAAAGCTTTGAAATTGACGGCTGCATGTCATTAAGATAGAAACCGGCCTCAACAACTAAAACTTATAACGAAACTTAAACATCAGGATACTCACAACAACCAAAACATCAAACTTTTCAAATGCGGGCTTCATTATTTGCAAAAACATTAGCAAGGATGGGCGACATAATTCCGCAGCGCATGCCCTTCCTATATAGCGTATAAGATCGGGACTGTGAAAATATTCACGCCTCATCAAAAAAAGCGCCCCAAAGGACGCCTCACTCAATCATCCCCCCTCAAAGCACACTCAACGGATACTCCACAATCACCCTCACCTCATCCAGATCCGATTCGAACGCCGTGGCACGAGTCGTTGCCTGGCGTACGCGCAGCGACAGGTCTTTCAGTGATCCGGTCTGCACGATGTATTTCGCTTCGATATCGCGCTCCCAGCGTTTTTGATCGGTCAGCGGGTTGCCTTGTGCGTCGCGGCGCATGTAGGTGCTGTTGGCGTTGGAGTAGTCGGCGTCGGTGCCTTTGCCGTAGCGGGTCATGAACGACAGGCCGGGTACGCCGAAGGTGGACATGTCGAGGTTGTAGGTGACCATCCACGAGCGCTCCTTGGGTGAGTTGAAGTCGCTGTACTGGATGGAGTTGGCCAAGTAGATGGAGTCGGACTGCCTGAGGTAGTCGAAATCGTCATCACCTTCGTTGCGCTGGTGCGAAAGCGACAGGGTGTGTGCGCCGTATTGGAGGGCGACTTTTGCACTCCAGATGTCGTTGTCGAATTCGCCGAGCAGCTTTTTGCCTTCGTCGGTGGCGTTGTAATAGTTCAGGCTGCTGGTCAGCGACAGGTCGTCAGAGAGCGGTAGCACGTAGGACGCTGAAGCGTATTTCTGATCCCAGGCGTCTTTGAGTCGGCTGGTGTAGAGGCCAAGGCTCAGCCTGTCGGTGGCCTGATAGTCACCGCCGAAGTAGGCAACCCATGGAGAGTCCACGGCACCGCCGTAGAAGGTGACGAAACCGTCGCGCATGTTGCTGGAAACGGGCTGGCTCATGGCGTGCAGGCGACCGCCTTGCAGGGTCAGGCCGCTGATGCTGTTGTTGACGGCGGTAACGCCGCGAAAGCTTTCCGGCAGCAGTCGGGAGTCGCCGAAGGCAACCACGGGGGTGGAGGGAAACACATCGCCCACGTTGACGACGGTGTCGAAGGCTCTGGCCTTCAGCGAGCCACCTACCTTGGTGTATTCGTCACGGGCGCGGCCTTCCCCATCGACCGGCAGCACGTCGAATGCGCTGCGGCCGCCGTTGCGTCCGTCACCGGTGTCGAGCTTGATAACGATCATGGCAAATGCATCGACCCCGACGCCGAAGGTGCCTTGAGTGAAACCTGACTGGAATCGCCCGATGATGCCTTGCGCCCACGCTTCGGAGTAACCATTGCCGGTAGGGCTGGATTCGCCGTTGCGGTGGTCGCGGTTCATGTAGAAGTTGCGGTTGAGTACCGTCAGCGTGCTGCCTTCGATGAAGCCTTCTTTCTGTTCTTCGGCGAATACCGCAGCCGGTGCGACACCGGCAAGGGTCGAGCACAGGGCCAGTGATAGTGTTTTAAGTTGAGTCATGTGCGCTCCGTCTAATCGGCAGATTGTTATAAACATGTCGATCTGGCTCTTTTTATAGGTACGAGAGCTGCCAGTGGGGCACCATCTTGAAGTGGCGAAGATAACGGCGGGGTGACAGCGGGATTACAAATATGAAAGGAAGTGCGCTGCAGCGTGTGTCTATTCAATAAAAATGACTCACGCTTTGACCAACACAAGCCAACATTCAAGATAGGGCGCAGAGCGTCCAGAACTGCATTCCCTGGTTCAAGTGCACTCCTTCTTGCGGCTGTACCGGCCTTTTCGCGAGCAAGCTCGCTCCCACGGGCGCTGGAGCACGGGCGTGATAACGATTTGTGTAGATACGGGAATAAAAAAAGCGCCCCGAAGGACGCTTAAAGATTCGCCCCGACCAAAGGAGCAGGGAGCTGCTACAAAGGGCGAATGGGGGTGCAGCGGGTCGGGCATCAAAGGCATCAGCCTTCGGACTTGGTCGACCGCTCGGCCTTGGCGTTGTCGTCTGTATTGACGTAGCGCTCGGCTTTATTGCTGCTGTTCTGTTCCTTGAAGCGCAGTTCCTGTGCAAGACGCATCTTGTCAGCCGCTGTGCTTGCGTACTCGTTACCGTCGTCGGCAAAGGCTGCGCTGGCGGACAAGGCAGCTACTGCGAAGACCATCGATTTGACCAGTTTCATCATCGTTACCTTTATCGGTTGAATGTCGGACCTGCGCAGCGCTCGGCGCTCGTCAGGGATGAAACAAGCTTACGGAGGGGGAGCTAACAGGAAGGTGAGCGAACAATGACAATACTGTTAGGAAGCTGACATCTTCGAGATGACCGATTTGTAATGTTTCAGCAACCTTCCGGTTAGTGCGCATTGGTTAGGGTTAAGCCACATTCAAACGGAGACAAAAGAAAATGCGCACAGCCAAATCGTTGTTACTTGCCCTGGTCATCCTTTCGCCCATCAGTGCTTTCGCCTACACCTCTGATGAAGTCAAAGCCACTACGGTGATCAAGGAGCACCAGGCCAGCGTGCAGAAGTATGCCGCCATCCATAACAAGCCAATGCCGGAGATCAAGGAGTACACCTACGGCATGAAGCTGGACATTGCCAAGCTGGTCCGCAAATCCCCGGATCTGCAAACCTGTAGCGTGATGCCAAAGCTGATGACTTACGAAGACTCCAAGGGCAAGCTGAACACGGTTCAGTATCAGGTCCTCGGCGGATGCAGAAACAGCCAATGATTCTGATCCTGCCAGGAAGGCCACTCAGCGTTACATCCCCCGTCAGCCCGGACCGTCATTCGGGCTGATTTTTTTGCGTCTGCAATGCCCTGCCTCTCCCGTCTCAAATCCAGCTTCGCTGGGTGATTCCAGCATTTTTTGCAACATCACCGCCTTTGCGTGGTCAACGCAACCCCCACTGTGGCGTGTCGAGATGTGTCTGGACGTAGATCCAGTCCATCAAACACAGGCTCGGTTACGGTGATCGAGACACTGCACTTACGGACTCTGGAATGACGGATGCTTGAACTCGCTGCTGGTTTTATCTGCCTCACTGCGCTGCTGACCTACGTGAACTACCGTTTCATCGGTCTGCCCCCCACCATTGGCGTGATGGTCACTGCGCTGATGTTCTCGTTGCTGTTGCAGGGTCTGAGCTTTCTGGGCTATCCCGGCCTGGAAGATCGCGTTCAACAATTGATCGGTCAGATCGACTTCGGCGACCTGCTGATGAACTGGATGTTGTCCTTCCTGCTGTTCGCCGGGGCGCTGCACGTCAACCTTGGCGATTTGAGGAGCTACCGTTGGCCCATCGGCCTGTTGGCGACTTTCGGGGTGCTGATTGCCACTACCGTGATCGGCGCACT
Source organism: Pseudomonas sp. BS3767 (assembly GCF_900099665.1). Classification (NCBI taxonomy): domain Bacteria; kingdom Pseudomonadati; phylum Pseudomonadota; class Gammaproteobacteria; order Pseudomonadales; family Pseudomonadaceae; genus Pseudomonas; species Pseudomonas sp. BS3767. The sequence goes on along the minus strand of NZ_FNCX01000008.1, from coordinate 46,576 downwards.
GGCCTACTGGATCTTCGCCCTGTTCGGCTGGCACGTCAGCCCGTTGTACTGCCTGCTGTTTGGTGCACTGATCTCGCCTACCGATCCGATTGCGGTGCTCGGTGTGTTGCGTACTGCCAACGCCTCGAAACCGCTGAAGACCACGATCGTCGGCGAAAGCCTGTTCAACGACGGCACCGCGGTGGTGGTGTTTACCGTTCTGCTGGGTATCGCGCAGCTGGGCGAAACGCCGACGGTGGGCGAAACCGCTCTGCTGTTCGCCCACGAAGCGGTGGGCGGTGTGCTGTTCGGCGGCCTGATCGGTTACGCCGTGTACCTGATGATCAAGAGCATCGAGCAGTATCAGATCGAGGTCATGCTCACGCTGGCGCTGGTGATCGGCGGCTCGGCGATGGCGTCTGAACTGCATGTGTCCGGTCCTATCGCGATGGTCGTGGCCGGCCTGATCATCGGCAATCTGGGACGTAATCTGGCGATGAACGACATGACCCGTCGTTACATGGACGGTTTCTGGGAGTTGCTGGATGACATGCTCAACGCGCTGCTATTCGCGCTGATCGGCATGGAGTTGTTGCTGTTGCCGTTCTCGTGGCAGCACCTGATTGCGGCCAGCCTGCTGGCAGCGGCGATTCTGCTGTCGCGCTTCGTCACCGTGGCCCCGGCCATCCTGCTCCTGCGTCGCTGGCGCAAGGTGCCGCACGGCACGATCCGCATCCTCACCTGGGGCGGCCTGCGCGGCGGTGTCTCGGTCGCCTTGGCGCTGGCGCTGCCGACCGGGCCGGAACGCGATCTGCTGCTGAGCATCACCTATATCGTGGTGTTGCTGTCGATCCTTCTGCAGGGCCTGACCATCGGCAAGCTGGTGAATGCCGTTACCCGTGCCCCGCAGGCGAAAGAACCGGCAGAGTATTGATCAGGCCGATGCAGCGGCGCGCCGGTATTCACTGGGCGTCTGCTGCATCTCCACGCGGAAGTGCCGGTTGAAGTTGGACAGGTTGGCATAGCCGACTTCAAAGCAGATGTCCGACACTGACATCTCGCTGTGCAGCAGCAGCCGGCAAGCCCGCTGGACCCGCAGTTTGCGCATCAGGTCGATAAAACAATGGCCCGTGGTGCGCTTGAAGAAGCGTGAAAAACCCGGATCGCTCATGTCCAGCCGCTGCGCGATGACGGACAGGCGAATATCGCTGGTCAATTCGGTCAGCAGATAGTCGAACGCCTTGTTGATCCGTTCGGAGCTGCGCGCATCCAGGGTCGGTGCATACCAGGTGCTGGCCAGCAGACGAACCTCCTGCGCAGGCGCTTTCATCAGCGTGTTGACCAGTTGCAGGAACAGAATCAGCCGCTCCAGCCCCTGAGCCGGGCCGATCTGTTCAAGCAGGCGCGCGGCCTGCACCGCTGCTGCACCGCTGAACTCAAGGCCACGTCGCGCCTGCTCGAACAGACGCTGCAAATCGCCTATCTCCGGCAGCGTGCCGCGCAAGGCCAGCAACGCGGCACCATCAAACTGCAGCACCACGTCCCGCCCGGGCAGATGCTCACCGGGGGCCAGATCGCCGATCCAGTCATGCGGCAGATCCGGGCCGATCAGGGCCACATGCCCTGCCGCGAACTCACCGATGTAATCCCCGGCCACCAGCTTGCCGCTGCCCTGGCGGATCAGATGAATTTCGAATTCCGGATGATGGTTCCAGCGCGCCAGTGCGTAGGGATAGTCATGCTCGTACCAGCGAAAGCAGTGGTCGGGCTGCGGGAGAATAACCTCAAGCTCGGCAGGGCGCTGCTCGAGCAAGGCGGCTCGGCTGTCAGGCACGGGATGCCCCTTTTTATCGTTATGAATGCGCTGTTGACGCTTGAACATACCCCCTCGCGTCCAGCCAGCGCTAGCTCGCGTTCAAACCGGCACTGATACTTTTTTGCTTTCGGACAGCCGGAGCGCGGCCGGTTAAAAAAGTATCAGTCGATCATCCGCGCTGCGTTTGTTCAGCCCCCTGAGGGCTGCTGTAATCAAGCCGTCCACCAGGGTGACTCAACCGTGGCCAACAACAAAAACAATGACTCCCGCCAGACAAGGCGCGGGGTGGAGAGCACTACGATGAACATTCGGAAAACGCTTTTCCTGTCCGCAGGCGTGTCCGCCGCCCTTTTCAACCTGACCGTCCAGGCTGCCGAAACCGTGACCATCGCCACGGTGAACAACGGCGACATGATCCGCATGCAGCGCCTGTCGAAAACCTTTGAGCAGCAGCATCCCGACATCAAGCTCAACTGGGTAGTGCTCGAAGAAAATGTTTTGCGCCAACGCCTGACCACCGACATCGCCACGCAGGGCGGCCAGTTCGACGTGTTGACCATCGGCACCTACGAGACTCCGTTATGGGGCGCCAAACAGTGGCTGGAGCCAATCACCGATCTTGCGCCGGACTACGATCTGGAGGATATCTTTCCCTCCGTGCGCCAAGGCTTGTCAGTCAAGGACACGCTCTATGCCCTGCCCTTTTATGGCGAAAGCACCATCACTTATTACCGCACCGATTTGTTCAAGCAGGCAGGCTTGAGCATGCCCGAACACCCGACCTGGACGCAGCTGGGCGACTTCGCCGCGAAGCTGTATCAGCCCGACAAGGGCGTTTACGGCATGTGCCTGCGCGGCAAGGCCGGTTGGGGCGAGAACATCGCTTTGCTCAGTACCATGGCCAATGCATTCGGCGCGCGCTGGTTCGATGAGCAATGGAAACCGCAATTGACCAGCCCGGAATGGAGCAAGGCTGCGAATTTCTACGTCAACACCCTGAAAAACTATGGCCCGCCGGGCGTGTCGAGCAACGGCTTCAACGAAACCCTCGCGCTGTTCAACAGCGGCAAATGCGCCTTGTGGGTCGACGCCAGCGTGGCCGGCTCCTTCACGACGGACAAGGAACAGAGCAAGGTGGTCGACAGCATCGGCTTTGCACCTGCGCCGGTTGAAGTGACTGACAAGGGTTCATCATGGCTTTACGCCTGGTCGCTGGCAATACCGGCTACCTCCAAGCACAAGGATGCGGCCAAGGCGTTCATCACCTGGGCGACGTCCAAGGCATATATCCAGCTGGTCGCCGAGACGGATGGCATCAGCAACGTGCCGCCTGGCACCCGCGCCTCCACCTACAGCGAGGCTTACCTGAAAGCTGCACCGTTCGCCAAGGTCACGCTGCAAATGATGCAACACGCCGACCCGGCGCACCCCTCGGCCAAGCCTGTGCCCTACGTTGGTATCCAGTACGTGACCATTCCCGAGTTTCAGGCCATCGGCACCTCGGTCGGCAAGCTGTTCTCTGCCGCCGTGACCGGGCAAACCACCACTGAACAGGCGCTCACAGCCGCGCAGGCGGTGACCGAGCGCGAGATGAAACGTGCCGGCTACCCGAAGTAGAGCGCCAGCCCTCAACTGTATTGAACGGACGATGAACCCATGAAACGACTTGAAGGTAAAAGCGCGCTGATCACCGGATCGGCGCGAGGCATCGGGCGGGCGTTTGCGCAGGCGTACATTTACGAAGGTGCGCGCGTAGCGATTGCCGATATCGATCTGCAGCGCGCACAGGCCACGGCGAACGAGCTGGGACCGAACGCCTACGCGGTCAGCATGGACGTGACGGACCAGGCGTCCATCGATCAGGCCATCGCCGCTGTGGTCGCACAGACCGGCAAGCTGGATATCCTGATCAACAACGCCGCGCTGTTTGATCTGGCACCAATTGTCGATATCACCCGCGACAGTTACGAACGGCTGTTTTCGATCAACGTCGCGGGCACCCTGTTCACTTTGCAGGCAGCAGCCAGGCAAATGATTGCCCAGGGGCACGGCGGCAAGATCATCAATATGGCCAGCCAGGCTGGTCGGCGTGGCGAGGCGCTGGTGGCGGTGTATTGCGCGACCAAGGCTGCGGTGATCAGCCTGACCCAATCGGCCGGGCTGGACCTCATCAGGCACGGCATCAATGTCAACGCCATCGCGCCGGGTGTGGTCGATGGCGAACACTGGGACGGCGTGGATGCGCTGTTCGCCCGCCACGAAAACCGCCCGCTGGGCGAGAAGAAAAAGCTGGTGGGCGAACAAGTGCCTTTCGGGCGCATGGGCACAGCGGACGATTTGACCGGCATGGCCATTTTCCTGGCTTCAGCGGACAGCGAATACGTCGTAGCCCAGACCTATAACGTCGACGGTGGCAACTGGATGAGTTGAAGTGCGACGGGAGTAAAGATGAGCCGAACCGCGCAAAAAAGCCTGCAACTGCTTCCATTGCCGAAGCGATTGGCTAAGATGCGCGGACCGCCTGTTGTCTTGGCGGCTCATCAAGGAGCACGAATGTCCACTGAAGAGGAGATCGCCATTTCCGGCGGTACACCTATGATCCCTGACCAGCGCCGGGAGCTGATGCTGCGTCAGTTGCGCAAGCATCAAGTGCTCAGCGTGCATCAGTTGATGGAGATGTTCGATTGCTCGCACATGACCATCCGCCGCGACATCGCCCAGCTGGAGCAGGAAGGTCGCGCCTACTCGGTCACCGGGGGCGTGCGTATCGCCAGCCAGGTCCACAGCGAGCCCAGCCACCAGTCCAAGGCCGTGGTGGAGTTGCCGCACAAGCAGGGTATGGCGCGGCTCGCAGCGGGCTTGTTGCACCCGGACATGACGATCTATCTGGACGCAGGCACCAGCACACTCGAAATCGTCCCGCATATCATCGCGCTGTCGGGCATGACTGTGGTCACCAATGATTTCGGCGTGGTCAACGCGCTGGCCGATGCTGCGCATGTGGATGTGATTCACACCGGCGGGCTGCTCGATCATCCGAACCGCTCCAGCGTCGGCGGCCTGGCAGCGGCGACCCTGCGCCAGCTGGCGACCGATGTGGCCTTCATGTCCACCAGCTCGTGGGACCTGCAACGCGGCACCACCACACCGTCGGCGCTGAAGGTCGAGGTCAAGCAGGCCGCCATGCAGTCCGCCTCGCAAACCGTGCTGATCGCCACCAGCTCCAAATACGGCACCTTCGGCATGTACAAGGTGGCCGGGCTAGAGCAGTTCGACACCATCATCACCGACGCAGCCCTGGCCGAAGCGGCTGCCGACGGGATTCGCAAGCAGCGTATCGAACTGTTGCTGGCACCCGTGGCGGGCAAACGTCAGGCCCTCGATATCAAGTCCTGAACCTCATTGCGATGATCAGCAGGTCAAAAAAAAACCCGGTCTCTCGACCGGGGTTTTTTATTCAGCGCGGGCTAAGTATCAAGCCTTGGCTTTCTTGGCAGCGCGGGTACGCTCGCTTTCGTCCAGGATCTTCTTACGAAGACGGATGGACTTCGGCGTTACTTCGCACAGCTCGTCGTCCTGGATGAATTCCAGAGCCTGTTCAAGGGTGAACTTGACAGGTGGAACCAGGGCGATGGTTTCGTCTTTGCCCGAAGCACGCATGTTGTCGAGCTTCTTGCCTTTGGTAGGGTTCACACCCAGGTCGTTGTCACGGCTGTTCAGACCAACGATCTGACCACCGTAGATTTCCTGACCGTGCTCGACGAACAGCTTGCCGCGCGCCTGCAGGGTTTCCAGGGAGTAGGTCAGTGCCTTGCCGGTTTCAACCGAAACCAGAACGCCGTTCTGACGGCCGGACATGTCGCCGGACTTCATCACGTCGTAACGGTCGAAGATCGAGGTCAGGATGCCTGCACCGGAAGTGAGGGTCAGGAACTCGTTACGGAAACCGATCAGGCCACGGGCCGGGATGTTGTACTCGAGGCGAACACGGCCCTTGCCATCCGGAACCATGTTGGTCAGGTCGCCTTTACGCAGACCCATTTGCTCCATGATCGCGCCCTGGGATTCTTCCGGCAGGTCGATGGTCACGTTTTCGTACGGTTCGTGCTTCACGTCGCCTACGCGACGGATGATCACTTCCGGACGACCAACACCCATTTCGAAGCCTTCGCGACGCATGGTTTCGATCAGTACCGAGAGGTGCAGCTCACCACGGCCGGAGACCTTGAACTTGTCGGCGGTGTCGCCTTCTTCAACGCGCAGGGCAACGTTGTACAGCAGTTCCTTGTCCAGACGTTCCTTGATGTTACGGCTGGTGACGAACTTGCCTTCCTTACCGCAGAACGGCGAATCGTTAACCTGGAAGGTCATCGAAACGGTAGGTTCGTCAACGGTCAGCGGCTTCATCGCTTCGACATTCAGTGGGTCGCACAGGGTGTCGGAGATGAACAGCTGGTCGAAGCCGCTGATGCAGACGATGTCGCCGGCAGCTGCTTCTTCAACGTCCACACGGTGCAGACCGTGGTGACCCATCAGCTTCAGGATACGGCCGTTACGCTTCTTGCCTTCGGCATCGATGGCAACAACCGGAGTGTTTGGCTTGACGCGGCCGCGAGCGATACGGCCAACACCGATGACGCCCAGGAAGCTGTTGTAGTCCAGAGCCGAGATCTGCATCTGGAAAGGACCGTCACGGTCAACTTTTGGCGCAGGAACGTGATCGACGATCGACTGGTACAGCGGAGTCATGTCTTCAGCCATATCGGTGTGTTCCAGACCGGCAATGCCGTTCAGGGCCGAGGCGTAGACGACTTTGAAGTCCAGCTGTTCTTCGGTGGCACCCAGGTTGTCGAACAGGTCGAAGATCTGGTCCAGAACCCAGTCCGGGCGCGCGCCTGGACGGTCAACCTTGTTGATGACCACGATTGGACGCAGGCCGGCTTCGAATGCCTTCTTGGTCACGAAACGGGTTTGCGGCATAGGGCCGTCCTGGGCGTCGACCAGCAGCAGTACGGAGTCGACCATCGACATCACGCGCTCTACTTCACCACCGAAGTCGGCGTGGCCCGGGGTGTCCACGATGTTGATGTGGTAGCCATTCCAGTTGATCGCGGTGTTCTTCGCGAGAATGGTAATACCGCGCTCTTTTTCCTGGTCGTTGGAGTCCATCACGCGCTCGTCGTTGAGCTCGTTGCGCTCAAGGGTGCCGGACTGGCGCAGGAGTTTGTCTACCAGGGTGGTCTTACCATGGTCAACGTGGGCGATGATGGCGATGTTGCGTAGATTTTCGATCACTTGTGTATCTCGATCAGAGGATTCGGTCTGCTGACTGTTTAAAGGCAGCGATTAACTATTTCGAGTCGGCAAAAGCCGTTACGGCATGACGACTGGTGTCGGGGGGCCGGTGACGCAAGCCACAGGCAAACAGCCCCGGGCACTTAGCTCGGTCGATATACGCGCACATTGGCATGTCCCTCACTGAGCAAATGGTGGGCATGCAGGCGACTCATGACGCCTTTGTCGCAATACAGCAGGTACTGGCGCGTGTCATCCAGTGCCTTGAAACGGCTGTTCAATGCGTAGAACGGCAACGTCTGTATCTCCACGCCAGGCACCTGCAACGGCTGGTCTTCCTGGGCATCCGGGTGACGGATGTCGAGGATCACCTGACCGGCCAGCGCCTGGCTGACTTCTTCTATATCGACATTGCGGCTCAGATCGTCGATGACCCGATCGATCGAAACCAGCTTCGCGCGTTCGAGCGCCTGCTCGAGAATCGCCATGTCGAACTGTTTTTCTTCGTACTCAACGCGATTTCGCTTGGCGTTGGTCTTGGGGTTGACCGAAATCACCCCGCAATATTCAGGCATGTGCCGGGCGAAATCAGCAGTACCGATTTCAGTCGCCAGGTCCACGATGTCCTGTTTGTGGGTGGCAACCAGCGGCCGCAGGACCAGCTTGTCAGTCGCCGCGTCAATCAGCGACAGGTTGGGCAGCGTCTGGCTGGCAACCTGAGAAATCGCTTCGCCGGTCACCAGCACATCGATTTCAAGACGATCGGCCACGGCGGATGCAGCGCGTAACATCATACGCTTCAAAACTACACCCATATGACTGTTATCGACTTTCTGCAGAATTTCTCCGAGAACTTCCTCGAACGGTACGCTGACGAACAGCACGCGCTGAGAACTGCCGTACTTCTTCCAGATGAAGTGCGCGACTTCCATCACGCCCAGTTCATGGGCTCTTCCGCCCAGATTGAAGAAGCAGAAGTGCGCCATCAGGCCGCGGCGCATGATCTGGTAGGCCGCAACGGTCGAATCGAACCCGCCGGACATCAATACCAGGGTCTGCTCCAGCGCGCCCAGCGGGTAACCGCCCATGCCCTGATGTTGGTCATGAACGACAAACAACCGTTGGTCGCGAATTTCCATGCGCACGACGAGATCGGGCTTTTTCAGCTCGATTCCGGCCGCGCCGCACTGCATGCGCAACTTGCTGCCGACGTATTTCTCGACGTCCATGGAGCTGAAGTCGTGTCGGCCGGCGCGCTTGCAGCGCACTGAAAACATCTTGCCAGGCAACAGGTCGGCGTAGTGCAGTTTGCACTTCGCAACCACGTCATCCAGATCGCCCAGCGGGTACTCGGCGACCTGCAGAAAGTTGGCGATGCCTGGCATGCAGCTCAGCCGCTCCCTGATGCCCTGCAGCACTTTGGGGTCGGTCAGCCGGGTTTCGACCTCAAGGTTGTCCCATACGCCACCCACGACAATGTCCGCGTCCAGTTCACGGAGCACGGTACGAATGTTCTTGCCCAGTTGCCGGATGAACTTCTTGCGCACCGGCGGGCTTTTGATGGTGATTTCTGGGAAAACTTTAACGATTAGTTTCATGGAAACGGAGCGTGAGGTGCCGACCAAAAAAGGGGGGCGCGGATTATAGCGGAAATTGCTCAAGGTTTAACCAGTTATCGTACACGCAATCACTGATGCACCAAAAAGAGTCGACGCACCAAATTGCAGCGCCATAAAGGTGCGTGTTTTTCCTGCGCGGTGCGTTTTCGCCCCCTGAAAACCAGCGTTTGAGGCAAAAAACCCAACACGGGGCACTGGCATGCAAATTGCTCCCTTGTGAGGCAGGTTGCCTTGGCAGAGTATTTGCGCCGGCATCACCCAAATTCAAGGGACCACAACTCTATCAAGTCGGTCTCTAGCCACCCGGAGGACACCATGTCGAAGTCGGTTCAACTCATCAAAGATCATGACGTTAAATGGATTGATCTGCGCTTCACAGACACCAAGGGCAAGCAGCAGCACGTCACCATGCCTGCGCGCGATGCACTGGAAGACGATTTCTTCGAAGTCGGCAAAATGTTCGACGGTTCCTCCATCGCTGGCTGGAAAGGCATCGAAGCGTCCGACATGATTCTCCTGCCGGATGACGAAACCGCCCTGCTCGACCCGTTCACCGAAGAGCCAACCCTGGTTCTGGTGTGCGACGTCATCGAACCTTCGACCATGCAAGGCTACGACCGCGACCCGCGCGCCATTGCCCACCGTGCCGAGGAATACCTGAAGTCCACCGGTATCGGCGACACCGTATTCGTAGGTCCGGAGCCAGAGTTCTTCATCTTCGACGAAGTGAAGTTCAAGTCCGACATCTCCGGTTCCATGTTCAAGATCTTCTCCGAACAGGCTTCCTGGATGACCGACGGCGACGTCGATGGCGGCAACAAGGGCCACCGTCCGGGCGTCAAAGGTGGTTACTTCCCGCTGCCACCGGTCGACCACGACCACGAAATCCGCACCGCAATGTGCAACGCTCTGGAAGAAATGGGCCAGGTCGTGGAAGTTCACCACCACGAAGTGGCAACTGCCGGCCAGAACGAAATCGGCGTGAAATTCAACACGCTGGTCAAGAAGGCTGACGAAGTTCAGACCCTCAAGTACTGCGTACACAACGTTGCCGACGCTTACGGCCGTACCGCTACTTTCATGCCCAAGCCACTGTACGGTGACAACGGTTCGGGTATGCACGTACACATGTCCATATCCAAGGATGGCAAGAACACCTTCGCAGGCGAAGGCTATGCCGGTCTGTCCGATACCGCCCTGTACTTCATCGGCGGCATCATCAAGCACGGTAAGGCTCTGAACGGCTTCACCAACCCGTCGACCAACTCCTACAAGCGTCTGGTCCCGGGCTTCGAAGCACCGGTCATGCTGGCCTACTCGGCCCGTAACCGTTCCGCGTCGATCCGTATTCCTTACGTCTCCAGCCCGCGCGGCCGTCGTATCGAAGCACGCTTCCCGGATCCAGCGGCCAACCCGTACCTGGCATTCGCTGCCCTGTTGATGGCTGGCCTGGACGGCATCCAGAACAAGATCCACCCTGGCGACGCAGCTGACAAAAACCTGTATGACCTGCCGCCTGAAGAGGCCAAAGAGATCCCACAAGTTTGCGGCAGTCTGAAAGAAGCCCTGGAAGAACTGGACAAGGGCCGCGCGTTCCTGACCAAGGGCGGCGTTTTCAGCGACGACTTCATCGATGCCTACATCGAGCTGAAAAGCGAAGAAGAAATCAAGGTTCGCACCTTCGTACACCCACTGGAATACGAGCTGTACTACAGCTGCTGATCCAGCCACGCCAGCGTTGATGGCGTAACAGGAGACCTCCTTCGGGAGGTCTTTTTTTGCCCGGAGTTTACCGCGTGAACTTTTGTTCACCCCGCAACGCTGGCTCTGCCCGGTCGCCTGGAGTTAAATCTGCATCTCCCCACCGAACCGAGATGGAACTGCCATGCGCCTTATCCTGGCCACTTCCCTGCTGACAATGACGTTCATGTCTTCCTGCTTCGCCTTCACTGCCGAGCAGAAGCCTTCTGCACTTGAACCCCTGCTGCAAGCGATCAGCGAGCGCCTGACCATCGCCGATCAGGTTGCCCTGAGCAAGTGGGACAGCGGCAAGGCCGTCGAGGACCCGCCGCGCGAGCTGCAAGTGATCAACGCCGCCCAGGCCCGCGCTGCCGAGTTCAAGCTCAACCCCGATGATGTTCAACGTCTGTTCCGCGCCCAGATCGAAGCCAATAAACAGGTGCAGAACGCCCTGCTCGCCCAGTGGCACGCGGCAGGCAAAGCGCCCGACACAGTCAGGCTCAGCCTGGTCGATGACATCCGTCCGAAGCTGGATCGCCTGCAGACCCAACTGCTCCAGGCCTACGCGGACTTCCAGCCACTGCGCAAGGCGGAAACCTGCCAGATGCAACTGGATGCGGCGCTGAAGCGTTATCAGACCGACCCGATTCACGATCAGGCGCTGGTACTGGCCACTGCCGACCTTTGCCCTGCGAAACTCTGACACATCAGGCAGATAGCGCAGCATAGGGCGATGTGTTCTATGCTGACGGCCAATCTTGCCCTGCTGTCGAGAGTCTCATGCGTCAAAGTCTGATTTGCCTGCTGCTGTTGATCAGCCTGCCCGCGCTGGCGCAGATCTATAAGTACACCGATGCGAACGGTAACACCGCGTTCAGCAACCAGCCGCCCAACGGGGCCAAGACCGAAGTGGTCGAGTTGCCGCCACTCAACAGCATAGAAACGCAGACGCCTTCCAGACCGGTCGTCAACAGTGCGCCGCAACCAGCCCCTGTCGCACCACCCTCGCAGCCGCAAACGGCCTATGACGTACTGGAACTCACCGACCTGCCCACCGACGAAGCGTTACGCGCCAACAATGGCACGTTCATCATCGGCGTGAAGATCCAGCCGCGCCTGCAACCGACTCACAGCCTGCAACTGCTGCTGGACGGCAACCTGTACGGGCAGCCCTCCAACCTGCCGCGCTTTCAAGTGGTCAACGTAGATCGCGGCGAACACAGCTTCGCGGTGGTCGTGAAAGACGGCGATCGGATCATTCAGCAGAGTGAAACCATCACCCTGACCGTACAGCGCGTACACCTCGGCAAGCCATGAGCAGACACACGATGCGCCGTCTGCTGACCTGCCTGTTGCTGCTGTTGACGCTGCCTGCAGCGGCCGACGTCTATACCTACATCGACGCGCAGGGTAATCGGGTGTTTACCGACCAGCCGCGCAAGAACGCCACCCGCGTCGACATCGCGCCCAGCAACAACATGACCGGCACGCCGCCGACCCGGACCTTGAAGGCCCACCCTGCCAAACCTGCAATAAAGCCGATGTTTCATTACCAATTGCTGAGAATTCTGGTGCCCGAACCGGACGCCACCCTGGTCAATCCCAGTGGCGACCTGATCGTTACCGTCACCAGCGAACCGGTGTTACAGGAGGGGCACAGCTATCGATTGCTACTGGATGGTGTTGTCGTCGGCCAGGCCGGCCGCAGCCCGGTGTTCCCGTTGAGCAATGTCGATCGTGGCACGCATCAACTGTCGGTAGAGATTTTCGACGAACTTGGCCGTGTGCTGGAAAAAACACCGAACCAGCCCTTTCACGTGCAGCGCATTTCCCTGGCGCAAAAGCGCGCGACTCACCCCTGCAAGGAGGATGACTACGGTGTGCGGCCGGAGTGTCCGCTCAAGGACAAGCCCGAGCCCAAAAGCAGCATCCTGCCCTTCTTCTGATCTCGCCAAAACGCCAGCACCTTTTTGGTGCGCTCTATGACTGCCTGCGCAACAATACAGCCCAATCTGGTTCAGGAAGCCCGGCCGGGTAGCGCCGTATGCGGGCACGCTTTGCAAAAACGTCCCGACTTTGCAAATAAAACGCTTCTTTTCGGAGCCTTGGTTTGTTTTTTGCAACTTCACTGACACAGCACCGTATTGGTGGCTTTGCTCCTGCTGGCGCAGACCAGCCAGCACCAGCATGGCGCGACTGCAATGTGCCAAAAGAGGTCAACACGATTCATGACTATCAGCGATGCGCTGCACAGACTGTTACTGGATAACCTGACCACTGCCACCATTCTGCTCAACGCCGACCTGCGTCTTGAGTACATGAACCCGGCAGCGGAAATGCTGCTGGCCATCAGCGGGCAGCGTAGCCATGGGCAATTCATCAGCGAGCTGTTCACCGAGTCGGCCGAAGCATTGAGTTCGCTGCGTCAGGCAGTCGAACAGGCTCATCCTTTCACCAAGCGCGAAGCGATGCTCACTGCACTGACCGGTCAGACCCTGACTGTCGACTATGCGGTGACGCCTATCCTCAGCAAGGGCGATACCCTGCTGTTGCTTGAAGTACACCCGCGTGACCGGTTGTTGCGCATTACCAAGGAAGAGGCCCAGCTGTCCAAGCAGGAAACCACCAAGATGCTGGTGCGTGGCCTGGCTCACGAAATCAAGAATCCGCTGGGCGGCATTCGCGGGGCCGCACAATTGCTGGCCCGCGAGCTGCCTGAAGAAAGTCTCAAGGACTACACCAACGTCATTATCGAAGAGGCCGACCGCCTGCGTAATCTGGTCGACCGCATGCTCGGCTCCAACAAGCTGCCATCGCTGGCCATGACCAATGTGCATGAAGTGCTGGAGCGTGTGTGCAGCCTGGTCGAGGCCGAAAGCCAGGGCTGCATCACCTTGGTGCGCGACTATGACCCGAGCATTCCCGACGTGTTGATCGACCGCGAGCAAATGATCCAGGCCGTGCTCAATATCGTGCGCAATGCCATGCAGGCCATCAGCGGCCAGAACGAATTGCGCCTTGGCCGGATCACCCTGCGCACCCGCGCCATGCGCCAGTTCACCATCGGCCACGTTCGCCATCGACTGGTGAGCAAGATCGAAATCATCGACAACGGCCCCGGTATTCCGGCCGAACTTCAGGAAACCATTTTCTACCCCATGGTGAGTGGCCGCCCGGACGGTACGGGATTAGGTCTTGCCATTACCCAGAACATCATCAGCCAGCACCAGGGTCTGATCGAGTGTGACAGCCATCCCGGCCACACCACATTCTCGATCTTCCTGCCGCTGGAACAAGGAGCAGCTTCGACATGAGCCGTAGTGAAACTGTCTGGATCGTAGACGACGATCGTTCTATCCGCTGGGTACTGGAAAAGGCCTTGCAACAGGAAGGCATGACCACGCAAAGCTTCGACAGCGCCGACGGGGTGATGAGCCGTCTGGCCCGTCAGCAACCCGACGTGATCATTTCCGACATCCGCATGCCGGGTGCCAGTGGCCTGGACCTGCTGGCGCGGATTCGCGAGCAGCATCCGCGTCTGCCGGTGATCATCATGACCGCCCATTCGGACCTGGACAGTGCCGTGGCGTCTTATCAGGGTGGTGCGTTCGAGTACCTGCCCAAGCCGTTCGACGTCGATGAAGCCGTCTCGCTGGTCAAGCGCGCCAATCAGCACGCTCAGGAACAACAGGGCCTGGACGTTGCACCGACACTGACCCGCACCCCTGAAATCATTGGCGAAGCGCCAGCGATGCAGGAAGTGTTTCGCGCCATCGGCCGTCTGAGTCACTCCAACATCACGGTGTTGATCAACGGTGAGTCGGGAACCGGCAAGGAATTGGTCGCTCATGCATTGCATCGCCACAGCCCGCGTTCGGCCTCGCCGTTCATTGCGCTGAACATGGCGGCGATCCCCAAGGACCTGATGGAGTCCGAACTGTTCGGGCATGAAAAAGGCGCGTTCACCGGCGCGGCCAACCTGCGTCGTGGACGCTTCGAACAGGCCGACGGCGGCACGCTGTTTCTCGATGAAATCGGTGACATGCCGGCCGACACCCAGACCCGTCTGTTGCGCGTACTGGCCGATGGCGAGTTCTACCGGGTAGGCGGGCACACGCCGGTCAAGGTCGATGTGCGGATCATTGCCGCGACACACCAGAACCTGGAAACCCTGGTACAGGCCGGCAAGTTCCGCGAGGACTTGTTCCACCGCCTGAACGTGATCCGTATCCACATTCCGCGCATGTCGGACCGTCGTGAAGACATCCCGACCCTGGCCAAGCACTTCCTCAGCCGCGCGGCTCAGGAACTGGCGGTCGAACCCAAGCTGCTCAAGGCCGAGACCGAGGAATACCTCAAGCATCTGCCGTGGCCTGGCAACGTGCGTCAGCTGGAAAACACCTGCCGCTGGATCACGGTCATGGCGTCGGGTCGTGAAGTGCACATCAGCGACCTGCCACCGGAACTGCTGAGCCTGCCGCAGGACGCCGCACCGGTCACCAACTGGGAACAGGCGCTGCGCCAGTGGGCCGATCAGGCCTTGTCTCGTGGTCAGTCCAGCCTGCTGGACAGCGCCGTGCCGACCTTCGAGCGGATCATGATCGAAACCGCCCTCAAGCACACCGCCGGCCGCCGCCGCGACGCCGCCGTACTGCTGGGCTGGGGCCGCAACACCCTGACCCGCAAGATCAAGGAACTGGGCATGAAGATCGATGGCGGGGATGACGACGAGGCCGATGAGGGCTGAGTGGTTATATGATGGTCATTAGTGCCAATGCTCCGCATTGGCATGCATTTCGAAACACTCTGCGCCGCGCCTACTATTCAAGGCAGGACGCTGAGCGTCCAGAACTGCATTCCCACGCGGAGCGTGGGAACGATAGTCATCTCAGGAATTGCGTGTAACGCGCAGCTCAGCACCGCATCACTCAGCCAGCGACGGCTTTTCCCACAGATTGATTCTACCTTCCACCGCAAAGCTGTCGATCTCGGTCAGTTCTTCGGGACTGAACGCGAGGTTCTTCAGCGCGCCGACGTTTTCGACAATCTGCTCCGGACGGCTCGCACCGATCAACGCGGAGGTCACGCGCGGATCGCGCAGCGTCCAGGCCAGGGCCATTTGTGCCAGGCTCTGACCGCGACGCTGGGCGATTTCGTTGAGCGCACGCACGTGGGCGATGTTCTGCTCGGACAGGTGCGAAGCCTGCAGCGAGCCGCCACCCGGACGATTGACCCGCGCATCCTTGGGCACGCCGTTCAGGTATTTGTCCGACAGCAACCCCTGGGCCAACGCGGTAAAGGCGATCACGCCCGCGCCCAGCTCTTCAGTCGCGTCGAGCAAGTCTTTCTCGACCCAGCGATTGAGCAGGTTGTAGGCCGGCTGGTGGATCAGCAACGGCACTTTCCACTCTTTGAGCAACGCCGCGATCTCACGGGTCTTGGCCCCGGAATAGGATGAGATACCGATATACAGCGCCTTGCCCTGCTGAACCGCGGTGGCCAGCGCGCTGGCGGTTTCTTCCAGCGGAGTGTCCGGGTCGAAACGGTGGGAATAGAAGATGTCGACGTAATCGAGCCCCATGCGCTGCAGGCTCTGGTCGAGGCTGGCGAGCACGTATTTACGTGAACCACCGCCCTGTCCGTATGGGCCCGGCCACATGTCCCAGCCAGCCTTGCTGGAGATGATCAGTTCATCACGGTAGTGCTTGAAGTCTTCGCGCAGCAGACGGCCGAAGTTGATCTCGGCGCTGCCGTACGGCGGGCCATAGTTGTTGGCCAGGTCGAAATGGTTGATGCCCAGATCGAACGCCGTGCGCAGCATGGCGCGCTGGGTGTCGATCGGCGTGCTGTCACCGAAGTTGTGCCACAAGCCCAAAGACAGTGCCGGAAGCACCAGCCCGCTGCGGCCGGTACGGCGATAAGGCATGTCTTCGTAACGATTTTCGGCAGCGATGTAGGTCATTGAATCCTCTCTTGTCTGGGGGATATTCGAGGCGTCTTGATTGCATTTGCGAACAGGCGACGCCTGTTCGCAACGCCGGAATCATGGCTTTTGCCAGACAACCTGCTGAATGTCGACCCGCTTAGGTATCAAGTGGTTGTCGTAAAACAGATCAGCGGTCGCCTGCTGCGCACTTACGATCTCCGGCGTGATCGGCAGGCTGGGTGATACAGGCCGATGGTCAAGATACTGAGTCATGACCGCTTCGGACAAGCCCATGCTCCGCGCCAGTATCTGAATACTCTCGGCACGCTGCGAGCGCGATAGCCCATCGGCAACTGTCAGTTCATCGAGCACCTGCTGCACGAGCGCTGCATTTTCCTCGGCAAACGCCCGCCGTGCGGTATAGAACGGCCCGGACAATCCAAGCCCCTCGCCGTTGGCCAGCAGGCGAGTGTGGCCTTCGCTCATAGCGATGGAGTAGTAAGGGTCCCAGATCGCCCAGGCATCGACACTGCCGTTTTCAAAGGCAGCGCGGGCATCGGCAGGGGTCAGATAGATTGGCTGAATATCCTTGAAGGTCAGACCTGCTTTGTTGAGCAAACGCAGCACCACGTTATGCGAGCTGGAGCCTTTCTGCAGCGCGACCTTGCGGCCTTTCAATTCTGCGACGCTGTGCACCGGGCTTTCGTTGCGCACCAACAGGGTTTCCACCTGCGGCTTGGGTGGCTCTGCACCAATGTAGACCAGGTCGGCACCTGCGACCTGGGCGAAAATCGGCGGAATGTCGCCGGTGGAGGCGATGTCCAGGCTGCCAATGTTCAGCGCCTCCAGCATCTGCGGCCCGGCCGGAAACTCGATCCATTTGATTTGTTTCTCGGGAAAACGCTTTTCCAGCAAGCCGTGTTCCTTGGCCAGCACCAGCGTAATAGAGCCCTTCTGATAGCCGATGCGGAGGGTGTCGGGCTCGACGGCAGCAGCTGTCCCGAACAGGCCACTGAAAGCCAGAATGGCGGCGATAAACGTGAATGGTTTCATGGGTGATCCCTTAATTCTGTATAAAAATCTGCCTCTGATTCTGGCCGAAGGCCGCTTTCTGCGCTCATCAGGACTTGCATGCGGCAACGATCAAAATCTGTAAGCAGGCCGTTGCAAGCCCAGGTTTTCACGCAAGGTCGTGCCCTCATACTCGGTACGAAACAGCCCGCGCCGCTGCAACTCGGGCACCAGCAACTGCGCGACATCTTCCAGACCACCCGGCAGATGCGGCACCAGCACATTGAAGCCATCCGCCGCGCCTTGCTCGAACCAGCGTTGCAGCTCATCGGCAATCTGCTCAGGCGTACCGATCAGGCTGTAGTGCCCTCGCCCGCCGGCAATCCGCCGCCCCAGTTGCGCCAGGGTCAGGTTTTCCTGATCGGCCAGTTCGGTGAGCAGTTTCTGCCGGCTGCGCTGGCCGCTGTCGGTCAGTGGCAGCTCTGGCAACGGGCCATCCAGCGGGTAACCCGACAGGTCGAAATTGCCCAGCATGCGGCCCAGCAGAGCGACCCCGACCTGAGGCTCGACCAGCGCCTGAAACGACTCGAATTTAGCTTTCGCCAAGGCTTCGGTTTCGGCCACGACGATGAACACGCCGGGCATGATTTTCAGCGAATCGACGTCACGCCCGTAAGCACTCAGACGGCCTTTGATGTCCGCATAAAACGCCTGAGCGCTGGCCAGCGAGGTCTGCGCGGTGAACACCACTTCCGCCGTCTGCGCCGCCAGTTCACGCCCGACTTCCGAGGAACCAGCCTGCACCACCACCGGTTGTCCTTGCGGCGAACGTGCCACGTTCAGCGGGCCTTTGACGCTGAAGTGCTCGCCCTGGTGATCGAGCACATGCAGCCTGGCCGGGTTGTAATACTCGCCGCTGGCCTTGTCGCGGGTGAAGGCATCGTCTGCCCAGCTGTCCCAAAGGCCGGTCACCACCTGGTGAAACTCTCGTGCGCGGCTATAGCGCTCGGCATGCCCCACATGCTCGGCGCGACCGAAGTTCTGCGCTTCGGCGGCGGCATCCGAGGTCACCAGATTCCAGCCCGCTCGCCCACCGGAGAGATGATCCAGCGAGGCGAACTTGCGGGCTACGTGATACGGCTCGTTGTAGGTGGTGGTTGCCGTCGCGATCAGACCGATATGCTCAGTCACCGCACTGAGTGCCGAGAGCAGGGTCAGCGGTTCGAAATGATCGGAGCGTGCCATGCGGCTGGCGATATCACCGGTCGCGGCAGCCACGCTGTCGGCGACGAACAGTGCATCGAATTTTGCCGCCTCCGCAACCCTGGCCACGTACCGGTAATGCTTGAAATCCAGCCCTGCATCCGCAGGCACAGCCGGGTGCCGCCAAGCAGCGACATGATGCCCGGTGGCCATCAGGAAAGCGCCCAGCTTCATCTGTCGAGCAGTCGTGCTCATACCTCACTCCTTACGTGTTGCCTGGGGTCTCGGCTCAAAAATCCTTGCGTAACTGCACACCGAAATAACGTTCATCATCACGCGGCACGGATCGGTAAACGTAGTTGCCCCCGGTCGCCAGCATTGGCGAATAGGACTTGTCAGCCAGGTTCTTGCCCAGCAATGCCACACGCCAGCCACTGTTGTAATCAGCCAGTGCCACGCTGGCGTTCCAGATGCCGTAAGCGCCCTGTTTGGTGTCCGGGTTCTGGCTGATGTCGTACTGCACTTCGCTCTGCCAGCTGTAATCGGTGCCCAGTTCGATATCCAGGCCGTTGTCCAGCGGGAGGGTGTAGTCGGCGCGCACGTAGCTTTTCCAGTCCGGGCTGTACGGCAGGGTTTTGCCGTCGACGTTGCAGGACGCCGCCGCACCGGCCGGGCAGGCAAAGCTGTCGATGCGTGCTCTGGTGTAGGACAGCGCGCCGGAGAATTTCAGGTTTCGCGTGGCTTGCAGGGCGTAATCCAGCTCGACGCCTTCGGTGCTGACACTGCCGGCGTTGATCAGGCGCGTCACGACCTGTCCGGCAACACTGTCGAAGAAGTTCGCCTGATAGTTGTCGTATTCGCTGTGGAACACCGCCAGGTTGGTGGTCAGGCGATTATTCCAGGTGGTGGCCTTGAGGCCGACCTCCCAGGTGTTCGAGGTTTCCGGCTTGAGGGCCTCGGTGTCACGCGGCTGCATGTTGAAGAACACGTTGTAGGCCGGGCCTTTGTAGCCGCGCGAATAGGTGATGTAGGTCATCACACTGTCGCTCAGGTCGTATTGCAAACCGAGACGCCCGGACTTGCCGTCTTCGTCCACCGACCCGGAACTGCTGGTCGCTGGCTGAATGCCGCTGACGGTCGTAGCCGATGTCGAGACGCGGCGATGATCGTATTCCAGATCGTCGTGGGTCCAGCGTGCCCCGGCAATCGCACGGAAGTCCGGGGTGAAATTGAACGTGGTTTCGCCGAACACCGAATAACTGTCGGTGGTGGTGCTGTAGTCGGCGATGCCGCGATCCTGAGTCGTCGGTGTGATCAGCGTGCGCTGATAGGTCTCGTCGCTCTTGCCGTGCATGTAAAACAGCCCGCCCACGTATTCGACGAACTGGCCTTTCGGCGACGCCAGACGCAGCTCCTGTGAATACTGGTTGAACTCAAGATCGCCCTTGTCTTCAGTGCCGGGAAAGGCGGCGGTGATGGTGCCAAGCCGGTCGCCGTCCTGATACTGCGTGTTGTCCCAGCCGCGCCAGGCGGTGATGGAGGTCAGGGTGTAGTCGCCCAGTTGCCAGTCGAGCTGACCGGACAGGCCTTTGTTGACGTCCTCGACATGGCTGCGGTAATCGCTGACGACATTGCGGTTATCGCTGTCGGCACGTACCGGCGCCAGGGCACTGGCGAAGGACGGGGTCGGCGCCTTGGTTACCACGCCGTTGGGCGCGTCGTCATGGGACTGCATGTAGTCCGCTGCGAGGGTGAAGGTGATGTCGTCATTGGGCGTGAATTCCAGCTTGCCGCGTGCGCCCTTGCGGTTGTAACCGTTGACTTCCTGGCCATTGAGCTTGTTATCGACATTGCCGTCATAGCTGCCGAACAACGTCGTGATCGAGCCTTTGAGGGTCTGCGGAATCAGGCTGCCGCCAATACCGAAACGGGTGCGGCTTTCGTTGCCGCTGTAATACGACTGATCGATGTAACCGTGAGTCTCTTCGGTCGGTGCCTTGGTGGTGACGTTCAGCACGCCCGCCGAAGCGTTCTTGCCGAACAGCGTACCTTGCGGGCCGCGCAGCACTTCGATGCGTTCCAGGTCGAGCAAGTCCAGCGTGGCCTGACCCGGACGGGCATACACCACGCCGTCGATCACGGTGGCCACGGTCGGTTCGACGCCTGGCGAGGTGGAAATGGTGCCGACACCGCGAACGAACAGCGAAGTGTCCTTGTTGGAAGCCCCGGTGCGGAAATTCAACGACGGCACCTGCTGCACAATACTGGCCACGCCATTACGGTTATCGCGCTCCAGTTGTTCGCCCTCGATCACGGACACGGCAACCGGTACTTTTTGCAGCGATTCTTCACGGCGTGTGGCGGTCACGGTCACCGATTCCAGCGCTACCGTTTCTGTATTCTGCCCTGCCGCTGTCTCTGCCATGGCCGGAACACACGGCAATGCCGTCAGCCCCATCAGTAACCACCCACAACGACGCCCCCGCGCCGCATGAACCTGATTGATCGCCTGCGCCAGAAGCGTGTGTCTGATGCCATCCCCAGCTGTTGTGTGCATCTGCGTGCCTACCTGAAATATGCCCTGATCCGACAGTGCGATGCGCACTGGCGCCTATACGTGCTGACTAAACCGGGTCCGGGCATTCGCGGTGGCGAGTAGCAGACAAACCATCTTTGTTAGCGCTAACATCGCCAGTATCGGGAAATGCTAGATAGACCGTCCAATACTGAAAAATTAGTTTTATATTCTTTTTACTTTTATGCGAAGTGATCGAGCATGGCCGACGAGAAACCCCTGACACGTAAACGCCGAGGCGCAGGCCGGGTGACGATCACTGCCGTGGCGCGTCAGGCGGGGGTGTCGGCCATTACCGTATCGCGCTATTTCAATCAGCCGGAACAGGTATCGCCCGAACTGCGCGAGCGGATTGCGAGCACGGTCAATGCACTGGGTTACGTGCCCAATCTGGTTGCTGGCGGCCTGGCGTCAGCACGCAGCCGGGTGGTGGCGATGGTGATTCCCAACATCTCCGGGCCGATCTTTGCCAATACCATTCAGGGCTTCAGTGACACCCTGAGCCGGCACGGTTTTCAGTTGCTGCTGGCCTCCAGCTACTTTTCCGCCGAGCAGGAAGAAAGCGCGGTACGGGCATTTCTGGGCTGGTCACCGGCGGCACTGGTGCTGACCAGTCGCTTTCACAGCCCTGCTACCGAGAAAATGCTCGAGCAGACCGATGTCCCGGTGATCGAAACCTGGGACCATCAACCCGACCGCAGTCCGATCCAGATCGGCTTTTCGCACTACGACGTCGGCGTCATGGCAGCCCGTTATCTGCATGACAAGGGCTACCGGCGAATCGCGTTCGTACAGAACAGCATCGCGGGCGACTTCAGCGCACTGGAGCGCCGCGACGGCTACGCTGCGACTCTGGAAGGGCTCGGTATCACGCCGTGGGTCTTCGTCCCGGACGCGGACCGAGCGCCATTCGAGGCAGGCAAACAGGCGATGGACACCCTGATGAACCAAGAGCCCCGCCCTGACGCGATCTTCTTCGCCAACGACAACCTGGCAGCCGGCGCCCTGCTCGCCAGCCAGCGCGCAGGCCTGAGCATTCCGCAGGATTGCGCCGTGATGGGTTTTGGCGACTACGCCTTCGCAGAAATGATGCTGCCCAGCCTGACCACCATCAAACCGCCCGCACTGCAGATCGGCGTAATGGCCGCCACGCGGGTGCTTGAAAGCCTCGGAGTGTTACCAGTAGAGGGAGAGATACAACGCCTGAACCTGCTGGAATGCAGATTGGTAGAGCGAGAGAGTACGTGAGCCTGCCGCACTCTCGAGCCTAAGCGGGAGCGTGAGGAACGATGACCCTGTAACCATCGTGCGACGCTCCGCGTCGCATGCCGTTCTGGACGCTCCGCGTCCTCTCCTGAACATGAGGCGCGGCGCAGAGCGTGAGGGACGATAGTTGTAACCGCCCCCCACGCCCCGATCACCGCACCAGATGCAGGAACTGCATATGCCGCTCGTACTGATCGAGCACGTCGTTGATGACCTGTTCCTTGGTGTAGCCCACCAGGTCGTAGTCCTGACTGCCCTCGCTCAAGTGAACTTCGGCGCGGTAGTAGCGGCGATTGTTCAATTGCTTGGAGCCCATGCCGCCACGAGCGAACGAAGGCGTGAAGAAGCCTTTCATCTGCACTTGGTAAATGAACGGACGTTCTTCGCCGTGACCGATTTCCAGGGTCACCGAGTCGTTGGACGGGTCGGGCACGTTGACCACGTTCAAACCCTTTTCGACGAACACCGCCGTCACTTCTTCAATCGCCGGACGCACGGTCTGATCTAGGAAACGGTACACCTCGTCTCGCGACGGGTAATGCACAGCTTGGCTCAGGCGCTGACGCCACCCGCCGCGCCTTGAACCGGACACTGGCGCCAACGAATACAGTTGCGCAATCTGGCGCTGGGATTCCATGACGAACGCTTTGTGCAGGCCCCACATCATCAGCAGCAGAATCAGCGAGAACGGCAGTGAGGTCAGTACCACAGCCGACTTCAGCGCATCGATACTGCCCGAGAACAACAGGCCACTGGTGATCAGCGCCGTGGCCACACCCCAGAACACCCGCAGCCATTTCGGACCGTCTTCGTCAGGGTTGCCGCCTTTGGCTGACAGTGTCGACAGCACCACAGTGCCCGAATCGGCCGACGTCACGAAGAACACAAAGCTGATGAACACCGTGACCGCAATGACCGTCTTGCTCCACGGATAGGTTTCCAGCAGCAGGTACAGGGTCATCGACGGATCGTCGATAGCCGATTGACCCAGCGCAGTCATGCCATGGTTGAGCACTTGATCGATGGCGCTGTTACCGAAGATCGACATCCACGCCAGGGTGAAGCCCAGCGGGATCAGCAACACACCGAAGACGAACTCACGGATGGTCCGGCCACGCGAGATACGCGCAATGAACAGGCCCACGAACGGCGCCCAGGCAATCCACCAGGCCCAATAGAACACCGTCCAGCCGCCCAGCCAGTCACTCGGCTCGTTGTAGGCATACACGTCGAAACTCTTGCTCGGCAGTGCACCCAGATAGTCACCGATGTTCTGCACCAGCGTGTTGAGCAAGTGCTGAGTCGGGCCGGCGAACAGCACGAACAACAGCAACGCACAGGCCAGCAGCATGTTGATGTCGGACATGACGCGCACGCCTTTGTCGACACCGGCGATCGCCACCAGAATCGCAGCGCCCATCATCAGGGTGATCAGTCCGACCTGAATCCAGTGGGTGTGCGCCACGCCAAACAGGTAATCCAGACCGGAGTTGAGGTGCAGCACCCCGAAGCCCATGTCTGCGCCGAGGCCGAAGATGGTCGCAATGATGCCGAAACCATCGACCGCATAGCCGATAGGGCCGTTGATGCGTTTGCCGATCAGCGGATACAGCGCCGAACGCAGGGCCAGCGGCAGGTTGTGCCGATAGGCGAAATAGGCCAGCGCCATCCCGACGAACGCGAACACGCCCCAGCCATGCAGCCCCCAGTGCAGAAACAGCAACTGCATGCCCTGGCGTGCTGCTTCTGCGGTACCGCCCTCGCCCTGCGGCGGTTGCAGCAGGTGCGTCAGGGGTTCTGAAACGCAGAAAAAGAACAGCGTGATGCTGATGCCGGCGGCAAACAGCATCCCGGCCCATGACAGGTAACTGAACTCGGGTTCGTCGTGGTCGGCACCGAGCTTGATCTTGCCGAAGCCCGACAAGGCGGTGACCACCACGAAGACCAGGTACAGGGTCATGACCATCATGTAGTACCAGCCGACCGTGTTGGCCGCCCAGTTTTGCGCCGCCAGCAGCCATTCGCCGCTGGCTTGCGGGAACGCGATCACGACGATGCCGAAAATCAGAATAAAACTCGCAGCGAAATAGAACACTGGAGCATTCATGCGAACCATGCCGCTTGAAGAGGAACTCGCAGAACTCATCGGTTGAGTGCCTCCGGACTGATAAAACCAACTGCAAAAAGCGGATACGGCAAGGGTAAGCCTCCTGTTGTGAGCGGGCAGCGAACCACCGGTTTAACTTGAACGAGCGTTCAATTTAAACACGAAAACACCCGCGAGACCTAATCGCAGGCCGGTGAATGCTGGCTCAGGCCTGGGTATGACGCATGCTTGAGCGGGTTCGTTCCCATGCTGAAGAGGCCATTTGCAGCCCGCCAAATGCGCTGTTTGCAAACACCCAGCGGCAGTTCATTCCCGGCCCGAACGCGGCGCACACATTCCCCGCACCAATCTGTTACCTGTCGCCCCAAAACTGCGCAAAAAGTCATTCAGGTAACAACGTCCAGCCCTTTTCGGAGAAATGCCCCTTTGCTGATCAAAAGCACCAGGCCCGCATAAATAAAGCCCTGCAGATAGATTCGATGGGCAAAAAACAGCGACAGCACAAAGTTGGTCTTTTGATTGCATATGCTTGTATGTACAAGTAGAGACAGGCTGAACACTCTGTCTTCTACCCAACTGAATAGGCCTGCTTCGCCAGGCGCTGCTCGCCCTTCATCGGGCTGGTTCGAATTGATCGCCGAGGATTTTTTTGTGACCGAGAATAATCAAGACCTTAAGCAGGACTGGACCCGCCATCGCGAAGGCGTCGTACGGGCTGCACGCGGTACTCAACTGACCGCCAAGAGCTGGCTGACCGAAGCACCGCTGCGCATGTTGATGAACAACCTCGACCCGGAAGTCGCCGAAAACCCCAATGAACTGGTGGTTTACGGTGGCATCGGTCGTGCCGCACGCAACTGGGAGTGCTACGACAAGATCGTCGAAAGCCTCACTCAGCTCAACGATGATGAAACCCTGCTGGTGCAGTCCGGCAAGCCGGTCGGCGTGTTCAAGACCCACAGCAACGCCCCGCGCGTACTGATCGCCAACTCCAACCTGGTGCCGCACTGGGCCAGCTGGGAGCACTTCAACGAACTGGATGCCAAGGGCCTGGCCATGTATGGCCAGATGACCGCCGGCAGCTGGATCTACATCGGCAGCCAGGGCATCGTGCAAGGCACTTACGAAACCTTCGTCGAAGCCGGTCGCCAGCACTATGACGGCAACCTCAAGGGCCGCTGGGTGTTGACCGCAGGTTTGGGCGGCATGGGTGGTGCGCAGCCGCTGGCCGCGACATTGGCCGGGGCCTGCTCGCTGAACATCGAATGCCAGCAGAGCCGTATCGATTTCCGCATCAAGACCCGCTACGTCGACGAACAGGCCGCTGATCTCGATGACGCACTGGCGCGTATCGCGAAATACACGGCCGAAGGCAAAGCCATCTCCATCGCCCTGTGTGGCAACGCGGCGGACATCCTGCCGGAAATGGTCCGTCGCGGTGTGCGCCCGGACATGGTCACCGACCAGACCAGCGCCCACGACCCGCTCAATGGCTACCTGCCCAAAGGCTGGACCTGGGACGAGTACCGTGCCCGCTCGGTCAGCGAGCCGGCCAGTGTGGTCAAGGCGGCCAAGCAATCGATGGCCGAACACGTCGAAGCCATGCTCGCCTTCCAGCAAGCCGGCATTCCGACCTTCGACTATGGCAACAACATTCGCCAGATGGCCAAGGAAGTCGGCGTCACCAATGCCTTCGATTTCCCGGGTTTCGTGCCCGCCTACATCCGTCCGCTGTTCTGCCGTGGCATCGGGCCGTTCCGCTGGGCCGCGCTGTCGGGCGATCCGCAGGACATCTACAAGACCGACGCCAAGGTCAAAGAGCTGATCCCGGATGACGAGCACCTGCACAACTGGCTGGACATGGCCCGCGAGCGCATCAGCTTTCAGGGTTTGCCAGCGCGTATCTGCTGGGTCGGTCTGGGCCAGCGCGCCAAGCTGGGCCTGGCCTTCAACGAAATGGTCCGCAGTGGTGAGTTGTCGGCACCGGTGGTAATTGGCCGCGACCACCTGGACTCCGGCTCGGTCGCCAGCCCCAACCGCGAAACCGAATCCATGCGCGATGGCTCCGATGCCGTCTCCGACTGGCCGCTGCTCAATGCCCTGCTCAATACCGCCAGCGGTGCGACCTGGGTCTCGCTGCACCACGGTGGCGGCGTCGGCATGGGCTTCTCGCAGCATTCCGGCATGGTGATCGTCTGCGACGGTACGGATGAAGCCGCCGAGCGTATCGCCCGCGTATTGCACAACGACCCGGCCACCGGGGTGATGCGTCATGCCGATGCCGGTTACGACATCGCTATCGATTGTGCCAAAGAGCAGGGCTTGAACCTGCCAATGATCGGACGTTGACAACGTTGCCGGCCATCAGGC
The DNA here is from genome assembly GCF_900099665.1 of Pseudomonas sp. BS3767. Taxonomy (NCBI): domain Bacteria; kingdom Pseudomonadati; phylum Pseudomonadota; class Gammaproteobacteria; order Pseudomonadales; family Pseudomonadaceae; genus Pseudomonas; species Pseudomonas sp. BS3767. The sequence continues at coordinate 19,669 of NZ_FNCX01000008.1, read as the reverse complement.
CGGCACACGTCGGGGACGGGCATGAGCATGCCCACGGGCCGGATGCCTACTTGAAGCTGCCGTCATCCATTTCAGGCTTAGGAGCATCGACAATGAATATGAAAAAGGCCCTGCTGACCACCCTGGTATCCGCTGGCCTGCTCGCCAGCACAGGCGCAAGTCAGGCTGCCGGCTGGTGCGAATCAGGCAAGCCGGTGAAATTCGCCGGTCTTAACTGGGAAAGCGCGATGCTGCTGACCGACATTCTGCAGGTCGTTCTGGACAAGGGTTACGGCTGCACGGTTGACGCCCTGCCCGGCAATTCCATCGCCATGGAAAACGCCCTGGGCACCAACGATATCCAGATCTTTGCCGAAGAATGGGTCGGTCGCAGCGAGGTCTGGAACAAGGCCGCCGCTGCCGGGAAAGTGGTTGGTGTCGGCGCGCCGATCGTCGGCGCAGTGGAAGGCTGGTACGTGCCGCGCTATGTGATCGAAGGCGATGCCAAACGCAAGCTGGAAGCCAAGGCACCCAACCTGAAATCCATCAGCGATCTGGCCCAGTATTCAGCCGTGTTCAAGGATCAGGAAGAGCCATCCAAAGGGCGTTTCTACAACTGCCCGGCGGGTTGGACCTGTGAATTGGAAAACAGCGAAATGCTCAAGAGCTACGGCCTGGAAAGCAAATACACCAACTTCCGCCCGGGCACCGGCCCGGCGCTGGATGCGGCGATTCTCTTCAGCTACAAACGTGGCGAACCGATCCTGGCCTACTATTGGTCACCCACGCCGCTCATGGGTCAGGTAGACCTGGTGCGTCTGGAAGAGAAAGCCGGGGTCAACAAGACGATCGATATCAAGGTCGGCGTGTCCAAAGTGTTCCACGATGAGGCCCCTGAACTGGTCGCCATCCTGGAAAAGGTCAACCTGCCTATCGACCTGCTCAACCAGAACCTGGGGCGCATGGCCAAGGAACGCATCGAATCGCCGAAGCTGGCGAAGATTTTCCTGAAAGAGCACCCCGAAGTCTGGCACAAATGGGTCAGCGAAGACGCCGCGAAGAAGGTGGACGCTTCGTTGTAAACGACCGGGCTGTCGGACTGAACGGTTCGACAGCCCCGTCGTTGACCCGACACACCTCATTTGAGAGCCGCTTATGTTTCCTGAAAGCTTAACTTTCTCGATCGCCAACTGGGTCAACGATGGCGTCGACTCACTGGTCACGCAGTACGGCGATGTGTTCCGGCACATTTCCGACACCCTGCTATGGGCCATCGTCAACCTCGAAGGCCTGCTGCGCATGGCGCCGTGGTGGCTGATGCTGATGATCGTCGGCGGTATTGCCTGGCACGCGACACGCAAGATCGTCACGACGCTGGTCATCGTCGGCCTGCTGTTTCTGGTCGGTGCGGTCGGGTTGTGGGACAAGCTGATGCAGACGCTGGCGCTGATGCTGGTCGCCACGATCATCGCGGTGCTGATCGGCATTCCGCTGGGCATCCTCTCGGCACGCAGCAATCGGCTGCGCTCGGTGCTGATGCCGCTGCTGGACATCATGCAGACCATGCCCAGCTTCGTGTACCTGATCCCGGTGCTGATGCTGTTCGGTCTGGGCAAAGTGCCGGCGATCTTCGCCACCGTAATTTACGCCGCACCGCCGCTGATTCGTCTGACCGATCTGGGCATTCGTCAGGTGGATGGTGAAGTGATGGAAGCCATCAACGCGTTCGGCGCCAATCGCTGGCAGCAACTGTTCGGCGTGCAACTGCCGCTGGCGATGCCGAGCATCATGGCCGGTATCAACCAGACCACCATGATGGCGCTGTCGATGGTGGTGATCGCCTCGATGATCGGCGCACGCGGGCTTGGCGAAGACGTGCTGGTGGGCATTCAGACCCTCAACGTCGGGCGCGGGCTGGAAGCGGGCCTGGCCATTGTCATTCTGGCGGTCGTCATCGACCGTATCACGCAGGCCTATGGCCGCCCACGGCATGAGGCGCACAAATGAGCAGCGTGGAACCGAACAAAATCGTCGTCAAAAACGTATTCAAGATCTTCGGCAACCGCTCGAAAGAAGCGCTGGAGTTGATCAGGCAAAACCAGAGCAAGGACCAGGTGCTGGCCCAGACCGGCTGTGTGGTCGGGGTCAACGACCTGTCGCTGTCGATCGGCAGCGGCGAAATCTTCGTCATCATGGGCCTCTCCGGCTCGGGAAAATCGACGCTGGTGCGTCACTTCAACCGGCTGATCGACCCCACCAGCGGCGAGATTCTGGTCGATGGCGAAGACATCCTGCGTTACGACATGGAGGCCTTGCGCCAATTCCGCCGACACAAGATCAGCATGGTGTTCCAGAGCTTCGGCCTGCTGCCGCACAAGACCGTGCTGGCCAACGTGGCCTACGGCCTGACCGTGCGTGGCGAGAGCAAGGCGCTGTGTCAGGAACGCGCGCTGCACTGGATCACCACCGTAGGCCTCAAGGGCTACGAAAACAAATACCCGCACCAGCTTTCCGGCGGCATGCGTCAGCGTGTGGGTCTGGCCCGCGCGCTGGCGGCCGACACCGACATCATTCTGATGGACGAAGCATTCAGCGCCCTCGACCCGTTGATCCGCGCCGAGATGCAGGACCAGTTGCTGGAGCTGCAAGCCAGCCTGCACAAGACCATCGTGTTCATTACCCACGATCTGGACGAGGCCGTGCGCATCGGCAATCGCATCGCGATCCTCAAGGATGGTCGATTGATTCAGGTCGGTACGCCGAAAGAAATTCTCCACTCGCCCGCCGACGATTACGTGGATCGTTTCGTTCAGCGCCGCGTAGCCACCCTTTAAGGACCGTTGCAGATGTCGCGAGCAGAACAGATCGTCATCGGTGAAGCACCTGCAGGCTGGCAGGACGTGGTCGCCGTGGCCCGGCAGGGCGCAAGACTGGTCCTGTCGGATGCTGCCTGGGCACGGATCGACAACGCTCAGGCCATCGTGCAGCGCATCGTCGTCAGCGGCGAGCGCGCCTATGGCGTGAACACCGGGCTCGGCGCGCTGTGCAATGTGTCACTGCAAGGCGAACAGCTCAGTCGCCTGTCGCGCAATACCCTGCTCAGCCATGCCTGCGGCGTCGGTGCGCCACTGGCCGACGAGCAGACCCGCGCAATCATCTGCGCCGCGATTCTCAACTACAGCCAGGGCAAGTCCGGCATTCACCGGCAAGTGGTCGAAGCGCTACTGGCCCTGCTCAACCGGGGCATCACGCCGCAAGTACCGGCGCAGGGCTCGGTGGGTTACCTGACGCACATGGCGCACGTCGGCGTCGCGTTGCTGGGCATCGGCCAGGTCAGCTATCGCGGGCAGATCGTCCCGGCTGAGCAGGCCTTGAACGAAGAAGGTCTGGCTCCGGTCATCCTCGGCGCCAAGGACGGATTGTGCCTGGTCAACGGCACACCGTGCATGACCGGCCTGAGCTGTCTGGCCATCGCCGACGCCGAGCGTCTGAGCCAGTGGGCCGACGTGATCGGCGCGATGAGCTTCGAAGCCCTGCGCGGCCAGCTGGACGCGTTCGATGCAAGCATCCTCGCCCTCAAGCCGCATCCGGGCATGCAACAGGTGGGCAAGAACCTGCGCACGTTACTGGCAGGCAGCGAAGTGCTCGCCAGCAGCGAAGGCATTCGTACCCAGGATGCGCTGAGTATTCGTTCGATTCCCCAGGTGCATGGCGCCACCCGCGACCAGTTGGCTCACGCCACTCGCCAGGTCGAGATCGAGCTCAATTCAGTCACCGATAACCCGCTGCTGCTCGGCACGCCCGACGCTTTCCGAGTGGTGTCCCAGGCCAATCCACACGGCCAGTCGGTGGCCATGGCGGCAGACCTGCTGTGCATGGCGATGGCCGAGCTGGGCTCGATCGCCGAACGGCGCCTGGACCGCCTGATCAACCCGATGGTCAGTGGCCTGCCGGCGTTTCTGGTCACCCAGCCGGGGGTCAACTCGGGAATGATGATCGTCCAGTACGTCGCCGCTTCGCTGTGCGCGGAAAACCGCCAGATGGCGCAACCGGCTGTGGTCGACAACTACGTGACTTCCGGTCTGCAGGAGGATCACCTGAGCCTGGGCACCAGCGCTGCGCTCAAGCTGCACAAGGTGCTGGGCAATACCACGCAGATTCTGGCCATCGAGTATTTACTCGCGGCCCAGGCATTCGAATTTCTCAAGACACAGGGTTTTGGCGTGGGCACCGGTGCCGCGTGGCGACTGCTGCGCGAGCGCATCCCGGCCTACGACGAAGACCGCTGGCTGGCTCCGGACATCGCCAGCAGCGCGGCCCTGATCAAAGACGAAACGTCGCTGGAAAGGGTTTTCCAGCACTGCCGTAACAACGCGGCAGACCTATAAAAACAGCATACGGCCACCAGCCGTCGCTGACATTCATCAAGGAGTAGCAGCATCGTGACCACCTTATCTGCCAAGACGCTGAACCTGATCCCCGGCCAACTGACCCTGGCGCAACTGCGCGGTATTTATCTACAGCCGGTCAGCCTGACGCTGGACAGCAGCGCAGACCAGCAGATCGACGACAGCGTCGCCTGTGTCGAGCGCATTCTGGCCGAGAACCGCACCGCCTACGGCATCAACACCGGGTTCGGTCTGCTGGCTTCGACGCGGATTGCCAGCGAAGACCTGGAAAACCTGCAGCGTTCGCTGGTGCTGTCGCATGCGGCCGGTGTCGGTCAGCCGATCAGCGACGAGCTGGTGCGTCTGATCATGGTGCTCAAGGTCAACAGCCTGAGCCGCGGCTTCTCGGGCATTCGGCGCGTGGTCATCGACGCCCTGATTGCGCTGATCAATGCCGAGGTCTACCCGCATATTCCGCTCAAGGGCTCGGTCGGTGCTTCCGGCGACCTTGCACCGCTGGCGCACATGTCGCTGGTGCTGCTGGGCGAAGGCAAGGCGCGCTACAAGGGCGAATGGCTGAACGGCGTCGATGCGCTGGCGGCTGCCGGGCTGCAACCGCTGACCCTGGCAGCCAAGGAAGGGCTGGCACTGCTCAACGGCACGCAAGTGTCTACCGCCTACGCATTGCGCGGCCTGTTCGAAGGCGAAGACCTGTTCGCTGCAGCCCTGACCTGCGGCTCGCTGACGGTTGAAGCGGTACTCGGTTCACGCTCGCCCTTCGACGCGCGTATTCATGCCGCACGCGGTCAGCGCGGGCAGATCGACGCGGCAGCCTGCTACCGTGACCTGCTGGGCGAAAGCAGCGGCGTGTCCGAGTCGCACCGCAACTGCGACAAGGTTCAGGACCCCTACTCGTTGCGCTGCCAGCCACAGGTCATGGGCGCATGCCTGACCCAACTGCGTCAGGCCGCCGAAGTGCTGGAAATCGAAGCCAACGCGGTGTCCGACAACCCGCTGGTGTTCGCCGCCGAGAACGACGTCATATCCGGTGGCAATTTTCACGCCGAGCCGGTCGCCATGGCGGCGGACAACCTCGCATTGGCCATCGCCGAGATAGGCTCGCTCAGCGAACGTCGCATTTCGCTGATGATGGACAAGCACATGTCGCAGCTGCCGCCCTTCCTGGTGGCCAACGGCGGCGTCAATTCCGGGTTCATGATCGCGCAGGTGACCGCCGCCGCGCTGGCCAGTGAAAATAAGGCATTGGCCCATCCGCACAGTGTCGACAGCCTGCCGACCTCGGCCAATCAGGAAGACCATGTGTCGATGGCACCGGCCGCCGGCAAGCGCTTATGGGAAATGGCAGAAAACGTTCGCGGGATTCTTGCCGTAGAATGGTTGGCTGCCTGCCAGGGTCTGGACTTGCGTGAGGGTCTGAAAACCTCTCCGAAGCTGGAGCAAGCCCGCAGCCTGTTGCGCAGCAAGGTCCCGTTCTATGAAAAGGACCGCTTTTTTGCACCGGACATCGAAGCTGCCAGTCAGCTGTTGTCCTCCACTTGCCTGAACCCGTTGGTTCCTGCACGTCTGCTACCCAGTCTGTGATGCACCGCGAGCCTGGCAGGGCTCGCTTTGGTCATCGCTGCGGGAGGCCGGATGCAGGCGTTCTCGCGGCTTTTGCCATACCTGTAATGAAATGGACCTGAAATGACGTCACAAGATGGTTTGAAACGCGGGTTATCCGCCCGCCACATCCGCTTCATGGCCCTGGGCTCTGCCATCGGCACAGGGTTGTTCTACGGCTCGGCCTCGGCGATTCAACAGGCCGGGCCTGCCGTATTGCTGGCGTACCTGATCGGCGGCGCGGCGGTGTACATGGTGATGCGCGCACTGGGCGAAATGGCCGTTCACGACCCGGTTTCCGGCTCCTTCAGCCATTACGCCACGCGCTACATGGGCCCGCTGGCCGGTTTCGTACTGGGCTGGACCTACGCATTCGAAATGATCATTGTCTGCCTCGCCGACGTGACCGCATTCGGCATTTACATGGGCTTCTGGTTTCCGGAGGTGCCGCGCTGGATCTGGGTGCTGGGCATCGTGTTCCTGATCGGCGCGCTCAACCTGTGCAATGTGAAAGTCTTCGGCGAAACCGAATTCTGGCTGTCGATCCTCAAGGTCAGCGCCATCGTGGCCATGATCGTCGCAGGCTTCGGCATCATGATCTTTGGCATCGGCAGCTCGACCAGCGGCACCGAAATAGGCATCAGCAACCTGTGGGCACACGGCGGCTTCATGCCCAACGGCGTCACCGGTCTGATCGCCTCGTTCGCGGTGGTGATGTTTGCCTTCGGCGGCATTGAAATCATCGGCATTACCGCAGGCGAAGCGAAGGACCCGCAACGCAGCCTGCCGCAGGCGATCAATGCCGTACCGCTGCGCATTCTGCTGTTCTACGTGCTGACACTGTTTGTGCTGATGTGCATCTACCCGTGGCCGCAGATCGGCACGCAGGGCAGCCCGTTCGTGCAGATTTTCGACAACCTGGGTATCGCTTCGGCGGCGACCATCCTCAACATCGTGGTGATCTCGGCGGCCGTATCGGCCATCAACAGCGACATCTTCGGCGCAGGCCGCATGATGTATGGGCTGGCCCGTGATGGTCAGGCGCCCGCCAGTTTTGCCCGCGTTTCACGCCATGGCGTGCCGTGGATGACCGTGCTGGTCATGGGCATCGCGTTGCTGGGCGGCGTGCTGCTCAACTACCTGATCCCCAAGGATGTGTTCCTGCTGATCGCGTCGCTGGCCACCTTCGCCACCGTGTGGGTCTGGCTGATGATTCTGCTGACGCAGGTCGCCATGCGCCGCTCGATGCACCGCGAGGAAGCGGCACAGCTGAAATTCGCCGTGCCGTTCTGGCCTTACGGGCCTGCGGCCGCCATCGCCTTCATGCTGTTCATCTTCGGCGTGCTGGGCTATTTCCCGGACAACCGTGCAGCCTTGATCGTCGGCGCAATCTGGATCGTGCTGCTGCTCATCGCCTACGCTGTGTGGGTCAAGCCCAAGGCGCTCAACAACACTCATTGATCAACGAGGCCTGGAATGAAAACGCTCTGGAAAAACTGTCACATCGCAAGCATGGCGCACGGCAAATACTCGATCATCGAGCATGCCGCCATCGTGACCTCCGGAGCGCTCATCGAGTGGATCGGGCCTCAGGCCGAGCTGGCCGAGCCGGAACATGACAACTGCATCGATCTGGGCGGTGCATGGGTCACGCCCGGCCTGATCGACTGTCACACCCATACGGTGTTCGGCGGCAACCGCAGTGGCGAGTTCGAACAGCGTCTGCAGGGCGTCAGCTACGCAGAAATAGCGGCAGCGGGCGGCGGTATTGCCAGCACGGTGCGTGCGACTCGCGCCGCCAGTGAAGATGAGCTGTACGCCAGTGCCGAGCGCCGCTTGCGGCACTTGCTCAAGGACGGCGTCACGACCGTCGAGATGAAGTCGGGCTACGGGCTGGACCTGGAAAACGAGCGCAAGATCCTGCGGGTGATTCGTCGTCTGGGCAACACCCAGCCAGTCACCGTGCGTGCCACCTGCCTGGCCGCCCATGCGCTGCCGCCGGAATACGCCGATCGCGCCGACGATTACATCAACCACATCTGCAACGACATGCTCCCGGCGCTGGCAGCCGAAGGGCTGGTCGATGCGGTGGATGCTTTCTGTGAATACCTGGCGTTTTCACCTGCGCAGGTCGAGCAGGTGTTCATCACCGCAGGGCAGTTGGCACTGCCGGTCAAACTGCATGCCGAGCAGCTGTCGTCATTGGGTGGATCGAGCCTGGCCGCGCGCTACAAGGCGCTGTCGGCGGATCATCTGGAGTTCATGACCGAGGACGACGCCATCGCCATGGCGGCTGCCGGAACCGTCGCGGTGCTGCTGCCGGGGGCGTTTTACTTCCTGCGTGAAACGCAACTGCCGCCGATGGACGCGCTGCGCAAGCACGGCGTGCCGATTGCGATTTCCACCGACCTCAACCCTGGCACCTCGCCGGGCCTGTCATTGCGCCTGATGCTGAACATGGCCTGCACGCTGTTTCGCATGACGCCCGAAGAAGCACTGGCGGGGGTGACGTTCAATGCCGCCAGGGCGTTGGGCATGAGCGCGACCCACGGCTCGCTGGAGGTCGGCAAGGTGGCGGATTTCATCGCCTGGAACATTGAACGGCCGGCTGATCTGGCCTACTGGCTGGGCGGCGATCTGGACAAACGTATCGTGCGCCACGGCGTCGAATCATCGATCTGAAGGAGAGCCCTGTGGATAACGTTCTGACATTCAAGCGTGGCCGTATTCCGCTGCTGATCAGCATGCCGCATGCCGGTCTGAAACTGACCCCGGTGGTCGAAGCCGCGCTGGTGGACGAAGCCTTGAGCCTGCCGGATACCGACTGGCACATTCCGCGTTTGTATGACTTCGCCGCTGAATTGGGCGCCAGCACCCTGGCCGCCGAATACTCGCGCTTTGTCATCGACCTCAACAGGCCGTCTGACGACAAGCCCATGTACGCCGGTGCGACCACCGGCCTGTTTCCGTCGATCCTGTTCGATGGCGTGCCACTGTTCAAGGACGGCCAGACGCCCAGCGCCGAGGAACGAGCGCGGTATCTGCAACAGATCTGGACGCCGTATCACCAGACGCTGGAGCAGGAACTGCAGCGCATGCGTGACGAGTTCGGCTATGCGCTGCTGTTCGACGCCCACTCGATTCGCGGCCACATCCCGCACCTGTTCGACGGCCGCCTGCCGGACTTCAACCTGGGCACCTTCAATGGTCTGAGCTGCGACCCGGAACTGGCCAGCCGACTGGAGCAGGTCTGCGCAGCGGCCAAGGACTACAGCCATGTGTTGAACGGACGCTTCAAGGGCGGCCACATCACCCGCCACTACGGCAACCCGGCCAACAACATCCACGCAGTACAGCTGGAGCTGGCGCAAAGCACCTACATGGACGAATTCGTGCCCTTCCACTACCGCCCGGACCTGGCCGAGCCGACCCGCGCCGTGCTAAAGCCACTGCTGGAAACCTTCATCGCCTGGGGGCAGGAGCGCTTTGGCTGATGAAGGCGGACGCCGAGCGTCCAGAAAGGCGCTACCACGCGGAGCGTGGGAGCGATAGCCAGTGATCGGAGCCGGTGGCCATGATTATCGTTCCCATGCTCCGCGTGGGAATGCCGTTTGGACGCTCCGCGTCCGCCCTTCAACGTTGCCGACTGATCACTTCTTGAGCAAGCGCAAACCGTTGAACACCACCAGCAAGCTCACGCCCATGTCGGCAAACACCGCCATCCACATGGTCGCCAGGCCCGCGAAGGTGATGCCGATGAACAGCACCTTGGTCACGATGGCCAACACGATGTTCTGCTTCAGCACCGCCGATGTCCGGCGTGAAAGCGCAATGAATGTTGGAATCTTGCGCAGATCATCGTCCATCAGGGCGACATCTGCTGTCTCGATGGCCGTATCGGTGCCTGCAGCGGCCATCGCGAAACCGATCTCCGCACGGGCCAGCGCAGGCGCATCATTGATACCGTCGCCCACCATGCCTACCCGGTGATTACGGCCGTAAAGCGCCTCGATCGCACTGAGCTTGTCGGCAGGCAGCAGATTACCCTGCGCTTCATCGATGCCGACCTGATCGGCAATCGCCTTGGCGGTGTGCGGGTTATCACCGGTCAGCATGACCGTCTTGATGCCCAGCTCGTGCAACTGGGCAATGGCCTCACGGCTGGTCTCCTTCACCGTATCGGCGACGGCAAACAGCGCGATCGGGCCAGAGGCATCGAGCAACAGCACCACGGTCTTGCCCTGCATTTCCAGCGCATCGAGCCTGGCTTCCAGCTCCGGCGAACACAGGCCCAGCTCCTCCACCAGGCGATGGTTGCCCAGGTGATACATCTGGCCGTTGATCTCGCCTTTCACACCCCGCCCACCCAGCGCCTCGAACGCGCTGACTTCATGCAGCGTCAGGCTGCCATCGGCGGCCTTGGCAATCGCCTGGGAAACCGGGTGATCTGAACGCCCGGCAAGGCTCGCGGCAATCACCGGGGCACTGTCGGCAACAGCAGGGTTCAATGGCACATAATCAGTCTGCACCGGCTTGCCGTGGGTCAGCGTGCCGGTTTTATCCAGGGCCAGGTAATCGAGCTTCTCGCCCATTTCCAGATAAACGCCACCCTTGATCAAAATCCCCTTGCGCGCCGCCGCTGCCAGACCGCTGACGATGGTCACCGGCGTGGAAATCACCAGCGCACATGGGCAGGCCACCACCAGCAGCACCAGCGCCCGGTAGATCCAGTCATACCATTCGCCGCCGAAGAACAGCGGCGCGACCAACGCCAATGCCAACGCAACGACGAACACCACCGGCGTATAAATGCGCGAAAAGCTGTCGACAAAGCGCTGGGTCGGCGCACGCGAACCCTGCGCCGCTTCTACCGCATGAATGATGCGCGCCAGCGTCGAGTTGTTCGCGGCGGCGGTGACGCGATATTCCAGCGAACCGGCCTGGTTGATGGTGCCCGCGAAAACCTTGTCGCCGACAGTCTTTTCCACCGGCAGGCTTTCACCGGTAATCGATGCCTGATCGATCGTCGAGCTGCCGGACACCACTTCACCGTCCAGTCCGACACGCTCGCCGGGCTTGATCCGGACGATAGCCTCCAGTTCGACGTTTTTGGCGTCGATTTCCTGCCAGCTGCCATCCGCCTGCTTGACGGTGGCAAGCTCAGGCGTCAGTTGCATCAGGCCACTGATCGCATTGCGCGCGCGGTCCAGTGACTTGGCTTCGATCAACTCGGCGATGGTAAACAGGAACATCACCATTGCCGCTTCCGGCCACTGACCGATCAGAATGGCGCCGGTCACCGCGATGCTCATCAGCGCATTGATGTTCAGGTTGAAGTTCTTGAGTGCGATCCAGCCCTTCTTGTAGGTCGTCAGCCCGCAACTGAAGATCGACACCAGCGCCAGCAAGGCAACCACCCAGGTCGGGCCGAGCGAAGCAAAATGGACCACCTCTGCGCCCAGCGCCGCAACGCCGGACAACGCCAGCGGCCACCAGTGTTTCTTCACCACCGACGCCGAGTCGGCAGACGCTGCACCCTCCTCGACCGGCTCGGCCTGCATGCCCAGTGAACTGATAGCCTCACGAATCGGGTCGGTGGACGGCAGGTCGTGCCAGACCCCCAGCATGCGGTTGATCAGGTTGAATTCCAGCTTCTGCACACCGGCCAGCTTGCCCAGCTTGTTCTGGATCAGCGTCTGCTCGGTGGGGCAATCCATCGCCTCGATACGGAAGCTGCTAAGACGACCACCCGCTGCAGACGCTTCGCCAAAGGTCACTACAGCGGGCTGTGCATCGCTGGAGCAGCACGAATGGGCATGCTCCACGGGCTTTTGCTCGTGTGCGTGCTCGCCGTGATCATGGTCATGATCGTGGTCATGTGCGGGGGAATTCTTGATCGTCGTGCCCATTCGTTGTGGCTCCAGGATTCTGCTTGTTGCCAAGTGAACACCCTGTAGCCACTATAGGGTCAAGCACTCAAACGAGATGAGTCCACATGAAAATCGGCGAACTGGCAAAACTGACCGACACCCAGGTCGAAACCATCCGTTATTACGAGCGCGAAGGCCTGCTGCCCGCCCCCGCCCGCAGTGACGGCAATTACCGGCTGTATACCCAGGCGCACATGGAGCGCCTGTCGTTCATCCGCAATTGCCGCAGCCTGGACATGACCCTCGAAGAAATCCGCAACCTGCTCAACCTGCGCGACAGCCCGCAGGACCAGTGCGAAAACGTCAACACCCTGATCGACGAACACATCGAACACGTCAACGCCCGCGTCGCAAGCCTGCAAGCGCTCCAGGAACAACTGCTCGACCTGCGTCGCCGCTGCAGCGATGGCACGACAGAACATTGCGCGATACTGGAGAGGCTGGAAGTGACGGGGGCTGTGGCAGCGCCAGAGGGCGAGCCTTCACATGTGGGGAGGAGTCATGGGCATTGAGAGGGGTTTGACACCTCTCGTTCCTCAGGCGGGAACGAGAAGGTCATAGCGCGAAGCCCTCTTAGACCGCCATCGGCGCCGTCATTGCCGGGTGGTGCTGGTAGCCTTCCAGGGTGAAGTCCGAAGGCTCGATCAGTTCCAGCCATTCAGGCTGGTACACACCGGTCTTGGCAAACTCGGGTACACGCTCGGAGATGACCAGTTTCGGCATCGGGTACGGCTCGCGGGTCATCTGTTCGTTGAGCATGTCCAGATGGTTTTCGTACACGTGGGCGTCGCCGATGAAGTAGGTGAACCAGCGTGGGGTGTAGCCGGTCAGGCGGCCGATCAGGCTCAGCAGCGCGGCGCCTTCGGTCAGGTTGAACGGCGTGCCGAGGCCCAGATCGTTGGAGCGGATGTACAGCGTCAGCGAGATTTCGCGGGTCTGCGGGTTCGGGTGCAGTTGGTACAGCAGGTGGCACGGCGGCAGGGCCATTTCATCGAGCTGTGCGCAGTTCCAGCCATGGAACAAAATGCGGCGGCTGCTTGGGTCGTTGATGATGGTGTCGACGCACTGGCGAATCTGGTCGATGGCCTTGTACAGGACCACGAACGACTGACCGTCTTCTTCGGATTCGGCAATCTGACGATACCCCTGGCCCAGCGCCAGTTCTATGGCCGCGACATTGCCGGCATCGATACGCTTGTAGGCTGGCCACTTGCGCCATTGCACGCCATAGATTTCGCCCAGATCGTCCTCGCCCTTGCGGAACGGGTTGTTCAGCCACTGAGCGTTTTCGTTGGCGTTCTGATCCCAGACCTTGCAACCCAGTTCGCGGAATTCGGCGGCGTTGTTCACGCCACGCAGAAAGCCGACCATCTCGCCGATGGCCGATTTGAAGGCCATGCGCCGTGTGGTGATCGCCGGAAAACCTTCCTGCAAGTCATAACGCAGCATCGCACCCGGAAAGCTGATGGTGTTCACGCCGGTACGGTTGGCTTGCAAGGTCCCGTGCTTGATCACATGAGCGACCAGTTCCAGATATTGCTTCATAAATCACCTGCCTTGTTGAACGCGCCGGGTGCTGACACCCGGCGTTTCGGTATTAAGCCGCTGCCTTGCTGGCAGACGGTTCGCGCTTGTAGGCCAGCCAGATCAGGAACAGGCCGGCGATGATCATCGGCAGGCTGAGAATCTGGCCCATGGTCACCCAGCCCCACGCCAGGTAGCCCAACTGGGCGTCAGGGACGCGGACGAACTCGACTACAAAGCGGAATATCCCGTAAAACAGCGCAAACATGCCGGAAACGGCCATGGTTGGACGCGGCTTGCGGGCGTACAGATTGAGGATGATGAACAGCGCAACGCCTTCCAAGGCGAACTGATACAGCTGCGAAGGATGACGCGCCAGTTGCGCAGGGTCGCTGAATGGCGGGAAAACCATCGCCCACGGCACGTCGGTCGGCTTGCCCCACAGCTCGGCATTGATGAAGTTGCCGATACGCCCGGCACCCAGGCCGATCGGCACAAGCGGAGCAACGAAGTCCATCAGCTGGAAGAAGCTTTTGCCGTTGCGCTTGCCAAACCACCAGGCCGCGATCATCACGCCGACAAAGCCGCCGTGGAACGCCATACCACCCTTCCAGACTTCGAAGATCAGCAGCGGGTTGGCGATGTAGGCCGACAGGTCGTAGAACAGCACGTAGCCCAGCCGCCCGCCGACAATCACGCCCATGGCCAGCCAGAAAATCAGGTCGGAGAGTTTTTCCTTGGTCCAGGTCGGGTCGAACTTGTTCAGGCGACGCGACGCAAGCAGCCAGGCGCCGCCGATACCGACCAGGTACATCAAACCGTACCAGTGAATTTGCAGCGGGCCGATAGCGACGGCTACCGGGTCAATCTGCGGGTAAGGCAGCATTGCGACTCCTCAATTGGAACGCCCTTGCGAGCGACTGAATCAGGCGCGCATGTTACCGGAGCCCGGCAGGATGCTCTAGCGGCGACCGATGGAAGCCGCCTGAACGAAATGAAAAAAGATACGCCTGATGTGTCCAGCCGTACGCTTAGCGCTTCCGCGCACAGCGTTATAGACAGGTCTTGGAGCGCACTGAATACGTGCCTTACAGGCTTCTGCCCCCAGGGCGTAGGAGCGAACCGGGCAAGGCTTGGCGTGTTCGCGAAGACGGTGTTTCAAACGACACATTTTCGGCGATCATGCCGACCTCTTCGCGAACAAGTTCGCTCCTACGGGGCAGTGTGTACCCCTGTGGGAGTGAGCTTGCTCACGAAGGCGGTAGCCCAAACGCGCCATTCCCCGGAGTCTGTACCGGCCTCTTCGCGAACAAGTGAACGTCGACCGGCCCGCCCCACAGGTGCATGTGTACCCCTGTGGGAGTGAGCTTGCTCACGAAAGCATTGGTAGCGCTTAGTGCCCTTTGACCGAGCTCGGGTTGATCATCCGCGACAGGCCGAGGTTTTTCAGCGCCAGTTGCAGAGAACTGCTGATGACTTGCGGGTTATCGTTGGTCATCAGTTGCGCCAGCAGTTCCTTGGCCTTGCTGAGGTTGATCTGGCGCAGCATCCACTTCACTTTAGGCAGGTTGGTGGCGTTCATCGACAGGCTGTCGAAGCCCATCGCCATCAACAGTACCGCTGCTGCCGGGTCACCCGCCATTTCGCCGCAGATGCTCACCGGCTTGCCCTCGGCGTGGGCATCACGCACCACGCTTTGCAGCGCCTGAAGCACTGCCGGGTGCAGGTAATCATAGAGATCGGCCACGCGCGGGTTGTTGCGGTCGACCGCGAGCAGGTATTGAGTCAGGTCGTTGGAGCCGACCGAGAGGAAGTCCACCTGACGCGCCAGATCGCGGGTCTGGTAGACCGCGGCAGGCACTTCAATCATCACGCCCACCGGCGGCATGGGCACGTCGGTGCCTTCGTCGCGCACCTCGCCCCAGGCGCGGTGGATCAGGTGCAGCGCTTCTTCCACTTCGTGGGTGCTGGAGATCATCGGCAATAGAATGCGCAGGTTATTCAGGCCCTCGCTGGCCTTGAGCATGGCGCGGGTCTGGACCAGGAAAATTTCCGGGTGGTCGAGGGTGACGCGAATACCGCGCCAGCCGAGGAACGGGTTGTCTTCCTTGATCGGGAAGTAGGACAGCGACTTGTCGCCACCGATGTCCAGGCTACGCATGGTCACCGGCAGTGGATGGAAGGCGGCCAGTTGCTCGCGGTAGATCGCCAGCTGTTCCTTTTCACTCGGGAAGCGCTGGTTGATCATGAACGGTACTTCGGTGCGGTACAGGCCTACCCCTTCGGCGCCACGCTGTTGCGCACGCGCCACGTCGGCCAGCAGACCGGTGTTGACCCACAGCGGCATGCGATGCCCGTCGAGAGTGACGCAAGGGAGTTCGCGCAGGGCATCCAGGCCCTGGGAGAGCTGACGCTCCTCCTCCACCACCTTGCCGAACTGCTTGCGCATGATTTCGCTGGGGTTGGTGAAGACTTCGCCATGATAGCCGTCGACCACCAGATCGATGCCATCGACCTTGGAGTAAGGGAAGTCCACAAGGCCCATGACCGTGGGAATGCCCATGGCCCGCGCCAGAATCGCGACGTGGGAGTTGCCGGAACCCTGAACCGACACCAGGCCGACCAGTTTGCCTTCCGGCACTTCGCCGAGCATGGCCGGGGTCAGCTCCTCGCTGACCAGAATCGTGTTATCGGGATAGACCAGCGCCTGTTGTCGCGCCTCCTGGAGGTAAGCCAGCAGACGGCGGCCCAGGTCCTTGACGTCCGACGCCCGCTCGCGCAGGTAGGCATCGTCCATCAGCTCGAAACGTTTGACGTGCTCACTGACCACCGAGCGCAAGGCACCCTGCGCCCATTGACCGGTCTTGATGACGTCGGTCACTTCGCTGCCCAGCGAGGCGTCGTCGAGCATCATCAGGTAGACATCGAACAGCGCCCGCTCTTCGGGACGCAACTGGGTGGCCAGTTTGGCTGACAGGGTGCGCATGTCATTGCGTACGCCTTCCAGCGCGTTCTGGAACAGCGCCAGTTCAGCGGCGATGTCAGTGACGGTCTTGTCGGGGACCACTTCCAGATCGGCAGGCGGCAGCATGACCACGGCGACACCGACCGCAGCACCCGGCGAACCGGCGACACCCACGAACTTGGCTTCCTGAATGCCTTTGCCCTGACGACCCAGACCGCGGATCGAGCCGGTCGCTTCGGCATGCGCGATAACGCCCGCCAGTTGCGCGCTCATGGTGACCAGAAAGGCTTCTTCGCCCTCGTCGAACTGACGGCGCTCCTTTTGCTGGATGACCAACACGCCAACCACGCGCCGGTGGTGAATGATCGGCGCGCCCAGGAACGAGGCGTAGCGTTCCTCACCGGTCTCGGCGAAGTAGCGATAACGAGGGTGATCTGCGGCGTTTTCGAGATTCAGCGGTTCTTCGCGCGTACCGACCAGGCCGACCAGGCCTTCATTCGGCGCCATGCTGACTTTACCGATGGAGCGCTTGTTGAGGCCTTCGGAAGCCATCAGGACAAAGCGGTTGACCTCGGCATCGAGCAGGTAGACCGAGCAGACCTGGCTGCCCATGGCCTCCTTGACGCGCAACACAATAATGCCCAACGCCGCCTTGAGATCCTTGGCGGAGTTAACTTCCTGGACGATCTTGCGCAGCGTATTGAGCATGGCTCGGGGTCGAACTCCGTGTCAGTCGCGCGATAAGAGGCGCGGGGCAAGCTCTTTGAGTGCGCGTCGATACACCTCGCGCTTGAATGTCACCACCTGGCCTAACGGGTACCAATAACTGACCCAGCGCCAGCCATCGAACTCCGGTTTACCGGTCAAATCCATCCGCACCCGCTGCTCGTTGGAGATCAGGCGCAGGAGAAACCATTTTTGCTTCTGGCCGATACACAGCGGCTGGCTGTGGGTACGGACCAGTCTTTGCGGCAGACGATAGCGCAACCAGCCCCGAGTGCAGGCAAGTATTTGCACATCATGTCGTTCCAGACCGACTTCTTCATTCAATTCGCGATAAAGCGCGTCTTCCGGCGTCTCCTGCGGGTTGATACCCCCTTGAGGAAACTGCCAGGCATCCTGGTTAATACGCCGAGCCCATAGGACCTGACCAGCATCGTTTGTCAGAATAATCCCGACATTAGGACGGAAACCATCGGGGTCGATCACGGCAACAACCTCGCAAACGCATGTCGCCGCATTGTTCCACAAAGGCGATCAAACCAGCAACGAGGCTTATCACCTTATGTGAAGACTTGTGAAAACCTCGTATTCTGGGGCTCTTTTTTCAACTATTTCAGCGAGTAACCCTATGCGCCTGGCTTTATTCGACCTCGACAACACCCTTCTGGGCGGCGACAGCGATCACGCCTGGGGCGATTACCTGTGCCGGCGCGGGATCCTTGATGCCGCGACCTACAAGACCCGCAACGACGAGTTCTATCAGGATTACCTGGCCGGCACGCTGAACATGACCGACTACCTGAATTTTACCCTGGAGATTCTGGGCAACACTGACATGGCGCAGCTTGAGCAGTGGCATCGCGAGTTCATGCGCGACTGCATCGAACCAATGATGCTGCCCAAGGCGCTGGAATTGATCGCCAAACACCGAGAGGCTGGCGACAAGCTGGTGGTGATCACCGCCACCAACCGCTTTGTGACAGCACCTATCGTGGCGCAGCTGGGCATCGATACCCTGCTGGCGACCGAGTGCGAAATGGTGGATGGACGCTATACCGGTCGTACCACGGGTGTGCCCTGCTTCCGTGAAGGCAAGGTGACACGCCTCAACCAGTGGCTGGAAGACAACGCGTTCAGCCTCGAGGGCAGCTATTTCTACAGTGACTCGATGAACGACCTGCCTCTGCTGGAGCAGGTGGCCAACCCGGTCGCGGTCGATCCGGACGATAAATTGCGTGCCGAAGCCGAGCGACGCGGCTGGCCGGTGATTACCCTGCGCCACTGAGTGCTGGCAATACTCAGGCCGGTTTGAAGCCCGTCAGACCGGCCATTGCCACGAAGCACACAACGCTGATCACCGTCAGCGCCAAGGTGAAGCCGCGCTTGCCACCTTTGGCACCAAGACGCAAGCGGTTGAGCCTGGCCACCAGCCAGACCCAACTGCACAGCCCCAGGGTGTAAAGCACGCTGCTGCCCAGCACCCAGGTCTGGCCCAGTGACAGGCCTTTCAAATGCACCAGCCACCAGCCACTGAACGGCAGCGTCGCCAGGCAAACGGCCATCAACACCCAGAAAAACAGCAATGGCCGCTTGAGCAGGCGATTCTGCACGGTCGTGTCGCCTTCAAGACGCACCTTGACCACCCCGCTGGCCAACACCAGCGCGCTGATCAGCAACAACGCGATGGCGACGATGTGCAGGGTATTAAGGGTGGTGATGGGTTCCATGACGCGGTGTTCCTCTGGAATCGGGCTTGGGTGAGTTTAGCAGTGTGGACACAAGAGCCGTGCCCTAAGCGCTATCGCGCCCGTGCTCCACGTGGGCATGCCGGTCTGGACGCTCCGCGTCCTCTTGCGACGCAGAGCGTCGTGAACTGCATTCCCACGCTGGAGCGTGAGGAACGATAGTTGTCAGTCAGATCCCCATCGTGCCCATGCTCCGCGTGGGTATGCCGGTCTGGCGCTCCGCGTCCTCTTGCGACGCAGAGCGTCGTGAACTGCATTCCCACGCTGGAGCGTGAGGAACGATAGTCGTCAGGGAGAACACTATCGTGCCCATGCTCCGCGTGGGTATGCCGCTCTGGACGCTCCGCGTCCTCTTGCGACGCAGAGCGTCGTGAACTGCATTCCCACGCTGGAGCGTGAGGAACGATAGTTGTCAGTCAGATCCCCATCGTGCCCATGCTCCGCGTGGGTATGCCGGTCTGGACGCTCTGCGTCCTCTTGTGACGCGGAGCGTCGTGAACGCGAGATATCCCGGCCTTAGCCCAGAAACAGCCTGTACGCCGGGTTCTCGCTCTCGTCCCAATACGGGTAACCGATCTCATCCAGTGCAGCGCCGACCAGATGCCGCTCATCCTCCGGCACCACCAGCCCGGCAACCACCCGGCCGTCAGCAGCGCCGTGGTTGCGGTAGTGGAACATGGAGATGGTCCAGCGGCCGCCCAGACGGTTGAGGAAGTTGAACAGCGCGCCCGGTCGCTCCGGGAACTCGAAGCGCAGCACCACTTCATCATTGACCCGCTCGGCATGCCCGCCAAC
>NZ_FNCX01000007.1:0-327646 GCF_900099665.1 Pseudomonas sp. BS3767 | reverse complement strand
TGCGATCAACTCTGGAGTTGCTCCTCAGCGGGAGGCGAATTCTACAGCGCTACAACCGCGTGTCAAACTCTTTTTTCTCACCGCTGTCGATCAATCCAGACCCGACCTCCTTCCTCGCTGACTCTTCACTCTAAAACCTTGCAAACTATTGATCTACAAGGCTTTTTCGTTTCCGTCTGCGCCGGAAGTGGGGCGAATTATAGACACATCACAGAGGGCGTCAACCGTTAATTTCAAAATCGCCGAAATTGACCATTTCGTGATTACCTATATAGAAGAGCACGCGCGCCTTGCGCAATATATTGCCCAATACTTGATTATTCCGCATCATGCGTCATTACCTTTGCCCGGATCACACCCAGGATGTACATCTGAAATGTCTGAGAAATCCCGCAACATAGCCTCTGCCCTGTTCCCTCTGGGGCTGCTGATGATCGCCATGATCTCCATTCAAAGCGGCGCATCGCTGGCAAAGAGTCTTTTCCCTGTCGTGGGTGCGCAAGGCACAACGACCCTGCGACTGGTATTTGCCAGCCTTATTCTGGTTGCCGTCCTGCGACCATGGCGGGCGAATCTGACAGCTAAGTCGTTACGCACCGTCGTGATCTACGGCATTGCGCTGGGTTGCATGAACCTTCTCTTCTATATGTCGTTGCAGACAGTGCCCCTGGGGATTGCAGTAGCGCTGGAATTCACCGGTCCGCTGGCTGTGGCTTTGCTGTCTTCCCGCAAGCCCATTGATTTTCTCTGGGTGACTCTGGCAGTCATCGGCCTGCTGTTGTTGATCCCGCTGGGGACCTCAGCTGCCGCAATTGATCTGCTCGGTGCCGGCTATGCTTTGGGCGCAGGCGTGTGCTGGGCCGCATACATCGTGTTCGGTCACAAGGCCGGCGCCGACAATGGTGTGCAGACAGCAGCGCTTGGCGTTGTGATTGCCGCGCTGTTCATAGGGCCAATAGGCGTGATACACGCAGGCTCTGCGTTACTGGATATTTCACTGATACCCGCAGCACTGGGTGTCGCCATCCTCTCGACTGCCCTGCCCTATAGCCTGGAGATGATTGCCCTAACGCGGATGTCAGCGCGTACATTCGGCACGCTGGCAAGCCTGGAACCCGTCTTCGCCGCGCTTTCAGGCCTGGTGTTTCTCCATGAAAGCCTTTCACTGACTCAATGGCTGGCGATCGGCGCAATCATCTTCGCGTCCATCGGCGCAACCCTTGGCTCTGCAAACAGCAAACCTCAATTGGTACCGGCCGACTGAACTTACCACGCATCAAGAAGCCATATGGCACTAGCATTTGTTACGCGCATGCGCCATGTTTGTACCTGACCGATTTATCTTCGGTGGCTATGCGTTACAGTTCAAAAGACTCATGGTCCAGTCAATCGGATGGATCGCGATCAGCAATGGCCCGCTAAGGAAAGGAATGAAATACATTTTTGTCGTATTGGCCATCTTGGCTGTGGCAGGTTGTGCAGCCACGTCCAAACCCGTCACGCAAAGCAAGCGAGGCATCCACATCAACTGCTCAGGCCTCACCTCGTCCTGGGCAAAATGCTACGAACTGGCTACCAACTCCTGCGCGTCGAGAACATTCAAGGTGATCGCCAAGTCCGGCGATGCCACCGAGGAGCCCGAAGACTATCCGTTCGGCCTGAACCCGGCGGGTTACACCAGCCGCAGCATGATCATCGTCTGCAGGAAAGCAGCACCACTGGCTGAACCGTTACCGCAGGACTGAGCCTGCGGCAACGCGAAAGCTTGATCAGACAGGAATCGTCCTGGCCTGCAGCCACAGCAGCGCAGTGCCCTGCAGCAATGGGCTCAAGCGCGTCAGAACCTGCACATGGTAGTCATTCAGCCAAGTGCGTTCTTCTGCGTTCAACATCGACACCTCAAGGCAACGGGTGTCGATAGGACACAGCGTCAGCGTTTCGAAGCGCAGAAACTCGCCGAACTCGGTTTTACCGGCTTCCTGGTTGATCACCAGGTTTTCGATACGCACTCCCCAGCGCCCAGGCCGGTAAGTACCCGGCTCGATGGACGTGATCATGCCCGGCAGCATGGCCGTCTGCGGTGTTGCAGGTGCCTGATAGGCAATGACCTGCGGCCCCTCGTGCACATTCAGGAAATACCCCACACCGTGCCCGGTGCCATGGCCGTAATTGACACCCTCACTCCAGATAGGCGCTCGGGCAATTGCGTCCAGCAGCGGCGACTGAATACCCTTGGGAAAGTGCGCACGCGATAGCGCGATCACACCCTTGAGCACGCGAGTACAGTCCTGTTTCTGTTCAGCGCTCGGTGTTCCGATCGCCACCATGCGCGTGATGTCGGTGGTACCACCAAGGTACTGCCCGCCCGAATCGATCAGCAGCAAACCGTCGCCTTCTATCCGCGCATGCTCCGCCTCGGTCGCGCGGTAATGCGGCATCGCGCCATTGGCGTTGAATCCCGCAATGGTGGCAAAGCTGGGCGAGACATAACCCGGACGTCGCTCGCGTGCCTGAGTGAGCTTTTCATCAATGGTCAGTTCGCTGACAGGCTCTCGCCCCAGCGCACTGTCCAGCCAGGCGAAGAACTCGCAGAGCGCGGCGCCGTCCTGCTCCATGGCCTGACGGATGTGGGCCGTATCGGTCTCGGTTTTTTGCGATTTCAGCAACGTGCTGGGGTTGAGCCCTTCAACCAGCGTGACCTCGCTGTCCAGGTAATCGAGCAGCCCGCAGGTAACCCGCGCCGGATCGACCAGCAGTCGCGCGTCCTTAGGCAGTTCGCGCAAGGCGGCGCCAATCTGCGTGTATTCCATGAGGTTGATACCGTCGCGCTCCAGGCGCGCACGTACCGAGTCCGGTACTTTCTTCGAGTCCACGAACAGCGTGACGCTTTGCGGACCGATCAAGGCAAATGCGATGAACACCGGATTGTAGGAAACGTCTGCGCCACGCAGATTGAACAGCCAGGCGATGTCGTCCAGTGTGGCGATGAAATGCCAGTCAGCTTTTCGCTCGACGATAATCTGACGAACCCGCGCGAGTTTTTCGTTACGGTCCAGTGACGCCTGGGGAGGCAAATGCTCGTAAATCGGGTGAGACGGCAACGCGGGGCGGTCCTGCCACAGCTCGGTGAGCAGGTCGATATCGGTTCGCAGCCGCGCACCACGTTCGTAGAGCTTGCTTGCCAATGTCCGCGAAGAGGCAACGGCCAGAACCGCCCCATCAACGGCAACCACGCTCTCTGCCTTGGCTTCATCTGCCAGCCATTCGAGCGGGCCTTGTTGGCCGGGCATCAGCTTCACCAATTCGATGCCGCTGCCAGCCAGCTCCTTGGTGGCCTGTTCCCAATAGCGGCTGTCAGCCCATATGCCGGCGAAATCCTGGGTGATGATCAGCGTACCGACCGAGCCGTGAAAACCCGACAGCCACTGGCGCCCCTGCCAATAGCCGGGCAGGTATTCGGAGAGGTGCGGATCCGCTGACGGCACCAGATAGGCATCGATGCGCTCCCTGCTCATCAAGGCGCGGGTTTGCGCCAAACGTTCTGCCACGTCTGAACTGGCATTGGATTGCGTACTCATTGACTCTCCTGCTGACCCGGAAATTGACTGCTTTCACCGGTTCAGATAATGGAGCACTCATCGAGCCTGAGCAACCGCCCAGAACGCTGGCTGAATCAGAGAGGCGCGAATCGAGTCAGCCGCGCGCGCTATGTCCTGCTCGCGAGTGAAGCGCCCCAGACTCAGGCGTATGGTCTGGCTGGCGGCCTGCGGGCTCAGCCCAAGGGCCAGCAGGACATGCGACGGCAGGTTTTTCGCCGAGTTGCAGGCGGAAGTGGACGAAAAGGCGAGGCTCTCACCCAGCGCGGCGACGTCCAGATCGTTATGGGTGAACGTAAAACTGAGTGTGTGGGCAATCCGCTGTGTGGGACTGCCGTTGATACATACCCCGGGAATCCCGGCCAGGCGTTTACAAAGAAGATCGCTCAGCCGCTGTATTTCAACCACCTCACCTTCGAGCACCTCTGCCGCCAAGGCAAAGGCCGCGCCCATTCCGGCAATCTGATGCGTTGCCAGTGTCCCCGAGCGTAAGCCACATTCGTGCCCTCCCCCATGTATCTGGGCGAGAACACGCTGCTGCGCACGCGGACCGACGTACAAAGCGCCGATGCCCTTGGGCCCGTAGATTTTGTGTGCCGAGAGCGACATCAAATCTACCGCGAGCTGGCTGAGGTCGATTGGCAGCTTGCCAGCGCCCTGTGCAGCGTCGACATGCAACAGCGCCCCGTGCCCCCGTACGCGTCTGCCGATTTCGGCGATGTCGTTAACGGTACCCAGTTCGTTATTGACCAGCATCAGCGAGACCAGAAATGTATCGTCACGCAAGGCTGCACTGACGGCATCGGCACTGATCAGGCCCTCGCTGTCCGGCGCCAGCCAGGTGACCTCGACGCCCTCCTGCTCAAGTTGACGGGCGGTGTCGAGGGTAGCCTTGTGCTCGATCAGGCTGGTGATGATATGACCGGGTTTGCCTCCGGCGACGGCTGCCTGGCGCTTGGCACGCTCCTGAGCCACCCCCTTGAGTGCCAGATTGCTGGACTCGGTCGCGCCGGAAGTCCAGATGATCTGCGAGGCTTGCGCACCCACCAGATGCGCAACCTGCTCACGGGCAAGCTCCACTGCAAGGCGGGCCTTCTGGCCGAACGAATGGGAGCTGGAGGCCGGATTGCCGAAGTTGCCTGACACCCCCAGGCAATCGACCATCACTCTGATAACGCGCTCGTCCACAGGGGTGGTGGCGGCGTAATCGAAATACAGCACTGGCTCGTTCATGCGCGCTCCTCGTTCACAGACCATGAAGAGGATCATGCACGAAATCAAATAGAACTAAAAATTATCAATTAATATTTATATAGACAAAAATAGAATATAAAGAAATTGGCCATCGTAAAGTCTGTTGATCTCTGCACGCCCGACTGAGGCGGCAGTCTGTGTCATTAAATACACATCGAAAGATGATATTTTTTTGACAGTCTTATAAATCAATACTTTAGATTATCCAATCTACCATTTATCAAAAATCTAACAGAAACCTGACGAAATAATTTGACAGATACCCTGCCGCCACCGATATATAGGACCGTCAGGCACACTCCGGTTTTACGCACATGCCGCAGAGCATAGCGTCGGAATAATCAGCCGAAGTTGACTGCTGTCCCGTCTCACCCTGTCAGTTATTTCCACGGCGCTTATCCGGCGCTGGCGGATGCCTGTTGACTCTCCATTCCTTTTTTAAATGCTGAATGCGTTCGGTGTGGCGGTAGCGTTGCCTGTTGCAATGCGACCCACTCGACGCTTATGCGTTGATGCTCGGTAAACGGCTCCCTGACTGGATCGACCGGTTCGGCGGTAGCGTGCCCGGCAATCAACGTACGTCTGCAACGGATGCCCGGTCACCCGCTTGGCAACGCACTGATTCATAGAAACATGGAGGCTTCGATGATTAACGTGACCAAGACGTACCTGGGTGATATCGACCAGTTCAAACGCTATGTCGAAGGCATCTACGCACGTGGCTGGCTGACCAATCACGGGCCGCTGGCCAGGGAGCTGACGGACCGACTCAAAGACTACCTGGGCGTCAGACACATTATTCTGACCAACAACGGCACCCTGGCCCTGCAAGTGGCCTATCGGGCGCTGGGGCTGAGCGGCAGCGCAGTGACTACGCCATTCAGTTTTGTCGCGACCAGCAGCTCGCTGCAATGGGAAGGCATCCGGCCCATCTTTGCCGACATCGATGCGCACACCTGGAACATCTCGCCCAACCACATCGAAAACAGCATTACCGAAGACACCACGGCGATCGTCGCCACCCACGTGTTCGGCAATCCTTGCGACGTGCAAGCCATCGAGCAAATAGCCCGCAAGCACAAGCTCAAGGTCGTCTATGACGGCGCACACGCATTCGCCGTGCGTCACGCAGGCCAGTCGGTGCTCAATCACGGCGACATCAGTACCTTGAGCTTCCATGCCACCAAGCTGTTTCACACCATTGAAGGTGGCGCGATCATCACCAACGATGACGAGCTGGCCAGACAAGCCCATCTGATGTGCAACTTCGGCATTTCCGGCGTCGACCGGATCGATAGCCTCGGCATAAACGCCAAGCTCAATGAGTTCTCCGCCGCCATGGGGCTGTGCATTCTCGACAACATCGGCAACATTCTCGAAGCTCGCGCGGAGATAGCCGACCACTACACTTCGTCGCTGCAAGATTATCTGGATCTGCAGACACCCCAGGCCGATAGCCAGCTGAATCACAGCTATTACCCCGTGGCCCTGCGCGACGAGCAACAATTGCTGGGCGTGCGCACGGCACTCAACCAGCACAAGATCAACCCTCGCCGCTACTTCTACCCTTCACTGGATACCCTTGAATACCTGCAGCCGCAACCCGGCCAGCCAGTCTCCAGAGCGTTGAGCGAGCGAGTGCTGTGCCTGCCGATCTATCCCGGTCTGCTGAGAAGCGAGCAGGACCTGGTCATCCGCACCCTGATCGAAGCCTGCAGCGAGACTGACTATCGGGCTTGCACCGTTGCACAGGTCTGCTGACGATCATGCCGAGCAAACACTCCCTCATTCGCAACACCCTCCTGAATTACAGCGGGCAGGCTTACGTACTGCTGATCGGAATTCTGATCATGCCGTTCTATCTGGGCCACCTGGGCGCCGAAGCGTACGGCCTGATCGGTTTTTTCACCCTGCTGCAGGCCTGGCTGCAATTGCTGGATGCCGGCCTGTCGCCCAGCCTGGTGCGTGCGGTGGCGCATGCGCGAGACACTCCAGCACGTAAACAACACCTGGGCCGTCTGCTGCGCTCGTTCGAACTGATCTTTCTGCCGTTGGCAATGTTCAGCGCCCTGCTTGTCGGTGTCCTCAGCCCCTGGATCGCCGCGCACTGGCTGAACGCAAACACGCTACAACCCGACACGCTGACCCATTGCATCACCTTGATGGGCATCATCATTGCCCTGCGCCTGTGTTCGACGCTGTACAAAAGCGCGATTCAGGGTCTTGAACAACATGCCTGGCTCAACGCCGCCAATGTGTCGATCGCGACGTTGCGCTACTTCGGTGGCCTGGTGCTGGTCAGTCAGTTTTCCCGGGACCCACGGGACTTCTTTGAATTTCAACTCGCGGTGGGGCTGATCGAAGCCCTGCTGTTTGCCGGCAAGGCACGTGGGCAAATGCCTGCGCCGCATTGGCTGACCGGTCTGGACTGGCCATTGATCAAGCCGATCCTGCCGTTCGCCGCCAGCCTGTCGCTGAGTGCTGTGCTGTGGATCGTGCTGACTCAGGTGGACAAGGCTCTTTTGTCGAATCTGCTGCCGCTGGACCAGTACGGCTATTTCTCATTGGTGGCGTTGATCACTACCGGCATCGTGATGCTGACCAACCCGCTGGTCCAGACGCTGCTGCCGCGCCTGACCGTGTTGATGGCCGAAGGGCGACGCGACGATATGCACGCCCTGTTTCTGGCCGCCAATCGCCTCGCCTGTACCTTTTTATTCCCGCTGGCTGCGGTCATTGCCCTGTACGCAGAGCCGTTGATCCTCGCCTGGACCGGCGATCCGGTTGCCGCGCGCTGGAGTCGTCCGGTGCTGGGCTGGTACGCGCTGGGCAGCGCCATCATGGCCGCCAGTGCCTTTCAGTTCTATTTGCAATACGCCTATGGCCGGATGCATTTGCACCTGTGGTACAGCCTGATATCGACGCTGGTCAGCGTGCCGGTGATGGTTCTGGCGATCCATTACCAGGGCGTGTACGGCGCGGCGTTGGCGTGGTTTTTTCTGCGGGCGACGTCCTTCGCGATATGGCCAGTCATCGTGCATCGACACCTGGCCCCCGGTCTTCATCGCCAGTGGTTGAGCGACATTCTGCGGATCAGCGCGATGAGCGCTGCAGGCCTGGTGGTCAGCGCCCCCGTCTTCAATCTGATTGCCGGTGAAAGCCGAATCAGCGTGCTTCTGGCACTCGCGCTCAGCGGGCTTGTCACCCTGACACTGGTGGCGACGAGTCACCGGCCGCTGGCATCGAAACTCTATGTTCTGTTCAGTAAACCGAGTACTTGAGCCATGGACGACACTGTAAAGAATACCGACGAAACCTGCCTGGCGCCGCCGCTGCTGAGCATCGTATGCCCCGCCTACAATCAAGAGGGCTTCATCGCTCAGACGCTGGACGGGCTTTTGGCACAGCAGACCGATTTCAGGTACGAAATCCTGATCAACGACGACGCCTCCACCGACGGCACCGCGCGCATCATTGCGCACTACGCCGAGCGGTATCCGACGATCATTCGGGCCTTCTATCAACAGGTCAATCAGTACAGTCAGGGCAGCGCGTGCGTCCCGGGCCTGTTTGGCCAAGCACGCGGTCGCTACATCGCCTACTGCGAAGCCGATGACTACTGGACCGATCCGCAAAAACTGCAGCTGCAAGTGGACTTTCTCGAAGCTCATCCGGATTACGTCATCACTTATCACGACGCGTTCGTCTTCGATGAGCACGGGCAGTATGGCGTGCAGTTGCAAGGTCATCTGCGCGCCGATGCCTCGGCGCTGGAGTTGCAAAAAGCGAGACGCCTCTCGACCCTGACTGTCTGTTTTCGCAATGTGTTCAGCCAGATGCCGCCCGAATTGAGCCTGTGCAGCGCGCCGTTGAACGATATGTGCTGGTGGTCGTTGCTGGGGGCCTACGGCAAGGGCAAGTTCATGGCCGGGATCAAGCCGGCCGCCTATCGCATGCACCCTGGCGGGGTGTTCTCAATGCGCAGTGACAAACGCAAGTTGCACATGAACCTGCAGACCTGCTCAAGCCTGGCCAACTATTACAACCGCCTGGGCAATCAGCCGCTGTACCAGCATTTCCTGATGCAGACGGTGTGCCTGTCGCTGGCCGCACTCGCCCCCCGCCACAAGCTGCAGACGGTGTGGAAGGTGGCAGGCAACGTGATCGGCAATCTGCGCAGGCGCCTGTTGCCGGATACTGGCAACGCTCATGTTCAGTAGTGTGCTGGTGTTGTGCGTCGGCAACGTTTGCCGCAGCCCGATGGCGGTCGCGATGCTGCATGAACGCCTGAAGGCCACGCAGGTGCGTATCCAGTCGGCAGGCATCGCCGCGCTATCGGGTTCGTCGATCGACCCGACGGCACATGCGGTGCTGCAGTCGCACCGGGTGCAGCCTCGGCGGCATGCCGCTCGCCAGGTGAATCGCGAGCTGCTGCGCGAGGCCGACCTGATCCTGCTGATGGAGCAGGCGCATTTTTCCAACGTCCTCGAACTGGCCCCCGAAGTGCGCGGCAAAGCGTTTCTGATCGGTAAATGGCAGGACCCGCTCGACATCACCGACCCTTACCGGCGGCCCGCGTCAGCCTTCGAACAGACCTACGCGCAGCTCTCACGCTGCATCGACGACTGGCTTCCCCATTTTCAGTCAGGAGCAACAGGATAAATGACCGTCATGAACCATCCTTCCCTGAATTTCCAAGCGGACTCCCGGATTGATCTGGCAACGGTCCTGCGGATGCTGTTCGATCACAAAACCCTGATCCTGTGGACCGTCGGCCTGTTTTTTCTGCTCGGCCTGGGCTACGCCATTCTGGCCACGCCGGTGTATCAGGCCACCGCCATGATTCAGATAGAACCCCGAAAAATCGGCATCGAGGGTACGCCGGAAGTCAGTGCCAAGCCACTCTCGGTGTCGCAGGCGACCACCGAGATCGAGTTGATCAAGTCCCGCGCGCTGCTGGGCAAGGTCGTCGACGATCTGAAGCTCAATAGGCTCCAGACACCTGATTTGTTTCCTGTGATCGGTCCTTATCTGTATCGCACCTTCAAGCCCGCACGTGACGGTGAACTGGCGCAGCCTTTATTTGGCCTGACCCAATATGCGTGGGGCGGCGAAAAAATAGAGGTGTTCCAACTGGAAGTGCCAGAGCACCTGCTGGGTGAAAAACTCACCCTGACCGCAGGCAAACCCGGCCAGTTCTCGCTCTACGATAGCGAACACAATCTGCTGCTCGGCGGGGCGATCAATCGCGTGGTCGAAGGCCAAGGAATCAAGATTCAGGTCGCTACGTTGCAGGCCCGGCCCGGTACCGATTTCACTGTCTCCAGACAGCGCACACTCAGCACCGCGCTGATCTATCAGAACCGCCTGAAGATCGCCGAGGCCGGCAGGGATTCGGGGATCATCTACCTGTCGATCGAGGACCAGGATGCGCAACGGGCCAACCGGATTCTTGATGAAGTCAGCCATCTGTATGTACGCCAGAACGTCGAGCGCAGTTCTGCCGAAGCCGCCCAGCGACTGCAGTTTTTGCGCTCGCAGTTACCCGCCGTACGCAAGCAGCTCGAAGAATCGGAAACCGCACTGAATACCTTCCAGACCAGCGCCCGGTCGGTGGACCTGAGTATCGAAACCAAGGGGGTGCTTGACCAAGTGGTCAGTCTCGACTCAATGCTGTCGGAACTGAAACTCAAACGCGTCGAACTGGAACGGCTGTATACCCGCGAGCACCCGACCTATCGCAGCCTGATGAGCCAGATGAACCAGCTGGAACAACAGCGCCAGGGCCTGCTGAAAAAAATCGACGCGCTGCCCATGACCCAGCAGGAGTTGTTGCGCCTGACCCGTGATATGCAGGTCATCAGCCAGACCTACACACTGATGCTCAACAAAAGCCAGGAGCAGGACATTCTGCGCGCCGGCAACATCGGCAACGTACGGGTCATCGATAACGCCGACACCAATGTCGAAAGACCCGTCAAACCGATGAAAACACTGATCGTGCTGATTGCCACGCTGCTCGGCGCGCTGGTCGCGATGACCATGGTTTTCGTGCGCCAGGCGTTCTATCGCGGCATCGAAAGCGCCGAGAGCATTGAAAATCTGGGCATGCCGGTCTACGCGTCGCTGCCGCACTCGCGCCAACAGGAGCATCTGGACAAGCGCGACCATGCCGGCCAGGAGTCGAAGTTGCTGAGCATTGCCGCGCCCGCCGAGCTGGCGATCGAGTCATTGCGCAGCCTGCGCACAAGCCTGCACTTCGCCATGCTTGAAGCGCGTAACAACGTGCTGATGATCTCCAGCCCGACACCGGGTGCCGGCAAGTCTTTTGTGTCGAGCAATCTGGCGACCATCATTGCTCAGACCGGCAAACGGGTCCTGCTGATCGATGCCGACATGCGCAAAGGCTACCTGCATCGCCTCTTCGGTCTGCAACCCAAACACGGGCTGTCCGACACACTGGCGGCGCGTCTGCGCTGTACCGAGGTCATCAACAGCACCCGTGTCCGGCATCTGGATTTCATCTCCTGTGGTTTCGCCGCGCCCAACCCCTCGGAGCTGCTGATGCATGACAACTTCCACAAGATGCTTGCCGAACTGTCGCCGCTGTATGACCTGATTCTGATCGACACCCCGCCCATCCTGGCCGTGACCGATGCGACGCTGGTGGGCCGTCAGGCGGGCACTTGCCTGCTGGTGGCGCGCTTTGGCATGACCACCGTCCAGGAAATCGAAGCCAGCAAACGCCGTCTGGGTCAGAACGGAATTCTGATCAAGGGCGCCATTTTCAACGCGGTGGTGCGCAAGGCCACGACCTCCGACTACGACTGCGCCGCCTACGGCTACAACTACCACCCCGCGCCCCGATAGCCGGGGCGCTGCTTGCCGCTGACCGAGCTGTTTCATTTAAAAGGAATTAACCATGTCCCACTCCGACCAGGATGTCCGCTGGTACCTGATCCAGACCAAACCACGGCAGGAAGCCCGCGCCGAAGAACATTTGCGGCGTCAGCAGTTCGAGTGCTATCGACCGTTACAGGCCGATGCAAAAAAACCCGGCACCAGGGTTCAGGCCGGCGAGGCCTTGTTCCCCGGTTATCTGTTCATTCACATGGATCAGGTGCAGGACAACTGGTACCCGATTCGCTCCACCCGCGGCGTCTCGCGCATCGTGACTTTCGGTGGTCATCCGGTCCCGGTTCGGGATCATCTGATCGAGCAGATCCGCCAACGACTCGCCACACCCGCGCCGAAAACACAGTTTACCCAGGGGGACGCGGTGCTGATCACCCATGCCAGCTGGGGTGAAGTCGAGGCCATCTTTCTGAGTGAAGATGGCGCGCAGCGCGCGGTGATCCTGCTCAATATGCTGCAACGTCAGCAAAAAGTGGTGTTGCCGATCAGCAGCCTGTCGCGAATCGAGGCGAGCGCCTAGCGCTCGAACCCGCCGCAACCTGCCGCACGACGTGTACTGAAAGCATGCGTCGCACGCCTGTTTCACCAGCCTCGGAATCGCACCATGCCGCGTCAGACCACCCTGGTGACGCTCACCTATGGTGACCGTTTCAGCTATTTGCACACCCTGATCAGCCGCTCGCTGGAAAGCCCGCTGATTGGCCGCGTGATCGTTGTCAGCAATGCTTCCACCGCGCCACTGCAAGCGCTATGCGATGAGTGGCCCGATCGGGTTCAGGTGATCTGGCTGCCGCACAACACCGGCTCGGCCAATGGCTACTCGGTGGGCATTAACGCCGCGCTGCAAACCGGAGACGACTGCATCTGGCTGATGGACGACGATAACGCACCGACCGCGCATGCCATCGAGGCATTGCATCGATCCTTGCGTGAACGGCAACTCATCGACGGCCAGGACAACTGCGCGGTGCTCGGCTTTCGCCCCACGCATCAAGCCGACATCGCCGCAGGTGTGCCGCTGCAATATGCGATCCAGCGGCGCTCAAGCTTCTTCGGCTTTCACATCGCACAGTTGCCGTACAAGATCTGGCGACGCCTGCCGTGGGGAAAGCCCGATGCCACCCGGCTGATGCCGGAACACGTGCAACTGCCTTTTGCCACTTACGGCGGGCTGCTTGCCCATCGCAGCCTTTACCAAAAGATCGGCCTGCCGCTGGATGCTCTCAAGCTGTACAGCGATGACAGCGAATACACCTGGCGCATCACCGACGGTGGCGGAAAGCTGTTTCTGGTGCCCGATGCGCGGCTGGACGATCTGGAAGACTCCTGGAACATCAAGGCACGTACCCGCAATGTCTATGAAAGCTACCTGCTGGGCGGATCGGATCTGCGCGCCTACTACGCAGCGCGCAATCAGGCCTGGTTCGACAAACATGTCTGGGCGGCCTCCCCAATCAGCTATCGGCTCAATCGCTGGGTTTTTCTCTGCCTGCTGAACCTGTATGCCTGGCGCTGTGGCGCAGTGCAGCGTCTGGACCTGCTCAACGACGCCATTCGCGAGGGCGAAGCCGGCAGGCTGGGCCTGAACAGGGCCTACCCGCTATGAAAATCCTTTTCATCAACAGCCTCTACGCGCCCGATATCGGCGGCGGCGCAGAAATCATTCTGCAACGTACCGTCGAGGGCTTGCAGCAGCGCGGGCACAGCGTCGCGGTATTGGCCACCACTGACCGACCTGGCTTGCAACTGGCGGAGGTCAACCGGGTCAAGGTCTATCGAGCCGGCCTGCTTAACCGTTACTGGCACTTCATCGCCCAGCGTCCGGGCCGTCTGGCGCGCTTTGCCTGGCACTGGCGCGATCGCTACAACGCAGGCATGCGTGAGTACGTGGAGCGCGTGATGGAGCTGGAGCAGCCGGAACTGGTGGTGTGCCATAACCTGACGGGCTGGTCGGTCTCGGCATGGGACCAGATCACCCAGGCCAATTGCCCGATCGTGCAGGTGCTGCACGACTTTTACTTGCTGTGCCCGGCAAGCACGATGTTCAGAAAGGGCAAAAGCTGTCAGCGCCGCTGCACGACGTGCACACGGTTGCGCAGTCAGCATGCACACCAGTCGAAACAGGTCAGCGCGGTGGTCGGTGTCAGCCGCTTCATGCTCGACACGCTGCGGGAGCAGGATTATTTCAAGCATGCCAGAGGCTATGTGGTGCATAACGCCAGCCCGTTTACGCCAGCGCTTCGCGAGCAGCCCAAGGCACTTGTCAATGACGCACCGTTGCGTTTCGGTTACCTGGGCACCCTGTCGACCAACAAGGGGCTGGAGTGGCTGATCGAGCAGTTCCAGCGCCTGCCGTTCAAAGCCACCCTGCAGATTGCCGGGCGCGGACAGTCGACT
Source organism: Pseudomonas sp. BS3767 (assembly GCF_900099665.1). NCBI lineage: Bacteria > Pseudomonadati > Pseudomonadota > Gammaproteobacteria > Pseudomonadales > Pseudomonadaceae > Pseudomonas > Pseudomonas sp. BS3767. The sequence continues at coordinate 313,484 of NZ_FNCX01000007.1, read as the reverse complement.
GACGAAAAGCGCTTCAAAGCCATGGTCACGTCCCCCGACATCAGTTTCGTCGGTTTTCAGAGACCCGAGAACTTCTATCGCCAGATCGATGTGGCGATTGTGCCTTCCCTGTGGAATGAGCCGTTCGGCATGGTCGCGGTCGAGGCATGCGCGCACTCGCTGCCGGTCATCGCCAGCCGCATGGGCGGGCTCACGGAAATCATTCAGGAACCGCTCAATGGCTTGCTGTGCAGCCCCGATGATCCTGACTCACTGGGGCTGGCGATGCTCAGGCTGCATCAGCAGCCCGAACTGCTGGCACGCCTTGGCAGCCAGGCACGCAGCAGCGTCGCGTCGTTGATGAATCTGGACCTGATGCTGGACCAGTACGAAAGCATTTTTGCCCAGACCTTGCAGGACCGCAGCACGTAGCACAGCGAACGGGCGCAATCGCCCCCTTTGACGACATCACGGACACGGTGTGGCACCCATCAGCTCACCTTCATCAGCAGGATGCTCAAGATGATTTTCATCAATGCACGGTTTCTTACCCAGGACATCAGTGGTGTACAGCGCTACGCAGAGCAGATGTGCCGAGCGCTGAAGCGACTGCGCGACGATCTGCTATTCGTTACCCCGCACAACATCAGACGGCATGACTGCGCCAGCGCATTGGAGGCGCACTGCATCGGGCGCTCCACCGGGCATGCGTGGGAGCAGATCGACCTGCCGCTGTACCTGAAACGTCGGGGCAGTCCGCTGCTGATCTCGATCAGCAACACCGGGCCCATGCTGTATGGCAACCAGATTGCGACTCACCACGACATCAACTATGTGCGCTACCCGCAAAGTTACACCCGGCTGTTCCGGCTGGCCTATCGGACCATCACCCCGATCCTGCTGTCGCGCGCCAAAACGCTGATCACCGGCAGCCACTTCTCGCGCAAAGAAATATCCTCGTTCTATGGCTACGCAGAAGACAAGGTGCTCGTCGTACCGGCTGCGGTCAGCGACGATTTCATACCGGGGTCGACCGCTGTAGGTCAGCCGAACTACCTGCTGGCCGTGTCCTCACCGGCCGTGCACAAGAATTTCAGGCGGATGATTCAGGCCTTTCTCAGCCTGCGTGGCCACACGGATCTGCAACTGCACATTGTCGGCGCAGCCAGCGCGCTGTTCGCCGACCCGAACCTGCAGCACCTCGCCTGCCGTGACCCGCGCATCCGTTTTCTGGGTCGTCTCAGTGATGCCGAATTGATCGAGCAATATCAGGGCGCGACCGCGTTCGTGTTCCCTTCGCTTTACGAGGGCTTCGGCATCCCGCCGCTCGAAGCCCAGGCCTGCGGCTGCCCGGTGCTGGCGGCCAATGCCGCATCGATCCCCGAGGTTCTGCAAGGCAGTGCGCTGTATTTCGACCCGCTGGACGTCAGCCACATGGCCGCAGCCATGCAGCGCATTCTGCTGGATGCGCCCTTGCGTAACGCCCTGCGTGTACAAGGCCTGCAAAACGTGCAGCGCTTTTCCTGGGAGCTTTCCGCGCAACGCCTTTCCCAGCGCATCGACACGTTGCTGGCGTCCGACCCCGCGCAGCAAAGCAGACTGGACGTCACCGCCGAATCGTCCACCGGCAAACCCTGACTCCACAACAGCAACGCCAGGATGCGCGCCGTCGCGTCCGCAGTAGCGCGGGCCATTACAGCAAGGAACGCCCATGAAAATCGCTATCGTCCACGACTGGCTGGTGAGTTACGCCGGTGCCGAGCGCGTGCTTGCATCACTGATCAACGTCTGGCCCGCTGCGGACCTGTTTGCCGTCATCGACTTCCTCAGCGATCAGGACCGCGCGCACCTGCACGGCAAGGCCGCCAGAACGACGTTCATCCAGAAGCTGCCCGGCGCCCGCAAACACTATGCGCGCTACCTGCCGCTGATGCCGCTGGCCATCGAGCAACTGGATCTGTCCGGTTATGACCTGATCATCAGCAGCAGCCACGCAGTGGCCAAGGGCGTGCTGTGCGGCCCGGACCAATTGCACATCAGTTATGTGCACTCGCCGATCCGCTATGCCTGGGACTTGCAGCACCAGTACCTTCAGGAGTCAGGGATGAACAAGGGCATCAAGGGTGGTCTGGCACGTCTGATCCTGCATTACATTCGCCTGTGGGACCAGCGCACGTCGACCGGTGTGGATGCCTTCATCGCCAATTCCGGGTTTATCGGTGCGCGCATCAGCAAGGCCTATCGACGCGACTCCACCGTCATCTACCCGCCCGTGGACACGCTCGGCTTCACTGCCCAAGGCGCGCGCGGGGACTTCTACTTCTGCGCCTCACGGATGGTGCCTTACAAACGCATGCCGATGATCGTCGAAGCCTTCGCCGCGATGCCTGACAAGCGCCTGATCATGATCGGCGACGGACCGGACCTGGCCAAGGCGCAGGCCATTGCCAGCCAGGTGAGCAACGTGACGCTGCTGGGTTTTCAGCCAGGTAACGTGCTGCTCGAGCACATGCGCAGCGCCAAAGCGTTTGTCTTTGCCGCCGAGGAGGACTTCGGCATCAGCCCGGTCGAGGCCCAGGCCTGCGGCACGCCGGTCATCGCCTTCGCCAAGGGCGGCGTCATGGAGACCGTGCACGGCCTGGATCACCCGCAACCGACCGGCGTGTTCTACCGACAGCAAACGGTCGCATCACTGATCGCCGCCATCGGCGAATTCGAAGCGGCGCAATCACGCATCTCTCCCGAGGCCTGCCGGGCCAATGCCGAGCGGTTTTCGGTCGCGCGCTTCGAGCAGGAGATCAAGGCCTTCGTCGAGGACCGTCTGACCGTCTCAAGCGGGATCCATCTGGCGCGCCTGCCTCAGTCGCCATGGGTCGCCCAGGCATCGCCTGGCCTGGGCAGCGAACTGCCGGGCCGTGTTGTCTCCCTGAAAACCGTCTGAGCGAGCCCTTCCCATGCGTACTTCAGTCCGCGGCATTCTGCGTGCCCACCAGTCAGCGCTTTCACTCGCCCATCGCTTGCTGGACCTGACCGTCATCGTGCTGATCGGTTACTGGCAAACCGGGCTGACGGTCACCGACAGCACAGAGGCCTGGTCGCACATTTTCCTCGCGGTGCTGGTCTTTCACTGGGTCAGCGAGTATCACCAGTTGTATGGCTCATGGCGCGGCGAGCGCATTCTGCGCGAGCTGACCAAAGTCTTCAGTTACTGGGCGATGACCTTCATCACCCTGCTGTCGCTGAACAGCCTGCTGCTCAACCAGACGCAATTGCCCGATAACGGCCAGATGAGCTGGTTTGCGCTGGCACTCGCCGTGCTGTGCGGCTACCGGCTGCTGATTCGTCTAGCCCTGCACACGTTGCGTCGGCGTGGCTTCAACACGCGTCGGGTGGCGATCGTCGGCACCGGGCAGGTCGGCGAGCGGCTGGCCCGGTCCATCGCCCTGGCGCCCTGGATGGGCCTGATCCTGCTGGGCTTTTACGACACGCACCCGCAGCAGATGAATCTGCAGGCGCACAAGCGCCGCCCGCCAGTATTGGGTGATCTGCAGCAGTTGATCGACGATGCCCGCGCAGGCCGGATCGACAAGGTGTACATCACCCTCGCCTTCAGCGCCGAACCGCAACTGCGCGAGTTGATTACCGGCCTGAGCGACACCACCGCCTCGGTGTACCTGATTCCGGATGTGTTCATGTTCGACCTGCTGCATGCGCGCAGTGAAAGCATCAACGGCCTGGCCAGCATCAGCATTTTCGACTCGCCCATGGACGGTGCCTGGAGCCTGGCCAAACGTGCCGAAGACATCGTGCTGTCGAGCCTGATTCTGTTGCTGATCGCTGTGCCGCTGCTGACCATCGCGGCAGCCATCAAGCTCACCTCGACCGGCCCGGTGCTGTTCCGCCAGCGCCGCTACGGGCTGGACGGCCGCTCGATCATGGTCTGGAAATTTCGCAGCATGCGCGTCCAGGAGAACACCGACGGGGTGCTTCAGGCGACGCGCAACGACGCGCGGGTAACGCCGCTGGGCCGTTTTTTGCGACGCACGTCGCTGGATGAACTGCCGCAGTTCTTCAATGTGCTGCACGGCGACATGTCCATCGTCGGCCCTCGCCCCCATGCCATTGCCCACAACGAGCAGTACCGCGGGCAGGTCAGCGGCTACATGTTGCGCCACAAGGTCAAGCCCGGCATCACCGGCTGGGCGCAGATCAACGGCTGGCGCGGCGAAACTGACACGCTGGACAAGATGCGCATGCGCGTCGAATTCGACCTGGACTACATCGAGCACTGGTCGATCTGGCTGGACCTGAAAATCATTCTGCTGACGCTGCTCAAGGGGTTCGTCAACAAGAACGCCTTCTGATGCCGGCGCTGCCCCGAGCACACACCCAACACCCTCGGTACGCAACACGAACGGAGCAATCCCATGAAAGGAAAAACGTCATGAATCGAAGCGTTACTGCGTTACTGCTGGTCAGTCTGGCGCTGCAAGGCTGTGCATTCGCGCCGGGGCAACATATGACGCCGGATGACGTCACCCTCGACAAACCTGACGAGCCCCGGGCACAGTTGATCGAGGTCACCCCGAAAACCCTGCAGCAACAGCAACTGCGCGCCACCGCAGAGGCCAAGGCCCTGCCGCAGGCGCTGCTGGACTACAGAACTCCGGAATACGTGATCGGTGCTGGCGATACCTTGCTGGTCACCGTGTTCGAACACCCCGAACTGACCGCGCCGGGCTCACAGGACCAACTGGATGCCAACACCCGGGAAGTGCTCAACGACGGCACGCTCTACTTCCCCTATGTAGGCAGAATCCGCGCGAGTGGCAGAACGGTCAGCGAGGTTCGTGAGCAGTTGCGCATGGGCCTGGCGCCGCAATACACCGAGGTCAAGGTCGACGTCAAAGTGCTGCGCTACAACAGCCAGCGAATACTGTTGTCCGGTTCTTTCAAGGTCCCAGGCCCGCAACCGATTACCAATATTCCGTTGAGCCTGGTGCAGGCGGTGAGTGTCGCCGGCGTCGACCTGACCGACGCCAACCTGGCCGGGCTGACCCTGCGCCGGGAGGGCAAGGATTACCTGATCGATATCGACTCGCTGAACCGCCGGGATTCGCAACTGAGCCGGATCTTCCTCAAGGACGGCGATTACCTGCACCTGAACAGCAACTCGCGAAACAAGATCTACGTGCTGGGCGAGGTCCGTAACCCTCAGGTGATCTCGTTCGGCACCACCCGCCTGACCCTGCTCGAAGCGCTGGGAAACTCCGGCGGCCTCAGCCCGGACAGCGCAGACGGCGATGCGGTGTACGTCATACGCGGTGCGGAAAACTTTGCCCAGGCGCCTTCCACCGTCTACCACCTCAATGCGAAAAAGCCCACTGCCTACCTGCTGGCGGGGCAGTTCGAGCTCAAGGCGCAGGATGTGGTGTTCGTCGGCCCTGCCGATATCACCCGCTGGAGCCGCTTCATCAGCCAGTTGCTCGGCTCGGCCAGTGTGATACAGACCGGTGCGGCCTTTCGCAACTGACCCGGACGGCCGTTCACCCATCTCCCTGCACGCGGTTGTGCAGGGATTTTTTTGCCTGTCACACCGCGTCAGACTGTTGCCAGAGCAACAGCTGTTCGACAGTTGACGGCTTTTGCATCAGCGCGGCGAACTCTCTCCCCCTGCATGCAATACACGCAGACCCAATAGCTGCGGGCCATAGCCAGCCACACAAAGAGGCTGGCACATAAGCTGCTTTGCAGGTTTACGCTTATCGCAAGGACATCCCACATGCGCGTCGTTTCACTTTCAGGCAGCCCCTCCCCAAAATCCCGTTCCGGCGTTGTGCTGGCCCACGCCAGCCGCTGGCTGCAGAGCCACGGCGTTGAAGTCACCACATTGCGCATACGCGACTTCAATGCAGAGGACCTGCTTTTCGCCCGTTTCGACAGCCCGCAGGTGCTGGAATTGATCGAAGCGGTCAGCCAGGCCGATGGCCTGCTGATCGGTACGCCGGTGTACAAGGCGTCATTTTCCGGCGCACTGAAAACCCTGCTCGACTTGCTGCCCGAGCGCGCGCTGCATGGCAAAGTGGTCTTGCCGCTGGCCACCGGCGGCAGTATCGCGCACATGCTGGCCGTGGATTACGCGCTCAAACCGGTGCTGTCGGCGCTCAAGTCGCAGGAAGTGCTGCACGGCATCTTCGCCATCGATACCCAGGTCAGCTACGACGACAACGAACAAGGCGGTACGCTGGACGAACTTCTCACCGAGCGCCTGCATGAAGGGCTGGAACATTTCCACCACGGCCTGCAACGCCGCTTGCAGGCGCGTCACAAGCAGGCTGGCGGGCATTTGCAACTGGCGTTGTAGATCCGCGGAATAGCCTCGGCATCAATGCTCGATAAACAGCGGATACAACGAGGCCACCAACAGCGCTGCCATCACGCCGTTGAAAATACGTAACCCGAGCGGATCACGCAGAACGTTGCGCAGCAAACTGCCAAAGCCTGCCCAGACGCCCACGCTGGGCAGGTTGATCAGCGCAAACACTGCCGAAATCACCAGCACATTGTAGAAGTAGCCCTGCATGGGGGTGTAGGTGCTGATCGCGCCGATCGCCATGATCCAGGCCTTGGGATTGACCCATTGAAAGAGCGCGGCGCTCATGAAACTCAGCGGCTTGCCCTGGCTGTCGACCTTATCGGACGCGGGCCCCGACGTGGCGATTTTCCAGGCCAGGTACAGAAGGTAGGCAGCGCCCACGTAGCGCAGGATGGTGTAGAGAACCGGCCAGGCCTTGAACACACTGCCCAGACCGAAGCCGACGGCCAGCACCAGAACGAAAAAACCGACACTGATACCCAGCATGTGCGGCAGGGTGCGACTGAAACCGAAATTCACGCCCGAGGCCAGCAGCATCATGTTGTTGGGGCCGGGAGTAATGGAGGTGACGAACGCGAAGAGCGTGAACGCCAGAAGCAAATCGAAAGAGAGAAACATGCTGCCTGTCCGGATCAGTGAGTCAGGTACTCACCCTATCGAAGGCGTTGCAGGAAACACACGGACAGTTAAAGGCCAATTGCAGCAGTACAGTTTTTACGTAAAACCCTTTTCAGGCAGACTGTTAACCTTGTGGCTGCTGCCCCATGACCCCCAGGTCAACGCTGGTTTCGCCTTTTTCATCGAAGTCCCGCGCCTGCTGGAGCTGCGGATCCGCCATCAATTGCGCCTTGCGTGCCTGATAATCATCAAATGACAGGCCGCGACGGTTGAGATCTTCAAGGGCCAGTTGATGGCTTTCTTCAGCACTGAACGCGCGCTGCTCGACAGCGTGGTGAGTGGAGCAGCCGGAAACCAGCGCAACAGTGAATGTCAGGACAAGCGCAAGGGCAAGGGCAAGCATACGGTTCATCAGGGGCCTCCGGTCGGCTTCATTTCAGGAATGAAGCAAGGTTACGCCTGCCCCTGACGCAGCAAAAATCATCCGCCGTGATAGTCGCTATCGACTGTTGCGAGCATTCTCGATCAACACCTCGCGCAACGCCTGAGCCGCCGCTGAAAGCTTGTGATCGGCGAGCATCATCAGCCCGATGCGCCGCTCGATCAGCGGCTCCACCAGCGCTACGCAGCAGGCCCCCAGTTCCTGCATCTGCCCGATGCACAGTGACGGCACCGCGCTGACGCCCAGACCATTGGCAACCATGCGCCCGATGGTCGACAACTGATGACTCTCGAACGCGACCGCCAGCTTGCCGTGGCGCGGCTCGATAGCCTGCTCCAGCAGCAAACGCACCGCCGACGGGCGTTGCAGGGCGATGAAGTCTTCACGCAGCAGTTCTTCCCAGGTGACCTCACACCGCTCGGACAGCGACGACTCCCGTGGCACCACGGCGACGAAGCGATCCATATAGAACGGGGTGAACGACAGGGCACTGTTCGACTCGGGCTCAAAGCCGATACCCAGTTCGACACGGCGATGGCGGACCATTTCCAGCACTTGCTCATTGATCACGTCATGCACCGCCACATTGACGCGCGGGTAGCGCCCGCGAAACACCTTCAAGGCCGCTGGCAGCAGGTTGCCGGCAAACGACGGCATGGCGGCCACCGATACCCGGCCCGTTTGCAGGGTAAAACGCTGACGCAGCAGTTCTTCGGTGTTGTCCCAGTCGGCCAGCAACTGGCGCGCCAGCGGCAACAGGGTTTCGCCTTCGGGCGTCAGACCGACGTTGCGCGTGGTGCGCGTCAACAGCTGTCCGCCAAGGTCCTCCTCGAGGCTCTTGATCGTCAGGCTCAAGGCCGGCTGCGACACGTTGAGTCGCTCGCCGGCCTGAGCGAAGCTCAGGTACTGCGCGACGGCCAGAAAAGCGCGAAGCTGCTTGACGTTCATATATTTGCTTTTCTTATGAATTTATCAGAAAAACAAAATTAACAAATCAGTCCTGCCGAGAGAAGATGCAGATCACCCGATCCTCCGGCAGTGCGACTGTCGGTCAACAACTATAAAAGGCGGATCATCATGGCTGGACTCGATAAACGAGTAGCGACCTACGAAGAAGCTCTTGCCGGGCTGACCGACGACATGACGGTACTCTGCGGCGGCTTCGGCCTGTGCGGCATTCCGGAAAACCTGATCGCGCAGATCAAGCGCATGGGCATCAAGGGCCTGACCGTGGTTTCCAACAACTGCGGCGTTGACGGCTTCGGACTCGGCATCCTGCTGGAAGACCGGCAGATCCGCAAAATGATTTCGTCCTACGTCGGCGAGAATGCCTTGTTCGAAAAACAGCTGCTCAGCGGCGAGCTGGAAGTCGAACTCACGCCACAAGGCACCCTGGCGGAAAAACTGCGTGCCGGTGGCGCGGGCATTCCGGCGTTCTATACCGCAACCGGTTACGGAACGCCGGTCGCCGAAGGCAAGGAAACCCGCCAGTTCAACGGCCGCAACGTGATTCTGGAAGAGGCCATTACCGGTGACTTCGCCCTGATCAAGGGCTGGAAAGCCGACCACTTTGGCAATGTCATCTATCGTCATACCGCACAGAACTTCAACCCGGTGGTGGCCACCGCCGGACGGATCACCGTGGTCGAGGTCGAGGAAATCGTCGAGCCCGGCGTGCTGCTGCCGACCCAGATCCACACCCCCGGCATCTACGTCGACCGGGTCATTCAGGGCACTTTCGAAAAACGCATCGAACAGCGCACCGTCAGAAAACCCTGATAGCGCAGCCTTGGCCGTACAACAATAAAGAGGCTTCAGACGATGGCACTTTCCCGCGAACAAATGGCTCAACGTGTCGCCCGTGAACTCAAGGATGGCTATTACGTGAACCTTGGCATCGGTATTCCGACCCTGGTGGCCAACTACGTGCCCGATGACATCGACGTCATGCTCCAGTCGGAAAACGGCCTGCTGGGCATGGGCGCCTTCCCCACCGAAGACACCATCGACGCGGACATGATCAATGCCGGCAAGCAGACGGTCACCGCGCGCATCGGCGCTTCCATTTTCTCGTCGGCCGAATCCTTTGCCATGATCCGTGGCGGCCATGTCGACCTGACGGTGCTCGGCGCTTTCGAGGTGGATATCGAGGGCAACATTGCTTCGTGGATGATCCCCGGCAAGTTGGTCAAGGGCATGGGTGGCGCGATGGACCTGGTGGCGGGTGCCGACAACATCATCGTCACCATGACCCACGCGTCGAAGGACGGCGAATCCAAACTGCTCACCCGTTGCAGCCTGCCATTGACCGGCGCAGGCTGCATCCGCAAGGTGCTGACTGATCTGGCCTACCTCGAAATCGAAAACGGCGCTTTCATCCTCCGCGAACGCGCACCGGGGGTCAGCGTGGAAGAAATCGTGGCCAAAACCGCAGGCAAGCTGATCGTGCCGGATGACGTGATCGAGATGAGTTTCTGAGTCAGGCGTCTTTGATGCGCCTCTCGTTGCCACACGCCCGTGTGGCCTGCGCAAAGGTATGACGCAGAGCGTCACGAAATGCATGCCAACGCGGAGAATTGGCACGATACTCGTTCCCAAGCTCCGGCCTGGGAACGCCGTTCTGGACGCTCTGCGTCCGCAATAGTCGGCTGCTTAAGTCACTCCCCGATAATAATTACAAAAAGAGGTGCCCCAGATGGCCGCCAACATAGAAGAAAGCCGCTCCGCCCGATTTGCCTTGCGCTGCGCCGCGTGGGCTGAACGCTGGTTTCCTGACTCATGGGTATTTGCCGCATTTGCGGTGGTCATCGTCACGCTGGCGACGCTGGCCATCGGCGCACGCCCGGCCGAGGCTGCCAAGGCGTTCGGTGACGGGTTCTGGAGCCTGATCCCATTCACCATGCAGATGGCCTTCGTGGTCATCGGCGGTTACGTGGTCGCCAGCTCACCGCCTGCGGTACGCCTGATCGACTGCCTGGCCCGGGTGCCACGCAACGGTCGTTCGGCCGTGGCCTGGGTGGCGCTGATATCCATGCTCGCTTCGCTGCTCAACTGGGGCCTTTCACTGGTGTTCGGCGGCCTGCTGGTACGTGCCCTCGCCCGCCGCACTGACCTGCGCATGGATTACCGCGCAGCCGGCGCCGCCGCCTATCTGGGCCTGGGTGCGGTCTGGGCATTGGGATTATCGTCTTCGGCCGCGCAATTGCAGGCCAACCCGGCCAGTCTGCCGCCGTCGATCCTGGCGATTACCGGCGTGATCCCGTTCACACAAACCATCTTTCTCTGGCAATCCGGGGTCATGCTCGCCGCGCTGGTGGTCATCTCACTGATCGTTGCCTACGCCACCGCGCCCGGCCCGAACAGCGCCCGCGACGCCAAGGCCTGCGGTGTCGACCCGGCCTTCAACCTGCCGCCACTGCCGCCTCGTACACGGCCTGGGGAATGGCTGGAATACAGCCCGCTGCTGATCATCCTGATGGTGGTGCTGGGCGTTGGCTGGCTGTTCAACGAGTTTTCGAGCAAACCGGCGATCACGGCGATTTCCGGACTCAACACCTACAACTTCCTGTTCATCATGCTCGGTGCTCTGCTGCACTGGCGGCCGCGCAGTTTTCTCGACGCCGTCGCGCGGGCGGTGCCCACCACCACCGGTGTGCTGATTCAATTCCCTCTGTACGGTTCGATCGCAGCGCTGCTGACCACGGTCAAGGGCGGCGATGCGCAAACCCTGGCGCATTACATCTCGACGTTCTTCACCAGCATTGCCTCGCACGACACTTACGCAATTCTGATGGGGGTCTATTCGGCCATATTGGGCTTTTTCATTCCGTCAGGCGGCGGCAAATGGATCATCGAAGCGCCCTACGTGATGCAAGTCGCCAACGACCTGCAGTATCACCTCGGCTGGGCAGTACAGATCTATAACGCAGCCGAAGCCCTGCCCAACCTGATAAACCCGTTCTACATGCTGCCACTGCTGGGCGTACTGGGTTTGAAGGCGCGTGACCTGATAGGCTTCTCGTTCGTACAGCTGCTGGTCCACACGCCGCTGGTGCTGTTTCTGCTCTGGGCACTGGGCACCACGCTGGCTTATGTGCCACCGGTAATGCCCTGAATGGTTAAGCGTCGAACGCGTAGTCACGTTCGACCCGGCAGATTCGCGTGGTAAACGCCTGATACCAGCGCGAACGTCCCTGCTCGCGGACCTGGGCATGATCGGCCTGCTGTTTCCAGGCCAGAATCGCGGCTTCATCGCGCCAGTAGGACACGGTGATGCCCAGGCCGTCGTCACCGCGCGCCGACTCCACGCCCAGAAAGCCTGGCTGTTGTCGGGCCAGGCTGACCATGCGCTGCGCCGCCTCGGCGTACGCCTGATCATCGTCAGGCGTACGCAACGAGGTGAACACCACGGCGAAGTAAGGCGTGGCAAACCGCGTGGCCATCATGCCGGGTTGCTCAGGCAGGCGCGGACGAACGCGACCACCACAGGAGGCGTCTGACCCTGCAACGCAGCTCGCTCGGGCTGGAACAGTGTGGCGACATAAAACGGGTGCCCCTGCAACTCCATGCAGCGCACTTCGCCCTCGAGACCGCGCCCACTGACTTTCAGGTGCTCGCCGAACAGCGCCGACTCCAGCTCGCGGCGCAGGCCGTAGCGGCAGTGATAGCGCTCTTCGATGTCGAGCCTGCCATAGGCTTGGGCAATCAGCGTGTCGGGTTGCAACTGGATCGCTGCCACCGATTCAACCAGCGAGCAACTGAGTGGCTCGATGATCACGTTTGCCGCATCCGGCGCCGTTTCGCCATGTTCGGCGTCTGCCCAGCCCAGCTGGTGGCGGGCATACTCGAGCAACGCGTGCTGAAAGCCTCCGCACGTACCCAGAAACGGCACCCGATGCTCGCGAGCGAAACGAATGGCCGTCAACGCGCCCTGCATATCCCGATACGGGCTGGCCGGAACACACCACAGCCCATCGAATTCGGCGAGTTGCGCACCGCTGCCGATCCGCGGCGTCGGCAACCATTCGAAACCGACCGGCACCTGCGCGGCATCCGCAGCTCTCTGCAAGGCCAATGGAATGGCCTGATGCGCAGGGACATCCGCACTGAAGTCGCCCATCAGACCGATCCGTATCCCGTCGCCTGTATTGTCTGCTTTGCCCATGCCCTGCTCCCTGTTTGATGTCGTACAGCCCGGGCGGACTATAAACAGGCAGCAAAACCAGCAGAATGGGCGTTACAGCAATGCCTCGCGTGCAAGCGTGCACGGTTGCTCATTCAGTCACAGGCGTCAGCACCGGTTGCCCGGCGAAAAACGCCAGCAGGTTATCGTTGACCATCTGCACACTGTCTCTCGAAGCCTCGGGGGACAGGCCTGCCACGTGCGGTGTCAGCACAACATTATCCAGCGTCTTGAGCACGTCCGGCACTGTCGGCTCATCGTCGAACACGTCCAGCGCAGCCCCGGCAATCTGCTCATTCTGCAGTGCACTGACCAACGCCTGGGTATCCACCACGCTGGCGCGGGCAATGTTGACCAGAAACCCGTCAGTGCCCAGCGCTTCAAGCACTCGGGCGTCGATCAGGTGCTGCGTACCACTGCCACCGGGCGTGGCGATGACCAGAAAATCCGATGCGGCCGCCAGCGCCTGCGCTGTCGCATGCCAGGTGTAATCGCAGTCAGTGCGCGGCTTGCGATTGTGGTAACCGATGGCGATATCGAAGGCGGCTGCCCGCTTGGCAATCGCCAGCCCTACCGCCCCCAGCCCGACGATCCCCAGACGCTTGCCTGCCAGCGACGGGCGCACCACCTTGCGCCATTCGCTGCGGCGCACCGAGGCATCGGCCTGCGGAATGTCGCGTACCAAAGACAGCAGCAACGCCAGCGTATGATCGGCCACCGTGGCGGCGTTGACGCCTGCACCATTGGTCACGACGATGCCCCGCGCCTGTGCGGCAGGCAGATCGACCTTCTCGTAACCGGCGCCGCTTACGCAAATGATGCGCAGCTGCGGCAGTGCATCCATTTCCTCGGCGAAAAATCCCAGCGGCCCGCGTGTCACCACTGCGCTGATGCTCGACCCGTGCGTGGCAATCGCCTCGGCGCGCAGTTCGGCCGTCGGGGCGCGAACCAACTGAAAGCCGCTGCTTTCAAGAATCGGCAAATACGTGTCCAGGTTTTCGACCAGCACCAATACCGTTGTCATGCGCGCTCCCGCTCGATCAGCAAAACGTTGACCTTAACGCGACTCGACGCGCTTGTGCAGAGCCGCTGACGCCGGAACTGAAAAAAGCCTTCCCGAACACGCCGAGCATTCATAAAGTGGACGCATTTGCCGGACAGACTAATGCGCAAGCAGACTTGGCAATCAGCAGAGTGCGTTATGGTTGCGTGCAGTGACGCGACCAGTGGCTCTACGGTCTGGCGCGCAGGCTGCTCATAAAAACAGGCTTTCTCAAAAAACAAGGAAACACCCGCCCATGCAAGGATTTCCCACCACCCTGTTGAAAAAGACCCTTTTGGCTGCGGCTGTCATGTCGGGCCTGATGCTGTCGTCAGGCATGGCAGCGGCGGCGGACGCCCCAGGCAAGGTGCTGAGCGAGAAATACGGCCTGCCCTGGCCAGCGGTGATCGCCCATCGCGGTGCTTCGTTCGACGCACCGGAAGAAACCATCCCGGCCTACACCCTGGCGCGCGATCTGGGCGCTGACTACCTGGAAATGGACATCCAGCGAACAAAGGACGGCGTGCTGATAGCGCTGCACGATGACGTGCTGGAACGCACCACCAACATCGCTGACGGTTTCCGACCCGGGTAAAAGACCCGGTCAGCACGTTCACTCTGGCGGAGCTCAAGCAACTGGATGCCGGCTCGTGGTTCAACAAGGCTTACCCGGACAGGGCTCGCGACAGTTACAACGGGTTGCAGATCCTGACGCTGGATGAGGTCATCGACATCGCCGAGGGCGGCGCCAACAAGCCGGGGCTGTACATCGAGACCAAGGTGCCGAACAAGTTTCCCGGTGTCGAAGCCGACCTGAAGAAACTGCTGGCCAAACGCGGCTGGCTCGAACAGCGCCCTGCGGCAGCGCCCGGCCATGTCAATGTCGCGCACATGCCAGGACGCGTGGTCCTGCAGACGTTCGAGAAGCAAAGCCTGGAACTGCTGCAGAAAGAAATGCCGAAAGTGCCCAAGGTCATGCTGCTGTGGATTGGCGAAGGCTCGATAGAGCCCAAATCCAGCGTCGCGTTCAAGGACTCCGGGGCCAAGGACAAGGCCAGCTATTACGCGACCCAGGAAGTCAAATCACCGCAGGAGTTCGAGCAGTGGATTGACTGGGCCAAGGCCCACGGCGCCATCGGCACCGGCCCTTCGTCGCAACTGGCCAAGGGTGGCGACCAGAGCTATATGGACCTGGTCAAACCCTGGATGAACAACCTGACCCACGAGAAAGGCATGGTGATCCACCCGTACACGGTGGACGACGCAGAGGACTTCAAGCGGATCAGCCATGATGGCGCGGACGGCTTCTTCACCAACCGCACCGCCGAACTGTTGAAGTTCTACGGGCGGCCAGCGAAAGAAAGCATTGAAACGATTCTGAAGCGTAACGGCTACTGATCCAGCGGCTGGCCGCATCCGGCGATGCGGCCAGTCAATCAGAAGTCGATAGTGCCCGACAGTTTGAGGGTACGAGGCTCGCCCTGAGTCAGATAACCGCCATAGGCGGACTCCCAGTAATCCTTGTTCATCAGGTTTTCGACATTGGCGCGCAGGGTCACGTCCTTTTGTGCAACGTTGAAGGTATAGCGTGCGCCCAGGTCGAAGCGGTTCCAGGTCGGGATGCTCAGGTTGTTGGCAGCATCGACATATTGCCCACCGGTGCGCAGCATGCGCGCATTGATGGCCGCGCCTTCGATTCCCGGAATATCCCAATCGGCACCCGCGTTGAACTGGAAGGTCGGCACACCTACGGCCCGATTGCCGTCGTTGCTGCCACCGTCCGTACCGCTCACCTCGGTGTCCATCAGGGTCAGACCGGCCAGCAGACGCAAGCCGCTGACAGGCTGGCCAAAGACGTTCATCTCCACGCCGCGGTTGCGCTGCTGACCGTCACGGACATAACGCGACCCGGTGCCTTCCAGAGCCTGGTAGCCGTCAGCCGGTTGCTCGATGCGGTACACGCCCAGGCTCGCGCCGAATGTCCCCATGTCCAGCTTGACGCCCGCTTCCACCTGTTTTGAACGCGACGGCGCAAAAACTTCGCCAGGGTTGATGGTGACTGTATTCGGAGCCGTCGGACCTTGCGCCAGACCTTCGATGCGGTTGGCGTAGAACGACACATATTGCCAGGGCTTGAATACCACCCCGTAGACCGGCGTGGTGATCGCTTCGTCGTACAGCGCATTGCGCGGGCCGCTGCCGTATTCATACCCCTGGACACGCAATTGCTGGCGGCGCAGGCCTGCGGTCAGCAGCAGTCGATCATCGAAGAAACCCAATGTGTCGGAGAGCGCGACGCTGCGCATGCGGCTCTTGCCGACAATGCCGGGATCATTCAGATCGCCTGCGGTGAAACTGTCGAGTGCCGGGCGCTCCTGGGAGACAGGGTCGTAAAGGTTGTTGCTGGAGGTGCCGCCGAACAGATACGCACTGCGCTGCTCGGTCCAGATGCCGGAGAGCCCGAAGTTGACCTTGTGGCTGACCGCACCGGTCTGCAGCTTGCCGTTGATGCCGGCCATGGCGGTCTTGTTGTCTTCGTCGTGCGGGATGAAAGACGGTGCGGCCGTGGTGTTGCCTGCGGCATCGTGGACAGTTGGCGAGCCATATACGCCGACCTCGCGGGTGTGCTTCGCGCCCGCTGCGGCGTACAGCGTCCAGTCCTCGTTGAGATCGTACTCGGCACGGCTCATGCCGAAGGTGTCTTCGGTTTCGGTCCAGGTCCAGTTCGGCGCGTAATTGGTATCCGAGTCCGGAGCATGCGGCACGCTGGTCAGAGCGCTGTCGACAAACACCGTGTTGCGGCTCTGGTTGATGCGCTGCTTCTGGTAGGCAAAATCACCGGAAAGACGGAAGTTGTCACCTCGGTAATCAAGCCCCAGCGCGAACAGCTTGCTGCGATGCTCTTCGTCCTCGACACCGGTCTCGCCTTCGCGCTGCGACAGGTTGAGACGCGCGCCGAAGCGATTGCCTTCGCCGAAGCGCTGCCCCAGATCGAGATGCTCGCCGATCCGGCCGTCGTTGCTGATGTCGGTGGTGAAACGACGCGTCGGCGTATCCTGCGCGCGCTTGGGCTGCAGGTTCACGCCGCCGCCAATCCCGGAACCGGTGGGGGTCACGCCGTTGATGAAGGCATTGGGGCCCTTGAACACTTCAACGCGTTCCAGCGCATCGGCCGATATGATCTGGCGCGGCAGTACGCCGTAAAGGCCGTTATAGGAAATATCATCGGTGGTCAGCTTGAAGCCGCGAATGACGAAGATACTCGAAGCGTTGGCATAGCCACTCGACTGACGCACCGATGCATCATTGAGCAATACGTCGCCTACGGTTTCGGCCTGCTGATCCTCGATCAACTGTTCGGTGTAGCTGCTCATGGTGAACGGCACGTCCATGATGTCGGCATTGCCCAGAACACCCAGTTGCCCGCCGCGCGCCACCTGCCCGCCGGCATAAACCGGCGCAAGCGCGTGAGGGTCGGACTTGTCGGCACTGATATCGGTCTCCCCCAGCACCACAGGGCCGTCCTGCCGAGTGGCAGCCTCTGCAGCGGCCCAGGCCGGAGATCCAATGGAACAGCAAAACGCGAGCAACGTAAGGCGCATCGGCAACGATGGTGAGTTCATCAATAGGTCCTGAAGACAGGTTGAATGAGATCGGAAGCAACCGTCCTGGACATCGCCGATCGGGTGGATGCGAAATGATATCAGATGTTACTGGTAATGCTTATCATTTGTTTAAACGTGAAAAGTGATAATCGAGCGGCGCCACACAAGCGTTACTGCGCCGGAGTGTCAGGCCCCCGGCACGCATGAGCTTCCGTGGCGTTGCGCAATGCTTTGAAACAGGTTGGCGACAGCCACAGGAGGGCGACTGTCGTGTAAGCTCACAGGCTATTGGTTTTCCCATCGAGAGGCCTATGCAGTCCACTTTCCGACGCTCGACCCTGGCAGCACTTCGTGGTTTTGCCTTGCAGAGCGATGCAATCTCCATTGTTCCTTCTGCCGCCGACTATCGACGCTGCCTGCTGGAAAGGATCGCTTCGGCCACCCGACGCATCTATATCATCGCGCTGTACCTGCAACAGGATGAAGCCGGCCAGGAGATTCTCGACGCGCTGTACGCCGCCAAAACCGCGAGGCCGGAGCTGGATGTGGTGGTGCTGGTCGACTGGTTCCGTGCACAACGCGGCCTGATCGGCGCCGGACGCCAGCCCGGCAACTCGACCTGGTATCAGGCGCAGAACCTCGAATACGATGAAGAAGTGCCGATCTACGGCGTGCCGGTGCAGACCCGCGAACTGTTCGGGGTGCTGCACCTCAAGGGCAGTGTGATCGACGACTGCGTGATCTACAGCGGCGCGAGCATCAACAACGTCTACCTGCACAAGCTCGACAAATACCGTCTGGACCGTTATCACCTGATCGAAAACGCGGCACTGGCCGACGCTTTCCAGAATCTGGTGCAGCGGGAAATACTCTCTTCGCCGGCCGTGCACCGCCTCGATCTGCAATCGCCACCCAGCTCACGCAGTTTGCGCAGCGAGATCCGAGCGTTTCGTGGCGACCTGAAACGCGCCGCCTACGACACCTCGGCGGGCGAAAAGGAAAACGGCGACATGCGGGTGATTCCGCTGCTCGGCGTCGGCCCGCGCAACAATCTCAACCGCGCCATCTGCGATCTGATCGCGTCGAGCAAGATCCAGCTGACCATCTGCACGCCATACTTCAACCTGCCGGTGGCCGTCACCCGCGAGATCAACCGGGCGCTCAAGCGCGGCGTGCAGGTCGACATCATCATTGGCGACAAGACCGCCAACGACTTCTTCATCGATCCGGATGAGCCGTTCAAGGTGATCTCGGCCCTGCCCTATCTCTATGAAATCAGCCTGCGGCGCTTTGCCCACAAGCATCAGAAGGCAATCGCCCAGCACCGCCTCAATGTGCACCTGTGGAAACACGGCGATAACACCTTCCACCTCAAAGGCATCTGGGTCGACCAGCGTTATACCTTGCTGACCGGCAACAACCTGAACCCTCGCGCCTTCAACCTGGACCTGGAAAACGCGTTGCTGATCGACGATCCAAAGGGCCGATGGAGCGAGCCACGGGAAGCGGAAATCGCCCATTTGATGCGCAACACGCAGCGCGTCAACCAGTATGACGAACTCGACACCCTCGCTAACTACCCCGAAGGCGTACGCAAGTTTCTCAAGCGTGTCAGCCGCGTGCGGGTCGAGCGACTGTTGTACCGGATTCTCTGAGCCTTCAACGTGCGGCCGGCATGCCAGCCATGGTCAGGCGTGCCGGCGCCACGTATCCCTGGGCAAACGCCGAACAGTGGCCTTGCCTCAAGGCCGTTTGGCACCCAGTTGTTTCCACATCTTCTGCGTGATCTTGCGCCGGTTACTGTAACCGGCCCACGGGTCGTCCTTGAGCCGCTTCAAACGCTGCTCAAGGTTGGTGATGTCCCACTGTGCCGAAGACTTCAGACCCGCCAGCTCATCCAGCGCGATCGGCACCGAGACCGGCAACCCTGGACGGGCGCGGACTGAATAGGCAGTCACGGTACTGCCGCCGCGGCTGTTGCGCAGGTAATCGATGAAGATTTTTCCGACGCGGTTTTTCGGCCCCATGGTAGCGGTGAAGCGTTCCGGCAACTGACGGCTGGCAAACTCGGCGATGGCCTTGGCGAACGCCTTCACGGTGTCCCAGTCGGCCTGGCGCGCCAGCGGCACGATGATGTGCATACCCTTGCCGCCGCTGGTCTTGAGGAAAGCCTCCAGACCCAGCTCTTCCAGCACGGCGAGCACCATTTGCGTGGCTTCGATCATGCTGCGCCAGGGCAGGGCCGGATCGGGATCAAGGTCCAGCACGAAATGGTCCGGCGTTTCGATCCTGTCACGCGTCGCCCCCCAGGTATGCAGCTCGATGGCGCCCATTTGCGCAGCACCGATCAGTGCCGGCAACGAATCTATTTCCATCAGCGCGGCATGCCCGGGGTCCAGCGCACGATCCAGTTGTCTGATGTGCGGGATCGCCAGATGCTCGGCATGCTTCTGGAAAAACTGCTCACCGTCGATACCCTCCGGACAACGCAGCAGTGCCACGGGACGCTTGTTCAGGTACGGCAGAATCCAGTCGGCGATGGACTCGTAAAACTGTGCAAGTTCGATCTTGCTGGTGCCGGTCTTGCTATCGATGATGCGGTCCGGATGACTGACCCCGGTGCCCGCCACATCAACTTTTCCCTGCGCGGCCTTTTTGCGCGCCTGTGGCGCTGCCGTTTTGGTTGGGGTCTGGCTGGCTACTTTGGCAGGCTGAGCATCTTCACGCACCACGTCCTTGGCCGGCTTGTCGTTACGCAGCCCGACAAAGGCAGCCTGGCGGACAATGCCTTCGCGGGTCCACTGGGCGAACTCGGTTTCGCAGACCAGTTTCGGCTCCACCCACTGCACGCCACGCGCCTGGGACGCGGAGAGTTTTTTGGCCAGCGGTGAATCCTTGCGCTGCAACTTCTTCAGTTGTTTATGCAGTTGCTCAAGGCTCACTTCAGTGAACCCGGTGCCGACCCGCCCGGCGTAGACCAGCCCGTCCTCACCGGCATTGACCGCCAGCAACAAGGCACCGAACGCCGATCGGCTACCCTGCGGTGCCGTGTAGCCGACGACCACGAATTCCTGTCGCAAGCGACATTTGAGCTTGATCCAGTCGGCATTGCGTTTGCTGACGTACGCACTGCCGGCACGCTTGCCGATCACCCCTTCCAGGCCCATTGCCGCAGCACTCGCGACAATGTCCTGATGACCCGCCTGAAAGGCATCCGAATAACGCAACAAGCGACTTTTCTGTGCGTCGAGAACGTGTTTCAAGGCGTCACGACGCTGCTCAAGCGGCACTTCGCGCAGGTCCTCCGCGCTCAAAAACGGCATGTCGAACAGGTAATACAGAATGTCCTTGCTGTTCCCCGCGTCAAAAGCATTCTGCAGGCCCTGGAAATCAGGCAGCCCTTGCTCGTCGAGAACCACCACTTCGCCGTCGAACCAACTGTCGCGCAGCTCCATGCCCTTGAGCGCCTTGACCAGCTCCGGCAGCCGCTCGGTCCAGTCATGCCCGTTGCGCGTGAACAGACGCACTTCATCGCCCTCAATGCGGGTCAGCATGCGGTAACCGTCGAATTTGATTTCGTACAGCCAGTCACCGGCTGGCGGCGCCTCCACCAGCGTCGCCAGTTGCGGCGAAAGCGTGTCCGGGAAAGCCGATTTTGCTTTCCTGCGCGTCGGCTTTGCCGCTGGCGTCGGCGCTTTTGATTTTGATGTGGAGGCCTTGGCTTTTCCGTTTGCAGCACTGGCCGTGGACTTTTTCGGAGTACTGCGCTCTTCGCCCACATGAGCACCGCTGATCACGCTTTGCGGCTGCTCCTGGGTAATGTCGTACTCGGCAGCAGGTCGCGCGATGTCATCCTTTTCCTTGATCAGCAGCCACTGTTCCTTGCTGCCGCTGCCCTTGAGCCGGGTACGCACCAGCGCCCAGTCACCGCTGAGCTTCTCGCCGACCAGGGTGAACTTGAGTTTGCCCGCCGCGTAGGTCTTTTGCGGATCGCCGTGCGGTTGCCAGACACCACGGTCCCAGACGATCACATCACCGCCACCGTATTGACCCTGCGGGATACTGCCCTCGAAGCCGGCATAGTCCAGCGGATGGTCTTCGACATGCACTGCCAGGCGTTTTTGCGTGGGGTCCAGGCTCGGGCCTTTGGGCACGGCCCAGCTCTTGAGCGTGCCATCGAGCTCCAGTCGAAAGTCATAGTGCAGGTTCCGTGCGTCATGCTTCTGAATCACGAAACCGAGCGCACCGGGCTGCGATTTGCCTTTGCCCTTGCGCTTGCTTTCGGCAGGCTCGGAGGTGATGGCGAAGTTGCGCTTGCGGGTGTATTCACTGGCGGGCTTGGCCATCACCGGTCACTCCGTAGGGCTCAAGAGGCTTTGCTGGTTTTCTTGCGCGCGGCGGGCCGCTTGGGTCTGGCACCGTCCTTGTCGGCCGGTTTTTCCTTCGTCGCAGGCTTGCTCGCCTTGCCTTTACTGACACCACCCTTGCCCGCCAGACTGCGCCGCAGCAAGTCGGTGAGGTCGATGACATCGGCACTCTTGCGTTCTTCTTCGGCCGGATCGGACTCGACATCTTCGATCTCGCCTTCGTCTGCCTTGGTCTTGACCAAGTGCATGATCTTGTCCTGAAAGGTGTCGCGATACAGCTCAGGCTGCCAGTCGGCGCTCATGTCCTTGACCAGACGCTTGGCCATGTCACGTTCGCTCTTGTTCAACTTGGCGTCGGTCACCGCATCGCTCAGTTCCAGTGCGTCCAGCTCACGCACGTCGGCAGGCCAGCGCAGGATTACCATGACCAGCGCCGATTCCAGCGGCATGACCGCCGCCAGGTGTTCGCGGGTATGCAGCACCACATTGGCCAAGGCGACCTTTTTGGTATCGACCAAGGTTTCGCGCAACAACGCATAGACTTTCTCGCCGCGCTTGTCGGGGGTCAGAAAATAAGGCGTGTCGATGTTCTGCAGGGGGATCTGCTGACTGTCGACGAAAGCGAATATGTCGATGGTTTGCGTCGATTTGGGGTGCGCGGAACGAATTTCCTCCTCGCTGAGCACCACATAGCGATCCTTCTCGTACGCCACGCCCTTGACGATGTTTTCGCTGGTGACTTCCTTGCCAGTGACCTTGTTGATCCGCTTGTAGCCGACCGGGTCCATGCTGCGTTTATCGAGCCAGTCGAAGTCGACACTGGTCGACGTTGTCGCCGAGACCAGCGCGACGGGTATATGCACCAGCCCGAAGCTGATTGCACCCTTCCAGATTGCCCTTGCCATGGTCTGACTCCTGTTGATCCTGGAAAAGTGACAGGGCCGGCCGGAGAAAAGTTTCGACAGGCTGACGAGCGCCGGCAAACCTGCTGAGCCGGGCGAGTTTTTTATCGTGAAGAACCAACTATCAACGTTTTGGCTTCTGATAGCCGGGATGGGGATCCGAGTCGCATTACCGTCGAAGCCTCGTATGGCAAGGGTTTGCGCAGGACTCTACGAAGTTGCTTACTCCACATATGCATTTAGGATCTAAAAATATGGTTTAACGTTCTTTTGCGGAATAAAAAAGACGTTCTATAAATGGCCCTACCCCCGAACGCTGTTGGTGAGGTGTCTGCCAACCGACAGCGGGTCCCGTCAGCTTTCACCTGGCTGATTACTTCCAAGGATTTGTCATGAACGTTTTCTGGTTTCTTCCGACTCACGGCGATGGCCATTATCTGGGCACGACAAAGGGCGCACGTCCCGTCACCCTCAACTATTTGAAACAGGTGGCGCAGGCGGCCGATGACCTGGGCTATTACGGCGTATTGATCCCTACCGGTCGCTCCTGCGAGGACTCGTGGGTCATCGCCTCGGCGCTGGTGCCGTTGACCGAGCGTTTGAAGTACCTGGTGGCGATCCGCCCGGGCATCATCTCGCCGACCGTCTCGGCACGCATGGCAGCCACGCTGGATCGTCTTTCCGGCGGCCGGTTGCTGATCAACGTGGTGACCGGCGGCGACCCGGACGAAAACCGTGGCGATGGCAGCTTCCTCGACCACAGTGAGCGTTATGAAGTCACTGACGAATTTCTGAAAATCTGGCGTCGCGTCCTGCAAGGTGAAGCGGTCGACTTCGAAGGCAAGCACTTGCGCGTACAGAATGCCAAGGCGCTTTACCCGCCGATTCAAAAACCCTACCCGCCGCTGTACTTCGGTGGTTCCTCCGACGCGGCGCATGACCTTGCGGCCGATCAGGTGGACGTGTACCTGACCTGGGGCGAGCCTCCGGCAGCCGTGGCGCAGAAACTCGCCGATGTACGTGAACGGGCAGCGCGCAAGGGACGTACCGTGAAGTTCGGCATTCGCCTGCACGTCATCGTGCGCGAGACCAGCGAAGAAGCCTGGAAAGCGGCCAGCACGCTGATCGAACACATCAGCGATGACACCATTGCTGCAGCGCAGAAGTCCTTTTCACGCTTTGATTCCGAAGGTCAGCGGCGCATGGCAGCACTGCATGACGGGCGCCGCGACAACCTGGAGATTGCGCCCAACCTGTGGGCCGGTGTCGGCCTGGTGCGTGGTGGTGCAGGCACGGCGCTGGTCGGCAATCCCGAAGAAGTCGCGGCACGCATCAAGGAATACGCCGACCTGGGCATCGAGAGCTTCATTTTCTCGGGTTACCCGCATCTTGAAGAAGCCTACCGCTTCGCCGAACTGGTCTTCCCGCTGCTGCCCGAGCCTTACGCCAGCCTCGCCGGGCGTGGCATCACCAACCTGACGGGCCCGTTCGGCGAAATGATCGCCAACGATCTGCCCCCGCAGGCCAAGTGATGTCCGGACAACTGCTGACCCTACCCCACTCGCCTGCGCTGGCCACCTCGATCAGGGCCACCGCGCAGGTGTTCGAAGACCCCAAATCCCGGGCCCTGCTCGCTCACGTGCGGCAGGTTGCGCCCAGCGATGCCAGCGTGCTGATCATCGGCGAGACCGGCACCGGCAAGGAACTGGTTGCTCGCCACGTCCACGAACTGAGCGCCCGCCGCGACAAGCCGTTCGTGGCGGTCAACTGCGGCGCGTTCTCCGAAAACCTGATCGAGGCCGAACTGTTCGGCCACGAAAAAGGGGCGTTCACCGGAGCGATCAGCGCCAAGGCTGGCTGGTTTGAAGAGGCCAACGGCGGCACGCTGTTTCTCGATGAGATCGGCGACCTGCCCATGTCGCTGCAGGTCAAATTGCTGCGCGTGCTTCAGGAACGTGAAGTGGTGCGTCTGGGCTCGCGCAAGAGTGTGCCGATTGACGTGCGCGTCCTGGCGGCGACCAACGTGCAGCTGGAAAAGGCCATCAACGCCGGGCATTTTCGCGAAGATCTTTATTACCGGCTCGATGTGGTCAATCTGGAATTGAGCCCGCTGCGCGACCGGCCGGGCGACATCCTGCCCCTGGCCCGGCACTTCATAGAGGTCTACGGCCAGCGGCTGCGGCATGGTCCGGTGCGGATCAGCCCCGAAGCCGAGCACAAGCTCAAGACTTACAGCTGGCCGGGGAACATTCGCGAGCTGGAAAACGTCATCCATCACACCCTGCTGGTCTGCCGTGAAGGCGTTATTCAGCGTGATGACCTGCGCCTGTCGAACCTTAGAATCGAGCGTCAGGATGACCAGAACCCGTCTGACGAATCAGCCGAGCAACTGCTCAACCGGGCGTTTCAAAAGCTGTTTGAAGAACAGGCCGGAGCCTTGCACGAGAAGGTCGAAGATACGCTGCTCAGAACGGCCTATCGCTTCTGCCACCACAACCAGGTGCACACAGCCAGCCTGCTGGGCCTGACCCGCAACGTCACGCGTACGCGTTTGATCA
Organism: Pseudomonas sp. BS3767; assembly: GCF_900099665.1. Classification (NCBI taxonomy): domain Bacteria; kingdom Pseudomonadati; phylum Pseudomonadota; class Gammaproteobacteria; order Pseudomonadales; family Pseudomonadaceae; genus Pseudomonas; species Pseudomonas sp. BS3767. Next base: position 288,413 of record NZ_FNCX01000007.1, on the reverse strand, counting down.
AGATTGGCGAGCTGGCGGTCAACAAACGCAGACCGGGTGAAAATGTCCAGGGCGACCGGATGCTGCACCTGTCGGTGTGAAGATCAAGACCGATGACGCGGAGCGTCATGAACGGCATTCCCACGCTGGAGCGTGAGGAACGATCACTGTCCGGCAGAACACCATCGTGTCCATGCTACGCGGCGCGGCGCCAAGAGCTGACGCGGAGCGTCACGAACGGCATTCCCACGCTGGAGCGTGAGGAACGATCACTGTCCGGCAGAACACCATCGTGCCCATGCTACGCGGTGCGGCGCCAAGAGCTGACGCGGAGCGTCATGAACGGCATTCCCACGCTGGAGCGTGAGGAACGATCACTGTCCGGCAGAACACCATCGTGTCCATGCTACGCGTGGGCATGCCGTTCCGGACGCTCTGCGTCCTCTTCTGAGCAGGCGGCGCTTTACGACAAGCGCATCGCCAGCGCCTTGGCCTGAATTGCCACGTCGGTCACCGCAGTGCTTTCCCACCACATGCCGCGCAATGGCGGGCCCATGGCGAACAGACGTGCCGAGTACTGACCGTGTGCGTCGAGCACTGCGCCAGTGGCGTCGGCGGCGATGCCGAGTGCCAGCGGACCGGGCTGGATCAGCCCGCGTGCCAGCAGCTGCCGGGGCAACGAGCGGTCCACGCGCCGCCAGTCGTATTCGATACCGGTGGAGTTGATCAACGCATCGCCGGTGATCTGCGTCGGCTGACTCTCCCCGCGTCGACGAACGCTGATCTGTACCTGACCTGACGGCAGGCTGGCCACGCCCTGCAGCGAGGCCGCATCAATACTCAACCGCCCTTGCCTGATCAGCCGCGCCAGTAGCGCAGCGCTCGGCGGCGGGGAGCGATGGTGGTGACTCTCCCACCAAGGCCTTACATGACGGACGAACTGGCGGCGCTGCTGGTCGCTGGCCTGATTCCACAGCCTGCCGACGTTGGCCCGCACGGTGTCCAGCGGGGCCTGCCAGTCAATGCCGCTCTCGATGGCCAGTTCGCACTGTTCACGCACTTTGCGCACCAGTTGCCGAGTGCTGCGGATACTCGGGTCCTGAGCAAGAAAATCAGACCATTCCGGCGGCTGACGCCGAACGTGCGGCAGCAGGCCGTGCCGGGAAAAAATCTGAATGGGCCCGCGGTGCCCCGCCGTTTCCAGCGAGACCAGCGCATCGACCATGGTCAGCCCCGAACCGATGATCAGCACCTTTGACTGCGGATCAAGCTTTTTCATCACCGACACATCCCAAGGGTCCAGCGCTGCCGTGTTCAGCTCGTTCGAATCGCGTCGCGGGGTGCGTGAAGCCGCGTACATGCCGGTCGCCAGCACGGCACGGCTACCGCGCAACTTACGGCCGTCAGCCAGCGAGACACTGACCCCGCCTTCATGGACCTGCAGGTCGACTGCCTCGCCGGGCACATGCACGGCGGTCGAGCCAAAGGCTTCAGCAGCGCTTCGGGCTTCACGCAGTCGCTGCTGAACATAAAGCCCGAACACACCGCGTGGCGGAAACAGTTCGGCAACCGGGACCCTCTGCTCATAAGCTTCAGGCCAGCCCCCGGCGGCCAGATAGTCAGTCAGCCACTGGGTGAGGTCATCCGGATTATCCGGATCGACGCTCATCCGCGCAGCGTTGCCATTGAGCGTATGGCCCGGCTCCGTCGCACTGTAGGCCTCGCCCCTGCCGAGTTCGCTGCGGGTTTCGATAATCAGGATTCGGCGCTGGCCCGGCCTGCGCAGCAGTTGCGCCGCCAGCATGGTGCCGCTCAGACCGCCGCCGATGATCAGAATGTCAGCCGTCTGGTGGGAATCTTCGGTCATCGAACAGCGCCTCGGTCGAGTTGCGATAAAGAATCGGAAAGGTCAGAGCACGACATTACGCACGAAGCGCAGGGGCACATCGGCGTCATTGCAGTAGCGGTGCGGCTGGTTGCTGGGAAACATGAAGAACTCGCCCGCCCCGACCTGCTGCACGGCCGCAGGGTCGGCAAAGCGCAACGTCAGATGCCCTTCGACGACGTAGACCTGTTCACTCCAGCCATCGGGATCGGCCTCCGAGACATAGGCGTCCCCAGGCTGCAGGCAGAATTCCCACAACTCCACCTCGCGCCGGGCAACGGCCCTGGCCAGCAGTACCGCCTTGCTGCCGACGATCGTACCGGCCCATGCCAGCTCGTTAATGCGGCTGTAATCACGATTTTCAGGTGCCTGGATCAGGTCGCTGAACGCCACTTCCAAGGCTTCGGCCACGCGGTCCAGTGTCGCCAGGCTGACGTTTTTTTCGCCGGCCTCGATAGCGACCAGCATGCGTCGGCTGACTCCGGACTTTTCCGCCAGAGCCGTCTGGCTGAGGTCCGCACTGTTACGCAGACGCCGGACGTTCTGGCTGACGTGCTGCAGCACCGGAGGGCGCTGGGAATTTTCTTTGTGCATGCAGGTGCTCACATCAAACCGTTGCGCATTATACTGCCCAGCCCAGGAACACTGTCAGGTTGTTCCGCCTTTCACCGCGCGCATGGCAATTAACAGGAACCAGGAGCTGACATGAAGTCTATCAGCCGCATACCCCGCATCAGCAAGGCAGAAGCCGTACTGATTCTGATCACCATGCTCTGGGGAGGCACCTTTCTGCTGGTCCAGCATGCGATGACCGTCAGCGGGCCGATGTTCTTCGTCGGCCTGCGCTTTGCCGCCGCAGCGCTTATCGTAGCGCTGTTTTCAATAAAGGTGCTGCGCGGTCTTACCTTCCTCGAACTCAAGGCGGGCGTCTTCATCGGCACCGCGATCATGCTCGGTTACGGTTTGCAGACGATCGGACTGCAGACTATCCCCAGCAGCCAGTCCGCGTTCATCACGGCACTCTACGTGCCCTGCGTGCCTTTGTTGCAATGGCTGGTACTCGGTCGACGACCAGGATTGATGCCGACACTGGGCATCATCCTGGCTTTCACCGGGCTGATGCTGGTAGCGGGGCCGCAAGGCGCATCCCTGCAACTCAGTTCCGGCGAAATCGTGACGCTGATCAGCACGGTGGCCATTGCCGCCGAGATCATCATGATCAGCGCCTACGCCGGTGAGGTCGATGTGCGTCGAGTCACGGTGGTGCAACTGGCCACCGCTTCAGCGCTGGCATTTCTGATGATCGTTCCAACCGAGGAACACTTGCCGGATTTTTCCTGGTTGCTGGTGCTCAGTGCCGTGGGACTTGGGACCATGAGTGCGGCGATCCAGATTGCCATGAACTGGGCACAGAAAAGTGTTTCGCCTACCCGCGCCACCGTGATTTATGCCGGTGAACCGGTCTGGGCCGGAATTGTCGGAAGACTCGCCGGCGAACGTTTGCCGGGCATCGCCCTGCTGGGCGCGGCATTGATTGTGGCCGGAGTGATCGTCAGCGAAATGAAGCGGCGTTCTCCGCGCGCCGAACAGAACGTAGTCGACGAAGAGCAACAGCAGCGAGGCGTGCGCGAAGCTGAATGAACCGTGCTTAATTGCAGGCCGTCAACCACCTTGTTTCTTCGAAACTGTTCCAACGACATATCACCGCATCAGAAGCAATTATTTACCGAATTAAAAAAGCAGACACTTTTTGTAGGAAATTTCGGAAACCGTCTCTTTGGTATCGGAGTGTCTGGCACGTATGATGCTTGACATTCCCCTGCAGATTAGAAGCCTATGTCCCTGATAGTTCTACTGCTTCTGCCTTTCATCGGCAGCTGTCTGGCGGCCTTTTTGCCGCACAACGCGCGTAACGCGGAATCGTTTCTGGCCGGTCTGATCGCCCTCATCGGCGCTGTGCAGATGGCCTTGTGGTTCCCGCAGATCGCCGACGGCGGCGTGATTCGTGAAGAGTATTTCTGGCTGCCAAGCCTGGGCATGAACTTCGTGCTGCGCATCGACGGCTTCGCCTGGCTGTTCTCGATGCTGGTGCTGGGCATCGGTGCGCTGGTCTCGCTGTACGCCCGCTATTACATGTCGCCGGACGATCCGGTGCCGCGTTTCTTCGCGTTTTTCCTGGCTTTCATGGGCGCCATGCTCGGACTGGTGATGTCCGGCAATCTGATTCAGATCGTGTTTTTCTGGGAGCTCACCAGCCTGTTCTCGTTCCTGCTGATCGGCTACTGGCACCATCGGGCCGATGCCCGACGCGGCGCGTACATGGCGCTGATGGTCACCGGCGCAGGCGGTCTGGCGCTGCTGGCCGGCATGATGATCCTCGGCCATGTGGCCGGCAGTTACGACCTGGACCGTGTCCTGGCCTCCGGCGACGCGATTCGTGCGCATGCCCTGTACCCGGTGTTACTGACCCTGATTCTGATCGGCGCGCTGACCAAAAGCGCCCAGTTCCCGTTCCATTTCTGGCTGCCGCACGCGATGGCCGCGCCCACGCCGGTGTCGGCGTATCTGCACTCGGCGACCATGGTCAAGGCCGGGGTCTTCCTCCTGGCGCGTATGTGGCCGGCGCTGTCCGGCACCGAGCAATGGTTCTGGATCGTCAGTGGCGCGGGGGCCTGCACACTGATTCTCGGCGCCTACGCCGCCATCTTCCAGAATGATCTCAAGGGTCTGCTGGCCTACTCGACCATCAGCCATCTGGGCCTGATCACCCTGCTGCTCGGCCTCAACAGCCCGCTGGCTGCGGTGGCTGCGGTGTTCCATATTCTCAACCACGCGACCTTCAAGGCGTCGCTGTTCATGGCCGCCGGTATCATCGACCACGAGAGCGGAACACGCGATATCCGGCGTCTCAGTGGCCTGGTAAGGCTGCTGCCCTACACCGCGACACTGGCGATGGTCGCCAGCGCGTCGATGGCCGGCGTACCGCTGCTCAACGGCTTCCTGTCCAAGGAAATGTTCTTTGCCGAAACCGTGTTCATTTCCGCCACAGCCTGGGTCGAGATTGCCTTGCCGGTGATCGCGACCATTGCCGGGATCTTCAGCGTTGCCTATTCGCTGCGCTTCACGGTCGATGTGTTTTTCGGTCCGGCGGCCAAGGATCTGCCGCACCTGCCGCACGAACCGCCGCGCTGGATGCGTGCACCGGTCGAACTGCTGGTCCTGACGTGTCTGGTGGTGGGGATTTTCCCGGCGCAATCGGTCGCCCCCCTGCTCGCCGCCGCTGCGCGTCCGGTAGTCGGTGGAACATTGCCCGAATACAGCCTGGCGATCTGGCACGGCTGGAACCTGCCAATGGTCATGAGCCTGGTGGCGATGGCCGGCGGTATCATTCTGTATCTGTTGCTGCGCAAGCCGCTCAAGCACGAGCGCATCACCGCCCCGCCACTGGTGGGACGCCTCAACGGCAAGCGCTTTTTTGAGCGCAGTCAGGTTGTGATGATGCACTGGGCGCGCCGTTTCGAACGCAAGGTCAGCACTCGCCGCCTGCAGCCACAACTGTTTCTGCTGGTGCTCGCGGCGGTACTGGGCGGTTTCATTCCGATGTATTTCAGCGGCCTGACCTGGGGCGACCGACCGAAGATTCCGGGCTCCGGGGTGTTTGTCACGCTATGGCTCATCGCGATTGCCTGCGCCATAGGCGCGGCATGGCAGGGTAAATATCACCGTCTGGCAGCACTGGTGATGGTCAGCGTGTGCGGTCTGATGACCTGCATCACCTTCGTCTGGTTCTCGGCGCCTGATCTGGCACTGACGCAACTGGTCGTGGAGGTGGTGACCACGGTGCTGATCCTGCTCGGTCTGCGCTGGCTGCCGCGACGCAACGAAGATGTCGCTCCGCTCAGCGCACGCCTGCGTGCCCGCACCCGGCGCATACGCGACTTCGGCCTGGCGGTGCTCGTGGGGTTGGGCATGGCGATACTCTCCTACGCCATGCTGACCCGCCAGACGCCCAACGCCATCTCGTCCTTCTACCTGAGTCGTGCGCTTCCCCAGGGCGGCGGCACCAATGTGGTCAACGTGATGCTGGTGGATTTCCGCGGCTTCGATACGTTTGGCGAGATCACCGTGCTGGCGGCGGTCGCCATGACAGTGTTCGCCCTGTTGCGACGCTTCCGCCCACCGAAGGAAAGCATTCTGCTGCCCGCCCAGCAGCGCCTGCTGGCCCGTGACGTGGTGACGGATCTGGTCAACCCGCGCAGCGCCAGCGATACCGCGCTCGGTTTCATGATGGTGCCGGCAGCACTGGTTCGATTGCTGCTGCCGATTGCCTTCATTATTTCGATGTACCTTTTCGTCCGCGGTCACAATCAGCCTGGCGGCGGGTTTGTTGCCGGGCTGGTGATGTCGGTGGCGTTCATCCTGCAATACATGGTGGCAGGCACCCAGTGGGTCGAGGCGCAAATGAGCCTGCGCCCGTTACGCTGGATGGGCACAGGCCTGCTGTGCGCAGTGCTGACCGGCGCGGGCTCGATGCTCCTGGGTTATCCGTTCATGACCACCCACACCGCCCATGTCGATCTGCCGATCCTGGGTGATATTCACATTGCCAGCGCGCTGTTCTTCGATGTCGGCGTGTACGCCGTGGTGGTCGGCTCGACGCTGTTGATTCTCACCGCACTGGCGCACCAGTCGGTGCGTAGCCATCGGCCGACGCAGTTGCCCAAGCCTGTCGCCAACCCGCAAGGAATCCTCTGATGGAAGAAGTCATTGCAATCGCCATCGGCGTGCTGGCCGCCTCCGGCGTCTGGCTGATCCTCAGGCCACGTACCTTTCAGGTGGTCATGGGGCTGTGCCTGCTGTCGTACGGGGTCAATCTGTTCATCTTCAGTATGGGCAGCCTGTTCATCGGCAGAGAGCCGATCATCAAGGACGGTATTCCTCAGGACCTGCTCAATTACACCGACCCGTTGCCACAGGCGCTGGTGCTCACCGCGATTGTCATCAGCTTCGCCATGACGGCGCTGTTTCTGGTGGTCTTGCTCGCCTCCAGAGGCCTGACCGGCACCGACCATGTAGATGGCCGGGAGCCCAAGGCATGAGCGGGATGAACCAACTGATCATCGCGCCCATCCTGCTGCCGCTGCTGACCGCCGGGCTGATGCTCTGGCTGGGCGAAAAGCACCGGCCGCTCAAGGGTCGTATCAATCTGTTTTCCAGCATCTTCGGGCTGGGTATTTCCGTGGTGCTGTTCCTCTGGGTACAACACAGCGGCAGCAGCGGCTCGATCGGTGTCTATCTGCCGGGCAACTGGGGCGTGCCGTTCGGCATCGTACTGGTGGTGGACCACCTGTCAGCGATGATGCTGGTGCTGACCGGGATTGTCGGTGTCTGCGCCCTGCTGTTCGCGCTGGCTCGCTGGGACAGGGCCGGTGCCAGTTTCCATGCGCTGTTCCAGATCCAGCTCATGGGGCTGTACGGTGCGTTCCTGACTGCTGATCTGTTCAACCTGTTCGTGTTTTTCGAAGTACTGCTCGCAGCGTCATACGGCCTGATGCTGCACGGCTCCGGCCGGGCACGAGTATCGACGGGCCTGCATTACATTTCGATCAACCTGCTGGCTTCGTCGCTGTTTCTGATCGGTGCTGCGTTGATTTACGGGGTGACCGGCACGCTGAACTTCGCCGATCTGGCCATCAAGATCCCGCAGGTGGCGGAGTCCGATCTGGGCCTGCTGCATGCGGGTGCTGCGATTCTGGCCACGGCGTTCCTGGCCAAGGCCGGCATGTGGCCGCTTAACTTCTGGCTGGTCCCTGCCTACTCGGCAGCCAGCGCGCCGGTGGCGGCGATGTTTGCGATCATGACCAAAGTGGGGATCTACACCCTGCTGCGCCTGTGGACGCTGCTGTTTTCCGGCCAGGCCGGTGCATCGGCATTCTTCGGCGGCGACTGGCTGATCTATGGCGGCATGGCGACGATTTTCACTGCAGCCATCGCCATCATCGCCGCCCAGCGTCTGGAACGCCTCGCCAGCCTGAGCATACTGGTGTCAGCGGGCATTCTGCTGTCTGCCGTGGGTTTCGCCCAGCCAAGCCTGACCTCGGGTGCGCTGTTCTATATGGTCAGTTCGACGCTGGCGTTAAGTGCCATGTTCCTCCTGGGCGAGCTGATCGAACGCTCCCGTTCAGCCAACGAGATCCCTCTGGAATACGATGTGGATCAATTGCCTCGTACCCTGGAGTCTCTGCATCCGCCGCCCGGCACCAACCTGGACGACGAACAGAAGGTCGTGGTCGGTCAGGTCATTCCCATGACCATGGCCTTTCTGGGCCTGAGTTTTATTATCTGCGCCTTGCTGATCATCGGCATGCCGCCGCTCTCCGGGTTCATCGGCAAGCTGACATTGCTCAGCGCCCTGATGAACCCGCTAGGGCTCGACGTCGCGCAGGACGAAGCGCTTTCGACCCAGGCCTGGATGCTGATCGGCCTGCTGATCTTTTCCGGGCTGGCGTCGCTGATCGCTTTCTCGAGGCTCGGCACGCAACGTTTCTGGACGCCGCACGAGCGCCCTTCGCCGATGCTGCGCCGCAACGAATGCCTGCCGATCATCATCCTTCTGGGTCTGTGCATCGCGCTGACCTTCAAGGCCGAGCCCTTGCTGCGCTATACCCAGGACACCGCCGCAACGCTGCATGAGCCCAAACAGTATGTGCAGTCAGTGCTCGCCACACGCCCGATACCCGGCCCCACCAGTCGGGAAGTCGATCCGGAGGGGCAACCATGAAGCGCCTGTTTCCCGCCCCGCTCCTCTCGTTGGCACTCTGGCTGCTGTGGCTGGTATTGAACCTGTCGATCAGCCCCGGTCACTTGCTGCTGGGCGCGGTGCTGGGGTTTCTCGCCCCCGTATTGATGGCCCCGCTGCGCCCGCTGCCGGTACGTATTCGCAAACCAGGTACGATCCTGAAGTTCTTATGGCGGGTGGGACGCGACGTGGTGATCTCCAATGTGCAGGTCGGCCTGAGCGTCTGGCGGCTCGAAAGCCGTCCGCCACGCTCGGCCTTCGTACGCATTCCACTGGACCTGCACGACGCCCACGGCCTGGCCGCGCTGGCGATGGTCACCACGGTAGTACCCGGAACGGTATGGTCGGAGCTGGCACTGGATCGCAGCGTGCTGCTGATGCATGTCTTCGATCTGGAGGACGAAGCGCAATTCATCGAGCACTTCAAAACCACCTATGAGCGACCGTTGATGGAGATCTTTCAATGAGTGCACTGCTCGACAACGCCATCCTGATCAGCCTGCTGATCTTCGCTCTGGCGATGGTGATCACCCTGCTGCGCTTGCTCAAGGGGCCTTCGGCGCAAGACCGGGTGCTGGCGCTGGATTATCTGTACATCATTGCCATGCTGATGATGCTGGTGCTTGGCATTCGCTACGCCAGTGACACGTATTTCGAAGCGGCCATGCTGATTGCCCTGTTCGGCTTCGTGGGCTCGTTCGCTCTGGCCAAGTTCCTGCTGCGCGGAGAAGTGATCGAATGACCGGACTGCCGAATACAGTGCCCTTCTGGGTGGAAATACTGACCGCCGGGCTGCTGATCGCCAGCAGCCTGTTCGCCTTGACCGGTGCTCTGGGATTGCTGCGCCTCAAGGACTTTTTCCAGCGCATGCACCCGCCCGCCCTGGCATCGACGCTGGGCGCCTGGTGCGTTGCGCTGGCGTCGATCATCTACTTCTCGGCGCTGAAGTCGGAACCGGTGATCCACGCCTGGCTGATCCCGGTATTGCTGGCGATCACGGTACCGGTGACCACCCTGCTGCTGGCGCGCACGGCGCTGTTCCGCAAGCGCATGGCCGGTGACGACGTGCCCGCGGAAGTCAGCAGCGGTGCCGGCAACGGAGAATCGACAGGCGGCTGAACCGACGCCTGGCCAGTGTTACTCGCTGGCCTTGAAGGTCAGCTCGCCCTTGCGCCATTTGGCGGCCTTGCCGACCGCGCCTTTGAGAAGCTTGCTCATGCCGATCTGCAGTTGCTCTTGCGCAGCGAAGACCATGAATACGGTCTGACCTTCCTTGAACACGATACCGTGACCTTCGGGGACGTCGACGAAGGCATATTCGCCCAGCCCGTACACGGTGGTCTTGATTTCACGGAATTTCAATTCGAGCTTGCCGCCCTCGCGACTGGGCAGAACAGAAGCGCGGAAATGGTCGCCCACCTTGAGCTCAAGGCGAGGTTTATCGTCGACTACCAGTGCGGTTTCGGTGTCGATTTCAGCGATATAGATGCCTTCGGCTGATTGTTCGGTGATGTAGACAAAACGGGATTGGAACTGCTTGACCAACTGTGCACGGAGGTCGCCGAGCACGAACAAGGCATGGGTATCCAGATTACTTACAGCCAAAGTACAAACCCTCAAACATGAAATGAGGCTGCCTGATGTCAGGGCAGTCGAGAAAGTGATTCGTCCATAGACCGCTTCATGTGGCCGGAGATTTTCCGGCATGCTGCACGCAGAAGCGCAGACAGCGCCGCCGCAAACCTTGTGCAGGCGGGTGGCGGATTCTACCGGCTCATGGCAGCTACGGGATATATACCTTTTGTACACAGCAGTGTCGCAGCAGCGCTGATGCCCTGAAAATTGCAGTCAGCCCGGGCACGGCGCAAAGGCTGGACGGGTTCCAGCCTGCGTTGGGTGCATCCTGCGATAGCAGAAACATATCATTTATAGCCGTCGCAGAAAAAGCCATCTTTTCTCCACAGCCAAATGCATCGAACTCTTGCCTGTGCCCACCACTCCCATAAGAACTGATGAATACGGGGATATCCCCCGGCGAGGAGATGACATGGAACAGACTACAACTACCATCAACGACCTGTTCGCCCAATTGGCGCTGGATTCCGATGATGAAAGCATCGAAAAGTTTATCGCCAGCCATCCTTTGCCCGACGACGTCAAACTGATCGACGCAGAGTTCTGGACGCCGCGTCAGTCTGACTTTCTCAAGGAACAGCTGCACGAAGATGCCGAATGGGCGATGGTGGTCGACGAGCTGAACGTGCGTCTTCACAAAAAGCCCGAGTGAGCCACTCGGGCGTTGAGGCCTATTGCGGATAACCGGGCTGGCCGATATTGGGATGCAATATCCGGCCGCCTGGCTGGGGTGCGTGGACGAAAACAGCGTCGCCTAACGTACCTACTCTGCCGACCACTGCATTCCAATGCGCGGACTGATGGATGTAGCGCCAGCGCAGTAATGCCTCTTCATGACGGTCCAGGAGGTAAGGCCCGCCTCGCGCATAGTCGATCAACCGGGTAGAGATGTTCTCGAGTTCGGGAGGCAGCTGGAATTCAGGTGTCAGTGGCACCGGATTGAAAGGCACGCCCTCATCACACGCCAGTGTGTGCATGACCAGCAACGATACCCTCGACAGATGGCCAAATACCTGGCGGCTCATGCCCACTGCGGCAGCGACCGTACTCATGCCATTCAAGCTTTTCCTGCACGAATAACACTTGCTCTCGCATGCCTGAACCCTCAGCCAGGCCTGGCTGTCGAGCGGGTCGATCCAGTGATCGCGGTTCATCCGCTTTAACTCAGCCTGTGCCTCCTTCCAGCTCGGTGCCGCCTCGCAGGAGCTGTCACGGCTGACCACGCTGCTACGGGGGCGCGTGAGCAGTACGCTTTCTTCCATCTGTGGAGGATACCCCCCACCGATATCGGAATGTGCACCAGGCAGAACGATTTCTCTGGGCCACACGGGCAGGACGCTGTTCAACGCAAAGTTGCGCCGTGACTCATCGCGAGCCACCAGATGCAACACCTGCTGCGCACACCCCGGAGGCAGGTACAGATTGACCCTCCTGTTGCTCGCATCGCGGGTATTGCCCATGTCCTTGAAGCTGCCTATGGCCGCCACGGTGTCGAACAGACCGATAACCTTGAGCCGTACGCTGCCGTTGCTCCAGCTGAAACTGTCGCTCAACCTGACCTTGCGGCTTTCGAGTATCGGCTCGAGCATGCCCGAACGCTGCTTGAGGATTTCATTGACCAGATGCCTGGCCGACGCTGCACCTCGACTGAAGCCGAACACGTCCAGTTCCAGCGCGTCCAGCACACAGTCGGGGTTGTCGCGGGGGAACGCCTTCAATACCGATTCCAGCTTTTTGAATGCGTTTTCCACCTTGGATATCACGCCGGTGGCCCCGCGGCCAAAACTCTGCCCCGGCCATACCGAATCACGGCCACCGGAAGTAGTGCCGGCGCCACTTATATAGATCGGGTAATACACCTTCAGGCCTTCACCGTCATTTTCGGCAACAGGTTGCAGGCGGTAGATATCGACCAGTCTGGCTATATTGCTCGGATCATTACTGTAACTACTGCCAGGCTGAACATGACGACCCGCACACGCTTTAATGTGCTGCCCCGCATTGATCTCCATCAATGCCTGGCAGTCGGCACCGATCTGACTGTTGACCCGGTTATTTCCCGTCCCATCGAAGAAAATGCCTACCCGCGCCGTGACGCGGCGTGTCACCACATCTGAAAGGGCTGCTGACTGTTGGAAACTCCATTTATCGCTCATAACTTTTCCGTCCCTAGAGGCAAGCCAGGAAAAGGCCGCACTTAAATCAAAACGTAAATAACGTTGATTTAAACAGCTTGCTTAAAGACAGTGAGCAGTCAAGCCATGTTGCGCCTTTTCAGACCTTTCCTACGACTTCTATAGTCATGACTTTATTACTTATAAATAAAACCCTACACACACGCACTGATAACTTTCTGGTGCACTCTTTCAATGAAAACCAACTAACAGGCCAGCCCCGTTGCCAACCCGAATGATCGGTTACGCGTATCAACGGCCTTGCGGCCTGTACCCCAGGCGCAGACCACCCCAGTGTCGTCCGTTGACCATGATCGGCACGGACAGGTCGTGCATCAGTTCGCCGGTGTCTCGCGTGTAGGTTTGCAGCAGAACCGGCTGTTGGTGGCTGCCACAGCGAATGCCGGTACGGTCATCGAACTTGCGCTTGCTTCGATTACGCGCGTTATCCACCGTCGCATCACCCGTCAAAGGCTGGCTGAAGGCGTTGTTGTGCGTCGGCACATAGCCCTGTTGCGTACAGGCGATGGCAAATACCAGACCTTCATGGCGCGACAGCAGCGGTTCCTGCAGTGCGGGCAATACCTGATCGGTGTAACGGTCGAAACGCGTTGTAAAGCGGGTGGGCGAAGTATTGGCAACGGGTTTGTAATTGCGATCGAACAGGTCATCAAGGCTGACTCGCCCCTGTTCGATATCGGCCTCGAACTTTTCGCTGATCATGCGCGCGCCTTCACGAGCCAGGTCGTAAATGCGCTGGTGGTATTCATCCAGACCGACCTGCGCCAGGCGCTGGCTGATGGTCTCGGCCTGCCCCTCCATCTGCACTGCGGCCTTGGCCAGTTGCCGGGTCTGCTCATCGCTGACGGCAAGATCACTGCGCATATGCTCGACAGCGTCGAACAGGCTCGCCAATTGATCCTGATTGCTCCTCGCGCCCTGCGCGATTTCGCCGACCTGGCTTTCCAGCTCGACCGCAAGCCGGGCGATATTGCCCAGGTGCTCGCCGGTCAGCTCGACCTGCTCGACACCCACGTCCAGATCGGCCGACAGCTCGCGAATTTGCTCCACGACTTGTGCGGTGCGCTGCTGGATATCCGCCACCATCTGCCCAACCTCGCCCGTGGCACTGGCAGTGCGGCCGGCCAGACCACGGACTTCGTCGGCAACCACCGCAAAACCGCGTCCGTGCTCGCCAGCCCGCGCCGCTTCGATGGCGGCGTTGAGCGCCAGCAGGTTGGTCTGACTGGCAATCGATTGAATGACCAGCGTCACACGCTGGATCTCTTCGCTGCGCTGGCTGAGTGCCTCGATCAGCTCACGGCTGCCGACGGCACGCTTGCTCAGGTGGTGCATGCGCTCGATGGACTCATTCAGCACGCTGCTACCCGATTCGCTGCGCTGCCGCGCCTCGCTGGCAGCAACCAATGCCTGCTGGCTCAACTGGGCCGTCTGTTGCTCGGTGGCGATCATCTGCTCGGCACTGCTGACGATCTGTTCGGCAGCCCCCAGTTGCGATTGCACCTTGCCAGCCAGCCGACCAACGGAAAAGGCCACTTGGGCCGCGGACAGCGCGTTATGACTGGTGGTGCGCGACAGGTCGCGAGTCAGCAAGGCGATATCGCTGTCGCCCACCGCGCTGCCTGGCAGCACTTGCCTGCTGCGCACCAGGCGCGGCAACCAGACCACCAGCAGCGCCAAGGGAACGACGACATACAGCGACAGACCTGCAACGCTCATGGCGGCGAACAGCAGGCACAGGACCACGCTCTGCACCGCTGGCACCCACCACCTCGATGCAGCGTCGGGCGTATCGGCCAGCGGTAATCCGGCGGCCATGGATAGGTTCTCGGCCATGCTGCGTCACCCCGTCTGTCATTGTCGTTATGACACTATTAAACGCCAGATAACGGCCTTGTGCCATGCGCTGTTGGTCGTAGCGACCGAGCGATAGCGATCAACGCGTTTTCGACAAATCCCGGGCACAACAAAACCGGGAGGCAATTGCTTGCCTCCCGGTCTGGTCACTCAGTCGCTGTTGCCTGCGTATCAGGCCTGGCGCTGGTGCTTGTCGATCTGCTCGTGGCGCTCTTGCGCTTCGATGCAATACTTGGTGGTCGGGCTGATCAACAGGCGCTTGAGGCCGATTGGCTCGCCGCTGTCGTCGCACCAGCCGAAGGTGTCGTCGGCAATTCGCGAAAGGGCCATTTCCAACTGTGGCAGCATGCGCTGGTCGCGATCGATCACGTTGACCAGCCAGTGACGCTCTTCTTCGACTGAAGCGGCGTCAGCCGGGTCGGCAGGCGTGTCCAGGCTCTCGATCGCAATGCGGCTCTGCTCGATACGCTCATGGATCTCGACCTTCATGCCCTGCAACAGCTCGACGAAGAAAGCGTGCTGCTCGGCGTTCATGTAGTCATCGGCCGGCATGGCCAGCAACTTTTCCTTTGTCATTTATTTCTCTATAAAAAAACGTGCATTGAGGAGCGGCCTGACGTTGCCGTTCAAACCAATAATCTCCAAGCGCCACCTGGCACTCAATTTACGAGGGGCGGCAGTCTAAGGCCGGCTAGCGGGCTCGGCAACACAATTGAAGGATTTTTGTACAGCGAATACCGTAAAACCCTTGAAATGCGGGCGAAAGACCTGACCAGCAGGTTGCTTGATGAGGCTCTGACCCACTGACAGCGAATCGGTTCCTGCAAACTCCAACGCACAAAAGGGCCTTGAAAGGCCCTTTGCTGCAGGTGATTGAATCAGCGCTTGGTCTTGCGCTTGTTGCGATATTGATCGATTACCACGGCCACGACAATGATCAAGCCTTTGATAATGTCCTGAACATAGGCGTCCACACCGACAAAGGTGAAACCGCTGGCCATCACGCCGAGGATCAGCGCACCGATCACCGTACCGGTGATCCGCCCGACCCCTCCGGAAAGGCTGGTGCCACCGATGACCGCAGCGGCAATCGCGTCCAGCTCGTAGGACATGCCCATCCCGGCCTGCCCGGTTGCCGCCCGCGCCGAGGCAACCACACCCGCCAGCCCGGCCAGCAGCCCGGCGATGCTGTAGACAATCACCAGATGGCGCTTGACGTTGATGCCCGAAGTACGTGCCGCCTGCATGTTGCCGCCAATGGCGTAGGTGTATTTGCCGTACTTGGTGTAACGCAGGGCAATATGAAAGATGACCGCCACCACCAGAAAGATGATCACCGGCATCGCGCCCTGGCCGATGGCCGTGTACGAGTCGGAGAGCATGCTCACCGGCTGACCTTCGGTATAGAAGCGTGCCAGACCGCGCGCAGAGACCATCATGCCCAGCGTGGCAATGAACGGCGGAATGCCGGTTATGGCAATGATGCTGCCATTGATGGCGCCCGCCAGCAGCCCGACCCCGAGACCGACAACGACCGGAATCCACACCGGCAGGTCGGTCAGCGACGGGAACACCGCCCGGGAGAAGTCGGAGGTTTGTGCCAGGCTCGCGGCAATCATCGCTGAAAGTGCAAGTACCGAGCCCGACGAGAGATCGATGCCTGTAGTGATGATCACCTGAGTCACGCCAATGGCCAGCAAGCCGATGATCGACACCTGCAGGATCATCAGTACCAGACGCTGGGAATTGAGCAGGAAGCTCTGATCGCGGACGATCCAGCCGAACAGTTCAAAGATCAGGCCGATGCCGATCAGCACCAGAAAGATGCTCAGTTCGGTGGGCAGCCGCCGTTTGCTTCGGGTCGGCGTCATGGCCGGTTTATTTTGCAGAATCGCGTCGCTCATGTTCGTTTCCTCTTGTTCTTCTTCTACCGAGCCCTGTAGTGCGAACTCAATGAACCTTGTGGCCGGAGGCCAGATGCATGACTTTTTCCTGGGTCGCTTCGCCACGATCGAGGATGCCCATCATTTCGCCTTCGTGCATGACCATGACCCGGTCACTCATGCCAAGCACTTCCGGCAGCTCCGAAGAAATCATGATGACCGCCATGCCTTCACTGGCCAGCAGGGAGATCAGGCGGTAGATTTCCACCTTGGCCCCCACGTCGATACCGCGTGTGGGTTCATCCAGAATCAGCACCCTGGGGTTGGTCATCAGCCAGCGCGCGAGCAGTGCCTTCTGCTGGTTACCACCGGATAATGTGTCGATGCACTGCTCCAGCGACGGCGTCTTGACCCGAAGCTTTTTGCACATGTCTTCGCACAGTGCGCGCAAGGCCTTCTGTTGCACGAAACCGTTACCGGCATAGTTGGCCAGCACAGCCATCTCCATGTTTTCCATCACTGACAGGCATGGAAACAGGCCGGTCAATTTGCGGTCCTCCGTGAGCAGCGCAAAACCCAGTTCAATCGCCTGATGCGGATCGCCGATGTGCACCGTCTTGCCATCGAAGCGCACCTCGCCGCTGTCGCTGGGGGTTATGCCGAACAGGGTCTCGGCGACATTGGTGCGCCCGGACCCCATCAGCCCGGCAATGCCAAGCACCTCCCCGGCACGCAGGTCGAAGCTCACGTCCTTGAAAATGCCGTTCAGGCTCAGTTGATTGACGGACAGCAGTACGTCGCCTGCCGGTTTTTCCCGCTCGGGGAACAGCTGGGTCAGTTCACGGCCCACCATCATGGTGATCAGGCTGTCACCGTCCATGCTTTCGGCGCGCTGCAGGCCGATATAGGCGCCGTCGCGGAACACCGCCACTTCGTCGGCAATTTCGAAAACTTCGTTCATCTTGTGGGTGATATAAATGATGCCTTTGCCCTGGGCACGCAGGTCGCTGATGATCGAGAACAGGTGAGCGACTTCGGTTTCGGTGATCGCCGAGGTCGGTTCGTCCATGATCAGCACGTCCGAGTCGTATGACACGGCCTTGGCGATCTCCACCATCTGCCGCTCGGCAATGCTCAGCGTGCCGACCAGCTCCTCGGGATCGAGCTTGATGCGCAGACGCTCCAGCAGTTCGGCAGTGCAGCGGTGCATCTCGCGGTGATCGACCATGTGCAGGCCGTTGAGCTGTTCGCGACCGATCCAGATGTTCTCGGCAATGCTCATGAACGGCATCAGGTTCAGTTCCTGATGGATCATGGCGATACCCGCCTGCAACGCTGACAGAGGCGTATCGAAGCGGACCGGCTTGCCACGCAGGCGGATTTCGCCCGAGTCCGGCTGATAGATGCCCGCAATGATTTTCATCAGGGTCGATTTTCCGGCTCCGTTCTCGCCCATCAGCGCCAGCACGCTGCCAGGGCGAACGCGCAATTGCACATCATTGAGCGCAATGACGCCGGGGAAGCCCTTGCTGACATGGCTGATTTCCAGCAGATACGGGGCCTGGGCATCAGGCGCCCCTCCGCCCCCGTCGCCGGACGGCAGATCGCGTTGCGCGGGCGGATTGGCAGTAGCAGAACCGAACATGATCACAACTCCTCAAGCGGCAGGCTGCGGGAGCACATTGGCATGCCCTCCCAGGCCTGGCGATCGTTGTTATTTGAAGGTGGCGACGTTTTCAGGGGTGATCAGGCGATAAGGAATGATGATCGCCTGGGGCTCGACCTTCTCCTTCCTGGCCAGTTTCACCGCAGCATCGATCGCCCCGTCGGCCTGTCCTTTCGCGTCCTGATAGACCGATACGGCCAGATCGCCCTTGGTCACGGCGTTGAGCCCGTCCGGTGTACCGTCGACACCGGCAACGAAAACGCTGCCTTTATCCACGCCTGCCTGCTTCAGCGCCATCGCCGCGCCAATGGCCATTTCATCGTTGTTGGCCAGCACCGCGTTGAATTTTCGGCCCTGGGTAAGCCAGTCGTTGGTCAGGTCCATGCCCTTCTGGCGCAGCCAGGTGCCGGTCTGCTCCTGGTCTATCTTGATGTCCGGGTACTTGGCCAACACCTCTTTGACGCCCTTGGTGCGGTTTTGCGTGGAGTTGTTGGCCAGGTCACCCAGAAGAATCATGACGCTGCCCTTGCCCTTCATTTTGTCGGCGATGTATTGCGCCTGAAGTCGGCCGGCCTCCATGTCATCCGACGTCACTGTGGCGACGCCCGCAGGCAGTTTCGGATCGTCGGGGCGGCGGTTGACGTAGACCAGCGGGATACCGGCGGCGACCGCTTCCTTGGTGATCCGCGCAGTAGCGGCGGTGTCGACCGGATTGACGATCAGGGCGTCGACTTTCTTGTTGATCAGGTCCTTGACCTGATCGAGCTGCTTGTTGACATCCGCGCGGGCATCGACGAACTGCAGGTCCACTTTCTCGGTCGTGGACATGACTTTGGCCTTGGCATTCATGTCGTCACGCAGGTAGGTCAGCCAGGTGTCATCGAACTGCGACATGGCCACACCAATCTTGATATCGGCCAAAGCTGCACCGCTGCCCACCATCAGCGCCATCGCCAATGAGGTCAAAGCAATCTTGGTCTTCATGAGGATCTGTCTCCAAATTATTGTTGTTGTTCGGATGCAGCGAATCAGCGTGACAGGCGGATCCCGGTGGCACCGGGAATGCAGAACAGTTGCGCATCCTTGTGGCGCACGCACAGGCTCAGGGCGACGACGGTGAGAAATCGCTCCAGGGTCCGGATCCAGAATGACGAGGTGGCAGAACGCTTGGCGGTGACGCCAGAGGTAGGGGTTTTCATCGACAGTACCTATCTTTTGTTTTGTTTTTGTCGGGCTTGCTTCTCGTGCTTTGAAAAACCTTCAAAACGCGAGGGATTCGATAGTCGGCAACCTGAAAACGACTCTATTGGAAAATATTTTCCAATTCAACTGATTTTAGAATTTTATTCCATTTCATTTTATTCGGTTACAGAGACGACAAAGCCCGACGCATGGCAAGCGTCAGGCTCTCTTCGATAACGGGCCACTGGATGCGCTGCAGCGCGCAATGGCTACAGCACCACAACGCGCCCTTCTCTGGCACTCAGGCGCGCGGCATCCATGATTTGCGCCGAGGCTATCGCGTCATGCGGATTGACTGGATTAATACCCTGCTCGTCAACCGCGCTTTGCAACTGGCGGTAGAACTCCAGCCAGCAACCACGCTCCGACGGCACACGCTCGCGATGCTCGCCCTGCTCGAACCAGCCCCAGCGCCGATGCTCCTCGACACCCCAGCGCTCGCCCTCGGACCTTGGCGTAAGCCCGGCAAAGGCGGCCTCTTCCTGGCCATCCAGCCCGTCGACGCTGTAACAACCCTTCGCTCCACTGACCCTGAAACGCGGCTTGGCAGTGTTTTGCAGGCAGCTGCCGGACAGGTGTGAGGTCACGCCGCCGGCATGGCGCAGGGAAACGAAGAACGTGTGATCCAGTTCGTCGTGCGGCGCAGCGAATTGCAGTTCCGCATACACCCGTTCGACCGGGCCGAACAGCACCAGCGCCTGATCCACCAGATGACTGCCCAGGTCACGCAGCACGCCACCGCCGCTGGCCTTGCCGACAGACCGTGGCGAATAACGCTCGATGCTGGACTCGAACCGGCTGACCGCGCCCAGTGCCTCGCTGTCGAGCAACTTGCGCACAGTGAGGAAGTCCGAATCCCAGCGGCGGTTCTGATAAACGCTGAGCAGCACGCCACGACGCTCGGCCGCGTCCACCAGCTCGCGCGCCTGGGCTGCATCACTGGCGAAGGGTTTGTCGCTGACGACCCCGACGCCCAGCTCTATCGCTTCGAGGATCAACGCTCGTCGCGAGGCCAGCGGTGTGGAAATCACCACCACATCAACCCCGGCAGCGACCAGATCGGCCAGCGTATCGAAGGTCGCCACGCCGGGAAGGTCTTTGGCCACTTCCTGCTTGCGCTCTTCGGAGCGTGTGACGACGCCCACAAACGTGGCACCCGGCAAACTTGAAATCAGCGTCGCATGAAAGTAACGCCCTCCCTTTCCGTAGCCTACCAATCCTGCTCGCATGCATGTCTCCTGTATGTGTCGGGCGTCAGCCGTAGAAAGCCGGACGCATTTCCAGTGTGACAGGGACGATCGCCCCGCTGTTCTGCGCCAGAATACAGGCATCGGCGGCCACGGCGGCTGCATAACCATCCCAGGCGGAAGGCCCGAAGATCGTCCCCGCCTTCACCCCGTCGATGAAATCCTGCAGTTCAACGTCATAGGCAGCGATGAAGCGGTCCTTCCAGTCCATAAGGATTTCGTTCGACAGCTTGGCTTCACTGCGCAGTTGTACCTGTGACGGCTCGGGCAACCTGGCGATGCCGCTCTCGCCCACCACTTCACACTGGATGTCGTAACCGTACTGACAGTTGACGAAGACCTCAACGTCGATGCGTGTACCGCGTGCCGTTTCCAACATCACGATCTGCGGGTCTTTCATGTGTGCCAGAGCCTTGCTGGTCTTGCGCGGGAAGACTACCTGCACCGACACGTAGTCATCGTTGAGCAGCCAGCGCAGTACATTGAGTTCGTGAATCAGCGTGTCGGTGATAGCCATGTCGGTCTTGTAGTTCTCGCCCACACGCGGGTTGCGGTGCGCACAATGCAGCATCAGCGGCTCACCTATCCGGCCGCTGTCGATCACCGATTTAAGGGCGCGATAGCCCTGATCATAAGGGCGCATGAACCCCACCTGCACCAGACGCCTGCCACTGGCGATCTCGGCTTCGACAATGTGCCGGCAGCCCTCGGCAGTGACTGCCAGCGGCTTTTCGCAGAACACCGGTTTGCCCGCAGCGATGGCAGCCAGCACGAACTCTTCGTGACTGGGCCCCCAGGAGCAGACCAGAACCGCCTCGACGTCCGCCGCGGCGATCAGTGCGTGCCCGTCGGCATACACTTCGGCACCGATGTCCAGCTCGCGCACGACCTTCGCTGCCTGCTCGAGATTGATGTCGGTGACGGCCACCACCTGACTGCCGACCAGCGTCTTGCTGCAACGCCGGATATGATCCTGACCGATTGCGCCTGTGCCGATCACGCCGAGTTTCAATGCCATGTTCATGTTCCTTTTTTTATTAGGTATTCCCGGGAAGGGAGTCATGGAGTCCGAACGAGAAAACGATCAGTACTGACGCGCCTTGGCCAGCTCGCGACTGAGTTTTTCGTACACCTGCGCTGTGGTGCCGGTGGTCGACACTTCGGCAACCCCGACACGCCACCAGGACAGGTAGTTGTGGATCATGGTCTTGGGCAGGACCTTGATGTCGATCAGGGTCGAGACTGTCTGCTGTTGCGCATCGGCCAGTGCATCGCGCAGCTGTTCGGCGGTGCTGACCTTGTAGGTCTTGCAGCCGTACGCGGCAGCGCTCATGGCGAAATCCACCGGCACAAAGTCGCCATCCAGCTTGCCGGTTTGCGGGTTACGGAAACGGAACTCGGTACCGAAGCTGTTCATGCCGTTGCCCATTTGCAGGTTGTTGATGCAGCCGAAGGTCATGTTGTCGAGCAACACCACGTTGATCTTGCGCCGCTCCTGGATAGAGGTCGCCAGCTCCGAATGGAGCATCATGTAAGAGCCGTCGCCGACCAGTGCAAAGACTTCGCGGTGCGGCGCTGCGAGTTTCACGCCCAGTGCGGCGTTAACCTCATAGCCCATGCAGGAATAGCCGTATTCGACGTGATAGGTGTCGACCCCGGTGCTGCGCCAGGCGCGCTGCAGGTCACCCGGCAGGCTGCCTGCCGCCGCGACGATCACCGCGTCGTCAGGCACGCTCTGATTGAGGATGCCCAGCACGCCGCTCTGGGTCAGGCACGAGCCGGTCAGCTCGATGAATTCGCGCAACACGGCCGGGTCCAGGTGATCGTTGATTTCCGGGACAAAATCCTCGCTCTGATACTCGACCGCGTACAGGCGATCCACCTCGGCCTCCAGCTCGGCACGCGCGATCTTTGGCGCATCGCCCCAGGCCGCACGATAGCCGCTGGCTTGAAGGCTTTCGGTCAGCGCCTGCAAAGCCACCTGTGCATCGGCCAGCAACTGCACGCCGTCCAGCTTCTGCACATCGAAAGCACCGACATTGAGGTTGAGAAACTGCACATCCGGGTTCTGGAACAGCCATTTCGACGCAGTGGTGAAGTCGCTATAGCGGGTACCGACACCAATAATCAGGTCCGCCTCTTTTGCCAGCCGATTGGCCGCCAGCGTACCGGTTTCGCCGATGCCGCCCATGTTCAATGGGTGTGCCGAAACGATGGCACTCTTGCCGGCCTGGGTTTCGGCGAACGGGATATCGAAGCGCTCGGCAAAGGTTTGCAAGGCATCCGCCGCGCCGGAGTAACGCACCCCGCCGCCGCAGATCAGCAACGGCTTGCGCTTGCCTGCCAGCAGGTGCAACGCATCATCGAGCATGGCCTGGCTCGGTGGGCGACGGTCGATACGGTGCACACGTTTTTGCAGGAAACTGTCCGGATAATCGTAGGCCTCGGCCTGCACATCCTGAGGCAGCGCCAGCGTGACTGCGCCCGTATCGGCCGGATCGGTCAATACGCGCATGGCATTGAGCGCAGCGCTCATCAACTGCTCGGGACGGTTGATGCGATCCCAGTATTTGCTCACCGCCTTGAACGCATCGTTGGTGCTGATGCTCAGGTCGTGAAACTGCTCGATCTGCTGCAGCACCGGATCGGGCTGGCGGCTGGCGTAGACATCACCCGGCAACAGCAGCAGCGGGATGCGATTGGCCGAAGCCGTTGCCGCAGCAGTGACCATGTTCGCCGCGCCTGGCCCGACCGAAGAGCTGCACGCGTAGATCTTGCGCCGCAGGTGCTGCTTGGCAAAACCGATGGCGGCGTGGCACATGCCCTGCTCGTTACGGCCCTGATGGACCACCAGGTCGCCGCTGTCCTGCTCCAGCGCCTGACCGAGACCCAACACGTTGCCATGCCCGAAAATGGTGAAGACACCCGCGACGAATTTGCTTTGCACGCCGTCGACTTCGACGTACTGGTTATCGAGAAACTTCACCAGAGCCTGGGCCATGGTCAGTCGGGTTGTACTCATGCTCACACCTTATTGTTGTTTGAGGTGGAAAGTGTTGCGATGCGTTGCCGCGAATTATTTGGCAGTCGGCATACTGAACTCGGGGCCTTTGGCGATGCTGTCCGGCCAGCGTTGCATGACGCTTTTGTAGCGGCTGTAAAAACGCAGGCCTTCTTCGCCATAGGCATGGTGATCGCCAAACAGCGACCGCTTCCAGCCGCCAAACGAATGCCAGGCCATGGGTACCGGGATCGGCACGTTAATGCCGACCATGCCGACCTTGATGCTGCGAGCGAACGCGCGGGCCACGCCGCCATCGCTGGTGAAGCACGACACACCATTGCCGAACTCGTGGGCGTTGATCAGCGCCACGGCGCTGGCAAAATCCGCGACGTGGACGATGCCCAGCACCGGGCCGAAGATTTCTTCCTTGTAGATCTGCATCTGCGGCGTGACGTGGTCGAACAGCGTCGCGCCGACGAAAAAGCCCTGCTCGGCACCCGGCACCTTGAAGTTGCGCCCATCGACGAGCAGCCTGGCGCCCTCTTTGACGCCCTGATCGATGAAACCCTCGACCTTGGCCTTGTGCACGGCGGTGACCAGCGGCCCCATGTCCGAATCGGCCTGCATGCCGTTGCCGACCTTGAGCTGGTCGATGCGCGGCAGCAGCTTGTCGATAAGACGCTGGCCGACATCGCCGACCACCACGGCAATCGAGATCGCCATGCAGCGCTCTCCGGCCGAGCCATAAGCCGCCCCGATCAGGGCGTCGGCGGCCTGATCCAGATCAGCATCGGGCATCACGATCATATGGTTCTTGGCGCCGCCCAGTGCTTGCACGCGCTTGCCATGGGCAGTGCCTTGCTGATGGATGTACTCGGCGATCGGGGTCGAGCCGACGAAGGAAATGGCCTCGATGTCAGGGTGTTGCAGCAACGCATCGACCGCCACCTTGTCACCCTGCACCACATTGAAGACGCCATCGGGCAGACCGGCTTCCTTGAGCAGGCGCGCCATCAGCAGGCTGGCCGATGGATCGCGCTCGGAAGGTTTGAGGATGAAGCAGTTACCGGTCACCAGCGCCATGGGAATCATCCACAAGGGCACCATGACCGGAAAGTTGAACGGCGTAACCCCGGCGCAGACGCCCAGTGGCTGACGCAGGTTCCAATTATCGATACCACCGCCGATGTTGTCGCTGAAATCGCTCTTCAGAAGACTGGGGGCACCGCAGGCAAATTCGACGATCTCGATACCGCGCACCACCTCTCCGCGCGCGTCGGACAACACTTTGCCGTGCTCGCGGCAAATGATCTGCGCCAGTTCGTCATGGTGCTGGTCCAGCAGTTCCTTGAACTTGAACATCACCCGCGCCCGGCGCAGCGAGGACTGCTCGGCCCAGGCCGGAAACGCCGCCTTGGCAGCCGCAACCGCTTCATCCACAGTCTTCACGCTGGCCAGCGCAACACGCGCCTGGACCGTGCCGATTGCCGGGTTGAAGACATCGCTGTAACGCTCACCCTCGCCATTGTTCAGGTGTCCGTTGATGTAGTGGCCGATCACCGGTGACTCGTTCATCTCATGCCTCCAGAACACAAATGGGAAATCAGAGATCCAGCAGCCAGCTGTGCTGCGGATCGTTGTGGAACTGCCAGGCGCGCGTCGGGCCGGCCATTACGTTCAGGTACCAGGATTCGTAGCCGTAGGGGACGGAGACCGGGTGGTAGCCCTTGGGCACGGTCACCAGGTCATTGTTTTCCACGGCCATGGCCTGATCGATGCTGCGGTCGTCGGTATAAACCCGCTGAAAAACGAAGCCCTGCGGCGGGTTGACCTGGTGGTAATAGGTTTCTTCGAGAAAGCTCTCGTGCGGCAGGTTGTCCCGGTCGTGCTTGTGCGGCGGGTAACTGGAGGAATGCCCGGAAGGTGTACGCACCTCGACCACCAGCAGCGAATGCGCCGCTTCGCTGTCCGGCAATATGTCGCACACATAACGGGTATTGGCGCCCTTGCCGCGTACGCTGCGCTTCATGCTGCCCGGCATGATCAAGCGTGCCGGAAAATGTTTGCCGGCATCGCCCGGCGCCGTACATACGGCAAGCTGCACCGCGCCGCGTGCGACAAACTGCGCCTGGCTATGCGGCGGCAGGTAGACTGCGAACGGCGATTTTTCTTCGAACACCGATTGCCGGTCGCCGATGTTTTCCCAGCTGAAAGCGCCCTGCCCCGGCGCTTCGCCACTGACGCTGGCGTGCCCGGTCAGCAGGACCACGCACAGCTCGTTTTCTCCTGCGCTCAGCGGCAGATTTTCTCCGGACTCCAAGCGGTAGGCGGCGAAGTTCACGTATTCCAGCGAACCGGGGGCCAGCGCTACGACGTCGCGGCCAGTGGATTTGCTCTTGGTCAGCAGATTCATGTTGCAGTCCTCCTTATCGTGCATCGGCCAGCAGTTGGCGCAACGTGTCATAGCCCTTTTTGGCGTACACATAGCTGGGCGCTACGGCGGGGTCCTGTTCGGCCTCGACCACCAGCCAGCCGTTGTAACCGGCCTGCCGCAAGACCTTGAGCAGCGCCGAGAAGTCAATATCGCCGTCCCCCGGCACCGTGAAAGTGCCGTTGATGATGCAGTCCGGAAAGCTCCACAGGTTGTTGCGTGCCAGTTGCACCACCGGCTTGCGCACGTCCTTGAAATGCACATGGCAAATACGCTGGATGTGCTTGCTCAACACTTGAAGAGGTTCGCCACCGCCCATGTAGCAATGCCCGGAATCGAACAGCAGCCCGACCTCCTCGCCGGTCAGCGCCATCAGCCGGTCGATATCCTGCGGCGACTCGACGTAAGCGCCCATGTGGTGGTGATACGCCAGGCGCACGCCTCGGGACAGGGTGAAACGTGCCAGCTCGGTCAGTTTTTCGGCGTATTCATGCCAGGCGGCATCGGTGTGAAAACGTGGACGTTCGACCAGCGGGATACGTTGCCCCTGAATCGAGTCGGCCACCTCGCCGTACACCAGCACCGAAGCGCCATTTTCGGCGAGCAGGTGCACATGCGCAGCGATGGCTTCGATTTCCTCGGCCACCGAACGCCGCGCCAGGCGGCTGGAATACCAGCCGGACACCAGCGCCAGGCCATGGGGCCGCAACACATCGCCGACGCCCTTGGCATCTTTCGGAAACTTGCCGTTGAGCTCGAAGCCCTCGTAGCCAATGGCTTTGCCTTCGCTCAGCGCCGTGCTCAGCGGGGTTTCTCCGCCGAGGGCCGGTAAATCATCGTTGCTCCAGGAGATCGGATTGATGCCGATGCGGATTCTGGGTGTGGAAGTCGAAACGGGCATGGCTGCACCTTTTTTGTTGTTATCGCGACGTTGTCGTGGCGTCGAAATCCGGAACGAATCAGGCGCGGCTTTCGCGCCAGGACTCGATCAACCAGTTGAAGGTGCTCTGCACCCGACTGATCAGCGTCGCATCGTCTATTTCTCCGGCCATCCAGGCCCGGCTTGGCTCACGGAATATTGTCCGGCCGACAGCAAAGCCCTGGCAGACGCGGCTGTGGCAAGCTTCGGCAAAGCCGGCAGCGAGCTCTTCGACAGGCGCATTGAGCCCGAGCAGTACCACGCCGCGGCAATACGGATCGCGTTGCTGGATCAGTTCGTCCAGTTGCTGCCAGACCTGCGCACTCTGCGCCTCGATCTTCCACCACGCCGGGTAGATGCCCAGGTTGTACAAGCGCTTCAGCGAGCGAAGCATCACGTCCGGGTGAGGCGACGGGTGATCCTTGGGCGGAATGATTTCCAGCAGCAACTCATGGCCGCTGACTTTCGAAGCGTCGTAGAGCGCCTTGATCTGCGCTTCCTGCTCCAGACGCAACATCGGCTCGTCATCGGGGTGATATTGCACCAGGCACTTGATGATCTGCTCTTGCGGCCAGGCGAGCAAATTGCTGCCGATGGAGCGACCGTGCTCGAAGGCCAGCGGCCTTGAGCCCTGTACTTCCACCGGACGCGCCACCCACCAGCCGCGACCGGTTGCGGCGTTGAGTGAATCCTGACCGAAGCGCTGGTCGGCAAGCAGACCGACATCGGCTTCGATGCCGCGCTTGCGCAGGTCGGCTTCGACCCGCTCGACCGCCTGCACGAACAGCTGCTTGAGCTGGCTGATGCTGCCCAGATCACGCCCGGCCTGTTGCGCCAGCTCGACCAACTGGCCGCGATGATCGAAGGCAAAGATGAACAACTGCCGCCACTGCTTGCGCGGCACGCTGACCTGATGCAGCCGTTGCAGGGCGACATCCTGATCAGGACGGGTGATGGGTTCAGGGCTGTTGAACAGGTAATCGAGTTCGGCCGGGGTCGGCATCGCGGGCGCACAGGCATGCCGCGACACCACCAGCCCGCCACAGGCATTGGCCAGCTGGCAGCAGCGTTCGTCACTGGCTTCCTTGAGCCAGCCGCTGAGAAAACCGGACATGAACGCGTCGCCCGCACCGAGCACGTTGAGTACTTCGACCTGCACGCCGGGGTAGATGGCGCCCTCTTCCAGCCGCGCAGGAATGGCCCCGTGAATCACCGTGCAGCCTTGCGGGCCGAGCTTGACCACCAGCGTTGCGGCCGTCAGTTCACGCACCTTACGCAGGGCCGCGAGCAAATCGGTCGAACCGCCGGCAATCTGGAATTCTTCTTCGGTGCCGACGATCAGGTCGAAACGCGGCAGGATGCGCTGCACATGCTGGCTGACCTTCTGATCGGCAACGAACCGGGTCTCACCATCGGCCTTGCCTGCCAGCCCCCAGAGCACCGGGCGGTAGTCGATATCCAGCACGCGCTTGACGTTGTGCTTCTCGGCATAGTCGAGCGCCTGACTGCTGGCCCTGAACACCTGATCAGTGGAGAAATGCGTGCCGGTGATCAGCAGCGCCTTGCTCGAGGCAATCTGCTGCTCGTCGATGTCCTCGGCGCGCAGGGCCATGTCAGCGCAGTTTTCACGGTAGAACACCAAGGGGAAGGTTTCACGATCCTTCAACCCCAGCAGCACCATCGCCGTCAGACGCTCGGGGTCGCGCTTGATGGCGCTGACATCACAGCCTTCGCGGGCCAGGGAATCGACCAGAAAACGGCCCATGTGGTCGTCGCCGACCCTGCTGAGCATGGCCGACCTGAGACCGAGCCTGGCCGTGCCGAAGGCGATATTGGCCGACGAGCCGCCCAGGTACTTGGCGAAACTGGAAACGTCTTCGAGTCGCGCCCCCACTTGTTGCGCATAAAGGTCGACGCCCAGGCGTCCGAGGCAAATCAGATCCAACTGACGCCCAGTGGCAAAGCGTGTCTGGCCCATGGTGGCTCCTGTTATTTTTATCAGCCTGCAGCGCCTGCATCATGTGTACACGCTGCTTTGTGAATGCAGCGTAAAACGTCAAGACACATCAATCAATATTTTTTCTATAATTATTTTTAGTGGAATATTTTTTCCATAGCACCACTCAAGTGCTGGCACACTGCGCAGGCGGGTAGGATATAGTCGTCGTTCCTGCCCCAAGGCAGCCTCCACCGTCAGGCCCACAACGGTCGTGCTGTGCGCGCCGTTGCCCTGAAGAAGAACAAGCAGAAAGGATTTGAATATGACCAGCGCCGATCAGCCCACTCTGCCCGGGACGAGCGTCGACATGCCGCCGAACAGTGCCGAAGGCTTGTTGCGGCTGATCACTGATGAATACGAGGGCCTGCCGCGTCAGCTCAAGCGGATTGCCAGCTATATGAGCCAGCAGAGCGACCGGATCATGGTTGACCGGATCAGTGACATCGCCCGCGAGTGCGAAGTCCACCCTTCGGCCATCGTGCGATTTTCCCAGCGTTTCGGGTTCAGCGGTTTCAGCGAGATGCAGGCGTTGTTTCGCGAGGCTTATACGCACAAGACCACGCCGGTGCAGAATTACCAGCAGCGTATCCGCAGCCTGATCGCCAACAAGTCACAGAAGGCCAATGCAGGCGATCTGGCACGCGAATGCGTCAGCGCCACCCTCTCCGGCCTGGAACGCCTGAGTGTCGAGCTGGATGACGATGAATTCGAGAAAGCCGTGGACCTGGTGGTCAACGCCGACAACATCTATGTGGTGGGCGTCCGCCGCTCATTCGCGGTGGCTGATTATTTGGTCTACAACCTGCAACACACCAACAAGCGCATTCATCTCATCTCCGGCCTGGGGGGCAGCTATCGCGAGCAAATGCGCAGTGTGCGCGCCAATGACCTGGTGATTGCCATCAGCTTCACGCCCTATGGCAAGGAGACCCAGCACTGCCTGCGCATCGCCCAGCACCACCAGGCAAAGACGCTGATCATCACCGACAGCAACCTGTCGCCGCTGGCCAAGCGCGCCAACTCGGTGTTGCTGGTCAACGAGGGCAGCTCGTTCGCCTTTCGCTCGCTGAGCGCCACGCTATGCCTGTGCCAGGCGCTGTTCATTGCCGTGGCCTATCGCCTGGAACTCAAGGTCGATGAAATACACGAGCAGGTCGGGTTTGATGACTGAGGGCTGAGCCCTCAGGATTTGGCTTCCTCGCCCATGCGTTGCTGGTTCTTCTCGCCCATTTTCTTCGCGCGTTTTTCCAGCACCAGATACACCACCAGTGCCAGCAGCAGCGGCAGCAGGAAGTAGATCGCGCGGTAGCCGATCAGCGCTGCGAGCAGGCTGCCCTTGGAGAACTGGTGCGCCAGTAAGGTGATAAACACGGTCTCAAGCACACCGAGGCCCGCTGGAATGTGAGTGATCACACCGGCGATGCTGCTGATCAGCAACACACCGAGAATCGCCGGATAAAACGCCTTGTCCGGCAGCAGGGTGTAAATCACCGCGGCCATCAACGACCAGTTCAGAGCGCCCAGACTGGCCTGCATCAGCGCCTGCTTCATCGACGGCAGATTGAACTCCTGATCACGGATGGTCCATGAGCGTTTCTTCGAAAACCGGCAGGCCAGCAGGTACGCAAAACACACCGCCAACAGTCCGAAGCCGATCAATTGCAGGGTTGTGGTGCCGATCGACCACTCCTTGGGCAACTCCAGAAAGCGCATCGAAAACACAAAACCGGCCAGCAGCATGTAGCCCAGCCAGTTGGTAATCAGGCTCAGGCTGAGAATCCGCGTGATGGTCGAAACATCCAGCCCCAGTCGCGAATACAAGCGGTAACGCAAGGCAATGCCGCCCACCCAGGAACTGAGGTTGAGGTTGAACGCGTAGCAGACAAACGTCACCGGCACGATCTGCTTGATCGACAATGTGTGCCGGGTGTAATAACGCGCCAACACGTCAAAGCCGCAGTAGGTCGCGTAGCTGGCAAAAGCCACAACAGCCGCGATAGCCAGGGTGCTGGCCTTGTAGGACGCCAACGCCTGTTTCACCTCTTGCCAGTCAAGCTTCTTGACCAGCATAAACAGCAGAACCGGGACGGCGATAAAGAAAAACAGATTGAACGCCCGCTTTGCCCATTTCCACTTGGTTCCCTGCGCGCTTTGCGACGCTGCCTGCGTGGCTTGGGTCATAGGGTTTTCTCCTGGTCCATCGGATGGTTGTTCTGCTGCTGTTCGATCACTTTCGCTTCGGGCACTACATCACCGGCACGCAGGGGCTTGAGGCGCACACCGTGAACCGGGAACAAACCGGCAATGGCCGGAAAACGGCGCAGGAAAAAGAAACTCAAGACGATCATCGGCGCACGCCACCACTGGCCACGTGCCGCGCCCTTGAGGCTCATCTGCTTGCTGTGCGCAGCGGCAAGCTCCATCAGGTGGTTTTGCAGATGCTCATTGAGCCCGCGATCACGAATGAACAGATTGGCTTCCAGGTTCAGCGCGAGGCTCAGCGGGTCAAGATTGCTGGAGCCCACGGTGGACCAGTCCTGATCGATCAGCGCGACCTTGCCGTGCAGTGCACGTTGCTTGTACTCATGAATGACCACGCCGTCGCGCAGCAGGTAGGTATACGTCAACCGCGAGCAAACCCGTACGAACGGCATGTCGGGCTGACCTTGCAAAATAAGGGTGACCTTGACGCCCCGCCGTGATGCATTGCGCAGCTCACGCAGAAAGCGGTAGCTGGGGTAAAAATACGCATTGGCCAAGGTGATCCGTTGCTTCGCAGCGCGAATCGCCTTCAGGTACTGCTCTTCGATATCGGTACTGTGCTCGTCATTGTCGCGCTCGGCGAGCAGCATGCTGGCATCACCGGCGCGGTCCAGCTTCAGTGCAACGGGCGGCAATTTGTCACGAACGACCTTGCTGAGCATATTCAACGCGCTGTGGTGAATATCGCCAACAATCGGGCCACGGACCAGAACGGCATAGTCCTGTTTGGCCGTCACCCCCGTGTCAGTCATGTGATCGACGCTGTAATTGATGCCGCCGATAAAGCCCAATTCGCCGTCGATCACCACCACCTTGCGGTGCAGCCGGCGAAACAGGTTGGTGCGCATGCCCATGAACCTTGGGCGCGGATCGAACAGCTGAATCTGGATACCAGCGTCGATCATGGTTTTGACAAACGTCGAACTCAGGTCCGAGGTGCCATAGTCATCCACCGTGACGACCACCTTCGCGCCATTCGCAGCGGCTTCAAGCAGCGCCTGTTGCAGGCCCTCGCCGATTCGGTCTTCAAAAATGATGAAGGTCTCGATCAGCACCTCTTTGCGCGCGGCACGTATGCACTCGAATACCCGGGCGTAGAAATCCTCGCCATTGATCAGCAACTCTACCGAGTTGCCGTCGCGCCACTGCCCTGTCGTATTGCTCATAAGGTCAACTCCACCGCCAGCGGTGCATGATCGGAAAGGTGGGACCACGGTCGGCTGGACAACACTTTCGGCCGGTGGGACGTTGCATTGCGCACATAGATCCGGTCCAGCCGGAGTAATGGCCAACGGGCCGGAAAGCTTTTCGCCGGCGCCCCGAAGCGCTCTACGAAAACCTCGTGCAGCCCGCTGCCCTGCAGCGACGCATCGGCGCGTTGGCGCCAGTCATTGAAGTCACCGGCAACGATCACCGGCTCGCCTTCGGGAATACGCGCCATCAGCTCGTTAAGCAGTTTGAGCTGCTGACGTCGATGGCTTTCACGCAGTCCCAGGTGCACACAGACCGCATGCACCCGGCCCGCGTGTGGCACCTCTAGAATGCAGTGCAACAAGCCGCGCTGCTCGGTGCCATGAATGGAAATGTCGAGGTTTTCATGCTGGATGATCGGGTATTTGGACAGCAACGCGTTGCCATGATCGCCATCCGGATACACCGCGTTGCGGCCGTAGGCAAAATCACTCCACATGCTGTCGGCCAGAAACTCGTACTGCGAAATCGTCGGCCAGTCCTTGACCCTGCGCGCGTGGCTCTGGTGTTCGCCGTGCACTTCCTGAAGAAACACGATATCGGCCGATACAGTGCGCACAGCTTCACGCAGCTCGGGCAGAATGAAGCGGCGATTGAAAATGCCAAAGCCCATGTGCATGTTCATGGTCAGTACATTCAATGAAACACTGGCGGACACAGGTGTCGCTGGGCCGACAGGCGGATTGGCACTGGTCAAGACTTGCTCCCGGGTGAATATTCACGGCATATGAAGCCACCCGTGAGCACAGGTTCCGTCGCGTATCTCACGTGCTGTGTATTTGCCATATGCAGTGGCGCAGAGATACACGTGAAAAAAATCAGGCCAACATGAAACGCAGGCGCCTGATAGACAGCCTAAGCTGTCTATCAGTCCTGCAAAAAAAGAGACAAGGAATCAAACCGTGGATGCATCGACTTCTCAACGCTACACCGCCCGAGCCAGATGGCTGCACTGGGCCATGGCCATTCTGATCGTGCTGGCGTACACCCTGATTCTGAGCCGCACCCAGTTCAGCAAGGGCTCGGAATACCGCTTGCTGGTCGTGCAGAGCCACTACTGGGTCGGCATTCTGATTCTGATCATGGCGTTTTTCCGTGTCGCCGAGCGTCGACGTCATCGTCCGCCCGGGATCACACCGCCGCTTGAAGGAGCGTTGCGCATCGTCGCAACCCTGACCCATTACGCGCTGTATGCGTTCCTGTTTGCCCAGCCGTTACTGGGCCTGCTGACAGTGATGGTGGAAAAAGGCGCGCTGCCCATTCCCCTCACCGATCTGCAGATTCCGTGGCCGCTGGCCACCTCGGACCACCTGGCCGAGACGTTCGAAGACGTGCACAAACTGCTGGGCTCAATCTTCTACTATGTCATCGGTCTGCATGTGATTGCTGCGCTCTGGCACCACCTGGTGCGCAAGGACAATACCCTCAAGCGCATGCTGTAACTCAGGACGCCGACAGGACCCGGGCAAGCGTGGCCTTCACCTTGCCCATCCCCTCACGCAGGGCCTGTTCGATTTCCGCCATGGTAATGACGGTCGTCGACTTGCCCGCTGCCGGATTGACCACCAGCGCCAGGCAGGCGTATTCAAGCTCCAGCTCACGAGCCAGCGCGGCCTCGGGCATGCCAGTCATGCCAACGATGTCGCAGCCATCGCGCTCCAGGCGGATGATTTCGGCAACGGTCTCCAGACGCGGTCCCTGGGTGCAGGCATAGACGCCCCGGTCGGAGAACGCGCATCCCTCGGCAGTCAATGCTGCAATCAGCCGGGCGCGCAGGGGCTCGCTGTACGGATAGCTGAAGTCGATGTGCGTGACCTCTTCCAGATCATCGGCAAAGAACGTGTGCTGGCGACCGCTGGTGTAGTCGACCAGATCATGCGGCACACAGAAATGCCCGGTGCCCATGGCCGGATGAATGCCACCGACTGCGTTGACCGCAAGAATCGCTTCGGCACCCGCCTGCTTCAGTGCCCAGATATTGGCTCGGTAGTTGACCTGATGCGGCGGCAAGCGGTGCGGGTGGCCGTGGCGCGCCAGAAACATCACCTCGCGACCGGCATAGTCGCCGATCTGGATTTCGCTGGAAGGTGCGCCATAAGGGGTGTTCATCGGCAGGGATTGCCGAATGTTCAGGCCCTCGAGCTGGGTCAGGCCGGTGCCGCCAATAATCGCGTAAACAGTCATCGCAAATCCTTAATCGATCAGTTGAGCAGCGCGCAGAGCCTGGAGCGCGGTCTGCCAGCGCGGGTGTTGCCGATAGTCGGTACTGGCCGATGCCTGACCGCGCATGCGCGCGATACGTGGCGAAGGCTTGACCTTCAGACGCTGCGCAGCGCCCAGCGCAAGCTCGGCGGCCGCCCGGTCGTTGCACACCAGGCCCATGTCGCATCCGGCTGTCAGCGCCGCTTCGATACGGCTCGCCGCATCCCCGACCACATGAGCGCCGGCCATCGACAGGTCGTCACTGAAAATAACACCGTCAAATTGCAGTTCGTCGCGCAAAATGTCCTGCAACCAGCGCCTTGAAAAGCCTGCGGGCTGCGAATCGACTTTCGGGTAGATGACATGCGCCGGCATCACTGCAGCCAGTTGCTGACTCAGACGTGCAAACGGCACCAGATCACTGGCGCGGATCTCTTCGAGGCTGCGCTCGTCATTCGGAATAGCCACATGAGAATCGGCTTCAGCCCAGCCGTGGCCGGGAAAATGCTTGCCGGTGGCAGCCATGCCTGCAGCGTTCATCCCACGAATGAACGCCCCTGCCAGCAACGCCGCGCGCTGCGGATCGCCTTCGAACGAACGCGTGCCGACCACGGCGCTGCGCTGGTAGTCGAGGTCCAGCACCGGGGCGAAGCTCAGGTCCAGTCCGACCGCCAGCACTTCGGTCGCCATCAGCCAGCCGCAGTGTTCAGCCAGAAGCT
This sequence comes from Pseudomonas sp. BS3767, assembly GCF_900099665.1. Taxonomy (NCBI): domain Bacteria; kingdom Pseudomonadati; phylum Pseudomonadota; class Gammaproteobacteria; order Pseudomonadales; family Pseudomonadaceae; genus Pseudomonas; species Pseudomonas sp. BS3767. The sequence goes on along the minus strand of NZ_FNCX01000007.1, from coordinate 253,238 downwards.
CGGCATCAGGCTTGTCGGCAATGGCACGCATTGGCGGCAAGCGTACGAACCCCTCACGCAGGCGCTGCACCCTGCCGCCCTCCTGGTCGACGGCCAGCAGCAGGTCCGGGCGCACGGCCCGAATTGCGGCGCTCAGCTCACGAACCTGACGGGGATGCTCGATGTTTCGGGCAAAGATGATCAAACCGCCCACTTCGGGCTGACGCAAAAACTGACGGTCTTCGCTGGTCAGCCAGGTGCCGGCGACATCGACCATCAGGGAGCCTTGCAGGCCAGAACTCATAGAAAAACCCTTACACACCAGTGCTCGTTCACAATCCGGGCATGGTGCTTGATCCTGAAGCCCGACGCAATCCGACACGCCGGTGCCGCTTGATTCAGGGCAAGGGCTTCAGGCCTTGGCGACCGCTGGTGTGCCGGTGCTGCTCTTGGTACGCGGCCTGAGCTGCGCGGCGATCATTGCCGGGTCGCTGACGCCGGTGTCGGCGCGCATGCCGGCGGCCAGAAACGGTACCATCAGGCGCATGACCTGCTCGATGGAGGTATTGACGCCGAAATCGGTCTCGGCAATGGCGCGCAGGGCCTTGATGCCGGACATGCTGAACGCGGCAGCACCGAGCATGAAGTGCACGCGCCAGAACAGCTCGATGGGCGGAATGCGCGGGGCCGCTTCGTTGACCAGTGTCATGTAGCGACGGAACACCTTGCCATACATGTCTTCGAGGTAGCGGCGCAGGTGGCCCTGGCTCTGACTGAAGGCAAGCCCCAGCAGGCGCATGAAGATCGACAGGTCGTTACCGCTGCGTGGCTGCACCACAAGCGCCTGCTCGACGAGAATCTCCAGCAGTTCCTCAAGGCTTGGCTTGTGCTCGGGCTTTGCCTGGCGACGTTCCAGTTCGCGATCAAGACTGATGCAGAAGGGTCCCAGAAAACGCGAGAATACGGCCTGGATCAACGCCTTCTTCGAGCCGAAGTGATAGTTCACTGCTGCCAGATTGACCGACGCCTTGCTGGTGATAAGGCGCAAGGACGTTTCGGCAAAGCCTTTCTCTGCAAACAACTGCTCGGCAGCATCAAGAATGCGTTCAACGGTTTCCGACTGGGCCATGGCTCTCTGCCTAACAAACGAACGTTTGAAACATACGTATCAAACGCCTCGGTTGTCAAGCCGGGCCGTTCATTTTGTGGCCGAACAGTCACGGTAATGGATGTTAAATGACAAAACGCAGGTGTTACCGAGGTTTTGGACGAGAAGCGCTACGCGGGTTGACCACCGCCTGGCGGCGAAAATGAAATGGATGATTGCCAACGCGCCTTCACTGTATATAATCCCAGTCACTGTATAAAAAGCCAGAGCGCCCCTCATGATCAAACTGACGCCACGCCAGGCTGAAATCCTGGGTTTCATCAAACGCTGCCTGGAAGACAACGGGTTCCCGCCGACACGTGCGGAAATCGCTCAGGAGCTGGGCTTCAAATCGCCCAACGCGGCGGAAGAGCACCTCAAGGCCCTGGCCCGTAAGGGCGCCATCGAAATGACTCCGGGTGCTTCACGCGGCATTCGAATTCCCGGCTTCGAAGCGCGGCCCGATGACAGCAGCCTGCCGGTCATCGGCCGCGTCGCAGCAGGTGCACCGATCCTGGCTCAGCAACACATCGAAGAGTCCTGCAACATCAACCCGTCCTTCTTCCACCCGAGCGCCAACTACCTGTTGCGCGTTCACGGCATGAGCATGAAGGACGTCGGCATTCTGGATGGCGATCTGCTCGCCGTGCACACCACGCGCGAGGCCCGCAACGGCCAGATCGTGGTTGCCCGGATCGGCGATGAAGTGACCGTCAAGCGCTTCAAGCGCGAAGGCAGCAAGGTCTGGCTGCTGGCGGAAAACCCTGATTTCGCACCCATCGAGGTCGATCTCAAGGATCAGGAACTGGTGATCGAAGGTTTAAGCGTCGGCGTCATTCGCCGCTAAGGAGACGTTATGCAGTTCCATCAAGCACCGCATTCGCAATTGCCGCTGTTCGAGGCGTTTCTGGCCCAGCCCATCGCCCCTCTGCTCACAGATGCAGTCGAAACGCCGTGGAGCAACGACCCAGAGCCCTTCAGTGAACTGTCATTGCGTGGCGCTGCCGGGAACTGCCTCAACCTTCTTGCACCCATCCTTCGGGAATTGAGCGAGGAACTGGATGCGCGCTGGCTGACGCTGATCGCACCGCCATCCAGCCTGACCCAGACATGGCTGCGCGATGCGGGGCTCAACAGGGAGCGAATTCTTCTGCTGCAGCCACGCGGCACGCAAAGCGTACTGGAGCTGACGCGCGAAGCACTTCGACTGGGCCGTAGTCATACGGTGGTGAGCTGGATCAACCCGCTGGGCGCCATAGCGCGTCAGCAATTGATCAGTGCAGCAAAAATCGGGGAGGCACAGAGCCTGAACATTCGGCTGGGCTGAGGCCCAGTCGTCGATCAGTGCAGAACGTGAGGCACATCATCCTTTTCGATTTCGCCTTCAGCCAGGCGGCCAGCCATCTGCACACCCACACTCAACATGGCTTTGGCGACTTCGACATGCTGACCTTGCATGAACGCTTTGGCATCCGCAGAGAAATCAAGCGTTACCAGGGAACCCTCGTCATCGGCACGACGCAGCTCTATACGTCCGTCAGGTAGTTCGACAATTTCCAGGAAAGAGGTAGGCATTGGTACAGTTACTCCGCGATAAGCCGGCATTGTAACAGCCTGCCAGCCCTTACTTCATTGGTTTTCAGCATTCGCTCAGGCCTTCACGAAAACGGATGGCCAACCCTTTGAGTTGTTGACGCCAATTTTCAAGCTCTTCACGTGAGAGTTCAGACTCCGGCTCGGCGTCCAGGTTCACTGCCTGTATCATCGGCTGCGTGACATCACCCTTGAGCTTTTTCGGCGCCCGCGGCGGCTCATATAACGCGTTATAGGCCGACAGCAGTTGCGCAAGCCATGTCTGGCGATTCTGGGCAAGCTCTACCAGCTCGGCCATTTCGGGGATGGCGATGGCGTCCAACACTTCCTGCGTCAACAATTCTTCCGCACGACGCGTGCCGGCTTGTGGCAGACGGTAGTAGCCTGCGATCTCGTGGCACAGGCCCAGTAGCGCACCGTACAGATGAAACAGCGCGGACTCGCGCTCTGCCTGCAACAACGCAGGAGAGTTCACCGCCTGCCCCTTCTCCGCCCTGCCCAACGCCTCGAGCGAGAGCCCTGCGAAATAGATTTTCTGGTTGGTACGGGTATAGAGCTCATGGGCCATGGCGACACTCTCCACAACGATGGGATAGAGAACAGCATAGCCTGCGGCGCCTGGACAGGCCGGCGAAACAGGCTGATGCCTATCGAAAACAGCGCCCGGCCCTCTTGAGCCGCGCGCTTGCGATCAACGCTTGTCTTCAACCTTCCAGGCGCTGCCGTCGTAGAACGCACGCCAGCCGGTAGGCTTGCCCTCTACTTCGGTCTGGACGTATTGCTCTTTGGTCTTGCGACTGTAGCGGATCACTGCTGGACGACCGTCCGGATCCTTCTTCGGCGCTTCGCAAAGGAAGTGATACTTGGGATCGATTTCGTCCTTGTGCGGGGCGATTTCGATGACCAGCGGTGCGCGGGTTTCGCGATTCTTCGGGAACTGGCTGGCGGCCAGGAACAGGCCCGAAGCGCCATCACGCAGTATGTAGGTATCGTCAACCTTGTCGCACTTGAGTTCCGGCATCTTTACCGGGTCCATCTTCGGCGGCGCTGCGTCACCGCTTTTCAGCAGTTTGCGGGTGTTCTTGCAGTCCGGGTTGGTGCAGCCGAAGAACTTGCCGAAACGGCCGGTCTTGAGCTGCATCTCGCTGCCACACTTATCACACTCCAGGCTCGGACCTTCATAGCCTTTGATACGGTAAGTGCCTTCCTCGATCTCGTAACCAGTGCAATCAGGGTTGTTGCCGCAAATATGCAGCTTGTGCTTCTCGTCCAGCAGGTAGGCGTCCATCGCCGTGCTGCAGATCGGGCAGCGATGCTTGCCTCGCAGAACCCGCGATTCGGACTCACCCTCGTCATCGTCGGCAATTTCGTCGCCGGGAGTCAGATTGACGGTCGCCTTGCAGCGTTCCTTGGGTGGCAGGCTGTAGCCGGAGCAACCCAGGAAAACGCCCGTCGAGGCTGTACGTATCTGCATCGGACGGCCGCACACTTTGCACGGGATGTCAGTCATCACCGGCTGGTTGGCGCGCATGCCGCCATCAGCGGCCTCGGCCACGTCGAGCTTTTTACGGAAATCACCGTAGAACTCGTCCAGCACGTTTTTCCAGTCGCGCTCCCCCTGAGCCACGTCGTCGAGGTTTTCTTCCATCCCGGCGGTAAAGCCATAGTCCATCAGGTTGGAAAAGCTTTCGGACAGACGTCCGGTGACGATGTCGCCCATCTTTTCCGAGTAGAAGCGGCGGTTATGCAGCGCCACGTAGCCACGGTCCTGGATGGTCGAGATGATCGCTGCGTAGGTCGACGGGCGACCAATGCCCCGTTTTTCCATCTCCTTGACCAGACTCGCTTCCGAGTAACGCGCAGGCGGCTTGGTGAAGTGCTGGCTTGGATCGAGCTTGTTCAGTTTCAGGGTTTCGCCCTGTGCCATGTCCGGCAAAACATCGTCATCGCCCGGCTTGGCCATCTGCGGCAGCGCACGGGTATAACCATCGAATTTCAGGATGCGGCCCTTGGCGCGCAGCTCGAAATCGCTCGCGGCGACCGTGACGGTGGTCGACAGGTATTGCGCAGGCAGCATCTGGCAGGCCACGAACTGGCGCCAGATCAACTCGTAAAGACGCTCGGCGTCACGCTCCATCCCGGTCAGTTTGCTCGGGTGAGTGTTGACGTCGGAAGGTCGAATCGCTTCGTGAGCCTCTTGCGCGCCTTCCTTGCTGCTGTAGACGTTGGGCGACTCCGGCAGGTACTTCTTGCCGAATTCGGTCTGGATGTAGTCACGCGCCATGCTGACTGCGTCAGCCGACAGGTTGGTCGAGTCGGTACGCATGTAAGTGATGTAGCCCGCTTCGTACAAGCGCTGGGCCATCATCATGGTCTTCTTTACGCCGAAACCCAGACGGTTGCTCGCCGCCTGCTGCAGGGTCGAGGTGATGAACGGCGCCGATGGCTTGCTGCTGGTCGGCTTGTCTTCACGCTTGACGATGCTGTAGCTGGACGCCTTGAGCTTTTCAAGAGCGGCCATGGCCTGGGTTTCATTGAGCGGTTTGAACGCTTCGCCGTTTTCACGCGCTACTTCGAAACGCACGTTGGCGCCCTTGGCGGTGCCCAGATCGGCGTGGATCTCCCAGTATTCTTCAGGGTTGAACGCGCGGATTTCACGCTCGCGCTCGACCACCAGCTTCACCGCAACCGACTGCACACGCCCGGCGGACAAGCCACGGGCAACTTTCTGCCAGAGCAGTGGGGAAACCATGTAGCCGACGACGCGGTCGAGGAAGCGACGCGCCTGCTGGGCATTGACCCGGGCGATGTCCAGTTCGCCTGGCTTGGAAAACGCCTCCTGGATGGCTTTTTTGGTGATCTCGTTGAACACCACGCGCTTGTAGCGGCTGTCATCACCACCGATGGCTTCGCGCAGGTGCCAGGCAATGGCTTCCCCTTCGCGGTCCAAGTCCGTCGCGAGATAGATGGTGTCGGCATCCTTGGCGAGCTTGCGCAGCTCTTCGATGACCTTTTCCTTGCCGGGGAGGATCTCGTACTTGGCTTTCCAGCCGTGTTCCGGATCGACTCCCATGCGCGAGACCAGCTGGCGTTGCGCCTTTTCTTTCGGCGTCAGTACCGGGCCTTCGCCCGCAGCGGCCTTGCCACGCTTGGCGGCAGGATCTTTGGCGGCACTCGCCGAACCGCTGGTGGGCAGGTCTCGGATATGGCCGATACTCGACTTCACCACGTACTGGTTGCCCAAATACTTGTTGATGGTCTTGGCCTTAGCCGGGGATTCCACGATGACCAGCGATTTGCCCATGGATCAGAAAATTCCTGAATACTAGATGAAAGACAGTGAGGAGCTTGTAAAGGCCACGCTATATATAGTGGCTACAAGGTGAGGTCAAGCACAGCCTGTTGTGCAATCGCCTCTCACGTTCGGGAAAACAGGCTGGGTTCAGCCTCAATCAGAGCAAAGCGCGGGACGTGCTCGCCGTCAACCTCGACCGACTCCAGAAACATGCTCAAGGGACGTACCCACATGCCGAAATCGCCGTACAAAGCCTGATAGAACACGACTTCCTCTTCGGTTTCGGAATGTTTTGCAACGCTGAAAACCCGGTAGTGCGGGCCCTTGTAATGGCGATAGAGCCCTGGCTGCAATTGCATGTCGCGGTCCTCTTGTAACACGTCCAGAAAATTTGCCTGAAACCATTTTTCCAAAAAACAAAAGCCGGGGCACCAAGCCCCGGCTCGCATCACACTCAGGAATCAGACGCGTTCGAAAACGGTCGCGATGCCCTGACCCAGACCAATACACATGGTCGACACACCGAAGGTGCCGCCATTTTGCTTCATGACATTGAGCAAAGTGCCGGAGATGCGTGCACCGGAACACCCGAAAGGATGCCCCAGAGCGATGGCGCCGCCGTGCAGGTTAACCTTCTCGTTCATCTTGTCGAGCACTTTCAAATCTTTCAACACCGGCAAGGCCTGTGCAGCGAAGGCTTCGTTGAGCTCGAAGAAGTCGATATCGGCAATACTCAGACCAGCGCGCTTGAGCGCTTTCTGAGTGGCCGGAACCGGACCATAACCCATGATTGCGGGGTCGACACCGGCCACCGCCATCGAACGAATCACCGCCATCGGCTGGATGCCGAGGTCCTGGGCACGCTGGGCCGACATGACGATCATGCACGACGCACCGTCGGTGATCTGCGAAGACGTACCGGCAGTCACGGTGCCACCTTTTGGATTGAAGGCAGGCTTGAGTGCCGCCAGACTTTCCAGGGTGGTGTCCGGACGAATAGTCTCATCGTAGTCGAAGACCTTGAGGAAACCGCTCTCGTCATAGCCCTGCATCGGGATGATCTCGTCCTTGAACTTGCCTTCCAGCGTTGCCTTGTGCGCCAGCTGGTGGGAACGCAGGCCGAAAGCGTCCTGCTGCTCGCGGGTGATGCCGTGCATTTTCCCGAGCATTTCAGCGGTCAGGCCCATCATGCCGGAGGCCTTGGCGGCGTGCAGGGACATGTGCGGGTTCGGGTCGACGCCATGCATCATGCTGACATGCCCCATGTGCTCGACACCGCCGATGACGAACACGTCACCGTTGTTGGTCATGATTGCCTGAGCAGCCGTGTGCAGCGCGCTCATGGACGAACCACAAAGACGGCTGACCGTCTGGGCGGCCGAGGTGTGCGGGATCTGGGTCAGCAATGACGCCATGCGCGCAATGTTCCAGCCCTGTTCCAGGGTCTGGTTGACGCAGCCCCAGATCACATCCTCGACTTCGGCCGGATCGACCTTGTTGTTGCGCTCGAGCAACTTGCTGATCAGGTGCGCGGACATATCTTCAGCGCGGGTGTTGCGGTGCATGCCGCCCTTGGAGCGGCCCATCGGGGTGCGACCGAAGTCGACAATCACGACGTCTCTTGGATTAAGGCTCATTGGTTCATTCCTCGGAAGACGCTTGACCGAAGAAGCTCTGGCCATTGGCGGCCATCTCACGCAGCTTCGCGGTCGGTTGATACAGGGCACCCAGTTCGGCGTATTGGTCAGCCAGGGCAACGAATTCGGCAACACCGATGGAATCGATGTAGCGCAGCGCGCCGCCACGGAACGGAGGGAAACCGATACCGTAGATCAGGCCCATGTCAGCCTCGGCAGCGGTTTCGACAATGCCGTCTTCCAGGCAGCGGACCGTTTCCAGGCACAGCGGGATCATCATCCAGTTGACGATGTCTTCATCGCTGACCTCGCGTTGTTCGTAGACAATCGGCTTGAGCACGTCCAGCACCGCCGGGTCATTGACCTTCTTGGGCTTGCCCTTCTTGTCGGTCTCGTACGCGTAGAAACCCTTGCCGTTCTTCTGCCCGAGGCGCTTGGCATCGTACAGAGCGTCGATCGCAGAGCGGCGATCGTCCTTCATGCGATCAGGGAAGCCTTCGGCCATGACATCACGCCCGTGGTGTCCGGTGTCGATACCGACCACGTCCATCAGATAGGCAGGACCCATCGGCCAGCCGAATTTCTCCATGACCTTGTCGATGCGCACAAAATCCACGCCTGCACTGACCAGTCTGGCGAAACCACCGAAATACGGGAACAGTACACGATTGACGAGGAAGCCCGGGCAATCGTTGACCACGATCGGGTTCTTGCCCATTTTCTTGGCGTAGGCAACGGTCGTGGCGACCGCTTCTTCACTGGATTTCTCGCCACGGATCACTTCCACCAGCGGCATCATGTGCACAGGGTTGAAGAAGTGCATGCCGACGAAGTTTTCCGGGCGCTTGAGGGCCTGGGCCAGCAGGCTGATCGAGATGGTCGAGGTGTTGGACGCCAGAATGGTGTTTTCACCCACATTGGCTTCGACTTCGGCCAGTACCGCCTGCTTGACCTTGGGATTCTCGACGACTGCTTCGACGACCAGATCGACGTTACCGAAATCGCCGTAGGACAGCGTAGGACGAATGGCGTTAAGCGCTTCGGCCATCTTCGCAGCGGTCAGACGACCTTTCTCCAGACGACCGCCAAGCAGTTTGGACGCTTCGTTCAGACCCAGTTGAATGGCTTCTTCGCGAATATCCTTCATCAGGATCGGCGTGCCTTTGACTGCCGACTGATAGGCAATACCGCCGCCCATGATCCCGGCGCCCAGTACGGCAGCCTGTTTCACGTCCTTGGCGATTTTGTCGTAGCCCTTGGCTTTCTTTTTCAGCTCCTGATCGTTCAGGAACAGGCCGATCAGGCTCTGCGCAGCAGCAGTCTTGGCCATTTTCACGAAACCGGCAGCTTCGATCTCCAGTGCCTTGTCACGACCGAAGTTGGCGGCTTTCTGGATGGTCTTGATGGCTTCTACCGGGGCCGGATAGTTCGGGCCGGCCTGACCTGCGACAAAGCCTTTTGCGGTTTCGAATGCCATCATCTGCTCGATGGCATTGAGCTTGAGTTTGTCCAGCTTCGGCTGACGCTTGGCCTTGTAATCGAACTCGCCGGAAATGGCGCGCTGGATCAAATCAAGGGCGGCAGCCTGCAGCTTGTCGGGCGCAACCACCGCGTCCACGGCACCAACCTTGAGCGCATCTTCTGCGGCGTTTTCCTTGCCCGAGGCGATCCACTCGATCGCGTTGTCAGCGCCGATAATGCGTGGCAGACGCACGGTGCCGCCAAAACCCGGGTACAGGCCGAGCTTGACCTCGGGCAGACCGACGCGAGCGCTGCTGGCGATGACTCGATAATCTGCGGCCAGGCACATTTCCAGACCGCCGCCCAGCGCAATACCGTTGATTGCGACGACAGTCGGCACGTTCAGGTCTTCGAAATCACTGAAAATCCTGTTCGCTTCCAGATTGCCAGCGACCAGTTCAGCTTCCGGCAACTTGAAGTTGTCGACGAATTCGGTGATATCGGCGCCGACAATGAATGAATCTTTGCCACTGGTGACGATCACGCCCTTGACCGATGCGTCGGCCTTGAGCGCGTCGACTGCCTGGCGGAACTCATTGAGGGTGAGACGGTTGAACTTGTTGACGGACTCACCCTTGAGGTCGAAATTCAATTCGACGATGCCACTTTCAAGAGCCTTAACCGTGATGGCTTTACCTTCGTAAATCATCAACTGATCTCCACAATATGGAAGCTGAACAATACCCGCCGGACCTCAATGTCCGACGGGGCTACGACGTCGCCGTCGATGAACACGCCAAATCACACGCTTACCGCCGCGACGTGGTAGTCGGGATTCTGTGAGAGCCCTCTGACGACCAAACGCTCATTTCATACGCCCGTTTGATTTGGGTACGCACACCATCAGGCATAACCACAAGATTGTCAATTCGACAAAACGCCTGAAAATTCGCGTTTTAACAGGAACATGCCGAGGCCCCATAATGCCCGCTGCAACCTAAGATCTTCCATCATTCGCGGTAATGATAGTGCTCACTTGAATGCCCTGCAGTTGCTGGACGCGGAGCGCGGTAATAAGCCGCCACGCCAGGGACGACGGGCCTCTGCATGACAATAATCGCGATGCGTGACAATCGATAAGCGCGGGGAAAATCAGCCAGGAACGCACCGCACGAGGGCACATGCAAAAAATATTTGCAGGAATCGCGACAAAAAGGAGCAAAAGGTCTAGAGTCGCAGCACTGCGCCACAAGAGGCTCGCAATGCAGCTGATTTGCGGGTGCGCAACAGCGAAAGCCGACATGGCAGCGAAAGCCTGTCGGCACGCGACGAATTATCGGCCTGCCTGGCCAACCCCGGCCCGATGTTGTTATCGGGCTTTTTAATGCCTGCGATTCAGGGTCAGGCCAGCGCCCTGAGCACCGCATCAATACGCTGTAACACTTCTGCCTCGCCCCGCTCGGCCCAGTACACCGCAATCAGTTGCCCATCAGCCTCGACCTTGTAGGCATCCACGGGCAACGTTTGCAGGTGGGGCAGCAGCCTCGCGTCCTCGCAAGGCTCGCGCCAGCGGTTAAGCCATACGCCCGGTTCGCTTTGCCAGTACACCCAGGTATCTGCATGCGAGCCCAGACGCGGACGATGGTACTGCGCGCAAGGGCTGGGCGGCTCTTTGCTCAGCCAGTGCGGCCACTCCTGCGGGGTCAGTTGCATACCCATGCCCAGCCGCCGCGCCTGCATGCGCAACGCCATCCTGCCGCTTTGCTGGCGCGAGGGACGTAACCACACCAGCGGACTCAGCATTACACCAATGATTGACAGGACTATCCAGACCGTCATATTTCTTGCCCCCAGCCGATTTCAGGCTCTTTACAACATTCTTGAAAACAATGACTTGCACGGGGGCCTGCCCAGATGCGAACGAAAGAGCCATACTCCCATCATTGCAATTCTCCCGGAGGACACCCTCATGCCATACAAACACGTTCTGGTTGCCATCGACCTCACCGATGAGTGTGAATCGGTCATCCACCGCGCCAGCATGCTGGCAAAAGACAGCGGCGCGAAGCTGTCGATCGTGCACATCGTCGAACCCATGGCAATGGCCTTTGGCGGTGACGTACCCATGGACCTGTCGCAGTTGCAGCAGCAGCAATTCGACCAGGCCAAGGAAAAACTCAAGAAAGTACAGGACTCACTCAAGCTAAGATTCCCGCTGCTCAACGAAGGCGAAAGCCATCTTGTGTATGGCCAGCCGCGTCAGGAAATCCATCAACTGGCCAAGAACAAGGGTTGCGACGTAATCGTTGTCGGCAGCCACGGCCGCCATGGCCTGGCCCTGCTGCTAGGCTCGACCACCAACGACGTCGTGCATGGCGCGCCCTGTGACGTACTGGCTGTACGCCTCAACAAACAGGAAGACAAGAAGCCTGAATAATCCCGGGCCCGCTATAGCAAAAAGCCCGGTGACCCGGGCTTTTCCTGCAACCTGAGACGCGCCGGACGATTACTCGTCCAGTTCGGCCCAACGCTCCAGCAGCTTGTCCAGTTCGGCCTGCAGGTTTTCCAGCTGCGCCAGCACGGCTGCAGTCTGCTCGGACGAGCGCTGGTAGAAGCCCGGCTCGGCCATTTCCGCGTTCAGCGCGGCCATCTTGCCTTCGACTTCATCGATCTGCGCAGGCAATGCCTCCAGCTCACGCTGAAGCTTGTAGCTGAGCTTCTTCTTCGCCACCGGCATGTCCTGAGCGGCAACCGGTGCGGCCTGCACCACAGCGCTGGCCAGCTCGGCCTTGCCCGACTTGGTGTCGGCGACGCCCAGAAGACGCGGTGACCCGCCCTGACGCAGCCAGTCCTGATAACCACCCACGTACTCGCGAACCTTGCCTTCGCCTTCGAACACCAGCGTACTGGTGACGACGTTGTCGAGGAATGCCCGGTCGTGACTGACCATCAGCACAGTGCCTTTGAAGGTCAGCAGAACCTCTTCGAGCAGCTCCAGGGTTTCGACGTCCAGGTCGTTGGTGGGTTCGTCGAGCACCAGCAGGTTGGCTGGCTTGCTGAACAGCTTGGCCAGCAACAGACGGGCACGCTCGCCACCGGACAGCGCCTTGACCGGCGTGCGGGCACGCTGCGGGCTGAACAGGAAGTCGCCGAGGTAGCTCAGCACATGACGGCTCTGGCCATCGATGTCGATGAAATCACGTCCCTCGGCAACGTTGTCGATTACGGTCTTTTCCAGATCGAGCTGGTGACGCAACTGGTCGAAATAGGCCACATCCAGACGCGTACCGACTTCAACCTTGCCTGCGGTTGGCTGCAGGTTGTCGAGCATCAGCTTGAGCAGCGTGGTCTTGCCGGTACCGTTGGCGCCGAGCAGACCGATACGGTCCTCGCGCTGCAGGACCATGGAGAAATCCTTGATCAGGGTCGGCCCGCCCGGATGGGCGAAGCTGACGTTATCGAGCACCATGACCTGCTTGCCGGACTTCTCGGCAGTGTCGAGCTGAATGTTGGCCTTGCCGGTACGCTCACGACGCTCGCTGCGCTCTACGCGCAGCTCCTTGAGCGCACGCACGCGACCTTCGTTACGGGTGCGACGAGCCTTGATGCCCTGGCGGATCCAGACTTCTTCCTGGGCCAGACGCTTGTCGAACAGCGCGTTGGCGGTTTCTTCGGCAGCCAGCGCAGCTTCCTTGTGGACCAGAAAACTGGCGTAGTCGCCATCCCAGTCGATCAGGCCGCCGCGGTCCAGCTCAAGGATGCGGGTCGCAAGGTTTTGCAGGAATGCCCGGTCGTGCGTGATGAACAGCACTGCACCCTGGAAATCCTTGAGGGCTTCTTCAAGCCAGGCGATGGCGCCGATATCCAGGTGGTTGGTCGGCTCGTCGAGCAACAGCAGGTCCGGCTCGGACACCAACGCCTGGGCCAGCAGAACACGACGACGCCAGCCACCGGACAGTTCTGCCAGGGTCTTGTCGGCAGGCAACTGCAAGCGGCTGAGAGTGCTCTCGACCAACTGCTGCAGGCGCCAGCCATCACGGGCTTCGAGGTCCTGCTGAACATGCATCAGCTTGTTCAGGTCTTCCTCGGTGACGCAGTTCTGCGCCAGGTGGTGGTACTCGGCCAGCAAGGCACCGACGCCATCCAGACCTTCGGCCACCACATCGAACACAGTCCGTCCGTCGGCTACCGGCAATTCCTGGGGCAATTCGCCGATCTTGAGGCCGGGCGCACGCCAGACAGCCCCGTCATCAGGCTTCTGAACGCCTTTTACCAGCTTCAACATGCTGGATTTGCCTGTGCCGTTACGGCCGATGATGCACACCCGCTCGCCACGGGCGATCTGCCAGGACACCTTGTCCAATAACGGCATGGCGCCGAAAGCAAGGGACACATCGCTGAATTTGAGCAGGGTCATGAGCTTCTCCAAAAACCGGGCGCGCATTCTACCTGAGATAGCAGGCAGATGTCGGCATTCATGGCACCGCTGCGCGCCTCGACAAGACTTTATGACCGCCAATTATTTCCATATGAGACAAGCTCGTCGGCAATGCTTTCACCAAGAGCTGGCAAAAGGCTAAGCTAGCAATACTTTTCACCGACTCATCTGCTCGGAAGTCTCATGCGCAGTCGTTTGTTCAGCTTTTTATCGTGCCTGCTCCTCTCCGCCACCGCCGTCCAGACTGCTCATGCGGTAGACCTCAACCAACAACGCAAGTATTACGACGAAGCAAAGCGCGCACTGGCCAAGGGCGATTCCGGCCCCTACCAGATGTACGCCACGGCCCTGGCCGACTATCCGCTGGAGCCTTACCTCGAATACGACGAACTGACGGCGCGCCTGAAAACGGCAAGCAATCCCGAAATCGAGAAGTTCCTTGCCGAGCACGGCGACCTGCCGCAAGCCAACTGGATGAAGCTGCGCTGGTTGCGCTGGCTGGCCGAGCGTGGCGACTGGCAAACCTTCGTCAAGTATTACGACCCGAAGATGAAGTTCGTCGAGCTGGACTGTCTGTACGGGCAGTACCAATTGAACAACAACAAACGCGCCGAAGGCTTCGCCAGTGCCGAAAAGCTCTGGATGACCGGCAAGACATTACCCGCCGCCTGTGACGGTTTCTTTGCCCAGTGGGCGGCCGCCGGCCAGCTGACCGAACAGAAGCGCTGGCAGCGCGCCAAGCTGGCGGCGCAGACGCGTAATTACAGTCTGGCCAGCACGCTGGTGGACAGCCTCAACTCGCTGGCACCGCAAGGACGCCTGCTACTGGCTGTCGCGCAGAAACCGGAGATGGTCAACAACCCGTCGCAATTTGCCCCGGTAGACGAAGCGATGTCCGACGTGGTCGGTCTCGGCCTGCGTCGGCTCGCCAAGCAGGACCCGCAGAAAGCCCTGTCGATGCTCGATGGCTACGCCGTGACCATGCATTTCTCCCGCGAAGAGCAGGTCGAAATTGCCAAGGAAATCGGCCTGACCCTGGCGCGTCGTTATGACGACCGCGCACTGGAGGTCATGACCAAATATGACCCCGAATTGCGTGACGACACCGTGACCGAATGGCGCCTGCGCCTGTTGCTGCGCCTGGGTCGCTGGGAAGACGCCTATGAGCTCGCGCGCAGGCTGCCCAAGGATCTGGCGGCGACCAATCGCTGGCGTTACTGGGAAGCCCGCTCTCTGGAACTGGCGCAACCCAACAGCCCGCTGATTGCTGCGCTGTACAAGGATGTCGCCAAGGAGCGTGACTTCTACGGCTTTCTGGCTGCCGATCGCACCCAGAGCCCGTACCAGCTCAACAATAAGCCGCTGGTGCTGAGCCAGGCGCTGATCAACAAGGTACGCAACACGCCGGGCGTGCGTCGCGCACTGGAGTTTCATGATCGCGGCGAGATCGTCAACGGTCGGCGTGAGTGGTATCACGTGAGCCGCCTGTTCAATCGTGACGAGATGGTTGCCCAGGCCAAGCTGGCCTACGACATGCAATGGTATTTCCCGGCAATCCGCACCATCAGCCAGGCGCAATACTGGGACGATCTGGATATTCGCTTCCCGATGGCACACCGCGACACGCTGGTACGCGAAGCCAAGGTGCGCGGCCTGCATTCGAGCTGGGTGTTCGCCATCACGCGTCAGGAAAGCGCCTTCATGGATGATGCCCGCTCGGGCGTCGGTGCCAGCGGGCTGATGCAATTGATGCCTGCCACCGCCAAGGAGACCGCGCGCAAGTACAGCATCCCGCTGGCCTCGCCTCAGCAGGTGCTCGACCCGGACACCAACATCCAGTTGGGCGCCGCCTACCTGAGCTCGGTGCATGCGCAGTTCAACGGCAACCGGGTGCTCGCCTCAGCGGCCTACAACGCAGGCCCGGGGCGCGTGCGCCAATGGCTTAAAGGTGCCAATCATCTGGCCTTCGATGTCTGGGTAGAGAGCATTCCGTTCGATGAAACCCGTCAGTACGTGCAAAACGTATTGTCGTACTCGGTGATCTACGGCCAGAAGCTCAACTCGCCGCAGCCTCTGGTGGACTGGCACGAACGGTTTTTCGACGACCAGTGACCGGTGTCGGCAGGAGTGCCGCGCACAGCACTCCTGCCGGACAATAGCGCTGCCCGCCCCTACTCCAGCACTTCGACGGACATGCCCACTTCAAGCTCGCCCACCCCCTCGTTGACCACGTTCTGACCGAACAGCACGTTGCCTTCAACTTCCCGATAAGTCTTGAGCGTGGCAAACGGTTCGCGATCTGCACTGCGCTCGCCGGTTGCCGGGTCGACAGTGGTCAGGATGCAGCGTGCGCAAGGCGTGAGCAACTGGAACTCGATGTCGCCGATACGGATGCGTTTCCAGCCATCCTCGGCAAAGGCCTCGGCCCCTTCGATCACCAGATTGGGTCTGAAACGCAGCATTTCCATCGGCCTGCCCATGCGCGCTGACAGGTCATCGAGCGATCCCTGGCCGATCAGCAGCAATGGAAAACCATCGGCAAAGCTCACCCGGTCGTTGACCGTCTGGTAGCCGCCAGGGATCCAGCGCGCACGCTCCGCTGGCAGGTAGACCATGCGCGTGGGCTTGCCGATAAACCGGCTGACCCATTCGCCGGCCTCATCACCCGCATCCGGAACCTGCAGCGAGTCACGCCAGACGGTCACGCCACGCAAATTAGAGTCGATATCCAGCGGAATCGCGACGTCCAGAGGCTCGAAGCCAGGTGCCGAAAGGGTTACACCACCGCTGGTGTTCCACAATACCGACAGTCGGGACATGTGCGGCAGGGCGCGCTGAGTGAAGAATCGGCCATTACTGGCGTCGACCAGCATCCAGCGTCGATCGCCCGCCAACCCCAACGCATCGAACGAGGCGCGCTGCATCGGCTCGGCCTTGCAGGATTTGAGGGGGAAACGATAGAGCGAGCTGAGACGTAACATGTGCGCCGATTCCTTTGGGGCTGGATAAGCTTTGATGCAGACAGCAAAGCTTATCCGAAGCCGGAGCCGGCAGCACTCGCGATGAAGAATCGAGCGCGGTGTCAGACAATCATCAAAAGACGTTCGCGCACGACCTCGACCAGCTTGTCGGGCTGGAACTTGGAGAGGAAGTTGTCACAGCCGACCTTCTTGACCATCGATTCGTTGAAGCTGCCGGACAACGAAGTATGCAGGACGATGTACAGACCGCGCAGGCGTGCATCGTTGCGAATCTCAGTGGTCAGACGGTAGCCGTCCATTTCCGGCATTTCCGCATCGGTGAACACCATCAGCAGCTTCTCGTGCACGTTCTCGCCTGCGTCCGCCCAGGCCTTGAGCATGTTCAGCGCCTTGAGGCCGTCGCTGGCGACGTGCAGCTTGAGGCCTAACTGAGACAGCGTATCGCGCAACTGCGCCAGCGCGACCTTGGAATCGTCGACCAGCAACACTTCCCGACCACGGGCATTTTCCAGCACCGGATCTTCGAGCTTCTCGCGGGATACCTTGGCGTTGTAAGGCACGATCTCGGCGAGCACTTTTTCAACGTCGATGATCTCTACGAGTTGATCATCGACCTTGCTGATGGCGGTCAGGTAATGCTGACGACCTGCGCTGACCGGCGGTGGCATGATTGCATCCCAGTTCATGTTGACGATACGGTCGACACCGCCAACAAGAAAAGCCTGAACCGACCGGTTGTATTCGGTGACGATGATTGTGCTGCCCGGACCCGGTACCAGTGGGCGCATGCCGATGGCCTGGGAGAGGTCGATCACCGGAAGGGTCTGGCCGCGCAGGTTGACCACACCACACACGAACGAATGGCGTTGCGGCATGAGGGTCAGCTTGGGTAGCTGCAATACTTCCTGGACCTTGAACACGTTGATCGCAAACAACTGCCGACCGGCAAGGCGAAACATGAGGATTTCCAGGCGATTCTCGCCCACCAGTTGTGTGCGCTGATCTACTGTGTCGAGAATGCCTGCCATTATTAGCTCCTGAAGCGATGGTCGCGTTGATTCTGTTGAGCCTGTATCGGCTGAAATCAGCCGGACCTTAATGGCGATGAACGGCCACTCTCAAGCATTGATGTCATTTTACCATCATGCTTTACTGATGTCGCTTTCAAGACACACAAATACAGCTTCAAACCCGCGCCGAAAATGCCTCGGCGCCTCTTTGCGCCCAGAGCAAAATCATATATCCGCAAAAAGTCAATCAGGGATAACCTGATATGATCGACATCTAATTGCCACTATTGTGACGGCATTCTCACTACATGAATGGCGTTCGATTTGTGTCCGCGTCCCAATCCCTGCAATCGAGTGGCGCTGGCGACATTCAGAAACGTCCTACATACTTTTGTTTGAAATCGACATTAACTGTCAGCCATTCGCCGCGGGCGGAAGTTCGCTATCCATGATCAGTGGAGACAAAGGATGCTGAGCCACAACGATTGGCAGCACAAGCACGACCAGTTCCTGAGCCTGTCTCAGGCACTTTTGCACAAGTCGGAAGAATGTCTTTCGCATCTGGAGCTGATCCCCAACGACGAGGACGCTACCGGCTGCCTGCTGACAACCCTGCGCAAGCTCGCGCAGGAGGCAGAGGCCGTTCCTGTGCCGTGCATTGCCGATTTTTCCCGCCAGCTGTGCCAGTTGTTGAAAACCGGCAGTCAGGCCAACGAGCTTTCCCAGGAAGCCCTGCTGGCCGTCAAGAACTGCCTGACGCTGATGTACTGGCAAGTCGAGCTTCTCGATCCGCTGACCGGCGAATTGACGATGGACGACCACGAACAGCTCGAACTGCTGGAAAAACTGGCCAGCGCCTCCGCGCAATCGGCCTTGCCGAAAGATGCAACCCGCCAATAACGCTCGATCACGCCCGGCCGTTGAGAATCGTATCGCGATGTCATTGAGGCAGCGTTGTCACGCCAGCATTTTCCGTTCATTGTCTTTACTGGTGTTGACATCGTCTTCACGTATGACCAGAGACTGCACACGCGCTTGAGCGGTCCCATTTGCACAAGAAATCACAATGACCTGCAATCTGTTATTGGTCGACGACCACTCCCTTATCAGAGCCGGCGTGCGAGCGCTGGTTGCAGACATGCCCGGATACACCATCGTGGGCGAAACGGCTGACGGCGCGCAATTGGCAAACCTTGCGCAGCAGCTCAGGCCCGACATCATCCTGCTCGACATCTGCATGAAAAGTGTCGACGGCCTGGATGCACTCGAGCACCTGCTGCAGGTGCTACCGCACTGCAAGGTATTGATCCTGTCGATGCAGAATGATCCGGACATGATCATGCGTGCACTCGACATCGGCGCGCATGGTTATCTGCTCAAGGACACTACGGCTGCGGAACTCGAACAGGCACTCGGGGCGCTGCGCAGCAACGAGCGCTACCTGAGCCCGGCCATTGCTCAGATGGTCATCGAGTGCGCATTGCGCGGTACCCCCTCAGACCGGGCTCAGGCGGCGAAGGAGCGTTATCGCCTGACCGCTCGCCAACTTGAAATCCTGCGCCTGATCGTGCGCGGCAAGTCCACACGCGAGATTGCCGATGGCCTGGGACTCAGCGTCAAGACCATCGAGACTCACCGTGCCCAGGTCATGAAGCGCCTGCAGATATTCGACGTGGCCGGGTTGGTGCTGTTCTGCGTTCGCGAACGGATTATCAGTCTGGACGATTGAGTTCAGGTGCGCCGCTCAGTACCGGCGAATCGGTTGGCAGGTGTACCTGAAGTGCCCCCGGCCGGGCCTCGAAACGCAGGTACTCGCCCGACAGCGGCTCACCGTCCAGATTGATATCCAGGCCCTGGGCGGACTTGAGTTCTACCCACGGCAAACGCGCTCGAACGAACATATTGTCGATGCCCAGCCCGCCTTCCAGAAGACTCCTCAGCGTGCCGACCACTTCCTGAGGCGCCGGCAGGATACTGATGTCGAGCAGACCGTCATCGGCCAGCGCGGTCGGGCACAGCTCGTGTCCACCGCCCGCCTGCCGACCATTGCCGATACCCAGTGCAAGCAGGTCGCCGCGCCAGTGAAAATCCGGCCCGGTGAGTTCGCCGTGGGCCGCATGCAGCTCGCTGAATCGGGTCAGGCCGGTAAACAGGTAGGCAGCGCCACCCAGCACCTTCTTCAGGTCTTCGGACGTGCTGGCCGTGACCTGGCTGCCAAACCCACCGGTCGCCATATTGAGGAACAGCTTGCCGCCGACCTCACCCAGATCGACGGCACGCGGAGCCACGTCCATCAGTTGCAGGGCCCTGGAGACTTCCAGAGGCACGCCAGCCGCACGGGCAAAATCGTTGGCAGTCCCCAGCGGCAGAATAGTCAGGCTGGCCTTGGTTTCGGCCATTGCCAAGGCTTCGGCGATATCGCGCAAGGTGCCGTCGCCACCACCTGCGACGATATGCCGATGACCGGCGGCCAGGGCCTCACCGACCAGGCGCTGGGCATCGCCGGCTTCCCAGGTCAGTCGCACGTCCAGTTCCCAACCCTGCTTGCGCTTGTCTGCCACCGCGTCACGCACGTCTTCGTTGAGTGCCTGTTTACCGTGAAGAATGAGCATTGCCCTGCGTTGTGTCATGACACCTCCTCTGCCGAACCCTACGAATTGAAACCTGCGAGCGACGCTCTTGGTGTAATCGGCGCCCGCATACATTTCGCACGACGCATGACTCTGACCCCGGGCAGCCGGAAAAAGCCCATCCGTTGCGGAAATTTTTTTCACCTCTGCAACAGCTCGCTTGCCCCCGCAGGTACTGGGGAGAACCTCGCAACGGGCTGTCCGGATCAACGCCTGCGTCAGGGCTGAAGCACTTTTGTCCTGTCACTATTCGTTTCATGAGCTTTACTGACAGCAGTACCCTCACTTGAGGGAAATTTCCTTCACAAATGATTGAAAAGGCTTAAATAAAATCCGGTAAGGGACGACATATATAAAGTGATATTCACAAAAGACGGTCCGGATTCCTCATCAGCACGACCTGTAACTGGCTACGCTTGGACACAGTCCCCGTAGAAACACCTCTCGGGTCTTACAAAAAATAGAAATACGTCCTGGGTCAGCAGAATTCAGGCGCACACAGGGAGTAAGGGATTTCCATGAGGTTGCAGCCCGTCGACAGCCTTTCGCTGACCCGCACCAGCCTGGTCGAATACTTTCTTTTCGGCATTCGCCTGGCTCACGGCATCGCCTGCATACTGCCGGGCCTTGTGATCATTCTGCTGATCAAGGATGGCGGAGCGGAAACACAGCAGGGTTACCTGACCATGCTGCTGTTTTTCGGCTTTGTCGGGGTGCTGGTGTTCCAGGCCATGGGCGTCTATTCCGAAGCACTGTTCAGCAACGATCTGCGCATGGGCGCGATGGCGCTGGCCTGGACGGCCGCCTTCGGACTGTTGCTGTTCATGCAGCAGGCAATGGGCCTGTTCGGCTACCTCCCGCCGGAAGAACTGCTGATCTGGTACCTGACCAGCCTTGCGCTGTTCGGCATCATTCGCCTGCTGCTGCTGATGCTGTTCAAACGTCAGATGCGCAAGGGCGTGTTCCTGCAGCACGCCGTGATTCTTGGCGCGACGGAGAATGGCCAGCGCCTCGCCGAATACCTGCTTGAACATCAGGACATTCGTTCGGGGGTGACCGGCTTTATCGACGACCGTATCGGGCGCATGCCCAAGACCGTAGCCAACCTGCCACTGCTGGGCAATACCAGCGATCTGGAGCGGCTGATCCGCGAAGAGAAAGTGACCCAAGTGCTGGTCGCCCTGCCCTGGACAGCGGAAAACCGCATGGACTACATCATCCGCGAACTGCGCAGGCTACCGGTCAACGTATTGCTGGTGCCGGACATGATCGCCTTTCGGCACACCCACAACCGCATCACCGAAGTCGCCCGGCTGCCGATGTTCAATGCCTCGGATCTGCCGCTCAGTGGCTGGTCGCCGTTCATCAAACGCGCTGAAGACATCGTGCTGTCATCGCTGGCGCTTCTGGCGCTATCACCTTTGATGCTGCTGGTCGCGCTGGCGATCAAGCTCGATTCGCCAGGACCGGTGTTTTTCCGTCAGAAGCGCTACGGGTACAACAATCGCCTGATCGAAGTGTTCAAGTTCCGCTCCATGCATCAGCACCAGGCCGATGCAACGGCCGAACGGCAAACCACCCGCGGTGACGCCAGAATAACGCGGGTCGGTCGCTTCATTCGCAAAACCAGCCTGGATGAACTGCCACAGCTGTTCAACGTGGTGGCGGGCAGCATGTCGATGGTCGGACCGCGTCCGCACGCCACGGCGACCAAGGCAGCCGGGATTCTGTTCGAGCAGGCGGTGAAGGAATACACCTCGCGGCACCGCGTCAAACCAGGCATTACCGGACTGGCGCAGATCAACGGCTATCGGGGCGAAACCGACACCGTTGAAAAAATCGAAAAACGCGTCGAGTTCGACCTTGAGTACATAGAAAACTGGTCCGTCTGGTTCGACCTCTACATCCTTATGCGCACTGTGCCTGCAGTGCTATTCACCCGTGAGGCTTACTGATGAGCACGCTCATTCCCTGCATCATTGCCGGCGGCTCCGGCACCCGTCTTTGGCCGGTTTCCCGTGAAGCGATGCCCAAGCCGTTCATGCGCCTGCCAGACGGCCAAAGCCTGCTGCAGAAGACCTTTCTGCGTGCGGTCGGTCTGCCCGGCGTCGAGCGTCTGCTGACCGTCACCAACCGGGAAGTGTATTTCCGCACGGTGGACGACTACCGCCAGTTGAACAAAGGCAATGCACGTCTGGATTTCATCCTCGAACCCTTCGGTCGTAATACAGCAGCTGCCGTTGCCGCCGCGGCATTGCACGTCAGCCAACTGTATGGCGACGAAGCGCAACTGCTGGTGTTGCCTGCCGATCACCTGATCACCGACGTGGCGGAATTCTCCAGAGCAGTGAGCGCTGCACAGAAGCTGGCCGCAGAGGGCTGGCTGGTGACGTTCGGCATCCTGCCGACCGCGCCGGAAACCGGTTTCGGCTACATCGAGAAAGGCCCGGCACTCAATGCCGACGCCTGTCAGGTCGCCCGTTTTGTCGAAAAGCCCGACGCGATCACCGCCCAAGGCTATCTGGACAGTGGTCAGCATTTCTGGAATTCCGGCATGTTCTGCATGCGCGCCGACGCCGTGCTGCGCGAGCTGCGAACGCATGCGCCGGACGTCCTGAGCGCCGTCAGCGCGTGCCTGGAATCCAGCCCGCGCAAGGAAGGCAACCGTGAGCTGCAAGTCGAGCTGGACAGTGAGTCGTTTGCCCTGACACCGGACATTTCCATCGATTACGCGCTGATGGAACGCTCCGACAAAGTCGCCGTGGTGCCCTGCCAGCTTGGCTGGAGTGATATCGGCTCGTGGCAGGCGGTGCGTGAACTGTCTCCCGGCGATGCTCAAGGCAACTACTGCAATGGCGAAACCGTGCTGCACGACGTCAGCAACTGCTACATCGACTCTCCCAAGCGTCTGGTAGGCGCTATCGGCCTCGACAATCTGATCATCATCGACACCCCCGACGCTTTGCTGATCGCCGACGGTCGCCGCAGTCAGGACGTCAAGATCATCGCTCAGGAGCTCAAGCGTCAGGGCCATGATGCCTACCGCCTGCACCGCACAGTCACACGCCCCTGGGGCACTTATACCGTCCTCGAAGAGGGCAAGCGCTTCAAGATCAAGCGCATCGTGGTTCGCCCGCAGGCGTCACTGTCGTTGCAGATGCACCATCACCGCAGCGAACACTGGATCGTGGTCAGCGGCATGGCCCGCGTCACCAACGGCGAGCGCGAGTTCATGCTGGATACCAACGAATCGACCTTCATCAAGCCGGGCCACACGCATCGTCTGGTCAACCCTGGCGTCATCGATCTGGTGATGATCGAGGTGCAGAGCGGCGAGTACCTGGGCGAGGACGACATCGTGCGTTTTACCGACATTTATGGACGTGTACCCGACAAGGCCGTGAAGAGCTGATCGGCGCAGCAGCAAGCGCCGCTTGATTCACGCGGCGCGCAATTGACAGCACCCGGAACACGCATGACCCGCCAACATGAATTTATTACCCGCAAGGGAGCCGTATTTGTGCATGACAGGAGCTCAGGACCAATGAAAAGCATGATGCTGATCGCCAGCTTATTGCTGTTAAGTGCGTGCAATACCCCTTCCAGGGTGGGCCTGCCCGATGACCGTGCGCAAATCGAGGCCGGTCAGGCGGCGGGGCGCGCGCTGGCAGGCAAGCCGCTGCCACCGGAGCGGATCCGCCCCGGCGACACGCTGCGCATCGTGCGCAACAGTGGCGAGGCGCCGTCGATTTCGGCGTTCACCGCCAACTCCATCTATGAACTGACCCTGTTTCAGGTGCTCAACGACGGCACCTTTTCCTACCCTTACATCGGCACCGTCAAGGCCGCAGGCCTGACCCTCCAGCAACTCAACGACCTGCTGGAAAGCAAGCTGCAGAACGTCTACCGCGAGACCGCGCTGACCATCAACATTTCCCAGTCACCAGGCAATACCGTGTTTGTCGGCGGCGCGGTGCGCAACTCGGTCACTTTGCCGGTCAACGTCGCTACCAACCTTGACCAAGCGATTGTCGGCGCTGGCGGCGTGGCGCTTGACGCCGATGCCGGTCAGGTCGCCCTGCTGCGTCAGGAAGAAAACGGCCTCTACAAGACTTACTTCTTCGATTACAGCAAGTTTCTCTGGGCCGGCGGCGCCGGTGGCCCCAGCGCACCGGTCCTGTTGAAACGCGGCGATATCGTGTTCGTTCCCAAATCGTCGGTCGGCAACAAGGTTGACGGCGTGTCCCTGTATTTCAACCAGTTGATCCCCTTCGCGAAGTCGATCGGCCTGGGCATGAATTACGAGCTGCGCAACAACAATTAATTGTCAGGGAAACAGACATGATCAACATCCGCTCATTCCGCGACCTGCTGCGCCTGCTCTTCATCTTCCAGCGCGAAGTCAGGATTACCGTGCTGGCGACCTTCGTCATCATTCTTCTGGGCGCGTTTCTGCTCCCCAACCGCTATGAGTCCACCGCCCTGCTGCTGGTCAAGCCGGGCCGCGACAGCAGCACGGTGCCGATCGAGTTGTCTGATCGTCAGGCCATTGTGATTCCGAGCGGTCTGCGCGATCCGCTGCTCGACGAGGAGCGCATGCTCAGCGGGCGGCCGATCATGCGTGCAGTGTCCGAGAAATACCTCGCCGAACTGTCCATGGTGCCACCTGAAACCGGCGTTCTGGCCTCGGTGAAGAACGGCATCAAGACCGTAGTCGGAGCGCTCGTCAACGGCGTGCGCAACGTTCTACAGTTCATCGGGCTGGTGGAAAACCGCTCTCAGGTCGAACGTCTGGCCGAGGATCTGGAGAAAAACTTCAAGGTCAGCCATGAACCGGGCTCGTCGGTGATGGAGTTGAGATTTACCTGGAACGACCCGGAAATCGCGCAGACCGTACTCAAGACCTGGATCACCGAGTACCAGACGCAGCGCACCAAAACGCTGGGCCGTGTCAGCCTGTACGCGTTCTACGAAGGGGAAGTGAAGACGACCGGTGCGAACATCATCGAGTACAAGAAGCAAATTCAGAACTACCTGAACCAGTTGAGCGCGGTCAGTATTTCCCAGCGTCTGGCCGACACTTCGCAGGGGCTCAACGATCTGCGCACCGAGCGCAACAACACCACCCGCTCGATTGCCTCGACCAAGGCAGGTCTGGACCTGCTGAAAAAACAACTGGCAGAACAACCCAAGACCGTCTCTGCAGGCCGTGAACTGGCCCTCAACCCCAATCGTCAGGACCTTCAGAACCGCATCAACGGCAAGGAAGTCGAGCGCCAGGAAATGCTTCGCTCGTTCAAGGAAGAGGCGCCACCGATTCGGGCCATCAACGAGGAAATCAATAACCTCAAAAAACTGCTCAAGGAACAGGACGCCACCGTGCAGCGTTCCGAAAGCATCACGCCCAACCCCATCTACAACCGCATGCAGAATGTGTATGCCGACCAGCAGACCAGCTACGCGCGCTTGCAAACCCAGCTTGCCCAACAGAATGCGCAGATTGCCCAGCTGGAAAGCGACCGCCAGCAGGCGCTGAATCTGGAACCGGAACTGTCGCGCCTGCAGAACGAACTCGATGCAGCAGAGAAAAGCTATGCGCTGTACAAGGACAGCCTGGAAAAATCGCGTATCGACCGTGAGCTCGACAACAGCCAGATCAGCAATATCGCGACCGTCGAGGACGCGACTTTCAACCCCAGCCGGGTATTCCCGAAAAGCCTGCTGATGCTGTTTCTGGCATTCCCGCTGAGTATTGTGGTCGGTGCCGTGGCGCTGTACTTCTTCTACCTGCTGGACCAGCGCATTCACGACGGCGACAAGATCGAGAGCAGCTTCGGTGTTCCGGTCTGGACCAGCCTCCCCGACCTGGAACGTGCTCAGGAACGCAGTGCAGCGTTCACCTCGAATCTGCATCGGGTGTACGGCATTCTGCCGCTTGATCAGGTAGAAGAGCGCGGATTGACCATCGGTTTTACCTCGGTCAAGTACGGAGCTGGCGTATCGTTCGTGATCGCGCGGTTAAGCGCGCTGCTGATCGAACAGGGCCATCGGGTGCGTACCGAGGGCCGCGGCCCGGCCAGTCCTGGCGAAATCGTGCTGATCAATGCGTCGGCGCTTTCGGCGAATCAGGACGCCTTCGTGCTCTTGCGCAAGGCTGACCTGATCGTGCTGGTGGTTCGCGCTCAGGACACCACCGTGCCGATGCTGGAAGACACGCTCAACAACCTCAACACCGCGTTCAAGAAAGTCGACGGCATCATCATCAACCGTCGGCGCTTCGAAGTGCCTGAAAAGGTCCTGAATTTCCTCAAGCGGATCGGGAGCCGAGGCTGATGCGAATAGCGTTGCTTGCGCCGCTGCCGCCCGAACAGAACGGCATCGCCGATTACGCCGGACATCTGCGGCATGCGCTTGAAGGCCTGGGTCTGCAGGTCAGTACACCGCTGCAGGGTGTTGGCAACGATCCCCGCGCTGCACAACAGCGGGTGGCCGAAACCGACTGGAGCGGCATCGATCTGGTCCACGCCGAACTGGGCGGCGGTCGACTGGCGGAGTTTCAAGCCCTGCGCGCATTGCGTCGGCGTTTCCCGAGGCTGCCGTTGACCGCGACCGTGCACGATCCCGAGCGCCTGGTCTGGCGACGCGAGAAACTGCCGTGGCCATTATCGATGGCCAGCGGCATGCGCTCGCCGCTGCCGGAAATCGCCACAGTACTGGCCGATCCGCTGTGCCTGCATGAAGAACGGCAGCTGGCGCGGCACATGACCCGGCTGGTGACCCTGACCCAGGCAGGCAGTCAGAGCCTGCGCCAGCGCATGGGGCTGACGGCAGCGCAGATGGCCGTCATCAATCACGGCAACCTCGACATCGCCCCCATGCCGTTACCGCCGTTGAATCCCTTGCGTCTGTTGTATTTCGGTTTCATTTATCGCGGCAAGGGTATCGAGGACCTGCTCGATGCACTGTCCAGCGTATTCACCGCCCAGCCTGCGCTGCGCTCGACCGTACGCCTGACCCTGGCCGGCGGCAGCGAGCCGGAAATGGCCTTTGGCCCGTCCGGCAGTTATCTGGAACAACTACGACTGCGCATCCGCCAACTGGGTCTTGTCGATCTGATCGACTGGCAACTGGACCTGCCTGCCGAACAGATTGCGCAGGTGATCCAGGCCCACCACGTGATGGTTCTGCCCTATCGCGAGTCGAGCAAACTGAAGATTCTCGGCAAGCTGCGCGGCACCAGTGGCGCGCTGTCCTGGGCGGTAGCCTGCGGACGTGGCGTGATCACTTCGGATGCGCGCTCGTTTGCCGAAGAAGTCTCGCATGGCAACGGCATGATCTACCCGCAAGGCGATGTCGACGGGCTGGCGCAAGCCCTCGCCCGCGCCTGCGCAACACCGGAGCTGGTCAGGCAGTGGGCCGACAACGCCGCGCAGATGGGCAAGGCCCGGGTCTGGAGCCATACCGCAGAACATTTTCAGGATGTATTTCGCCAGGCTTGCCAGGAGAAGTGACATGCAGCGTCCATCCAGATTCGGGCAACTCGTCACCAGCATACTGCTCGGCGCAGCAATGAGCTGCGCCGCCCAGGCGGCAACAGTCCTCAAGGCGCCCCGCGAAGTGGTCTGGGCGGACTTTCTGGGCGTCAACGTACAGTTTCAGTACTTCGCCCCGGACATCTACCAACAGCAGATGAGCCGTCTGGACGAACTGGGCCTGAACTGGGTTAGGCTGACCATTCACTGGCCGGTGATCGAGCCGCAAAAGGACCGCTACGCCCTGACCGAGCTGGACGCCGCCATGACCGCGATCAAGGCGCACAATTACAACACCCTGGCGTACCTGGTCGGGTCAGCGCCTTTCGCCAGCAGCGCGCCGGCCGATGCAAAGAGCCGCGATCAATATCCCCCGACGGATTTCAACGTGTTCGCCGCACGCATGACCGCCCTGGCCCAACGCTATCCGCAGGTCAACAACTGGCAGGTCTGGAACGAGCCGAACATCGTCTGGCTGCCCAAAGAGGATCCGGCTGCCTATGGCCGCTTGCTGACCACCACCGCCAATGCGATCCGCGCCGTCCTGCCGAACAAGACGATTGTCACGTCAGGCATGGCTTACTACAGTCAGATGCATAGCACCTCTGGCTACATGCTGCAGACGCTGCTCGATAATGGCCTGGGCCAGCAGAATATCGTCGCGGCCTATCACCCCTACTCCGAGTACCCGGAAGGCGATTCCATACCGGATCGCGATTTTCTGGTGCGTGCCAATGCCATGAACCAGTTGTTGCACAGCAATGGCGTCAAGCAGGTGTGGGCCACTGAATGGGGCTGGTCGAGCTATGCAGGCCCGGTGGAGATGCAGCACCTGATTGGCACCTCCGGCCAGGCTGACTACACCCTGCGGCGTCTGGCGCTGATGAGCGCCATGGATTTCCAGCGCATCTTCCTGTTCAACCTCAGCGATCTGGACGAGCGCGCCTCGGCCCGCGATCAGGGTTACGGGCTGCTTGACCTGCAAGCCAGTCCCAAACCGGCCTACACCGCGCTGCAGAACTTTCTGAAAATCACCGGGCCACGTCTGCTGCCCGCCGAACCACCCGCCGTAAGCAGCGTACCGGACGACCTGTATGCCATACCATGGACGCGCGCGGATGGCTCGCACTTGCTGATGTTCTGGAGTGCGGCGGGCACATCGCTGACTTTCCCGGCTATCACCGATGCGGTGGTCCACGACCCATTGACCGGTAGCCGCACCCCGTTGTCCGGCAGCCAGGGGATCACCCTGCTGCTGAAGCCGACTCTGCAAATTCTGGAATGGAAGCCCTAAGCCATGCGAATCCTGTGGACGCTCCCCTATCTGCCCTGGCCCACCACCAGTGGCGGCAAAACCCGGGAATACCATTTGCTGCGCAACCTGGCAGCACGTGGTCATCGCATCACGCTGCTGGTGCAGTCCAAGAACCCGCTGGACGACGATGCCCGCGCGGCACTGGAGCCCTGGCTGGAACGCCTGATCGTGATCGATCGACGCCCGTTGCTCAGCTTGCGTACCCTGCTGGCCGTGGCGTTTGCCCCGCCACCGATGCTGGCCAGCGTGAACGGTTACGCACCGCAACTGGAAAAGGCCTTCGAACAGTTGCTGGAGGAAGACTGGGACATTATTCAGCTGCAGCACACTTATGCCTTTCAGCCCTTCGAGCATGCGCTCAAGCGCTCCGGCAAACCTTTCGTGCTGACCGAGCACAATGTCGAATCGGACCTGGGTGCCGCCAGCTATGACCGTCTGCCACGCTGGGCCAATGCCTTCGCGGTCTATGACCGCTGGCGCTACCGGCGCTGGGAAACCCGCGTGTTTCGCCAGACCGGTGAGCTGATCGCGGTCACCGAGGACGATGCCAAGGCGCTTTCGCGTCTCAGCGGCAGGGCGACGTCCTATGTGGTCAACAGTGTCGACTGCGATTACTACGCCAGCGTCCACGCGGACCGTCACAGCCATCGCCTGCTGTTCATCGGCAACTATGAATACGGCCCCAATGTCGACGCCATCGAATGGGCGCTGGACGAGATCATGCCAAAGGTCTGGGCCCTGGCACCCCATGTGCGTTTTGCCATCGGCGGCTTCGGCATGCCGCCCGCCTGGCGCGAGCGCTGGTCTGACCCGCGCATTGAATGGCTGGGTTATGTAGCTGACCTGCGTGCCTTGCAGGCCACTGCCTCGATGTTCTTCGCACCCCTGCGCCAGGGCGGCGGCTCCAAGCTCAAGACCCTGGAAGCCATGGCCGCCGGCCTGCCAGTGGTGACCACCGCACAGGGTGTTTCCGGACTGGCGGTGCGGCATGGCGAACATTACCTGGGCAGCGAGGATGCGTCAGGGCTGGCGACACTGATCGCCGAATACACCGACAAACCACTGCAGCTTGAGCAGATTGGCGAAGCCGGCCGCATTTATGTTCGCGCCCGGCATGACTGGTCCGTTTCCGCCGCTCAGCTGGAAGTGATTTACACCCGCTTTTCGTTCTCCAAGCAAGGATTGCGCTCATGCGTATAGGACTCGACTACCGCGCCGCAGCCGGTTACCCCACCAGCGGCATCGGACGCCAGAACCTGGCACTGGAACGGGCATTCCGTGAACACCCGGACGTGCAATTGCAGCTGTTCGGCGTGGCCCCCTACGATCATCCGGTACGCCGCCTGATGCATGCCCCGCGCTGGGCTGCCCCATTGAATTCAGTTCATCGGCTGCCGGATCGCCTGCGCTTCGAAGGCCAGTTCCTGCCTGCAGCCCTGCGCGATGCCGGCATTCAGATCTACGTGGCCAATATCAACATGGGCCTGCCGCTGGGGCGCAAGCCGGCCGATATGCGTTACGTACTGCAACTGCACGATCTGTTTCAGCTCACGCAGCACAACAGTCACGGTTCGCGACTGAAAGCCAGGATCTACCGGATGACCGACTACCTGTCGATTGCCTGGTCGCTGAAGGTTGCCGACCAGATCTGGGTGCCTTCGCAATTCACTGCAAACGAGGCTGCACGGATGTTCCCCAGGATCAAAGCCAAGCTGCGCGTCATACCGCTGTTGGTGGAAGCCTTCAAGGGTGAGCCGGCCGACATCGCGCAACTGCGCCTGCCGCTGCGTTACTGGCTGTGCGTGGGCACGCGCGAACCACGCAAGAACATCAAATGGTTCGTGGATGCCTGGCAGACCGCGCGCATGCAATTCGTCGATACCCCGGAACTGGTGCTGGTCGGTGGCGATGATCCGCTGACCGAAGCGCAGCGCCAGTTACCGGGTCTGCATGTGCTCAGCGGCCTGAGCGACGCCGAACTGCACGCCGTCTACAAAAATGCCGAACGGCTCTGGCAACCCTCCAAAAGTGAAGGTTTCGGGCTGCCGGTGATTGAAGCACTGAACAGCGGCACACCGGTTGCAGTGGCCTCGGGCTCCTCGCTGGACGAAGTCGCACCGCCCGACAGTCCACGCTTTTCGCCGGTCGACAGCGGTAACCTGATCAGGTTGATGGGGACCCTGTCGCAGGCGCCTGAAGAGGATCCGGCGATTGCCACAGACTGGACGCAGCGCTACCAGTTGAAAGCCTTTTGCGAACGCGTGCACGTGGCGCTGGAGGAATTGCGCTGATGCCACTGGCCTTGCCCTTGGGGCTGCTGTTCAGCCTGCTGTTCGGCGTAATGATCTGGATGCTGCCGGCGCCCTTCGTGGTGGCGGCGGCAATCGGTATCGTGGCGGTTGCCACGATCATCCGCCGGCCGGTACGCGGGCTGCTGCTGTTCTGCCTGATCGGAACCTTCCTGCCCTACTCGACGATTCAGATCGGCATTCGCACTACGGTCTCCGAAGCGCTGATCATGCTGACCTGGGCCAGCTATCTGCTGCATGCAGTCTTTCAGGAACGCCACCGTGTGCCCCATATGCTGCGCCCCGAACGGCTGCTGGTGGCGTTGATGCTGTTCAGTGCGTTTCCGTTTCTGGTCGGCCAGTTGACCGTCATCGCCGAGGGCAACGGCCCGATCAACTGGATCCGCTGGCTGTTCAACCTGTCGATCCTGTTTCTGGTGCCCCGTCTGCTGACCGACCTCAAAACGCTGGAAAACGCAGTCATCGCGCTGCTCGGCGGGACGCTGTTGTTGCTGGTGCTGTCGATCGGTGTCTACGTCACCAAAGGCTCGGCCACTGCAATCATTCCGATCCTCGGCAGCCTGGGCTACAGCGGTGCCGACGTGTTGAGCGAGAGCCTGCTTTCGTTCGCCAGCCGCATGGGTTCGCCGTGGATGCACCCCAACGTGGCGGGGGGTGCGCTGGCGATGCTACTGCCGCTGGCCTTCTGCTTCGGCATGACGCGCAGCGGCACGGCCCGCAGGCTGGGCCTTGCGGTAGCGGCCCTTGGCGTGGTCGGCCTGTTGCTGACCGGCTCACGCGGCGCGCTGTTGAGCCTGATCGCAGTGATGCTGCTGATGGCCCGGCGACGCATTCCGCATCTGGGACGGCTGTTGATGGGTGGCATGGTGGCCGGCATTCTTCTGCTGATGTTCTACCCGCCCCTGCAAGACCGGCTGATGGGGCTGTTCAGCAATGACGATGCCAGTACCGCGATTCGCTTCCTGGAATACAGCCATTTCCCCGACGCAGTGGCCACCTTCCCGTTCGGCATCGGTTTCAAGACCGACCCACCGGTGCTGGGCTACACAGAATTCGGCATTTCCAACCTGTGGCTGAACTTCATCTACAAGATCGGCATACCCGGCATGCTGCTGTTCATCGCTATCACCCTCAGTTGGTGGAAGGAAGTGCGTCCCGGAAGCGGCCGGGTCGTGCTGACTCGCGAAAACGCCATTGCGCTGGGCTGCACCACCGGTGTACTGGCTGCGTTGTTCAGCGGTCTGTTCGACCATTACTTCAGCTTCACCAGTGTGCTGGTTGCGTTGTTCTGGCTCTTGCTCGGCATCAGCCTGCACGAAACCAGACGCCTGCGCGCCAGGCCCGACATGACATCCAGACACCTTGACGCCTCACCCGAGCCGGGAGCCTCCTCATGAAACACCGCATGCTGCATTCTCATAATCTCAGAGAGGCACTGCCCGATTACGCGCGCAAGATGGCGGTGCCGCTCGAAGAGCTGGAAGCCGCCTATCAGTGGATGCTGGACAACGAAGTGTGCTTTGAAACGCGGATCAAGGAACGCACCCTGTCGTTCATCTGCTACCTGAATATCGAGCCGAGAATCGAACACCCGCTGGCGCGACGCTTCTACAAGCTGCTGGCCAGCGAAACCAAAGGCGCGCTTATTCCGCTGTACGGGATCAACTGGCCGACCCTGCGCGACCGCATGTTGCGGACCTGGGAGCAGGCTTACAACATCCTCATCTGCAAGATCCCCAGCCACACCCTGCGCCTGCTGTGGTTGCGCATCGGCGGCGCGAAGATCGGCAAGGGCTCGACGGTCTGGCGCAATACCGAGGTGCTCGGCGTCGACAGCCTGCGCATCGGCAATGACAGCACGGTGGGCTGGCACTGCCAACTCGACGCACGCGGTGGGCTTGTGATCGGCGATCACGTCACCATCGCTTCACATGTGCTGATCATCGCCGGTGGACACGATCTCAACGAACCCGAATTCTGGGCGGTAGGCGGGCCGGTGTTCATCGGCGACTACGCGTGGATCTGCAGCCGCGCGCTGCTCTCGTTCGGCGCCGACATCGGCGAAGGTGCCGTGGTGGGCGGTAACAGCGTGGTCTCCAAACCGGTTCCGCCCTACGCCATCGTCAGTGGCCCGAACGCAGAGATCAAGGGCGAGCGCGCTCGCGGCCTCAAGTACAAGGTGGGCGGCAAAGGCCTGTTCACCTTGTTTCACTGATCAGAAGCACAGACGATGCTGGGTTCGACACTTTGGCTGACACTGGCCACCCTTACCGGTCTGGCTGCCGGATTTGCCCGCGAATGGCTGCTGGTGGCGGCCTGGGGTGCCGGAGGTCAGAGCGACGCGTTTCTGGTTTCGATGTTCCTCCCCGAGGCGCTGCGCATGTCACTGGCCGCGGGCTTGCTCAGCGCCGCTGCCCTGCCCCTTTATCAGCAGCGCAGCGTTGAACGGCAACAGCGCTGGCTGGAAGGCATGGCACCGCGTCTGTTGCTGACCGGGCTGGCAGTGAGCGTCGTTCTGCTGTTGAACGCAGAGGGACTGGTGCGGCTGATCGGTCCGGGGCTGGACGCCGATGGCTACGCGCAGGCTGCCAGTGGCTTGCGCTGGCTGGCATGGTGCGCTCCGGGCTTCATGCTGCATGCGCTGTTTTGCGTACCGCTACAGGCTCGCTCGCGCTTCGTGCTGGCCGGGCTCGGCTCGCTGCTGTTCAACCTGCCGCCGGTCATTTACCTCGCCACGTTCAGCCATGCCTCGACATCGAGCGGGCTGGCCAGCGCGTGCGTATTGGGTAGCGTGCTGATGCCGGGTGTGCTGTTGCCCGCCTTGTATCGTTCGGGCTGGCGGCCCTGGCAGTGGCAATCGGAAGCGGGCGCAATGCGTGAGCTGTTACAGCGTATCGGCCCGCTGCTGAGCAGCAACCTGGCCAGCCAGGGGCTTGCCCTGCTGGAGCGCATGGTGGCTTCGCTGCTCGGCGAAGGCGCGGTGACCTGGGTCAACCTGGCGCGCAAACTGATCAACCTGCCGTTGATTGCCTTGATGAGCCTGAATCAGGTGCTGCTCGGCCTGATGAGCGGCAGTGCCGGCGATCAGCGCCTGTCGTTGCTCAAGCGCGGGCTGGGCAGCGCGACCTTGCTGACCTTGCCGGCAGTGGCCGGCCTGATCGGTGCAGCCGGGGCGGTGGTGGCCCTGCTGCTGCCCAACCAGACCCAGGGCGGGCCGCTGCCGGAACTGCTCGCCTGGTTTGCCGTGCCGCTGATGTTCGGTGCCTGGAATGCCTTGCTGGCGCGTTATGCCTACGCCGCTGGCGACACGCGCCTGCCGCTCAACTGCGAGCTAGTGGGCAGCCTGTGCAATGCACTGCTGCTCGGCGCACTGCCCTTTGCCTTCGGCCTGACCGGCATTGCCCTCGCCGCGCTGGGCGGCGCGCTGGTCACCGGCGTGCTGCTGATGCGTCGCCAGTCGTTGCTGCATGTCTTGCCGTGGCGCAGCCACTGGTTACTGGCCAGCCTGCTGATGGCTATCGCCGCCCTGTTGCTGCATCCATTGCACGACACCTGGCTGCAACTGGGCCTGAGCTGTGTTTACGGCGCGCTGCTGCTGGTCGGGCTGGCGTTGTGGCTCAAGCCATGGCGCAACGTGTCAGCCTGATCGGCAGCCTGGCGGCAGGCCTCCCTGAAGCGCTCCAGGCTCGGCGAGATGAACTTGTCGCGATGCCTGATCATGAAGAACCGGCGATTGAGCGGCGGCAACGGGCTGGCGAGCGTGCGCAACTGCCCGCTCGCCAGCAGGTCGGCGACCACACGACGGGACAGGCAACTGATGCCAATGCCTTGCGCGAGGGTGCGCATGATCGCTTCCGAACTGCCTACCTGACGCATGTCCTGCAAGTCGTGCAAATGCCTGAGCAGCAAGTGTTCGACCTCTTCGCGCGTCCCCGAACCCTGCTCACGCAGCAGCCACTCCGCGCCCTGCAGATCGCCCAGTGACACGTATTCCTGCCCGGCCAGCGGATGGGCGCAGCCGGCGACGATGACCATTTCATCGACCAGCCACGGCTCGGCGATCAACTCCGGCAGATGACAGGGTGCCTCGATGAGCCCCATGTCTATTTCAAACTGCGCAACCTTGCGCGCGATCAGCGCGCTGTTGCCGATGTCCACATCGATTCGCAGTTGAGGCGTCGAGCTGCGCAATGCTCCGACGATCTGTGGCACGACGTAATTGCCGATGGTGCTGCTACTGCCGATGCGCAGCCGAGCCTTCAACGCCGCGTCGGGCAATAGAAAGCTGTCCTCGATCTGCTGGGCGTTTTCCAGCATTTTCATGGCACGCGGCAGCAACGTCTGGCCGCTGTCATTCAGAACCAGGCGTTTGCCAACCCGGTCGAACAAACGCGTACCCAGCGCGCTTTCAAGCTCGTTTAATGCTGCGCTGGTGGCTGATTGGGACAGTGCTAGAGCGTTGCCTGCGCTGGTGGTGCTGCCACAGCGGGTGATCGCGCAAAAAATCTGTAATTGCCGCAGGTTGATTCTCAAGGCCGTCTCTCTCGCCGGGTAGACCTACCTGAAAAACAGGTAACAATGAGAGAGATTACCCGTTTAGAAGATTGACTGTCGATCCGTAGACTGATGGCACATCCCGAAATCACCCGCAGGAGACTGCCATGAGCAGACTCGCAATCCTCATCAAGGGCAACGCCCCCTTCACAGCGCTGAGCAGCCCGCTGGAGGCGATTCGGCAATTCACCCCCAACTGGTTCGCCGTGACCATGGGCACCGGCATTCTGTCGCTGGCGCTGGCGCAGCTGCCGGGTGGCCCTGCCCCGCTGCGTGCGTTGGGCGAAGCGCTGTGGTTCCTGAACATCGCCCTGTTCACGCTGTTCAGCGTGATGTACGCCAGCCGCTGGTTGCTGTTTTTCCATGAGGCGCGTCAGGTCTTCGGGCACTCCACCGTGTCGATGTTCTTCGGCACCATTCCCATGGGCCTGGCCACCCTCATCAACGGCCTGCTGGTATTCGGCCCGGCGCGCTGGGGCAGTGCCATTGTTCCGGTCGCCGAAGCCTTGTGGTGGCTGGACGTGGCGATGGCCCTGGCGTGTGGGGTGCTGATCCCTTTCATGATGTTCACCCGTCAGGAGCACAGCATCGAGAAGATGACTGCTGTCTGGCTGTTACCGGTGGTGGCGGCCGAAGTTGCAGCGGCCTGCGGGGGATCGCTGACAACGCATCTTGCGACCGCTGACTCGCAGTTCACCGTGCTGATCACCAGCTACGTACTGTGGGCCTACTCGGTGCCCGTGGCGTTGAGCATTCTGGTGATTCTGCTGTTGCGCCTGGCGTTGCACAAACTGCCCCACGAAAGCATGGCCGCCTCCAGCTGGCTGGCACTCGGGCCCATCGGTACAGGCGCACTGGGCATGCTGGTGATGGGCAGCGACGCCCCGGCCATCTTCGCCGCCCACGGCCTCGCATCCATCGGCACGGTAGCAGCAGGCATCGGTGTGGTGGTCGGTATGCTGTTCTGGGGGCTCGGTCTGTGGTGGATGGCGCTGGCCGTGCTGATTACGGCGCGCTACGTGAAACAGGGCATCGGCTTCAACCTGGGCTGGTGGGCGTTCACCTTCCCGCTCGGCGTGTATGCAGTGGCGACGCTCAAACTCGGCGCTACCCTGCATCTGGGCTTCTTCGATGTGTTTGGCACGTGGCTCGTTGCGCTGCTGGCACTGATGTGGTCGGTCGTGGCGGTACGTACTCTGGCCGGCGCCTACCGGGGTTACCTGTTCGTCTCGCCCTGCATCGCAGCACAAGGGTGCGTCCGCCGGTAAGTTTCCTTGAACTTACCTCGGCGGCGAGGCGCCTGAGAGGAATATCTTCATGACAGAGAGCCTCCATGCCCAACTCAGCCTTTTCCGCCAGCCACCTTTCCGGCAACCACGCCGCTCGCGATGAAAACATCGTCATCAACTCCTACACCACCGTGCTGCGCAAGACGGGTGTTCCCCATGAACTGTTCGCGACCTACTGGCGCGACGTTCATGGCCCGCTGTGCGCCAGGCTTGAGGGCCTGGGCTGGTACGTTCAGCATCACCTGACGCGCGAAAAGGACGGCCACCTTTGGCCAGTCATCGAAGGCGTTAAGGCATTACCGGGCTACGTGCTGGATGGTGGTGTGGAGATCGGCTTTCTGTCCGCCGATGCGCAGAAACAATTCAAGGATGCCAGCGCCCTGCTGTTCTCCGACGAGCAGAATATGTTCGAAGAAACCATCGCCTACGACGTACCGGATGGCTCCAGCACCCTGGTGGATCGCCTGCCTGACCCGATCCCCAACGAAACCGCCACACTGGACAAGATGCATCTGCACTTTCATCTCGCCAGCGATGATCTGCCCGCAGCCCGCAAAGCCATTGAGCAGCTCGCCCGTGACATGGCCGGTTCCGAGGCTGTGCTGAAACTGCGCCTGCACCTTGCACAACCCTACGATAACGCCAAGCCTGCGCCGCCTGCGCCGGACGTTAATCATGAGGTCGAAGAGTCGCGCCTGAATATCGTCATGATGGAGTTGGTGTTCGAATCGGCCTGGACGCGCAGAACCTATTACGCCAGCGAGCATTTCAAGACGATCACCCAAGGCATCAGCCAGCATGTTCGCTACATCACGCCGTTCGGTGTCAGCGGCGTCTACACCTACGTGCGCGATGCGCTGATGACCACTGCTGGCGTGCGTGGCAGCAGGCAGGCCGAACTGATCCGTCAGTTGGGTGCGATCAACCAGACCCGGCCCGAGATCGAAAGCCTGTTTGGTGCGCCATCGACGTTTTGAAGCGCCTGCTTTAACCGGCACGATTCGGAATCGTGCTTTACTCAGCAAAATGGATTTGAGTGACGCCTGTGAAAGCTCTGACGACTCGTGAGGTGTATCAGCAACTGCGGGATGCTGCGATGGGTACTCGGTCGCTGAAGCTTATCGGCACATCCTCCGGCTTTGGGCTGCAACAGGTCGAGATTGACGGCTGGTTGCTGACGCTGGAAGTCACCGAGGGCAGCCCGACCCGCTGTCGGGCATGTCGCTGTCCGCTGGGTCGGGAAGGCTCGTTTGAAAGCTGGCTGCGCACTGATCCGGTGAGTTTGCTCAGCGGTTGGGAGCATGCGCAGATCGAGCGGTTGCTGGGTGAGGCGGCAGCCGAGCGGCTTGGGCTCGATCAGGTTCGGGGGCAGTCACCTGAATCTCGATGACCGGTGATTAACGTGCCTGGCTATACTCGGCGAGGCACCTCTCGTTCCTCATCGTCCGCGCTCATCGTTATACACAAATCTGCTTTTGATGCTGGCCGGAGGCCGTGGGAGCAAACTTGTTCACGAAGGGGGCTGTGGTATCAGGTGGATTCAGGTTCGACTCGGATTCTCGTTCCTCACGCTCCGCGTGGGAATGCAGTTCGTGACGCTCTGCGTCACACAGCAGTTTTTCTTTGTCAGGCGGATTGAGGTTCGACTCAGGTCACCTTTTCGCCCCTCGGCGACTCACTTTGAGGGACCAACGTGAGCAACGTCCCCGCTCCTGCTTGCGGCCCGACTTCGTTGGGTTCCTTCGCCCTGTCACTGACGTCGCACTCTGTGTCGTCAGTGCCATCGTGGTTAAAAGCGCTTTGCCTGGACTCTGCCCATTGCTGAATCGTTTAACTCGGCGTTAAATAGCTGTTCAGACGGTATGCAACACCATAATTCCAATAATTACAGAAGGACCATCACCATGAAATCCCTTCCTCTGCTCGTAGGCCTCGGCGCTCTTACAGCCGCTTCCAGTGTGTTTGCCTGGGATTATGTGCTGCTCGACACCGATAAGGCTGCACAGAATCAGCAGATCACCAGTCAGCAGCTGGGCGTGAAGACTGACAAGCCGTTCACTGTCACGATGCGTACGCTGCATGGCGGTCGTCAGGAAGGCGTGAGCATTATCGATATCGATAATGGCACGATGAAGCTGTCAGTCGTCCCGACCCGTGGCATGAACGTGCTGCAGGCATCAGTCGGCGATGTGCGCATGGGCTGGGATTCTCCGGTCAAGGACGTGGTCAATCCGGCCTTCATCGAGCTCAATGGCCGCGGCGGCCTGGGCTGGCTGGAAGGTTTCAACGAGTTAGTGACCCGCTGCGGCTATGAGTGGGTGGGCCACCCGGGCATGGACAACGGCGAGCTGCTGACCCTGCACGGCCGTGCGGCCAACATTCCGGCGAGCAAGGTGACACTGCAGATCGACGAAAAACCGCCCTACGCGATCCGCCTCAAGGGTGAATTGAAGGAGCAGGCGTTCAAGAAGGTCGACTTCTCGGTGCAGACCGAACTGGTCACCGAGCCAGGCAGCACGAGCTTTTCGCTCAACGATACGCTGACCAACAATGGCGACTATCCGAAAGAATACCAGGCGCTGTACCACAGCAACTTCAGCACGCCGTTCCTCGAGCAGGGGGCGCGTTTCGAAGCGCCGGTCAAGCAGGTCTCGCCGTTCAATGAAAAAGCCAAGGGTGACCTGGGCGACTGGCAGACCTACCGCGCACCGACACCGGATTACGACGAGACGGTCTACAACATCGTGCCCTACGGCGATGCCAAGGGTGACACGCTGACCGTGCTGCACAACAAGGCTGGCAGCCTGGGCGTGTCGGTCGGTTTCAATACCAAGCAGTTGCCGGTGTTCTCGCTGTGGAAAAACACCGACACCAAAGGCCAGGGCTACGTCACCGGACTGGAACCGGGGACCAGCTTCTCCTACAACCGCCGCTTCCAGCGCCCGCTGAATCTGGTGCCAACCATTGCGCCGAAAGAGCAACGCCAGTTCCAGATCAGCTACAGTCTGCTGGCTGACAAAGGTGCTGTCGACAAAGCCCTTGGGCAGGTCAAGCACATTCAGGACGGTCGCGAGACCGAAGTGCGCAAAGAACCGCTGGTGGATCTGACCAAGGAGCAATGATCCTCATCCGACGTTTTTAAACGCAGCGGTGAAACAGGGCCGGATGTCGACGCACGTCATTGTGTCGACATCCGGCCCTGCTCGTTTCGGTGGTAAAAAATTCTCACAACACTTGAGGTTTTTGCCTGTCTACACCCTCTCACCCCTTCGAAGACGAGCATGCACATGAAAATCCTGATGGTTTTGACATCCCATGACCAACTGGGCGACACCGGCAAGAAAACCGGTTTCTGGCTCGAAGAGTTCGTCGCGCCGTATTACGCGTTCAAAGAGGCCGGTGCCGACGTTACGCTGGTCTCTCCGAAAGGCGGTCAACCACCGCTGGACCCGAAAAGCGATGAGCCTGACGCTCAGACCGACGACACCAAGCGCTTCTCCAAAGATGCCGATGTGCAAAAAGCGCTCGCCAATACGGGCCTTCTGTCTGGCGTCAATGCGGCCGATTTCGATGCCGTGTTCTACCCGGGCGGTCACGGCCCGCTGTGGGACCTGGCTGAAGACAAGGACTCCATCGCGCTGATCGAGGCCTTTGCCAAGGCAGACAAGCCACACGGGATGGTCTGCCACGCACCTGGCGTATTGCGTCACGTAAAGTCGCCGGACGGCCAGCCGCTGGTCAAGGACCGCCGTGTCACAGGCTTCACCAACAGTGAAGAAGAAGCGGTCGGCCTGACCAATGTCGTGCCTTTTCTGGTCGAAGACACGCTCAAGCAACTGGGCGGTGACTATTCCA
This sequence comes from Pseudomonas sp. BS3767, assembly GCF_900099665.1. Classification (NCBI taxonomy): domain Bacteria; kingdom Pseudomonadati; phylum Pseudomonadota; class Gammaproteobacteria; order Pseudomonadales; family Pseudomonadaceae; genus Pseudomonas; species Pseudomonas sp. BS3767. The sequence continues at coordinate 212,213 of NZ_FNCX01000007.1, read as the reverse complement.
AGGGCGACGACTGGGGCGTCTACGTGCTGACCGATGGCAAGCTGGTAACTGGCCAGAACCCGGCCAGTTCTGCGCAGGCGGCCAAAGACTTGATCACTCTGTTGAGCTGATTGATGTGCGCGGTTCAGCGTCCGACGCTAACAGCACCGGGCAATGAACCGCGCGTCATTTAAATCGAATCTTGCACCCGCCACACTGACCAATAACCACACCCCCCCTACAAAAAGGAATACGGTCATGGCAGATGAATCCAAACGCGAAGACCTCGATCACAAACCGGAAAACGCCGGCAAGGTGGGCGAGAAGAACAAACAGCTCAATCAGCAGGGCGAACAGGCCCGACCTGCCACCTCACCCGACCCGCAGAAAGACAAGTCAGGCAACTGACAACCCGTCAGAGCAAGCCGCGTTCGGCACACACCTTCACGACTTGTTCACGCAGCCAGCCGCTGGCTTCGTCTCGATCCGCCTGGGCGCTCCACAGCATGTCCAGGCTGAAGCCAGGCAGGTCAGGTGGCAGTTCGAATACGGAAATCCACGGTTCATTACCCAGCAGCGTCTGAATACGCCGTGGCAGAACCAGCATGAAATCAGTGCCTTCCAGCAATTGCAAGGCCGCCCGATAGCTGTTGGCCCGCGCGACAATGTTGCGCTCCAGACCCTGTCGCTGCAGCCAGCCATCCACCATGTTGGTGTCGGACGTCCACGGCGTCGGGTAGACATGACGATGCTGGACGAAGGTTTGAATGTCGATCAGGGCGCTGAGCGGCGCGAACCTGGAGTCCATGACGCAAACCAGATCATCCTCCATCAACACCTGCGAAATCAGACTGTCCGGGACTCGGTGAAAGCCAGGCCCGAAGCACAGGGCGAGGTCAAAACGACCATCGTTCAACTGCTCGGCAGGCAACTGCTTCTCAAGTTTTTGCACATTGACCGTCACCGAGAAACCAGCGGCAGCGAAGTCACGCATCAAATGCGGCAATACCAGCAGCTCGAAATACTCCGGCGCACAGACCGTGAAGGTCGTTTGTGTGCGAGTCGGGTCGAACAGATCGAGGCCGTCATGGCACAGATTGACCGAGCGGAGAATCTGCTGCACATGGTCGTGCATGGCCAATGCCTTGCGGGTCGGGCGCATGCCGTTGCGGGTGCAGATGAAAAGGTCGTCCTCGAAGTTCGCCCGCAGCTTTTTCAGGCAGTAACTGACCGTCGACTGGCTGACATGCAACGCTTCCGCGACCAGGGTCAGGTTGCGCTGCTCATACACCGAGACAAAGACCATCAGGTCCTGCATGTCCAGCTTTCTCAGAGCATTACTGTTAAGCATCAAGGTATCTCGCTGGCGCTGTGACCAGGCGGTCAGGTCAACGCGCACAAGATAGCATCAAAATGCGATCATGCCGCCTATCTGCCAGTGATGACAGGTTCGTCGAGTGCGTCGCGCAGATGATCAGCATAACGCCGGGGGTCGAGTCGCACCACCATCAACAGCATGACCGCGACCAACGCCATCAGTGAACACCATGCACCCGCAAAGCTGCCCGTCAGGTCACGAATCACTCCGGCAAGCAGTGGCGACAGGCTGGCGATCAGATAACCCACGCCCTGCACGAATGCCGTCAGGCTGCCCGCCTGCTGTGGGTCATCGAAATGATCCATGGACACGATCAGGCTCATCGGAAAAAGACCGCCAATCCCCAATCCCAGCAGGCATGCCCACAGCAGTCCCAACTGCTGCGGCATCAGAATCAGCCCGGCAAAGCCGGTCATCATCAACAGCAGCAGCACAACCAGCGCCACGCGCTTATCGCGACTGCGGTGGGCCAGCACCGGCACCAGCAGACCCGATACGACCTCCATCAGGGTCAGAAAACCCAGCAGCAGCCCTGCACTCTGCTCACTCCAGCCGTTCTCCAAATAATACGGGGCCAGCCAGGCCAACACGCAGGTATAGGACGCAGTGCCGAGGCCGAAGAAACCCCCCAGCATCCAGGCCCGAGGCGTGTGGAAGAAAGTCTGCCGGAGCCCTGCAGTGGTTGACGCATCGGAGCGCAATACGCGCCGCTGGGCAAACCAGAAGCACATTGCCAGAAGAGCCAGTAGTGACCAGACCGCCAGGCCGAAGCGCCAACTGCCACTGCTACCCATCACCACGGGGCTGAATGAAGCGGCCAGCGCGGCCCCGCCCATGATCGCAGTCACATACAAGCCCATGCACAAGGAGACGTTGGCTTTGAAGCGCGATTTGATCAACGCGGGCATCAGCGCCTGAATCAAGGCAATACCCAGCCCCGCCAACACGGCGCTGAAAATCAGTTCGGCAGCAGAATCCAGAAACAGACGCGCCAGGGTTGCCAGACCGATAAGCGCCAGTGAAAGCATGATGCTGCGATACGACCCCAGGTAGCGAGCGATGCCCATGCCGAAAAACATTGCCAGTCCCATGGCCATGACCGGCAGCATGGTCAGCAACGACGCCGTCCCGAAACCCAGCGGGACGTCCAGCCGAATCGCCACCAACAATGGACCGACAGCGGCCATCGACGGACGCAAGTTGAGCGCCACCAGTATGACACTGATCATTAACCCCATATTCTGAACCACCGAGCCACGCATCTGCATACCTTCACCCTCCCTGTCGAGGGTCACGATTAGGCCGGGCGTGTGCTCAGGTGACAAATCAAAATCTGGGTCCTGCTATTTAAAAATCAGTTCATCGTTACCAGAGTTGGTTTTCAGGCGTTCTGACGACGGCAGTTGCAGGGTTCTGCGCCCTCCGTCTGTGCGGTTTCAGACTCAACCACCTCATCCACGCCCAACCACCAGGTCAGACCCCGACACGGGTACTGCACATAAAACGGCTGGCCCATCATCGGCGTGGTGATCAAGACATTCTGCTCCCAGGCCAGGGCCAGAATGCGATCGAACGGCTCGTGCCAGGCATGCATCGACAGGTCGAAGGTGCCGTTGTGGATTGGCAGCAACCAGCGACCGCGCAGGTCCAGATGCGCCTGCAGCGTCTGCTCGGGCTGCATGTGCACATCAGGCCACTCGACGTTGTAGGCGCCGGTTTCCATCAGGGTCAGGTCAAACGGCCCATATTGCTCGCCGATGGTCTTGAAGCCATCGAAGTAACCGCTGTCGCCACTGAAGAAAATCCGCTGATCGCCATCGATCATCACCCAGGACGCCCACAGCGTGTGGTTGCTGTCGAGCAGCGTACGCCCCGAGAAATGCTGCGAAGGCGTGGCGACGAACTCGATGCCCGCCACTTCGGTGGACTGCCACCAGTCCAGCTGACGCACCTTGTGCGCAGGCACGCCCCATTCGATCAACGTATCACCCACGCCAAGCGGTGCCAGAAAGTGCTCGGTCTTGTCGGTCAGCGCCTTGATAGCCATACGATCCAGGTGGTCGTAATGGTTGTGCGAAAGAATCACCGCCTTGATCGGCGGCAACTCTTCGAGGCTGATCGGCGGCTGATGAAAGCGCTGCGGGCCCGCCCACTGCACGGGCGAGGCACGTTCGGCAAACACGGGGTCGGTAAGCCAGAACTGATCGCGCAGTTTGAGCAGAACGGTCGAATGCCCCAGGCGATACACCGTGTTGTTCGGTGCCGCCAGCAATTGCTGACGCGACAGCGGCTGTACCGGAATTTCGCCTGCCGGGCGTGTGTCCTTGGGTTTGTTGAACGCCTGATCCCAGAAAATACCGAGTGTGCGAAGCAGACTCGACGGCTTCATGGTGGCGTGATTGCGGTATCGCCCTTCGTGACGGGACAAGACAGGCAGTGTAGAAGAGTCCTTTTTCTGATGTGTCGAGGCCATGGTTCGCTGACTCCTGGGGGCAGGTTGAGGCTCCAGCCGTGCATACTTCGTACGTGATCCTGTTGCAGGATGTCCGAGGGAAAATATGTAACAGTGTTTTACACTACACGGTGTAGTTTTAAGCTTGCATGATCCTCGGCGACAAGTAAACTGCTGAGTGTAATTTTCTCTAAACGCACGTTTGAAGCGAACCTATGACCGAACCCATGCGCCTCACCGATCAGAAACGCGAATCCATCGTCCAGGCGGCTATCGCCGAATTCGGCGATCGTGGCTTCGAGATCACCAGCATGGACCGGATCGCCGCGCGGGCCGAGGTTTCCAAACGTACGGTCTATAACCACTTCCCCAGCAAGGAAGAACTGTTCGCCGAGATGCTGCAGCGCCTCTGGAGCTGCGCCCCGCCGCAGGCCGAAGTGGTTTTTCATCCGCAGATCGGTTTACGCGAGCAATTGCGGGAATTGCTCTGGGGCAAGATGCGCAACCTGACCAACAGCCATTTTCTCGACCTGGCCCGCGTGGTGGTCGGCGCGACCATTCACTCCCCCGAGCGAGCTCAGGTGTGGATGGCGCGTATCAATGAACGAGAAGAAACCTTCAGTGCCTGGATTCGCGCCGCGCAGAAGGATGGCCGTCTGAAACCGGTCGACCCGGCCTTTGCCGCGACGCAGATGCATGCATTGCTCAAGTCGTTCGCGTTCTGGCCGCAGGTAACGTTCAGTGCGGCCTTGCTTACCCCCGAGGAGCAGCACACGGTGGTCGAATCGACGCTGGACATGTTTCTTGGCTGGTACGAAGTAACCCGCTGATGTTGCAGGAGCCGAGCACGGTATTTCTCAGTCAAGCACAACGCCCCGGCACTCACCAAAGCCAATCGAGGCATACCCGTCGCGATGACAACGGGCACGCAGAATCACCTCGTCGCCACTTTGCAGGAACATCCGTACTTCGCCGTTGGGTAGGGTCACCGGTTGTTTGCCGCCGGCGGTCATCTCCAGCAGGCTGCCGTACTGACCTTCTCCGGGACCGGACAACGTACCGGTGCCGAGCAGGTCACCCGGCTGCAACCTGCAGCCGTTGACGCTGTGATGCGCGACCATCTGCGCCACTGTCCAGTACATGTTCAGCGAGTTGCTCAGACCCAGCCGGTAAGGCGCCAGCCCGTCGGCTTTCATCCGTGCAGTCAGCAGCAGCACTTCCAGCTCGATATCCAGCGCCCCACCCTGCTGATCGTGGTCATCCAGCAGATAGGCCAACGGTTGCGGATCGCCGTCCGGACGCGGCGGTTGGGCGCGACGAAACGGTTCAAGGGCTTCGGCAGTCACCACCCAGGGCGAAATCGTGGTGGCGAAGCTCTTCGACAGAAATGGCCCCAGTGGCTGGTATTCCCATGCCTGTATGTCACGCGCCGACCAGTCGTTGAGCAGGCAGAACCCGGCAATGTGCTCGGCGGCCCGATCGATCCCGATGGCCTCGCCCTGGACATTTCCCGGCCCGATCCAGACCCCTAGTTCCAGTTCGTAATCGAGGCGTTGGCAGGGACCGAAAACGGGCGACTCCTGACCTGCCGCCAGGGTTTGTCCGCTGGGGCGCCGCACAGCCGTACCCGAGGGACACAAGGTCGACGCTCTGCCGTGATAGCCGATCGGCACGTATTTGTAGTTAGGCAGCAGCGGGTTGTCCGGGCGGAACAGCTTGCCGACATTCAGCGCATGATGAATACCGACGTAGAAGTCCGAGTAATCACCTACCCGAGCGGGCATGTGCAACGTGCACTCGCTCATCGGCAGCAACAAACCGGCCATACCCTGCAGCCTGTCGCGCTGCGGGCTGTCTTCATCGAGCAACTGCAACAAGGCGGTGCGCAATGCCTGGCGCGCTGCGGCACCCAGCGCAAGAAAATCATTGAGCTGGTCGCGGCTGGCAACGTCGGCAACGTCGGCGGCCTGTCCCTGAAACACCCCGGATTCTGTTGCCGCGTGCAGATCGAAAATCCTGTCGCCTATCGCCACTCCGCCACGCGGGCCGGTCTGGCCGTGACTGAACACGCCCAATGGCAGGTTCTGCAAAGGGAAATCGGCATGCCTGTTGGCAGATTCGACCCAGCTACGACGCTTGAACGCGGTATTCATCAGCGTGGCTCCCTGGTAAACGTTCTGGCCATGTCCTTCCAGCAGGCATCGTAATCGGTTTGCAGTTGCGGGCAGTCGAGCGCGTGACGACTGGGGCGCAAGACCTTGCCGGTCTCGAACATGAAGGCCATGGTGTTGTCGATCCTGTGCGGTTTCAGCTCGGCGGCAATAGCCTTTTCGGCGGTGACATTATCGGGGCCGTGCGCGCTCATGCAGTTGTGCAGCGAAGCGCCACCGGGCATGAAGCCTTCGGCCTTGGCATCGTACGCGCCGTCGATCAGGCCCATGAACTCGTTCATCAGGTTTCGGTGGAACCACGGCGGGCGGAAGGTGTTTTCCGCCACCATCCAGCGCGGCGGAAAGATCACGAAATCGATATTGGCCTGGCCGTGAATAGCCCCCGGTGAGGTCAGCACGGTGAAAATCGACGGGTCCGGATGATCGTAGCTGACCGTACCGAGGGTGTTGAAACGCCGCAGATCGTACTTGTACGGAACGTTATTGCCGTGCCAGCCCACCACGTCAAACGGTGAGTGCTCCAGTTGCGTCGACCACAGCTCACCGAGGAACTTCTGCACCAGTTGCATTGGCTGGCGACTGTCTTCGAACCAAGCGACCGGGGTCAGAAAATCACGTGCGTTGGCCAGCCCGTTGCTGCCGATCGGGCCCAGTTCCGGGAGGCGCAGGGCGCAGCCGTGATTCTCGCAGAGGTATCCGCGGGCGCTGCTATCGAGCAGGTGCACGCTGAACTTCAAACCTCGCGGCAGGACGGCGATTTCCAGGGGTTCGATGTCCAGCAGGCCCAGTTCGGTGACGATTCTGAGCCGGCCCTGCTGGGGCACCACCAGCCATTCGCCATCCGCGCTAAAGAAAGCTCGCTGCATGGAGATGTTGGCGGTGTACAGGTAAACGCTGACGCCCTCGGCCTGCTCCGCCGCCGAGGTGCTGGCGAGAGGGATGAGGCCGTCGATGAAATCGGTCGGCTCTGTCGGGATATCGAAGGCATTCCAGCGCAACCGGTTGGAGTTGATCGGCCCCTGCTCCCGACCGGCGATCTGCAGATCCATGCGCTGGTAACGCGGATGGGCTGCCGATGGGCTGATCCGATACAGCCAGGTACGTCGGGCTTCGCTGCGCGCAACCGTGAATGCGGTGCCCGAGAACTGCTCGGCATACAGGCCCAGCGGATGCTTCTGCGGCGAGTTCTGACCAATCGGCAAGGCACCAGGCAGCGCCTCGCTGCTGAACTGGTTGCCAAAGCCCGACTGATAAAGCAGTGCGTCGGAACTGGAGTGGATAGCCATCTGGACCTCTTGTTATTGTGGGGTCGGACACAGACACGAGGAAATATAATTTAACGTAAACAGATTACGCATAACGTAATTTGAGTTTGCCAGCCGGTCAAGCTATAAAGCTGCCTTTCCCGATCGGCGCACAGCATCCCATGACCCAGCAAACCGAAAGCCCCGCAGGCGGACGCCAGCAGAAGGTCCAGGCCGCCGAAGTCGGGCTGGGCGTGCTCAAGGCGCTCGCCGAACTCTCCCCTGCCACGTCTTTGTCGAGACTGGCCGAACACCTGGGCATGCCCGCCAGCAAGGTCCATCGTTATCTGCAGGCGCTGATTGCCAGTGGCTTTGCTGAACAGGATGCCGTCAACAATCACTATGGGCTGGGACGCGAGGCGTTGCAGGTAGGGCTGGCCTCGCTCGGCAAGCTGGATGTCCTGAAGGTATCCGCCCCCTGGCTGGCTGGCCTGCGCGACGAGTTGAATCAGACCTGTTTTCTGGCGGTATGGGGCAACAAGGGGCCGACCGTGGTGTATGTCGAGCCCTCGATGGGTGCGGTGACGCTGGTCACGCAGATCGGCTCGGTGCTGCCGCTGCTTGGCTCGTCCACCGGCCTGGTGTTCGACAGTTTTCTGAACGGGCGCGAAACCGCTGCGCTTCGCGAGCAGGAAATGCCGTTGCTGAGCACCGGACAGCTGCGTGAGGTCGAGCAGCATGTCGAGCAGATTCGTACCACCGGCGTGCACCAGATTCAGGGCCTGCTGATGCCGGGTATCAATGCAGCCTCGTCACCGCTGTTCGCCATGGGTGACAAACTGGTGGGGGTGATCACCGTGGTCGGGCCGGGATCGGTGTTGAACGACGAGACGCAGAATCTGGCGGCCAGGCGGCTTTTGCAAACGGCGCAGGCCATCAGCGAGCGTATGGGCGGTAGCCGTCCGTCAGACTGACTCAGGAAGAGGCGGTTGATACCCTGGCGAAATGGCTCGCTCCATGCCAGCCGTGAATCAGCCTACCTTCGACGCGGTTACGCCCTTTGGTTTTGGCCAGGTAAAGCAGCCGATCCGCTTCCGCCAACGCGGCGGTATGTCCATCCTTCTCTGCTGCGTTGATCGACACCACGCCCGAGCTGATGGTCAGTTTGCCCAGCGGGCTGGCCGAGTGCTCTATACGAGTGGTTTCAACGGATGATCTGATTTTTTCCGCGATCTTCAGCGCCCCTGCCAGGTCGGTTTCAGGCAGCAGAATGACAAACTCTTCCCCGCCGTAACGTGCCGCGATATCCCCAGCCCGGTCAAGACTGTTGCCTATGAGCCCAGCCACTTGTTTCAGGCAGTCGTCTCCCTGCAGATGACCGTAGGTGTCGTTGTATTGTTTGAACCAGTCAATATCCAGCAGAATGATCGCGATAGTTGCAGTATTCCGGCTCGCCCGCCCCCACTCCTGCTGCAAGGCCGCATCGAAGCAGCGTCGATTGGCCAGGTGCGTGAGGCTGTCCGTGTGAGCGATGATCTCCAGTTCGTTCCTGGCGATGTTCAGTTCACCTTCCGCATTGATCAACTGCTGGATTTGCCGGTACAGCAGGACGCCAAGCAAAACCAGCGCAAGGATAATGATGCCGGTGATGGTCATGGACCGGTGTGCATAGGCCCACCAGGGCGCGAACACATGCTGACAGGAGACGCCTGCAGCGGCGACGATCGGCAATCCGGACACCCGCCGATAGGCGTAGATCCTTTCCACCCCGTCCACCACGGAGTTGATCACCGCCGTGCCGCTGTCGCTGTAGGGCAGATAGCGAGTGAAGATATCGCCCTTGGCGACATTGGTGGTCATCAGTGCGGTTAAGGTAGGCCGCCGTGCCAGCAGGTCACCATTGCTCAGAGCGAGAAAGATTACCCCCTTGTCGTCTACATCCATGCGCTGGAAAAACGCCTGGAAATAAGCCACCGGTACGGTGGCCAGTGCAACGCCAGCAAAACTGCCATCCGCAGCATTGATACGCCGACTGACCGGGATGACCATATCCCCGGTATTACGGCTTTCTACGATAGACCCTACATGAATGGACGGGTCAGGGTTATCGCGATGGTAAATGAAGTAATCGCGGTCTTCGTTGTTTCTGGTGTGCACGCCATTGGCAAAGGAATTGGCGACCCAGTTGCCCTGAGCATCGTAGATGAACAGCCCCTGAAGCCCTTTGACGTTTATCAGGTCTTGAGCCATCAGCCTGGTCAAGCGGCTTTGCTGCTGGCCTGCGACCCCGTCCTGTTCCACACGCTCGACAAGGTCACGCAGCGTATTGTCAGCCTGTTGCAGGGTGTCTTGAGCCTGCTGCTCAGCGGCAAGCACGATATTGGACACCGCAATCCTGGCGGTGGCCGCGCGCTCGAGCTTCGACTGGTTCATCTGCCAGACGGTAGCCAGGGTCAGCGATAGACAGACCAGGGCAATGAAGCCGATCAACGCTTTGCTGAGCGCCGAAGGTGTAAGCCTCGTCGAAATAAAGGAAAGCCGTTTCATAGGGTTGTCATCAAATTGGCAGTGAACCCCGCCATGCAGTTTCCATACCTTAGCGCCACTCACCCGAACACGTTGTTACACCGAGGTCACGCGGGGCTTAGTTGAATGAATGCCCCGCAGGCTAGTTGCTCAAGAAGTCATTACAGGTATTCGGTTTTTTGACGATACAGCTTCTAAGCTGCTAGAGACAGCTACCGATACACTACTGTGAGAGGTGCTGCAATGTATCGAACTTTGCTTTTCCGGCATGGCGCAAGCGCGTGTTGGCAGGGTGTTTTCACCGATGCCGGCACAGCGGCATTGTACATCGATCGCTTCGCGTTTCAGGCGCGATCAGTTTATAGCGATGACCTCAAATGAGTACTTACCCAGTCGGCGATGACGACGAAGAGCGTATTCGGATTTTGAATGCTTTTTCGTTGATGGATACCCCACCTGAGCATGAATACGATCAGATCGTGCAAATGGCATCGCGGATTTTCGACGCGCCCATTGTTCTGATTTCTCTGGTTCATCGCGACCGGCAATTCTTCAAGGCGCGCGTTGGCCTCGATGTCTGCGAAACGGGCCGCGACGTCTCATTCTGTAATTTTGCGCTGATGGGCCGTAACGTTTTTCTGGTGCCTGATGCATTGCAGGATGAGAGGTTCCGCTCAAACGCTCTGGTGGTAGGCGCTCCCTATATTCGCTTTTATGCCGGGGCGCCACTGATAACCCCCAGCGGTCATGTGCTGGGCAGCCTGTGCCTGATCGACAATAAACCTCGGGAGACCTTCTCGGAGCGAGACCAACTGATTCTTCAGGACCTGGCGGTCATGGTCATCGAAAGAATGGAATTGCGTCGGCTCGAGCTCGAGAATGAAGACAGCCACGCCCGCTTCATGAATATCACCTCGACCTCACCCGACGCGATCATCTGCTCGGACAGCAAAAACCGGATCATTTCATGGAACAATTCGGCCGAGCTCATTTTCGGGCATCGATCCGATGACGCCATGGGAAAGCCTCTCGATATCATTATTCCGCCCGAAATGCGCTCCAGACATCATGCAGGTCTGTCGAGGGTGTCTGCAGGCGGCCCGGCCTCCATTATCGGAAAATCCATCAACCTGACGGCCATCCATCGCGACGGTCATACAATCCCCATCGAGCTCTCGCTCTCACAATGGACGTATGCCGGCGAGCCACAATTCGGAGCGATCATTCGTGACATCACCCAGCGTGTCGAGGCGGACAAATTACTCAAGCATGCGGCTGAATACGATCATCTGACCGGCCTTGCCAATCGATCGACGCTCAAAAGGCGGATCAAGGAAGCGTGCGGCGCACAGCTTTCGGCGGCCATCCTGCTGATCGACCTGGACGGCTTCAAGGACGTCAACGACACGCTGGGCCACGCTGCGGGGGATTTTGTGCTCCAGGTGACCTCTCTTCGTCTTCGCGAAAACGTCCCGGCCAGCCATATGGTCGCGCGTCTGGGCGGCGATGAGTTTGTCGTGTTCCTGTCAGACACGGCAGACCCTGACAACGCGACCAGGCTGGGCCTGGAGCTCATCGCGGTCATCGAGGAACCGATTGAGTTTGAAGACAATTCAATCTACATCGGCGCCAGCATCGGCGTCTCCGTAAGGTCCGGCTGCGACTACGACGAGGAGCAAATGCTCGGCAATGCGGATCTGGCGCTCTACCAGGCCAAGTCTGACGGACGTTCCCTTGTTCGCACCTTCACCTCCGAGCATCGACAGACCGCGTCAAGAAGAGGCGCGCTCAGCTCATCGATGCGTCAGGCGTGGGCCAACAAAGAGTTCGAGCTGTACTATCAGCCTCAGGTACGCCTTGCGGACGGTCGTATTACCGGAGCCGAAGCCCTTATTCGCTGGAACCATCCGACACTGGGTGTGGTGTCCCCGGCGGTTTTTCTACCTGCACTGGAAGCAGGTCTTCTTGCGGTGCCGGTGGGCGAATGGATCCTGCGTTCAGCCTGTGAGCAGGCAGCGCAATGGAGAAATACCGGCTGTGACGAATTCCGCATCGGCGTCAACCTGTTCGCCGCGCAGTTTCGCATGCGTGACTTTGCGGAAATGGTTGAAAGTGCGCTTGAAGACTTTTCCTTGCCAGCACACGCTCTCGAGCTGGAGATCACGGAAAACATCATCCTGCGAAACGAACAGCGCATCATGGAACCGCTGCGCCACCTTCGCTCATTGGGAGTGGGCATTGCATTCGACGATTTCGGTACCGGCTATGCGTCCCTGAGCCTGCTGAAAGACTATCCGGTGACACGGCTGAAAATCGACCGCTCATTCGTAAGTGGCGTTGAGCGCAGCAAAAAAGACGAAGTTATCATCGAGGCCGTTATCAGGCTGGCGAACGGCTTCAATCTCCAGGTCACGGCAGAAGGCATAGAGACCCGCGAGCAGGAAAGTCTGATGCGTCATTATGTGTGCGACGAGGGTCAGGGCTATCTGTATGGTCGTCCCATGCCGGCGCATGAATTTACCGAGCGTTATATCTCGTCTCACAATCGGCAGGCTGACGTGCTCAAGCACAAATGACTCAGAACGAGCCTGAGCAGGCTCGTCTGATCGCGCAAAGCGGGCACTTCCGGTTATCGCTCAATCCGGCGTCAGTACACCACGCTGGATCTGGTCGCGTTCGATGGATTCGAACAGCGCCTTGAAGTTGCCTTCGCCAAACCCGTCGTCGCCCTTGCGCTGAATGAATTCGAAAAACACCGGGCCCATCAGCGTGGCGGAGAATATCTGCAACAGCAAGCGACGCTCGCCCCCTTCGGAAGAGCCATCGAGCAGAATGCCGCGTGACTTGAGCTCGGCCTCCGGCTCACCGTGATCGGGCAGGCGGCCTTGCAGCATCTCGTAGTAGGTGTCCGGTGGCGCAGTCATGAAGCGCATGCCGGTTGCTTTCAGCGCGTCCCAGGTCTTGATCAGGTCATCGGTAAAGAACGCTACATGCTGGATGCCTTCGCCATTGAACTGCATCAGGAACTCTTCAATCTGCCCCGCCCCCTTGGACGACTCTTCGTTGAGCGGAATGCGGATCATGCCGTCCGGGGCGGTCATGGCTTTGGAGGTCAGGCCGGTGTATTCGCCCTTGATGTCGAAGTAACGCAGCTCGCGAAAATTGAACAGCTTTTCATAGAAACCGGCCCAATACGCCATGCGCCCGCGGTACACGTTGTGGGTCAGGTGATCGATGAATTTCAGACCGGCACCGACCGGGTGGTGATCGACGCCTTCGATGAAATTGAAATCAATATCGTAAATCGACGTGCCCTCGCCGAAGCGATCAATCAGGTATAACGGCGCGCCACCGATGCCCTTGATCGCGGGCAGGCGCAACTCCATGGGCCCGGTAGCGATTTCCAGCGGTTGTGCACCCAGTTCGAGTGCCCGGTTATAAGCCTTCTGCGCATCTTTCACGCGGAACGCCATGCCGCATACCGAAGGACCATGCTCGGCGGCAAAGTACGATGCCAGGCTGTGCGGCTCGTTGTTGAGGATCAGGTTGATCGCGCCCTGACGAAACAGGGACACGTCCTTGGAGCGGTGCGTTGCGACTTTGGTGAAGCCCATCATCTGAAACACGGGCTCAAGGCTGTTGGGCGTCGGTGACGCGAACTCGATGAATTCAAAGCCCATCAGGCCCATTGGATTTTCGTAAAGATCAGCCATGACTGGCTCCTTGCAGGAAAGTGAGAGTGGGTAACCCTGGCAATCACTGTCCTGCGGGCGGCGCACACGGAATCCCTCGCACGCTGCGTGCGAGAAAATCACCGAATATCAGTTGCAGACCAAGAATCTTCATGAAGGCAGCCTACTCCGGCTTGTCGGATTGTGCATCAGGATGTGCCTGCTGAAAGGCCGGGTGCTGCATGGCCAGGTGCTCGACCCGCTGAATACGCGCAAATGCAGTCAGGTCAACGTGGTAACGATGGGCTGCGTACAACTGCGGTAACAGGTAAATATCCGCGAGGCCGGGGCTCGAGCCAAAACAGAAACCCTGGTCCCCGATCAACTGCTCGACGGCCTGCAAGCCTTGGCCGATCCAATGCCTGGTCCAGGCCACGACAGCGGCCTCGTCGTGACCAAGCGTGCGCAACCGGTCAAGCGCCGAAACGTTGTGCAAGGGCTGGATGTCACAGCCGATAAGCGCCGCCACGGCACGCTGTCGAGCTCGCATCACGGCCTCCTGCGCCAGTAACGCAGGTTGCGGATAACGCTCCTCCAGGTATTCGATGATCGCCAGTGACTGAGTGATGACCACTCCATCGTCCAGCCGCAGCGCAGGCACCCTGCCCTGCGGGTTCAAGTCCGTGTAATCAGGTTTGTTTTGCTCGCCGCCCTCAAGCGCCAGGTTGACCGGAACCGCCGTGTAATCCAGCCCCTTGAGGGCCAGCGCAATACGCACACGGTAACTGGAGGTCGAGCGGTAATAAGTGAATAGGTCCACGGGAGTCGCCTGCCTGACGCATGGGTGCGTGTTTTTATTTTCGTAACCGCATTACGTAATGCGTAAATTGCGTGATCAGACCTTCGCTGTCAACTCAAGCTTCGTAGCGAATGAGCTAGGATGCATTAACCCGATAAAAACAACCCAGGGTGGCTTGATGAATATCCTTTACGACGAACGCATCGATGGCGTGCTGCCCGCCGTCGACAAGCAACAACTGTTGCAGGCGCTGCAACAGCAGTTGCCCGACCTGGACATCCTGCATCGGCCCGAAGAACTGCGGCCTTACGAGTGCGACGGATTGTCGGTCTATCGCAGCACACCGATGCTGGTGGCATTGCCGCGGCATGTGGAAGAAGTACAGACGCTGCTCAGGCTGTGCCACGCACGTCGCGTACCGGTGGTCGCTCGTGGGGCGGGCACCGGGCTGTCGGGTGGCGCGCTGCCGCTGGAAAAAGGCGTGCTGCTGGTCATGGCACGCTTCAATCAGATCCTCGATATCGACCCTTCGGCGCGCCTGGCGCGGGTTCAGCCCGGCGTGCGCAATCTGGCCATTTCTCAGGCGGCAGCGCCCCACGGCCTGTATTACGCGCCGGACCCGTCCTCGCAAATTGCATGCTCCATCGGCGGCAATGTGGCGGAAAATGCCGGCGGCGTGCATTGCCTCAAGTACGGGCTGACCGTGCATAACCTGCTCAAGGTCGAGATCCTGACCGTGGAAGGCGAGCCGATGACACTGGGCAGCGATACGCTGGACTCGCCGGGCTTCGACCTGCTGGCACTGTTCACCGGCTCCGAAGGCATGCTCGGCGTCATTACCGAAGTCACGGTCAAGCTGCTACCCAGACCGCAAGTGGCCAAGGTGCTGCTGGCGGCGTTCGATTCAGTGGAAAAGGCCGGACGCGCGGTGGCCGATATCATCGCCGCGGGCATTATCCCCGGCGGACTTGAGATGATGGACAATCTGGCGATTCGTGCCGCCGAGGATTTCATTCACGCAGGTTACCCGGTCGATGCCGAAGCCATTCTGCTCTGTGAACTGGACGGCGTCGAAGCCGACGTGCACGCCGATTGCGAACGGGTCAGCGAGGTATTGACACTGGCGGGCGCTACCGAAGTGCGCCAGGCGAAGGATGAAGCCGAGCGGGTCCGCTTCTGGGCCGGGCGCAAGAACGCTTTCCCGGCCGTGGGTCGCCTGTCGCCGGATTACTACTGCATGGACGGGACCATCCCGCGCCGTGAGTTGCCGGGAGTGTTGCGCAGCATCAGGGAGCTATCCGAGCAATACGGCTTGCGCGTCGCCAACGTGTTTCATGCGGGTGACGGCAACATGCATCCGCTGATCCTGTTCGATGCCAATCAACCGGGTGAGCTGGAGCGCGCCGAGGCACTGGGCGGCAAAATCCTCGAGCTGTGCGTCAAGGTCGGCGGCAGCATTACTGGCGAGCACGGTGTCGGTCGCGAGAAGATCAATCAGATGTGTGCCCAGTTCAATAGCGACGAGCTGACCTTCTTCCATGCCATCAAGGCGGCGTTCGACGCCAGCGGTCTGCTCAACCCTGGCAAAAACATCCCGACGCTGCATCGCTGCGCGGAATTTGGCGCCATGCACATACATGCCGGGCAATTGCCGTTCCCCGACCTGGAGCGCTTCTGATGAGCACGATGGACAACGACGTCAGCCAGGCACTGCTCCAGCGGGTCGATCAGGCGCTCCGCGACAACCGGCCGTTACGTATTCAGGGCGGCAACAGCAAGACTTCTCTCGGTCGTGAAACGGCTGGCGAAATACTCGATACCCGCGAGCACCGAGGCATCGTCAGTTATGACCCGACAGAACTGGTGATCACGGCGCGCGCCGGTACGCCATTGAACGAGCTGATACAGACGCTGGATGCCGCAGGTCAGATGCTGCCTTGCGAACCGCCGGACTTCGGCGCGGCAACGCTCGGCGGCATGGTCGCTGCAGGGCTCTCGGGACCGCGCCGTCCGTGGAGTGGGTCGGTGCGTGATTTCGTGCTGGGCACACGGGTCATCACCGGTCTTGGCAAACACCTGCGTTTCGGCGGAGAAGTCATGAAGAACGTTGCAGGTTATGACGTTTCACGCCTGATGGCAGGCAGTTTCGGCTGCCTGGGGCTGCTGACCGAGGTGTCGCTCAAGGTGCTGCCCAAACCGCGTCTGTGCAGCAGTATCGCACTGGAAATGGACAGCACGCTGGCCTTGGCGCGCCTTGCCGAGTGGGGTCAGCAACCGATACCGATCAGCGCGGCCAGCCATGATGGCCAAGTACTGCGTCTGCGCCTGGAAGGCGGTGAAGGTTCAGTGGCCGCAGCCCGGGACCGGCTCGGCGGCGAGCTGCTCGATGCCGCGTACTGGCAACAGTTGAATGCGCACCGCCTGCCCTTCTTCGATGACCCTCGGCCGCTGTGGCGGCTCTGTGTACCTGCTGACAGCCGCCTGCCGGATCTGCCGGGCGAGCAGTTGATCGACTGGGGTGGCGCGCAACGCTGGCTCAAGTCGGATGCTGACGGACAAACCATTAGAGCGATCACTATGGCGGTTGGCGGCCATGCGACCTGCTACAGCCAGGGCGTCGTCGACAGCCCGTTTGAACCGTTGGCCGCACCTGTGCTGCGCTACCATCAGGCACTCAAGACCCGACTCGACCCGCAGGGGATTTTCAACCCCGGCCGACTGTACGCGGAGCTTTGAAACATGCAGACCACATTGAGTGAACACGCCAGAACCCTGCCGCGCGCCGAAGAAGCCGAACGTATCCTGCGCAGTTGTGTGCATTGCGGTTTCTGTAACGCCACGTGCCCGACCTATCAATTGCTGGGTGATGAGCTGGACGGTCCACGCGGCAGGATCTACCTGATCAAGCAGGTGCTCGAAGGTCAGCCGGTCACCGAGAAAACCCGTCTGCATCTGGACCGCTGCCTGAGCTGTCGCAACTGCGAGACCACCTGCCCGTCCGGGGTGGATTACCACAACCTGCTGGACATCGGCCGCGCGGCGGTTGAGGCCCTGGTGCCGCGGCCACTCGCAGAACGCGTGCTGCGTGAAGGCTTGCGTCGCGTCATCCCCCACCCCGGGCTGTTCAAATCCCTGACCGGCATGGGCCTGAAGTTCAGGCCGTTGCTGCCACAAACCCTGGCCACCAAGCTGCCGGAGACGGTCCATCCTGCCGGACTTCGTCCGCACACCGGTCATGCGCGCCAGGTGCTGCTCCTGGAAGGTTGCGTTCAACCGGGCCTGTCGCCCAACACCAATAGCGCTACGGCGCGGGTGCTGGATCGTCTGGGCATCGGCGTTACGGCGGTCGGACAGGCGGGTTGCTGCGGCGCCGTGGATTATCACCTCAATGCACAGGAGGCAGGGCTGGACCGGGCACGGCGCAACATCGACGCGTGGTGGCCCGCGTTGCAGGGCAGTGTTGAAAGCCTGATCCAGACGGCCAGCGGCTGCGGGGCCTTCGTCAAGGATTACGGCCACCTGCTGCGCCATGATCCAGCCTATGCCGACAAGGCCGGGCAGATCAGCGCGCGAACCAAGGATCTGGTCGAACTGCTGCGCGACGAACCGCTGGAAACCCTCGGCATCAAGACCGATCAGCGCCTGGCGTTTCACTGCCCGTGTACGCTGCAACACGCGCAAAAACTCGGCGGCGAAGTCGAGCGTGTCCTGACTCGTCTAGGCTTCAATCTGACCACAGTGCCGGACGGTCATTTATGCTGCGGCTCTGCAGGCACCTACTCCATCACCCAGCCTGCCATCGCCCGTCAACTGCGCGACAACCGCATGAACGCACTGGAGAGCGGCAAACCGCAGGTGATTGCCACCGCTAATATCGGCTGTCAGACCCATCTGGCCAGCGCCGGCCGAACGCCAGTGCGGCACTGGATCGAACTGATCGATGCAGCGCTTGGCACGCCTGAATCACACTGAACCCTATTCAATAATCACTGCTCCGGAGAACCCCATGAAGATCAAAGCCGTCCTGACCCAGACCGAAATCAGCCTGATGCTCGGTGCCGCACGCGATGAAGCACGGGCCAATGCCTGGGCCGTGTCCATCGCCGTCGTTGATGACGGCGGCCATCTGCTGGCATTCGAGAGACTGGACGACGCCGCACCGATCAGCAGCTACATCGCGATCGAAAAAGCCCGCACCTCGGCACTCGGCAAACGTGAGTCCAAGGGTTACGAAGAGATGGTCAATGGCGGGCGCACTGCATTCCTGAGTGCTCCGCTGCTGACTTCCCTGGAAGGCGGTGTGCCGGTCATCGTCGACGGCCAGGTAATCGGTGCGCTGGGGGTTTCAGGCGTGAAAGCCGAACAGGATGCTCAGGTCGCCAAGGCCGGTGTCGCAGCACTTGACGCCGACTGACGGGCGGCCCGGCTGGTCACACGCAAGCCAGGCCACTGCAGGAGTCTTCATAGCCGGTAGATCGAGATCCAGCTCATGTCCGGATGGCTGGAATAGATATACGTGCCGGTCTTGTTGAGTACAGCGCCGCCTACCGACGGAAAGTAGGCAATGCAGGTGGCGATGCCCTTCACCGTATCGATCCGGTAAACGTCGTAATTACAGGTGTAGATTGCGTAGACATAGCGGTCATCCGGTGTCACGCCGATGACTTTCACCGGGTAACCCTGCGTGCCGATTTTTTCCCGATAGAAGGTTTTATTGGTCGCGGCATCGACGATGTAGACCTCGTCGATGCCGCCGACATACAGCCAGGCGCCATCGGAACTGAAGGCCATCGAACGTGGGTCGGAAAACCCGGTAATGTCATGCTGCAGGTAATCGACCTTGCTGATCGCAAGAACATCGGTAGGCGCGGTGCGATCAACCAGCATGGTCGCGTAAAACCTGTCGTTCAACGGACTGATCCCGAGGGCCAGCGATGCGTTGGTCAGGGCGCCCAGATCGAACTCGTTTTCGACCGTGTAATTCTCGGTCTCGATCAGGCGAATCAAACCGCCGAGCGCATTCTGAAAGGACAGGCAGATAAAACGGCCATCGGCACTGCACAGGATCCTGTTGACGTTGGCTGCCGGGAGTATCCTGATCACTTCGCGCAGGCGCGTATCGACCACGTAGCACCTTTTCTGGCCAATGGTGTAAAGCCTTTTACCATCGGGGCTCAGGGTAATCGCGCCGGCCCCTGCCCGCTTGATGGCGCCCGTTACGCTGGCACTGGCGATGTCGACCACACTGACTTCCCGGCCACTTTCATGGGCGACATACAACGTGGTTTCATCAGGGCTGATAGCGATCTGTGCGGGTACAAAGCCCAGGGGGATAATGCCGGTCAGCCACGCGATGTCCAAGGGCACACCCGAACCGACGGGGTCAGCGATATGCGTCAAGGCTCTAACGTTCTGAGATGCTTTTTTTTGCATTTCTCTGATCCTTCAATAGGTCTTGTAAGACCGCCAGAACGGGGAATAGATAAGAAGATATATCCCCGTCATCCAACGATGCGGCCAAGACACTTATGCCGCTCCGAGCCAAAAACATAGGGTCATTGAATACTCAACACGGGGGGATGGGTACTGTCAGAAATGACAGTCAAAATGTGCCGGAACCGTTCGAATGAGGGTATCGCTGGCAGTGCAGGACAGCGCGGTCGGGCACTCCAGCCCGAAGGCATCGAGCCCGCAGAGCGCCATTACCATTGGTCAGCGCAATGACCCGGAGAAGGCTCGCGAGAATTGGCCGGGGAAAATCCTCAAGAGCTTTCCCGCACCACCAGCTCAAAGCCGAGATCCACCAGAGGCTGCTGGGTGACCCCGTCAAGCAGGCCCAGCAATACCTGCGCAGCGCGCTGCCCGACTTCTTCTCTGGGCGTGCGTATCGAGGTCAGGCGCGGCACCATGTGCGCGGACCCCGGCAGGTCGTTGAAGCCCACCAGAGAGACTCGTTCGGGAATCGTGACGCCCAGGCGCAAGGCCTCCAGCGCGGCGCCTTGTGCCAGGTCGTCGTTACAGAAAAATACCCCGTCGACATCCGGATGCTGGTCAAGCAGGCGCGCAAACAACTCCCCGCCCAGACCGATCGACGAGGCCTGGCGTGTCGAGACCTGCAACGCGGGGTCGAACAGCCCGGCGTCTTCCAGCACCCGACGGAACCCGGCGCCACGTTGCAGTACACGAGGGTCGAGTTGGGCGGCCATGTACGCCAGCCGACGGCGGCCACGCCCGAGCAGGTGACGCGCGGCTTCAGCACCGGCCTGTTGTTGCGAGAACCCGACGCAATAGGCGCCCAGGCGGGTGTCGAGTTCCATCATGTGCACGCAGGGTATGCCGCTGGTTTCAAGCATCTGGCGAGACGCTGCCGTGTGGTCGAAACCGGTCAGCAGAATACCGCGCGGGCGATTGACCAGATGGTTGCGCAGCAGCTTCTCTTCCTCGTCAGGTGAGTAATGGTAGTTGCCGATGACCACGTCCAGGCCCCGCACGCGCAACACGTCCTGAATGGCTTCCAGCGTCTCGATGAACAACTGGTTGGACAGTGACGGCACCAGCACCACGACGGTCTGACTGCAGGAAGAAGCCAGTGCCCTGGCGGCCGGGTTGGCTACATAACCCAGGCCCTGCGCCGCAGCACGGACCTTCTCCACAAGTTCAGGCGCCACGGTGCTGATACCGCGTAACGCACGCGAGGCGGTGATCGGAGAGACACCAGCCAGCTTCGCCACTTCATTGAGCGTGGGGCGACCGGTAGAGCGGGAACCAATGCGTATCATGCGTTGCCAACTAACATAAGGGTTGCCAAATGTGTCGAATGCCCCATAAGGTAGCGCTGTCTCATGGAACGTGACAATGCTTTATCGCTGGTTTCACAGGGGTTGCCCGGTTCGGGTCCCGCGGAGAACAGCCTCCCATGCTTATTGATGAGCCCAAAACAACGACAAATAACTGGAACAGCCCGGGCTGGGACTCATGTCCACCCGAAAGAAGACAGCGCTGTCTCCAGATGAGGTGCCTACTGTGACAACTGCGAATACTGCTATTTCCGCCCTTGTGGTGATGGGTGTGTCTGGCTGCGGCAAAAGCGCCGTGGGTGCCGAGATTGCCCTGAACAGCGGCGGCCGTCTGATCGAAGGCGACGCGTTCCATCCACCGGCCAACATCGAAAAGATGAGCGCCGGAACCCCCCTCAACGACGAAGACCGTGCCGGCTGGCTGACCCGCCTGGGCGAAGAGATGGCTGCCGCCCTCGCCAACGGTGAACACCCGGTGCTGACCTGCTCCTCGCTCAAGCTCATTTATCGCCAGCGCCTGCGTGATGCGGTGCCTGGCCTGGGTTTCGTTTTTCTGGAACTCAGCAAGGAACTCGCCAGCGAACGCTGCTCGCACCGGCCTGGGCACTTCATGCCCGCCAGCCTGGTGGACAGCCAGTTCGCGACCCTCGAACCGCCCTATGGCGAACCGCTGACATTGATCGTGGACGCGTCCCAGCCTATCGATGTCATCGGCAAACAAGCCGCAGCATGGTGGAAAGGCTCTCACGCCTGATAAAGGTGTGAGTGCAAAAGACAGCGCTGTCTTGCGCACACACGATTGAAGTCGGCGCTGTTAACAGTTCCTTAAAACAATAAACCGGAGAGACACCCATGTTCGGTATGACCCATGAGACGTTCCTGCTCGTCGATGCCTTGGTGACCATCGTCGGCCTGGTGCTGCTGATCACCACCTTCAAGGTGCACCCTTTCGTCGCGCTGACCCTGGCGGCAGGCTTTCTTGGCCTGACCTCGGGAATGCCGGTCGAAAAAGTCATGAAATCCTTCCAGGACGGCTTCGGTGGCGTACTGGGCTTCGTCGGTATCATCCTTGGCCTGGGCACGATGCTCGGCAAGCTGATGGCCGACTCGGGCGGCGCAGACCAGATTGCGCAAACGCTGATACGCACCTTCGGCAAGCAGAAAGTGCACTGGGCAATGATGTTCTCTGCCTTCCTGGTGGGCATCCCGTTGTTCTTCGAGATCGGTTTTGTCCTGCTGATACCGCTGGTGTTCATTGTCGCGCGACGCACCGGCGTGCCCATCGTCAAGATCGGCATTCCGCTGCTGGCAGGCCTGTCAGCCGTGCACGGTCTGGTTCCACCGCATCCGGGTCCGTTGCTGGCCATCGGCATCTTCGGTGCAGACATCGGCAAGACCATTTTCTACGGACTGATCGTTGCTCTGCCAACCGCCATCATCGCTGGCCCGATCTTCGGTAACTGGATTTCCAAAAGTATCCCCGGTACGCCGTCCAAGGAACTGATGGACCAGATTGCCAAGGAGTCGAGCACTGACAACCTGCCAGGCTTCGGCATCACGCTGGTGACCATCCTGCTGCCAGTCTTCCTGATGCTGCTCAAGACCTTGGCCGACGTGGTATTGCCGGAAAACAACATGTTCCGCATCTGGATGGATCTGATCGGTCACCCGATCACCGCCCTGCTTGCCGCGCTGTTGCTGGCGTTCTACACCTTTGGTGCCGCGCGCGGGTTTGACCGCAGCAAGATCATGAAGCTGCTGGACCAGAGTCTCGCTCCGGTGGCGGCAATCGTGCTGATCGTGGGCGCAGGCGGTGGCTTCAAGCAGATGCTGGTGGCCAGTGGCGTCGGTGACGTGATCGGGCACATGGCTGTGCAGGCGCAGATCAACCCGATCATGCTGGCCTGGCTGGTAGCGGCGGTCATCCGCATCGCAACCGGTTCGGCGACTGTGGCAACCATTACCGGTGCCGGCATCGTAGCGCCGGTGGTCGGCCTGATTCCAGGCGTCAATCGCGAACTGCTGGTGCTGGCAACCGGTGCAGGTTCGTTGATCCTGTCGCACGTCAATGACGCCGGGTTCTGGCTGGTGAAGCAGTACTTCAACATGACCGTTGCCGAGACCTTCAAGACCTGGACAGTGATGGAAACCATCCTCTCGGTCGTCGGCCTGATTTTCATCATGCTGTTGTCGATGGCGGTGTAAACCCCGGACCAGGCCTTCGCGGGAGCTGCAGCCCGCGAACGCCTGGCCCCGCCTCACGCCTGTGCATCACCCTTCCCAGCCCCCCCCGCAATACACCACATCAGCGTGGACACTACGGTGATCTGCAGCCCCTTCCTACACACTCGTTCGCCACTTTCATTTGAATTTTCAGAAAGCCCGGGCAATCTGGTGAAGTCGTGCCTACGCTTGTACTCATATCGAAATGGCTTGAGCAGCACCGTCGACCGAGACGATGACGACCCTGAACGGTGCAGCGGCTGACGTTACTTTTTATATGACGCCAGTAAATACGGGCATTTTCACGTCGAAACGGGCAGAATTGGCGCACTCGTCGTATCCGGGATGCAAATCTCGATGACAAGAAAATGAACCGAGGGAATTTAATTCACCTGTGCGACGTCATAAGACGGATGCATTTGGATGCACTCGGCAACAATCACCACGCAAAGGCAAACGCCAGCCTCTTGAGAGAGGCGTTTTCAAGAGGC
This sequence comes from Pseudomonas sp. BS3767, assembly GCF_900099665.1. Taxonomy (NCBI): domain Bacteria; kingdom Pseudomonadati; phylum Pseudomonadota; class Gammaproteobacteria; order Pseudomonadales; family Pseudomonadaceae; genus Pseudomonas; species Pseudomonas sp. BS3767. The sequence continues at coordinate 188,482 of NZ_FNCX01000007.1, read as the reverse complement.
CATCAAGGAAAAGATTATGTTGATACTCACTCGCAAAGTAGGCGAAAGCATAAATATCGGTGACGAGATCACCGTCACGATTCTTGGCGTTCAAGGGCTTCAAGTCCGCCTGGGCATCAATGCACCTAAAAATGTTTCAGTGCATCGTGAAGAAATCTACAAACGTATCCAGGCAGAACTGGCTCCCAACCAGGACCCACAATAATTCCCGCACCACCCCCTTATTCAATGCTGATCTGCCGTTTATTGGCAGACCGGCCGTACGGCGTCCCTGGGACGCCGTTTTTTATGGCCGCCATTCTGCGCTTCTCTGCTGCACCGGCCTAACCGGCCTGAAGGCCTAAAGCCGCCTGCATGAACCCCTCCGAAATGAACGTCTCGGCAGCTACAGGTTGATGAGCGAGTCTGCGCGTGACCGCCTCCAGTACCACTCGGCTGGCATCATGATGAAACTGCCAGACGCCGTATATCCGGCCGTCGAAGGCGGGTTCGCTGCCCAATTGCGGGTCGACGCCCAGTCCGGCGCCCAGACCGAAAAGATGCAGGCCCTTGATTCGACGACCGTGCTGGTCGAACGGGCAGCCGCCAGCGTCCGAGTCGAGTCCCCCCTTGGCCTCGCGCAAGCTGACAAGGTTGCCATCGGCATCCTTGAGTCTGGGCAACACGGGCTGATAACCAGAGCACTGCACGATCACAGTCGAATCAGCCAGGACACGTCGTGCCTGCTCGTGTTCATCGGGGCGTCCGCCCAGTGTCTGCACCATCTGCACGTGCACGCCGGTTTTGCCTACGCGGCCGCTTTGCAGCGCTTCGCGCCCGATCTCCAGGGCACGGTAACGCAAACCTCCGGAACGGTTGATCCGACCTGAAACCGGACAGACATCAAGCTGCGCGAATGCGTAGCCGGCTGCGTGCGCCAGTTCAGCACTTTCGTAAAACAGCCTGATACTGCTCCGGTGAACCAGTGACAGTTCTTGCAAGCCAGCAAACTCCAGTGCATCCGCCAGATTCTCAAGCGTCGAGAAAGCGCTGTGAGATCCCCCGACGATGGTGATACGCCCGTTATCGGCCAGCGCCGGGGCAAATACTTCGCGTAACTGCACCGCGTTCATGCGCAACAAGCGGTCGGCGCTCTGGATAGTGCAGGTGTCCGGCAGCGTCAGACCTTGCCGGGCAAGATCATCGATCAGGTGTTGTGGATCCTGGCGCCCGCCCAGGTTGAGTACCAGCGTCTGGCAGCGCACGCTTCTTTTGCCGTACACGCTGTCAACGTGCAGACAGAACTCGTCGCCCTCGCAAATCACCTCATCAAGGCGCGTGCCGGACCATACTTCTACGCCATAACGTTGCACGATGTGGTCCAGCACCAGCCTGGCTGCCTCGGCCATGAGCAGGCCCACATCCGACAGCTGTGGCGCGCTCTGTGCCTGCGCCTTGATGCGCCAATAGGCTGCCGAGTACTCAAGGGGTTCGAACACCTCGCGCAATGCCGGATCACGAAGGCAATCGATGAATACATCGCCTACCGAGTTGGCAGTAATCCGGTAATCTCCCAGCGCACCCGCCCCGGGCTGGTCGCTTGCATCAATGACAATCAGTCCTTTGGCAGCGAGCCCGGGCATCGCGCCGCTCTTCAGGGCGTAGAACAAAAAGCCCATGCCCGCGAGCCCGGCACCTCCCACCACGCAACCGCAGGCTGTTTCCATACAGTTATCAAACATAATGATGCTCCATCGTCATTTTCATACGTGGGTGCAGTCCAGATGTTCTGGATGTCGAATACCTGATTGGTAAGGCGAACCAGCGTCCCTGCACGATTCGAGGCGAAACACATGCAGCACACTACACACGCGCTCATTCACGGCGCCCATGAGGCGACATGGTTAGAGAAGGTGTTCTTCACAAAAAATTACACTAGGTACAACAGACACAGGCCCAATGTTCAGACCTGACAGGAAGAAGGCGTCATGCTACCGCCCTTTTTAAGACAACGCTTTTATCAGCCTGAAAAGAGTGACAATGCGTTACAAAATAATTCGGGCAACTGAATAGTTGCAAAGAAAATCGGGGGTGTCAAATGGGCTGCAAGCGGCCACAACGGCCTGGAACGCTTTATAACCTGATGATTTGAATGACCTTGTATCGTTTAATTGTTGAATGCCCCTTCAAAAGAGCAGTTTTCGCTGACATTAACGCATTCAATGCGTTCAACTTATTTTTTATAGTCTGCGCCAAAAACAGCATTCTTTCGACGCTGTTAATTTGACGAGCACAAAGCGGTTTTGCGCCACCAGAGGTTCGCATTCATGAAGACCCGCCTAGCCTCTCTGCCTGCGCCAAATGCGGTGGATAAAGCGGCCCTTAGAAACGACAAGGCCCCGATCAGCGATGATCAGGGCCAGGTAACGTGATGCCAGGGCATCAGCGGGGTGTAGCAGTATCAGGCAGCGCTGTAATACGCTTTCGCCACACGGGGCATTACCGGTTCTTCGCGTAACTCGGCCACCAGTGCCGAGATGTCCCGAACCGTATTGATACGGCTGAGCGGCAGATTCATCTGGCGCTGGGTACGCCCCGATACCGGGTCGCTTATCTGCACGTTCATCTGATCATTGGCAATCGTGCAGGTGCAGCGTAACGGCAGGAACGCACGTTCAACGATGCTTCTGAGTTCTAACTCGGACAGTCCACTCGCGATCATCTCTTTATCTCCTTATGTGTGTAAGCATGTCCCGACAGTGACAAATTTTTGATAATTTTTATTGTTGATGACTTTTTAAAAACGGCCCGCGCCAGCCCGCCAATTATCCGTCGCCACTCACTTGATGCTTAAACCCGTTATACACTGCGCGCTGCACTTCAGGCAACTTCCATACCTGAATATCGATCATCCTTTTAACGCGGTTTCTTATTGAGTGCTCCCACAGAAAAAACGATTCACCCTCATGTTCTTCAACAGAATGGGACTCGGCGTGAACCGCAGCGTATAAAAGGCACGTGAAAGGAAGGAATAAAGACCGACGAACGGTTGAACATGAAATGGTTACTGCGCTCGCAAGGCACGCCCGCTCCTTCAAAAGAGTCGTGCGTGCCCCGCTCGAAAACTTACTCTTGTGTGTCTTGCATGTTCTCTTTTGCGTCGGTGCCGGACAGCCGCAGGTGAATCAGCGCAACACGCTCGCCACGCTTGTCGCGCTTTTCTTCGATGTGGAAAGGACGGAATCCCATCCGCGGATAGAACAGCAGGCCCGGGACGTTGTGGTTGTAGCAGGACGCGATCATTTCACTCGCCTCGTGCTTGTCGAACGCAATCCCCATCATGGTGGTGATCATGAAGCGCCCTACTCCTCTGGAGCGGGCTTTCGGTGCGATGATGACGTTGCCCAGCGAACAGCGGCCGCGAAACGTGCAGAGAGAAAAGTTGGCAAACCCTACTACTTCGCCATCCATCTCGATGACAGTCGAATCATGACGCGTCTCAAGCGCTTCGATGAGTTGCGAGGCGGTCAACGGGTACGTGGCCCTGGGGAACATATAGAACAGCTCATCGGCATTCTGCGGCATCTCGCAGATGAGGGGGACGTCTTTTTCTTCCAGGGGACGGTAGGTGAACATAGGCGGTAACCTCTTGAAGAAATTGAAGAAAGCGCGGGAATACAGCAGGCAGATCGGCGAATCCGGCGGCGGTAGATGACAAAAACACAGCGCCCTCGCCGACACAGCATAATCCGCAGCTATCGATAAGGGCTACCTCAATAACAAAACGTGCTAATGAGCGTCGTTGTCCAGGCTGCCTTCGGGCCACATCGCGCAAGGTATTGAAGCCACCGGTTTTACTCGCCTCGGTCTATCAATCCTTCCGGCGCAGGTACGCAATATCCTGTAACCCGGCGTTCGTCGGCTGGTCTTGCATCCCGGATGCAGATTCTGCATTTATTTCACTTTGTTGACCGGACTCTCCTTCTTATGTCGATTTCGCCTCTGGCTCGCTTCAAAGCCCGTCCGCTCAGATGGATTAGCATGATAGCCGTCATCCTTGGCCTGCCCGTTGGCTGCGCAGTGCTTGAACACAAGGAGCGCGAACTGGTATTTCGCATCGAGCCCGGTACCGCCAGCTGGTACAGCGGTCTGCCGGCAGATGTACAGGAAATCGAACTCAGTACACCGGCATTCGGTAACTCGCAGAATATCCACGCATGGTGGTGGCCCGCTGCGGACAAGAACGCCCCGGCGGTGCTGTACCTGCATGGATCACGATGGAACCTCACCGGCCAGCTGTTCCGTATCCAGCAACTCAAGGCGCAGGGTTACTCGATACTGGCGATCGATTACCGGGGTTTCGGGCAAAGCATGGGCCAGCTGCCGTCGGAGAAGTCCGTGTATGAAGACGCACGCATCGCCTGGGAACGCCTGAAGCAATTGCAACCCGATCCGCAGCGCAGGCTAATTTATGGACATTCTCTGGGCGGTGCGGTGGCAGTGGATCTGGCTGCCGAGCTGGGCGAAGACGCTGAAAAGGGCAATGTGCCGATTCAGGCCCGCGGGCTGATCATAGAATCCACGTTCACCAACCTGGCCGATGTGGCTACCGCGCTGGCCAATACCTCGCTGCCGGTGCGCTGGCTGCTGTCGCAGAAGTTCGACTCACTGGACAAGATTGCAGACATCCATATGCCGGTGCTGATCGTGCATGGCACCGAGGATCGCTATGTCCCGGCCCGCTTCAGCGAACAGTTGTTTGAGGCCGCGCAGGAACCGAAGAAACTGCTATTGGTGCCTGGCGGTACGCATAACAACAGCATGCAGCTCGGGCAGCCCGCTTACAGCCGGGCCATTCGCGCCCTGCTCGATACACCCGCATCGCTGCCTCAGGTGACAAAACAGGGCAAGGGCTCAAAGACTGCCGGTTAGACAATGCAGGGCGCGTGGCCTTAGTCTTCGGATTCATGGCTAAAGGACCCCGCAATGAACTGTATTGTCGAGTATTCAGACCCGCATCACCGTCTCGCGGTCATCCAACTGTGGAAGACCGTCTTCAATGACGAAAAGCCGCACAATCGCCCAGACCTGTCGATCGACAAGAAAAGGGCTGTCGACGACCATTTGTTTTTCGTCGCTCTAGCGGATGACGAGGTGGTCGGGACCCTCCTTGCCGGCTATGACGGTCATCGCGGCTGGCTGTATTCGGTTGCCGTTGATCCCCAACAGCGTGGCAAAGGCCTGGGCACCCGGCTGGTCAGGCACGCTGAAAAAGCGCTCACGGAGCTTGGCTGTGTGAAGATCAACCTGCAGATCCATACCTTTAATGAAAGCGTGCAGGCCTTCTATCAAACCCTGGGCTATACGCCTGAGCCCATTATCAGCATGGGTAAGCGGATTGATGCCAATGTACCTAATCTGCCCTGAGCCGTGCGCCCCCTGTTTGCAGGGGGAAAGAAACCGGCAGGCGCCTCAATCATTTATTTACATGAGAATTAATATCAAATTACAATTATTGCTATTAACGTCCTAGCAGAGCATCTCCCTTGAGCACTTCCTTCCAATGCCCTCGCCGTTCCGGCACTTTTCTGCTGTCCGCGCTTTCTCTGGCGATGTTCTCCGGCGGCGCAGTGCATGCAGCCGAAACCGCAACGCTGCCTGCCACGCAGGTGTCGGCAACCGCGACCGAAACACAGGAAGGCTACAGCGCCAAAAGCGCCAGCACCGCGAGCAAGAGCGATGTACCGCTGAAGGAAGAAGCGCAGTCGGTCAACGTGGTGACACCGCAGACCATCGCCGACTACAACGTGCGCTCGCTGGACGATGCCATGAAGTTTGTCAGTGGCGTCAGCCAGGGCAACACGCTTGGCAACACCAAGGACTCGCTGGTCAAGCGCGGCTTTGGCACCAACGATGATGGCTCGGTGCTGCGTGACGGCGTGCGCTCGGTGGTGTCGAAAAATTTCGGCGCTACCACCGAACGCGTTGAAGTGCTCAAAGGCCCGGCCTCGCTGCTGTACGGAGCCATGGAGCCGGGTGGCGTGATCAACGTGATCAGCAAACAGCCGCAATACGTGCAAAGCACCACGCTCAGTGGCTCGGCGTACAGCGAAGGCGGCGGCAGCTTCGGCATCGACACCACCGGCCCGCTGGGCGACTCGGGGCTGGCCTACCGCTTGGTGGCCGAGCGTCAGAGCGAGGACTACTGGCGTAACTACGGCGTTGACCAGCACACGCTGGTCGCGCCGTCGCTGTCCTGGACCGGGGAGCGCGCCAGCCTGACGCTGGCTTACGAATACAACGATTACGTGAGCCCGTTCGATCGTGGCACGGTGTTCACGGGCGGTCATCCTGCCAATATCAGCTACGACAAGCGACTGGATGAAAAATGGTCCAATACAGTCGGCATCAGCGAAACCGCAACCGCGCGCTTCGAGTACCAGCTCAGCGATGACTGGAAAACCCGTCTGACCTACGGCTGGAACAACGACCGCTACAGCCTCTCGATTGCCCAGCCGAGTACGCTGTCCAGCAGCGGCGTGCTGCGGCGTCAGGCCAATGGCGGCCACTACGATTATGAAACGCGTTATGCCAGCTGGGACTTCATCGGCAAGCAGGAGCTGTTTGGCCAGCAACATGATCTGCTGATCGGTGCCGAACAGGAAGACTCCGACAAGTACCGCGGCAAGACCTATCGCAACACCGCCCAGAACGGCTTCAACATCTTTTCGCCCAGCTATGGCAGCCTGGCAGAGCCCAGCGTGATCAGCGCAGCGAACAGCAACCTGAGCAATCAACTGACTTCATCGTCCATTTACCTCAAGGATAACTGGCACCTCGATGACCGCTGGATTCTGGTCCTCGGCGGCCGCTATCAGCATTATGACCAGTACATCGCCCAAGGCCTCGGCGCCAGCCGCAACACTAACCTGGACAAAAATGACGATATATTCCTGCCGATGGCGGGCCTGGTATTCAAGGTCAATGAAGACCTGTCGCTGTACGGCAACTACAGCCGCTCCTTCGTCCCCAATGATGACGTTAACGATGACGGCACCACCTTCGACCCGGAAGAAGGTCGCAGTTACGAAGTCGGGGCCAAATATGCACTGGCACCGGAACTAGACTTCAACCTTGCGGTGTTCGATATCGAGAAGAAAAACGTCGTCACCCCTACTGGCGTGACGGGTGTCAGCGAAGCCGCTGGCAAGGTAGGTTCACAAGGCATCGAGCTGGACGTGACCGGTCGAATTGCCGAGCGCTGGGACATGATCGGCACTTACGCTTACACCCACACCGAAGTGCTGGATGATCCAAGCAACAAGGGCAATCGTCTTAGCCAGGCCCCCAAGCATACGGCCAGCCTGTACCTCACCCACCACCTGCAAGTCACGTCCGGCCTGGGCGACTGGCACGCAGGTGGCGGCGCACGCTATGTGGGCGAACGTGCTGGCGACGATGCCAACACCTTCTATATGAGCAGCTACACAGTGGCGGATGCGTTTCTACGCTGGGACGTGCCCATGGCCGGTTATAAAACACGCCTGCAGTTGAATGTGGATAACCTGTTCGACAAGCAGTACTACCCGTCCAGCACCGGCAGCCAGTTGCAGGTCAACGTGGGTGAACCGCGCACCGCGCGCCTGAGTGCCAGCGTCACGTTTTAAAAGGCTGCCGCGTAGCAGGCCTGCCCAGGCGTGCTACGCGGGCATTCGCAGGGACTGATCAGAACTTCATTCGGTAAAAGCTGATCAGCGCTTCATTGCCATACAGGTATTCGAACCTGCCGATGAATGCGCTCTTCTCCAGCCACTCGTTAGGACCCAGAGAGACCTGAAAGCGCGGTGTACAGGTGCACTGATAATGGCCTTCGCTGATTGGCCATACTCCGTTCTGCAGGTCGTGCTGGCCCGCTTCGTCAACGAGTAGAGCGCCCCTGCTTTCAACGTTGATCATTTCACCCAACTGGGTGACCAGCGTGAAACGGGTTTCCAGAAAGGCAAGCTCGGATGACAACTCAACCAGCGTATTGCTACCGCCGGAGAGTACCGAGCCGCTGAAGTTTTCGCCGTAAAATTCCCCGCCCACTACATTGCTGTTGCTACGCAGCCCGTCACTGCAAATCCCCATGAGCACAGGAGCGTCGGTCTTCAGAATCACGGTCAGCATTTTTTCCAGCTGAGGAGCGGCTGCCGTATTACTACGAAAAGCACGTTTGACGGATTTGTTGAAGTCGATAATGGTCATAGAACTGTTCACTCCATCTTTGAATGGATTCGGGCAACGAATGGCCGGGGGCAGTCCATCGGCATTTATCTGCGCCTGCTTTTCCAGTAAGCTCCACGGAGTCTGCTGAAATCGTACCGAACGGTTCAGTTCCAGTCTAGAGAATTTTGCACACAATCTGCCCACTGGAGAATTGAGGATATGAATGAAGGTCCGTACTGAAGCTCGCCGCGAAGCCATCATTGATGCCGCAGCAAGTGTCTTCCTCGAAATGGGCTACGAGCGTGCCTCGATGAATGAAGTCACCAAACGAATGGGTGGCTCCAAGGCGACGATCTACAGTTACTTCCCCTCCAAGGAAGAACTGTTCATCGCCGTGGTTAACAGGCTCGCCACCGCTCATCTGGCCGACGCGGTTTCAGAGTTGGCGATCCAGGATGACAAACCGATCAATTTGAGAACACTGTTTACCCGTTTCGGGGAACGCATGCTCATGGTGCTCATCAATGACGACAAGGCACTGGCTGTCTATCGCATGGTAGTGGCCCAGTCAGGGCACTCGGACATCGGCATGATGTTTTACGAGTCCGGTCCCAGCCAGTGTTTGCAAACAGTCAGCTCACTGATGGCTCTGGCGATGCGAAAAGGCCAGTTGCGTGAAACCGATCCGCACATCGCCGCATTGCAGTTGACCTCGCTATTGACTGCCGAAACCGACATTCGTCTTTACCAGCAGGCGCCCATGCCGCTGAGTATCGAAGAAATTCACGCCATGGTCGAACGCGCGGTGGATACCTTCATGTTGGGTATGGAGAAACGTTGAGTCCGCATAACAGAACCAAGCGGTTTCGATAAAAGCCAATATTGCAACCCTTCTGAAACACTTTGTTACTCTTTTACGGCCAAGTTAATCCGAATGAGGGCGATACCTGATTACCCCTTCGGAGAAACACTTATGATCCTGCGAAAACTTAACCTGGCCGCTCGTTCGACGCTCTGTTTCGGCGTGTTCTGCCTGATGATCATTGCCTTGGGCTTGCTCGCCCTGCGTCAGGCCGCCGAGCTCAATACTGCGGAAAAATTCATCGAGACCAATGTGCTTCCGAGCGTGAAACAGATCGCGTCGATTGATCGGGAGTTTGTCAGTATTCGGGGCAACAACGCCCGAGTGCGCAATCCGATTGAACCGCAGGATCGAAAGACCAAGGCGCTCAGCGATATCCAGCAGTCTCGTTCGCTGATCGCCGGCTATTTTGACGCCCTCGGCAAATTGATCGTGACTCCGCAAGGACGCCAGGCATTCGATGAATTGTCCCAGGCACAGGCCGGGTATCAGGTGGCACAGGATCGCTACCTGGCCTCGGTGGCCGCCGGCAATCTGGAAGCTGCAGTGGCAACCTCCAATGGCGAAATGAAAAGCGCGGCCGATCAGGTTGAAGCCGGACTGAAGAAACTCAGGACCGTCAACGACGCCAAAGCCGAGAAAGCCGGTGATACCGCTCAGACTGCCTATCAGCAGACGCTGTGGATGGTGGGTATTTTCATCGCCGTGGGCGTCATTACCACGCTGCTCCTTGCCTGGATGTACACCCGCAGCCTGACTGGCCCGATTGGCGATTCGTTGAGTATCGCGCAACGCATCGCCACCAATGATCTGAGCAAGGATATTCCGCAGCATGGCACTGATGAGGCGGCGAAACTGATTGCCGCACTTGCCACCATGCAGGCCAACCTGCGCAATGCCCTGACCCTGATCGGCGACTCCTCCACCCAGCTGGCTGCCACTTCCGAGGAAATGCATGCCGTCACGGAGGACGCATCGCGCACCATTCAGCGCCAGACCAACGAGATCGAAATGGCAGCCACGGCCGTTAACGAGATGAGCGCGGCGGTGGAAGAAGTGGCCAGTAATGCCGCATCGGCATCTGAGGTGACCTCGCAATCCAGCACTGCCGCCATGGCCGGACGCGCTCAGGTCGATGAGACCGTCACGGCGATCAACCTGATGGTTTCCAAGGTGCAGATTACGTCCACCGAGGTACAGGGCCTGGCCGTCATGGCGACGGATATCAGCAAGGTGCTGGATGTGATTCGGGCCATCGCCGAACAGACCAACCTGCTGGCACTCAACGCGGCCATCGAAGCAGCCCGCGCAGGTGAAGCCGGACGGGGCTTTGCCGTGGTTGCGGACGAAGTCCGGGCACTTGCGCATCGTACTCAGCAATCGACCCGTGAAATCGAACAGATGGTCGGCTCGATTCAGACCGGCACCGGCAATGCTGTCAGCGCAATGGAGCAGACCAGCGTTCAGGCCCACAAGACGCTGGAGATGGCCAACGGTGCCGGCAAGGCGCTGCTCGAAATCACCGAATCCATCAGCCAGATCAATGAACGTAACCTGATGATTGCCACCGCAGCTGAAGAACAGGCTCAGGTCGCTCGAGAAGTAGACAGAAGCCTGGTCAGCATTCGTGATCTGTCCAGCCAGACGTCCGAGGGTTCCAATCAGACGGCCATCGCCACTGCCGAACTGTCGACCCTGGCTTCAAGCCTGAACCGTCTCACCAGGCAATTCCGCGTTTAAGCCCCTCTGCCGGGAAGCTCGCTTCCCGGCATCTCTCCTTCGAATGGTCTGCCCAGGCTTGTCAGCCACTGGCACAGCGCTAGAGGCTACTGCTGCGTGCCGAACATTGCCGTCCAGTAAATCCCTGCGTCACTTTTGGGGTCCATCGCGTAGGCGGCACCGAGCTCGCGGAAATCCGGATTCATCAGATTGGCGCAGTGGCCCGGGCTCAGCAGCCAGCCATCCACCACCTTGCGCGCACTGTCCTGACCGGCAGCAATGTTCTCGCCCACCTGCTGCCCCACATACCCGGCCAGTTCAGCGCGGTCGCCAGGCGTGCGGCCGTCACGATCCTTGTGGTCAAAAAAGTTTTGATTGGCCATCGCCTGGGAATGACGTTGCGCAGCGGTCCCCAGAACCAGGTTCCAGGCCAGCGGCGTGGTAGCGGCGAAGGATTGTGGGCCGCACTGACGTGCCTGAGTGCGGGCATTGTTAATCATTTCCAGAATCTTTTGCCCCTCTGTCTGCCAGTCGCCAAGACGCGAAGCGACCAGCGAGCGCGCCAGCACGATACGCCAGTCTCGCCCTTCGCGGCTGACACCGATGTCGACGAACTGCGGGTCCAGCACCACGCGGCAGAAACTCTCCAGAACCGCCTTGAGTGCAGCGTCTGCATTGTTCGGACCGGACAGGCTTATCGCCTGCACAGTGACCATTGGGTAGGAAGCGCGCGTCAACGCCTGTTGCAGGTCCAGATTGCCACTGGCCGGCAGCACCAGACGCGCGTCGCTGGTCAGCGGCGGCAGTTCCGTGGACACCTGCTCGCCACAGCGCTGTGCCTGGCTGCGATAGGCATTGAGGGATTCGATCAGTTGCGTTTCGTCGCCAGCCAGCGCAGCACTGGCAAACACACCAGAGCACAACACGGTCAGAAAGGCTAACGACACTCGCGGGAGCGACAGGCGCAGAAAGTAATGAATGACAGGCATGAAAAGTCTCTCTCGGGCTGAGTCCGCCTATGATGCGCGAAATGACCCGGTCGGGCGCAACGCCTTTTTTATGCCTGACCGGAATTTCACCACCGATCGGGCCAGGACGTGCGCCAGACAATGCCTCTTGGGAGCGACTTACAGCTTGAAGTTGGCCACCAGTGAATTGAACGAGGTGGCCAGTCGCGACAGTTCCTGACTGGACGCGCTGGTCTGGTTGGCACCTGCAGCGCTCTGGGTCGACAGGTCCTGAATGTTGAGCAGATTGCGGTCCACCTCGCGAGCCACCTGGGCCTGCTCTTCCGAAGCAGAGGCAATGACCAGATTGCGCTCGTTGATGGTTGCAACACCCTGGGTGATTTTCTCCAGCGCCGCGCCCGCACGCTGGGCCAATTCCTGCGTGTTGGTGGCCAGCGACAGGCTCTTGCCCATCGCCGCAACCGCGCCGTCAGCACCCGATTGCACGGTGCTGATCATGCCTTCGATTTCCACTGTCGATGCCTGGGTACGGTGCGCCAGAGCCCGAACCTCGTCAGCCACCACCGCAAAACCACGACCCTGTTCGCCAGCACGTGCAGCTTCAATGGCGGCGTTCAAGGCCAGCAGGTTGGTCTGCTCGGCGATACTGCGAATAACGTCAAGCACCTTGCTGATTTCCCGGACATGCCCGGCCAGCTCGGACACAGCGCCAGTGGATGCGGTGATCTCATGGACCATGGTGGTGATGCCCTTGACCGTGTGATCGACCTGGCCACGGCCATCGACGGCATCGTCTGTAGCAGACTTCGAAGCCTCAGACGTGGATACCGCGTTACGCGCCACTTCTTCCACTGCGGCAGTCATCTGATTGACGGCCGTTGCCGCCTGCTGGATTTCGTCGTTCTGGCGAGTCAGCCCGCGGGTGCTTTCATCGGTGACGGCACTCAGTTCTTCGGCAGCGGAAGCCAGCTGGTCCGAGGCACTGGCAATCTGTTGAATGGTGTTTTTCAGACCGCCCTGCATGTCGGACAGCGCGTTCAACAGTTGTCCGGCCTCATCGCCACTGTTGGAAACAATGGGCTGGGTCAGGTCACCGCCCGCAATGCGCTGAGCACTGGCGACTGCGACAGCCAAAGGACGGGTGATCATGCGGGTAATCAGCACGCCGAGCATGATGGCCACCAGAAAAGCAATCACCACGCCAATCTCCAGCATTAATACCGAACTGGCCTTCAGGTCGGCAGCAGCGGCTGCGCCTTCCTTGATCTGACGATTGTTGGAATCGATCATGATCCGCAGATAGCTGCGCACCTTGGTAAAGCTTTCCGAGGAAAGGCTATTCAACTGGGTCCGGGCAGCCTCGTAATTAACCCGCCTTCATCAGGTCGACAACCTGTTGAGAGCCCGAAACGTACGCGGGCAGCATCAGTTCCAACTGGTCACCGGCGGCTCGCTCGTCATCTTCCAGAGGCGTGGCGCGGTAGATCGCAAACACTTTTTGCGCACGGGCCAGGTCATCGCTCAACGCCTGACGAACTCGATCCTTGTCCGTTTCGGAAACACCGCCATCCTGCGCATCCAGCAAACGGTAAAGCCCGCGGTTGTGGGCGGTGAAGCTGGTCAGCGCTTCATTGGTGTTGCTGACCGAGACAAGGTTGTTGGAGAAGGTCAGCTCAAGGGCATTGGCCAGGCGTGTCACGCCCACCATACCCAAGGCGCCGACGGCCAGCGTAATCAATGCACAGATGATGAAAGCGGAGAGCAGCTTGGTAGAAAACTTGGACTGACGCAGGACGTTCATGGGGCTTACCTGTTGCTGAATGAGGAGTGATGTCAGTGCCGGAATGAGTTGATCAAACAGCGATGATGTCATAATGACTTCACCTCATTTGGATCGTTCCCGACCTCCTCGCTTTTTGATAGAAAAACTTTGACAAGTCGCAGATCTGCGATTATTGCCTTCTATCGGCACCGCCCCGTTCGCAAATCCTGTTCGTTATCAGTGCAGCCGCACGGTGTTTGATGCGCCGGCTGCCAGGCCATCATTGCCAAGACGTTGCTCGGCGAACGTTCTCGCTTCAAGAGTCATGCGGTCCAGATGGCGATCGCGTTGCTTCTCCGCATCGACCATCGCGCTTTTGCCGTGCTGTTTGAGCAGGTAAGCGTGGATCTGCCGCACTTCGACCGAGTTGTAGATGGGCGCGATATCCATGACCGCAAGCAGACCGTCAGTACCGTGATCACGCGTGTTCATGATGACCTGCGGACCACGCGCGCCCAGCACCTGAAAGCCCATTGCCTCGAAATACGCGACTTTGCCGACCACGCAATACAGCTCTGCGTGCGGATAGCGGCTCGTCATTTTCGCCAGCATCGAGCGTGCGATGCCCTGACGGCGGTGGCTGTCGCGCACCGCCATGTAGGCTACGGCGCAGGCCTGCGGATCGTCCTGCACAGGCAGATAGAGCAAAAACCCCACTACAGTTTCGGGGTCTTCATCGTCCAGCGCGACGATCAGCTCCACGGTCAGCTGCTGCGAACCGTCCATGGCATTCAGGTACAAATGCACCTCATACCCCACGCCGTACTGGTAAAGGTTGTACAGCGGGTTGCTCGCCGCGATCGCCACCAGACTGATGTCCGTCACGTAGTCGACGACCATCTGCTGGATCTGGCTACGGATGAATTCCGGCGGCGGGGTTTTCAGCAGCATGATCGTCGACATGGGACAAGGGGCTCCATTAATAGGTGTGTTTGTACGGGATGTGGCCACATGATAGCGCGTCGAGGCATTCAGGACCGATATTGTCATATTGCCAGCATGCTGCAGCGCGCCAACTTAGTTGCAACTTATACGATGATTTTAAAAAAAGAATATCAAATAGCCATCCACCCGAAAGACCACCACAAGTATCGGTACGATCGTACCAGCACACACCACAGTCGCCAGTCTGTTACCAAATAATAAAGTTGATAATGATTCACATCTACCTGAGTAAGAGGATACAAGGAAGTTTAATGACTGTTGACATTCAATAAAAATCCAATTTTTTCAAAGGGATGCATAACTATCAAAAAAATGGAAATATAACTTGATTTACAGCGACCGAACGTGCAATCAACGCATCAGGCCAACTCGGTACAAACATCCGTTACCGGGTCCACCTTTTGTTCGAGTATTTATCTCAATCACCCCAATATATTTTTATAATCACCGTATTTCCCTCACGCGCCTAAGATTATCCGGCCTACTAAAAATATGAGGGATTCAAAATGCCGTTATTAAACTGGTCCAGACACATGGTGTGCCTGACTGCAGCCGGTCTGATTACTGTTCCGACCGTTTATGCAGCCGACACCCTGACCCGCGACAATGGCGCCGTCGTCGGCGACAATCAGAACTCTCAGACCGCAGGCGCCCAGGGCCCTGTCCTGCTGCAAGACGTTCAGTTGCTGCAAAAGCTGCAGCGCTTTGATCGCGAACGCATCCCCGAGCGCGTCGTGCATGCCCGCGGCACCGGCGTCAAAGGCGAATTTACGGCCTCTGCCGACATCAGTGATCTGAGCAAGGCGACCGTTTTCAAATCCGGTGAGAAGACGCCGGTATTTGTACGCTTCTCCTCCGTGGTTCACGGCAATCACTCGCCTGAAACCCTGCGCGACCCGCACGGCTTCGCCACCAAGTTCTACACGGCTGACGGTAACTGGGACCTGGTTGGCAACAACTTCCCGACGTTTTTCATTCGTGATGCCATCAAGTTCCCGGACATGGTCCACGCGTTCAAACCTGATCCACGTACCAACCTGGACAACGACTCGCGTCGCTTCGACTTCTTCTCCCACGTACCGGAAGCCACCCGTACGCTGACCCTGTTGTATTCGAACGAGGGCACCCCAGCAGGCTATCGCTTCATGGATGGCAACGGTGTACACGCCTACAAACTGGTCAATGCCAAGGGCGAAGTGCACTACGTCAAGTTCCACTGGAAATCCCTGCAGGGCATCAAGAACCTTGATCCCAAGGAAGTCGCTCAGGTCCAGTCCAAGGACTACAGCCACCTGACCAACGACCTGGTTGGTGCGATCAAAAAGGGTGACTTCCCGAAATGGGATTTGTACGTTCAGGTCCTGAAGCCTGAAGAGCTGGCGAAATTCGACTTCGATCCATTGGACGCCACCAAGATCTGGCCGGACGTTCCCGAGAAGAAGATCGGGCAGATGGTCTTGAACAAGAACGTCGATAACTTCTTCCAGGAAACCGAGCAGGTCGCCATGGCCCCGGCCAACCTGGTTCCAGGTATCGAACCTTCCGAGGACCGCCTGTTGCAAGGCCGTGTGTTCTCCTACGCTGACACCCAGATGTATCGCCTTGGCGCGAATGGTCTGAGCCTGCCTGTCAACCAGCCCAAGGTTGCGGTCAACAACGGTAATCAGGACGGTGCGCTGAACACTGGCCACACCACCAGCGGCGTCAACTATGAGCCGAGCCGTCTGGAACCTCGTCCAGCGGATGATAAGGCGCGCTACAGCGAACTGCCGCTCAGTGGCACTACCCAGCAGGCGAAGATCACGCGTGAGCAGAACTTCAAGCAGGCGGGTGATCTGTATCGCTCCTACAGCGCGAAAGAGAAGACTGACCTGGTGCAGAGCTTCGGCGAGTCGCTGGCCGACACCGATACTGAAAGCAAGAACATCATGCTGTCGTACCTGTACAAGGCAGATCCGGACTACGGCACTCGGGTAGCCGAAGTCGCCAAAGGCGATCTGAGCAAGGTCAAGTCCCTGGCTGCAAGCCTCAAGGACTGATGATCTGATACCCCGTCCCGGTGCTCAGTCGCCGGGACGGTTCCCGTCAGGAGAACGCCCATGAAGCATCTGATCTATGGCTTGCTGCTGTTCGCCGCAGCCGCGAACGCCACACCACCGACATCAACAACGACCCCCACTCCACCGCCCCCGGAGCTGACTGCCGAGCAGACGGCCAGCCAGCTGCGCACGCTGTTTTTCGACGCCTCCCGTGAAGGCAACAACCCGATGCTGGACACGTTTATCGAGGCTCATTACGACCTCAACATCCGCGATGAACAAGGCTATACCGGTTTGATTCTCGCGGCCTATCACGGCCATGAAGACTCGGTGATACGCCTGATAGATGCCGGAGCAGACCCTTGCGCCAAGGACAATCGCGGCAATACGGCGCTGATGGGTGCGATTTTCAAAGGTGAACTGAGCATCGCCAAGCGTCTGGTTCAGGCAGATTGCGGTGCGAACCTCACCAACAATGCCGGGCAGACCGCAGCCATGTACGCCGCCCTGTTCAAACGCACCGAAGTGCTCAAGGAGCTGACCGACAAGGGCGCAGACCTGAGCATTCGTGACAGCATGGGCAATGACGTGGAAGGCTTGTCCAAGGGTGAATTCCAGGCGCCGCCCACCCGCTGACGGCTGCTGGAATCAGTCTTCGCGCTCAATCATTTCGTAGATGCGGCTGGCAAACGCTTCCATGGTGAAGGGTTTGGTGAGCACCCACATCCCCGGATCCAGATGGCCGTTGCCAATGATGGCGTTCTCAGCGTACCCGGTGATGAACAGCACCTTGAGGTCGGGTCGAATGATGCGTGCGGCATCGGCCAATTGCCGGCCATTCATACCCCCCGGCAACCCGACATCAGTCACCAGCAGGTCGATACGCGCATCGGACTCCAGCACCTTGAGCGCAGATGCGCCTTCGCCCGCCTCGATCGGAATGTAGCCCTGATCCTCCAGCACTTCAGCCACCAGCATGCGGATGGTCGGCTCATCGTCGACAATCATCACGGTGCGCTCGGTCTGCACAGGCGCCGATCCAGCAGCATCTGCAGCCTCGATCTCTTCCGGTGCCCCAACGTAATGACGCGGCAGGTAGAGACACATGTTCGTGCCCTGATCAGGCTCGGAATAGATACGCACCTGCCCGCCGGACTGGCGCACGAAACCGTACACCATCGATAAGCCCAGCCCCGTACCCTGCCCCAGTGGCTTGGTGGTAAAGAAAGGGTCGAAGGCCCGATTGATGACCTCGGGCGACATGCCTGTACCGGTGTCGCTGACACACAGCGACAGGTATTGCCCGGGGATCAGATCGCGGCTTTGTGAGCCGCGCTCGTCAATCCAGCGGTTGGCTGTCTCGATGGTAATTCGCCCGCCGCGCGGCATGGCGTCCCTGGCGTTGATGCACAGGTTCAACAAGGCATTTTCCAGCTGCGGTGCATCGATGAACGTTGACCACAACCCGACCGAGGTCACCACCTCCACAGTGATATGCGGTCCGACCGTACGACGAATCAGCTCTTCCATGCCGATGACCAATCGGTTGACGTCGACCGGCTTGGGGTCAAGGGTCTGCCGGCGCGAAAACGCCAGTAATCGGTGAGTCAGTGACGCCGCACGTTTGGAGGCATCCTGCGCAGCCCCTATGTAGCGGTCCAGTTCATTGAAACGGCCCTGGCTCACCCGTGTCTTGAGCAGTTCCAGCGAACCCGTGATGCCGGTCAACAGGTTGTTGAAGTCATGGGCGATACCGCCCGTCAACTGGCCTACGGCTTCCATCTTCTGGGACTGGCGCAAGGCTTCTTCAGCCTGGCTCAGGCGCTCCTGCTCGCGAAGCCGTTCGCTGACATCGTAGGCAAACAGGTAGGCCCCAATGGCCTGCCCCTGAGCATTGCGCAGCGTGCTGTAACGTATTTCAAAATGACTGGCCGGATCGTTCGAGTCACTGAAGCTGACACTTTCGGCGAACTCTTCGCCCGCCAACGCACGCGTCCAGCGCCGTTCAAGATCAGCCTTGCTCTGCGGCCGGTCGTCGAGCAGGTCGAGCATATTGTCACCCACCTGCGGCCGAACACCGAACAGACGCTCGAATTCGCGCAGGGCAGCGCCATTGATGGCCATCCAGCGAAAATTGCAGTCGACGACATGAATGAACGCATTGGTGCCGTTGACGACGTCGGCCAGCACATTACGCTCGGCCACCGCTTCGATAATGCGTGCTTCCAGAGTTTCGTTCAGTTGCTTGAGCGCCAGTTCAGCGCGTTTGCGTTCAGTGATGTCTTGAAACAACACCGCGACCTGCTTGCGGCTGGCCGGCTCGATGCGAAACGCGGTCAAGGCCAGATAGCGCCCTGTGGCCACCAGTTCGCGCTCGAAACGGATCGGCTTGCCGGTCCGCAACACGTCGCCGTAAAACTCCAGCCAGCCATCAGCCTCCTCGGGAACCATCTCGCGCAGCTTCTTGCCCACCACGTTGGAAATGCCGGCGTGGTACTCGTAGGCCGGGTTGGCTTCGATGTGAATGTAATCGCTCAGCGGACCGTGTGGACCGTCAAAGAACTCAATGATGCAAAAGCCTTCATCCATGGCGTTGAACAGAAAACGATAGCGCTCCTGGGATTGGGCCAGGGCGTATTCGGCCTCCCGACCGGTGACGCTCAGGCTCTCTTTAAGCGAGGCATTTTCCTGCTCCAGAGCCGCCAATCGGCTCTGGAGATGTTGTAAATCTGTCGGGGTCAAAGCGGCGGCACCTGAGGTATTGGTTGCGCCGCTTTCCCGTCATGCGGGGCGGCACAAGCACGCTACGAGAAAAACCGCTCGCATGCAAAAATAATGGCGTTTTGAGCTCAGAAATTCTGGTTTTTTTGACCCAGTCAGCGCGATAGGTACTTTTGTGAACAACATTCACGAGTACAGGGGCCACGCCGTACCGATCCCGATTGACCCGTGATATCAGTTCGACGCCGAAGCTGCGGCATGCAGGCGCAACCATTGGTCCGCGACTTGCCCCATGTTCTTGGGCTCGTCATTGTTGATCCATGCCATGAATGGCCGATCGAACCTGAACGACGCCCCGCACTGCCCGGTCATGAAACGCCTCACGTTCTGCGTGTTCCGATAGGTGTCATCCACTGGCGTATCACGCGTGATGAGGTCGGAGTGCCAATCGAAAGCCATGCCTGATTCCTTCTGCCGTCGGGTTGCAGGCACTCTTTATAGCGGGATTCTGTTGCAGTCGCGAGGTTGGAAGGGCTTGTGGCGTACAGGAATTCGCTTAAACCCGTCTCACTCTCCCGCGAACGGCACCAGCGACTCCAGCAGCCACGCGCCCGCAGGCCCCAGACTGCGCTGAAACGACCAGATGACGTCCACCGCCGAGCGCCGCGGCCAACCGGAGACGTGCAGTTCTTTGAGCAGTCCGCCCGAATAGCGCGACACCAGCCAGCGCGGCAATGCCGACCAGCCAAAGCCGAACGCAGCCATGTCCATCAACAGCAGGTAATTGGGTGCCGACCAGTGCCGATGGCCGCTGGTGGGCAAGTCGTCGGTGGGGATGCTGTGCTCGATCAGCGTATTGAGGCGCAAGGCGCGATAGCGGGACAACTGTTGGTAATCGACCCGTTCCAGCGCGGCAAGCGGATGTTTGTGCGACACGAACAGACCGAAATCGGCACTTTCATCGATGGTCGCGTGACCGATTTCCGGTGGGTAGCTGGCTTGCGCCGACAGCAGCCCCAGCGAGGCCCTCCCCGACTGCACCAGGCTGATGGCGTCGCCATGCTCGGCGAACACGCATTCCATCTCCAGCTCTGGAAAGCGTTGATCGAGTTCGGTCATCAGCCGCTCGAAATCAGCAAACTGGTTGGCATCCGACAGCACCAGCGTGAGCCGCGGCTCGACGCCTGCTGCAAGCCGCGCGGCAGCACGACGCAGCCGGTCCGAGGCGCACAGCAGATCATCGACACGGCCAAGCATCACCCTACCCGCTTCGGTCAGGACTGGTTGCCTGGAAGAACGGTCGAACAGCTCCAGCCCCAGGTCGATTTCCAGGCGGGCGATCGCCTCACTGATGGTCGATTGACTCTTGCCCAGACGGCGTGCGGCGGCGCTGAAAGAACCCAGCGCGGCAATCTGGGCGAAGGCTTCCAGGGCTTCTGGTGAATAACTCATGGCGCTCTCATATCGGTTTAACCGATGGTACTGATTTTCAGCTTAACGCAAACACCGATGATAATACTGCCATCCATCAGCACCAAGGACAGCGTAGTCATGAGTAACAACCAACCGCACACCGACCGGCAACCCGGCGTCGCCAGCAAAACCCTGCGTGAGCGGGCGCTGCATGCCGCGCTGTTCGAGATCGGCGGTGTGATTCTGGTCGCACCACTGCTGGCCTGGCTGATGGACCAATCGCTGGCGATGATGGGGGCCATGACGGTGATGATCTCGACCATCGCCATGTTGTGGAACATGACCTACAACGCGCTGTTCGACCGTCTGCGCAACCGCTGCGGATTTACCATGAACCTGACGGTCCGCATCCTGCACGCAACGGGGTTCGAAGCCGGACTGATTCTGGCCGTGGTGCCGCTGGCCGCATGGTGGCTGACAATCAGCCTGATGGAAGCGTTCTGGCTGGACATCGGTCTGCTGCTGATGTTTCTGCCCTATACCCTGCTGTTCAACTGGGCCTATGACACGCTGCGTGAACGCCTGATGCAGCGACGCCTGGCGAGGTGTGAGGTGTGACGCATCAGGCAGATGGATGCCGTACATCAAATGTTCTCACTGGATAATCAAATCCTTGCCATTGCACACTGTCCCCTACTGACCCAGGCAAGGACAACCTTCTATGACAACTGAAGTACTCAAACTGGCGGCGTTCAGCGATGGAGATCGCGGTGGCAACCCGGCAGGCGTATGGATCGGCGATGCGTTACCCGATGATGCCGTCATGCAACAGATTGCCGCCGACATCGGTTTTTCCGAAACGGCGTTCGCTGCGCCTGTCGAAGCCGGCTGGCGGGTGCGGTATTTCTCGCCGCTGGCAGAAGTACCGTTTTGCGGGCACGCCACCATCGCCCTGGGCGCAGCGCTGGCGGCGCAGCAAGGCGATGGCGTGTATCAGCTGACACTCAATCAGGCGCAGATTACTGTCGAAGGCCATGCGCAGGGCTCTCTGACGTCGGCGGCGCTGCAATCGCCGCCCACGTTCAGCACGCCGATCAGCGCGCTGTTGCTGGAAGAAGCCCTGGCGCTGTTCGGCTATAACCATGCCGATCTGGATGAGCGCATTAGCCCCGCGCATATCAATGGCGGTGCCGGGCACCTGCTGTTGGCGCTGAACAGCCGCGCCAGGCTCAAGGCCATGCGCTATGACCAACAAGCGGGGCACGACCTGATGGTCCGTGAAGGCTGGGCGACGATTTTGCTGGCGTGGGCCGAGACCGATCAGTTGTTCCACACCCGCAACCCGTTTGCGTTCGGTGGCGTTTATGAGGACCCGGCCACCGGAGCGGCCACGGCGGCACTGGGCGGCTATCTGCGCGATATCGACTGGCCGCATGGCGGTTTGATAGACATTATTCAGGGCGAGGACATGGGCAGCCCATCGCGCCTGCGCGCCGAAATCCCGCAGCAACGGGGAAGCTCGATCCGGGTGTCGGGGATGGCGCGCAGGTTGTAGCGGGGATCAGGTCCTGAGTTTGCTGCCGCCGATCGCCACGCCCAGAAGCATCACGGCAACGACCATGAACGCCAGTTCAAGGCTGCTGACATGGGCGATGAAACCGATTGCCGCAGGACCGATCAGAATCCCGGCATAACCGACTGTGGTAATCGCCGGGATGGCCACGCTTTCGGGCATGGTCTTCTGCCGACCGACCGCGCTGTAGCACACCGGCACGATGTTCGAGCAACCCGCGCCTACCAATGCATACCCCAGCAGCGCCGCCTGCCAGACCGGGATCAATGTCGCGACGGCCAGACCCGCTGCGGCACACAGTCCGCCAAGAATGATCACCCGATTGGAGCCCACCCGTTTTACCACCGCATCGCCAAACAACCGCCCCAGGGTCATGGTCGCGGCGAATACCGCATAGCCCAGCCCGGCATACGCCGCTTCGACACCACGCAACGAGGTCAGGAATACCGCGCTCCAGTCGAGCATCGCGCCTTCGGCCAGAAATACGGTGAAGCACAGCAGGCCGATGAACAGCACCACGCCACGCGGGATGGCAAAGGCTGGCCCATCGGCCGGACTGCCGTAAGGCAACAGATTCGGCGCCGCTTTGGCCAGCGCAACCAACGTCAGAAATACCACGATCAGCATCGCCGTGAACGGCGAGATGCCCAGACTGAGCAAGCCGGCGACACCCGCGGCACCGACAATCCCGCCGAGGCTGAACAGGCCGTGGAAGCCCGACATCATGGTCTTGCCGCTGGCGCGCTCGACGATCACCGCCTGCACGTTGGCCGTGCAATCCACCCCGCCCATGCTCGCGCCAAACAGAAACAGCGTGGCGATCAATAGCGGCAGACTGGAAATCGTCGCCAGCAGCGGCAGACACAGGCAGATCAGCAGCGTCGAACAGACCAGCAGGCGCCGACAGCCTAACCGTGCCGCCAGTGCTCCCGCCAACGGCATCGAAATGATCGAGCCCACCCCCAGACACAGCAACAAGAGCCCGAGCGTGCCCTCATCGAGGCCCATCCGCTGTTTGACGTAAGGCACCAGCGGCGCCCACGAGGCGACACTGAAACCGGCAATGAAAAACGCGATACGCGTCGAAGACTGCTCCGCCCGAGCCTTGGCATCCTGGGCTGCGGTGCTGAAAGAGGTCATGCATGCTCCTTGTAATTTGCCGAGTACGGTCACGCCGGCCAGCGCGACAGCCTAACAAAGCTGATCGATTAGCCAAAACCTCTGATGCACTTGCACGAGGCTCGTTCCATCGTCGTGCAAGGGCCGTCCGATTTGCAGCTTTTTGCACCTCAGGCCAGTAGACTGACGACCACGCGCACCAGACAGGTGCGTAATCTGTCGAATCAGCTGTCGCGGAGGCCGTTGTGTACAAAGGTGTGGTGCTGTCGGTCCTGGCGTCAACGCTGTTTGGGGTCATGTATTTTTATACGTCACTGATGACCCCGCTCGACGGTGAAGAGATCTTCGGCTGGCGCATGCTGCTCACCGTGCCATGCGCGACGCTGTTCATGCTGGTCAGCGGTGACTGGCGGCGAGTCCGCGAAGTGGCTGTCCGGCTCAGGCAGCAACCGCTGCTGATCTTCGCGCTGCTGCTGTCTTCGGTGCTGCTCGGTGCGCAGTTGCTGATCTTCATGTGGGCACCGTTGCACGGGCGCAGTCTGGAGGTATCGCTGGGCTATTTCCTGCTGCCGCTGAGCATGATTCTCACTGGCCGCTTGGTATACGGCGAGCACCTCTCCTACCTGCAGAAAGTCGCTGCGGTGTTTGCCATGATCGGCGTGGTGCATGAGCTGTGGAGGCTGGGCAGTTTCTCCTGGGAAACCCTGCTGGTCGCGGGCGGCTATCCCCTTTACTTCGTGCTGCGTCGCAAGCTCAAGACCGATCACCTCGGCGGGCTCTGGTTCGACATGCTGCTGATGCTGCCCATCGGACTGTGGTTCATCGCCAACGGCCATCCTCAGGCCATTCAACAGGCACCGCTGTTGTACCTGCTGATTCCGCTGCTCGGGGTGATCAGTGCCTCGGCGCTGGTCAGCTACATCCTTGCCAGCCGCCTGCTGCCGTTCAGCCTGTTCGGGCTGCTCAGTTATGTCGAGCCGGTGCTGCTGGTCGGCGTCGCCCTGCTGCTCGGCGAGAGCATCGGTCGCGAGGAATGGCTGACGTACCTGCCGATCTGGATGGCCGTCGTGGTACTGATGATCGAAGGCGCCAAGCATATGCTGGCCCAGCGACGCCGGGATGCGAGCTGAGCGTCAAGACTCGGTGAAACGCTCCAACTGCATTTCCTGAAGTCGACTGAGGGTGCGCCGGAAGGCAAACGACAGATAGCCCTCGGTGTACAGCTCGTCCATCGGCACCGGCGCTTCGACATACAGCGGAATGCGCCGGTCATAGCACTCGTCGACCAGCGCGATGAAGCGTCGCACGCCATCATCGTTGGGCGACAACTGCGGCAGCTCGCGATCCCCTGCGCTCACCTGCTCGACGCCATCCTCGGTGCCGCGGGCGATTTTCGCTTCGCGCTGTGCTGCCCCCAGCAGCGGCACCTCGCTGAGCAGAATCACCGAAAAGCGATCGCACAGGGCGATGAAATCCATGGCCGCCAGCGGCTGTTCGCAAAGGTCGCGGTAACGGCACCACACGGCGGTGTCGGAATGCTGAACCACGTTGATGCTGCGATAACCGAGCATGACCTGCGAGTCGTGAACCCGCTGATCCGCGCTCAACGCTTCGAAGATGCCCTGCAGGGCGCTGGGTCGACCGGCTTCGGCAATCCAGTAGCGCTGATGCAGTTGCCCGGGGTGCAGTCGGTGATCCTCGCCGCCGTCGACCGCCACGACATCCATGTACTTGAGAATGGCCGCAACCGCTGGCAGGAAGCGCTCGCGATTATGGCCGTGACTGTATAACTGCTCCGGTGGCTGGTTGGACGTGCAGACCAGCACCACGCCCTCCTCGAACATGACCTGCAGCAGCCCGCCCAGGATCACTGCGTCGCCAATATCGGTGACGAACAGCTCATCGAAACACATCACCCGCACGTCACGCGCCAGCTCCCTGGCAACCACGGTCAGCGGCTGGGAGGTGCCCATCAACTCGAACATGCGTTTATGCACCCAACGCATGAAGTGATGAAAATGCTGACGCCGGGCCGGTACGCTCAGGCTTTCGAAAAAGCGGTCCATCAGCCAGGTTTTGCCACGCCCGACCGGCCCCCACAAATAAACGCCCCGGGCCCGACCTCGAGCGTCGGCCAGCCCCTCGTAACACACCTGCAATTGCCGGGCGGCCTGCAACTGCGCCTGATCGGGTTGAAAACCACGCTGGACGGCACGTTCGTAGGCTTGCAGAGGAGAGACAGCATCCATCAGGCACACACCCTTCGCTATCGGAGAAAAGACATCCAGCCTATACGAGGCTGCGCCGCGCAACGCAACTCATCAACTCAACTCAGGCATGCTGCACGCCGGCACGCTTGAGCAGTCGCTTGCAGCGCTCGGACAGGTGGACCACACGCAGATGCTTGCCCGCCTTGGCGTAGCGTTCGCGCAGGGTTTTGAGCGCAGCGATGGCCGAGTAATCGACAAAGCTCAGGTGGCGGCAATCCAGTGTCACCTGCGCCGGGTCTTCGGCCGGGTTGAACTGGTCGAGAAACGGTGTGGTCGAGGCGAAGAACAGCGTGCCATGCAGGTGGTAGACCTTGCTGCCGTCGGCTTCGACATGGCTGTCGGCGTACAGCTCACGAGCCTGCTGCCAGGCGAAGTTGATCGCCGCGATAATGATCCCGAACAGCACTGCAGTGGCCAGATCGGTCAGCACCGTGACCACCGTCACGGCAATGATCGCCAGCACATCGTTGACCGGCACCTTGCGCAGCACACGCAGCGAGGCCCAGGCGAAAGTCTGTTGAGCGACCACGAACATCACCCCGACCAACGCCGCCAATGGAATGCGCTCGATCAACGGTGAGAGGAACAGCACGAACATCAGGATCATCAAACCTGCTACCACGCCCGACAGACGACCACGGCCGCCAGAACTCAGGTTGATGACGGTCTGGCCGATCATCGCGCAGCCGCCCATGCCGCCGAAGGCACCGGAGACCACGTTGGCAGCGCCCAGCGCTACGCACTCACGATCCGGATAGCCACGGGTTTCGGTGATCTCGTCGGTCAGGTTCAGGGTCAGCAGGGTTTCCAGCAGACCGACCAGCGCCATCAGAATGGCGTAAGGCGCAATGATGCGCAGCGTCTCCAGATTCCACGGGATGTCCGGCATGGCGAATACCGGCAAGCCACCGGCAATGTGCGCCATGTCGCCCAGGGTGCGGGTCGGCAGGCCGAGCAGGTAGACCGCCAGCCCGACGCTGAGGATCGCCACCAGCGCTGGCGGCGCAATGCGGGTCAGGCGTGGCAACAGATAGACAATCGCCATGGTCAGCGCCACCAGCCCGAGCATCACGTACAGCGGCGTACCGCTGAGCCATGACTCACCCACCTTGAAGTGCTCCAGTTGCGCCATCGCGATGACGATTGCCAGGCCGTTGACGAAGCCCAGCATCACCGGATACGGCACCAGTCGCACCAGTTTGCCGAGCCGCAGCAAGCCGAACAGGATCATGATCAGGCCACCCAGCAATACGGTCGCCAGTAAATACTGCACACCCTGCTGAACCACCAGCGCGACGATCACCACCGCCATGGAACCGGCCGCGCCGGACACCATGCCCGGACGCCCGCCGAACAGCGCAGTCAGGGTACAGATGATGAACGCACCGTAGAGCCCCATCAGCGGATTGAGATGAGCCACCAGCGCAAAGGCGATGCACTCGGGCACCAATGCAAAAGATGTGGTGAGGCCTGCCAGGACTTCGGCACGTATACGGATCGTTTTCATGGGTTACCTGAGCGGCGCTCCGTGGAAGAAGCGCAAAAAAGTGGGCATATTACGCAAACCTTTGACGACCGACCACCACGGAGGGGCTCCCAGGAAGGCGCTCTGATGATCGGCCCATGCCCCAAAACAACAAGGAATAACCCAATGCAATGGAATGGAACGCTGCTCTGCACAGGACTTCTGCTGGCCAGTGCGGTGGCTGTTGCAGACGACGACACCGTGGCTGTCGACGCATTCGTGCAGGCAGAAGCCAGCAAAGTGATGCAGGAAAATCATATCGCGGGCCTGTCGATCGCCGTCACTCACCAGGGCAAACAGCAGTTCTACGCCTACGGCGTCGCGTCAAAAGCCACTGGCCAGCCAGTCACCCGCGATACGCTGTTTGAACTGGGCTCGATCAGCAAGACCTTCACCGCCACCCTCGCTACCTGGGCACAGGCCAATGGGCAGCTGTCGCTGACGCAAAGCATCGATAGCTATATTCCGCAGTTGCAGGCTACGCGACTGGGCAAGGTGCCGGTTTTCCATCTGGGCACTCACACGGCTGGCGGCTTCCCGCTTCAGGTGCCGGATAAAGTGCACAACACCCGTCAGTTAATGGAATATTTCAAGGCGTGGCAGCCCGAATATCTATCCGGCACCCATCGCACCTACGCCAACCCCAGTGTGGGCCTGCTCGGCATGGTTGCGGCGCGCAGCATGAAGCTGCCGTATGAAACAGCCCTGCAGCAGCGGCTGTTTCCAGCGCTGGGTCTGAGTAATACCTATATCAACGTGCCCGATGAAAAGCAGGCGCTGTATGCGCAGGGCTACAACAAGCTCGACGAGCCGGTCAGGGTCAATCCAGGTCCGCTGGCGGCGCAAGCCTATGGCGTGAAATCGAGTGCCCGGGACGTACTCCGTTTTATCGAAGCGAACATCAACCTCGGTCAAAACGACGCCGCACTGCAAAAAGCCCTGCGCGATACAAGGACCGGCTATTTCAAGGTCGGCGGCATGACTCAGGACCTGATCTGGGAACAGTATCCGCTGCCGGTGCGTCTGGAGACGCTGCTTGAGGGCAATGCCAGCGCCATGCTGAACACGGTCAAAGCCGAAATGATCGAGCCGCCGCAGGCAGCGCAATCTTCGGTATGGGTCAACAAAACCGGATCAACCAACGGTTTCGGTGGCTATGTGGCGTTCATTCCGGAGCAGCAGCTGGGGATTGCCATCCTCGCCAACAAAAACTACCCGAACGAGGAGCGGGTAAAACTGGCCTATCGAATTCTGCAGAAAATGGGCTGCTGCTCAACGCTCTGAAAACAGCCCTGCCTGCTCGGCCGCTTCGAGTTCAAGCAGCTTGCGCTTGCGCTCGACGCCCCAGCGATAGCCCGACAACGATCCATCGCTGCGCACCACCCGGTGACAGGGAATGGCCACCGCAAGCTTGTTCGCACCGCAGGCGTTGGCAACCGCACGGACTGCACTGGGCAGTCCTATCTGCGCCGCGATCTGCGTGTAGGTGGCCGTCGATCCAGCGGGAATGTCCCTGAGCGCCTGCCAGACCCGCTCCTGAAACACCGTGCCGCGGATATCCAGTGGCAGCGCCAGGCCGGTCGCGGGTGATTCGACAAAACCCACGACCTCGGCAACCAGTTGTTCGAACGCTGCGTCTGCACCGATCAGGTTGGCGTTGGGAAACTGGTCCTGGAAAGCTTCGATCAGCGCATGCGGGTCATCACCGAGCGAAATCGCACAGATGCCCTTGCTGCTGGTGGCCACCAGAATCGAACCCAGCGAACTTTCACCCAGGGCGAACCTGATATCGACATTGGCGCCGCCCGCGCGGTATTCAGAAGGTTTCATGCCGAGCATGTTCTGCGAAGCCTCATAGAAACGACTGTTGGAGTTGTAGCCCGCCTCGTACAACGCACGGGTAATGCTTACGTCCTCTGAGAGCTGAGTTTTCACCCGCGAGCGTAACGAGGCGACGCTGTAGGCCCTGGGCGTCAGCCCGGTCAGCCTTTTGAAAATACGGTGGAAATGAAAACCGCTCATCCCGACCTGCTCGGCGAGCTCGGTCAGATTGGGCATCGATTCGGCGGCATCGATCAGTCTGCAGGCTTGGGCAACGACTTCTGCGTGCCTGAGTTGCAGCGCATTCGGGTCGCCGGCATTGCGCAGGGACGGGCGAAACCCGGCAGCCTCGGCGTCGCGCGCACTGTCAAAAAACACCACGTTCTCCGGACGCGGAAGGCGTGTCGGGCTGCAAGGGTTGCAATAGATGCCGGTGGTCAGCACGCCATAAACGAAGTCAGCGCCAGCGTGTGAACGCCGATTGACCAGAATGTCCCAGCGCGGGTCGTCTTCAGTGCGCGGGGCGCGTGCCGGTTGGGTGCGTTCTGTGCTGTCCATGGTCGAGCCTGCCTTGAGTTTCGATAAGCCTGCGCCTGTCAGGGCCACCGGGCACTCCGACTCTTGCTTTCAAATTCGAGATGAGCCGTTTTCGCTGAAATCGGCCGGCACTCGCCACAGATACCAGGCAGCAATGGTTCGGTAAGGCGCGAAGCGCTCGGCAAGCCGGGCCATTTGCCGGTGCGACGGTTTGAGTTCCAGAGCATACAGTCGCCGGTAGCCTTCGCACACGCCGAAGTCGCTGGCGGGCATCACATCCAGCTGACCGAGCCCGTAAATGAGCATCATCTCCACGGTCCAGCGCCCCACACCAGGCAGTTGAATCAGGCGTTCGACCAGCGCTTCGTTGCCCATGGCCAGCGCCGCACTGACCTCAGGCACCAGACCGTCCACTCGCGCAGCGGCAATCGCCTTGATCGCCCGGCATTTGGACGCCGAGAACCCACAAGAGCGCAGTGCCTGATCATCCAGCTCGACCAGTGAATGCGCCCCCGGGAAGCTGTCATCAACAAAAAGCGCACGCAACCTCATGACCATCGCATCGCCTGCCCTGGCATGCAATTGCTGGTAGGCGACGGCCTTGACCAGCGCCTGAAACGGGTCCTGCGCTGCACTGACCGGGTGCAGACAGGGGCCGACCTGGTCAATCAGCGACTGCCATTGCGGGTCTATGGACCTGAGCGCAGCCACCGCCTCGGCATGCCTGCGGTCAGCGCTGTCTGATTCTGATGACATGATGATTTCCGGAATAAAGCGGTCAGAGGGGCAACCACGGTTTACAGAGGTGTTGAAAATGATCGCTGATTTCCGAAGACCACGGAACGTTCAGAAAATCGTGATCGATTAGCTGAACCTGACCTGAACGACTTTTCAAAAACGCAATCCCGATAAAAAACAACTACACGCATTCAAGAATGAGTATCATTATGTTACGCAGTGTTTCCGGCCTACGACATGCCGAGACACCTTCACCCTACAGCTTTGACTCGGTGAGATATGCTCGTTCCCTTTTTGATCATGCTGCGCGAAGGCATCGAAGCCGCGCTTATCGTTGGCATTATCGCCAGTTACCTGAAGCAGACCGGCCGCGGCGAGTGGATGCCTGCGGTGTGGATCGGCGTATTTCTGGCCGCCGCGCTCTCGCTGTTCGTCGGTGGCGGGCTTGAGTTGATGAGCGCCGAGTTCCCACAGAAGCAGCAGGAACTGTTCGAAGGGATCGTCGGCCTGATCGCGGTCGGCATTCTCAGCTCCATGGTGTTCTGGATGCGCAAGGTCGCGCGGTCGATCAAGCATGCGCTGCACGAATCACTCGACGCGGCCCTCACCGGCTCGAAAAACCAGACCTACGCGCTGATCGCCATGGTGTTTTTTGCCGTGGCCCGCGAAGGGCTGGAAACCGTATTCTTTCTGCTCGCCGTGTTCCAGCAGAGCGAAGGCTCCGGCGCGCCATTGGGTGCGCTGCTCGGCCTGTTGCTGGCGGTCGGTTTCGGCGTAGCCATCTACAGCGGCAGCATGCGTCTGAACCTGAGCCTGTTTTTCCGCTGGACCGGTTTGTTCATTCTGGTGGTAGCGGCGGGCATTCTCGCCAACTCCGTTCAGGCACTGCATGAAGCCGGCGTCTGGAATCACCTGCAGGAGGTGGTCTTCGACATCAGTGCGCTGCTGCCGATGGACGGCCCTGCCGGTTCGGTACTGGCGGGCATGTTCGGTTATCAGGACGCGCCGACGGTCAGCACCCTGAGTGCCTACCTGATTTACCTGATCGGGGCACTGCTGCTGTTCTTCAAGCCGCACACCCCGACGACTGGCAAGGTCATGCAGCCAAACACATCTTCTGTTACGAACGAATAAGGGCCTCCATGTCTAACCGTCCCTCAGGGCCTTCCGGGAAAGCCCGGTCGCCCCGTGTCCTGCGATTGGCAGTCGCCGGCTCAGTGATCCTGATGATCGCCGCTGGCGGGCTGTTCTACTACGCCTCGCAGGTCGCGGCCAAAAAGCGCGCGGCCAATGCCGGTACTGAAACCGTGGTCAATATCCACGCCCACAACTGCGAACCGAACGCCTTGACGGTCGCGGCGGGCAAGAACGCCTTCCGCATCGTCAACCGCTCGGAGCGCGCCGTCGAATGGGAAATCCTCGATGGCGTGCTGGTGATTGAAGAACGGGAAAACATCGCACCTGGGCTAAGCCAGGTGATCAATGCCAACCTGGCACCCGGCGATTACGCGATTACCTGCGGTCTGCTGAGCAATCCGCGCGGCACCTTGCATGTCACGCCGACCGCAGAGTCCGACGCCAAGGCCAAGGCGCGTCCGTCCATGACCGCCTTCATCGGGCCGCTCTCCGAATACCGCGTGTACCTGAGCCTGCAGAGTTCGGCGCTGATCAAGGCAGTCAACGCCCTGCAACAGGCCATCGATGCCGGCGACCTGAGCGCTGCCCAGGCGGCCTACCTGCCCGCCCGCGCCGCCTACCAGCGCATTGCACCGGCTGCGCAGCGCCTGGCCGAGCTGGACAACGCAATCAACGCCCGCGCCGACTATTACGAGAAACGTGAACAGGACCCCGGCTTCGGCGGCTTTCACCGCATCGAATACGGCCTGTACGAGCAACACAGCGTCGAGGGCCTGGCGCCGATCGCGCAGCGTCTGCAAACCGATGTCACCCAGCTCAAGCAACAGTTGATGGCGCAATCGCTGGCGCCCGAACAGCTGGCGGCTATTGCCACGCGCACACTGCGTAGCCTGGCTGAGGTACGCAGCAACGGCGAAGAGGAACGTTACAGCCACAGCGACCTGAACGGTTTTGCCGCCAGCCTGGACGGCACCCGCAAGATCGTCGACCTGCTGCGTCCGTTGCTGAGCCGCAGTGCAGGCGATCTGTTGCAGAAGATCGACGCCGCCATGGCGGATCTGGACACCACGCTCGATGCATTGAGCAGCGCTGATGGTGGTGTGCGCCCCTACGACCAGGTGGATGAGGCGCAGCGCAAGCAGATCGCCGCCAAGGCTGGCGCTCTGACTGACGCACTCAATGGCATCGACCCGGCACTCGGCCTCTCTGGCCTCTGATTCACTGGAGCACAGCACATCACGATGAAGAATCCGGACAGCAATCCAGAAACAACCAACGCTCCGGCCTCCCTGCAACGCCGCCGCGTGCTGATGGGGCTCGGCGCTGCAGGGGCTGCGCTGGCTGGCAGCAGCCTGAGTGGCAATGTACTTGCCGCAGCACCTGCACAAGTCGCCGAAGCGCCGAACAGTGAAAAAACGCAGGATCACAACGAGTTTCACGGCCAGCATCAGAGCGGCATCGTCAACCCGCGCCCGGCCGCGGGCATGCTTGTGGCATTCGATGTTCTGGCCGCCGACCGTGAGGACCTGGAACGCCTGTTTCGCACGCTGAACGAGCGCATCGCGTTCCTGATGACCGGTGGCCCGGTGCCGGAGATCGATCCGAAACTGCCACCGCTGGACTCGGGCATTCTCGGTCCGGTGGTGACCCCGGACAACCTGACCATCACCGTGTCGGTGGGCGAATCGCTGTTCGATGAGCGTTTTGGTCTGGCCCCGGTCAAGCCGAAACGCTTGAGCCGCATGACCGGTTTCCCCAACGATGCGCTGGATCCGGCCAGTTGCCACGGCGACCTGAGCATCCAGTTCTGCGCCAACACTGCCGACAGCAACATCCATGCGCTGCGCGACATCGTCAAGAACCTGCCCGACCTGCTGCTGGTGCGCTGGAAACAGGAAGGCACCGTGCCGCCCCAGGCACCGAAGAAACCCGGTCAGCCGCCGGAAAGCGCGCGCAACTTCCTGGGTTTCCGGGACGGTTCGGCGAACCCGGATTCCAACAACCAGAAGACCATGAACGAGCTGGTCTGGGTGCAGCCAGGCAGCGATGAACCGGCCTGGGCCGCCAATGGCAGCTATCAGGCGGTGCGCATCATCCGCAACTTCGTCGAGCGCTGGGACCGCACGCCGCTGCAGGAGCAGGAATCGATTTTCGGCCGCAGCAAAAGCACCGGCGCGCCCATGGACGGCAAGGTCGAGAGCGATGTGCCCAACTATGCGGCCGACCCGGAAGGCAAGAAAACCCGGCTGGATTCGCACATCCGCCTGGCCAACCCGCGTACTGCCGAAAGCCAGCGCAACCTGATCCTGCGCCGCCCGTTCAATTACTCCAATGGGGTTAACAAGAACGGTCAGTTGGACATGGGCCTGCTGTTCATCTGCTACCAGGCCGATCTGGAAAAAGGCTTCATTACGGTACAGAGCCGGCTTAACGGCGAGCCGCTGGAGGAATACCTCAAACCAATCGGAGGCGGCTATTTCTTCACCCTGCCGGGGGTAACCGGCGACCAGGATTTCATCGGTCGCTCGCTGCTGGCGGCCGTAGCGCCCACTAAAAACGCATGACCTATCCACTCCCGACCCGGAAGACACTCATGAAAAAGACGCCCCTGGCTTTGCTCCTGACCCTTGGCCTGCTCCAGACCCCGCTGGCGGCCTTTGCCGCCACCGCGCCGCTGGATCTGGTAGGCCCGGTGTCGGACTACAAGATCTACGTGACCGAGAACATTGAAGAGCTGGTCAGCCACACCCAGAAATTCACCGATGCCGTGAAGAAAGGCGACATCGCAACGGCCAAGAAGCTCTACGCTCCGACCCGCGTGTACTACGAGTCGGTAGAACCGATTGCCGAACTGTTCAGTGACCTGGACGCATCCATCGACTCACGCGTCGACGACCATGAACAAGGCGTGACGGCGGAAGACTTCACCGGCTTCCATCGTCTGGAATATGCGCTGTTCTCGCAGAACACCACAAAAGATCAGGGCCCTATCGCCGACAAGCTGTTGAGCGACGTCAAGGACCTGGAAAAGCGCGTGGCCGACCTGACTTTCCCGCCGGAAAAAGTCGTCGGCGGCGCCGCAGCCCTGCTGGAAGAAGTGGCAGCGACCAAGATCTCCGGCGAAGAAGACCGTTACAGCCACACCGACCTGTATGACTTCCAGGGCAACATCGACGGCGCGAAAAAAATCGTCGACCTGTTCCGCCCGCAGATCGAACAACAGGACAAGGCCTTCTCCAGCAAAGTCGACAAGAACTTCGCCACCGTGGACAAAATCCTCGCCAAGTACAAGACCAAGGACGGTGGCTTTGAAACCTACGACAAAGTCAAAGAGAACGACCGCAAAGCCCTGGTCGGCCCGGTCAACACCCTGGCAGAAGACCTCTCGACCCTGCGCGGCAAACTGGGCCTGAACTGACCTGAAACGCCGCGCCTGAAAGCGCTTTTTAACGCGATGGCACTGACGACGCAGAGTGCGACGTCAGTGCCAGGGCGAAGGAACCCGACGAAGTCGGGCCGGAAACCGGAGCTGGGACTTTGCTTACTTTGGTCCTTCAAAGTAAGGCGCCGAGGGGCGAAAAGGTGACCTGAGCCGAACCTCAATCCACCTGACAAAGAAAAAACCGCCATGTGACGTAGAGCGTCACGAACGGCATTCCCACGCGGAGCGTGAGGAACGATAGTCAAAATCGTATTAACTACCACCGAAATGCTTTTCAACCACGATGGCACAGACAACGCAAATTGCGACGTCAGTGACGGCTGAGTCCTGGCGCTGATCCGGGGGTAGCCTGGCAGGACGCCAGGCTAGCCGCACCGGGCCATGGATGGCCCGTTGCGGCGACCCCCGGATCAGTGACAGGGCGAAGGAACCCGACGAAGTCGGGCCGGAAACCGGAGCGAAAGGCTTTGGTTACTTTGGCCTCATCAAAGTAACTCGCCGAGGGGCGAAAAGGTGACTTGAGTCGAGCCTACATCCACCTGACACCACAGAACCGCTGTGTGACGCAGAGCGTCACGAACGGCATTCCCACGCTGGAGCGTGAGGAACGATAATCTCACTACCGCCATCGTGCGACGCTCTGCGTCCGCTCCTAGATCCCGCTGAACCAGTTGTACCCCTGATCCTCCCAATACCCCCCAGGATTCTCGTTGCTGACGAAAATCTCGACGATGTGCTTGGGATTCTTGAAACCCAGCTTGGTCGGCACCCGCACCCGCAACGGGTAACCGTAATCAGGTGGCAGCGCCACTTCACCGAAGTCCAGCGCCAGCAACGTCTGCGGATGCAGCGCAGTGGGCATATCCAGGCTCGAGTAATAGCGGTCAGCGCACTTGAAACCGACAAAGCGCGCCGTTGTATCAGCGCCGATGTACTCCAGGAAGGTCTTCAACGGCACACCGCCCCACTGCCCTATCGCGCTCCAGCCCTCGATACAGATCAACCGCGTGATGTCCGTGCGTTGCGGCAGTTTGCGCAGCGCCCCCAGCGTCCATGGCTGCTTGTCCCGCACCAGCCCCGACACCGCCAGCTGGTAATCGGAAAGATCCAGCTCCGGCACGTTGTACTCAGGGTAGAAGGCATTGAACGGGAACGGGTTGGTCAACTGCGCCTTGCTGTAGGTCGGCGCCAGCTTCTGGCCATTGAACAGCCAGGCCTGAACCCGGTCATTCCAGCGCGACATGGCCCACAGCACCTTGTCGACCTGATCGCCATCCTGCAGGTTGCAGCCCGTGAGCATCGACATCGCGCCCACGGTCAGCCCCGCGCGCAGAAACGAGCGGCGCTGAATATCGATCAGTTGACGCTCCTGCGCGGGCTCCAGGCGGATACGCTGAGTGATGCGTTTACGTGGTTCGTTCATGATTGCGCAGTTCCGTCTTCGTTCGGCTGGCGGCCGCCGGTAATCATCGGCAGCAAAGTACTGGGCACCAGCACGACCAGCAGCAGATGGACGATGACAAATGCGCCGATGGCGGTCATCGCCCCGAAATGTACCCAACGGGCGAAATCGAATCCGCCCAGCAGACTGACCAACCCCTGAAACTGCACCGGTTTCCAGATGGCCAGGCCGGACAGCACCACCAACACACCCATGGCCAGCACCAGCCAGTACATCAGCCGTTGCACCGCGTTGTAACGGCCTTTGACGTGGACCAGTCGAAAACGCAACGCGTCACTCATGTCACGCGTCACTTCGGACGGCCGGACCGGCAGCAGGTCGCGTTTGAAATGGCGGCTGAACACGCCATACAGCACATAAATCGGACCGTTGATGACCAACAGCCACATCACCGCGAAGTGCCAGGCAATGGAACCGCCCAGCCAGCCGCCGAGTGTCAGGAATTTGGGAAAGGTGAACGGCATCAGTGGCGATGCGTTGTAGATCGCCCAACCGCTCATGAACATACAGACCATGCCCACGGCATTGACCCAGTGCGTCAGGCGCACCGGCCACGGATGAATGGGGCGGGTTTTCATGTCGAGATCCCTCTGATCAGGCATGGAAAAAGCTGTCAGGGGCAGCCTTGCGCCCCTGACAGCCCTGGCGGTGATTACATCGGCGGGGTAAACCCGTCCTTGCCGACTGCCACACCACGGGCAGACTTGCCGTCGTCAGCCGGGAACACCACGACCTTGGCGCCCTTGGTCAACTGATCAACCTTGCCTGGCTCGACGTAGGCGATAGGCACATCCTGCGGCACCACCAGCTTCTTCTCGCCACCCTCGTATTTGACGGTCAGCGTGCGGCCATCGGTGCCAGCCAACGTGCCAACGGTGCCATTGGTCATGGTGCCGGTGCTGCCATCAGCGTTTTCCCAGCCATAGTGGCCTTCGCCGCTGCCTTTGAGGCTGGCTTCAAAAACGGTCACTTCCAGCGCTTTCAGTGTGCCGTCCGCCTGCGGGATGGCAGCCGAACCGACAAAGCTGTCG
Organism: Pseudomonas sp. BS3767; assembly: GCF_900099665.1. Classification (NCBI taxonomy): domain Bacteria; kingdom Pseudomonadati; phylum Pseudomonadota; class Gammaproteobacteria; order Pseudomonadales; family Pseudomonadaceae; genus Pseudomonas; species Pseudomonas sp. BS3767. The sequence goes on along the minus strand of NZ_FNCX01000007.1, from coordinate 151,151 downwards.
CCTTTGATTTGCTTGAAGTCAGCTTCGGACACAAGACGAATACCGGTCTTGTCAGTCAGCTTGATACTTTCGTGCTGACCCGAGCGGGTGGTGAAATCGAGGGTGTCGGCGCTGACGCTGTCGACGGTCCCGCGCATCGGTTTAACCACCTTCATGTCAGCAGCCTGAGTCATGACAGCAGCGCTGAGCAACAGCAGGCCGAACGTAGTAGAGAGTGCAGTCTTCATCGGTACTTCCTTGGCAGTTGATATCTGAAACCCATCCTTGCACCGTTACCGGCACCGCAGAATGACCGGGCAATGACATTTTTGTCATTCGCCGGACACCTCGTCGGCAACTGGTTAGACTCCGGCATCGGCGCACCATGGGTGCAGGCAAAAGCGTAGCGGACAAAACGATGCATATCCTGCTGATTGAAGACGACACCAAAACCGGCGAGTACCTGAAGAAGGGTCTGGGTGAGTCCGGCTACAAGGTGGACTGGACCCAGCACGGGGCCGACGGCCTGCACCTGGCGCTGGAAAACCGCTACGACCTGATCGTGCTGGACGTGATGCTGCCAGGCATCGACGGCTGGCAAATCATCGAAGTACTGCGCGCCCGGCAGGACGTGCCGGTGCTGTTTCTCACCGCGCGCGACCAGTTGCAGGACCGGATTCGCGGCCTGGAACTGGGCGCCGACGATTATCTGGTCAAGCCATTTTCCTTCACTGAACTGCTGCTGCGCATCCGCACCATCCTGCGCCGGGGCGTGGTGCGCGAGGCGGACCATTTTCATCTGGCCGATCTGGAACTGGACCTGTTGCGCCGCCGGGTGACGCGTCAGCAACAGGTTATCGTGCTGACCAACAAGGAGTTCGCCCTGCTGCACCTGTTATTGCGCCGCGAAGGCGACGTACTGTCCAGGGCACAGATTGCCTCGGAAGTCTGGGACATGAATTTCGACAGCGACACCAATGTCGTCGACGTCGCCATCAAGCGTCTGCGCAGCAAGGTCGACCTGCCCTACCCGGTCAAGCTCATCCACACCGTGCGCGGCATTGGTTATGTGTGCGAGGTACGGCCATGCGACGCCAGCCTTCCCTGACCCTGCGCTCGACCCTGGCATTTGCCTTGGTGGCGATGCTCACCGTCAGCGGTGCCGGCCTGTATCTGTATCAGTCAATCGAGGCAACAGTGATGCAACGCAGTGACCATGCCGTGCTTGCGCGACTGGACCACTTTCGCAAGCTGCTGCGCTATGACCTGACCATGGACAACCTCAAGGGCAGCCCGCAGCTGTTCGAGAACATGCTCGACAGCGAAGAAGACATCTTCATCATCGGCGAGCCGGGCAAGTCACCGGTTATCTCCGTCAACCCGCAGCACGCGCCCTTGCCGGAACTGCCGACCGTGGCGCAGGACCAACCGCTGCGTGTCGATGACCTGCGCAGCGGCATGAGCCTGCAAGGCGTGCCGTTGCGCGCTGCTGCCGTACAGGTGATGTCCAACGGTGTCGAAGTACGTTTGCAGGCAGCGCACCTGATGGTCAAGGAAATGGCCATGCTCGCCAGCTTCCGTCAGCGCATCTATATAGCCGTGGCCCTGGCGTTTCTGATCACCGCAGCCCTGGGTTATGTACTGCTGCGTCGCGGCTTGCGTCCACTGCGAAGAATGGCTGCCCATGCCGCCGCAATCACCCCGGCCAGCCTGCACAAACGCCTAGACAGCCGTGATACGCCCGTCGAGCTGCAACAATTGAGCGACGCCTTCAACGCCATGCTTGACCGTCTGGACGATGGCTACCGACGCCTGATGCAGTTCTCTGCCGATCTGGCCCACGAAATCCGCACACCGGTCGGTTCGTTGATGGGCCATTGTCAGGTTGCCTTGCGCCAGAACCGCAGCGCCGATGAATATCAGGCGCTGCTGGCCTCCAATCTGGAAGAGCTGGAGCGCATCTCGCGGCTGGTGGAAAGCATCCTGTTTCTGGCACGGGCGGACGAAGCCCAGGCCGCTCTGGAGCGTCAGCCGCTGGATCTGCATGATGAACTGCAACGGGTTGCCGGCTATTTCGAAGGGCTGGCCGAAGAACGCAACCTGACCCTGAGCCCCCACGGACAAGGTACGTTGCAGGCCGATCCGATTTTGCTACGGCGTGCATTGAGCAATCTGGTCGCCAATGCGATCCGCTACGCAGATGAAGACAGCGAGATTCTGATGCAGGTGACGGCTGTGGACAGGCACTGGAAGATCGATGTGGAGAACCGTGGACCGGTGCTGCCGGAAGCCACCCTCGCACGCTTGTTCGATCGTTTCTATCGCGGTGATGCCTCACGCCATGAGCGTTCGGATTCCAACGGCCTGGGGCTGGCGATCGTCACGGCAATCATGCAACTGCACGGCGGTCGGGTCGAAGTCGCTCAACCCGCCGTCGGCAGAATCTGCTTCAGTCTGATATTCCCGGCGGCCTGAAGCCTGCGGCGCGAGAGGATCAATTCTTTTTCTCGTGGGCAATGGCCAGCTTGTAGAACGTGGCAGAGCCGCCTTCCGTGGTGTAGCCGGTGTTGTCCTGGGTGTAGACCCCTGCCTTGAAATAGAACAGTTTGCTGGCCCAGGCTGAATCCAGCTTGGCGTACCAGACTGCGTCGAAGGCATTCACCGTCAGATCGCCAGACGGCGACAGGTTGATGGTGTAGTTGAACTGCTTATTGAGCGGCACACCCTGGGCGATGTTGATGACCTCGATTTCCGAGTCCGGCGTACGACGAAACTTGGCGACGATATTGCCGGTCTGCAGCTTCTCCTTGTACTGATACTCCACCTTCAGCAGCGGTTCGGTGCTCTGGTAGCAGTGAATCTGACCGATCACGATCTTGCCGCTGGAAGGCACCTGATCGACTTCCAGTGTCGCGCGCAGAAAGTTGTCGGCACTGGAGTAGGCCCAGTTGAAGACTCTTCCATCCGACGTCGTCTCGCGCAATTCGGAACGCGGGTACTTGGCGTTTTCGGTGGTTGAACCCGTCACCGGTGCCCAGAAGAACAGCGTATCCCCGGACTGGAAATAGCCATCCCGATAGCCCTTTACCAATTTGGGGGTTTCGATGATGGTCGCAGGGCTTCCGACAGGGACGGAGAGATTCCAGGTAGCAAGGTCGATCATGGCGTAGCTCGCAAGGTGCGCATCGCGCACCAACTGAATGGCTCTGGAACGGGTGTGCTGGCCCGTTTGGTCATCCAGACTATCGGCTGAATCGTTTATTTTTTAAACAGCATCGACAATGCTTTGGCGTCAACAAAACGTCTAAATATAGCCGATGCCATCATTGCGATATCAATTGTTGCGATGAAGCTATGTGCCACCACCAAGCTGCAAGCGTTGATTAACGTGAAGAAGTGTTTTGCGAAGCGCGTCATTTTTTTGAATGTATCGAGGCCGATACAGCGCAAAAAACCGCAAATTACCGACAGACGGTAGCAATTATCTTCATGAAAAATGAACTTATGGCACTTGAAACTGACAAATGCGCCCCTTCATCAACGCTGCGCTGCCTCGAAATATGCTTTCGCCGGGTTAAAAAAGCGCCTCCGCCGGGCGGCTTCGGGTTGACTGTAAGCAGTTGTTACGGGATATTAGTTAGCAAGCTATTTATCTCCCTGCTAACAATATCGCTCCTAACTAAATTCCTGGTGTTTCCATGTCTGTCGAATCCCTGCATCGGACAATCAGCAGTGGCCTGGTGGCCGCGTCTCGCCAATGGCGACGCATCTGCCAGAACACGCTGGTGACCTATGGCATTTCCGAAGCCTGCGCAGGTCCGTTGCTGGCCATTGCGCGTCTGGGCGATGGCGCACATCAGGTGAAAGTCGCCCAGGCGGCTGGCATGGAGAGCCCGACGCTGGTGCGTCTGCTCGACCAGTTGTGCAAGGCCGATATCGTTTGCCGCACTGAAGACCCGAATGACCGCCGCGCCAAGGCCTTGAGCCTGACTCGCAAAGGTCGCGCACTGGCCTGCTCCATCGAAGCCGAGCTGACCCGCTTGCGCGCCGAAGTGCTGCAAGGTCTGCAGCCTGCCGATCTGGAGGCCACCTTGCGTGTGTTACAGGCCTTTGCTGATGCGGCGCAGCGCGAACACGGGGGCCAGGCTTGAACGGATTTTTCTCCAGCGTTCCGCCGGCACGTGACTGGTTCTACGGTGTGCGCACCTTCGGCGCGTCGATGCTGGCGCTGTACATCGCATTGTTGATGGAAATGCCCCGCCCCTACTGGGCGATGGCCACGGTGTACATCGTCTCCAGCCCCTTCGTCGGCCCGACCAGCTCCAAGGCGCTGTACAGAGCGGCCGGGACGTTGGCCGGTGCAGCGGCGTCGGTGCTGCTGGTGCCGATGTTCGTACAAACGCCCTTGTTGCTGGCCATCGTGGTCGGGCTGTGGACCGGGACCCTGTTGTTTCTGTCCCTGCACTTGCGCACCGCCAACAGCTACGCCCTGATGTTGGCCGGCTACACCATGCCGCTGATTTCGCTGCCGGTGGTCGACAACCCGCAGGCTGTGTTCGACATCGCGGTGTCGCGTACCGAAGAGATTTTTCTCGGCATCATCTGCGCCGCCGTCGTAGGTGCGATGTTCTGGCCCAGGCGCCTGGCACCTGTGTTTCAGGCCACCACGGAGAAATGGTTCAGTGATGCCGCGACCTACAGTCAGCGCTTTATCAGCCGTACCTGTCAGCCCGAAGAAATCGGCACGCTGCGCAATTCGATGGTCGGCAGCTTCAACTCGCTGGAAATGATGATCGGCCAGTTGAGCCACGAAGGCGCCCGTAAGCAAACCGTGCGCAACGCCAATGAACTGCGCGGCCGGATGATCCACCTCTTGCCGGTCATCGATGCGCTGGATGACGCGCTGTGGGCGCTGGAGCGGCGCACGCCCTATCTGCTGGCCAGCATCAAGCCCTTGTTGCAAAAGGCTTGTGACTGGCTCGAAAGCACTGCCGACACGCCGCAGTTGGAAGGATGGCAACAGTTGCACCGCGACTTGCAGAGCCTGCAACCAGATTCCGCGCAACTGGACGATCGCGATCAACTCCTGCTATCCAATACGCTGTTCAGGCTGGGTGAGTGGATCGACCTGTGGCTGGATTGCCGAACCCTGCAATACGCGATCAAGACCGACGATCAGTCACAGTGGCGCGCGGTCTATCGCCACTGGCGCCTGGGCCGGTTGACCCCGTTTCTCGACCGCGGCCTGATGCTCTATTCGGTGACTTCGACAGTACTGGCGATCATTGCTGCGTCGGTGTTATGGATTCTGCTCGGCTGGAAAGACGGCGCAAGTGCCGTGGCACTGGCAGCGGTGTCGTGCAGCTTCTTCGCTGCCATGGACGACCCTGCTCCGCAAATCTACCGGTTCTTCTTCTGGACCCTGCTCTCGGTAGTGTTCGCCAGCCTGTACCTGTTCGTGGTGCTGCCCAACCTGCATGACTTCCCGATGCTGGTGCTGGCCTTTTCCGTGCCGTTCATTTGCGTCGGTACCCTGACCGTGCAACCGCGCTTCTTTCTCGGCACGCTGCTGACCATCGTCAACACCTCGTCGTTCATCAGCATCCAGAGCGCTTATGACGCGGACTTCATGAACTTCCTCAACTCCAACCTGGCGGGTCCTGCCGGGCTGTTGTTCGCCTTCATCTGGACCCTGGTGTTCCGCCCGTTCGGCGTCGAACTGGCCGTCAAGCGTCTGACCCGTTTCAGCTGGCGTGACATCGCCAGCCTCAGTGAAAACGCTTCTCTGGCCGAACACCGGCGCATGGGCGTGCAAATGCTCGACCGCCTGATGCAGCAATTGCCGCGCCTGACGCTCACCGCTCAGGACACCGGGATTGCCCTGCGTGAGCTGCGCGTCGCGCTGAACATGCTCGACCTGCTGGCCTACACCCGCCGCGCCACGCCTGCGGCTCAGGTATTGCTGCGTCAGGTGATCGACGAAGTCAGCGGCTATTTCAAACAGTGCCGCAAGGCCGGTGAACGACTGCCCGCGCCCAGAGGCCTGCTGATGGCCATGGACCGCGCACGCCGTTCACTGACCGATCAGGAGATGGGCGACAACCCGGCCCGACTGCACCTGCTGCATGCTCTCAGCGGCCTGCGCCTGGCGCTGCTGCCGGGGGTCGAGATCGTCACCGTGGGCGGGGAACTGACCGAACAACTGCCGCATAACATCGATGGAGCGCCCCTGTGATCGGTGATCTGGATATCAGCGGGATCTTCATCCCCACGTTTCTGGCGATGATGGGCATCGCCTATCTGCTGTTTCTTGTCGTGCATGCGGTGCTGTCGCGTGCCCACTTCTACCGTCTGGTCTGGCACCGGGCTTTGTTCAACGTAGGTCTATACGCTTTGTTGCTCGGCGCCGTGGATACTCTAAGTCGATACCTGATGACATGAAAAAACCGATACTGACACTGGGCCGCGTGGTCCTGACCCTGCTGGTTGTCACCCTGGCCGCCGTGGTCGTATGGCGCATGGTGATGTATTACATGTATGCACCGTGGACGCGCGACGGGCATATCCGCGCCGACATCGTGCAAATCGCACCGGACGTCTCCGGGCTGATCCAGAAGGTCGAAGTCACTGACAACCAGCCCGTGCACAAGGGCCAGGTCCTGTTCACCATCGATCAGGACCGCTTCCGTCTGGCACTGCGCCAGGCGCAGGCGACGGTCGCCGAACGTCAGGAAACCTGGGAGCAGGCACGCCGTGAGAACAAACGTAACCGTGGCCTGGGCAATCTGGTCGCCCGCGAACAACTGGAAGAAAGCCAGTCACGCGAAGCCCGAGCCCTTTCCGCACTGGGCGAATCAAAGGTTGCAGTGGACGCCGCGCAGTTGAACCTGGATCGCTCGGTGATACGCAGCCCGGTGGACGGCTACCTCAACGACCGCGCGCCCCGCGAACATGAGTTCGTCACTGCCGGGCGTCCAGTGCTTTCGGTGGTTGATTCGACGTCGTTCCACATCGACGGCTATTTCGAGGAAACCAAGCTCGATGGCATCCATGTCGGCCAGGGCGTCGACATCCGCGTCATCGGCGACAACGCGCGGCTGACCGGCCATGTGGTGAGCATCGTTGCCGGTATCGAAGACCGCGACCGCAGCAGTGGCTCGAACCTGCTGCCCAACGTCAACCCGGCTTTCAGCTGGGTGCGTCTGGCGCAGCGGATTCCAGTGCGGATCGCCTTCGATGACGTGCCCGCCGACTTCCGCATGATTGCCGGACGTACCGCGACGGTGTCGATCATCGACGATACGCAGGAGCGCAGCCGATGAAACGTGCTTTACGCGTGGCCGCGCTCGGCTTTACCGCCTTGCTGTCGGCCTGCCAGATGGTCGGCCCGGATTACCGGTTGCCCAAGGAGGGCGCGATCAACCGTCCGGACCTGCAGGGTGAACTGGCGGGCCGCTCGGTCAACACGGTTTCCGCCCCGGTGCCGGCGCACTGGTGGCGTCTGTATCAGGATGCGCGGCTGGATGAGCTGGTGCGCCAGGCCATCGCTTCCAATACCGACCTGCGCATCGCCGCCGCCAACCTGCAGCGTGCTCGCTATCAGACCTCGGAAGCCGAGGCGGCTGGCGGCTTTACCAACGGCGCGAAGATCGGCGCTCAGCGCGTGCAGGAGTCCGGCGAGGCGTTTCTGCTGACCGACAAGGTGCCGGTGGCCAATGTCGGCGACGTGGGTCTGACCACTTCGTACCAGTTCGATCTGTTCGGCACCTTGCAGCGTGGCATCGAGGCGGCGCAGGCCAATGTCGATGCCAATCAGGCGGCGGTGGATACGGCACGTATCACAGTGGTCGCCGATGTGGTGCGCGCCTACACGCAGATTTGTGCCGCCAACGAAGAGCTCGATATCGCCCGCGAATCGCTGGACCTGCAACAACAGAGCGTGACCCTCAACCAGCGCCTGCGCGATGCCGGGCGTGGCGATGAAACCCAGGTCACTCGTTCGCAGACGCAGTTCAAGTCATTGCGCGCCGAAATGCCCCGTTACGAAGCGCGCCGTCAGGCCGCGATGTTTCGCCTGTCGATGTTGCTGGCCAAACCTGTCGAGCAACTGCCCGCCGGGGTAAGCGCCTGCAACCAGTTGCCGCAGATTGCGCAGGTCATTCCTGTGGGCGACGGCGCAGCACTGCTCAAACGCCGCCCGGATGTGCGTCAGGCTGAACGCCATCTGGCGATGTCGACTGCCGAGATCGGCGTTGCCACCGGCGAGTTGTATCCGGACATCAGCATCGGCGCGAGCATTGGCACCACCGGCCTGATCGAGAACCTCGGCAAACCGGCGGCCAATCGCTGGGGCTTCGGTCCGCTGCTGAACTGGACCATCCCTTCAAATGGCTCGCGCGCCCGCATCCATCAAGCCGAAGCCTCGGCGCAGGCGGCCCTTGCGCGCTTTGATGGTGTGGTGCTCAACGCCATCCGTGAAACCCAGACTGGCCTGGCGCAATACACCGCCCTGCTCGACCGCCGCGACGCCCTCAGAGAAGCCGAGCAATCTGCCAAAGAAGCGGCTGACCAGACGCACCGCTTCTATCAGGCCGGGCGCGCCTCGTTCCTCGCCGACCTGCAAGCCACGCGCACTTACACCGACGTACGCGCGCAGATGGCAGAGGCCAACACGCAGGTGGCGATGGGGCAGATCAATCTGTTTCTGGCTCTCGGCGGCGGCTGGGAGAAGGATGACGTGGCGCAGCAGTAGGATGCGCGTTCGCCACGCCATCAGGCGTGGTTCGGATTGATCAGTGCTCTGAGGACATGATTTTCCCAGACACCGGCAATTTTCAGGTAGGCGCGCGCGTGCCCTTCCTTTTCGAAGCCGAGTGATTGCAGAAGTCGCTCGCTGCGTACATTGGCTGGCATGTGGCTGGCCATAATTCGATGCAGCCCCATCTGTTCGAAACAGTAGCGATTGGTGACTTCCAGCGATCTTTTCATCAAGCCCTGCCCCTGAGCGGTTTCTGCCAGTGAGAAGCCGAGGTTGCAGGCCTGGAAAGCGCTTCTCACGATGTTGGTGTAGCTGCAGCGTCCCAGCAATTCGCCGCCCGGAGCTGTTATGAGGAAAAACACCGCGCTGCCGGTCTGCATGCTTTCCCATTGCTGCTGGACCCTTGATCGGGTGTTTTCGAGGATGAAATAGTCATCGTCCCTTAGCGGCTCCCAGGGCTGCAGATGCTGGCGATGGGTGTTTTCATAACGGCTGATCAGCTCGGCATCATCAAATGCCAATATCCTGAGAGAAAAGCCTTCGCCTGCATACTGCATGTTTACTCCCCGTGTCATTCACTACCCGGATTATCGTTCACACGCTCCAGCGTGGGAATGTAGTTCGTGATGCACTGCGTCACACGGCGGTTCTGCGATATCAGGTGGATTGGGGGTCGGCTCAGGTCACCTTTACGCGGCTGTAACGACCTCTTCGCGAGCAAGCTCGCTTGTGTGCTTGCACTTGCCGATCCATGCTCCTAGGCTCACCCGATCTTTGATTCGGGAAGCACCATGGACAGCTCTCTCAGCCGCCGCGAGCGGTTGCATATTGTTATTTTCGAGGCCAATACGCCTGCCGGGCGGATGTTTGACAAGGCGGTGCTGGTCGCGATTCTGCTCAGTCTGCTGGTCACTATCATCGACAGCATCGAGAGTATTCATCGTGATTACGCGATGCTTTTCGCATGGATCGAATGGGGCTTCACGCTGATGTTCGCCATCGAATACATCCTGCGCCTCTATTGCTCGCCACGGCCGCTGAAGTACGCATTCAGTTTCTACGGGCTGGTGGACCTGCTGGCCATCGTGCCAGGCGTGCTGTCGATCTATTACAGCGATGCGCAATACCTGCTGATCGTGCGGATCATCCGTATGCTGCGGATCTTCAGGGTGCTCAAGCTCGGCACCTACCTGCGCCAGGCCAACTATTTGCTGGCGGCGCTGCGTGGCAGCAAGCAGAAGATCATCGTGTTTCTGGTCACCGTGTCTACACTGGTCACGGTGTTCGGCACGCTGATGTACGTGATCGAAGGCCCAGAGCATGGCTTCACCAGTATCCCCAAGGGCATTTACTGGGCTATCGTGACCCTGACGACGGTGGGCTTTGGCGATATCGTGCCCAAGACCCCGCTCGGCCAGATGCTCTCTTCGCTGGTGATGATTACCGGCTACTCAATCATCGCCGTGCCTACCGGGATATTCACCGCCGAGCTGGCCAATGCCATGCGCGGCGAGCAACTGAAACACGACTGCCCCGTGTGCTCGAAAAACCTTCACGAGCATGGCGCGGCGTTCTGCTCAAGATGTGGCAATCAATTGTTCAAAAAAACCGAGCACAAGGCATAAGCAAAGATCTTTTCGGTCTTTAAACCGCAGGCGCGATGCTGATAGTGTCGCGGCATTACGCCATCAGGCTTGTCACACGACTCTTCATCTCAAGGACCCTGCAGTGAATAAACTCTTCGCCGCCTCGCTACTGGCCGCCGGCCTGGCTTTTGCCAGCGCTGCCCAGGCAGCTCCAACGCTGCTCAACGTCTCTTATGACGTGATGCGTGATTTCTACAAGGACTACAACAGCGCCTTCCAGAAACACTGGAAAGCCGAGAAGAATGAAGATGTGACCGTGCAGATGTCCTTCGGCGGGTCGAGCAAGCAGGCGCGTTCGGTCATCGACGGGCTGCCGGCTGACGTGATCACCATGAACATGGCCACCGACATCAACGCCTTGGCCGACAACGGCGAGCTGGTGCCGAAAGACTGGGTCAGCCGCCTGCCGAACCACAGCGCGCCCTTCACGTCGGCCACGGTGTTCATTGTGCGCAAGGGCAATCCGAAGGCCCTCAAAGACTGGCCGGACCTGATCAAGGATGGCGTGGAAGTCATCGTGCCCAACCCGAAAACCTCGGGCAACGGCCGCTACACCTACCTCTCGGCATGGGGTTACACCCTGAAAAAAGGTGGCGATGAAGCGGCGGCGAAGAAATTCGTCGGTGATCTGTTCAGCCATGTGCCGGTGCTTGATACCGGCGGCCGTGGCGCGACCACGACGTTCATGACCAACCAGATCGGCGACGTGCTGGTCACCTTCGAGAATGAAGCGGAAATGATCGCCCGCGAATTCGGTCGCGATCAGTTCGAAGTGGTTTATCCCTCCGTGTCGGCAGAAGCCGAGCCACCGGTGAGTGTGGTCGACAAGGTCGTGGACAAGAAAGGCTCCCGCCTCCTGGCTGAGGAATACCTCAACTACCTATGGTCCCCGGAAGGCCAGGAAATCGCTGCCAAAAACTACCTGCGCCCACGTGATCCGGCGGTGCTGGCCAAGTACACCGATCGCTTCCCGAAAGTGGACTTCCTGTCGGTGGAGAAAACCTTCGGTGACTGGCGCACGGTGCAGAAGACCCATTTCATCGATGGTGGGGTGTTCGACCAGATCTATCCGGGTAAATAAGCCGCTCAGGCAATGCAAAACGGCGACCTTCGAGGTCGCCGTTTTTGTTGAAGCCTGAATCATTTACTGAACTGTTTGCCCAGCCCTGCCGGTACACCACTGACATCGGTCGCCTGCCACGGACCGTTGGGGCTGGTTGCCCAGCTCCAGCCGTCATTCCACTGGTAATAGGTGCGCTGGCGATAGAAAGTGTTGGGCTGATCGTCCATCACGTACACGCCCAGGCGCGGGTCCCAATGGCTGCCGCCACCCGGTGGCGGCGCGAAGCTGGCCGAGGTCTTCGGCGCTGCGGCAGGTGCCTTGGCAGGCTCCGAAGGTGCGGTACTCGGACGCGGCGCGCCGGGCTGTTGGCCACCCGGCAGGTTAAGAATCGGATCCTGGCTGTGAGGCGGTGCCGGATGCTGGACAGCACAGGCACTCAGGCCAACGACCAGACCCAACAAGGTGATGCGTGCGGTACGGTACATAAGCGATTTCTCTAATTATCCGGACTGTCGATGGTCAATGCCTGCTGCGCCGCAGTATCACTGGCCAGAGGCTGACTGCGGCCGACCCACTCACCGGTGGTTGGCTGCCCCGCGCGAGACACTCGCGCAACCAGTTGGACTTGCGCGAACTTCGACAGGTTCAGTTGCGGCATCATCGCATCGGCATCGCTCAGTTCCACGTCGGCAGGCAAGTCCGCCACGGTAATGCGTTTGACCGCCAGAGGTGCCGCCGGGCCATTGATGGCGCGGGCGAAGATGAACACGCTGTCGCTCGGCCTTACTTTGCCTTGAAGCCCGGGAGCCAGCTCGACATGAATTTTTATCGACTTCGCCTTCACTGCCGGCGCCGCGTCTGCAGCGCGTTTGGCAAGGTTATCTCTGGCGCGGGCAATGCCGCCTTCCAGTGCCGAACGCGATGCGTCATCTGCGGGCAGTGCGGCAAGTAACCGGGTCCAATAATCCACGGCCGCCTGATAGCGCTGTGTTTCGAACGCGGCAATCCCGAGCAGGCCAAGGCTGGTGACTTCCCTGGGGTCAGCCTGCAGCGCTTCGTCGGTCAGCGCCTGCACCTGTGGCGTGAAGTGCTTGTCGCGGGCGAAATACAGCGCCTGAGCCCATTGCCCGAGCAACTCGGGCTGCCTTCCGGCCAGCGCCACCGAACGCTCGAACATCTGCGCGGCATCACCGGGGCGGTTCTGCGCCATATAGCTGCGCGCCAGAAAATAGAGGTTTTCGGCGGAATCCGGCTGAGCCTGCACGCTGCGCTCAAGGCGCTGGGTCATGTCTGCCAGCGAGGTCGGTGGTCGAGCGAATTCGCGACTCAATTCAACCCGGTCACTGGCACCCAGTTGAAGATAGCCCGCCAGTCCCAACACCGGGACCAGCACCGCAGCCAGCACCAGCAAGGGCTTGCCCAGACGCGATGTCAGGGCAGGCTCTGCGCCTTCGGTGTCGGCGAGCAGCTCGCGCGCTGCTTCGGCACGTGCAGCCTGCAATTGCGTCGCCGACAACACGCCCTGCTCGTGCTGAACCTGTAACTCGCTCAGTCGCTCCTGATACAACGCCACGTTCAGAGCCGTGCGGTCTTCTTCCCGTTGCGCGCGATGGCCCCGCAGCAGCGGAATCAGCAAAAAGCTCAGCGCGACCAGCAGCAACAGCCCGGTTGCCATCCAGAAATCGATCATGGGCGGTGCTCATCCAGCAAGGTGGCAAGACGCTGCCGCTCATCTTCGGAGAGTCCGTCGGCCTGTGCGGATTGTGCCTTGCGGCGGCGGCCAACGATAAGCCCGATCACCACAAGCCCGCCGACCAGCAGGCAGGCCGGCCCGAACCACAGCAGCCAGGTACGTGCAGTCAGGCTCGGTTTGTAGCGAACGAAATCGCCATAGCGATCGACCATGAAATCGATGATCTGCTGATTGCTCTGCCCTTCGCCCAGCATGCGGTAGATTTCCTTGCGCAAATCGGCGGCAATCGGCGCATTGGAGTCGGCGATGTCCTGGTTCTGGCATTTCGGGCAGCGCAGTTCTCTGGTCAGTTCGCTGTAGCGCGCGCGCTCGGCGTCGTCGCGAAAGGCATAAGCGTCGATGGCCGCGTGAGCAATACCGGAACACAGCATGCCGAGCAGGACGATCAACAGACAGCGCTTCATGGCCGCGCCTCATCAACCAGTTGCTGATAACGCGCGGCAAGCTTTTCGCGCCACACCGCATCGTCGATGACCCCGACGTGTTTGTAACGAATGACGCCTTGAGCATCGATCAGGAAGGTTTCCGGCGCGCCGTACACCCCCAGGTCGAGCCCCAGAGAGCCCTCCTGGTCACGAATATTCAACCGATACGGATCATGGAATTCCTTGAGCCATTTCAGCGCGTCCGCGTTGACGTCCTTGTAATTCACGCCGTAGATCAGCACGCCCTGCTGCGCCAGCCGGGTCAGGACAGGATGCTCCACCCGGCAGGCCACGCACCAGGTGCCCCAGACGTTGACCAGCGCAGGTTTGCCGAGCAGATCGGCACGGCTCAACATCCGCTCGTCCTGCACCGACGGTAGCGAGAACGCCGGAAAAGGTTTGCCGATCAGCGCCGAAGGCAGCTCAGAGGGGTCCAGATACAAACCGCGATACAACAACGCCGCCACGCCCAGAAACAGCATCAGTGGCAGTACCATGAACCAGCGTTTCATTGTGCAGCTCCCGACAGACCCAACGCCTCGCGCACCTTGTTCTTGACCCGGATGCGATAACGCCGATCGAGCGCCGCCAGCACCCCACCCAGACCGGTCAGCAGGCCGCCAAGCCAGATCCAGCGCACAAACGGTTTGACATGAACCCGAACAGCCCACGCACCATCGCCCAGCGGTTCACCCAGGGCGACATACAGGTCGCGACTGAAACCGGCATCAATGCCCGCCTCGGTCATCATCGATTGCTGCACGGTGTAGAGGCGTTTCTCCGGGTGCAGTTCGGTCAGTTGAACGCCGTTGCGTAACACGCGAACGGTGCCCCGATCCGAGGTGAAGTTCGGCCCTTCATAATGCCGGGCGCCCTCGAAGACAAAGGTATACCCACCCAGTTCGGTGGATTCGCCGGGGGCCATGCGCAAATCGCGCTCGGCGCTGTTCTGGCTCGACAGCACCACGCCCAGCGCGCACACGACAATGCCAAGGTGCGCCAGCTGCATGCCCCAGTAGCTGCGGGTCAGACTGCGTGCGCCACTGAGCAGCCCCTTGTGGCGGGTCTTGTCGAACAGGTCGCGAACCCCGGCCAGCAGCACCCAGGCGGCAAGCATCAGAGCGGCCAGCACCGCCCACTGGAAATCGTCCAGCAGCAGACCGGCCAGCACTGCCAGAACGACGCTGCCGAGCAGTACCGGGGCCAGCATGCCGAGCAGCCATTTCAGTGGTGTGTCCTTCCAGCGCACCAGTACACCGACCGCCATGACCGCCAGCAACAGGCCCATCAACGGCACGAACAGCGTGTTGAAGTAAGGCGGGCCGACCGACATCTTGGCGCCGCTCATGGCATCGATCACCAGCGGATAAAGGGTGCCCAGCAGAATCATGGACGCGGCAACCACCAGCAACAGATTATTGCCCAGCAGCAGGGTTTCCCGCGACCACAGACCGAACCCGACGTGGCTTTTGACCACCGGTGCGCGAATCGCAAACAGGGTCAGCGAACCGCCGACCACGAACAGCAAAAACATCAGGATGAACACGCCGCGCGCCGGGTCCGAGGCAAAGGCGTGAACTGAGGTCAGCACTCCGGAACGGACCAGGAAAGTGCCCAGCAGGCTCAGAGAAAACGCAGCAATGGCCAGCAATACCGTCCAGCTCTTGAACACGCCACGTTTTTCCGTGACCGCCAGCGAGTGAATCAGCGCAGTGCCCACCAGCCAGGGCATGAACGAGGCGTTTTCCACAGGGTCCCAGAACCACCAGCCGCCCCAGCCCAGTTCGTAATACGCCCACCACGAGCCAAGGCTGATGCCGATGCCGAGAAAGGCCCAGGCCACCAGCGTCCACGGCCTGGACCAACGCGCCCAGGCGGCGTCGAGTCGGCCGCCGAGCAAGGCAGCGATGGCGAACGCAAAGGCCACGGAGAAGCCGACATAGCCCATGTACAGCATCGGCGGATGCACGATAAGGCCAATGTCCTGCAACAGCGGGTTCAGATCACGTCCGTTGGCAGGCATCTGCGGCAACAGACGCGCGAACGGGTTGGAGGTGAGGATCAGAAACGACAGAAAACCCAGGCTGATCATGCCCATTACGGCGAGGACCCGCGCCAGCATCACCTGCGGCAGTTGCCGGGAAAACACCGACACGGCGAAGGTCCAGCCACCAAGAATCAACGCCCAGAGCAGCAGCGAACCTTCATGCGCACCCCACACGGCGCTGAATTTGTAGTACCAGGGCAGCGCGGTGTTGGAGTTCTGTGCAACGTAGGCGACTGAGAAGTCGTCGACCATGAACGCGTAGGTCAGACAACCGAAGGCGAAGATCAGAAAGCTGAACTGGCCCCAGGCTGCCGGACGGGCAAGGCTCATCCACAAGCGATCACCGCGCCATGCGCCGATCAGCGGAATGATGGCCTGCACCAGCGCAAAGCAGAATGCCAGAATCATGGCCAGCTGGCCGAGTTCGGGAATCATCGGTCAACCCTGTTTGACGGGTGTGGAAGACGCAGCCGGTGCCGCCTGACCGCTGTCACGCAGCGCCTTGGTGACCTCGGGGGGCATGTATTTCTCGTCATGCTTGGCCAGTACTTCATCAGCCACCACTACGCCCTGTGCATTGAGTTTGCCCAGCGCCACGATGCCCTGCCCTTCACGAAACAGATCAGGAAGAATGCCTCGGTAGGTGATGGTCACCGACTTGTTGAAATCGGTGACCACAAAACGCACGTCCAGCGAATCGGCCGAGCGCTGCAATGAGCCCTTTTCGACCATGCCGCCAGCCCGAATGCGCGTATCCAGCGGTGCCTCGCCATTGGCGATCTGGCTGGGGGTGTAGAACAGGTTGATGTTTTCCTGCAAGGCGCTGAGGGCCAGGGTCACGGCCAGACCGACACC
The DNA here is from genome assembly GCF_900099665.1 of Pseudomonas sp. BS3767. Classification (NCBI taxonomy): domain Bacteria; kingdom Pseudomonadati; phylum Pseudomonadota; class Gammaproteobacteria; order Pseudomonadales; family Pseudomonadaceae; genus Pseudomonas; species Pseudomonas sp. BS3767. The sequence continues at coordinate 134,625 of NZ_FNCX01000007.1, read as the reverse complement.
GGCCAGCAGCGCGACAATGATCAACAAGCGTTTTTTGCGCAACGGGTTCACGGGCGATTCTCCCGCTTCAGGCGACGCGCCTGCTGTTTCATAAACCGCTGCCGTGCCCATAGCGGCAGCGCCACGTTGACCAGCAGTACCACAAGGCACAGACCGTAGGCCGACCAGACAAACACGCCGTGGCGGCCCATGGCAAGAAAGTCGCTGAACGATGCAAAACTCAAAGCGTGTTCTCCGACTGCGCGGTTGAGTGACCCAGGCTGCGCAGTATCTCGGCCTTGACCCATTGCGTGCGCGCTTCGCGACGCAATACTTCAAGACGCATGCGCATCATCAACAGCACGCCGAACAAGCAGTAGAAACCCAGCGTGGTGAACAGCAGCGGTAGCCACATTTCAGCCGGCATGGCGGGCTTCTCGGTGAGGCTGAACGTCGAACCCTGGTGCAGGGTGTTCCACCACTCGACCGAATACTTGATGATCGGAATGTTCACCACACCGACGATGGCCAGCACCGCGCAGGCCTTGGCGGCGCTGTCGCGGTTACTGATGGCATTGCCCAGCGCGATCAGGCCGAAATACAGGAACAGCAGAATCAGCATCGAGGTCAGTCGCGCGTCCCAGACCCACCATGCTCCCCAGGTGGGCTTGCCCCAGATCGCGCCGGTCGCCAGCGCCAGCACGGTCATCCACGCGCCAACAGGTGCAGCGCAGTGCAGTGCGACATCGGCCAGCTTGATTCTCCAGACCAGCCCGACCAGCCCGCACACGGCCAGCATGACGTAACAGGACTGGGCGAGCATCGCGGCAGGTACGTGGATATAAATGATCCGGAAGCTGTTGCCCTGCTGGTAATCCGGCGGCGCGAACGCCAGGCCCCAGACCATGCCGATGACCAGCAACAGCACGGCGGCAACACTCAACCAGGGCAGCAGGCGTGCGCTGACGCGATAAAACCCTTTCGGTGAGCCGAGCGTGTGCAGCCAGGCCCAACCGATGCTGCTTTTCATGGCGTTGCTTTTCATCAGGGTACATCCAGGGTATTGAACGGCATCGAAGTCTCGATCCCGGAACCACAATTATTCGCCGATGCTGATCTTCAGGCCAGCGGCTATCGCAAAGGGTGTCAGGGTGATCGCCAGCGCCGCCAGGCTGCCCAGCCACAACAGATAGCCGGTCGTCGGCATGCCCTGCAACGCGGCCTGCAACGCACCGCTGCCCAGAATCAGCACCGGGATATACAGCGGCAGTATCAACAATGCCAGCAGCAGGCCGCCACGCTTCAACCCTACGGTCAATGCCGCCCCCAATGCCCCCAGCAGGCTGAGCACCGGTGTGCCCAGCAGCAGCGAAACCATCAACACCGGCAGGCACTGCACCGGCAGGCCGAGCATCAAGGCCAGCAAGGGTGACAACAGTACCAGTGCCAGCCCGGAAAAAACCCAGTGTGCCAGCACTTTGATCAGCACCAGAAGGGCCAGCGGGTGCGGCGAAAGGACCCACTGCTCCAGCGAGCCGTCCTCGAAATCACTGCGCAACAGCCCGTCCAGCGACAGCAGCACGGCCAGCAGCGCCGCCACCCAGACCAGCCCCGGCGACAAGGTTTGCAACAATTGCGTCTGCGGTCCCAGCGCCAGCGGAAACAGGGCGACCACGATCGCGAAGAACACCAGTGGGTTAGCCAGCTCTGCGGGACGCCTCGCCAGCAGCCGCACCTCACGGAGCATCAGCAGGACAAACACATTGCTCATGCTGACCACTGCCCCAGGTCGAGGTCCCGATAGCCCGCAGGCACCCGGCTCAGGCTGTGGTGGGTGGTCATGACAATCATGCCGCCCTGTTCACAGTGCCCGGCAAGGTGGTTTTCCAGTTGCTCGATGCCTTGGCGGTCGAGCGCGGTAAACGGCTCGTCGAGCAGCCAGAGTGGCGGACCCGGCAGATACAGACGTGCCAGCGCGACGCGACGCTGCTGCCCGGCCGACAAGGTGTGACAGGGCACGTCCTCGAAGCCTGCCAGGCCGACCGCATCGAGGGCGGTGGCTATGGCGTCGGCATCGGCTGGCTGGTGCAGTGCACTGAGCCAGGACAGGTTTTCCAGCGGCGTCAGCACATCCTTGAGCGCTGGCGCATGACCGATCCACAACAGCTTGCTGCCCGGTGCCGCGGGCTCACGACCCACTGGCTGCGCGTCGAGCACTACCTGCCCGACCGTTGGCTGCATCAACCCGCACAGCAGGCGCAGCAGGCTGGTCTTGCCGCAGCCGTTGGGACCGCTGATCTGCAGCATGTCGCCTGTGTGCAACTGAAGATCGAGGTTTTCGAACAGCATCCGCCCGTCCCGCTCACACGCCAGAGCCGTCGCTTGCAAAAATGGGGTGGCTGGGATCATCGAGCGTTTCCAGTGCTTTGCGTCGCGAAATGTGCCAAAACAGACACATACGGAGTAAAACGCGGTTCAAGTCGGGGTTGATACGGCCGTTACATGAAGAGAAGTTAATGGCGGCTGGTCCGGTTTCGGCCGGTATTATACATGCGAGTCCTGTTATCAAAGGGGCAATTTCCTCGGGTCGATAGTTCAATGACAGGCGACATCACCAGCGTTCCGGCAACAAACGCCACCATGACACTGCTGCGCAACGGCATCTCCCCGGCGCAAGTGCTGACCATGCTGCAATCGGCGGAAAATCTGATCCCCGAAGGCGAGACCGTCAACGCCGAAGTGCTGACCCTCAAGCAGGTCAACCAGAACTTCCAGCTGTTGTTGCGGCTGGTGCTCGCCAACGGCAGCCTGACCAATTTACCGGTCACCAGCAGCGTCCCGTTCACGCCCGGCAGCCTGCTGCAAGTGGCGCAGGCGTCTGCCAACGAGCTGACCTTGACGCTGCAGCAGCTCAACGGCGCGCTGAAAAACTCGATGACCAGCATCGATACCCGACAATTACCGGTCGGCACGTTGCTGCAGGGCAAAGTCATGACCAGCCAGGTGATCGCTCAGGGAGTCAATCAACTGGCCGGCCAGAACCCGGCCGCTGCGACGCCCACCTACCGGTCCATCGTGATGCTGCTCAACACAGCGCTGGCGGGTTCCAGCCTGACCATCGAGAGCCCGCAGCCGCTGACGGTCGGCAGCCTCTTGAGCGCTCAGGTACAAGGCAATCAGGCACTCAACTTCGTTGCCCTGCCCGGTCGTTTCGACCAACTGGCCGTGGCGCAGCAACTGTCCGCACAGCAAAATCGCCAAGGCTCGCTGGACACTCTGATCAACGCCCTGCAAAACCTGCAGTCCGGCAGCCCGACCAGTACCAGCCCGGCCATCAGCGCGCCGCTGCAGGCCAGTATCAACCAGTTACTTGCCGACCTGCCCGACGTTGAGCAGATGACCACGCCCAAAGGCGTCGCCCAGGCGCTCAACGCCAGCGGTGTATTTCTGGAAGCCAAGCTGCTGGCCGGATTGAACCCGGCGCACATGCCGGACATGAAAGCCAATCTGATGCGCCTGATCGCCCAGATCCTTCCCGGCCTGCCGGATAACACGTCCTATGGCGCAGCTGCGGCGTCCAATACCCTGGCGCGCACAATGCCCAATGCAATCCGCAATGCGCTGGGCACCCTGGGCCTGGTCGCGGCACGCACTCAGCCAAGCATTTTTCCGCTGCCATCGCGCACGGTCAGCGGAGGCGAGAAGGAGGACGATCTGGAAATCCTCCTCAAGCTCGCTGCGGCTGCCGTATCACGCCTGCAAAGCCATCAACTGGGCGGTCTGGAGCAGACACGTACCAACGCCGACGGCACCCAGGTGACCACCTGGCAACTGGAAGTGCCAATGCGCAACGCCCACGACATCGTGCCCTTGCAGGTCAAGGTGCAGCGCGAAGACACGCCGGATCAGGAAGCCGCCGAAGACCGTGATGATGGCGAGATCAAGGACACCCGGGAAAAGCTCTGGAAAGTCGATCTGGCGTTCGACCTCGAGCCGTTGGGCCCCTTGCAGGTGCATGCACAGTTACTGCGCGGCACGCTGTCCAGCCAGCTGTGGGCCGAGCGCCCCGACAGCGCGGCATTGATCGAACATGAGCTGGGGTATCTGCGCGAACGGCTGATAGCCTGCGGCCTGGCAGTGGGCGAACTGGCCTGCAGTCACGGCACACCGCCAAGCGGTCCGCGTACCGCGCTCGAACAACGCTGGATCGACGAGAACGCCTGATGAGCCTACCCGACCACACTCCGCGCCAGGCTATCGCCCTCAGCTATGACGGCCAGCATGCTCCGACGCTCAGCGCCAAGGGCGACGACCAGTTGGCCGAGGCGATTCTGGCCATTGCTCGCGAATACGAAGTGCCCATCTACGAGAATGCCGAACTGGTCAAGCTGCTGGCACGCATGGAACTGGGCGACAGCATTCCCGAGCCGCTGTACCGCACGATTGCCGAAATCATCGCGTTCGCCTGGCACCTGAAAGGCAAGTTTCCGGCAGGTCAGGACCCGGACGCGCCACCTGTCGAGCGCGATATTACACCGCGCTACTGACAGCAGAAGCGCTGGCCGGTATCACATCGAAATCGGCTTGCGCCCTGCAAACGAGTGCGCCAGGGTACCGCCGTCGACCAGGTCCAGCTCGCCACCCAGCGGAACGCCGTGGGCGATGCGCGACGCGACCAGGCCCTTGTCATGGAGCAACTGGGCGATGTAATGCGCCGTCGCTTCGCCTTCCACGGTCGGATTGGTCGCGAGAATCACTTCGGTGAAGGTGCCCTGCTGACTGATGCGTTCCATCAACTGCGGAATGCCGATGGCCTCCGGCCCCAGGCCGTCGAGTGGCGACAGATGGCCCTTGAGCACGAAGTAACGACCGCGGTAGCCGGTCTGCTCCACCGCATAGACATCCGTCGGGCCTTCAACCACGCACAACAACGTGTCATCACGACGCGTATCTGCACATTGCGGGCAGAGTTCCTCTTCGGTCAGCGTGCGGCACGAGCGGCAGTGACCCACGCCGTCCATCGCCTGCCCCAGTGCCTGCGCCAGCCGCGAACCGCCGCTGCGGTCACGCTCCAGCAACTGCAACGCCATGCGCTGAGCGGTTTTCTGACCGACGCCCGGCAGCACGCGGAAGGCATCGATCAACTGGCGAATCAGGGGGCTGAAGCTCATGGAGAAAAATCCGACAAAAACACAAGACGCGGTTTATACCCGCGCGTTGCCGTGAGCGTCAATTAAGGTATTCAACCCTGCGACCAACAGCGTGCCGTTGCTTTGCCGAATCAGGCTTTCAGAGCTGTCTCGAGAAACTCGGTCAGCGCCTGCACCCGTGCGCTGCGATGCTTGCGTACAGGCACCAGCAGGTTGATCGGCGCACTGGCCAGTTGCCAATCGGCGAGCACCCTTACCAGCCTGCCGCTGGCAATGGCGTCGCTGACGTCCCACTGCGAGCGCAACACGATGCCCAGCCCCTGCTCGGCCCAGCGCCGGGCGACCGAACCGTCGTTGCTGAGCAGCGCGGGCTCGATGCGCAGGGTCTTTTTGGTCTGGCCCTTGCTCAGGTGCCAGAGGGTGACGTCTTCATCGTTTTCGCGAATACAGATGCAGCGATGGGCAGCCAGCTGTTCGGGCGTCGAGGGCACACCATGTTGCTCGATATACGCCGGGCTGGCGCATAGCCAGCGATGGTTCTGCGCCAGCGGCCTGGCGATCCACTGGCTGTCATTGAGGCTACCGATGTGTATCACCGCATCGCTGTCATGACGGTCCGGCCAAGGTGTTTCGCGCAGGTCCAGCTGCAGACACAACTGCGGGTGCAGCCTGGCGAAGCGCGCCAGCAGCGGCGCAATGCGCTGGCGCCCATAACCGAATGGCGCTGCCAAGCGCAGCGTACCCACCAGCCGTTCGTCACGCTGCTTGAAGGACTCCGGGAGCGCCTCCAACTGTTCCAGCAACTGTGCGCTTTCGCGTGCGAAACGCTCGCCATCAGCGGTCAGACTCAGGCGCCTGGCGTCGCGATTGGCCAGGGTGATGCCCAGTTGCGCCTCCAGTTTGCGCAAGCGCATCGACAACGCCGGCGGCGAGACGTTGAGGATTCTGGCGGCAGCACTGAGCGATTCGCAGCGCGACAGGGTCACGGCCAAACGCAGGTCTTCGATGGCTATCATTCACTTCAGCTTAATGATTGATGATCACGCATTGAACCACAGCTTCATCATCGCTGCGTAGAGTGGCTGCCGTACCCAGCCACATGAGCGCTTTCCATGTCAGCCTCCCTATCCTCTCTCGATACGCCTGTCGCGCTGCTCGATGTGTCGCGCATGCAGCACAATATCCAGCGCATGCAACAACGCATGAATGAACTGGGCGTGCGCTTGCGCCCACACGTCAAGACCAGCAAATGCCTGCCGGTCATTCAGGCGCAGATTGCAGCGGGCGCCAGCGGCGTCACGGTATCGACATTAAAGGAGGCCGAACACTGCTTTGCCGAGGGCATCGACGATGTGTTCTATGCCGTGGCCATTGCGCCCGGCAAGCTGGAGCAGGCACTCAGACTGCGGCGCAAGGGCTGCCGCCTGAGCCTCCTGACCGACAGCGTGGCGGCTGCCCGGGCGATTGTGGTCTTCGGCCAGGCGCATGACGAACGTTTCGACGTCTGGATTGAAATCGATTGCGACGGTCATCGTTCCGGCCTGACCGTCGACGATGCATCGCTCGTCGAGGTCGCGCGCACGCTGGTCGACGGTGGCATGCAACTGCGTGGGGTAATGACCCATGCCGGGTCCAGTTATGACCTCGACACCCCCGCAGCCCTGCAAGCCCTCGCCGAACAGGAGCGCAGGCTCTGCGTCAGCGCCGCCGAGCGGATTCGTCAGGCAGGACTGCCCTGTGCGGACGTCAGCATTGGTTCGACACCGACGGCCCTGTCGGCGCAGAGCCTGCACGGCGTGACCGAAGTTCGCGCCGGCGTGTATGTGTTCTTCGACCTGGTGATGCACAACATTGGCGTATGCCAGGCAGATGAGCTGGCCCTGAGCGTGTTGACCACGGTCATCGGCCACCAGCAGGACAAGGGCTGGATCATCGTTGACGCGGGCTGGATGGCCATGAGCCGCGACCGTGGCACTCAGCGCCAGCGCGAGGATTTCGGCTACGGCCAGGTGTGCAGCGAAAGCGGCGAGTGGATCGACGGTGCACGGGTCACCGGTGCCAATCAGGAGCACGGCATCATCACGCTCGCTACGGGCAGCGAGACCGACATCAGCAAGCGTTTTCCCATCGGCAGCCGGCTGCGCATTCTGCCCAATCACGCCTGTGCCACCGGCGCGCAATTCCCGGACTACCACGCCTGCGACAGCGAAGGCGCAATCCATACCTGGAGTCGCCTGCATGGCTGGTGAGATGAAACCGATCAGTACGTCCCTGGCCGCCGCACCCGGTGGGCATTATTCGCAGGCGATGCTGCATCAGGGCACGCTGCATGTTTCCGGACAATTGCCGGTGCGCGCCGATGGCAGTCACAGCGTCGGGGAGCCGTTCGAGGTCCAGGCTGCGGTCGCGCTGGACAATCTGCTGGCCATCCTCGGCGCGGCGGGATGCAGCACGAATGACCTGCTGAAAGTGACCATTTATATTGCCGGCGTCCAACACTGGCCTGCCTTCGACCGTCTCTACGCGGGCTATCTGGGCGAGCATCGCCCTGCGCGTGCCGTAGTGCCGGTCCCGGAATTGCACCACGGCTACCTGATCGAGATCGAAGCCTTGGCGCGCTGTGATCAATGAACATGACCGGGAGCCCCTCATGACCCCACAAAAAAGCGATGTCCTGATTATCGGCGGCGGCTTCATGGGCGCGTCCTCCGCGTTTTTTCTGCGCCAGCACGGCCGTTCGGTCACCCTGCTGGAGCGTGACCAGATCGGCCAATATGCCAGCGGCGTGAATTTCGGCAACGTGCGCCGTCAGGGACGATTTCTTGGCCAACTGGAACTGTCCAATCGCTCTTGGGCACTGTGGAAGCGCCTGCCTGAGCTGATCGGTGAAGACCTGGAATTCATTCCCAGCGGGCATATGCGCGTTTGCTATCGCGAAGACGAAATTGCCGAACTGGAAGCCTATGCCGCCGCCCCGGAAGCCCGCGAGCTGGATTTGCAGATCCTTTCCGGCAAGGCTCTGCATGACCGTTTTCCGTTTCTTGGTGCACAAGTCAAAGGCGGTTCCTATGCGCCCCATGACGGGCACGCCAACCCGCGGTTGGCTGCACCCGCATTCGCCCGTGCGGCGATTCGCGCAGGTGCAAGAATTGAAGAACGCACTGAAGTGATCGAGGTGCAGAAGGTCGGCGGCGAGTTTCAGGTCACCACCGCCGATGGACAGCTATTCGTCGCCGAACAGTTGCTCATCACTGCGGGTGCCTGGGGCGCCAGGCTCGCCGAGCAATTCGGCGAGTCAGTGCCTCTTGAGCCGAACGGACCGCAGATGTCGGTGACAGAACCGATACCTTACGCGCTGCCGACGGTGATCGGGGTGTTCACCAGGATCAAGGAAGAAGTGATCTATTTCCGGCAGATCCCGCGCGGCAACATCATCATCGGAGGCGGCAATCGCAATAAACCGGACATGCTCAACCGCCGCGCCTACTTCAAGCCGGAGAGCCTGATCAACCAGATGAAACAGATGAAACGCCTGCTACCGGGTGCAGAGAAGCTGAACATCATCCGTGTCTGGAGCGGCATCGAGAGTTACACGCCGGACTCGCTGCCGATCATGGGCCGCAGCGGCAAGGTCGACGGCCTGTTCTACGCGTTTGGCTTCTGCGGCCATGGTTTTCAGCTTGGCCCCGGCGTCGGTGACGTCATGGCCGAGCTGATCAGCACCGGCAGCACGCGCACATTGATCAGCCCGTTCGATATTCGCCGCTTCACCGATCCGACCGCCATCGAGATGCCGCTCATGTCCAGCCTGATGAGCACTGGAAAGCTGGTATGAGCCCAACCACTCACCCACCCCATCGCAACGGAGGCGCCATGCCTGCAACCACAGACGCTCACTACCAGTATCGCCCGGTGACTGCGGAGGATATCCCGGCAGCCCATGCCCTTTCAGTGAGCCTCAAATGGCCACATCGCGAACAGGACTGGGCAATGGTGCAACGTACTTCCGAGGGCTTTGTCGCCGAGCATGATGGCCAACTGGTTGGCGTAGCGTTTACCTGCCATCAGGGCGACTGGTCCTCGATCGGGCTGGTGATCGTCCGCGATGATCATCAGGGCAAAGGCATCGGTCGCCGCTTGATGAAGCTGTGTCTCGACGCGACGGCACCGCGCACGCCAGTCCTCAACGCTACGGAACTGGGCGCGCCGCTTTACCAGAGTCTGGGTTTCGTGGATTTTGCCCGCATCCAGCAGCATCAGGGCATTGCTGACCTGTCAGGTCTGTTGGCACCGAAAGACGACCTGCCGATTCGTACGCTGGGTCCGACCGACCACGCAGAACTGATCCGACTGGCCAACGCGGGCAGCGGCCTGGATCGCACTGCCGTGTTGACTGACCTGTTGTCACGCGATGCAGAACGCGCGGTCGGGATTGAATACGCAGGTCAGTTGCAAGGCATCGCCCTGCTGCGCCGCTTCGGGCGCGGTCATATCATCGGTCCGGTGGTCGCCCGTGATGTCGATCAGGCACAACGATTGATTGAACACCTGTTGCAACAGATACCCGGCATGTTCGTGCGCTTCGACATTCTGGCTGACTGCGGACTGGCAGCGTGGCTCGAAGGGCTGGGGCTGCCATGTGTCGACAGGGCACCGCGCATGGTGCTCGGGACGCCGCCCGCCTCCGCCCCGGATGTGCAGCAATTCGCGCTGGTGACTCAGGCGATCGGCTGAAAACAGCGCGGATAAACGGCCGAAACAGGTCCGCCATGTTAGCGGGTTGCATACAGCAGATTATTCTTTGCAACCCGGCAGATCGGCGCTTTTTATCCAGACTGCTTTGTTAGCTTATGGGTATCGAACGGCCTGACAGCAAAGTGCCTGGCCTTGACCATTATTGCTCCAGGGAGCCCGCTGGATGACCTCACAGTCCTTGAACAGCCATCACGTTGATCCGGACACCGCGCTGAAACTGTATATCGATGGGGGGTGGTCCGCCCCGCTCGACCCGGTCAGTATTGCGGTGATCAACCCTGCGACCGAAGAGGTGGTGGCGCACGTTGCCAGTGGCTCGGCCGCCGACGTCGACCGCGCGGTTGCAGCGGCGCGGGCAGCCTTTGCGGGCTGGTCCGGCACCTCGGCGCACGCCCGGGCACAGATAATCGGTCGGATCCACGAGCTTATTCTAGAGCGCAAGGAACAACTGGCGCAGGCGATCTCGCTGGAGATGGGCGCAGCCATCAGTTCGGCGCGGGCCATGCAGGTGCCACTGGCCGCCGAGCATGTGCGTGTCGCACGTGACCTGCTGGCGACCTATCGCTTCCAGACCGTTGAAGGCGGCACGGCAATCGAACGCGAGCCCATCGGGGTGTGTGGCCTGATCACGCCGTGGAACTGGCCGTTGTATCAAATCACCGCCAAAGTCGCCCCGGCCATCGCGGCGGGTTGTACGGTGGTGCTCAAGCCCAGCGAATTGTCGCCTTTGAGCGCCCTGCTGTTCGCGCAACTGGTGCATGACGCCGGTCTGCCGCCCGGGGTGTTCAATCTGGTCAATGGGAGCGGCCCCGAAGTCGGCGGCGCTATGGCGGCTCACCCTGATATCGACATGATCTCGATCACTGGTTCCAATCGGGCAGGCGCCTTGGTGGCGCAGGCCGCCGCACCGACGGTTAAACGAGTGACTCAGGAACTGGGCGGCAAATCACCGAATATCCTGCTGCCCGACGCCGACTTCGCCAAAGCGGTGCCGCCCGGCGTGATGGCCGCGTTCCGCAATGTGGGTCAGTCGTGCAGCGCACCAACGCGAATGATCGTGCCCAGGAACCGACTGGCGGAAGTCGAAGCGCTGGCTGCCGAAACGGCCGCGGCAATCGTTGTGGGTGATCCGCAGTCGGAGCACACGGTATTGGGCCCTATCGCCAACGAGGCGCAGTTTCACCGTGTCCAGGCGATGATCGATGCAGGGCTGAGCGAAGGCGCGACGCTGGTGTGCGGCGGGCCGGGACGGTTGCTGGGCCATGAGCGAGGCTTCTATACCCGGCCAACGGTGTTTTCCGAGGTGGATTCGTCCATGCGTATCGCCCGGGAAGAGATTTTCGGCCCGGTGCTGTGCCTGATGGCCTACGACACGATTGAGGAGGCTATCGCAATTGCCAACGATACGGTCTATGGCCTGGGTGCGCATGTACAGGGGCAGGACCTTGACCTGGCGCGCTCGGTCGCTTCGCGCATTCGTGCCGGGCAAGTGCACCTGAACTACCCCGCCTGGAACCCGATGGCCCCGTTCGGCGGCTACAAGCGCTCTGGCAACGGTCGCGAGTATGGCGTGCAGGGGTTCGAAGAGTATCTGGAGACCAAGGCTATTGTGGGGTTTGGTTGAGTGGCGCTGGTGCTGAAAGTCCGGAAAATGGGGCTCAGACTACGATGAGGATCGTTCCAACGCTACGCGTGGGAATGCAGTTCGTGACGCTCTGCGTCACACAGCGATTCTGTGGCGTCAGCTGGATTGGCGTTCGGCCCAGATTCTCGTTCCCACGCTCCGCGTGGTAATGCCTTTCGTGACGCTCTGCGTCACACAGCGGTTCTGTGGCGTCAGGTGGATTGGCGTTCTGCCCAGATTCTCGTTCCCACGCTCCGCGTGGTAATGCCTTTCGTGACGCTCTGCGTCACACAGTTCTGCGATTCAGTGAGATTCAGGCTCGACTTGAGTCACCTTTTCGCCCCTCGGCGACCTACTTTGATGGGGCCAAAGTAGGCAAACCCCCTCGCTCCTGTTTCCGGCCCGACTGCGTCGGGTTCCTTCGCCCTGACACTGATCCGGGGGTCGCCGCAACGGGCCATCCATGGCCCGGTGCGGCTAGCCTGGCGTCCTGCCAGGCTAGCCCCGGATCAGCGCCAGGACTCAGCCGTCACTAACGTCGCACTCTGCGTCGTCAGTGCCATCGCGGTTGAAAAGCACTGAGTTGGCAGCGACTGCGTGTAAGGCATGACATTGTTTCGTATCGATGATTTGTGACGCAGAGCGTCACGAACTGCGTACCAACGCGGAGCATTGGCACGATAATCCGATAGTCACTGAAATCCTATAGTCACTGAAGCATGCGGCGCGAGTGTGAGAAATCACTTTCTCGCCGCTTTGGCCACGTCCAGCCTGCGCAGGTGGCAGGTGACTTCTTCGCGGTCGTGGTAGAGCTGTTTGCAGCCGATGGACACCCGTACCCCTCGCGCCTGAAAGCCCTCTTCGATGCGGTCGAGCAGTCGGCGTACTTCAGCGTAGCGCTGTTTCATCGGCAACTTGAGGTTGACCACCGCTTCGCGGCACAGGCCTTCACCCAGCCAGGTCTCCAGCAGCGCCGCATTGCGCGCAGGCTTTTCGACGATGTCGCAGACCATCCAGTCGACTGGCTGTCGAGGCTTGTAGGTAAAACCGTCGGCCATCAAGTGCTGAACCAGACCGGTGTCCATCAGGCTTTCCGCCATCGGTCCGTTATCGATGGCGGTCACTAGCATGCCGCGGCGCACCAGTTGATACGTCCAGCCGCCCGGCGCGGCACCCAGGTCCACACCGGTCATGTCGCCGGAAAGGCGTTCGTCCCACTGGTCTCTGGGGATGAAATGGTGCCATGCCTCTTCCAGCTTCAAGGTAGAACGGCTGGGTGCCTCGCGGGGAAATTTGAGGCGTGGGATGCCCATCGGCCACATGGCAGAGTTGTCCGCATCGGCCAGACCGAGAAACACCTCGCGACCACTCTTGAAGGTCAGCAGCAGACGCGGCTTGCGCGGGTCATCCACCAGTTTGCCTGCCTGAGTCAGGGCCTTGCGCAGCGGCGCTTCGAACTTCTTGCAGAAATTCGACAGCTCCTTGCCGTCGTTGGTATCCACCACCTCAAGCCACAGACTGCCGCAGATCGGAAACGCCGCCAGCTGCGCCAGAATCACGCTGATGCGATCGGTTTCCGGCAACTCGAGAAACAGCCCCCGCGCCCACTGCCGGGGAAAGATCAGCTTGTCGAAGCGCTGACCGTTCATCAACCGCTCGGCACCATCCGCCTCGGTGCAGATGAATTCGGCGCAGGCGGTGTCGGGACGGGCCTTGGCATACCCGGCCACGTCCAGGCGCGCGGCGTGATCGGCTATTTCCGAGCAGACTTCGCCCTCAAAACCGGGTCGGCAGTGCATAAACAGTGTATTCATGGGTTACTCCTGGGCAGTGGGCACTCGGGCGTAACCCCGCAGACTTGAAAGCCGCGCATGATAGCCCAATCCAGGAACCACTGGTGCTGCAGAACAGTCCACAACAGTTGAAGCCTGATGCGGCGCTCCCGACCTGATGCACATGGAGCCCGTGAACCGATGTTCGAAGAACAATACAGAAAGGAGATATTCATGCCTTCCCTCGATAGCCTGAAGAGCCTGAAAACGCTCGAAATCGACAACAAGACTTACCACTATTTCAGTCTGCCGGAAGCTGCCCGCTCCCTCGGCGACCTCGACAAGCTGCCCATGTCGCTCAAGGTGCTGCTGGAAAACCTGCTGCGCTGGGAAGACAACAAGACCGTCACGGGCAACGACCTCAAGGCTATTGCCGACTGGCTGACCGAGCGCCGTTCGGACCGGGAAATTCAATACCGCCCTGCCCGCGTGCTGATGCAGGACTTTACCGGTGTGCCGGCAGTGGTCGATCTGGCCGCCATGCGTGCTGCCGTGGCCAAGGCTGGTGGTGACCCGCAACGCATCAACCCGCTGTCCCCGGTGGACCTGGTGATCGACCACTCGGTGATGGTCGACAAGTTTGGCAACGCCGAGGCGTTCGGCGAGAACGTCGACATCGAGATGCAGCGCAACGGTGAGCGCTACGCGTTCCTGCGCTGGGGCCAGAGCGCTTTCGATAATTTCAGCGTGGTGCCGCCCGGCACCGGCATTTGCCATCAGGTGAACCTCGAATACCTGGGCCGCACGGTATGGACCAAGGAAGAGGACGGCCGCACTTACGCATTCCCCGACACGCTGGTCGGTACCGACTCGCACACCACGATGATCAATGGCCTGGGCGTACTGGGCTGGGGCGTGGGCGGTATCGAAGCCGAAGCGGCGATGCTTGGCCAACCGGTGTCGATGCTGATCCCGGAAGTCATCGGTTTCCGGCTGACCGGCAAACTGAAGGAAGGCATCACCGCTACCGACCTGGTGCTCACCGTCACCCAGATGCTGCGCAAGAAAGGTGTGGTCGGCAAGTTTGTCGAGTTCTACGGCGACGGCCTGGCCGATCTGCCGCTGGCCGACCGCGCGACCATTGCCAACATGGCGCCCGAGTACGGCGCAACCTGTGGTTTCTTCCCGGTCGATGACGTCACACTGGATTACCTGCGTCTGTCGGGTCGTCCCGACGAGACCGTCAAGCTGGTCGAAGCGTATTGCAAGGCTCAGGGTCTATGGCGTCTGGCAGGCCAGGAACCGGTGTTCACCGACAGCCTGGAACTGGACATGAGCACGGTCGAAGCCAGCCTTGCTGGCCCCAAGCGCCCTCAGGATCGTGTAGCGCTGCCGAATGTGTCCAAGGCCTTCAGCGATTTCCTCGGTCTGCAGGTCAAGCCTGCCAAGGTCGATGAAGGTCGCCTGGAGAGCGAAGGCGGTGGCGGTGTCGCGGTTGGCAACGAGGCCCAGGTCAGCGGCGAAACCCAATATGAATACAACGGCCAGACCTATCATCTGAAAGACGGCGCTGTGGTGATCGCGGCGATCACGTCCTGCACCAACACCTCCAACCCCAGCGTCATGATGGCAGCCGGGCTGGTCGCGAAGAAAGCCGTCGAGAAAGGCCTGAAGCGCAAGCCGTGGGTGAAAAGCTCATTGGCACCCGGCTCCAAAGTGGTGACCGATTATTACAACGCAGCAGGTCTGACCCAATACCTCGATGCCCTGGGCTTCGATCTGGTCGGTTACGGCTGCACCACCTGCATCGGCAATTCCGGACCGCTGCTGGAGCCTATCGAGAAAGCCATTCAACAGTCCGACCTGACAGTCGCGTCGGTGCTTTCGGGCAACCGCAACTTCGAGGGCCGCGTCCATCCGCTGGTCAAGACCAACTGGCTGGCATCGCCCCCCCTGGTAGTCGCCTATGCACTGGCAGGCTCGGTGCGCATCGACATCAGCAGCGAACCCCTGGGCGAAGGCGCAGACGGCAAACCGGTCTATCTGCGCGATATCTGGCCGAGTCAGCAGGAAATCGCCGACGCCGTGGCCAGCGTCAACACCGGCATGTTCCATAAGGAATACGCCGAAGTCTTTGCCGGCGACGAACAATGGCAAGCCATCGAAGTGCCGCAGGCTGCCACCTACGTCTGGCAGGACGATTCCACCTACATTCAGCACCCGCCGTTCTTCGACGGCATCGACGGTCCGCTGCCGGCTATCGAAGACGTGGAAAACGCACGCATCCTGGCCCTGCTGGGCGACTCGGTGACCACCGACCATATCTCCCCTGCCGGTAATATCAAGGTCGACAGCCCTGCCGGGCGCTACCTTCAGGAGAAAGGCGTCACGTATCAGGACTTCAACTCTTACGGCTCGCGCCGTGGCAACCATGAAGTGATGATGCGCGGGACCTTTGCCAATATCCGTATCCGCAACGAAATGCTCGGCGGCGAGGAAGGTGGCAACACGGTGCATGTGCCCTCCGGCGAGAAGCTGGCGATCTACGACGCGGCCATGCGTTATCAAGAAGAAGGGACGCCGCTGGTGATCATTGCCGGTCTGGAATACGGCACGGGTTCAAGCCGCGACTGGGCAGCCAAAGGTACCAACCTGCTGGGCGTCAAGGCGGTCATCGCCGAAAGCTTCGAACGGATTCACCGCTCGAACCTGGTGGGCATGGGCGTGCTGCCTTTGCAGTTCAAGAACGGCCAGACGCGCAAGACCCTCGGCCTGACCGGCAAGGAGACGCTGAAGATCACCGGACTGACCAACGCAGACGTGCAGCCGGGCATGAGCCTGACCCTGCATATCGACCGCGAAGACGGCAGCAAGGAAACCGTCGACGTGCTGTGCCGCATCGATACGCTTAACGAAGTGGAATACTTCAAGTCGGGCGGCATTCTGCATTACGTGCTGCGCCAGCTGATCGCCTCCTGATATCTCATAAATGGGGCCTGCATCCTGCTTAAGGGTCAGGCCCCGACATGAAAATCTCTATAACCTCGCTCCTGCTCCGCCCACCTCCAGCCTGATGTATTACGGGCTGTTCACCTGTCCCATGCTGGCCGTACACGGCTGACTCTCCGGTCACTTGTCGCACGTCGCTCAATTTATCGACGTGCCCGCCGATAACCACGCCACAGTCTTCCGGATCGAAGGATCGAAATCCCATGCGCAACAACCAGCCCGTCACTCAACATGAGCGGACATTCCCTGCCGAACAACGACTGATTTCCACCACCGACACCCGAGGCACCATCACCTACTGCAACGATGCCTTTGTCGACATCAGTGGTTACAGCGAGGCTGAATTGATGGGTGCTGCGCATAACACCGTACGTCATCCGGACGTACCGCCTGCAGTCTTCGAGCACATGTGGACCACGCTCAAGTCCGGGCAGCCGTGGATGGGCATCGTCAAGAACCGCTGCAAGAACGGCGATCATTATTGGGTCAATGCCTACGTGACGCCGGTACTGGAAAACCGCCAGGTGGTGGGTTTCGAGTCGGTACGTATCAAGCCGACCGCCGAACAGATCCGCCGTGCCGAGGCGCTTTACACCCGCCTCAACAAGGGCAAGAGCGCCGTACCAAACCGCGACAAGTGGCTGCCGGTACTTCAGGACTGGCTGCCGTTCATTCTGGTCAGCCAACTGAGCTTCCTGATCGGCGTGTGGCTCAATTCACACTGGGGTTTTGCATTGGCTGCGGCGTTGTCGGTACCGCTCGGCCTGCTGGGGCTTTCCTGGCAGCAGCGTGGCACCAAACGCTTGTTACGCCTGGCCGAACAGACCACTTCCGACCCGTTGATCGCGCAGATGTACACTGACAGCCGTGGCCCGCAAGCGCGTCTGGAAATGTCGATCCTCAGCCAGGAAGCGCGCATGAAAACCTGCCTGACGCGTTTGCAGGACACCGCCGAACACCTCAACAGTCAGGCCCGCCAGTCCAACTCGCTGGCCAATGCCAGTTCGATCGGGCTGGAACGTCAGCGTGTGGAAACCGAGCAGGTTGCCGCCGCCATCAACCAGATGGCCGCCACCACTCAGGAAGTCGCCAATCACGTAAACCGTGCCGCTGATGCCACCCAGCAGGCCAACGAACTGACGCGTCGCGGTCGCGATATCGCCGGTGAAACCCGCGAAGCCATTCAGCGTCTGTCCACCTCGGTGGGCGAAACCGGCCTGACCGTGACCCGCCTGGCCAAGGACAGCGATGAAATCGGCGGCGTGGTCGATGTGATCAAAGGCATTGCCGACCAAACCAACCTGCTGGCGCTCAACGCCGCGATCGAAGCGGCGCGCGCCGGTGAGATGGGTCGCGGCTTTGCGGTTGTGGCAGATGAAGTGCGTCAGCTCGCGCAACGCACCGCCGAGTCCACGGGGCAGATTCATGGCCTGATCGCCAAACTGCAGCAGACCGCAACCGACGCGGTTCACACCATGGACACCGGTCGCCGTCAGGCCGAAGAAGGCGTAGCCCGGGTACTGGAGGCAGATCAGGCGCTGGTGGGCATCAGCGAGGCCGTCGCCAATATCACCGACATGACCACGCAAATCGCTACCGCCACGGAAGAGCAAAGCGCCGTGGCCGAGGAAATCAATCGCAACATCGCCACCATCGCCAGCCTGGCAGACCAGACCTCTGACGAAGCGCGTCGCTCTGCCGTATTAAGTGGTGAACTGACCGACACGGCCAACTCACAGTATTCACTGGTAGAGCGGTTTAATCGCTAAGGCCTGAGACTGTATGCCAAGCCTCGACAAACTTCGGTTGGTCGGGGCTTTTTTATGAGCGTCAATAGTGTGCACTGTTAGCCCTCTCTTCAAATCTGACAGAACTTGAGAAGCCATCTGAAGAACGTGCAGGATATTTTTTAACACCTTCAATGACAGCAATGCAGTACTTTTATCTATTGACAGTGGACGCATACTCCGATCATTTGAAATACAGTTGATGCGGTAGTTATTTATTACCCCTTACGCCAACATGCAGATCGTTTTCAGCAACGCATTGCTGTTCGGTCTGGACACCCCGGCACCGTCAATACAAGTTTAAACACAGCAGCCTACATTTCCGCCCACAACCTTGACGGCCTCGCACGCTAACGCGTGCGAGAACCTAATGATAAAGTTGAGTGAATATTCCTACGCAGGAGTGGGAATTCAGCCAAAACCTACTTTTTTACCTTCTGTAAGACTTATCTGTAGTTAATGTCCTACAGGTATTTCATACACAAAAAGCCCTGAAAGAACACCCACACCAAGCCACACCCTTTATTTACAGCATCTCTAACACTAACGAGTGATAACTCACTGTGCACATGATACCAAATGTAACTGCATAACCTCACACAAGCTTGGCGTGTCTTTGATATCGGCAGACACTTGACCTGAACACTTATGTGCCTTGTAATAATTCCGTTGCCGACAACTGCCGGCACGCACATAACAACTCAACTTAATGTCAATAAAAGAGTTTACGATGGATAAACAACAATCCACGGATGTAGCGGCGCGCACCCAAAAAGAAAAAAACACTCCCGACAGCGCGAGCACTGTTCAAGAAGCCCCACCCCACGAGAGCCGCTACCGACACGCGAGCCCTCTCCATCTTCCATCCGATATTTCCAACACGCTGAAAGCACCTGTGCTGCCTAACATCGATCCTGATTCCATCAGTCACGAACAGGCACATGCGGGCATTACCATCCATATCCCTGGGTCAGTCAAAATGTGCTGGGGTGACGAAATCCATTTCTATTGGGGTAAAAACCTGTCATCGACAACGCTTTTCCATCGGGTAGGCGAAAACAGCGTGGTACGTGTGCTGTGTATTTCCTACACTTTCACACCCTATATTCAGTACGGTCTGGTTGACCTGTATTACGAGCTTTATCGTGATCATCGCCTGATCGGCACATCGCCAGTGTTACGGGTGAACGTCAACTACGCGGTGCCTGTCACCTCCCGACAGAAACAACGCAAACGCAGGTTTACCGATCATTAACCGAAAAGCCCCCGGTGATCATTCACCGGGGGCTCTGGTGTTACTCAGGCACTGGCCTTAAGGATCAGAATGCCAGGCGTAACCCCACATTCGCTCCCCAGGGTTGCTCGATATGCCGACCTTTCATGTAATCGAAGTCTGCGTGCAGTTTCAGACGCTCGGACAGCGACACCGATACCCCGGCGCCCAGTTCGCCGCGCGAACCGAACAGGCTGTTATCGAATTTCACATCGTTGGCTTTCACCTCGTTGCGGCGCGAAAACTCCTGTGCAACGGCGACGCGCACATAAGGCTGCAATACCCCGCCGTCCTTGAGCGCGACACTGCGGCCCAGCGAGGTGCCCACCTTGCCCAATACCGATTGGGTCTGATCGTTCTTCGCTTTCATGCCGTTGTCCAGGCGCAGTTCCTGTCCCTGAACGACGACACTGGACAACTGAGCGAACGGTTCGAGAAAGTAATCGTCCGCCAGTTTGATGTGGCGGCCGAACTCTACCCAGCCCCCTACCCCGTTGTTGGTATAGTCACCCTTGGCCTTGCTTGCATCGCTCATGGCAACATCTGCCTTGTTGCGAAAGCGGTTGAGTTTGAGCACGCCGTCAACGTAGTAGCCATCGTCCGACAGCCAGGTGGCATAGGCGCCTGCATAGTAGCTGTCGACTTTACCCGTAGTACCACGGCTCAAATCGATACCGGACGTGCTGTACCCTCCCAGCACACCGACCACCAGTTGGCCGTTGCTGACCTCGACGGGCGCATCGGCCCCTAGCGACAGGCCACTTTGCTTCTGCCGATAGTCGACACCGTCACTGGTCGTGGCATTCAGCCTGTTGCCATAGGCGCGCATCCAGCCGCCCGCCCTGCCGCTAGCACGAACCTCGCCCATGCGCGAACGCAGGGTAGAGAGCTCACTCATCCAGATGGCAGGTGCCGCGCTATAAAGCGCAAGCGCGCTCTGGGTCGAGGGGCTTATGACCTTGTCTTTACCGACGATGAACCAGTCATTGCCCTGCTGTTCCAGCAAATACGAATAGGCGCCGAGGTCGACACGCCCGCCCAGCAGGCTGAATTGCGCGTCACCACCTTCGGTATGCACCACCTTGAGCGGTGCCATGTCAGCAGAGACAACCTCCACCCCCGTGTTGCGCACCCGCAACCCGAACTGACCACTGGCCTGGCCGTTGACGTCGATGAGATCTCCGACACCGTTGTCCAGATCCACGCGCAAACCAAACGTGCCGCCCCCTGACAACTCATTCAGCGAAAGTGTATGGAACCCTTCATCAGCAAACGAAACCCTCCCCCCGTGCAGGGAAAGCGACCTGACGGCATTGTCGCCCTGCATCTGCCAGTGACTGCCCGAGGTAATCGCCAGACGGTTGCCATTGACGATGTCGCCGTTCAATTGTGCGCCGTTTTGCAGCGTGATGTTCAGGGTGCTGGTGTCATCGGCGACAAGGTTGCCATTGAGGGTGCTGTTGTCGACGTTGAAGTTGACAGTGCTGTGATCTTCCACCTCCAGCAGGTTGCCATTTCCGGCCCATAGCTCGGAATGGTTTTGCACAGCAATGTCGGCCTCGATGTCGAACGTAGCGCGCTGGTTTACTTTGATAGCGGCCCCGGCCAAACCCTGGACTATCGATCGGTCAATCACAGCAACGGACTTGTTTCCGACCAGTATTCCGGCTTGGGATCCATCCACCAGATGGATTCCATTCATGTCGCCTGTCACATGACTGTTGTCGGCGATCAGCACATTGGCGCCAGAAACAAAAATCCCCTGGCCACTTTTGCTTTGCGACGCAAACCCGCGCACATCGGTATTGAAAATACTCAGCGCCCCCCACAACCCGACTGAAATACCGTCGCCCGATCCCGATACATCGCTTGAATGAGCCGATACCGTGGAGCCAGGGTTGATAGAGCCCATCACTCCATGAAGAACGATGCCGCTACCTGTCGCGTTTTTCACGGTAGCGTTGGAGAGATTACCCAGCGCATCGGAAAGGCTGATACCGCTCTCAACCACGCCGGACTGAATATTGACCGTAGCGTCTCTCACGACCACCTGGTCTGCTCGCCCACCGACAATATTAAGAACACTTTGATAACCAATGTGATAAGAATCGAAAGGAGTATCAGGACCTACGGTAATGATTTCAGCCCGTCTAACGGTTTCATCTGGCAACTCTTCATCCGGCCACAATCCGGTGACTGCTGCAGTGTCTAAAGGCAGACCATTATTATCGCCCGATGCCGCTGCCGACGCCTGTACATTAGCGAGAGCGCCAAAGGCAATCACGGCAAGTTGAAACGCGCCACCCCGCGACTTAACGACGTTACTTTTTCTACTAGACACCGTCCATCTCCTCGTTTTTTTGAGAGTGGAAAGATAGCTTACTTAATTCATAAACCCTGGCCCTGTTCAATACCCAAAACGTAGGAGCCTTCCCAAAATAATATAAGAAGTTTCTTACAGCGAGCATCCAAATGGGCGCCAAGCAAAAAACTCTCAAACTAATTAAATAATCCCCATACAACCACTTGACCAGCCCACCAAAACCCTATTACGTCCAATTTTGACTGAGAACATCATTGGCTCTTTCGCCAAGTACCAACCAAAAAAATCTCATTCAGAAACACGTTCGAAAAAAGTAGGAAATCCCCTACAAAATTTTAATGATAAGGCCTCTACACATGAAAAATTGCTCAAACAATTATCTCCCAACACCTGTTTCAATTTCCGGAAACAGGCATAGAAACTTGAATCTTGTATTGGCCGCACCCGATATTGCAGGCGCATTTCATGATCAGGATACGCCAGGGCTCATACCGGTCGCTGAGGCATCACAACCGTTGACGGTCGATCTCGTTGTATGGCCAGCGGCACTTCCTGGTTACACATATCAACTGCTGTTCAACAGTATCGCGACTGGCCCCCAAAAACTGATTCTGCCCTCACATGCACCAGGAGACCCCCTGCACTTGGAGATCCCGGCCGAGCTGTTGCTGGAAGGTTTCCACGATGTCGCGTACGTCGTTGTCAATCCGATCAATCAGGTAGAACAGAGATCGGAAATTTTCCGGATTCAGATCGACCGGACAGCGCCAGGCGCTCCGGAGCTTGCTGCCATACAGTTCCCAGCCGAGATCCAGAATGGTCTGACTGCCGCCGAGCTCGATCAACTGGGTGGCCAACTTGATGTGCAGATTCCCGGCTACACCGGTATGGCCAAGCATGACCGCATTCTGACCAGGTGGGGAGATATCGTAGGCCCCACTGCCGTCGTCAACGAAACCGACATGGGTCTGGACAAGGTCTCGGTCACTTTTACACGAGCGTTTCTGCAAACGTTGGGGGAGGAAGAAAAGCAGGTGTGTTACCAGGTCATCGACCGTGCAGGAAACCCTTCAATCCTCTCGAACACTGTAGCGGTGAAATTAAGGCTGAACGACTTGCCTTCTGATTATCCGGCACCTGTCATTGATCAAGCGGTAGGCGATCTGATTGATTATCTGGAAGCTCAGGCCGGAGTATTGGTCGACATCCCCCATTATCCAGGCGCGGCGGCGCTTGATAGCATCCAGCTATTCTGGGGCACCAATAATCCCTTGACCCCTGTCTTCGTTGCACCTGGCGACGAAAATGAAGCCGTCATACTCACGTTGAAACTGCCATTTGAGGCCATTGCCCAAGGTCCGCAAGGCGACACCGCGGTTCATTATGAAGTGTTTCGCAACGGCGAACTGACCGGCACATCGCTGGACACCCACATAGACGTTTTTACAACACTTCCCTTCCCCACCCCCTTGAACAATTTGACGATACAAGGGACGAGCGTACAAAACCCGAACACCCAGGACAACTTCATCGACGAAGACGATTACGAGTTGAACGGCAGAGGCGTAGTGCTCTGGAATACGGGATTCGAAATCAATGATGATTTGAACCTGTACTGGGGCAATCAGGTAAAAACGCAGTGGTATCAAATACGGTCTAGCGACGTTGCAGCGGCAAGAGACTTGATTATTCCGATTGATAACGAGCTGATGAAGTTGCAAGGCACCGGCGAGGCCATTCCGGTGTACTTCACAGTCACGCGTACAGGAAACCCAAACAGTATGACGAGTCCGACTCAGCCTGTAACAGTACGGTCTCGAGAAGAGCAACCCGGTGGCGAAAACGGATTGACCGGGCCCACGTTCAATCTCACGTCCAACGGAGTGCTGGGGCCCAATGAAAATCCAGACGGTGCCGATGTAAAAGTCTCACCTTATGTAAATATTGCCGAGGGCCAGAAGATCACCTTCACGTTCAAGGGTTTTGACGACTTCAACAATCCCATCGAAGCCGCTACTTATGTGACGACTCGTAAGCTCGATGAAGTGGATGTTGTGCAAGGGCATGTATTCAAGGTCCCTCAGATCAACACACTGCTTATTTGCACCGGGTTTGCGGAGGCGAGTTATACCGTCGACCCTGTCGAAGGCAGCAATCAAAGTCCGGCAACCTCCACGGTCACTCGCGTCATCGTGCATATGCTTAAACCTACCGACTTTACCTGTCTGAGTCGCTAAACCGTTGCGGGCTCACCAGGCCCGCAACTTTTACACGTAGAAGGAACGCCCATGTATAACCTTGCGACTGAAAAAAAAGAAAACGTGCTGACTTCGCCAGTCATCGCAGCCGCCTTGAACGGTGGACTATTACCCGTCGACAGTTTGAACACGCCCCTCGAAGTGCTGTTGAACGTCTGGCAAGGCGCGCGCCCCGGCTATACCTATCAGCTGTACTTCGATGGAGTGCTTATTGGTCTCAAGAAAGAGATACTGCTTTCGCAGATGCCAGGTGACGATCTCATGCTGCACATTCCATCCGAGCTGTTGACGGAAGGCCGTCACTCGGTGGCTTACGCGGTCGAAAACCCGATCAATATGGTCGTCGAGTTTTCTGCCGAGACAGTTGTAATCGTAGACCTTACCCCGCCTGGCGATCCGCTGCTGGCCCCCATCATTTTTCCCACGCAGGTACAGAACGGTCTGACCTCAGAAGAACTGCAAACCATGGGTAACGTGCTTTCAGGGACGATTGCCAGCTACAACGGCATGCAGGAGGGCGATGTTGTCCGCACCTACTGGAATGATCTGCCCGGTCCGATGGCGGTGGTGAGCAGTGATGACGTGGGTCTTAAACGAACAATGGTCGACTTCGCCAGGCCGTTTCTGGAGTTGATCGGTGACATTGAGGCGCCGGTCTACTACACGATTACAGATCTGGCAGGGAATCTGTCCATGGCCTCGGAGTCGGTGGACGTGAAGCTGCAACTCGCGCAAGCAACGCCCCTGCCCACCCCAACCATAAAAGAAGCCATCGGCACCATACTCGACCCGGCCAACGCTTCATCCGGTGCAACCGTGGTGATCGACGCCACCGCCAACCTGAAAGCCGGCGATCAGGTGATCGTGCAATGGCAAGGGCCGAACGGCAGTGACACCCAGGAAAAGACCCTGTCGAGCGCAGAAGCCGGCAAGACGCTGGAGATGCTGTTTGCGTTTGCTCTGGTAACGGCAAACGCCGGGCAGACGGTGGCGATTTCTTATGTGGTCAATCGCGTCAACGGTCTGGTGCAGGTATCCGGCATGCTGGCCTTGCAGATTCTGGCAGCGCAGCCCGAGTTGCTGCTGGACACCTCGCCGGTCACGCTGGCTGGCAAGGTGTATCTGCTTCCGGGCTCGCCGGACCTGTTGCCGAACTTCCCGTCCGATACCACCCTTCTGCGTCAGGCCAGTGGCGGACAGGCACCCTATCAGTACGCTTCGAGCGACCCGCTGGTCGCGAAAGTGGACAGCAATGGCCTGACCTCGGTTCGAGGCAACGGCACAGCCACCATTACGGCGACCGATGCTTCGGGCGCGAGTAAAAGCTACCTAATCACCGTCACCGGCGTCATCCATTGCATCGGTCTGGGCAGCGGCAGCTTTTCTCAGATCAGCAAAAATGCGGGCAACAACAGCGCGAGGATTCCGACCATTCACGAACTGGTGGAGATCTACAACCTGTACGGCAATCGCTGGCCGATGGGCAACGGCAACTATTGGTCGTCGACTGTTTCAAGCGCCGGCATCGGCGGATGGAACTGGTATTACGTGAAAAACATGGTCACTGGCGGCAACTTCAAACTGAAGAGTCACAATTCCAGTCTCGGCGTAGGCATCAGATGACCGATTGCTGAACCCATTGTTCATCCGGCAGGGCGTTGCGCTAAAGGCGTAACGCCCTGTCACCGTTTTCAGGAGTTTCCCAGGGCCAGCCCATGCACCGTCCGACTCCCTCACACCAACGCTGCGTTCAACCTGCAACCCATGAAGGCCGCTTTGCCGCGAGCATCAACTCACAGCCTTTCAGGACGTCCTCACTGACAGGTCGGCTGACGCTGAGATCGGAGCTGGAACAGTCCCCCGCTCAGTGGATATGGCAGGTCATCGCCGACGGCAAGGTGGGTAAAATGCGAACCACCATCGGCCTGCCTTGCCGGTGACTCAGACGCGCAGGAACCCGGCAATCTCTCTCGCGGACTCAGCCAGGCAGTGCTCATGGCTGATACCCGCGACCTTCAGGGGTTTGAGGTCGTGATTGGCAGTCGGCAACCAGTGCAGCCGAATGGCACTCGACAATGCATAGCCTTCTACGGCTTCGCGATTGCCTAGCGCGTCGCGTTCGCCCTGCACGATCAGTGTGGGTGTCTTAAGGTCGGCCAGATGCGCCACGCGTGGTTTTTCAGGCTTGCCCACGGCGTAGAACGGATACCCTAGACACACCAGCGCATCGACCTCAAGCTCATCGGCGATCAGGCTGGCCATCCGCCCGCCCATTGATTTGCCGCCGACCGCCAGACGCCCGCGGATGTGAGCACGCACACAGGCGAACACCTCTCTCCAGCATTCCAGCAATTGTGCCTGTGGATTGGGTGGACGCTTGCTGCCGCCCCGACGCCGCTGCGCCATATAAGGAAACTCGAAGCGCAGGACGCTGATACCTTGCGCCGCCAGATCAGCCGCCATGCGGTTCATGAAGTCGCTGTCCATCGGTGCACCTGCACCATGCGCCAGCAACAGGGTCGGCGCGTCCAGCGCACCCGCAAGTTGCGCGGGCGTCCACAGCCAGCCTCTTTCACTGACCAGCTGCAGCCATTGATCCTGACCGATACCGGGCTTAAAGCCGTTGCTCATGTTTGCCTCATTCAGGTGGGTCGCAAAGTAGCCCATCACTATAGCGGCGAACCGGGTCGCGAATCCCGTACGAATCGCGAGCGCACGGCGCATCAAGACGCCCCGCCCCGTCGGACAGCCGCCATTCAGGTCTGCCCGGGTACTCTGTCAAGGTGCACTAGGTAAAGTACCCAGGCGATGAGCGCCCCAAACCTGACACCGCCGGGCGGTTTCATTGACGGCACTGGCCTCGCACACTGCAACAACACCGCTGAGTCGGTCACCAGAGTCATATGCCTGCTCAGGCCGATTTGCTGGGCAATGACAGGTGTTACTGCCGACTGAACATACGTGACAGTCTTTGCGCGGGTCCTGATCAACTCGTCTGTACGCGAAGGTCGCCACCGCTGTGTTCCAGTCCAGCGGCGATGCGTGAACTCCGCACCCTGCAACGGGGTGCGGAATACTCGCTGACGCATTGCGCAGCATCTTTTCGTACAGAACCTGCGACTTCCCACACCCCCTGTTTCAACGCTAAACTCGTGACACGCGTCTGCCGCAGCCCTTTGACGCTCATTGATGTGCCTGTCTGTTCCTGCCCCTGCCTCTTCGGTGTGCTTCGATGCGATTGCCAGCGCTGCATCGCCCTGGCCCGATTACGTCTGCGGTAACCCTCTGAATCGTGGAAGTCTGCAATGAGCACAACAATCAGTCCTACAACCTACAACTACACCGTGGTGCGCCAGTTTGCCATCATGGCTGTGGTCTGGGGTGTGGTCGGCATGAGCCTGGGCGTGTTCATTGCTTCGCAACTGGTCTGGCCAGGGCTGAACCTGGAACTTGAATGGACCACCTTCGGACGCCTGCGCCCGCTGCACACCAATCTGGTGATCTTTGCCTTCGGCGGCTGCGCGCTGTTCGCCACCTCTTATTACGTGGTGCAACGCACTTGCCAGACGCGGCTGATTTCCGATGGTCTGGCGGCCTTCACCTTCTGGGGCTGGCAGGCCGTGATCGTCGGCGCCATCGTGACCCTGCCGATGGGCTACACCACCACCAAGGAATATGCCGAGCTCGAATGGCCGGTGGCGATTCTGCTGGCCATCGTCTGGGCCGCCTACGCTGCAGTGTTTTTCGGCACCATCGTCAAACGCCGCACCCGGCATATCTACGTCGCCAACTGGTTCTACGGCGCGTTCATCGTGGTGACCGGCATGCTGCACATCGTCAACCATATCTCGTTGCCGGTCAGCCTGTTCAAATCCTATTCGGCCTACGCTGGCGCGACCGACGCCATGATCCAGTGGTGGTACGGACACAATGCCGTCGGTTTTTTCCTGACCACCGGTTTTCTCGGCATGATGTATTACTTCGTGCCCAAGCAGGCCGAGCGCCCGGTCTACTCCTATCGTTTATCCATCGTGCATTTCTGGGCATTGATCACCCTGTATATCTGGGCCGGTCCGCACCATCTGCACTACACCGCGCTGCCGGACTGGGCGCAGTCGCTGGGCATGGTCATGTCGATCATTCTGCTGGTGCCCAGCTGGGGCGGGATGATCAACGGCATGATGACGCTGTCGGGCGCGTGGCATAAGTTGCGGACCGATTCGATACTGCGCTTTCTGGTGGTCTCGCTGGCGTTCTATGGCATGTCGACCTTCGAAGGCCCGATGATGGCAATCAAGACCGTCAACTCGCTTTCGCACTACACGGACTGGACCATCGGCCATGTCCACGCCGGGGCGCTGGGCTGGGTCGCGATGATTACCATCGGATCGATCTACCACATGATTCCGAAACTCTATGCCCGACCGCATATGTACAGCGTCAGCCTGATCAACACACACTTCTGGCTCGCGACCGTCGGCACCGTGCTTTACATCACCTCGATGTGGGTCAATGGCATCACCCAGGGCCTGATGTGGCGCGCGGTGAACGACGATGGCACGTTGACCTATTCCTTCATCGAAACCATGCAGGCCAGCCACCTGGGCTATATCGTGCGGGCCATCGGCGGCGCGATTTTCACCAGCGGTATGTTGCTGATGGCCTACAACGTCGTGCGTACGATACGTGCCTCGGACCCGCAGGCGGCCGAGGCGGCCACCCGCATCGCAGTCGCGGGGGCGCATTGATGAAGCATGATGCGCTGGAAAAAAACATCGGCCTGCTGGCCTTCTTCATGGTGATTGCCGTGAGCATCGGCGGACTGACGCAGATCGTCCCGCTGTTTTTTCAGGACGTGACCAACCAGCCTATCGAGGGCATGAAGCCACGCAGCGCGCTTGAGGTGGAAGGCCGTGATGTATTCATCGCCAACGGCTGCGTCGGTTGCCACTCGCAGATGATCCGACCGCTGCGCGCCGAAACCGAGCGCTACGGGCATTACTCGGTGGCAGGCGAAAGCGTCTGGGATCATCCTTTCCTGTGGGGCTCCAAACGCACCGGGCCGGACCTGGCACGGATCGGCGGTCGTTACTCGGACGAGTGGCACCGTGTACACCTGAACAACCCGCGCGACCTGGTCCCGACCTCGATCATGCCGGCTTATCCGTTTCTGGCCGAGAAGACCATCGACAGCACGCAGACTGCGAAAAAGCTGCAGGTGCTGCGTACCCTCGGCACCCCTTACACCGACACGGATATCGCCGGTGCGGCGGCTGCGGTGCAGGGCAAGACCGAAATGGACGCGCTGGTGGCCTATCTGCAAGGCCTTGGCACGCTCATCAAGAGCAAACGGTGATCATGATGGACATCGGAATGATTCGAGGCCTTGGCACACTGGTCGTGATGGTGGCGTTCATCGGCCTGATGCTGTGGGTGTTCAGCCCTGCCCGCAAGGCAGACTTCGACGACGCGACTCTGCTGCCTTTCGCGGATGACCCCGAGGCCATCGGCAAGGTCGAGCGCGCCAGAGCTGAACGGGGAGACCAACCATGAGTACCTTCTGGAGCCTGTACGTCGCGGTCCTGACCCTGGGCACCATCATCGCCATGCTCTGGCTGCTGCTGTCCACGCGCAAAGGTCAGCCCGACGAACCGACAGATGAAACCGTCGGCCACACGTTCGACGGTATCGAGGAATACGACAACCCATTGCCCAGATGGTGGTTCTACCTGTTTCTGGCGACCATCGTCTTTGCGCTGGGCTATCTGCTCCTGTACCCGGGACTGGGCAACTGGCAGGGTTTGCTGCCGGGTTATGAATACCGGGACCAAGACAGCAAGACGCAATTCGCCGACGGCCAGCAAGGCTGGACCAGTGTCCACGAATGGGAGCGGGAAGTGGCAAACGCCGAAGCCCGCTACGGGCCGCTGTTTGCCAGGTACGCCGCCATGCCCGTCGAGGAAGTGGCCAAAGATCCGCAGGCGTTGAAAATCGGTGCACGCCTGTTTGCCTCCAACTGCTCGGTCTGCCACGGCTCTGACGCGAAAGGTGCCTACGGCTTCCCCAACCTGACCGATGCCGACTGGCGTTGGGGAGGCGATGCCCAGGCGATCAAGACCTCCATCCTCGCCGGGCGTATGGGCGTGATGCCGGCTCTGGGCAGCGTGCTCGGCGAACAGGGTGTTCGCGATGTGGCGGCCTACGTGCTGACGCAGCTGGACGCCCGCCCGCTACCGGAGGATGCGAAAGCTGACCCGGTGGCCGGACAAAAGACCTTCGCCAGCCTGTGCGTTGCCTGTCATGGGCCAGAGGGCAAGGGAATGCCGATTCTCGGCGCGCCGGACCTGACCCACCCCAACGCGTTTATCTACGGTTCCAGCTTCGCGCAGTTGCAGCAGACCATTCGTGATGGCCGCCAGGGCCAGATGCCTGCTCAGCAGGCACTGCAAGGCAATGACCGGGTTCACATTCTGGCTGCCTATGTTTACAGCCTGTCGCGTCAGGAGAAACCGGCAGAGCCCAAGTGATGTTGTTTTGCCGATAGCAAAACCTGGCATCGTGATAGCGCAAAAAACTACGACTGCCATCAGCGACAGATCAAGGCTTGGGACTGCATCTCATCCGCATGCCGTTCAACGCAGAATCGTCATCGCTACCCTGATAGATTTCGACGCGGGTTTCAAAGCCGGTGGCAACCATTCCGGTGGGGCAACGGTAAGTTTTCCTCCAGACACCATAGTTTGTGTCGTAAGGTGCAGCTATATACTGACCTCCTTCACAGACGAGCCTGACGGAGTCCACCGCAGTGTCGTCACCGTTTCCTTGATGAGCCTCCATTTTCAACTGAAACCCGTCCACAGCTTTGCCTGAAGGACAGCGAACGATCGCGGTCCAGTCTCCCCAGCCCGCTTCCTCGCTCCTTAATACCTGATTATTATTGCAATACATAACGATCGCGTTGATGGCTGTATCGTCACTGTTACCTTGCCACTTTTCCGCTTTGACCTGAAAACCATTTATATGCTGCGTCTCTGAACAAGATGCCGTGCCCCCCCAGCGCCCCCAAAGCCCTGCATTGTCATATTCGTCAACGGGAGGAACAGCAACGGACAGTTTCAACGGCAACGCACCCAAATATTGAGCGGCTTGCGGATTATTGTTCTTAACGAGCCAAACCTGAAAAAGACTAGAACTTTCATTGACATCAACAATGAGAAAAGTTTCTTCAGTTGCCGAGCCACTCAGAAAAACAGGCACCCCATCATAAGTGCTGGAGTAGCGTCCAGCGCTGGCGTGGAAGTGGCCCGCAAAGATAGCTGAAACATCGTAGAGCTTTAGTAAGTTACGGAACCGAGTCAATATTTCTCTCGTGCGCGAGTTAGGGGAATACGTCCATTCAGCCGGATCATGCATGCCGATAATAACGAATTTCCTCTGAGCCCTTGCATCTATCAGCACACGCTCCAGCCAACCATTTTCGACAGGTGACTGGATATCAAACTCATACTTTGACCTGACCAGCGGTGTGCCTAAGGAATAAAACCAGTTGATATAAGAAGGCTCCAGATTCAATTGAATATACCGTACCCTACCCAAATCTTTATAGTAAGCAAAGCTTCCGGAATATCGCTTGGTTGGAGGAAGACCACCGCCATTATCCAGACTGTAATCCATATTATTACCGCCCATCCGGCCAATGAGGTCGTTCATACTGTCTCTGGCGCAGCCGTTGTTTTGGCAGTTACCCACATTGTTCTTATAATCATGATTACCCAGTCCAAAATACCAATTCGTCGACAATATTGAATCCAGTGTCCCGTACAAAAATGCCCTTTCATCGCCATGGCCAAACGCCGTCATGTCTCCGTTTATGATGACCGGGTTATTGCCTGTCCCGCCCATGGCTCCGGCACGCCATTTTTGTATCGCAGAATATTGATTTCTGATGAGGTCTTCAGTACTGACCTCGTTAACCGAGGAACGGGATGGCAGTAGGACGTCCTGCGATTGCTGGTGCGGCAAAGCGCCCAGACTGTCCTCTATGTTTTTTTTATCCTTTGACCAAGGGTATTGAGGGTCAGAAGCAAATATAATATGCCTTATTATGCCCTTCGGCCCGACCGCGCTCGCCACAGCGTCTGGGCTTTCATTTTTCACATCACTAACGCACCCGCACATCAATAACAATGTGCTGAACAACGCACAAGGAAAAAGCCTGTAGTTAGACATATCAAAACCCTCATGAAAACTAAAACCCCAGAACCAAAACACGGACAGAGAGCGTTACTCAGAGCATTTCGGCTGTACTCATTATTACAAACATCTGCTAAAACTCTACTATCAGAACTGATAGGTCGGCTATTAGATACCGATGGCAGTTCTTTGAGTGACAAACGGCACGACGTTTAATAAGTAGCCCAGTCATAGGGGCTGCTTATTACTCCACGCCTACGTGACGGGCTTCGGTAATAAATTTTGCATTTTTACAATCTGAAATACCAAGAGAAGCTGGCGACGCGCACTGACGCGCATGCAGATAAGCACTGCATACGCCGTAGTCAGCAAAGCTGACCCATATGCTGCGTCAGGAACCATCAGACCAAGTGGATTTTTAGCATCGGGATACCAGGCAAGCAGTGCGCGGTAGTAATTTGCGTCACTGCACGCATTGTAGTTACATCTCTACACGCTTAGAATTGCTCATTATGACAACGATGTGTCTGCCCATTCCAGAGGTCGCTTTCATGACAACAACCCTCTCAAGCCGCGAATTCAACCAAGACACCAGCGGGGCCAAGAAAGCGGCTAACGAAGGTCCGGTGTTCATTACCGACCGCGGCCGCCCGGCCCATGTGCTGCTTTGCATCGAGGATTACCTGAAGCTGACCGGCAGTGCGGCAAGCATCGCCGACATGCTGATAATGCCCACTGACATCGATATCGAGTTCGAGCCTCAGCGCGCCGTGATCACGCCCCGACAGGTTGACCTGTCCTGATGTTCCTGCTCGACACCGACGTGGTGTCCGAACTCAGAAAACGCAACGCCGATGCGAACGTGCTCCGTTGGTCGCGAACACAGATGGCCTCCAGCCTGTTCATCTCGTCCATCACGATTCTTGAGCTCGAAACAGGTATCCTGCGTATCGAACGCCGCGACCCGGCACAGGGCGCAGCATTGCGAATGTGGCTTGAGCAGCATGTAATGAAGGCGTTCGCCGGACGTATCCTGACAGTCGACACTCAGGTCGCAAGGCGCTGCGCGCAATTGCACGTTCCCGACCCGCGCAGCGAAAGCGATGCGCTGATCGCCGCCACTGCGCTGGTGCATGGCATGACCGTGGTCACACGCAACACAATGGACTTTCAGTCGTGCGGGGTCGCGCTGCTCAATCCCTGGGTCAGCCAGTTGAATGAAGAAGCGGCCGTTTATTCACGTGCATCACGTTGAACGCGGGTGTGAACCTGCCAGACCTTTATAGGCCGGGGCCAGGCCACCGCCGCTGGACTCATCGATGACCAAGCAGATTCCAGTACACGACATCACCCCGGCATCCGAAATAAACGGCGAATTCACCGACCTCTACGCTTCGCGCGAGAAAATCCAGACCCGCGCGTTCAAGGGTCTGTTTCGAAATGTGCGGATGCTCGGCGGCGCCCTGTTGCTGCTTATCTTCTTCGGCACGGTCTGGCTGAATCGAAGCGGGCATCAGGCGGTCTGGTGGAACCTGCCGGAACGCAAGTTCTACATCTTCGGCGCGACGTTCTGGCCACAGGATTTCATCCTCTTGTCCGGCATTCTGATCGTTGCAGCGTTCGGGCTGTTCTTCATCACCGTTTATGCCGGCCGGGTCTGGTGTGGCTATACCTGCCCGCAGAGTGTCTGGACCTGGATCTTCATGTGGTGCGAGAAAGTCACTGAAGGCGACCGCAACCAGCGTATCAGGCTCGACCATGCCCCGATGAGTGCCGGCAAACTGCTGCGCAAGTTCGCCAAGCACAGCCTGTGGCTGCTGATCGGGCTTGCCACCGGCATGACCTTCGTCGGGTATTTCTCACCCATCCGCGCGCTGTGCGTGGATCTGTTCACGGGCCAGGCGGATGGCTGGGCCTATTTCTGGGTCGGTTTCTTTACCCTGGCCACTTACCTGAATGCCGGCTGGCTGCGCGAACAGGTATGCATTTACATGTGCCCCTATGCGCGATTCCAGAGCGTGATGTTCGACAAGGACACACTGATCATCTCCTACGACCAGAATCGTGGCGAAGCCCGAGGCCCGCGCAAGAAGGAGGCTGATCCTCATGCACTGGGGCTGGGTGACTGTATCGACTGCACGATGTGCGTGCAGGTCTGCCCGACCGGCATCGACATTCGTGACGGCCTGCAGGTGGAGTGCATCAGCTGTGCGGCGTGCGTCGATGCCTGCGATACGGTCATGGACAAGATGGACTACCCTCGCGGCCTGATTCGCTACACCACCGAACACAATCTGTCCGGGCAACGCACCCGCACTCTGCGCCCACGTCTGGTCGGTTATGCGCTGGTCCTGCTGCTGATGATTGCGCTGCTGACGGCTGCTTTCTGCATGCGCACGCTGGTGGGTCTGGAGGTCAGCAAGGACCGCATGCTGTTCCGGGAAAACGCCGAAGGCCGGATCGAAAACGTCTACAGCCTGAAAGTGATGAACAAGGATCAGGTGGACCACACCTATGTGCTGCAGGCCAGCGGCCTGCCCGACCTGAGACTGCAGGGCCGTCGGGAAATCAGTGTCCCGGCGGGCGAAATCGTCAGCCTGCCGGTGGAGCTGTCCAGTGCGCCGGAAAAACTGCCGTCGCACAGCAACGAGGTAACCTTTACCCTCAAGGACATCGACAGCGATACTCAGGTCGAGACCCAAAGCCGCTTCCTCGGCCCACCCATTCGTTAAGAGCACCGTCATGCCCGCTGCGACTGCTGCAAGCCCCTGGTACCGGCACCTCTGGCCATGGATCATCATCGCCATCCTCACCGGTTCGGTGACCTTGAGCCTGTCGATGGTGTTCATCGCCGTGACCCACCCGGATCCGCTGGTCACCGATAACTATTACGAGGCCGGCAAAGGCATCAATCGCTCGTTGAATCGCGAAGTGCTCGCCCAGACCCTCAAACTGCACGCGCGCCTGCACCTGGATGAGCTGACCGGAGAAGTCGGGCTGGACCTGAGCGGCAACAGCAACCCGGAGCGTCTGGAACTCAACCTCATTTCGCCCACGCGCCCTGCCAGTGATCGCCGGGTGTTCCTGACCCGCAGCCCGTCGGAACCGGGCCGTTACATCGGTCAGTTGCAGGACAAGGTCGATGGTCGGCGTTTTGTGGAACTGCTGGGTGTCGAAGGCGAGCAGACCTGGCGCCTCTTCGAGGAGGAACAGATCGGCACTGACGACGTGACCCTGGGTGACGAGCCCCTGCAAGCCGCGCAACGCCGGAAAGACTGAGCGTGGCCAAGCCCTCCTCTCCTGCTCCGCTGCACTGCTACCACTGCGGCTTATCGGTTCCAGCGGGCAGCCATTTCAACGCGGTAGTGCTCGGTGCCACCCGACAGCTGTGCTGCCCCGGTTGTCAGGCAGTGACCGAGGCCATCGTCGCCAGCGGTCTGGACAACTATTACCGCCATCGCAGTGAAACCTCGGCCAACCCGGAAAGCCTGCCCAGCCAATCGTTCGAGGAACTGGTGCTCTACGACCGCACCGACGTACAGGCGCCCTTCGTGCGCCACGACGGCGACCTTTCAGAAGCCACCCTGCTTGTCGAAGGCATCAGTTGCGCGGCCTGCGGCTGGCTGATCGAGCAACGCTTGGGGCGGCTGCCAGCAGTGGCCGAAGCGCGCCTGAATCTGTCCACTCATCGCCTGCTGGTACGCTGGCACCCCGACCAGCTTGCGCTCAGCCAATTGCTGAGCGAGCTGCACGCGATTGGCTATGTCGCCCATCCATGGCAGGCCGACCGCGCAGCCGAACGCCTGGCGCGTGACAATCGTCTGGCGTTGCGACAACTGGGCGTAGCCGGCCTGCTGTGGTTTCAGGCCATGATGGCCACCATGGCCACCTGGCCGGAATTCAATATCGACCTCAGCCCGCAGATGCACACCATTCTGCGCTGGGTGGCGCTGTTTCTGACCACGCCGATCGTCTTCTACAGTTGCGCGCCATTCTTTCGCGGTGCCTTGCGCGACCTGCGCAGCCGTCACCTGACAATGGATGTCTCGGTGTCGCTGGCAATAGGCGCGGCCTACGCCGCGGGGATCTGGACCGCCGTCACCGGCGCTGGCGAGCTGTATTTCGATGCCGTCGGCATGTTTGCACTGTTCCTGCTGGCAGGACGTTACCTGGAACGCCGCGCCCGCGAGCGCACGGCAGCGGCCACGGCCCAACTGGTCAACGTGCTGCCCGCCTCATGCCTGCGCCTCAGCGACGACGGCCAGAGCCAGCGCATCATGCTCAGCGAACTGCACTTGGCCGATCGGGTGCTGGTACAGCCCGGTGCAGTGATACCGGCCGATGGCAAAATCCTTGAGGGTCGCTCCAGTATCGATGAATCGCTGTTGACCGGCGAATACTTGCCACAGATGCGCAGAGTGGGCGATGCGGTCACCGCAGGAACGCTGAATGTCGAAAGCCCACTGACCGTTGCCGTGACGGCGCTGGGCCACGAAACCCGTCTTTCGGCCATTGTCCGGCTGCTCGAACGCGCGCAGGCAGAAAAGCCCCGACTCGCGCAGATTGCCGACCGGGCGGCACAGACCTTTCTGCTGTTTTCGCTGATCGCGGCCGCACTGATCGGGGTGATCTGGTGGCAGCTGGACGCATCGCGCGCATTCTGGATCGTCCTGGCCATGCTCGTCGCCACCTGCCCCTGCGCACTCTCGTTGGCGACACCGACCGCCTTGACTGCGGCGACCGGCACGCTGCACAAACTCGGCCTGCTGCTGACCCGGGGTCATGTGCTCGAAGGCCTCAACCAGATCGACACGGTCATCTTCGACAAGACCGGCACTCTGACCGAAGGACGCCTGACGTTGCGCAGCATTCACCCATTGCGCGAGCTGGACGCCAATCGCTGCCTGGAACTGGCGGCGGCCCTGGAAAACCGCTCCGAGCACCCCATCGCCCGCGCGTTCGGTCGAGCACCAAAGGCTGCCGAAGAGGTGCTCAGCACACCGGGATTGGGGCTGGAAGGTCGTGTTGACGGGCATCTGCTGCGCATCGGCGAGGCGGCATTCGTCTGCGCGCTGAGCGGTGCTGAAACACCCTTGCCAACCGGGCGTTGCGGCCAATGGCTGTTGCTGGGCGATACGCAGGGCCCTCTCGCATGGCTGGTGCTGGACGACCGACTGCGCGAGGATGCCGACATCCTGTTACAGGCATGCCGGTCGCGAGGCTGGAAAACGCTGCTGTTGTCAGGCGACAGCTCACCGATGGTTGACAGCGTCGCGCAGGCGCTGGGCATCGACGAGGCGCGTGGCGGCCTGCGCCCGGACGATAAGCTGGAGGTGCTGCGCCGGCTTCAGGCTCAGGGGCGCAAGGTGCTGATGATCGGTGACGGGGTGAACGACGTACCGGTCATGGCAGCAGCCGACATCAGTGTGGCGATGGGCTCGGCCACCGACCTCGCCAAAACCAGCGCTGACGCAGTGCTGCTGTGCAACCGCCTCCCGGTGCTGATCGACGCGCTGAATCTGGCCCGACGCACGCGTAGCGTCATTATCGAAAACCTGCTCTGGGCCGGTCTGTACAATGGCCTCATGCTGCCCTTCGCGGCCCTGGGCTGGATCACTCCGGTGTGGGCGGCGATCGGCATGTCGATCAGTTCACTGACGGTAGTGCTCAACGCCTTGCGCCTGACCCGCCTGCCGCGTCGTGCCCTTGCCCCCCAATCTGCACCGGAGGTTTCATGCCCGCCCTTTACATCATGATCCCTGCCGCTCTGCTGCTGGTGAGCGTGGCGATCTACGTGTTCTTCTGGGCAGTGGACAGCGGTCAGTACGACGACATGGAAGGTCCGGCACACAGCATCTTGTTCGATGACACGCCGCCTGTGGAGCATGTCCCGCCTGAGTCTCCGCAGTCGGGCCCGGACGAGAAACGCGATGTTTGAACTCGCCTCGATGCTGTTCTCGGCGTTCATTCTCGGGCTGCTGGGCGGTGGTCACTGCCTGGGCATGTGCGGTGGCCTGATGGGCGCCCTGACGCTGGCCATCCCCAAGGAACAGCGCAGTCGCCGGTTTCGTTTGCTGCTGGCCTACAACCTGGGGCGCATTCTCAGTTACGCCGCAGCTGGCCTGTGTTCCGGACTGGTCGGCTGGGCGGTGGCACAAAGTCCGCTGGCGACGGGCTTGCGCATCGTCGCTGCCGTATTGCTGATCATGATGGGGCTGTACCTGGCCGGCTGGTGGAGCGGGCTCACTTATATAGAACGTCTCGGCCGAGGCCTGTGGCGCTATTTGCAACCCTTGGCCAGTCGACTGTTGCCGGTGTCCAGTGTGCCGCGCGCCGTGATGCTCGGTGCGCTGTGGGGCTGGCTGCCTTGCGGGCTGGTCTACAGCGCCCTGCTGTGGGCCGCCAGTCAGGGCAACCCTCTCGACAGCGCGCTGCTGATGCTGGCCTTCGGGCTGGGCACCTGGCCGGTTCTGCTGGCCACCGGTCTGGCTGCCGAGCGCACCACGGTCTTGTTACGCAAGCGTGGTGTGCGCATGGCGGGAGGTTTGCTGGTGATGGTCTTCGGTATCTGGACCTTGCCAGGCCCCCACCAGCACTGGCTGATGGGGCACTGACGCTGGCAGCTCTTGCCACTTGATCCACATCAACGCCGCCCCCCGGCCTCCTGCGTATGCTCGCGACATCGCCAGCCAGACCGGGAAACGCGCGCATGTTTGACGCCATTCGTTGGGATTCAGACCTGATCCATCGTTACGATGTGGCGGGGCCGCGCTATACGTCCTATCCGACTGCAGCGCAGTTCGATACCCAAGTGGGCGCCTTCGACCTGCTGCATGCGCTGCGCGAAAGCCGCAAGGCATCACGTCCGTTGTCGCTTTACGTGCATCTGCCCTTCTGCGCGAACATTTGCTACTACTGCGCCTGCAACAAAGTCATCACCAAGGACCGCGGACGGGCTCAGGCCTACCTGAAACGGCTCGAACACGAGATGCGAATGCTCGCCTGTCACCTGGCGCACGATCAGGTGGTAGAGCAACTGCACCTGGGCGGTGGTACGCCGACCTTTCTCAGTCACGACGAACTGCGCCGCTTGATGGCGCAACTGCGCTCACACTTCAACCTGCTGGACGACGATTCCGGCGACTATGGCATCGAGATTGATCCTCGCGAAGCGGACTGGTCGACGATGGGAATGCTGCGCGAGCTGGGTTTCAACCGGGTCAGCCTGGGCGTGCAGGACCTTGACCCGACGGTGCAGCGGGCGATCAACCGCATGCAAAGCCTGGAAGAGACCCGCGCGATAGTCGAAGCGGCGCGCACGCTGCAATTTCGTTCGGTGAATATTGATCTGATCTACGGCCTGCCCGCACAGAACCCGCAGACTTTCAGCCACACCGTGGACAAGGTCATCGATCTGCAGCCCGATCGGTTGTCGGTGTTCAACTATGCGCATCTGCCCGAGCGCTTCATGCCGCAGCGGCGCATCGACGCTGCGGATCTGCCGGATGCAGCGAGCAAACTGCTGATGCTGGAGCGCACCGTCGAGCAATTGGGCAACGCCGGTTATCGCTACATCGGCATGGACCATTTCGCCCTGCCCGACGACGACCTGGCCATCGCTCAGGAAGACCTGACCCTGCAACGCAACTTTCAGGGCTATACCACGCACGGTCACTGCGACCTGATCGGCCTGGGTGTCTCGGCCATCAGTCAGGTCGGTGAGCTGTACAGCCAGAACAGCAGCGACCTGAGCGAGTATCTGAGGCTGCTGGACAGCGACCAGCCCGCAACTCGACGTGGACTGATCTGCCACGATGACGACCGCATCAGGCGCGCCATCATTCAGCAATTGATCTGCGGCTTCACCCTGGATTTCGGCGAGATCGAGAAGACCTTTTGCATCGATTTCAGGGACTATTTCAGCGAAGCGTGGCCGCAACTGCTCGGCATGGCCAGCGACGGGCTGATTTCGCTGAGTGAGACGGGCATTGAAGTCAGACCGGCAGGCCGACTGCTGGTACGCGCAGTGTGCATGGTCTTCGATGCTTACCTGACCCGGCACAACAGACAGCAGTTCTCCCGAGTGATATGACCCGCGTCCAGGCTCTACATTTTGGCCAGAACCAGCATCCCCGCCTTGGTCTTGTCGGCGTCACTGGAGCCCAGGCCGTTCATGAGCGACGACATATCGGCCGTGGAATTGCTCACCTGCGCCT
Organism: Pseudomonas sp. BS3767; assembly: GCF_900099665.1. Taxonomy (NCBI): domain Bacteria; kingdom Pseudomonadati; phylum Pseudomonadota; class Gammaproteobacteria; order Pseudomonadales; family Pseudomonadaceae; genus Pseudomonas; species Pseudomonas sp. BS3767. The sequence goes on along the minus strand of NZ_FNCX01000007.1, from coordinate 94,286 downwards.
GCAACGTGCTGAGCACGGTCTGCAGTGCCGCGGCCTTGGTCCGTCGCTCCTCGGGGCTCAGGCTGGGGTCATTCAGGGCCTTCTGGATCTGCTCCATGGTTTCCTCGATCCTGCGCTGAAGCTCGCGAATCGCCTTGAGGATCTTCTGCACGGAAGCAGGCAGGCCGCTCTGCTCGATATCGGCGTTTTTGGAGGACGATGAAGCAGCCGCCTTGCCTTCTGCGGACAAATTGACCTGTATGCCCTTTGTCTCGCTTGCAGATGTCTCGGCAGTGCTTTGCTCGGCATAACTGTAGGTGGTCTGCGAGGTCGCAGTCCGTATCGTAATGCTGTTGATCAACGGGAGTGTCGTTGACATGCCAAGGCATCCTGATGTGGCTGAAGGAATACAGGGTTATCGGCAGACAGTCTGCGACCTTGATGACTGCGAAAGATTTGCGGGCTGGCCCCGACAAGCACGGGTGAGTTACCCTTACAGCTTATGTGTGATTTCCCACAAGGAATTAAGTGATGTCCGAGCCAGTCAAGTCGCGCGCTCAAACCCAGGCTCATTGCAAGGATTGCAGTCTCGCGCCGTTGTGCCTGCCCCTTTCGTTGAATACCGAAGACATGGACTGCCTTGACCAGATCGTCAAACGCGGCCGCCCCCTGAAAAAAGGCGAGTTTCTGTTTCGTCAGGGGGACACCTTCGAGTCGGTCTACGCGGTGCGTTCCGGGGCACTGAAAACCTTCAATATCAGTGACAGCGGTGAAGAACAGCTCACCGGCTTTCACCTGCCCAGCGAACTGGTGGGCATGTCAGGCATGGACGCCGAGGCTTACCCGGTCTCGGCGCAGGCACTGGAAACCACATCGGTCTGCGAGATCCCTTTCGAGCGTCTGGACGAACTGTCCGTGAAACTGCCGCAGCTGCGTCGGCAGTTGATGCGCGTCATGAGCCGTGAGATCCGCGACGATCAGCAAATGATGCTGCTGCTCTCGAAAAAGACCGCCGATGAGCGTATCGCCACCTTTCTGATCAATCTGTCTGCACGCTTCCGCGCCAGAGGCTTTTCGGCCAATCAGTTCCGACTGAGCATGTCGCGCAATGAAATCGGTAATCACCTGGGTCTGGCAGTCGAGACGGTGTCCCGTGTATTCACCCGGTTCCAGCAAAATCAGCTGATTTCTGCCGAGGGCAAAGAGATTCACATCCTCGCCCCCATCGAGCTGTGTGCGCTGGCTGGCGGGTCGATGCAAAGCTGAAACGTGCGATCTTTGGCGGGTCGGCTTAAACTGTCGGCCAAAACTGCCATGGAACCCCCTGATGACTTTCGATCAATCGAACTTCAAATCCCTCATCCGCCCGGTCGTGGACTTTCCCAAGCCGGGCGTGGTCTTCCGCGATATCACGCCCCTGTTCCAATCGCCCAAGGCCACCCGTCAGGTGATTGACAGCTTCGTGCAGCGCTACATCGATGCCGAGTTCAGCCATATCGGCGTCATGGACGCGCGGGGGTTTCTGATTGGTTCGGTGGTTGCCTATCAGTTGAACAAGCCGCTGGTGCTGTTCCGCAAACAAGGCAAACTGCCTGCCGATGTACTGTCAGAGGCGTATCAGACCGAATACGGCGAAGCGTATCTGGAGGTGCATGCCGACAGCCTGTGCGAAGGTGACTCGGTCATCATGTTCGATGACCTGATCGCGACCGGAGGCACGCTGATCGCCGCCGCCAATTTGATCCGCCGTATGGGTGCCGAAGTGTACGAGGCCGCTGCGATTATCGACCTGCCGGAACTGGGCGGTTCCAAGCGTCTTAACGACCTGAAGATCCCGACGTTCTGTCTGACCGAGTTTGCGCTGGACGAGCAGTAAGGGCGCAGGGACTGAGTTACAGGTTCCAAACTCTCCAGCGCTCACGGCTATCGTAAATGCGCTTTTTTATCGCGATGGCACTGACGACGCAGAGTGCGACGTTAGTGACAGGACGAAGGAACCCGACGAAGTGGGGCCGGAAACAGGAGCGAGGGGGTTTGGTTACTTTGGCCCGTCAAAGTAACTCGCCGAGGGGCGAAAAGGTGACCTGAGTCGAACCTCAATGCATCTGAAGTCGCAGAACCGCTGTGTGACGCAGAGCGTCACGAACTGCATTACCACGCGGAGCGTGGGAACGATAGCCATACGAACGAGAAACTAGCTCGCTGTATTACCGTGCAGTTTGGTCATCAATTGCGCTTCGGCCTGGGTCAGGCCGCAGGACTGGGTCAGCTCGTCGATGCTGGCACCCATGCCGACCAGACGGGCGGCCTGGGCGAAGGACAGCGTGGAGGGATCGCGCTGCTCCAGGGCGGTGAGCTTGTCGGGCAACGGCGCAACGACGGCACGCAGCTCATGCAACGCTTCGCCCATGCGCACCGTGCCGTTCTGGTAGTTGTCCAGACGCCTGGCCAACTCCTTGATCCGCTGATCCCGCAAGGCAGCCGCCTCGTCACGCCCGGCGTCGAGCTTGCGCTGACGCCTGGTATGGGCCAGGAACATAAACAGGGTGACAACCCAGAGAATGCCCAGGAAGACGACAGCTACCTCAAAGATCAATCAGATGTTCTCCAGCTCGGACCACTCTTCTTCGGACATCATTTTGTCCAGTTCAACCAGAATCAACAGTTCGCCGTTCTTGTTGCAAACGCCCTGAATGAACTTGGCCGATTCGTCGTTACCGACGTTAGGCGCAGTTTCAACTTCTGACTGACGCAAGTAAACCACTTCCGCCACGCTGTCGACCAGGATACCGACCACTTGCTTGTCGGCTTCGATGATCACGATACGCGTATTGTCGCTGACTTCAACCGGGGCCAGACCAAAACGCTGACGGGTATCGATCACGGTCACGACGTTACCGCGCAGGTTGATAATGCCCAGTACGTAGCTTGGCGCACCCGGCACCGGGGCGATTTCAGTGTAGCGCAGCACTTCCTGCACCTGCATTACGTTGATGCCATAGGACTCGTTGTCCAGGCGGAACGTAACCCATTGCAGAATAGGATCTTCGGAACCTTGTGCAGACGACTTATTCATAACCCCAACCCCTCACGTGTGTTCTTTGCAGGTGACGCCACTGGCACCGACCCATGATTATTTCGACTTGTTCAACTGCTTGACCGCGCCACTGGCTATCAGCTCGGCCAACTCTGCAACATCCAGCAACGCGCACATGTGCTCGATGACCGTGCCCGCCAGCCATGGACGATGACCTCGCTGCGCGCGCCATTTGATCTCGTTCGGATCAAGACGCAACGAACGACTGACCTGATGCACCGCCAGCCCCCACTCGTATCCCTGCACCGAAATCACGTACTGCAATCCCTGGCGAAAATCGTCGCGGTAGCGATCAGGCATGATCCAGCGCGCCGTATCCAACACTTTCAGGTTGCCTGCCTGACAAGGCAGGATCCCGAGAAACCAGTCCGGCTGACCGAACAGCGGCGTCAGCTCCTGCCCCGCCAGCGGATAAATCGACCCCAGGCACACCAACGGAACCGCCAGTGTCAGACCGGCCACATCGAACAACAGGCATTCGAACGGCTCGGCAGCCCATGCCGGACGACCATCACTGGTCGGCGGTGGTGTCGGTGTACGCTGGGCTGCCAGCGTGCTCAACTCGGCGACCGGTTCTACCAGCGCAACGGTTGGCACTGCCTCCTCAACCTGAGCCACTTCAACCTGCAGCGCTTCGGCAACGATCACCGGAGCGACTTCAACCACTGGCGCAGGCGCCTCAACCTTGACCGCTACCGCCACCGGAGCCGGTGCGGCAACCGCGACGGCCAGCGGCTTGATCTGCGCTTGCATCCGCGCATCAAAGGCCTGCTCTTCGAGCACAGCCGCCTGAAATTCATCGATGCTGCTGACGGGCTCTTCGAGCACTTCAGTCGCGTCGTACAACAATGCGTCCAGGTAGGACTGCAAAGCCAGTTTGGGTCGTGTTGCAACTTCTACAGGGCGGTTCATACCGGGGCCCAACAAAAAATGGAGCATGTGCAGCCTGATACAGTTATCGGCCGCATTGAGGCATCACTTGAGCAAACAATGTAGAAAGAGTAGACGTTCACGTCAGGCCACCTGCGCATTGAGCTGCTCGGCGAGCATATGCTTGAGCAATGCCCGGTAAGCGATCACACCACGACTCTTGCTGTCGTTCTGCGACGGCGTAAGCCCCAGTCGGCTGGCATCGCGCAATCGTGTATCGACCGGCACATAGGCTTGCCAGACATGCTCGGGGAAGCTGTCGCGCAGCAATTTCAAGGTGCCCAGCGATGCCTGGGTACGACGGTCGAACAATGTCGGCACGATGGTATAAGGCAGCGGCACCTTGCGCGAACGGTTGATCATGGTCAGCGTATTGACCATGCGCTCCAGACCTTTCACGGCCAGAAACTCGGTCTGCACCGGAATCGCCAGCTGCTGGCTGGCCGCCAGAGCATTGACCATGAGAACGCCCAGCAGCGGCGGACTGTCGATCAACGCATAGTCAAAATCCTGCCACAACTGAGCCAGACTTTTTGCGACAACCAGGCCCAGGCCGCTCTGACCCGGTGATTGACGCTCCAGTGTGGCGAGCGCGGTGCTGGAGGGTATCAGCGAGATACGTTTATCGCTGGTAGGCAGCAGCAACTGGCCGGGAAGACCCTCCGGCACCGCGCCTTTATGCAGAAACAGATCGAAAGCACTGTGTTCCAGTTCGTCCGGGTTATGCCCGAAATAACTGGTCATGGAGCCGTGAGGGTCCAGATCGACCACGACCACGCGCTTGCCTGAATCGGCCAGCAAACCGGCCAGGGCAATGGTCGTGGTGGTCTTTCCGACTCCACCTTTCTGGTTGGCTACTGCCCAGACTCTCATTAATGTTTTTCCTTCCGTACAGCGACGACCATACCGATACGATGTTTAGGGGGCGGGTGACGGAGAATTGACGGCGTTCGCGCGTACCGGCGGCTTTGCTGGCACCGGTGCAGTTTGTGTGCCAGCACGCCTCAATGCGGCATCCGGTTGCACATTGGCCGATCCAGCACTGGTCAGGCTGCGGCGAACATCCAGATTGCGCGAGATAACCAGCACTACACGGCGGTTCTTGGCGCGTCCGACGGTGCTGGTGTTGGGGGCGATCGGCTGAAACTCACCATAGCCCACCGAAGCGAGACGCGCCGGATTGACACCGTCCATGGCGAGCATGCGCACAATGCTGGCAGAACGTGCTGAAGACAGCTCCCAGTTGGTCGGAAATTGTGCAGTGCTGATCGGCTGGTCGTCGGTAAAGCCCTCGACATGGATCGGGTTGTCGAAGCGTTTGACGATCCCGGCGACCTTTTCGATGATGGTGAAGGCCTTGTCGCTGGGCATCGCATCGCCACTGCCGAAAAGCATGCTGGAGTTGAGTTCGATCTCGATCCACAGTTCGTTGCCGCGCACAGTCATCTGGTCGGACTTGATCAGGTCACCGAACGCATCGCGCACGTCCTGGGCAATGGTCTGCAACGGGTCATCGGACGCCTGACCTATGCCTGCGTCAGTCTGCTCGCTGTCCTTGACCAGCGGCTCGGCGGGCTTGACTGAAACCGGGCGCTGCTCACCGATGGGGATCGGCTTCATGGTGCGTTCGGTGTCATTGAACACACCGACCAATGCCTGGGACAGAATCTTGTACTTGCCTTCGTTGACCGAGGAAATCGAGTACATCACCACGAAAAACGCGAACAGCAAGGTAATGAAGTCGGCATACGACACCAGCCAGCGTTCGTGATTTTCATGTTCTTCGACCTGACGACGGCGAGCCATGCGCTGTTACTCCATGAAGCCTTGCAGCTTGAGTTCGATGGAGCGCGGGTTCTCACCCTCGGCGATGGACAACAGACCTTCAAGCAACATTTCGCGATAGCGCGCCTGACGGTGGGCGATGGCCTTGAGCTTATTCGCCACTGGCAGGAGGATCAGGTTGGCCATGGCCACGCCATAGATCGTGGCAACGAAGGCGACGGCGATACCGCTGCCCAGTTGACTGGGGTCAGCCAGGTTGCCCATGACATGAATCAGGCCCATGACCGCGCCGATGATACCCACGGTCGGCGCGTAGCCGCCCATGCTTTCGAATACTTTCGCAGCCTGGATATCGCGGGTTTCCTGGGTGATGAAATCCACTTCAAGAATGCTGCGAATCGCTGCAGGCTCGGCACCGTCGACCAACAGTTGCAACCCTTTGCGGGCATAACCGTCTGGCTCGGAATCGGCTACGGTTTCAAGACCCAGCAAGCCCTCTTTGCGGGCGGTCATGCTCCAGCCGATGACCCGGTCAACCCCACCGGGCAGATCGATACGTGGCGGGAAAATGATCCAGTGGATGATTTTCATGGCACGCATGAACGCACTCATCGGCGACTGCAACAGCGAAGCACCGAGCGTACCGCCCAGCACGATCAGAGCTGCCGGGCCATTGAGCAAGGCACCGAGGTGCCCGCCTTCGAGAAAATTACCACCAATGATTGCGACAAACGCCAGAATCAGACCGATAAGGCTCAGTACATCCATCAGAGACAGGCCTCTACCAAGTGCCGACCGATGTCGTCGAGGCTGTAGATCGCATCCGCGAGTTCGGCCTTGACGATGGCCATCGGCATGCCATAAATCACGCAGCTCGCTTCATCCTGCGCCCACACGGTACTGCCGGCCTGCTTGAGCAGTCGCGCGCCCTCGCGGCCGTCGGCACCCATACCAGTCAGGACCACCGAGAGCACCTTGTCGCCGTAGGACTTGGCAGCCGAGCCAAAGGTGATGTCGACGCACGGCTTGTAATTGAGACGTTCGTCGCCCGGCAGAATCTTCACCGTACCGCGCCCGTCAACCATCATCTGCTTGCCACCCGGCGCCAGCAGCGCCAGGCCAGGACGCAGCACGTCGCCGTCTTCCGCTTCCTTGACGCTGATCTTGCAGAGCTTGTCGAGACGTTCGGCAAATGCCTTGGTAAACGCCGCAGGCATATGCTGAATCAGCACCAGTGGTGCCGGAAAATTGGCTGGCAATTGAGTCAGCACCCGTTGCAGCGCGACCGGACCGCCGGTTGAGGTGCCGATGGCCACCAGTTTGTAGGCCTTACGCTTGGCTGTGCCTGAAGTAGTCGGGTGCGCCGGCGCATGAGTGGCCGGAGCAGCCGGAGCCGGAGCAGGTGTCGCCGTGCGTGACGGCACCGTCCTGGCAGGTGCAGGGGCTGGCGCAGACGCGCGGCTGGACAACGTCGAAGGAGCCGGTGCGGCCGGAGCTGCACTGGCTGAACCGAAGCCGCTGGAACGGCGGTTGCTGCGTGAAATGCTGTTGATTTTCTCGCACAGCAGTTGCTTGACCTTCTGCGGATTGCGCGAGATATCTTCGAAATTCTTGGGCAGGAAATCCACCGCACCGGCGTCAAGAGCATCCAGCGTCACGCGCGCACCTTCGTGCGTCAGCGACGAGAACATCAATACCGGGGTGGGGATACGCTGCATGATGTGGCGAACTGCCGTAATGCCATCCATCATCGGCATTTCGTAGTCCATGGTGATGACATCCGGCTTGAGTGCCAGCGCCTGCTCAATCGCTTCCTTGCCGTTGGTGGCGGTGCCGACAACTACAATGTTGGGGTCCGAAGAAAGAATTTCCGTAACGCGGCGGCGGAAAAAACCGGAATCATCCACCACCAGGACCTTGACTGCCATAAACACTCCAATAGGTGTCGCAGGCAGCCAGGCTGCCCGCAACCCCGGGTTCAGATACGCCGTGCGGCGTAACGCTTGAGCATGCTCGGTACATCGAGAATCAGGGCAATGCGACCGTCACCGGTGATGGTGGCGCCCGACATGCCCGGCGTACCTTGCAGCATCTTGCCCAGCGGTTTGATGACCACTTCTTCCTGACCGACCAGCTGATCGACGACAAAACCGATGCGCTGAGTGCCGACCGTCAGGATCACTACGTGCCCTTCGTGCTGTTCCTCATGAGCCGCAGAACTGACCAGCCAGCGCTTGAGGTAGAACAGCGGCAAGGCCTTGTCACGTACGATCACCACTTCCTGGCCATCAACCACGTTGGTAGTCGACAGGTTCAGGTGGAAGATTTCGTTGACGTTGACCAGCGGGAAAGCGAAGGCCTGGTTGCCCAGCATCACCATCAGGGTCGGCATGATCGCCAGGGTCAACGGCACCTTGATGACGATCTTCGAACCCTGGCCCTTGGTCGAATAGATATTAATCGAGCCATTGAGCTGGGAGATCTTGGTCTTGACCACGTCCATGCCCACACCGCGACCCGACACATCGGAAATCTCGGTCTTGGTCGAGAAGCCCGGCGCGAAGATCAGGTTGTAGCAATCGGTGTCACTCAACCGATCGGCTGCATCCTTGTCCATGACGCCGCGTTTCACAGCAATGGAGCGCAGGACGTTAGGGTCCATGCCCTTACCGTCATCGGAGATCGACAGCAGGATATGGTCGCCTTCCTGCTCCGCCGAAAGGATCACACGACCGCCGCGGGACTTGCCCGTGGCTTCGCGCTCTTCCGGCGTTTCGATACCGTGGTCGACAGCGTTGCGCACCAAGTGGACCAGCGGATCGGCGAGCGCCTCTACGAGGTTCTTGTCGAGGTCGGTCTCTTCACCGACCAGCTCCAGGTTGATCTCTTTCTTGAGCTGGCGAGCCAGGTCGCGAACCAGACGCGGGAAGCGACCGAAGACTTTCTTGATCGGCTGCATGCGGGTTTTCATCACCGCAGTCTGCAGATCGGCGGTGACCACATCCAGGTTGGAAACCGCCTTGGACATGGCTTCATCGCCGCTGTTGAGACCTAGGCGTACCAGGCGGTTACGCACCAGCACCAGCTCGCCGACCATGTTCATGATCTCGTCCAGTCGGGCGGTATCGACACGAACCGTGGTTTCGGCTTCTGTCGCCACCGGCTTTTCGCCGCTGGGTGCAGGAGCGCGCGCAGGGGCTGGCGCCGAAGCAGGTTTGGCCGGCTCTGCTTTCGCAGCAGACGCCGGAGCAGGCTTGGCAGCAGGTGGCGGCGGTGGCGGAGCAGCCGCTGCGGCTGCGGCTGCCGGAGCAGATGCCTTGGCAACAATCGCCTCAGGCTCGAACTTGCCCTTGCCGTGCAATTCGTCGAGCAGGTTTTCAAATTCGTGATCGGTGATTTCGTCCGACGCGGCCGCAGCAGCGGGCGCCTTGGCAGCAGCGGCTACGGGTGCAGCAGCTGCTGGCGTCGCTACCGCGGCGTCAAACGAACCTTTGCCGTGCAGTTGATCGAGCAACGCTTCGAATTCGTCGTCGGTGATTTCGTCACCGGCAGGCGCTGCACTGCCCTGCGCCACAGGTGCAGGGGCCGGAGCGGTTGCAGCATCGGCCGCAAATTTGCCCTTGCCATGCAACTGATCAAGCAGGGATTCAAATTCCTGATCGGTGATTTCGTCACCCGCCGGCGCAGCCGCTGCTGCTGGCGCCTGTGCAGGCGCTGCAGACACCGGGCTGGAGCCGTGCAGCGAATCGAGCAGTTGCTCGAATTCATCATCGGTAATCTCGTCGCCAGCCGCTGGCTCTGCAACCGCAGCAGCCTGGACTTCGACCACCGGCTCGGGCTCTGGCTCGGGAGCCGCGGCCTCGTCGGCGGATTGTGGCTCGGCCAGACGCGACAGCGCGGCCAGCAGTTCTGGCGTCGCCGGAGTTACGTCAGTCCGTTCACGTACCTGACCGAACATGCTGTTGACGGTGTCCAGTGCTTCCAGGACCACGTCCATCAGTTCGGAATCAACGCGACGCTCACCCTTGCGCAGGATGTCGAACACGTTTTCGGCGATGTGGCAGCACTCCACCAGCTCATGGAGCTGGAGGAAGCCGGCGCCCCCTTTTACAGTGTGAAAACCGCGAAAAATTGCATTGAGCAGATCAGCATCATCCGGTCGGCTTTCCAGCTCGACCAATTGCTCTGACAACTGCTCCAGAATTTCGCCGGCCTCTACCAGAAAATCCTGAAGGATTTCTTCATCGGCGCCGAAGCTCATGGGGTGCTCCCTAAAATTAACCGTCTACAGATCTTAGAAGCCGAGGCTCGATAGCAGATCGTCTACATCATCCTGTCCGGATACGACGTCTTCACGTTTATCGGCATGAATCTGCGGACCTTCACCCTGAGTGAGATGTTTTTTAGGATCTTTTTCATCGAGGATGGATTGTTCGTCATGTTCGATGCCTGCGAAGCGATCGACATGACTGGCCATGAGCACCAGTTTGAGCAGATTGCTCTCGACTTCGGTCACCAGTTGCGTCACACGCTTGATGACCTGACCGGTAAGGTCCTGGTAATCCTGGGCGAGCAGAATGTCGTTGAGATGCGCGGAAACCTGATGGGTTTCCTTCTCGGTACGCGTCAGAAAACCATCGACCCGCTTGGCCAGCTCGCGGAACTCTTCGGCACCGATTTCGCGGCGCATGAAACGCCCCCAGTCATCGCTCAACGCCTTGGCGTCGGAACTCAGGCCGTTCATGACCGGCGTACTCTCTTCCACCAGGTCCATGGTGCGGTTGGCCGCATTCTCGGTCAGCCTCACCACATACGACAGGCGTTCGGTAGCATCCGTGATCTGCGACACTTCCTCGGCTTGAGGCATGTGCGGATCGATGTGAAAGTTTACGATTGCACTGTGCAGCTCACGAGTCAGCTTGCCCACTTCCTGATAAAGGCCGCGGTCGCGTGTCTGGTTGAGTTCGTGGATCAGTTGCACAGCGTCACCGAAACGACCCTTTTCAAGGCTGGTGACAAGTTCCTGCGCGTGTCTTTTTAAGGTCGACTCAAAGTCGGCCATCGAATCATTGTTATCCATAGCGCCCTCGCGGCTTGCATCAGCTATTGACGCGTTCAAAGATCTTGTCGATCTTGTCTTTCAGGGCTTGGGCAGTGAATGGCTTGACTACATAACCGTTCACCCCAGCCTGGGCAGCTTCAATGATCTGCTCACGCTTGGCTTCGGCAGTGACCATCAGCACGGGAAGGCTCTTGAGGCGTTCGTCCTTGCGGACTTCGCGCAGCAGATCGATACCGGACATGCCAGGCATGTTCCAGTCCGTCACCAGAAAGTCAAAGGCACCGCTCTGCAGCATCGGCAATGCGGTCAGACCATCATCCGCTTCCGATGTGTTGGTAAACCCCAGATCACGCAAAAGGTTCTTGATGATCCGCCGCATCGTTGAGAAGTCATCAACGATGAGGATTTTCATGTTCTTGTCCAATTCGACCTCCAAGCAGTCTTTAACGCGTTCAGCACCTGAACACGCTGTTCACTCAATACTGGCACAGCACACCCCCGGCTGTACGAAACGACGACGGGCTTGGCACAACAACAGGCAAGGACCTGAGAAACAAGCCCATCGAGGCAATGCCTGACAGGCTTCTGACGGGTCCACCCCGTTACCACGTAACGCTCTGCACAGCCGGCTTGCAGTCAACGCGCGGCCATAGACCGCACATTGCCTGTCAACGCGCTCGCCACTCCCCCAAACGCCCTCGCAAACGAGCTGCGCACTGGCTGTGTAACTGACTGACCCGCGATTCGCTGACCCCGAGAACCTCTCCGATTTCCTTGAGGTTCAGCTCTTCGTCGTAGTACAGCGCCAACACCAGCCGCTCGCGCTCTGGCAGATTGGCAATTGCATCGGCCAACGCAGCCTGGAAGCGCTCGTCTTCCAGGTCGCGCGACGGCTCAAGCGATCCGCTTGCGCCATCCTCGTGCAGCCCTTCATGATCGCCGTCCTGCAGCAGGTCGTCGAAACTGAAGAGGCGGCTGCCCAAGGTGTCATTCAAAATCCCGTAGTAATCATCGAGACTCAACTGGAGTTCGGCCGCAACCTCGTGATCTTTAGCGTCACGGCCGGTTTTAGCTTCAATTGCCCGAATTGCGTCACTGACCATACGCGTATTACGGTGTACCGAGCGTGGCGCCCAGTCCCCCTTGCGCACCTCATCGAGCATCGCACCCCGGATGCGAATGCCGGCATAGGTCTCGAAACTCGCACCCTTGGTGGAATCATACTTGGTGGAGACTTCAAGCAGGCCGATCATGCCGGCCTGGATCAGATCCTCGACCTGCACACTGGCCGGCAAGCGCGCCAGCAGATGATAAGCGATACGCTTGACCAGTGGCGCATAGCGCTCGATCAACTCGTATTGTGAATTACGGGAAGCCTTGCTGTACATCTGGTAGCCGCTCGCAGTCATTGCACAGGCCCTGCACTGGTCTGGTGAACGAGTCGCTCAACGAAGAACTCGAGATGACCCCGCGGGTTGGCTGGCAACGGCCAGGTATCAACCTTCTGGGCAATGGCCTTGAAGGCCAGTGCACATTTGGAACGCGGGAATGCTTCGTAGACGGCGCGCTGTTTCTGTACCGCCTTGCGTACGCACTCGTCGTACGGCACGGCACCTACATACTGCAGCGCAACATCGAGAAAACGATCCGTCACTTTGGTCAGCTTGGCGAACAGGTTGCGCCCTTCCTGCGGGCTCTGTGCCATGTTGGCCAGCACCCGGAAGCGGTTCATGCCGTAATCGCGGTTAAGCAGTTTGATCAGGGCGTAGGCATCGGTGATCGACGTGGGCTCGTCGCACACCACCAGCAGCACTTCCTGAGCGGCGCGCACGAAGCTGACCACCGACTCGCCGATACCGGCGGCCGTGTCGATCACCAGCACATCGAGGTTGTCACCAATCTCGCTGAACGCCTGGATCAGGCCGGCATGCTGGGCGGGCGACAGATGCACCATGCTCTGGGTGCCGGAAGCAGCGGGTACGATTCGAACCCCGCCCGGCCCCTGCAACAGCACGTCGCGTAACTCACAACGCCCCTCGATGACATCGGCAAGCGTGCGCTTGGGCGTCAACCCGAGCAGCACGTCGACATTGGCCAGACCCAGATCGGCGTCCAGCAGCATGACGCGACGGCCAAGCTCGGCAAGGGCCAGTGAAAGGTTCACTGACACGTTAGTCTTACCGACGCCACCTTTGCCACCGGTCACCGCGATAACCTGTACGGGATGCATGCTGCCCATGTTATTTCTTTACCTTGTCTTGCGTAGACCGAAACCACATCGAGGGCTGCACGTTCGCGTATGAACACTGCATGGCAGACCGTTGACGCAGGGACATTCCAATAATATCCATCACTTAACCCACTCTCTTGCCAGGGGTGTGATAGAGGTCAGCAAACATATCAGCCATTGCTTCCTCGCTAGGCTCATCCTGCATCTGCACACTCACCGCGCGGCTTACCAGCTGATGACGACGCGGAATATGCAGGTCATCAGGAATGCGTGGTCCGTCCGTGAGATAGGCCACAGGTAATTCGTGACTGATCGCCAGGCTCAGGACTTCACCGAGGCTGGCTGTTTCATCAAGCTTGGTCAGAATGCATCCGGCCAGGCCACAACGCTTGTAACTGTGATACGCGGCTGTCAGCACCTGCTTCTGGCTGGTGGTTGCCAGCACCAGATAGTTGCGCGACTTGATGCCGCGACCCGCGAGGCTTTCCAGCTGCATGCGCAGCGCAGGATCACTGGCCTGCAGCCCGGCGGTGTCAATCAGCACCACGCGCTTGCGCAGCAGCGGTTCCAGCGCCTGAACCAGAGACTGGCCAGGATCGACATGGGTGACCGGCACGTTGAGGATGCGCCCAAGGGTCTTGAGCTGCTCCTGCGCGCCGATACGGAAACTGTCCATGCTGACCAGTGCGATATTCTGCGGGCCGTACTTCAACACATAACGTGCTGCCAGTTTGGCCAGGGTGGTGGTCTTGCCCATGCCGGCAGGACCGACCATTGCAATCACGCCGCCCTCTTCGAGCGGCTCGACTTCCGGCACGGCGATCATGCGTGCCAGATGAGCCAGCAGCATGCGCCAGGCCTGACGAGGCTCGTCGATCTCCGGGATCATCGACAGCAGATCGCGTGACAGCGGGCCGGACAAGCCGACACGTTGCAGGCGACGCCACAGATTGGCCTGCTGCGGACGACTGCCCTGCAACTGGTTCCAGGCCAGCGAGCCGAGCTGGACTTCCAGCAGCTCGCGCAGGCCGTTCAATTCGGAGCGCATCGAGTCATAAGCGCGCTGGCCAACGGCAGGCTCGGCGGCCTGTGGCGGTGCGTACGCGAATGGGCGCGGCGGCTCTTCGAGTGTCGGCTCGATGTGCGTATCGGCAGGGTTGACCGGCTTGCCGGAAAACAGCTGCAGGTTGACCGATGCGTCGCTGTCGCTGCGGTTGTTCAATTCGGCCTGGGCGGAGACGATGCGCGACTGAGTCTTGCGCAGCTCGTCTTCCAGCTCCATGTTCGGCACACGCGGTGCCAGGGCGGACAGCTTGTAATCCAGAGCAGCAGTCAGCTCTACGCCACCAGCAATGCGCCGGTTACCGATGATGGCCGCTTCAGCGCCCAGCTCATCGCGAACCAGCTTCATGGCTTGACGCATATCGGCGGCGAAAAATCGCTTAACTTGCATGACTCACTACCTCAGCCGTTTGGCCCGACAGTCGCTACGATGGTTACTTGCTTGTTGTCCGGAATTTCCTGATACGCCAGAACATGCATGTTCGGTACAGCCAATCGTCCAAATCGTGACAGCATCGCCCGGACAGGCCCTGCTACCAGAAGAATTACCGGCAACCCTTGCATCTCCTGACGCTGGGCGGCCTCAATCAACGAACGCTGGAGCTTCTCAGCCATGCTTGGCTCAAGAAGAACGCCTTCTTCCTGACCCTGACCAGCCTTCTGCAAACTATTGAGCAATATCTGTTCCAACCTTGGTTCCAGAGTGATAACAGGCAGCTCCGGCTCAACGCCTACAATGCTTTGGACGATTGCGCGGCTCAGACCCACTCGCACTGCGGCCACCAAAGCGGCGGTATCTTGACTCTTCCCGGCGTTGTTGGCGATAGCCTCTGCAATGCTGCGAATGTCCCGCACAGGTACGTGTTCAGCCAGCAGCGCCTGCAGCACATTGAGCAGCGAAGACAGCGACAGCACGCCAGGCACCAGCTCTTCAGCCAGCTTGGGCGAGCTTTTGGCCAGCAACTGCATCAATTGCTGGACTTCCTCGTGGCCGATCAGCTCATGCGAATGCTTGTAGAGAATCTGGTTCAAGTGGGTTGCCACTACAGTACTGGCATCGACGACGGTGTACCCCAGCGACTGCGCCTGACTGCGCTGGCTGATTTCGATCCACACGGCTTCCAGACCAAACGCCGGGTCTCTGGCGGTAATGCCGTTCAGGGTGCCGAACACTTGACCGGGGTTGATCGCCAGTTCGCGATCCGGGTAGATCTCGGCCTCGGCCAGAATCACGCCCATCAGCGTCAGACGATAGGCACTGGGCGCCAGATCGAGGTTGTCGCGAATGTGCACGGTGGGCATCAGGAAGCCGAGCTCTTGCGAGAGCTTCTTGCGCACGCCCTTGATACGCGCCAGCAGCTGACCGCCCTGGTTGCGATCCACCAGCGGAATCAGGCGGTAACCCACTTCCAGGCCGATGATATCGATGGGCGTCACGTCATCCCAACCCAGTTCCTTGGCGTCCTGAACGCGGGTCGGCGAAGGCAGCAGGTCCTGTTGACGCTGCACTTCGGCCAGCGCCTCGACTTTCACCTGATTTTCTTTCTTCCAGAGCAGATACGCGCCGCCTGCAGCCACCAGGCCGAGGCTGATGAAGGAGAAGTGCGGCATGCCCGGCACCAGCCCCATCACGATCATGACCGCAGCGGAAACCGCCAGCGCCTTGGGCGAAGCGAACATCTGACGATTGATGAGCTTGCCCATCTCTTCCGAACCGGAAGCACGGGTCACCATGATCGCGGCGGCGGTGGACAGCAGCAGTGATGGCAATTGCGCCACCAAACCGTCACCGATGGTCAGCAGGGTGTAAACGCGGCCTGCGTCGGCGAAGGTCATGTTGTGTTGCAGGATACCGACCAGCATGCCGCCAATCAGGTTGATGAACAGAATCAGCAGACCGGCAATCGCATCGCCGCGCACGAATTTACTGGCACCGTCCATGGAACCGTAGAACTCGGCTTCCTGGGCAACTTCGGCACGGCGGCGCTTGGCTTCCGGCTGATCGATGAGGCCGGCGTTGAGGTCGGCGTCGATCGCCATCTGTTTGCCGGGCATCGCGTCGAGGGTGAAGCGCGCGCTCACCTCGGAAATACGGCCGGCACCCTTGGTGATTACCACGAAGTTAATGATCATCAGAATCGCGAACACCACGATACCAACGACATAGTTACCACCGATCACCACTTCACCGAAGGCCTGAATAACCTTGCCCGCAGCGGCGTGGCCGTCCTGCCCGTGAAGCATGACCACCCGAGTGGAAGCGACGTTCAGCGCCAGACGCAGCAACGTGGCGACAAGCAGAATGGTCGGAAATACCGAGAAGTCCAGCGGCCGCAGGGCGTACACACACACCAGCAGCACGACGATGGACAGTGCGATGTTGAACGTGAAGAACACGTCCAGCAGGAATGGCGGCATAGGCAACATCATCATTGCCATCATGACCAGCAACAACAACGGAACGCCCAACTGACCACGGCCCAGGCCTGTGATATTGCTGCGTGCGCTACTGAGTAATTGAGAGCGATCCACTGATTCGTTACCTGCGCACTAGATCAAAACATTGACGCCGATGGCGCCCTGTATCGACCCTGTTGCAAAAAGCTGTCCAACTTTTACAAAGCCAGTGGCGGTAAGGCTTTAGACACAGAAATCACGTAAATCCAGTGCGCTGAGCGCAGTCAGAAAAATCTTCTCGTTTGCCTGTGCAAGAGCGGACGCGGAGCGTCTGAAACCAGGGCCTTTCAGATTGATGCCCGAACGTCGCGAGAGGGGACCGGACTACGCGTCGCGCTGCAGGTCGGGAGGGATTTTGATGTCGCCCAGAGGGTCGGGGCGCTTGCCCTGGCCGGCGCGGAACTGGCGGATCTGATAGACGTAGGCCAGCACCTGGGCGACGGCCAGATACAGGCCGGCGGGAATTTCCTGATCAAGTTCGGTGCTGTAGTAAATGGAACGCGCCAGTGCCGCAGATTCCAGAATCAGGATCTCGTTATGCGCGCCGATTTCGCGAATTTTCAGCGCCACCAGATCAGTACCCTTGGCCAGCAACATCGGTGCCCCGCCCTGCTCGGGATCGTATTTGAGGGCGACGGCGAAGTGTGTCGGGTTGGTAATGATCACGTCAGCCTCAGGGACGGAGGCCATCATGCGTCGCTGGGACATTTCACGCTGCAACTGGCGAATACGTTGCTTGACCTCCGGGCTGCCCTCGCTGTTCTTGTGCTCGTCGCGCACCTCCTGCTTGGTCATCAGCAGCTTCTTGTGCGCCTCATACAACACGAACGGCACGTCCGCCGCCGCGATGAATATCAGGCCACATGCCATCCAGAAACTGCTCCAGCCCACCACCATCAGGCTGTGAATCATGGCCTGCTCAAGCGGCTCGTGGGCAATCGCGACCAGGTCCTTGCGCTCATTGTTCAGGACCACCAGCGCAACCGCCAGAGTGATCAGGAATTTGCCGAAAGACTTGAGCAATTCGACCAGCGCATGCGGCGAAAACATGCGTTTGAGCCCTGCTGCCGGATTCATGCGGCTGAACTTGGGCATCAATGATTTGGTGGCGAACAGCCAGCCGCCGAGCATGATCGGCCCCACCAGTGCGGCAACCAGCATGGCGATCAGAAATGGCAGAACCACGACCAGCGCGTGCATCCCGGAACTGAGCAGCGCCTTGCCCATGTAGGACTGATCCATCAGGGTTTCGCGGGATATCGTGAAGTTGTCACGCATCAGCTCGGACATCATCAGGGCGATATCGGAGCCGAACATCAACAGCCCGCCCGCCCCCATCAGCATCACCACCAGCGTGGTCAGTTCCTTGGAGCGAGCGATCTGGCCGTCAGCCCGTGAGTCCTTGACCTTTTTTTCCGTGGGGTCTTCTGTCTTGTCCTGGCCATTCTCGTTTTCTGCCATTCAACGAGCCCTCACCATGTCGCGCAACGCCTGCAAGGCCTGCGTAGCGATCGGTTGATACTGATTGAGAATGTCGCCCATGGTCATCCACAGAATGACCATGCCCAACACCAGCGTGAGCGGGAAACCGATGGAAAAGATGTTGAGCTGCGGCGCGGCACGGGTCATGACGCCAAAAGCGATGTTAATGATCAGCAGCGCGGTAATCGCAGGCAACACCAGCCGCAGACCCGAAGCCAGTACCCAGCCCAGCCCGTTGGCCAGTTCCCAGAAGTTATTGACCAGCAAACCACTGCCGACCGGCATCGTGGTAAAGCTCTCGACGAGGATTTCCAGCACCACCAGATGACCGTTCATGGCCAGGAACAACAGGGTGACCAGCATCGTGAAGAACTGGCCAATGGTGGCGGAGGAGACACCGTTGGTAGGGTCGACCATCGAGGCAAAGCCCATCCCCATCTGCGTCGAGATGATCTGCCCGGCGACCACAAAGATATGGAAGAACAACTGCAGCGACAGGCCCATCCCGGCGCCGATGATGATCTGTTCGCCGATCAGCAATAGCGCGCTCAGGTCGAGCGCCTGCACGGGCGGCATGGCTGGCAGCGCAGGCGCGACAACCACGGTGATCGCCACGGCGAGGTACATGCGCACCCGACGCGGGACCAGCGTGGTGCCGATGATCGGCATGGTCATCAGCAACGCGATGATGCGAAACAGCGGCAACATGAAGCTGGCTACCCAGGTACTGATCTGGGTATCGGTCAGCGCGAGCATCGGCTGCATGCGATGCTAGCCGATCAGGGTCGGAATACTGGTGTACAACGACAGCATGTATTCCATGAATATTTTCAACAGCCACGGGCCGATGACGATGAGGGTGACGAGCATCACCAGCAGGCGCGGCAGGAAGCTCAGGGTCTGTTCGTTGATCTGCGTGGCCGCCTGAAACATTGCCACCAGCAGACCGCACAACAGGCTTGGCACAACAAGAATCGCAACCAGCACAGTGGTCAGCCACAGGGCCTCGCGGAACAGATCGACGGCTACTTCCGGCGTCATCGGGCAGACTCCTCAGTGAAACGGCTCATACGCCACCAAAACTGCCGGCCAGGGTGCCGACAATCAGCGCCCAGCCGTCCACCAGCACAAACAGCATGATCTTGAACGGCAGAGAAATGATCAGCGGCGACAGCATCATCATACCCATCGCCATCAGCACACTGGCCACCACCAGATCGATGATCAGAAATGGAATGAAGATCATGAAGCCGATCTGAAACGCTGTCTTGAGCTCCGAAATCACGAACGCCGGAACCAGAATGGTCAACGGCGCGGCATCCGGGGTCGGGATGTCGGTGCGCTTGGACAGGCGCATGAACAGCTCGAGGTCGCTGGTGCGCGTCTGGGCCAGCATGAAGTCCTTGATCGGCACTTGCGCCTTGGCCACCGCATCCTGCGCCGAAAGCTTCTCGGCCAGATAAGGCTGCAAGGCATCCTGATTCACCCGGTCGAATACCGGCGCCATGATGAACATGGTCAGAAACAACGCCATGCCGGTGAGGATCTGGTTCGACGGCGTCTGCTGCAAGCCGAGGGCCTGACGCAGAATCGAGAAGACGATGATGATCCGCGTGAAGCTGGTCATCAACATGACGAACGCCGGAATGAAGCTCAGCGCGGTCATGATCAGCAGAATCTGCAGACTGACCGAATACTCCTGCTGACCATCGGCACCATTGGACAGCGTGATCGCCTGGATCGACAGCGGATCGGCCGCCAGCGCAGCGGGCGTCACCATCACCAGCAACAGCAGTATCAGGAAACGCAAGGCGCCCATTACTTCTTGTCCTTATCCTTGCCCATCAGCTCCATCAGGCGCTGAGCGAATTCAGGGGTAGCCTGCTCGCGCACCGGCACCTGCACGGGCTCCTTGAGCACATGCAAAGGCGTGATTCGCCCGGGCGTAATGCCCAGCAGCACTTGTTCATTGCCGATCTGCACCAGCACCAGCCGATCACGCGGCCCCAGCGCGCGCGAGCTCACCAGCTCGATCACCTGATTGCTGTTCGGCCCGACGCGCTGCACCCGGCGCATCAGCCACGCGAGTACGAAAATCAGGCCAATCACCAGGATCAGACCGAACAGCAGTTGCACCACCTGCCCGCCCATACCGCCGGAGACCGTATTGGCCACTTGTGCAGGCGCCGCCTGAACGGCGGGTTCGGCGGCCCAGGCCAGCGATGGCAGGGTCAGCAGAACACTCAGCCAGCGCCTCACTTAGCGCAGCTTCTTGATGCGTTCGCTCGGGCTGATCACGTCGGTCAGACGGATGCCGAACTTTTCATTGACCACCACCACCTCGCCATGCGCGATCAGTGTGCCGTTGACCAGCACATCAAGGGGTTCGCCTGCCAGACGATCCAGTTCGATCACCGAGCCCTGGTTGAGCTGCAGCAGGTTGCGGATGTTGATGTCGGTACTGCCCACTTCCATGGAGATCGACACCGGAATGTCGAGAATCACATCCAGGTTGGGACCATCCAGAGAAACCGGACCGGTGCTTTTCGGCACGCTGCCAAACTCTTCCATCGCCATCCGGCTACCCGAATTTCCGGCATCCGCAGCCAGCAGCGCATCGATATCAGCCTGGCTGTCGCCAGCTTCGCCCAATGCAGCAGCCCACTCATCCGCCAATGCCTGATCTTCAGCAGACATCGTATCGTTTTCATCAGCCATCGGTTGTCCTCTGCACGCAGTATTTCAGTTACGCAACAATTTCCGACGTTGACCAGACTGGTCAGCGTCGCGCTATGGGTTCGATTACTTGCAGGGCCATCTTGCCCTTGTGCGAGCCAAGCTTGACCTTGAACGAAGGTACGCCATTGGCACGCAAGACCAGCGAATCGCCCAGTTCCACAGGGATCACATCACCAGGGCGCATGTGCAGGATGTCCCGCAATGGCAACTGGCGCTGGGCGATGGTCGTGGTGAGCGGAACGTTGACGTCCAGCACGTCTTCCTTGAGCGCGTTGACCCAGCGCTCGTCCTGGTCGTCCAGATCAGACTGGAAACCGGCATCGAGCATTTCGCGGATCGGCTCGATCATCGAGTACGGCATGGTCACGTGCAGATCGCCGCCACCGCCATCGAGTTCGATGTGGAAGGTGGAGATCACTACAGCCTCGCTCGGCCCGACGATGTTGGCCATGGCCGGGTTCACTTCCGAGTTGATGTACTCGAAATTGACTTCCATGATCGCCTGCCAGGCCTCCTTGAGGTCGACAAACGCCTGATCCAGCACCATGCGCACGACACGCAGTTCGGTTGGCGTGAACTCTCGGCCTTCGATCTTGGCGTGACGACCGTCACCGCCGAAAAAGTTATCCACCAACTTGAACACCAGCTTGGCGTCGAGAATGAACAGCGCGGTGCCACGCAGCGGCTTGATCTTGGCCAGATTGAGGCTGGTCGGCACGTACAGGGAATGCACGTACTCACCGAATTTCATGACCTGAACACCGCCCACCGCCACGTCAGCCGAGCGGCGCAGCAGGTTGAACATGCTGATACGTGTGTAGCGGGCGAAGCGCTCGTTGATCATTTCCAGCGTCGGCATGCGTCCGCGGACGATCCGGTCCTGGCTGGTCAGGTCGTAACTTTTGACACTGCCAGGTTCGCTGTTGTTGTCAGTCTGGACCATCCCATCGTCGACGCCATGCAGCAGCGCATCGATCTCGTCCTGGGAGAGCAGGTCTTGCACGGCCATGTGAGAGTCCTACTGCAATACGAAGTTAGTGAAGAGCAGCTGTTCGATCACAGTCTTGCCGAGTTCTTTCTGCGCGACTTCCTGAATGCTGGCGGTCGCTTTCTGACGCAGCATTTCCTGGCCGATCGGCGAAGCCAGCGATTCGAAGGGAATGGCTGCAAACAGCATGACCAGATTGTTGCGGATCAATGGCATGTGGACCTTCAGCGCTTCCATGTCGGCGGCGTTACGGCCCAGCATGGTGATGCTCACCTGCATATAGCGTTGGCGGCCATTGGCGTTGAAGTTGACCACAAAGGCCGGGGTCATCGGTTCGAACACCGCCACTGGCTTGACGTTGGCTGCCGCTGCGGCCGCCGCTGGATCTTCCTTGCTTTCGCTCTTGTGCATGAGGAACCAGGTCGCGCCCACCGACAAGCCTACGGCCAGCAGCAGCGCCACGACGGCGATGATAATGAGCTTGAGTTTGCCTTTACCTTTGCCTGTGGTCGCGGGGTCTTTAACTTCTTCGCTCTGCGCCATGCCAATAATCCGTCACTATTCAAGAGGTTCTTCAATACGTGACAGAGGCAGAGCAAGTGTTATGCCAGAGTTGTACGAGGCGGAGATGTATTGGACACAAACGGTTACGCGCCTGGGCGCGGAGGGATCGTGATTCTTGTGAAAGTACTTTAGGGCAGTTTGACTAAAGGCAAAGTTCGGGAGCTAATGACTATCGTTCCTCACGCTCCGCGTGGGAATGCAGTTCATGACGTCGTGTCGCGGCTGCCACGACTATCGTCCCCACGCTCCGCGTGGAAATGCAGTTCGTGACGCTCCGCGTCACACAATGGTTTTTCGTTCTCAGGTGGATTGAGGTTCGACTCAAGTCACCTTTTCGCCCCTCGGCGACCTACTTTGATGGGGCCAAAGTAGGCAAAACCCGCAACTCCGTTTCCGGCCCGACTTCGCCCTGTCACTTACGTCGCAATTTGGGTCGTCTGTGCCATCGCGTTAAAAAAGCATTTCTGCGCCATCAAGTTCATGCAATGCATGACATCGCGTCGCGGCTGCCATGCAACTCAAGAGCCTCACGCGTAATAATCGATCTCACTGGTGCCGATCACACGTGCCGCTGGCTGGCTGACCGGAATGGCTGCATCGACGCCTGCGATTTCATCGGAGGTATCGCTGGAACTCATGCCACCGCCACGACCGCTGCGCTGGGCACGGCTGGCCTGCTCCTGAGCCTGTTGCTGGGCCTGCTGTTGCGACTGGTCGGAAACATTGACGTCGACGTTGCCAAGCCCCTGCTGCACGAACGACTCACGCAACTTCGACATCTGGCTTTCCAGTGCATCACGTACACCCATATGGGCGCTCATGAAGGTCACCTGGGTCTGCTGCTCAGGCGCCATGTTGATACGAATATCGAGACGACCGAGTTCGGCAGGTTCCAGCTTGATATCGGCGGTCTTGAGATTCTGGCTCGACAGGTACATGACGCGGTCGACGATGCCTTCGGTCCAGCCGCTTTGATGCATGGCCAACGGCTGGTTCATCAAGGGCGCGGCAGGTGCTGCCGCTGCGCGTGCCGGTTGCGCGGCCTGACTGAGCGCAGCGAGGCGATCGGCAAAGTTGTCGACGCGCGTGTCGCCGGCGGCGCCTTTGACATCCTTCAGACCCTCACCGATCAAACCGCTGAACGACTTGTCACTGCTTTCAGTGCTGCTGCCTTCGGAGGGAAGTTGCTCGCTCAGGACCGACAGGTTATTGACGATATTCTGATTGGGGTCAGCTTCAGCGTTGCTCGGCGTCGCCTTGTTGGCAGCCTGAGCGTTCTGCGCAGCCAGTTGAGTCTTGGCAGTGGCGTTTTCCAGCGCCAACTGCACGGCATCCAGACCGTCCAGAGGATCGGCGTCGGGATTGAAGGCGTCTTCGGCCACGACTGGCGGTGCCGCCTGAGTGGTGGTGAGCGCCGAGACCACTGGTGCGGTGACAACTTCCGCACTTGGTGGCGCCTTGGCTACAGGCGCCGCGGGAGCCTGTGCGGCCATTGCCTGCAATGCCGGGTCAAGGGCCGGATCGACGACCGCCTGGCCCTCAGTCAGCGCCGGATCGGCAGAGGCCTGCGCATCGTCCTGCTTCGAGTCGGAATGCGCCGCGTCATCGTCCGCACTTGCCGACTTGGCTGGCAAATCATTGCCGCTATCGGCAACGCTCGACTTGTCGGCGGCATTCGTCTGATCGCTTGCAGGCTTGTCCTTGCCAGCGGCAACCTTGTCCTTGTCAGGCGCGGTCTTGTCGCGAGCTGGTTTTACGGGCGCATCGTCACGCGCAGGGACGGTGTCTTTCGCCTGCTTTGCATAGACATTGGAAAAGCTGGAGGCCCCGTCCTTGCTGCTGTCAGCAGACTTGACCGCATTATTGGCCACACCGGACCTGGCGGTCACAGGGGTTGTGGCCTGAAGAAGCGCATTGGTAGCAAGGGGCATTTCGGTCTCCGCATCAGCTGCTGGTTATCGCCTTACCAGAGTAGCTAGCAATATGCGGGCCAATTTTTAAATGATCTCCATAACGGGAATCGAGGGAGACTTCAGGGCTCAGCTGACGAACAGCTGCCGCTCGGAATTGAACAACCCGCGAATCGTCATGTATTCACTGTCGATTGTGCCAATCAATTCTGCCAGACCTGCGAACTGCTGCTGGCGGGCTTGCTCCTCGAGCTGGCGACATAGCTCGGAAAGCTGCAAGGCGCCCATGTTGCTGCTGCTGCCCTTGAAACTGTGAGCATTAAGGCTCAGTTCCTGGAAATCAGGATTGCGCGACCCGACAGCCAGACGCAACTGCGCGATACGCTGCTCGGAATCCTTGAGAAAAACATCCAGCAAGGTTGGATATTCGTCCTCCATGACCTCCTGCAAGGCAGTCAAAACGCTGTAATCCAGATGAATCGACACTTGTTCACTCCTTGATCAAGACTCCAGGCGGGGATTATGCCACTCCCTCCCAGCAAAATTCCACGCAGGCGGTCCTGCCATCCCTGGACCACCTGGCCTCGCGACTCAATTCACAGACCAGATGCAGCCCGCGACCATACAGTTCATTGCTGGCAGGCGTCAGCGTCCGGGTCTTTTCCACATCGAAACCCTGGCCGCTGTCCTCGACACTGAGGGTCAGCCGACCGCCCTGCTCGACCGCTTCGACCTGCAGGCTCACCCGGATGAAGCCTGACTGCAGCCTGTCAAGACGCTCTGCCCGCTGCTGATAATAGAGCGCGAACCCCGTTGCATCATGCTTGAGCGCCGAATCCAACCCTAGCACACCGTGCTCCAGCGCATTGCTGTACAGCTCGCCGAGCACCATGTGCAGTGCGGCACCCTGATCACGCAGGCCATGTACCTCCAGCAGCAATTGCAGGACATAAGGCAGAGGGTTGAAACGCTTGAGCGTCGAGGCACGAAACTCGAAACTGGCCGACCAGTCCAGCGGGCTGGAGGCGCCGCTGTCCGAATACATCATGACAGGCAAATTTTCCAGCGGCGCCTCGACAGCGCTGACCTCCAACAGGCTGACATCGTCACGCGCCTTGCCGCCAAACTCGTTGAGCGCCACGAGGATCTCCTCGATCAGCAAGTGCGGCTCGCGATTGGCAGACAGAACCTGTCGCAGACGTTGCGCGCCGAACAGCTCTTCCTGACTGTTACTGGTATCAAGCACGCCGTCGGACAGCAGAAATATGCGGTCACCCGGCGCCAACGGATACACGTCGGTGCGCGCGTCGAAGGCATCGACGCTCAATACGCCCAATGGCAGATGATTCGAGGCCAGCGGCACATGCTCGCCCTGCGCGCCGCGCAACAGGTAGCCGTCGGGCAGGCCACCGCTCCAGACCTCGACCTGCCGCTGCGGCAGATTGATACACAGCAGCGTCGCACAACAAAACATATCGACCGGGAGGATGCGTTTGAGCTTGGCGTTCATTTCACGGAGGATTTCAACCAGGCCATAGCCCTTGGCGGTCATGCCGTAGAACACTTCTGCAAGTGGCATCGCACCCACCGCAGCCGGCAAGCCATGTCCGGTGAAATCCCCGAGCAGCACCTGCATGTGCCCGGCGGGTGTGTAGGCGGCCAGCATCAGGTCGCCGTTGAACAGTGCGTAGGGGGACTGCAGGTAGCGGATATTGCTCGCCCCCAGGCAACCGGCGTGGGCGATCTGATCGAACACCGCCTTGGCGACACGCTGCTCATTGAGCAGATACTCATGGTGCCTGGCGATCTGGTCACGCTGCTGGCGGACAGTTTCGTGCAATACCCGCAGACGGTTCATGGCGTTGAGCTTGGCGGCCAGTACCAGCGGGTTGTAAGGCTTGGACATGAAATCGTCGCCACCGGCGTCCAGGCAACGTGCAAGCGCTTCGCCTTCGGTGAGCGAGGTCAGGAAGATGATCGGCACCAGCGATTCGCCGGTCAATGCCTTGATCCTTCGCGCCGCTTCGAAGCCATCCATGACCGGCATCATGGCGTCCATCAGAATCAACTGCGGGCTTTCAGCCTTGAAGATGGCGACCGCTTCGACACCATTGGCAGCGCTAAGAACCCGGTGCCCCTGCCGCGCTACGATAGTTGAAAGCAGAAGCCGGTCACTGGCGCTGTCGTCAGCGATCAGAATGCACAGTTTTTTCAGGGCTGGTTGCACTGGGTATGCTCAATTCGAACAGCTTCGAGAAATTGGAAATGGCCAGAATCTTCAGCACATCGGGCGTGCAGTTGACCAGGCGCACCAATGCCTTGTCACCCCCGGCGTGATCGCGCAGCAGTAACAGCATCCCCAGCGCAGAGCTGTCCAGGTAATGAGTACCGCGCAGGTCGACCACGTAATTCAGCGACTGCGGATAGTCCTCATAGGCAGCGCGAAACGCCTGATGGGAATTGAAATCGAAGCGTCCTTCGATAAAAAGGGTCAGCGTCTGGCCATCGGCAGAACGTTCGGAAGTGACAGTCATGGGAACCTCGAGGTGTTTCATCACCGAGACATTGATAGCGTAGACCAGCCAGAGAGATCACTGCGGTCTGATTGAGTCAAACGTCAGAATTGTTCATGGCGCGGCAGGCGCTGCGATAACTCGTCGAGCAGTTTCTGCTCGCGCTTGTCCTCCAGCCTGCGCGCCTCGTCCATGTAGCGCTGCACCAGCTTGCGCAAGCCCTCTACCCGCGCGTAGCAATCCTGCCAGGCGCTGCGCGCCCGATCCAGATTGGCTTTGTGCCATTCGAGACTTTTGTATTGCTGGGCAACGGCGACATCGAGCTGACTGAGAAAGCGCTGATAACCCAGCAGCCATTGCCCGGAAACCCCGGCACTGCCGCGCTGCAACCATTGCTGCTGATAATCCTGGCGAAACTGGTCAAGCTCCTGCAGCTTGTTGTTGGCAAGGTTGACCTGCCCCTGGAAGTGCCCAAGGCGCTGGGCGGCGGTTCGCTCGGCAGCTTCTGCCATCTCGACCACTGGCGCCAGACGCGCCGCTCGACTCTGGGCCATGGATTATCAGCCGCCAGGCGCTGGTGCGAAGATCGACGCCAGCGCCTCGCTGCTGCCTTGTATGCTTTCGTTGTCACGCAGGCCCTGACGCTGGTAGCGCACCAGTACCGGATGCAGCGCAATGGCCATGTCCGTTTCGCGATCGCCGCCTGCTACATAGGCCCCCACGCTGATGAGGTCGCGAGTCTGCTGATAGCGTGACCACAACTGTTTGAAATGCTGCGCACGCGCCATGTGCTCGGGGCTGACCACGGCGGGCATGACCCGGCTGATGGACGCTTCGATGTCGATGGCCGGGTAATGCCCCTCTTCGGCCAGGCGCCGGGACAACACGATGTGACCGTCGAGTACGCCACGCGCCGAGTCGGCAATCGGGTCCTGCTGGTCATCACCCTCCGACAGCACCGTGTAAAACGCGGTGATCGAACCACCACCCGCCTCGGCATTGCCGGCGCGTTCTACCAGTTTGGGCAAACGGGCGAACACCGAAGGCGGATAGCCCTTGGTGGCCGGCGGCTCGCCAATGGCCAGTGCGATTTCCCGCTGAGCCTGAGCAAAACGGGTCAGGGAGTCCATCAGCAACAGGACATTCTTGCCCTTGTCACGAAAGTATTCGGCGATTCGCGTGCAATACATCGCTGCTCGCAAGCGCATCAGAGGCGCGTCATCGGCTGGCGAGGCGACCACCACCGAACGTTTCAGGCCCTCTTCGCCGAGAATGTGCTCGATGAACTCCTTGACCTCACGGCCCCGCTCACCGATCAGGCCGACGACGATAATGTCCGCCTCGGTGAAGCGCGTCATCATGCCGAGCAGCACACTCTTGCCCACGCCCGTACCGGCAAACAGCCCGAGACGCTGACCGCGGCCAACCGTCAATAAACCGTTGATGCAGCGAATGCCGACATCCAGTGGCTGGCTGATGGGGTCGCGCTTGAGCGGGTTGATGGTCGGGCCATCCATCGGCACCCAGTCTTCGGCCTTGATCGGCGAGCGACCATCCAGCGGGCGACCGGCACCATCAAGCACCCGGCCCAGCATGCTCATGCCCATCGGCAGGCGACCGGTGTCGGCCAGCGGCACGACCCGCGCGCCAGGCGCGATGCCCGCCACGCTGCCGACCGGCATCAGAAACACCTTGCTACCGGAAAAACCCATCACTTCGGCTTCGACTTCAACCGGATGATGGCTGTCGTCATTGATGACCACACAGCGGCTACCCATTGCCGCACGCAGCCCCTCAGCCTCAAGCGTCAGGCCTACCATGCGCAGCAGGCGGCCTTCCACTACGGGTTGGGCAGGCAAACTGATCGACTCGGCATAGGAACCGAGGCGCTTGGCGAAACTGGTGCGTTCAAGGCGCATCGAGGGTATCCGCGTCGGATTCGTCAACATTGGCTGCATTGCCTGGCGAGGCATCCAGATCGACGCTCAGATCGGCTGCCGCAGGATGGGTTACCTGTTCATGCAACTGGTCGTGCATCTTGGAAATTGCCAGGGCGATGCGTGTTTCGACGCTGGCATCGATGCGGCTATGCTCGGTTTCGATACGGCAACCGCCCGGCAGCAAGTCTTCGTCTTCGACGATCTTCCACGACTCCTCATGACGTTCGCGCATGGCCTTGACCAGCAGAAAGTCCTGAGGATTTATGAAAATTCGCACATTCTGCGCGCCCATCGGTAATAGCTTGAGGGCATCGCGTAGGACGCTGGCAATCTGCGCAGAATCTGTGACCAGTTCACGCTGGATAACCTGACGCGCGATGTGCTCGACCAGAAGAATGACGGCCTTTTCGATCTGAGTATCCTGCTCGGCGATGGGTGTCAGCAGGTTACCCATCAGCTGTTCCAGGCTGGCGACTTTTGCCGCAAGAACGACCTCCGCTTCCTGACGCACTTTTAGCTGAGTACTGTGAAAACCTTCCTTTTCACCGGTGGCGAAGCCTTCGTTCCAGGCCTCCTGGCGAATACTTTCCAGCTCTTCCAGGGTCAGTGGCTGGACTTCCTCCAGCGGTACTTCTTCCATCTCGGCCGGTTCGTCGACCAGCTCGGGCTCCGGTTCTGGTTCTGGCTCAACGTGCGGATCGAAGCTGGGCAGCGCCCAGATGTCGAGTAACCCGGCGTCCTTGGCGCGAATGAGGTCGCTGGCCGATTCTTTATTGGAACTGGACATGAGTCGGCTGAATCCTTAGATCATTTCCTCGCCACCCTTGCCACCGAGTACGATCTCGCCGGCCTCGGCCATACGACGCGCAATGGTGAGGATTTCTTTCTGGGCGGTTTCCACATCGCTGACACGCACCGGACCTTTTGCTTCCAGGTCGTCGCGGAGCAGCTCGGAGGCACGCTTGGACATGTTCTTGAAGATTTTTTCCTTGATTGCTTCGTCGGAGCCCTTGAGCGCCAGTACCAGCACGTCCGAGGATACTTCGCGCAGCAGCGCCTGGATACCGCGATCGTCCACGTCGGAAAGATTGTTGAAGACGAACATGAGGTCTTCGATCTGCACCGACAGGTCTTCGTCGACCTCGCGGATCGAGTCCATGAGCGAACCTTCGATCGAGCTGTCGAGAAAGTTCATGATATCGGCCGCACGCTTGATACCGCCCAGTGTGGTACGCGACGTGTTGGCGTTACCGGAGAACTGCTTCTCGAGAATCTGGTTCAATTCCTTGAGAGCCGCTGGCTGTACGGTGTTGAGCGAAGACACGCGCAGGATGATATCGAGGCGCACCTTGTGATCGAAATGCCCAAGCACCTCGCCCGCCTGGTCGGCATCGAGATAGGCGACCACGATGGCCTGAATCTGCGGGTGCTCGAAACGGATCACGTCGGCGACCGCACGCGGCTCCATCCACTTGAGGCTGTCCAGGCCGCTGGTATTGCCACCCAGCAGAATCCGGTCGATCAGGCCGTTGGCCTTGTCCTCGCCCAGTGCCTGGGTCAGCATCTTGCGGATATAGCCGTCGGAACCGACGCCAAGGCTGGTCTGATCGCCGACGATGTCGACGAATTCGCTCATGACCTCTTCGACCTGCTCGCGATGCACGTTGCGCATCTGCGCCATCGCCACACCCACTTTCTGGACTTCCTTGGGGCCCATGTGCCGGAGCACCTGAGCCGCATCGGTTTCGCCCAGCGAGAGCAACAGTACAGCCGCTTTTTCAACTTTGGAGAGTTTGGCTACCATGGCTCGTTCATTCATCAGTGTTGATCCACTCTTTCACAACCTGAGCCACACGGCCAGGATCCTCAGCCACCAAACTCTTGATTGCATTCAGCTGTGCGTCATAGCCTTCGGTCGGGCTTGGCAGCAGAATGCTCTGCGGGCCACCCAGACTTACGCGATCGTTGGACAATTCGCCGTCCAGACCGCCCATGCCACCCAGTTCGGCGTCGCCGCCGAAACCTGCCAGTTCCTTGCGCTTGCCATTGGTGATGTTGTTCAACACCGGGCGCAGTACACCGAACACCAGGATCAGGATGAAGATCACGCCAACAGCCTGCTTAACGATGTCCCAGAACCAGGGTTGCGAATAGAATGACGCTTCAGGCAGCACTTCAGCGCGTTCGCTGGAGAACGGCACGTTGATCACGCTGACGCTGTCGCCGCGGCTGGCGTCGAAACCGACGGCATCCTGTACCAGCCGCGTGAAGCGAGCGAGATCCGCCGCGCTCCATGGAGCACGGGTGACTTCGCCATTGGCCGCGTTGGTCTTGACCATGTCATCGACCACTACCGCAACCGAAAGGCGGGTCAGACGGCCCTGCTGCTGCTTGGTGTGACTGATGGAACGGTCAAGCTCGAAGTTCTTGGTCGACTGCACGCGCTTGTCGGCCGGGTATGGCGCCAACGCGGGCTGACCGGTTGCCGGGTCCATGATCTGCTGACCATTGGCATCCAGCAGGGGTTGGCCTGGAGCGATAGGGCCGGCGGCACCGGCTGCACCACCGCCTGCAGTCTGCGGAGCCGTCGCCGGGCCGGGCGGCTGATTGCTCAGCGCCCCCGGAACGCCGCCCGAGCTTGAGCTGCTGGAACGTTGTTCATTGACCGACTGCTCGCTGCGCAAGGCAGGTTGATCAGGGTTGAAGCTTTCGGCGGTCGATTCGACAGCGCTGAAATCAACCACTGCCGAGACCTCGGCCTTATAGCGGTCATTGCCCAGAATCGGCTGCAGAATGTTCTGCACGCGCTGGGTGAGCATGCTTTCCATGCGACGGCTGTAGTCGAATTGCTTGCCGGCCATGGTCAGCTCGGAGTTTTCCGCCTGATCGGAAAGCAGAGCCCCCTTCTGGTCAACGACGGTAATCTGCGACTTGCTCAGCTCGGGAACACTGGTGGCCACCAGATTGATGATGGCCATGACCTGACTCGGCTCCAGCGAACGACCGGCGTACAGCTCGACCAGTACCGAAGCGCTTGGCTTGCGGTCATCACGGACGAATACCGAGCTTTTCGGAATCGCCAGGTGCACGCGGGCACCCTTGACGTTGTTCAACGCAGAAATGGTACGCGCCAGCTCGCCTTCCAGGCCACGACGATAACGCGTGGCTTCCATGAACTGACTGGTACCCAGCCCCTGATCCTTGTCGAGGATTTCGAAACCGATGTTGGCGTCGTTCTGTACCACACCCGCCTGAGCCAGCTGGATGCGCGCACGCTGCACATCATCGGACTTCACCAACAGCGCACCGGAGTTCGGCTCGACGGTGTAGTTGATGTTCGCTGCAGTCAGGGTGTCCATGATCTGCTTGCTGTCCATGCCCGCCAGACTGCCATAAAGCGGACGATAGTCAGGCTGCTGGGACCAGAGCACCACGGCGAAGCCGATGGCCACGCTCGCGGCAAGACCGACCATGAGGCCGATCTGACGCAGCATGGTCATTTCGGAAAGATTTTCCAGAAAAGACATACCGAACAACGGTTTTCTTTCGGAAGCGCCCGCTCTTGCAGGAACGGTATCGGCAGCTGCTTCAGCCATGACTCAGTACGTCCCTTAAACCGGCATCTGCATGATGTCTTGGTAAGCTTGAACCAGCTTGTTACGTACCTGGGTCAACGCCTGAAAAGACACGCTGGCTTTCTGCGACGAAATCATGACGTCGGTCAAATCCACGCCGCTCTTGCCGATTTCGAATGCATTGGCCAACTGGCTGGAAGCCTGCTGGGTCTGCGCGACCTTGTTGACGGCCTGACCAAGCATGTCAGCGAAGCTGCTGGCACCGGCTTCCTGCGCACCGGACACGGGCTTGGGCACAGACATCGCGTCCATCTGCATGGCCCGCATATCCAACATCAAGCGATTAAATTCAACACCTTGGCTCATGGACATATCTCTCGTAAGGCCCGCAAATTTTTGACACTGATTCAGCGGGTACAGAAGGTATAGCAACAACGATGCCAGCTAGATGGCGGCTATTTGCCACACCAGATGAGTGCATCATGTCGCTTGACACGAGGTCGCGCCGGACCGCCCGTATTCACGGGGCGCCGGGTTTAATTTCAGGCTTGCATCACAGCAAAAATATTCAGGGACCGCCGATCGGGAACGGCAATCACTGTGCGTTGCTCATGTGGCAAACAGATAGGCCTCCACATCCATTCCGGCGTCACGCATCTGCGCCAGCTTGTAACGCAATGTACGCGGGCTGATACCCAGGCGTTCCGCAGCCTCCTTGCGACGTCCCCGTTCAGAACGCAGGGTGTCGATGATCATTTGAAACTCGTGACGCCTGAGGTCATCGCCCAGCGCGCCGACCGATTCCGGACTGACACCGGCACCTGCATTCTCCGCCACGACAGTGCCAATCACAGCCGCTGCCGCCTCGACAGGCGCAGCAACAGGCAGGCTGGTGACCGGCCCGGACAGACAGAAATCCTGCGCCTGAATCACCCCGCCCTGCTGCAGAATCAAGGCCCGCTGCACGGCGTTATCCAGCTCCCGGACATTTCCGGGCCATGGATAGCTCACCAGACACTGTTGCGCTTCGGCGGAAAGACGCACCGGCGCATGCTTCATTTTATTGACGTGCTTGGCCAGAAGCCGCTCGGCCAATGGCAGAATATCGGCAGTCCTTTGACGCAACGCCTGCCATGCCAGTGGAAATACCGACAGGCGATAAAACAGATCTTCACGAAAACGCCCCGCCGCCACCTCACCCGCCAGATCGCGGTTGGTGGTCGCCACGACGCGAATGTCCAGAAGGATCGGTTTGCGCGCACCGACGCGCTCGACTTCGCGTTCCTGCAACACACGCAGCAATTTGGCTTGCAGCCCCAGAGGCATTTCGGAAATCTCGTCCAGCAGGATTGTCCCGCCGTCCGCCTGCTCGAACTTGCCAGCCTGTGCCGCAATGGCGCCGGTAAACGAACCCTTTTCATGGCCGAATAACGTGGCTTCCAGCATATTGTCCGGAATCGCTGCACAGTTGATCGCAATAAAAGGTTTATCGGCACGGGGCGAGTTTTGATGAATGAAACGCGCCAAAACCTCTTTACCGGTCCCGGACTCGCCGGAGATCAGCACGGTGGAATCGCTTTTCGCCACGCGGCTGGCCAGGTTCAGCAACTGGATACTGGCGGGCTCGACAGCAATCGGCCCATCGCGCTCGGCAGGCTCCAGACGACCCAGTGCGTGCCGCCCAACCAGCGCGATCAGCGCCTTGGGCTCGAAGGGCTTGACCAGGTAATCCGCAGCCCCCTGGCGCATGGCCTCGACCGCGCGCTCGACTGCGCCATGCGCAGTCATCAGCAACACCGGCAATTGCGGATGCCGGCTGCGCAACAGACTCAGCAACTGGTGACCGTCCATGCCCGGCATGTTGACGTCACTGATCACCAGACTGAAGGGCCGCGCCTCGGCGGCCACCAGCGCCTCTTCGGCGGAACCGACCGCCTGATAGCCATAACCGGCCAGCTCGAGGGTTTCCCCAAGCGCTTCGCGGAGCGAACGGTCATCCTCGACCAGCAGCACATTGATCGGCATCAGTTATTACCTGTCGAACTGGAAGCCGGGATCAATGGCAGACTGATAATGGCGCAGGTACCACGGCCAACCCGCGACAAATAATGCACGCGCCCCTGATGCGCACGCGACACCGCAGTTACCACGGCCAGACCAAGCCCTGTGCCAGTGGTCTTGGTGGTAAAGAACGGCTCACCGATGCGAGCCAGACCGGCCTTGTCAATGCCGCTGCCGTTATCGCTGAAGCAGATCCGCAGCACATTGCCGCGACTGTAGGCGTGAATCTTCAGCAGTGTCCGGCCAGCGCTGGCCTGGACAGCGTTTTCAATCAGATTGAGCAGTGCGCCGACCAATGTGTCGCGATTGCACAGCAGCTCGCCATCGATGCTGTCGCACTGCCAGCGTACCGACACGCCCTGAACATGCGTCGCAGCAGCATTTTGCAGCGCCTGAAACAGAGCACCAGGCGCCAGACGATCCGTCAACGGCAGCTCGCCCCGGGCGAACACCAGCATGTCGCGAACCTGATGCTCCAGCTCATGCAAACGATCCTTGAGCCGCGCAGCGAAACGTTGCTGGGTTTCCACCGGAAGTTCCTGCTCGGTCAAATGGCTGGCGTAGATCATGGCGGCGGATAACGGTGTACGAATCTGATGCGCCAGAGAAGCGACCATACGGCCCAGTGACGACAGGCGCTCGTGACGAGCCAGCTGTTCCTGAAGATGACGGGTTTCGGTCAGGTCATTGAGCAGCACCAGCTGCCCTGGCTCGGCATCCAGCGAACGCGTGGCAATGGAAAGCCTGCGGCCATCCTTGAGCGAGACTTCGTGGCCATCATCTTCACGGGGTGCAAAACAGCGGCTGATCACATGACGCCAGAGCATGCCCAACAGCGGCTGCCCAAGCAGGTCGATGGCCGCCGGATTGGCTTCGCGCACGACGCCCATGCCATCAATGACGATCACCCCGCCGGGCAGCAGATCGAGCAGATTCTGCAGTCGGTTGGCCAGGCGCTCTTTTTCCGCCAGCTCCTGAAGGCGCTGGGCACCGGCATGAGCCAGTTCGCCCTTGAGCTCGGTGACGCGCGCTTCAAGCAAGCCGTAGGAGTCGGTCAGTTGCGCCGACATTTGATTGAACAGCGAGAATGCCTGTTCAAGCCCCTGACGACTTTCCAGTTCCGGGGAGTACTGAGCCTGAACAGATAGGGCGGAAGTCAGTTGGGCGGCCTGGGACATGATTCATCTCTCTCGTGGCGAACCGTCAGTAAACGGTGTATTAAGAGAGACTTAGCAATCCCCGTGCCTAAAAAAAACCCCTGAAAAATCAGGGGCTTGGTTTTTGGCACAAAAAACCGGCGTCAATCATCTGCCTGTTCATCGCCCTCACGACGACTCATACCGTACTTGCGCATCTTCTCGACCAGCGTGGTCCGACGAATGCGCAGGCGCTCCGCAGCGCGAGCAACGATACCGTTGGCATCGTCCAGCGCCTGCTGAATAAGGCCCTGCTCCAGACCACCGAGGTAGTCTTTCAGATCGAGCCCTTCAGGCGGCAGCATCGCGCCGGAAGCGAAGTTCGGCGTATTGCTGTTGATCGCCACACGCTCTTCGATCTCGCTGCGCATGCTGTCGACCATCTGCTCGTCTTCGTCGTCGACGTAGCGAAACTTCTTTGGCAGCTCGGCTACACCAATCACACCATACGGATGCATGATCGCCATGCGCTCGACCAGGTTGGCCAGCTCACGGACGTTGCCCGGCCAGGCATGGCGACACAGCGACATGATGGCTGCGGAGTTGAAGCGAATCGAACCGCGCTTCTCGTGCTCCATACGCGAAATCAATTCGTTCATGAGCAGCGGGATGTCTTCGACACGCTCACGCAACGGCGCCATCTCGATCGGGAACACGTTGAGACGGTAGTAAAGATCTTCGCGGAAGCTGCCCAGCTCGATCATGGTCTCGAGATTCTTGTGCGTTGCGGCGATGATGCGCACATCGATGCTCTGCGTCTTGTTGCTGCCCACACGCTCGAACGTGCGCTCCTGCAAGACGCGCAGCAGCTTGACCTGCATCGGCAGCGGCATGTCGCCGATTTCGTCAAGGAACAAGGTGCCGCCGTTGGCCAGCTCGAAGCGGCCGGCACGGCTGGTGATCGCGCCGGTAAACGCGCCCTTCTCGTGTCCGAACAGCTCGCTTTCGAGCAGTTCGGCCGGAATGGCACCGCAGTTGACCGGCACGAACGGCGCATCTCGGCGCTTGGAGTGGTAGTGCAGGTTACGCGCAACCACTTCCTTGCCCGTCCCCGACTCACCAAGGATCAGTACGCTGGCGTCGGTATCAGCGACCTGCTGCATCATCTGCCGCACGTGCTGAATCGCACGACTGGTACCTACCAGACTGCGGAACAGGTTCGGTTCACGATGACGGCCGCGCTCGCGAGCCTGGTCGTACATCTCGCGGTAGACCTGGGCACGGTGCAGCGAATCGAGCAGTTTGCTGTAGCTGGGTGGCATTTCGAGTGCGGAGAGCACTCGCCTGCGCAAATCCTCGGGCAATTCGACAGAGGAATTTTCGCTCATCAGCAGCACAGGAAGGAACTCATCCCATGCCGCGATGGTCTTAAGGAGCCCTTGCAGGCTGCCCGGCGCGTTTACGCTGCCGACCAGTACGCACAGTACTTCTCGTGGAGACGCCAGAGAGCCGACCACCTGCTGCCAGTCCTGACTCGAACAGGAGAGATTTTCTTCGCCAAGAAAATTCAGGATCACCGCCAGATCCCGGCGGCGCTGGCTATCGTCATCGATTAGCAGAATCTTGATTTCACGCCACATGCAATAGCAACTTCCCTAGTCAACTCAATGCCCATGATTGGGGGGCAGCTTGGCTTCTCAGATGTATAAACCTTGAGACGCCAGAAAATAGTAAACATCACTAGTTAAGTCAAAAAAACGAACACAGTCAAATTTATGGCGAAATTCTTGTCGAACAATAAAAATGACAATTAAACATTAACCGAACAGATGGTATACCTTCGTAGCACTCTTCGCATTCTGGATTTGAGTCATTTCTTCGACAACCGCTTGACGCTCGCCGGTGGCAACATCAATCAATTGCCGATAGACCCCCAATAACTCCTCAAGGTTGCTGCGCAGAGCAGGTTCGTCATCGGGCGCTTCGCTCACCACCGCGTCAACACACTCGCGACACGCCAGATCAAGCTTGACGATAGCCTCCCAGTCACGCTCGGCCAGTGCCCCTACCAAGGCTTCCCGGGTTTCTTCGATACGCTTGAGCGCAGCACTCATTTTTATTCTCCTCGGAACAGCGGGTTATTGCATGGTACCGATTGCATCCCAGCCTTCCTTGACGGTGATCAACAGGCCAGCGACTTCATCGAGTATCTTCTGATCATTGCGAGCGTTGGCTTCCGCCAGACGCGTCATCATGTAGTGATACAGACTGTCCTGCCTGAG
The DNA here is from genome assembly GCF_900099665.1 of Pseudomonas sp. BS3767. Lineage (NCBI taxonomy): Bacteria > Pseudomonadati > Pseudomonadota > Gammaproteobacteria > Pseudomonadales > Pseudomonadaceae > Pseudomonas > Pseudomonas sp. BS3767. The sequence goes on along the minus strand of NZ_FNCX01000007.1, from coordinate 56,494 downwards.
CAGCGTGTCACTGGGTGAATTTTCCAGATCCAGCCCCTCACGCAGACCGCCCACAATGTCGATGGCCTTGCTGATGAGTACGCCCTTGTTGGCGACGTCCCTGCGCGCCATGGCGCCCTTGGCCTGAGCGATGCGGTCGAGGCCACCTTCCATCAACATTTGCACCAGACGATGAGGGCTGGCCTCTGAGGTCTGGGCCTGGGAGCCGATCTTCTGATACTGCCGCAACGCTAACATCGGATTCATAAGGGGCCTCGTAACAAATCCAGAATACTGATACTCAAGCTATCGACGCAGTGCGCAGAAACTTTAGCCCAAAAGCAGAAACCCGACACAGAGTCGGGTTGCTGATACTTCCACACTCGTTTTTTACGAGGCGTTTTTCTGGGCGTTCATCGCTTCAAAAATCGAAGTAATGCTTGAAGCCGTTGCCTTTAACTGCCCGACGACCAAGTCCATTGCGTTGTATTTCTTGGTGAGGGTTGCCGTCAACGTGGTAATACGACGGTTGAGCGCCTCCTGATCACTGGCCAGTCGAGTCTGCACTTTATTGAGGCTGGTGGTCTTGCCAGCCAGAACGCCGTCGGCTTTCGTGTAGGGTTCAAGCGCAGTGTTCAAGCGTGCGATCAAGCCACCCGAGGTCGTGCCGTCAGCGCTGGTCACACCGGTGAACATCGCCTGAATCTGGCTGCCCAGCTTCTTGTCGCTCAACGCTGTAGTCAATTCGGTGGTGTTCAACGACAACTTGCCGTCAGCCTGCTGAGTTTTGATCCCCAATTGCGCCAGGGAACTCAAACCGGCATTCGACGTGGCAGTGGAAATCTGGTCGCGTATCGTTGCCAACAGCGCACGCGGGGTGGAGTCGCCGGTCAATGCAGCGGCAGTGTATTTACCCTCACTGTCGACAGTGCCCTTGGTCAACGAGGACACCAGTGAAACCAGCGTGTTGTAAGAGTCGACAAACGACTGCAATGAGGTTTTCAGACCATCGGTGTTGGTGGCGACCGTGACCGTGGTCGATGCCGAAGCAGCAGAAGAAGCGCTGGGCGCGACCAGCTCGAATGTCAGACCGGAAATGGCCGTGCTCACGGTATTGGTCTTGCTGGTCAGACTCAGGCCATCGACCGTGAATGCGGCGTCCTTGGCGACAGCGGTAATCGCACCGGCGCCAGGAATGGCGTTTCCATTGGCATCAGTGCCAGTACTGGATTCACTCATCAACTTGGTGCCATCGATGTTAAGTGCTTCCTGGCCGGAAGCACCCGTCACCGAAATGTCACTGCCCTTGCCGGTGGTCGTCGAACTGAACACCAGCCTGGAACCGTTGTTGTCGTTGATGATGTTGGCGGTGATGCCTTTACCCTGCAGCGTCGAGTTGATCTTGTCGCGCACTTCCTGCAGCGTCGAGGTCTTGTCGATCGCCACGTTGTAATCAGTGCCATTTTGAGTGATTTTCAGCGTACCACTCGGAATAGCACTCGACTGCGTCGAGTCCAGCGCGGCGGTAGCCACCTTCGAAGGTGTTGCCAACTGGCTTATATTAATCGCATAGGTGCCATTGACTGCCGTGTTGCCCGCAGTGGCCTTGACCACCGCTTCATTGGCAGACGTGGCAGCAAAGCCCTGGAAAGCAGGTGTGGTGGAACTGGCGAGAGTGTCCAGTGTTTTCTGGAAAGCAGCCAGTGCAGACGTCAACTGGCTGACACCCGACAGGGATGCAGTCGTGGAGGCGCTCTGCTTGTCGATCTGGTTTTGCTTGGGCGCTTTTTCAGCACCGACAAGACCTTCGACGATGGCGGAAATTGCCAGCCCCGAACCCAGGCCTGTTGAAGATGTAATCGGACTTGCCATGGTGCTTCTCCCTTCAAGAATGCCGCGGGGCTCGCCGCCCTTTCAAAAGGCGAATGACCCGGCAACACATACCGTACCGGCGATCAGGCCTTGGCGCGGAACAACAAACTGTTCGCATCACTCAGGCTATCGGCCAGCTTCAGGATTTCTGCATTGGGAATCTGTCGTACTACTTCACCGGAATCGCTTGCAATCACTTTGACAATGACTTTGCCAGAATCTTCGTCGATCGAAAACTCGAGATTGCGCTTGACCTCGTGAAAGAACTTCTGGATGTCCTCGGCGGCTGCCTTGACTTTGGCATCGTCCTTGGAATCATCCTTGTGCAGACCGGAGCCTTTACTTTCAGCCGTGGCGGCAACACGCTCGACGGGCGCCTTATCGGCAGGCTTGTCAACGGACGCGTCCGGCACAGGGGCCTGACTCGTCGGTTGAACGGCCGGATAAGTCACGTTCAACTTCACACTCATATCCATGACCATCACCTCAGAAAGTAAAAAAGCGAGAGAGCACCGTTAAGTACTCCCCCGCTAAAACTCACGCTGATATTACTGAAGCAGTTTCAGTACAGCGGATGGCAGCTGGTTAGCCTGAGCCAGAACAGAGGTGGAAGCCTGTTGCAGAGTCTGTTGCTTGGTCAGCTGTGCAGTTTCAGCAGCGAAGTCGGTATCCTGGATACGACCCAGTGCAGCACTGGCGTTTTCGTTGATGTTCTGCAGGTTGGAGATGGTGCTGGTCAGACGGTTTTGTGCAGCACCGAGATCAGAACGCGTGTTGTTGATGGTCTGCAGAGCCGAGTCGATAGCGGCCATTGCAGCAGAGAAGTTGGTCTCTGCAGCAGCACTGTCGGAACCGACGATGGTGATTGCCGAACCGACACCCAGGGTGTTTGCATCAAAGCTGGCGCTCAGAGTCAGAGTGATCTGGTTCGCGGAGCCGGAGTTGGAGCCAACCTGGAAAGTCATGGTGCTGGCAGAACCGTCGATCAGGTTTTTGCCGTTCAGGTTGGTGCTGTTGGCGATACGGGTCAGCTCAGAACTCATCTGGGTGAATTCTTTGTTCAGTGCAACGCGGTCAGTAGCGCTGTTGCTGTCGTTTCGCGACTGAACAGCCAGTTCACGCATACGCTGCAGAATGTTGGTCGACTCTTGCAGCGCGCCTTCAGCGGTCTGAGCAATGGACATACCGTCGTTGGCGTTTTTGATCGCCATGGTCTGACCTTTGATCTGCGAGTTGATCTTGGTGGCGATGTTCAGGCCAGCAGCGTCGTCTTTGGCGCTGTTGATTTTCAGACCGGAAGACAGACGAGTCATCGAGGTCGAAAGGGCGTCGGAAGCGCGACCCAGGTTCTTCTGGACGTTCAACGATGCTACGTTGGTGTTTACTGTTAAAGCCATGATGAATTCCTCGTTGGTTTGGTACTACGTGGCTTCCGGCCCCTGCAAGCGCCGGGTGTGCCTAGAGAACCTTCGTAATAGTTATCGTCGCGATGGCAGGTTGCTTGAGTGTTTTTTTTTAATATTTTGCCATCACCGTGACACCCCTTATAAAACAAGGGTTTGGGGGCATAAACCCGCGACGCAACAGAGAGAAATTCGTGACAGTCAGAAGTGGCGACAGGCGAGTGCGTTGTGCCACGAAGTTAAAAGTGTGACGTGGATCACTATTTAATTTAAAAACGCCTGGGGATTTATCCGCAGGCGTTCTTTGTCAGGCGAAGTAAACTCAGCCTTTATAGATAATTGCAGAGCCCCAGGAAAGCCCCACACCAAAACCACTCAAGGCGACGCGCGTCCATGAAGAGCCGAGCACGTGCTTTTCGATCAGCAGCGGAATGCTGGATGACACGGTATTGCCGGTTTCGACCATGTCCTTGAGAAACTTCTCGGGCTTGTCTTCAAAGCGCCGCGCGACCGCATCGACGATCGCCGCACTGCCCTGGTGAATACAGAAGGCATCGATGTCGTCGGGGGTCAAATCAGACTCGGCCAATAGCTCGTGCAGATGCGCTGGCACTTTCAACAGTGCGAAGTTGAACACCTGGCGACCGTTCATGAAGAAAATGCCGTTGCTGACCTTGAGATGTGGCGCACCGGAACCATCAGTACCGAATTTCGCCTTGCCCAGCTGCCATTCGGCCCCCTCGCCCATCCAGGTGGCCGTCGCAGCATCACCGAACAGCATGGTGGTATTGCGGTCTTCCGGGTCGACAATTTTCGAGTACGGATCGGCAGTGATCAACAGGCCGTTTTTCAAGCCTGCCGCTTCCATGAAGCCCTTGATCGCATAAATGCCGTACACATAGCCGGAACAGCCCAGCGAAATGTCGAATGCAGCAACGTTGGTCGACAGCCCCAGCTTGTCCTGAACGATGGCCGCGGTGTGCGGCAGCCCTTCCTCGTCGCCATTCTGGGTGACGACGATCAGCACATCGATACTTTCGCGCTTGAGCTGCGGGTTATTGGCAAACAGCGTATTGGCTGCCTCAACGCACAGATCCGAGGTTTCCTGGCCGGCGTCTTTGCGCGGCAGAAAGGTGGAGCCGATCTTCCCAAGGATGAATTCTTCATCCTTGCCGAATTTGGCGCCTTGAGCGTAGTTATCGACACCTGCAACAGGCACGTAACTCGCTATGCTTTTAATGCCAATCATCATGGCTTCCCGATGAGTAAACAGGTCATTTTTCGTCCCGATGAAATCGGAGCGCTACCGAATAGGGGTGATTTACGGACATTTTCAGGGCGCTTGGCAGGTTAAAGCAAGTCAGGCGCATGTCGCTCCCTGTAAAACAATACAGTGGAGATGCACGTTATGACCCGCAGGTCACTCCCGTCTGCATGCTTTACGATAATTTGCGTCGAGGGAACAGGCACTTGATCCTTGCCGACTGCTCTCTGCGAGGAAGCCTTCAAGGCAGCGAACCGGCCGCGAAGCAGCCGGTTTTACGAGGGCGGACGACTCAGCCGGCCAGAGTGAAACCCTTGCCGTCGAGATCCAGATTGGCGTTGTAGGCCTCATCCTGTGCGAACTGCGCTGACCACTTGTCCATCAATGCTTCGCGCGCCTGCTGCGGGGCATGCACCACACCGGAATGCACCACCTGCACATGCGGCGTCCATACCGTCAGGTAGCCGGCCTGCGCAGCCTTGAGGCAAAGATCGACATCGGCAAGCGCTTCGGCGAATAGATCTTCATCCAGACCGCCCACAGCGTTGTACAGCTCCTTGGCAATCATCAGGCAGGCCGATGACACGGCAGAGTAGTTCTGCTCGACCACCAGGCGCTGCATGTAGCCGGTGGCGGTCTTCGGCTCGCCGACAAACCCCGAACCCACGCCGCCATTCAGTCCCAGCACCAGACCGGCCTGAGTCACTGCGCCTTCGCCATTCACCAGCTTGGCGCCTACTACGCCCACTTCCGGGCGCTGCGCCTGGTTGAGCAGTGATTCGATCCAGCCGACATTGACGATCTGACTTTCGGCATCCAGCAGGATCAGGTATTCGCCACCGGCTTCCTGGCTGATCAGATTGCGCAGGGCCGCAGGGCTCATGCGCTGTTCGGCACGGAACACCCGCACGCGACCCGACACCTGCTCCTGCCGGTCAAGCCAGGTCGACAGTTCGGCAGAGGTGCTGGCGTTGTCACCGATCAGCACTTCATAACGCTGATAGCGGGTGCGTTGCAGAATGCTTTGCAGGCAGCGCTGCAATTCGGGCAGGTTGTCCTGGCTGTGCAGCAGGATCGAAACCACCGGCCGATGGGCGTGGCGATAATCGATCTTGTAGGTGCCAGGCTGCGCCGAGCTGACTTCCGCCTGATAACCGCGCTTGCCAAGATGGCGCTTGAGCGCTTTCTGTTCGTCCGGATTGTCTTTCAGTTCGGGCGCATCACAGATCAGCAACGGTTCGCTGAGATGGGCCAGACCGCTCATGCCGCCCTGCTCGATCAGACGCAGCAACAGATCGAATTCCAGCGCCTCGGGAAACTCGCGCGAGTAACCACCCGCCTCGACCAGCAACTCACGGCGCACCAGCCAGTGACGAGCCATCAATGCCGGCAGGCTTTGCAGCAGATCAAGGTTGAAGCCGGGACGGAACACCGGGGTCAGTGTGCCATTGGCTTGACGCTGAATCTCGTCCACGGCAACAGCCCGGCATTGCGCCGCATCGATCAGCTCGGCGCTGGCCAGCAGCAGACCGCTGCGGGTGAACTCTTCGCCGGCCCGTGCCAGCATCAGCCAGTCGCTGGGTGACTGCTTGACGACCTGGTTGATCTTGTCGACGTAGTTGCTTTCGGTGACTTTCACAAAGTGCAGGGTATTGTGCAGCGCGGTCACCGCTGGCAATTCCCCGGTGGTGAACACCACCACCCTGAAGGCCTTGTAGTGACTGTTGATCAGGCTGTCGAACGTGGCCTGCAGCTTGAAGACGTCCGCGTCCAGGTCCAGCAGCAAGATACCGATCTGCGACCCGGCCGGTTTGCTGGCGAGCCTGTCGCTGATCTGCTTGAGGGCCTCAGGCGCCGGATCGCGCGAATCGAGCCAGTTGAGCAGTCGACCGGAAGCCATGCCATCGAACAGCCGACCGTTGTCGAAACCGGATGCCGCCTGCAGACGCTGGCTCCAGGCCGAAACCATTTCGATCTGCTTTTCACTGTCCTTGCCTTTGCTGCTGATCAACTCCGCGATCAGGCTCTGCACGACACCCAGGTTAAAAGCGTAGGTTTCGTAGGCATACCACAGGCGGCTGATGCGCGCTTCAGCATCCGGGTTGCTCTGCTCGCGCAACAATTCAGCCTGCTTGAGCAGCACCGCTTCCAGCCCTTCCAGCTGCAAACGACCCGCTGGCATGATGTGGATCAGGAATTCGATTTTGGCCAGCTCATCGAACAACGCCTGGTTGTAGAACGGCATTTCGACAAACTGACGAGGCTCGAACAGCGCGTCCGATTGCTCAAGGCCGACATTCCACACCGCGCTGATGATTTTCTCATCGCCCTGGAAAGCCTGGGTCTTAAGGCATTCGCCCATGACTGCAAGGCCAGCCTGGATCTTTTGCAGGCCCTGTGCGCCTTCAAAGCCCGAGCCTTCGCCGAGCAGCGCGACCAGTTTTTCGGCGAATGCGTCGCGGGCGGCCCTGGCTTTGGGATCAGTGTGTCTGACGGCTGCGGCAATGGCGGTGCCGTGACGTAGCTCGACCTGCTTGCCCGAGGTGAAGTGCAGTGCATAAGGGATTGGCAGGATGCGCAGGCGGGCCGCAGCAACCAGGTAGTTCATGTGGCCGATTTCCTGCCAGTGCGGCTCGGTGTCATCGGCAACCGAGGTGAACCACTGCTGCGCCAGTTCCGTGCGCGTCACTGCGCTGAGCAGCGACAGACTTTCGCTCATGAAACCCAGAACCCGCTCGCCCGCATCATCTGCGGCATAGTCTTCGCAGGTTTTGCGATCGCGGCGGAAATAGTCCACCTGACCGACCTGCGCCTGATAGCTCAGGCTGTAGCCCTGACAGGCACCGTAGGTCGGGTTGGCCTCAAGAAAGCTCAGCGCTGCGCGCAGTGCATCAGGCAGCAAAAAACTGTCGACCGGAGCCTGGACCACGAAGGGTGTGGTCACCTGTTTGAGCCCCTCTGCGACCCTGACGCCAAGGCTGGCATTGACCAGCGCGTCACTCTGCAGGTAATGCAAGCCAGCGCTCGCGGCAATTTCCGCATCAGGCTGGGCCGATGCATCGACCACTACCAGGTTGCACGGAAACTCGCTGTAATACTTCAAGGCGCGGCGCAGGAAGTCTGGCTGATCCCTGGCCATCAACAGCAGGGTCAGACGCTGATTCAAAGCGTTATGTTCATTTCCCGAATGGCTTTGCATGATCTTTCCTTATAACGAATCGATTGCGCCTTCAACCGCAGCGGGCGTTGAAGCAAGAGCGTAGCGTGACCGCGCCGGCAGGCAACCTGCTGGTGCGTGTTCAAACGGATCGGATCAGTCCGGCAACCAGCCGTTGGCCCAATATTGCAGGTTTTCGCCGCGCAACATGAAGTCGCGCAGTACTGTCTCGCGCAACTCGTCACCCATGCGGTAGCTGGCATTGGGGTCGGACAAGTGCATGCGGATTGCCTGCAACCATTCATCCGAGCTGTTGGTGTACACACGGGTCGCTGGCAGATGGCCCCGATACGCTTCGGTGTCGGAACAGATCACCGGGTAGCCGCAGGCGCCGTACTCAAGCAACCTGAGGTTACTTTTGCAGTCATTGAAAATATGGAATTCCAGCGGCGCCAGTGCCAGATCAAGGTTCAGGCTGGCGAGCTTGGCCGGGTAGGTTTTCAGGCTGACCCCCGGATGGAACTCATGGATGTAGGGCTTGAGCAGGTCCGGGCACATGCCGAAGAATACCCACTCGACTTCATCAGCCAGTTCGCGCACCACATCGACAATCAGCTCCAGGTCCCCGCGATGGCTGGTTCCGCCGCCCCAGCCGATACGCGGCTTGTCGGAGCTGCGACGCTGGCTCCTGAGATTGCTCCACAAATGCGTCGCCAGCATGTTCGGCACGACGCGAATATCGCTGTGCATGCCCGACAACGCCTCGGCCAGCGGGTGAGTCGAGACCACCACGCGATCACACAGACCTATGCCCTTGCGCAGCATGGCGCCGATATTGTCCGGCATGTTGCGCTTGTGCTCATTGCGCTCGGGGACATCGGCGATGTAGTCATCGAGCTCGAAAATACGCATGGCATTGGAGTAGTTCTTTGCCAGCTCGATGTCCGGGACCTTGGCTTCTGTGTACCGGCCCTGAAAGACGATGACATCTGGCGACTGGCGCTCGATTTCGACGGGCGTTGCGGTCTCGTAAGTCATCCGGCCAACCACCCGCCCGGCCGCCATCAACTCCAGCAGGGGCTGGCTGACCCGGTAGTGACCCACCGCCGAAGAGTTGACCGCCATACCGAAAATGAAAGGCAGATGGCGGGTGCAGAACGGACTCCAGCCCGCCAGCAGACCGGGATCGAGGGTGAACGACAGCGCCTCGTTGAGGTACAGGTTGGGATTGTAGGCCTGATCCCTGGCCATTTTCGGCAGCCACTTCTGAAAGAACGATTTCTGCTCGTCATCGAGCGCCTGGCGAGACGCCTCATTACGTTCAACGGCAGCAGGCTCGGCCAGTACCAGCGATGCATCCGGGGTGCCAACGATCAGGTAACCCTCGCGCCCGACGCGCATGCACAGGTCCAGGTCCTGCAGACCCTGCGTGAAGGTCGCCGCCTCCAGTGCGCCAACAGCGTCGAACACCTCCTTGCGCACCATCAGGCAATTGCCACTGACCGCGCTCCAGTTCTGGGTCAACTGCAGACGCTGCATGTAGCCGCTGGCCCCTGCGGGGAAATTGATGAACGGCCGACCGGCCAAGCCATCCATGCCCATGACCATGCCGGCGTACAGAATATTGCCTTGCGGATTGAGGATGCGTGGACCGACGATCCCGACCTCGGGACGCTGGGCATGGTGGATCAGCCCCTGCAGCCAGTCCGCCTGATGGATCAGGGCATAGGCGCTGAGCATCAGCAGATAATCACCACGCGCCTGACCGGCGGCATGATTCTGGGCGGTTGCTTCGCTGCCAGCCTCGGACAGGGAAACAATCCGCAGCTTGTCGCTGCCCAGCTCACTCATCGCCGTGAACCATGCACGCGCTTCGGCGCTTTCGCTGGCGTTGTCGACGATCAGGACTTCGTAATTCGGGTAGGTGGTGTTGCTGAGCAGACTGTCTATGCAGCGCTCCAGGGCGCCGAGTTGATCCCTGGCGGTGATGATGATCGAGACCAGAGGCAGCGACGGATGAACGTACTCGATGCGATTGAGCAACGGCAACTGATCGTGATGAATGACGTGCTCTCTGCCGATCCGCGACAGGTGGGCCGCAACCAGAGGTTCGCTGTGCTCGATGACACAAGGCAGTGACAGCCAGTCGGCGAATGCCAGACGCGACTCGACCTGCACTTCGGCGATGTGCTCGATGCTCTGCGGCCCTGCCCCCTCGACCAGACGCCAGATCACATCGTGCGGGGCGAGCTCATCGAAGGCCGGATCGAAACCACCCATGTCCAGCAGATTTCGCCGCTCGAACGCCAGCGTGCGCCCGACATAGGGATAGGCACGCAGCAGATCCAGGTTGAAGCCCGGTTTGAAAATAGGCTCTCTGGACTCGTCCTCAACCAGCGCGCCTTCGTCGCTGTAGACACACAGCAGACCGGGAGTCTGGGCAATACGCTCGGCCAGAATCAGCAGCGCCGGCTGCGTCAGCCGGTCACCGGCGCGCAACAGGTAGACCCAGTCGGCACTCTCCAGCAGTGGCAATACTTCGTTCAGCTGCCGAGCCCAGTCCGGCTGCAGAGAAAAACGCAGCACCTGCGGATCGTCGACACTGGCGTTGGTCAGTACCACCACCGAGTCTGCGGCATAGTCCTGTTCGGCCAGGCTGCGCAAGGTGATGTCGAGGGCTTCGGCATCACCCTGCTGATCGATGATCACCGGCACAATACGTGGCTGCCATGCCCAACTCACTATGCGTTGTTCGAGCAGCTTTTTTTGCGGCTCGGAAAACCGGCGGCAGGACAGCCATTCGGCGTACAGTTCGGCATAGCTGTCACTGGCACTGCCGACGCGGCTCATCATCACGCCCTGGCGACCCGCCATCACCCCGTAAAGGCCGACCTCGTCCCACTCGCGCGGCTCTTCGTGCGCGCGGCGCAGAGGCAGAAAACGTACCCAGCCCTGAGCCGGTGCGTCTTCGCCGCTGCGCGCCTTGAGCATTTCGTTCAGCCAGCCCCATTCGGTGGTGGCTTTCTGGTACATATCGCCCTGACTGCTGAAGCGCCCCGGGTGCAGGCGTTCGGTACTCTGGATGCTGTGCAGCACAACCAGATTGCCGCGCCGCAGCAGGCAGATGAACAGCGTGAAATCCAGCAGCGCAACGAAGCCTTGCGGCAGCGCAATGGACGGCAGGTATTCCTGCACATCGGCGCGACGCATCATCGCGCCACTGAAACCGCCCAGATAATTGCGCGGCGTGCGCTCGAAAATCGCCAGCATGTCCTCGCCCTTGAACACAGCGTCGTAAGGCACCAGACCAACGTTTTCCATGCGGGCCGGCAGGACATAGTCATCGACGTCCACCAGATGGCGTTTGCTGACGACGAGCTGGACATCCTTGTAGGTATCGAGGGTTTGCGCCTGATGCGCAACGCAGTAGTTATAGAGGCGGTCGTCATCGCAGAGAAACTTGATGTATTCGCCGCTCGCCTGCTCCAGACACTTGAGCAGATTGCCCTGAAATCCCAGGCGCTGAGGATTGCGCAGGTAACGGGCCCGGTCGCTGTCGGGAGCTACCAGCTCGTCGAAAATCGCCTTGATCTCGTCGCTACGGCAATCGTCACAGACGATGATTTCGAGATTGTCGTAGACCTGGTCGAGCGCACTTTGCAGCGCTGCGCGGAAGAAGCGCGAATTGAAGGCGGGAATGACAATACTGACGAGGGGGACTGAATTCACTATGACTGACTCGCGAGCGGCTGGGGGCCCTTCAGTCGAGTGGCCCCCCTCACCGCTGAAAAAAGACGGCGGATGCTCAACGTCAGAACTCAAAGCTGACTGAACAGGTTCAACTTGGATAGCATGGTAAACACCTGCTGAGAAGCGTCCAGCATGGTTTTCTGCAATGTAAGGCGGGTGGTCGCCTCGACGATGTCAGCGTTTACGTAAGTACCTTGCTCAGTAGTGTTGTTGCCTTTGAGCAGATCGTTGGTCGTACCTTGGGCGGTTGCCGCCAGCTGACGCGCGCCGCCACTGGAACGTGCCGTAGAAGCTTGTTCGATGGCGCTGCTCATGTTGCCCAGCGCAGAGTTCAGCGCTGCCGTCATATTCTGCGAGGCCACCAGGTTGCCATCGGTGGGCGTCGACAGGGCTTTGATCGCCGCTGTCAGCGTATTGAGAATGTTCTCGGTCTGGTGCGTGCCAGACTCGACGATGAACTGATCACCGGCAGCCGGTGTACCGCTGATATTGAAGTTCACACCGGAGGCGTTGGCCGTCGAGCCGGTCATGGTGCCGCTGGACACTGGCTTGCTGCTGGTGGTCAACGGCGCGGCGTACAGCTCGTAATCGGTCGGGCTGGTGAACTTGAGGATCGCGCCGTCTGTCGGGAAGGTATTGTTGAAAGCAGTCCGGTCCGCAGCGGTATTGCCCACGACAGAGCTGCTGACGGTCGCCGTTGACGTATTGCCGGCGCTGCGCGAGGTGGAAACACTGTCCGGTGTCGACGCCAGTTGATAGCTGCGATTGGCCAGCGCCGCATCTGCGGTAGCGTCCGAGACCCGGTCAGCGGCCGGCAGGTTGACGTTGAGCGTCATTTCCACGCCGCGGAAGGTAAACGTCTGGGCATCGAACGAGCCGTGGGAAAACTTGCCGCCAGTCGAGGTATCGGAACTCACGTCAGTGCCACTGGCATCAGTGATCTTGAATTGCGTACCGCTGAGAAAAGTCAGCGTATAGGGCTCGCCGCCCTGGTAGCTGGAGTTATAGGTCGGAGTGGACGTCACCAGGCCACTGCTGAGGCCGATCTTGCCGTCATCGGTTGCAGGCGAAAGCAGTGTGGCAGACGTACGGGTTGTGTTGACCGACTGCTCGAAGGCCTCGAAACCTGTCGTGTTGCTGGCCATGACCAAACCATCACCTACCGCCAGATTGACGCTGGTCTGGTCGCCCTTGTAGCTATAGGAGCCATCGGCGTTCAGCGAATACGGTGGCGTCGAGGCCTTGGAACCGGAAAATATGTACTGACCGTTAGGGTCCTGGCTGTTCATCAAGCCCAGAATCTGACTCTGGTACTGCTTGAGGGCCGAAGCCTTGGCGAGCCGGTCCGAGTCGGTAAACGCGCCACTGCCTGCCGATACGATCTGCTCCCGCGCAGCCTGCATCGTGTCGATGATGCTGGTCAGCGTGGTCTCGGTGGTCACCGCGTTGGTATTGATCGTGCCGATATTGGTTTCGTACTGGGTCAGCATGGAGTTCTGCTGCGCCAGTTGCAGTACGCGCGCGGCACCTACCGGATCATCGCCTGCGGTATTGAGCTTGATGCCGCTGGAGACCTCTTCGCTGGTCTTGTTCAGGTTCGAATAGTTACGCTGATAATTGGTGTTCGTGGATTCGAAGAACTGGGTAGTCGAGATACGCATGGCTCACGATTCCTTAAAGACTGTTGATCAGCGTGCTGAAAATGGTTTGTGCTGCCTTGATGATCTGCGAAGAGGCGGTGTAGTACTGCTGATACTTGATCAGGTTGGACGCCTCTTCGTCGAGCGATACACCCGAGACCGAGTCGCGTGACGATTTGGCCTGGCTGACAACGGCCGCAGTGGCGGTCACATCGTTCTTGCTCTGGCTCGCCAGCGTACCCACAACCGATACCGTATCTGCATACGAACCGGACAGGCTGGTGCCCACGCCACCGTTGACGACACCGACGGTCTTGGCGGTCTGCAGGCCGACCACTGCCAACGCGTTGCGGTTGTCGGACGAGCCGCCACCGGTCATGCCGATGCTGAACGTGTCATTGGCAACCGGCGAGCCGGAGATGGTCATTTCCAGCTGGAACGCAGTGCTGCTGCTCGGCGTCGTTGTGGTGTCGGTATAGCCGACGTTCAATTTGATCGTGTTGGCCTGGCCCTGGATGATCGAGCCACCAACGGCATTGCCGTTCTGGTCGAGCACCGCCCCGCCACTCGCATTGATCAGGGTGTAACTCTGCACGCCGGTACTGCTGACCGCACCCATCACCAGTTTCATCGGGGTGGAGTCTTTGAGCGCATTGCGCAGGTCAGCGGTCTGAGTGCTGTCGTAGATATCCGACTTGGTGTTCAGCACCGGCTGGGTGAAGCCACCAGTACCGGAGTTGCTGGATCCCGCCGTTGCCGTCAAGGGCGCGGCCGCTGCAATATCCTTGGCGTCGGTCAGAACCACCGAGATCCCCGACGCGCCAGTGCGGGTCGGGATGACCTTGAAACTGTCACCGGCTGCCAGCGTATTGCCGTTGAGGCTCACACTGAAGCCATCGAACTGTTTGGGCGGATTGTCAGCCAGCGAACCGGCACCGACGCTCTCGCCGTTGGGCAGACGACGTACGGTGAAATTCGACGAGTCGCTGAACGTCACTTCATAATCGTTGGCGGTCAGCTTGCTGGTGTCGCCAATGGTGACGTTGAGGTTGCCGGAGCCGACACTGTTGGTGGTTTTGCCGATGCTGCGCTGGGTAATGGCTTCGGCACTGTTGATGCTGGAATACAGGTTCGAACCGAAATTGCCCTTGCTGTCGATGCCCTGGTTCATCTGGCTGTTGACCTGGTCCGACAATACCATCGCGGTACGGCCCAGTTCGTTGGTCGCAGGCACCAGCACTTCGTTGCGGTAACGCAACAGACCACCGATCGAGCCGCCAGTGAGCACTGAGGTCACATCGGTCTGGGTCTGGCCGTAGGCAACCTGCACGTTGTACTGCAACGGATCGGACGGGCTCGGGCTGGCCGACATCTTGTAGGACGTGCCGCCACTGACCAGTGATTGTCCGGTACCGGTATAGATGTCGAAGTTACCGTTGTTCTCGACCACTTTCACACCGACCAGCTCGTTGAGCTGACGAACCGCTTCACTGCGCGAGTCAAGCAGGGTGTTCGGCGTGGCGTTGCCCGCAGACGCTTGTGTGATCTGCTTGTTCAGGCTCGCCAGGGTGGTGGTCAGCTCGTTGACCTGTTTGGTGAAGGTGTTGAGCTGCGTGTTGACGTTATCGTTCTGCGTGGACAACTGCGACGAAACCGAGTTGAAGCGTGCGCTCAACGCGCCAGCCTGGGTCAGGAACGACGAGCGTTCGGCCGACTGCGTGGCGCTGGTGGCGATGCCCTGCATCTTGGTGAAGAAGTCCGCCAATTGCACGGAGATCCCCGTCGCATTGTCTGACAGTAATGTATCGGTCTTGCTGGCCTGACCGGAATAAGCCACTGCATCCGCGCTGAGGGCGGTGCTCGATTGCAATTGGGTGTCCAGATAGCTGTTGTAGATGCGACGTACGTCCGACAGCGTAGTGCCGGTACCGATGTAGCCTACACCCTGACCAAGAGCGATCTGCGCCGAAGCCGTGGTCAGCACCTGCTGACGCGAGTAACCCGCGGTATCCACGTTGGCCGTGTTGTTACCGATGGTGTTGATCGCGGCACTGCTGGCATTGATACCTGAGAGCCCAATTGAAATCAGCGACATGAGTCAAACCTTATAAAGTCGTGGAAGAGCCCGCTGCAGCGGCGTAAGTCTGGTAACTCTTCATCTGCTTCGCAATCTGCGAAATCTTGCTGGCATAGTCCGGGTCAGTGGCGTAACCGGCCTTCTGCAATTCTTTTACAAACTGTTCCGGTTTATCGGCCGAATTGACCACTTCTTTATAGCGGCTGTTGTTCTGCAACAGACTGACCAGGTCGTGGAAGCTGTCGGCGTAGGAATCATAGGAACGGAAATCCGCCGCTTCCTTGACCATCTTGCCGTCGCGGAACTCGCTGGTGATCGCACGCGCTTCGGCACCCTTCCAGCTGCCCGCCGCCTTGATGCCGAACAGGTTGTGACTGCTGCTACCGTCCTGCTGACGCATGATCGATTTGCCCCAACCGGTTTCCAGTGCCGCCTGCGCCACCAGCATGACCGGGTCGACGCCGATACGCGCTGCGGCTTCCTTGGCCAGTGGCAACATGGTTTCGACGAACTGATCGGCGTTGCTGAACGCGCGCTTGGCCGGTGCCAGCGGTGGCTGGGCCATGGAGCGCACGTATTCCGGCGCGGGGGCCAGGTTCGGATCGAGTGTCCAGTCGCCGTTGTTGCCTGAAGTACCGGCTGTCGCACGAGCCGGCACCGGGCTGTTGCTGACGGCTGTGGTGGCAGAAGGCACGATGCCGGCCAGCAGACGATCGGTGAGTTTGGCGGGCAGCGACAGACGACGCGCATTGAGCAGCGCCATGTCGTTGCGCCCTTCTCCGGACGCCGAGGCCGCAGCCGCCGCCTGATCGGCAGCCGCCGAGCGCGTGGCCCACAACGGACGCTGATAGACGCTGGTCGCCAGACCGGTCTTGGCCGGCGCAGCGTCAGTAGCGGCCGTTGCAGCGTCGGTCGTATTGACCGGCGCAGCGTGGTTTATCCCCTTGTCTTTCGACAATTGGCGCATCAGCACGTCCTGCAAACCGATACCGTTGCCACGGGTGGACAGCGTGACCGCCAACTGCTGGTCATACATATCCTGATACTGCCGCGTGGCCGGGGTGTTCATCGGATTGTCCTTGGCCAGCACTTCGTTGGCCGAGCGCATGGCCTTGAGCATCTGGCTGACGAACAGCGACTCGAACTCGCGGGCCACCTTCTTCTGGTTTTCCACACTGTCCTTGTCGCCATGCTTCAGCGACGCCAGACGGTTGACGTCGGTGTAGGCACCCGAATCGACCGCCGACGAAATTCCGCTCTTGGGCATATCCATGCTCGAATCCTCAGATCACGATCAGGTCGGCTTGCAACGCGCCGGCCTGCTTAAGGGCTTCGAGGATGGCCATCAGGTCACCGGGCGCAGCGCCCACCTGATTGACCGCGCGAACGATCTCATCCAGCGTGGTGCCTGGACCGAACTTGAACATCGGGTGCAGTTCCTGCTGGGCGTTAACCCGCGAGCGAGGCACTACCGCCGTCTGTCCGCCGGACAATGCGCCCGGCTGGCTGACGATCGGGTCTTCGGTGATGGTCACGGTCAGGCTGCCGTGGGTGACGGCGGCAGGTGAAACCTTGACGTTCTGGCCGATGACGATGGTGCCGGTCCGCGAATTGATGATGACCTTGGCAGCGGTCTGGCCCGGATCGATTTCCAGGTTTTCCAGAATCGACAGGTAATCCACACGCTGGCTTGGGTCGAGCGGCGCAGTCACGCGCACCGAACCACCGTCCAGCGCCTGAGCGACGCCAGGGCCAAGCATGTCGTTGATCTTGTCCACGACGCGCTTGGCAGTGGTGAAGTCGGAGCGATTCAGGTTCAGCGTCAGGGTGTTGCCCTGGTTGAAGCCGCTCGGTACAGCGCGTTCTACCGACGCACCACCGGGGATTCGACCCGACGACGGAACGTTGACGGTAATCTTCGAGCCGTCACGGCCTTCCGCGTCGAAACCGCCGACCACCAGGTTGCCCTGAGCGATGGCGTAAACGTTGCCGTCGACACCTTTCATCGGTGTCATCAACAGCGCACCACCGCGCAGGCTTTTGGAGTTACCGATCGAGGAAACAGTGATATCGACCGTCTGGCCCGGTTTGGCGAACGCTGGCAAATCTGCGTACACCGCAACCGCCGCGACGTTTTTCAGCTGCACGGTGCCCGAACCCGACGGCACCTTGATGCCGAACTGCGACAGCATGTTGTTGAAGGTCTGCAGGGTGAACGGGGTCTGGGTGGTCTGGTCACCTGTACCGTTGAGACCCACGACCAGACCGTAACCGATCAACTGGTTGGCCCGTACGCCGGAGATGCTTGCGATGTCCTTCAGACGCTCGGCATGCACGCCGAACGCTGTGGACAACAACAAGGTCGCCGCTATCAGTTGCTTGAGCTTGATCATGTCTATCCCGCTATCAGAAAGGGAACAACGGGCTGAGGAAGAACCGGTCGAACCAGCCTGGCTGGCTGGTATCGGCAAAGGCTCCGGTCCCCGAATAGGTAATACGTGCATCGGCGATACGGGTGGACGACACGGTATTATCGGTCGCGATGTCGTCAGCCCGGACCAGGCCGGCAATCCGCACCAGTTCGTCACCGGTATTGAGGGTCATCCACTTCTCGCCACGCACCGCCAGAATGCCGTTGGGCAGCACATCCGCAACCGTCACGGTGACCGAGCCGGTCAGACTGTTGCTCTGTGCGGCCTTGCCATCACCCTTGGTAGTCCGCGCGCCGTTGTAACCAGCGTTCAGGCTCAGGTCGTTACCGCCAATCGGGTTGTTGGTGGTCAGACCCGAACCGAACAGCGAGGTCAGACCAATGCTGTTGGTGCTGTCCTTGGTCATCGCCGAAGTGGCCGCCTTGCTCGCCGCCATACGCTCGGAAAGCGTGATGGTGATGATGTCGCCAATACGGAAGGCCTTGCGGTCGCCGTACAGGTTCTGCTCGAAACCGGCCTGATAGATGGCGCCATTGTTGGCAGCCGCCGACATGGGCGTACGCGGCAACACCGGAGCGTAATAAGGGTCATTGGGCTTGGCCGTCGGCGCAACACAGCCGGACAGCAGGGTGATCCCGCACAATGAAGCGATCAACACTGAAAAACGCGGAACACTAAGGCGGTTCATGACACTTGAAACCTCGCGGTGTAACAGGCGCTTATCAGGCGCCCCATCGGATTGAGCGGTTCTACGAGCAGCGACATCAAGGACTTACAGGTTCTGAGTCAGGTTTTGCAGCATCTGGTCAGCGGTCGAGATCACTTTGGAGTTCATCTCGTAGGCGCGCTGGGTAGTGATCATGTTGACCAGTTCCTCAACGGTGCTGACGTTGGAGTTTTCAAGGGTGTTCTGCAGGGTCGGGCCAAGGCCGTTAAGGCCAGGGGTGCCGATCTGCGGCGCGCCGCTCGAACCGGTTTCCAGGTACAGGTTGCCACCGATGGCCTGCAGGCCGGCGGGGTTGATGAAGTCGGCGGTCTGGATATTGCCGATGATCTGCGGCGTAGCGGTTGCGCCTGCCAGCGTGACGGAAACAGTACCGTCCTGACCGACCGTAAAAGTCTGGGCGTTCTGCGGAACAACGATCGCAGGCTCGAGGGCATAACCGTTGGCCGTGACGATCTGGCCGTTGGCGTCGAGGTGGAACGTACCGTCACGGCTGTAGGCAATGGTGCCGTCCGGCTGGGTCACCTGAAAGAAACCACGACCGTTGACCGCCAGGTCCAGCGGGTTGTTGGTGGTCTGCAGGCTACCGGCAGTGAAGTTCTTCTGCGTGCCGACAATACGCACACCGGTACCCAGTTGCAGGCCGGAAGGCAGTTCGCTGTCCTGAGTGGACTGGGCACCCGGCTGGCGTTTGATCTGATACAGCAGGTCCTGGAACTCGGCCCGGTCACTCTTGAAACCGGTGGTCGAGACGTTCGCCAGGTTGTTGGAGATGGTGGTCAGGTTGGTGTCCTGAGCGGCAAGACCGGTTTTGG
This sequence comes from Pseudomonas sp. BS3767, assembly GCF_900099665.1. Lineage (NCBI taxonomy): Bacteria > Pseudomonadati > Pseudomonadota > Gammaproteobacteria > Pseudomonadales > Pseudomonadaceae > Pseudomonas > Pseudomonas sp. BS3767. The sequence continues at coordinate 37,381 of NZ_FNCX01000007.1, read as the reverse complement.
CGACGTATAGTGCAGGAAGCATGTGTGTTCTCCTCGAGCGCCGGTTTGTCGGCGCAAGCTGTCATTGATTAGCCAAGTTGCAAGACGCGAGCCATAGACTGATCGTCTTCTTCGGCGGTCTTCATCATCTTGACGTGCAATTCGAATTGACGGGACAAGGCCAGTACCGAGGTCATTTCCTCGACCGCATTGACGTTGCTCGCCTGCAGAAAGCCGGACTCGACCTGAACGGTGGCATCTGCATCGGCAGGCCGGCCGGTCTTGGTGTGGATCAGGCCATCAGGGCCCTTCTCCATGGTCTTCAGGTCAGGCTTGACCAGCTTGATGCGGTCGACCTGCGCCATCACCTGAGGACTCTCGCCCAGCGAACGAATACTGATCGTGCCGTCGGCGCCGATCTCGATCTGCTGCTGAGGCGGCACGGCAATCGGACCGCCGTTGCCCATAACCGGCAAACCACTGCCGTCGCGCAACACGCCCAGGGCATCGATGTTCATGCCGGAACTGCGGGTGTAGGCTTCACCGCCGTCGGGCGTCTGCACTGCGATCCAGCCATCACCCTTGACGGCGATGTCCAGCTCACGACCGGTCTGCACCATCGCACCGGCGGAAAAGTCGGTCCCGGGACGCTCGCTCATGGCGTAGGCTCGCGACGGCATGACCTCGCCAAACACCGGCATCGAGCGGGCCTGTTCCAGGTCACGCATGAAACCGTTGGTCGAGACGTTTGCCAGGTTGTTGGCATGAGCCTTTTGCGCGATCGCGTTTTCGGATGCACCGCTCATTGCGACGTAAAGCAACTTGTCCACAGTCTTCCTCCTCCGACAGACGCTTGCCGCCTGTAGCTGTTCTGAAAGGGTTAAAGCAATTTTTGAACCAACTTGTCAGGCTCGATACAAATGCCTGATTAGCCAGTAAAAACTGGCGATCGCCGATGGCTTGAGGAAAGAGCGCCAACCAATAGCGGCGGTGGACTGCCGCCTGCCGCTTGCCAGACAGGAAACACCGCCAAAAAAACTTCATCGAACTGCGCCGAGAACCGGATCGACAGTGATAATCTTGCCGACACCGCAACCGTGACCGGGAACCGTCATGCCTTTTCGTGCGTGCATCATCGGTATCGCGAGCGCGAGCCTGATGACCTTTGCCCTGCTCTCTCAGGCCGCTCCCGCCCACTATTACAAATGGCAGGGCGACAGCCGGATCGTCTGCGCCCAGGCCAGCCCGGGCCCAGGCTGGAAACGCTTGAAAGGCCACTTCATCAAAGCCGACTGCTCGATCTGATCAGGTCGACTGGATCAGCGTCTGCATCAGCGTCACTTCGGTGGATATCGCCTTGGAGTTGGCTTGATAGGCCGTCTGGGCCTGGATCAGCGCAATCAGCTCATCGGCCAGCACGACGTTCGAACCTTCCAGTGCGCCACTGACGATGCTGCCCAGCGTACCGACGCCCGGCACATCATATTCAGCCACTCCGGAATCGGCAGTGGCGGTCCAGCGTGTATCGCTACGCGGCTGCAAGCCATGCGGATTGGCGAAACTGGCGAGCATCACCTGACCGATATCTTTAGTCATGCCATTGGTAAACCCCGCACGCAGAATGCCGTCCCGGCCAACGTCGAGGCTTTTCAATTCCCCTGCCGAATGGCCATCCACGTATGCGGCGGAGCGCGAACTGGCAGCGTTGTGCTGAAGCAGATGGGTGAAGTCGATGGTGATGCCGTCAGCGCTGCCAGCCGCCCCATTGGATATCCAGCGCTCGCGACCGGTGCCAGGATCAACCGCCATCACAGGCGACCAGCCCGTGAGCTTCAGCTGATCGCCATTGCTGCTCAGGCCCGGACTGCCGGTCAACGACGCGACGGCGCCATGGGAATCGAAGACGATGTTTGCCGTCAGCGGCGTGGTGGACCCGGAGTTCTGCGGGTTTCGATCGTCGATCAGTACGTGCAGGCGCCAGCTGTTGGTGCCGTCCTTCACGAAATATTGTTTCAGCTCATGGGTGTTGCCCTGACTGTCAAAGATCTGGTTACCGAACATCCTGCTGTAGGTGTTCAGATCTGCGGGGTTGAAGTGCGGAACCGGCCGATGCATGACCGTATCGCCCGGGTCGAGCAGACTGGCCCCGGCGTCGCTCAACGGCAACGAAACAGCCCCGCCGTTCAGGGAGCCATTTGCCGCCCAGGCGCCATTGATCTGCGCGGCAGGCACCCAACCCTGCAAGGCAAACTCGGTGTCCGAAAGCTTGCGCAGATGCTGATCATTGCCGCTGTACGACAGGGAACCGTCAGGCTTCAGCTCAAGGCTTACCTGCAACGGCGCTACGCTGTCGGGATCCACCGGGTTGCGCCCGTCCACCAGTACATACATCGACCACTGATCAGCCTCGGTCTTGACGAAATACTGCTTCAGTTCATGGTCGGATGCGGGCACCGGAGTGATCCCCACATCCTGGATGGTCCGGGTGGCAACCCGTGTATAGGTCGCGGGGTTGTCCGGGTCAAAGGTCGGCAAGCGGGCGAGTGACGGCAGCGAGGCATCCAGATTGATGGTTTCGGCCACCCGGGTCGTGGCCCGAGCACCGACGTTGGACGTATCGATCTGCAAGTCCGTGCGGATACCACTGGCAATCTCGCCCTTGTCGTTTGCGGCATAACCCTGCAAACGCCCACCATCGCTGTCGACGACAAAGTTGGCAGCATCCTTCAGAAAGGCGCCGGCCCGGGTATAGGCCAGTGAACCCTGATCACTGACCACAAAAAAACCGTTACCCTGAATACGCATATCCAACGCATTGCCGGAACTGATCACGGTTTCACCCTGATTGAAATTCTGCTGCACCGAAGCAAGTCGTACGCCATCCCCGACAGCGTGCTGCCCGGCCCCCAACTGTGCGGACGCATATAGAGCAGAAAACTGCGCACGAGACGACTTGAACCCCAGGGTGCCGACGTTGGCAATATTATTACCCGCTACTTCCAGTCGTTTATTGGCAGCCTGAATACCGCTGATCGCTGTATTGAATGACATGAGAACTCCCTTGCCATAAAGGCAATTCATAGAGGAGTTTTATTCTCACACCATCGTGCGTAGGAAGTTTCCAAGTAGGCTGAGGGAGTAATCCGTAACTTTCAGCACTAAAAAAGACATGACAAAATACTTTGCAGACAACCATAAAAAAGCCCCTTTTTACAGGGGCTCTTTCAGCACGTATCAAACAACGCGTATTACGTCATCTGAATAGTGGTCTGCATGATGGTGCTTTGGGTGGAAATGGTCTTGGCGTTAGCCTGATAGTTGCTCTGCGCCTTGATCAGGTTAACCAGTTCCATGGTCAGGTCGACGTTGGACTCTTCCAGCGCCTGACCGGTGATGTAACCCAGCGTACCCGACTGTGGTGCGCCGCTCACCGGTACACCGGAAGCGAACGTTTCACGCCAGTTGGTGCCGCCGGCCTGCGCCAGACCCTGCACGTTGGCGAAGCTGGTCAGCGAAGTCTGACCGATCACCTGCGACTTGCCGTTGGTATAAGTGGCGAACAGGTTGCCGCTCGAGTCAACGTTCATGCCGCTCAGCTGGCCAGTGGCGTAGCCATTCTGATCCTGTTTGAGCAGACCGGATACCGAAGCGGTCTGGGTAGTGCTCGACATGTCCAGCTTGATCGAAGCAGCGCCCGTCGCACCGTTGGCTGCCCAGGTAGCTGTCGTGCCAGTACCGACCTGCACGCCAGGCACCCAGTTGGTCACGGCGAATGTACCGTCAGCATTGAACTTGATGTTGGCGCTGTCGGTAGGAACAGAGCCGCCGGCAGTGGTCACCAGATTGCCCGAGGAGTCGAATGTCAGGTTATTCTTGTCCGGCGTGGTGGACGTCGGATCGGAAATGCTGCGCCCGTCCATCAGAGAATACATCGACCAGGCATTGGTGCCGGTCTTGACGAAATACTGATCCAGGGTATGCGCATTACCCTGAGTGTCGTAAGTCGGGGTGCTGTACTTGACGTTGTAGCTATTGGTGTCGGTGGCATCGAACGTCGAAACGGTCGGCAGCGCGGTTGTCGAGTTCAGGTTGGCGGAGTTGGTGATTGTGGTCGTCGCCTTGGGCTCCAGGTTGGACGCGTTCACACGCAGATCGCTGAGCGCGCCAGTCACCACTGAGCCATTGGCGTCAACGTTGTAACCCTGCAGCTTCATGTTGCTGCTGTTGACGACATAGCCTTCCTTGTCGGTGTGGAATGCACCGGCACGGGTATACAGCTTCTCACCGTTATTACTGAGCATGAAGAACCCGTCGCCATTGATGGCAAGGTCCAGACTGTTGGCTGTTCCGGTGGTCAGACTGCCCTGGGAGAACTGCTGGGAAACCGCAGCGGTAGTCACGCCACTGCCGACGCTGGTATTGCCGGAAGTACCGCGAATCGACTGAGCATATTGATCAGCGAACTCGGCACGTGACGATTTGAAACCGGTTGTCGCGACGTTGGCAATGTTGTTGCCGGTAACGTCGAGACTTTTGTTTGCAGCATAGAGCCCACTAAGGCCGATATTGAAAGACATGTTTCACTCCTGCGCCGTAGCGGCTCTACAATCCGATAGTTTGAACTTTGGACAGGGCGACACTGCCGCTGGCCAGGTTAAGCGTTGTTTCTGCGCCATTGACACCCAGCGTGACACTGTTGACCGTGGCGGGCAGGTAAGTTGAAAACTGCGTGTTCTTGCCTTCCACCGAGCCTTCAGCCTTGAAGCTGTAAGTGCCCGATGGCAGCTGGGTACCGCTTGAGTCCGTACCGTCCCAGGCAAAGCTGGTGGTACCGGCTTTTTGCGTGCCCAGGTCGACACTGTCGACCAGATTCGATTGCGCGTCGTACACCTTGACGGTCGTCAGCGAGCTTTCGCCCGGCACCACGATCGAACCGGTCAGGCCTTTGGTGGTATCGACCGAAGTACTGCTCGCATCAATGATCACCGAGCGACCGACCAGTGACGAGGCCTGCAAGGCCTGCGACGACTTGTAGCTGCTGGCGATCGTATCCACCGTCGACGTCAGGTTCTGCATGCTTTCAAGGCTGCTGAACTGCGCCAGTTGCGCCACGAACTGCGTGTTGTCCTGCGGGTCCAGAGGATTCTGGTTCTTCATCTGCGTGACCAGCAGTTGCAGAAACGAATCCTTGCCCAGCGTGCCGGTAGAGTCCGTCTTGGTCGGCGTCGGGTTCTGCAGCGTATTCAGGAATGTCGATGAAACGCTGGTTGCTGAGGTGTTATCAACGGCCATAACTTTCGCCTTCTATCACTGACCGAGGGTCAGAACCTTCTGCATCATGGATTTAGCGGTGTTCATGATTTCTGCGTTGGTCTGGAAAGACCGGCTGGCAGAAATCATGTCGGCCATTTCTTCCACGACATTGACGTTGGGGTAATAGACATACCCGTCCTTGTCAGCGGAAGGATGATTGGGCTCGTAACGTGCTTCCAGGTTCGAGCTGTCTTCGATGATGCCGTTGACCTGAACGCCCTGCCCGGCTTCGCCTTGGTCCTGGAACAGCGAACCACCTGTGGACTGCTGACCCTGCATCACGGTGGCGAACACCGGGTGACGGGCGCGGTAGGTCTGGTCCATGCTCGAAGACACGGTCTCGGCGTTGGCGATGTTACTGGCCGTGGTGTTCAGACGCGTGGTCTGGGCACTCATGGCGCTACCGGCAATGTTGAACACATTGGCTAGTGACATGAATTATTCTCCGCGAAGGGCTGCAACCAGCCCCTTGAACTTGCTGTTGAGCAATGTGAAGCTGGCCTGGAAGCCCATGGCGTTCTCGGTGTAGCTGGCCTGCTCGACCTGGGAATCAACGGTGTTCTGGTCCAGCGAAGGCTGCGACGGCGTGCGATACATCAGCGTACCGTCGTCATTGCCCATGCCCTCTGCTTCGATATGACGGCTGTTGGTCTTGTTCAGCGCGAAGTGACCGTTCTGGACCTTGTCGTTTTCGGCAGCCAGCACCGACGAGAAGTCCAGATCGCGAGCCTTGAAGTTCGGGGTGTCGGCGTTGGAGATGTTGTTGGCCAACACCTCTGCACGCTGAGCCCGGAAGTTCAGAGCCTTTTCATGTATGCCTAGCGCTTTATCGAAGCTGATGCTCATTTCGGGAAACCTTTGCCGGTTGACCTGATTCTGTTGTTACTGACAAAGCAATCGGCGTGCCATGTTGTAAAAGCCAATGATTGCGGGGGCCGTAGGCAGCGGTGAGGCGGCAATGCCAGAAAAGCGGCAAGGCATTTCCGCTGTGGAGGGGCAAAGCGGCAAGGTGGGTGCCGTTTTTTTGCCAGTATGGGGGCAGCGTTGGCGAATCTCGTATCTGCACTACAGGATTGTGGTGATGACCGATACACTCAAGCGCACAAGGATTGGGAATTGGAAAGGAGCTTCATCTTGGTCGACTCAATAGGCATTCACAACAACTCGGTCATTAACACCGCGAAAGCTGTGGCGTCCCCCGCCACCTCACCCTCCCCCCGTGCCCCTTCTGCCACCTCAAACAAAGCGCAGGACTCAGGCAAACTTTCTTCTCTTTCTGTGCAACTCAGCGAAAGCGCGACGCGTGCGGCGTCAAGAGATGCGAGCCTTGATCATGATGCACTGGGGGCGAAAGCAGCTGAGAAGCTTGACCAGATCATTGGCCGAAGCTACGACGTCAACAAGGCTAAAAATGATGCCGAGGTGCCTGACACGACTGATCCCGAACTGCTGGCACACGCGAAAAAAGCAACTCAATTCGTGAACGGCGGTAGAGAGAATCCTTTCGCAGGCATGGCTAGAGATCAAAGCTTATTTGGCGACAGTGCATCAGCTACCGACGCACCCGCCACCGAATGAAAGTCCGGGCGGTTTTCGATCATTTCCGCCCGGACAGCGCTTTCAATCAGAGACCCAGCTCACTCAAACCCGGGTGATCATCCGGTCGGCGCCCCAATGGCCAATGGTATTTGCGCTCGGACTCGGCGATCGGCAAATCGTTGATGCAGGCAAAGCGCCGCTGCATGAGGCCGTTTGCAGCGAACTCCCAGTTTTCGTTGCCATACGAACGGAACCAGTTGCCGGAGTCGTCATGCCATTCATAGGCATAGCGCACGGCTATGCGGTTATCCGTGAATGCCCAGAGCTCCTTGATCAGCCGGTAGTCCAGTTCCTTGCGCCACTTGCGTTCCAGAAAGGCCTGAGCCTCTGCGCGGCCATTGATGAACTCGCTGCGGTTACGCCAGTAGGTGTCTTCGGTGTAGGCCAGCGCAACTTTAGCCGCATCGCGAGAGTTCCAGCCATCCTCGGCGCCACGGACTTTCTGGACAGCCGTCTCCAGGGTAAAGGGTGGAAATGGCGGTCTTCCTTTATCACTCATACCAGCGTCCTCAGAACGGTTTGTAGGGCAGAAATTTTCCATCGAGGGTGATCACGGCTCGCTCGCCCCCTTCCGGATCTTCGACTTTCTTGATGTCGAGCTTGAAGTTGATTGCGCTGATGATGCCGTCGCCGAACTGCTCATGCACCAATGCCTTCAGCGTTGTGCCGTAGACCTGAACCATTTCGTGGAAGCGATAGATCGTCGGGTCACTGGAGACGTCTTCGACATTGCCGCGCAACGGGATGGTTTGCAGTTCGGCGACCGCATCCCTGTCCAGCCCGAGACGCTCGGCGACCACCTCGGCCACCGCTTCCGGCAAAGGGTGCTGACCGAGCAACGCAGCGGTGACATACACCACGCTCAACCCCGTACCTTCTGCGAGCCCTGCCCAGGTCAGGTTCTTTGCAGTCTTGGCCTGCAGCACACGTTCAGTCAGATGCTGGCGCGGCGCTCTGGAAATATTGCTGTGCGGCATAGGTAACCCTCCGGAATGAATTCACGTCAATCACAGCATCGGCAACTATCACCATAAGATCCAAGACTGATTTATGATCATCGCCATAACCCTGACTTATGGTGATGCCATGCTGTTACGCCATATACGTTATTTGCTGGCGGTCGCCGATCATGGCAATTTCACCCGGGCGGCCGAGGCCCTGCATGTCTCGCAACCGGCGTTGTCGCAACAGATCAGGCAGCTGGAAAGCAGCCTGGGTGTGCAACTGTTCGACCGCACCCGCCGCAGCGTCGTGCCGACCGATGCCGGCCGCGTGTATCTGGACCACGCGCGTCGCTGCCTGCTTGAGCTGGAGGCCGGGAAGCGTGCGCTCAACGATGTCAGCGACCTGTCACGCGGACACTTGCGCCTCGGCGTCACGCCCACCTTCAGTGAATACCTGATAGCGCCGCTGATCGACCGCTTCAGCGCGCTGTATCCCGGCGTGGCAATCATCCTCACGGAGCTGCCTCTGGAGCGGATCACCGAGGCATTGATCAGTGACTCGCTCGATCTGGCCATCGGTTTTGCCGGCAGTCATGCCGTCGAGATAGACAGCCAGCCTCTGTTCGATGAACAACTGTGCCTGGTCATGGCCAAGTCTGCCCCCGAAAAACAGACCGTGCTGACACTTGAGGACCTGCAAACGCTTCGCTTTGCCTTGCTCGCCCCCGGATTCGCCACTCGCCAATTGCTGGATGCCTGGTGCCATACGCAGAACTTCAAGCCGACGGTCGGCCTCGAGGCGAACTCGATTGCCATTTTGCTCAAGGTCGTTGCCCAGGGCCGCATGGCGACCATTCTTCCCGATGCCATCGTTCGCGAGCAGCCTGGGTTGTGCGAAGTTCAGACGATCCCTGCCTTGCCCGGGCGGACGGTTGCGCTGCTGCGGCGTAAAAACGGCTACCAGAGCGCCGCCGCCAACGCTTTTGCAAAACTGGTGAGCAACAGTACGCAAACATGAACCGGTGGGCAGACGATCAAAGCTGTTTTCAGCCGCGCACAAAAAAAGAGACCCGAAGGTCTCTTTTTTCATCTCAGGCAACTGACAGACCGTCACTTGGCCTTATAGATGATCCCGGGGCTGCACTGAACCATCTGGTAGTGATCCGGCAAACCATTGAGTGCTTCGGAAGCCCCCAGAAACAGGTAACCGCCTGGCTTGAGCGTACCGTGGATACGCAGCAGGATGTCTTTCTTCACTTCAGCGGAGAAGTAGATCAATACGTTACGGCAGAACACGATGTCGAATTTGCCCAGCGAGGCGTAGCTGTCGAGCAGGTTGAACGAGCGGAACTCCACACGACTCTTGATCGGCGCCTTGACCACCCAGCGGCCCGGGCTTTTAACGTCAAAAAAGCGCTGCAGACGATCCGGCGACAGGCCGCGACCGATGGCCAGACTGTCGTATTCGCCGGTCTTGCAGTTATTGAGCATCAAGCCCGACAGATCGGTTGCGACGATCTGCACGCCCGATTTGAGTTGACCCTGATTGGCACGCTCGAACTCGTCGATGGACATCGACAGCGAATACGGTTCCTGACCCGATGAACAGGCGGCCGACCAGATACGCAGTCGCTGACCAGGGCTGGCCTTGATCTGCTCGGGCAGCACCTTGTTCTTCAGCACTTCGAACGGATAGGTGTCGCGAAACCACAGGGTTTCGTTGGTGGTCATCGCATCGACGACCTGCTCGCGCAAACCACTGCGCGGCTGGGTCTGAATACGCTGGACCAACTCGCCAAGCGACTTGATGCTTTGCTGCTCCATCAATTTGTTGAGGCGGCTGGACACCAGGTACTGCTTGTTTTCCCCAAGCAGAATGCCACAGGCTTTTTCCAGAAATACCCGGAACTGATCAAAATCCAAATTACCCGTAGACAAAGTGCCGCCTCTCAAATCATGTGAATCACCGGGGACGACGCCCCCGGCTGGTTATTCTGCTGCATTGATCCGCGCAACGACCCTGGCCGCCAGATCATCAGGCCGGAATTTCGCGAGAAAGTCATCCGCGCCGACTTTCTTGACCATCGCCTGGTTGAATACCCCTGACAACGAGGTATGCAAGGTGATGTGCATCTTCTGCATGCGTGGATCATTACGTATTGCTGCGGTAAGGGTATAGCCATCCATCTCCGGCATTTCAATGTCGGAGATCATCATCAGGAACTCTTCTTCAGGCTTTTTGCCTTCTGCGACCATATTGAGCAGGTAGTCCAGCGCCTGACGACCATCGTTGAGCGCGACGACCTCCACCCCGACGGTTTCCAGGCAGCGGCTCACTTGCTTGCGGGCCACCGACGAGTCATCGACCGTCAGCACGCGCATGGAGACAGCCTTGTGCTGAACCTCGGCGTCAATGACACCGACCGAGATTTCTTCGGACACTGGCGCGACTTCGGCGAGAATTTTCTCGACGTCGATGATTTCCACCAGTTGGTTATCAACCCGGGTGACGGCGGTCAGGTAATGATCGCGCCCGGTGCCCTTGGGTGGTGGATGAATCTCTTCCCAGTTCATGTTGACGATGCGTTCGACAGAATGCACCAGAAAGCCCTGAACCTTGGTGTTGTACTCGGTAATGATGACGAAGGAGTTAACCAGCGAAATCATCCCTGTGGATCCTGTCGCCATTGCCAGATCCATGATCGGGATCGTGCCGCCACGAATATTGGCCACGCCCCGAACGATCTTGCTCGATTTGGGCATGATGGTGAGTTTCGGGCATTGCAGTACTTCTTTCACTTTGAAGACGTTGATCCCATAGAGCTGCTTGCCGTCGAGACGGAACAAGAGCAGCTCCAGGCGATTCTGACCCACCAGCTGAGTTCGCTGGTTTACCGAATCCATTACACCTGCCATGCCGAACCCCCTTACAAAATGACCGCCGCCCAGACACCAGATCAACAAGCGGCACGGGCTTTGCTATTTATTACGTCATGAACGCAAAGACGACAATTTCTCGACACCTCGCATTAGAAACCCGCAGGCTTCTGTGCGCAATCGCTCTGCTGTGCCTTTCCAGCACGGTGACCCTCGCTCGTGCCGAGAATTTCACACTGCCTGAACAGCTTATCGGCGTCACCCAAGGGTTTCTTGAGTTCACAGTAGAAGACTATTTGGCAACCAACCAGATTGACGGGCGCCATGAGATACAGGTCAAGCAGCTCGACCCGCGTTTAAGGATGGGTGCCTGCGACAAGGATTTGACAGCCACACTGGAAAGTCCGCGCCCGGTTGGCCGGGTTACCGTGCGCGTGCGCTGCGAAGGTTCTTCGCCCTGGACGGTGTTTGTGCCCGCTCAGGTATTGCTGTATCGCAACGTCGTGACCGTGATGCGCCCGCTCAAGCGTGACGCGATCGTCACCGAAGAAGACGTCGCGATGCGTGAGCGGGATGTCGGCAGTCTGGGTCAGGGTTTCCTGGCGTCGCTGGATCAGGCGGTCGGTCAGAAGGTTGTCCGACAAATGGTCATCGACCAGGTCATTACCCCGGTGGCGCTTGAGCAGCCACAGATGGTTCACAAGGGCGATCAGGTGGTGATCATCGCGCGCAGCGGCTCGCTGGCGGTTCGCATGCCCGGCGAAGCAATGTCCGACGGAGGCTTCAACGAACAGATACGGGTGAAAAACCTCAATTCCCAGCGGGTGATCAAAGCAAGTGTCACCGGCCCAGGGCAGGTGGAAGTCGCTATGTAGTGCATTGATGGTGGCGCGAAGGGTGTGTTTTTTTTAGACTGCGGGGAATGCCCGACGGCAAATGTCGTCTATTGGGAAGCTTTCTCACAATCAGCCTAAAGTTTGACAGGGGTTGGCCGAAAACAAGGCAAGCGTCCAAACACCCAGAGGTTTTTTCAATCATGGTCATAGATTTCAGTCGCCTTAACAACTCACAGGCTGTTGCCGGTACTTCACGTACCAGCGCCAGTAAAGACACCGCCAAAACCGATGCCCCAGCCCCTGCCGTCACCGCAGGTGTCAAAAGCACCGGGGAAACTTTTTCCTTGAGCAGTGAGGCTCAACAGTTGCAGAAAATCACGGACAAGCTGACCGATCTGCCAACCGTCAACAGTGCTCGCGTTGCCGAGCTCAAACAGGCCATCGCCGACGGTAGTTACACAGTGGACAGCAACCGTGTCGCCAGCAAACTGTTGAATTTCGAAACCCAACGCTAAGCCAAGGCTGGCGCTGGATATTCTGGACGCTTAAAAACCAGAGCATGCGATGCACGACACTACTTTGCTGCAGATGATCACTGACGACATGGTTTCAGCCCGACAGCTTCTTGAGTTGTTGCAGGCCGAATCATTGATTCTTCACGGCCGCGACATGGGCGAGATGGAGCAGGTGCTGGCGCAGAAACAGGCGCTGGTCATTCTTCTCGACCAGCACGGCCGCAAGCGTAGCCAGGTGCTTGCGGGCATGGGCCTGCCAGCCAATCGCAGTGGTCTCCAGCAACTGGCCAGCCAGTCGGATATCGGTGAGCAATTGCTGCTGGCCGCCGACGAACTGAATACACTGATCAACGAATGCCAGACGCTCAACGAGCGCAATGGTAGTCTGATCCAGCTGCAACAGGTCAGTACCGCTCACCAGCTTCGCATATTGAACGGTGGCGATACGCCTACACTCTATGACAGTCGCGGATCGACTGCCCTTAGAGCAAAACCACGCCCCCTGAGTCAGGCGTAACTTCCTGTATCAAGGTTTCGTGCATAGTGGCAGAATGCCTGCTGTTGCGTTGCCGTAGTATTTTGCCTGGAGATTCAAGAACGTGAATGGCTCAAGCGCGGACGATGCTCCGCAGCCCCCGAAGGTTCTCAATACACCTTTGGAAATCGCCGCCAACCTGCGGCTGCTACTCGAGAGTCATGATCCTCTGATCATTACCTTCCATGAGCGTCCCCAGCGCTTTCAGAGTTATCTGCTTGAAGTCGACCGTGACAACAACGTCATGGCTCTCGACGAGATGATCCCCCGTGATGGCGAACGCTTTCTGAGCAACGGCGAATCCTTCCGTGTCGAAGGCTTTCATGACGGCGTGCGGATTGCCTGGGAAAGTACTGCGCACATGGACATCCTCAGCACTGACGGTCAACGCATGTACCGTGGCCCGATGCCTGAGGAAGTGGTCTATCACCAGCGGCGCAACGCATTTCGGGCTGCGCTGAAGCTGGCACAACTGGTCGATGTAGAAATCGGCGGTGACCGCTTGAAGTTCACGCTGGCCGGCAAGCTGCTGGACATTTCTGCCACAGGTTGCAAGTTGCGCTTCGAGGGCGACGTGTCCGATCGCATGCAGTTGGGCCAGGTATACGAGCGTTTCGTCGCCAAGCTGCCTTTCGGCGCCATGACAGCACCTGTCGAGTTGCGCCACCTGCATTTCGAAGAACGATTCAACACCACCTTTGCCGGCGTCCGCTTCCACAACATGAGTGGGCTGGTGCAGCGTCAGGTCGAGCGCTTCGTCTATCAATTACAGCGCGAAGCACGACGCTTCGACAAAGACGAGGACTTCTGACACTCACCTGAATCCTTCGGCGATTGCGGCAATGCTGCCGCAATCATGCACTACCCTGCACTCTCCCCTCAGGCCTTCCAGGTCTCGCTTTCACGCTCGCGTTCATGCTCATCGGCTTCAGCTGGTTCCGCTCCGGCAGCCGGCTCGGTCTGCGCCAGAACCTCGCTTTCTGCATCGACCTCAGCTTCAGACACCGCCTCGGGCTCCGACTCAGGCTCAGGCTCAACGGTTGCCTGCATCTGTTCCTGAACCACCTGCTCATCGACACGCGGGTCAAGTGCAACCACCAGTGGCGAACTGGACATACTGTCCGGCATCGCAACGTGGTGCAGCGGTGCGTTTTCGACCTGATGCAAGTGAGTGACCGCCTTGGGCCTGATCAGCAGTACCAGAATCACACCCGCGCCACAGACGAACGCATAGAGCATGTGACCGCCAAACTGCTTCATCACCACACCCGCGGCCAACGGACCGATACTGGCGCCAATGCCGTAGGTCATGAGCAACATGGCCGTCAGCGATACCCGGCGCTCGGCCTCGACGTGGTCATTGGCGAAGGCCACTGCCAGCGGATAAAGGCAGAACTGCATCAGCGAAGCCAGAAACCCGACACCGAACAGCACCTCGACCGGCACACTGGGAAACACCGCCAGCGGTAATGACGCCACCACCAGTGCGGCGGCAAAGATGCGCATCAGTACGGAACGGTCATAGCGGTCGGACAGCAGGCCCAACGGCCACTGCACCAGAAACCCGGCCAGAATGCAGCAGCCCATGAACAGACCGACCTGCTCGGTGGACAGCCCCTGCTCAGCGGCGTAGACCGGTGCCAGACCATAGAACGAGCCGATGATCAGGCCGGCGCCCAGTACCGCCGTCAACGACTGCGGCACACGCTTCATGAAGAAGCGCGGCTCCAGTGGTGCCGGATGCAGGGGTGCCGGGTGAATCGCCCGGGTCATGGCGACCGGCACCAGGCACAGTGCGAAACACAGCGCTACCAGCATCAGCAGCTCAGGCCCCAGTTGCGGGTGAACCACCAGCACCAGCTGACCCAGCACCAGCCCCAGGTAGGAGGCAATCATGTAACCGCTGAAGACCATGCCGCGCTGTTTGGCGGCCGCCTGCTCGTTCAGCCAGCTCTCGATGACCATGTATTGGCACATCATGCCCAGACCTACGATGACCCTCAGCACCAGCCAGGCCGGCAACCAGCTGATCAGGCCATGCCCGAGTACCGCCGCGCCGACGATGCCGGCACAGGTGGCGTAGGCGCGAATGTGACCGACACGGCCGATCAGGCGGTGACCGATCTTGCCGCCCAGCACCAGACCGAAATAGTTGGCGGCCATCAACGCACCGACCCACAGGCTGTCAACCTGATCGGCCGCCAGGCGCAGGGCCAGATAAGTGCTCAGCAGACCCGAGCCGATCAACATCATCAACGAGGCAAAATAAAGCGCTCGAAAGGACTTCCAGATTTGGCGCATCAACTTTCCAAAAATAGGGAGTCGCCCGACTGGGCGAGCCCAACACTGCGATTCTTAAACCTGAGCAGCCAGCACGCGCCGTTCCCAGGGGGTTATCTCGTCAAAAAAACTGGTCAGTTCCAGGGTCTTCGACGCGATGTAGCCTTCGATGAATTCATGACCAAACAGTTCCTTGGCCAACTGACTGCTTTTCAGACGCTCCAGAGCAGCGTGCAAGGTACACGGCAATAACAATTCTTCCGGCACCTCGAGTTCGCCCTGCAGCGGCGGCGTCGGTTCCAGCCGTTGCTCGATGCCATGCAGCCCGGC
The DNA here is from genome assembly GCF_900099665.1 of Pseudomonas sp. BS3767. Taxonomy (NCBI): domain Bacteria; kingdom Pseudomonadati; phylum Pseudomonadota; class Gammaproteobacteria; order Pseudomonadales; family Pseudomonadaceae; genus Pseudomonas; species Pseudomonas sp. BS3767. The sequence continues at coordinate 22,173 of NZ_FNCX01000007.1, read as the reverse complement.
CGCCAGACTTGCGGCAATGGCCAGATAGGGATTGGCATCAGCGCCCGGCAGACGATTCTCCACCCTTCTGGCCGCCGCTGCACTCGACGGTATACGTAATCCGGCAGCGCGATTGTCGTAGGACCAGCAGGCGTTGTTGGGCGAGGCATACGGATGGCACAGGCGCTGGTAGGAATTCACATTGGGCGCGAACAGCGCGGTGAAGTCCGCCATGCAGGCTTGCTGGCCAGCAATGAAATGACGAAACGTGTCGGTCGGCTCACCCTGCGCATCACTGAAGATGTTCGTTGCGGTCTCTGCTGTCACCACGCTCTGATGAATATGCATCGAACTGCCCGCTGTATGGGCGAGCGGCTTAGCCATGCAGACCACAATCAGCCCGTGCTTGAGCGCGACTTCCCTGAGCAGGTGCTTGAACAGAAAGGTCTGATCGGCCAGCAGCAGCGGATCGCCATGCAGCAGGTTGATCTCGAACTGGCTGACGCCCATCTCGTGCATCACCGTGTCACGCGGCAGGCCCAACGCCGCCATACAGGCGTATACCTCGGCGAAAAAAGGCCGCAAGCCATTGTTGGAGCTGATACTGAACGCTGAATGCCCCTGCTCGCGTCGTCCGTCCAGCCCTGTCGGCGGTACGAACGGATACAGCGGCTCGGGGTTGGGCGCAAAGACAAAAAACTCGAGTTCAGTGGCCACCACCGGCACCAGGCCCTGCGCAGCGTAACGGGCGATAACTGCCTTGAGCTGATTACGGGTGGAGAGCATGCAGGGCTGACCATTGAGGTCCTGCGCATCACAGATCGCCAAGGCGCGCGGCGATGTGCTCCAGGGCAGACGGTGGAGCTGCTGTGGATCACTGATCAGCGCCAGATCGCCGTCGTCACTGCCGTAGAAGCGCGCCGGCGGATAGCCGCCCATGATGCATTGCAGCAACACACCGCGCGCCAGCTGCAAACGGCGGCCCTCGAGAAAACCTTCAGCGGTCATTACCTTGCCGCGCGGTACACCGTTCAAATCCGGGGTTACACACTCCACTTCATCAATGCCCATCAGCATTTCTTTCTGCGAATGGGGGTCATTGCCTGTCATGGGTCAGTCCTTTTAGTTGAGCAGCAAACGCCAAGCTTCAACCTTCAGACTGCAATCTTCAAGCACCGCGCTTCAGGCTGTCGGCCTGCCGCGTCAGAGAACCGGGTTATGGAAAGGCGTCCCGGTCACTTCGATGAACTCCTTTCGGTAGTTTTCGTTTTCCGGGTCGACCACAAGGGCCTGACGCAGGAATTCGACGCCTTCGGCCACATTGCCCAACTGACGACTCAGAGCGCCGGCAAGGTGCAGCCTGGTGGCATCGAAAAAATTGAATGACAGCATGATTTTGGTCAGCGTCAGCGCGTTCTCGAGCTTGCCCGCCATCAACAACTGATTGAACTGGGTATTGAAGTCGCCGACGTCCTGCCACTTTTCCGCAGACAAGCCCTCCACTTTGCGGAGCACGACGGTGTGGCCGTTGCCTACTTTCGAATCGGTTTCTTCGACGCACTCGATGTACCAGCAACCCAGGCCTGACGAGTTAACATAATTGACTGCGCGGAGCATGCTTTGCAGGGAAAAGACCTGATAGTGACCGCGCCACTCGCCTTCAGTGACGGTGGTCATGTCGACCTTGTTTTCATAGTCCTCGATCATCTGCGCCAGCGTCGTCAAACGACGGGCCCGATCAGTCTTGGCTGCGGTGCGCTTGGGAAAGATGCAGAAGAATACCCCGCCGTTCTTCAGCACTCTGAAGGATTCGACGTAGGCAGAGAGCAGGTTGGGGACGTGCTCGATGACGTGCGAACTGATCAGATAGTCAACTGACGAGTCGGCCGTATGGATGCACTGAAAATCGCCCAGCATGTCGACCTTCGAAACGTCGCCCGACACTTTCATCTGCTCGACGAAGTACTGCTGATAGTCTTCCATGTCGCGAGGGTGCAAAAAATCCACACCGTTGCACGGCGCAACGTTCAGGCAATTGGCAAGATTGAACGCATTGTGAGCCGCTGCGCCCAACTCTATACCATGCCCCTGGCAGTACTTTTTAGCTAACAGCATCACCCACCCACCGCTCATCGTGATATCGAATACAGTCTTTCATCGGTTTCGGCGGTGTCCGCTAAAACTTTAACCGGCACCGCTCCAGGTCTTTGGCGTGCCCGCAATTGGCGCAAATATTGCAATCCACCGCGTACATACGTCGATTGACGTCAGCGCAGGCCTGAACCACTCGCCACGCTGCGACGCCAATCAACAAACAATCACGCTAACGCCCAAGAGAACAGAGGATCACCATGATCAATGGTCAAAAGGTTGGCTGCGGAATCGTCACCTACAACCGTCCTGCGCTGCTGAAAAAACTTTACGATTCCCTGCCTGCCGAGATCATCGACTGCGTTGTCATCATCAATGACGGCGATGTGTATCCGGAGTTTTCCGCGTATGACAGCGAGGTTTTCTTCAATAACGAAACCAATCTCGGCGTTGGAAAATCCAAGAACAGAGCCTTGTCGCGACTGATGGATGCCGGGTGCGAGCATCTGTTCCTGATCGAAGACGACATCTACATAAAAAGCCCGGAAGTCTTCGAGCTTTATATTCTGACTTCGACACTGACCGGTATTCAGCACCTCAATTACAGCCAGCATGGCCTGATGAACAAGACGCCGTCCGGCGAGGCCAATGCGGTGTACAGGATTGACTACGGCAATGGCATCAACCTGCCCTTGTACCGCCATTGCGTCGGCGCGTTTTCCTACTATTCCAGACGGAGCCTGGAAGCGGCCGGCCTGATGGACGAGACGTATCACAACGCCTTCGAACACGTCGACCACACCCTGGCCATCATCAACCAGAACATGCACCCGCCGTTCTGGTTTTTTGCCGACATCGATAATTCGCAGCTGTATCTGGGGGACGAGCCCTGGACGCTTGAGGGCTCAACGATTTCGTCCGATACCCTGCATCGGCAAAATGCTCTTGCGGCCATCGAGCACTTCACGCTCAAGCACGGCTGCGAACCGGTCAGACATCCGTTGGCGTCTGATCAGGACCTGATGGACAGCCTGAACAGCATCAAACAGAACTTCGGGCTGAATATCTAAGCGCCGAATACGCCCCGCAATCCTGACTAGGCGTTGCGGGGTGCTCTTGGAAAGGCTGCGGCCTCTCAGGGCAGGGTCATACTGAACATCGCCCCGCCCAGCACGCCGCCGTTGGCGATTTCAATGCGCCCGCGCATGCCGTTGCGTACATGCAGCCGGGCAATGTGCGCAGCGAAATACAAGCCCAGGCCGGTACTGCCGCTGCCCTGGTTGATGCCCTGCACATAGTCGGTCTGGCGTTCGATCAGATACGCCGGGTAGCCGGGGCCATCGTCATTGATGGTGATCTTCAGCTGCCCGCCTTCATCACCGACACTGACAACAATCTGCTCGCGGGCAAAGCCGATGGCGTTGACGATGATATTGCCCACCACCGAGCCGATCAGTTCGCGGTCGAAAAAGCCCAGGGGGCTAACCACATCGATCGCATGACGCGCGGCAATCCCGCGGCTGGCCAGCACGTCCTGATGATGGGCCAGTTGCGCTTCGATGAAATCGTCCAGTTCGTGGTAGTCCGGACGCAACGGCATCTGGTTGACACCCAGCTTGTAAAGGCCGAGCAACTGCACGAGCATCCCGTTGAGGTTGGCGAACTCGTAGTTGATGACGCCATGCTCCGGCGTATCGCGCTGCTGGACCGAAAGCTTCGCCTGCCACTGGCTGTGTGCCTGGATCAGCGTCGCCAGCGAGTTCTTCATGTCGTGCACCGTGGAGGCGATCACCATGGAAAAGTCGAGGCCCTGCTCTATCTCCTCACTCATGCGCTGAATGCCCTCTCCCTGAGTTTCTGGTAGCGCTCATAGCGTGGATCGCTTTCCGGGATCTTGCCAAGCATGGTCAGGCTGGCACGGCACTCGTCAATTCCGGCCTGGCCCAGATTCTGGCCAGGGTGAAGCAGCGACTGCACCATGTTCAGCGCAATACTGATGTTCTTTGGCTGCAGCCCCAGCGCACTGCGGAAAAATGCCTGTGCTTCCGTAAGATTGCCGGCCTTGTAGCTGCGCACGCCTTGCAGGTTGAAATCGACAGCCGCCTTGCTGGCACCCAGAATCGCCGGATCATCGGTCATGCTGGCAATGCTTTTCATCACCGCAGGATCATCGCCATAGGCTCCCGCACAACTCTTCAAGACGCCGGCACCGGCCTCTTCCTGACCAAGCTTCTTCAGTTGCGCAGCCACCATCAGTGCGGCATCGGCACTGAGCACCTGCTCCATGCCATCCAGTCTGGCCATTGCCTGCTCGGTCAGCTTGGCTGCGGTTTCCGGGTCCGAATGCTGCAGGCTGGCCGCTTTCATCAAGCGGGTGCGCACTTGCAGACCCTCGTCGTCGCCATGCTCCTTGGCCACGTCGACCAGGGCGTTGTTGATCTCGACACGGGTGCGCGCATCGAGCCCCTGATCACCGCCTTTGCTGATCAGCGCATGCGCCAACCCCAGGTTGGTTTCCGGATCCTTGAAACGCGAATGCTGACCTTGGGAGACGGCCTGGCGATATGCCTTGGAAGCGCTTTCGAAGTCCTCGTTGCCCAATGCCAGCTTGCCCAGCAGCTTCTGCCGACGCACCGCCAGCGGCGACAGGCGCACTGCGCTTTCCAGCACGGACTGCGCGCGCTTGCCATCGCCAAGCGCGACCAGCACATCAGCCAGGCCATCGAACAGCGCAGGCATGGTCGGAAATGCCTTGATTGCCTGTTCGTAGACAGCCTGCGCCTCGGCGGTCTTGCCGCGCTTGAGCAGCAGGCTGCCCAATGCACCGTAGGCCCACGGCGTGGCCCGATCGGCCAGAATGGTCTTGAGGAACGCTTCCAGGGGCTCGTTCTGCTTCAGGTCACGCAGGGCATCGGCCTTGTAGCGCAGGCACAACGGCGCATAACGTGGGTCCTGCTCGATCAGCTTGTCGCACGCGGCCAGTACTTCGGCCGGTTTGCGACGGTCGAGGGCCTGCAGAATCGGCTTGAGCAAGGTCTTGCGCTGCACCAGCTTTTCCAGGCGCTGGGCCAGCCCGGCGCGGTTGAACGGCTTGGTCAGGTAACCATCCGGCTCCCACTCAAGCGCACTCATGACCATCGCCTGACTGTTTTCGGCAGTGACCATGATGAATACGCTTTCGTAACTCAGCAGCCGCTCGATCATCAGGTCTTCCAGCACTTGCTGACCGTTCTTGCGACCATCACCCAGGTTGAAATCGTGCAGCACGAAGTCATAACGCTTTTGCGAGCACATGCGCAGAGCCTGCTCGCCGGTGTCGGCGGTGTCCACTTCCTTGACGCCCAACTCACGCAGCATCGATCTCACTGAACTGCGAAAGTCAGAGAAATCATCAACGATAAGAAAGCTTTTTTGGTTGTACGCCAGCATCCGGATTCCTGCACAGGAGAGGGTGAAAATATGAGACCCGCAGCCTGAAAATCATTCAGGCCCGACTCGGCAGCCCATTTTTCAGGACGCACATAATAACTGATAGCAAAAAGCCATAACACAACTTGCCGGTCCCCTCCTCCTATGCGTCAGCGCAGGAGGTTGAGGGCGACACTCAGTTTTTCGACCATCCACGCAGAAACTGTAGAACGAACATCAACTTCGCGCACGAACCCTGTGCCAGGCAGGCATAAAGAGTGTGGGCTGTATCTTGGTTGCGGCAGGGGAAAGGCATTTTCGGAGAGGTCCGTCACACATCGGCTGCGCACTCGATAAAACGCACAGCGTGGCGGACAACATGCCAGCGCGGGGCGCTGGCATGTGAGGTAATCAAGGTGGTTTACACCCAGCCGTCGTTCTTCTTACGGCCCTTGGTCAGCGCCGGAAGGATCAGGCCGACCAGCAAGCCGGCACCGGCAATGCTGCCGCCGTAGACCATGTAACGCATCATCACTTGCTTGTTCTCATCGCCAAGTCGTGCCTGAGTCGCACGCAATTCAGCCTGAGAGTCGGCCAGTTGATCGTTGAGGGTCTTGGTGCGCGCCTCCAGCTCATCGACCAGTTTCTTGCGCGCGTCCAGCGTTTCCTGCATGCCCTGCACGCGAGTCTTCCAAGTGTTGTCGATGCCCGCCAGCTGCTCGGTCAGATCGGCGACCTGCTGAGTCAGTTGTGGGACACGCTCGGCCTGGCCAGGGACTTCCTGCAAGTCGCTGCTCGGAATCCACACCGTGGAACCGCCTTCGCCGCGCACCTGGCTGAACTTGCCCGAAGCGCTGAGCAGCTCGACCTTCTGCCCGGATTTCAGCGTTCCCACAATCCGGTGATCATCGGTTGGTCCGCTGCGTACATAAGTCGTAAGACTGTCGCTAACCCAGCGATCGCTGCCTGCGGCCTGTGCGCTGCCAGGCACGACAACGGTCAATGCAGCGCCAACCAGGCCTGCGCCGAGCAAGCGACGCGAAACGACGAACAGGCCAGGGGCTCGGGAAAGAAGTGCGGAAAAATGACGAGACATGGCGATAATTATCTTTATCTGAAATGAAAATAAAGCCTCGTTTAACGGGCCGGCTAAGGATGGGAGCGGCAAGTGATCAACGGTTTTGCAACTCCTGCCCGGACGGAATGTCTGCCTATCAGGCGCGCTGAAAAAGCACCTGATGATCCCTTTCGTGCAGGCCGTCCAGAAAGTCCATCAGCTAACAGACTCCGTTAACGGGGTCAGGTTCACTATTGCCCGTTGTCCGCGTCAAAATTCAGCCGCACGGTCATGCGAAGCAAGTGCCTGCTTTCAAAAGAATTCACCTGCCGATTCAATCCTGCGACGACGCACAACGGCTCAAACAGGGGACGTCTGCGGTCCGGCGTTTGCTTTCCCGGCCAAGTGCTGTAGAAAAGGCTCCACAGGGGTGAATGTTCTCGATATTCACCATCCTGATGCTCGACTGCATCGCTCTAATGGAAAATAGAATGATCCCAAGACAAGTGATTAACGCCACCGTAAGCCCGAAAGGCAGCCTTGAAACCCTGTCCCAACGTGAAGTGCAGCAGCTCAGCGCGGCCGGTTCAGGCAGCACCTATACCCTGTTTCGCCAGTGCGCCCTGGCCATTCTCAATACTGGCGCCCACGTCGATAACGCCAAGACCATTCTTGAAGCGTACGAGAGTTTTGAAGTCCGCATCCATCAACAGGACCGCGGCGTTCGCCTGGAGCTGCTCAACGCTCCGGCCGATGCCTTCGTCGACGGCGAGATGATCGCCAGCACCCGCGAAATGCTGTTCAGCGCCTTGCGCGACATCGTCTATACCGAAAGCGAGCTGGACAGCCAGCGCATCGACCTGAGCAATTCCCAGGGCATCACCGACTACGTGTTCCACCTGCTGCGCAACGCTCGTACCCTGCGTGCCGGTGTCGAGCCGAAGATGGTGGTGTGCTGGGGCGGCCATTCGATCAATACCGAAGAATACAAATACACCAAGAAAGTCGGCCACGAACTGGGCCTGCGCAGCCTGGATATCTGCACCGGCTGCGGCCCCGGCGTGATGAAAGGCCCGATGAAAGGCGCGACCATCGCGCACGCCAAGCAGCGTATCGTCGGCGGTCGCTACCTGGGCCTGACCGAGCCGGGCATCATCGCTGCCGAAGCGCCCAACCCGATCGTCAATGAGTTGGTGATCCTGCCGGACATCGAAAAACGCCTCGAAGCGTTCGTCCGCGTCGGTCACGGCATCATCATTTTCCCTGGTGGCGCAGGCACTGCCGAAGAGTTCCTGTATCTGCTGGGCATTCTGATGCACCCGGACAACAAGGACGTGCCGTTCCCGGTGATCCTGACCGGCCCGAAAAACACCGAGCCGTACCTGCAGCAACTGCACGCATTTGTCGGTGCCACGCTGGGTGAAGAGGCGCAGCGCCACTACCAGATCATCATCGACAACCCGGCAGACGTTGCCCGGCAGATGACTCAGGGCCTTAAGGAAGTGAAGCGGTTCCGCCGCGAGCGTAATGACGCGTTTCACTTCAATTGGCTGCTGAAGATCGAGGAAAGCTTCCAGCACCCTTTCGATCCGACCCACGAGAACATGTCCAGACTGCAACTGAACCACGATGTGCCGACTCACGAACTGGCCGCCAATCTGCGCCGGGCGTTTTCCGGCATCGTCGCCGGCAACGTCAAGGACAAGGGCATTCGCCTGATCGAACAGCACGGTCCTTATCAGATCCACGGCGATCCATCGATCATGGGCCCGCTGGACAAGCTGTTGCAGGCCTTCGTCGATCAGCACCGCATGAAGCTGCCAGGCGGCGCGGCGTACGTGCCGTGCTACCAGGTCGTGACCTGACCGCACAGCGACCTGCGACAAGCCAACGGGGTGCTCTTGAGCACCCCGTTTCTATTGCTGCTGGCGAAATGCCTTGGGTGATTGCCCGGTAGCGCGCTTGAAGAAACGCGAAAAATACGCCGGCTCGGAAAAGCCCAGGCTGTCTGACACCTGATTGATGGTCAGGGTGGTGTAGATCAGGTTGCGCTTGGCCTCCAGCAGCAAGCGCTCACTGATGATCTGCAAGGCCGACTGGTTGCACAGCCGCCGACACAGAGCGTTCAAATGCGCGGCGCTGATGCCCATCGCTTGGGCATGCTGGTCAATCGACCAGTGCTCGCGAAAACTCGCTTCCAGTTGATGCATGAACACCTGCAAATGCTCGCGGCCGCGATCCATGGCGTGAGTCTCTTCGCCAGCACCTTCACTGCTGCGCCGACTGAGCCACACCGCCAGCACACTGACCAGCGAGTGCAGCATCAGATCGCGGCCCGCTCTGGGCTGCCGGTATTCATTGGCAATGGCATTGAACAGCGTGTCGACATAATCGCTGTCCGCCCCGAGCGCATAGCAGCGGGCAGCGCTGAGGGCAGAGACGTCGAGCGCAGCCTCGAGTTGCTCCACCAAGGGTCTGGCCAGGCTGAGAATATGGCCCTGAATATCTCTGGAAAACCTGAAGGTGTGCACGCTCAGTGCGGGCACGACCTGCAACGAAGGCATCTCGACCTCGCTGACCCGGTCCTCGACCTTGAGCATCGCCTTGCCCGACTGCACGTAAAGCAGCTGAACCAGATCGCCATGCCGATGCGGCTTGATCTCCCATTCGTGAATCCTGCTGCGCTCGGGGATCGACTCACAGTGGATCAGATCGGGGGTCGGCCAGGCCGCGGTTTCCCCATAGAGTTTGAACACCGGTATCGCTGCTGTGGCAGGTCTGGCCATGTCGTCCTCTCTGGTCCGGACCCTCGAAAAGTCCAGATAATGCAGCGGATATTGCCTTCTTATCTCGACGGCATCCATTAAAAATGCAGGAGACAAAAACAAACATTTCCCGCTGACTAAACCTGGCAGGGATCAAAAGACAGGACTATCGCCATGAAAACCAAGGTTGCCATTATCGGTTCAGGCCCTTCCGGATTGTTGCTGGGCCAACTGTTGCAACGTGCCGGCATCGATAACGTCATCGTCGAGCGCAAGGACCCCGACTACATCCTGTCGCGTATCCGCGCCGGCGTGCTGGAACAAGGCATGACCGACCTGTTGCGTGAAGCGGGCGTCAGTGAACGCATGGACGCAGAGGGCATGATCCATGACGGCTTCGAGCTGGCGTTCGCCGGTCGTTGCGAGCGCATCGACCTGAAGAGCCTTGCCGATGGCAGGACGGTGATGGTCTACGGCCAGACCGAGGTCACCCGCGACCTGATGGCCGCGCGCGCAGCCAGCGGTGCAATGACGATCTATGACGCCGCAGACGTCAAAGCGCACGACCTCAAGAGCGATAGTCCGTACCTGACCTTTGTGAAAGACGGCGAGACCGTGCGCCTGGACTGCGATTACATTGCCGGCTGTGACGGCTTTCACGGCGTGTCACGGCAATCGATTCCCGCCGACGCCCTCAAGGTATTCGAACGCGTTTATCCGTTCGGCTGGCTCGGCGTACTGGCCGATACGCCGCCGGTCAACGAAGAGCTGGTCTATGCCAATCACCCGCGCGGCTTTGCCTTGTGCAGCATGCGCTCGGCCATTCGTACCCGCTATTACGTGCAGGTCAGTGCCGACGAGAAGGTCGAAGACTGGTCGGACGAGCGCTTCTGGGATGAACTCAAATCCCGCCTGCCCGAGCATCTGGCAGAGCGCCTGGTGACCGGCCCGTCCATTGAGAAAAGCATCGCGCCGCTGCGCAGCTTTGTGGTTGAACCCATGCAGTACGGTCGCCTGTTCCTGCTCGGCGACGCCGCGCACATCGTCCCGCCGACCGGTGCCAAGGGGCTGAACCTGGCGGCCAGCGATGTCAGCACGCTGTACCGCATCCTGCTCAAGGTCTATCAGGAAGGCCGCACTGACCTGCTGGAAAAGTATTCACAGATCTGCCTGCGCCGAGTGTGGAAAGCCGAGCGCTTCTCTTGGTGGATGACGTCGGTGCTGCACAACTTTCCCGACACAGACGCATTCAGCCAGCGCATCCAGCAGACCGAACTGGACTACTACGTCGGCTCGGAAGCCGGGCGCAGGACCATTGCCGAGAATTATGTGGGCTTGCCGTATGAGGCTGTCGAGTAGAGCATTGGCCCCGGCGCAATGATTTTCGTTGCGTGCTGACATTCGCGGCAAGCCATAAGCTCCCCGGGGGCACGCGTTGTGCAATCACACAACGCGTGCCCCCTGCCGCCGTGCAAAACCCCAAAGCGTTTTTGTCACTGCCCACCTATGATCAGGAGTGCATCCAGTAGCTATCCGGCTATATAAAAACAACAAGCACAGAGGAACACCCGCCATGACACCTGTCTCGACCCACGAGGTGGGCGACGCCGAAGGCAATCATGTCTACCGTCGCATTACCCTGCGCCTTATCCCGTTTATCTTCATTTGTTACCTGTTCAATTACCTCGACCGCGTGAACGTGGGCTTTGCCAAGCTGCAGATGCTCGATGCCCTGAGTTTCAGCGAGACGGTCTATGGCCTCGGTGCCGGTATCTTCTTCATTGGCTACGTGCTGTGTGGCCTGCCCAGCAATCTGGCGCTGAACCGCTTCGGGCCGCGTCGCTGGATCGGTCTGATGATGATTACCTGGGGAATCTTCTCGACCTGCCTGCTGTTCGTCACCACGCCGGTCGAGTTCTACGTGCTGCGCTTTCTGACCGGCATGGCAGAGGCCGGCTTCTTCCCCGGCATCGTTCTGTACCTCTCGCGCTGGTATCCGAACCAGCGTCGCGGACGGATCATGGCACTGTTCATGTCGGCCATTCCGGTCTCCGGCCTGCTGGGCGGTCCTTTTTCCGGATGGATTCTCAACCATTTCGCTGCGGGCCAGGGCGGAATGGCCGGCTGGCAATGGATGTTTCTGATTCAGGGGCTGCCGACCGTGGCGCTGGGTGTGCTGGCCTTCGTTCTGCTGTGCGACAGGGTCGAGGATGCCCGCTGGCTGACGCCCGCGCAGCGTCAGCGGGTCAAGACCGATATCACCAACGATGAACTGAGCCGTCCGGTGCACGGCAAGAGCTCGGTGGCTTCAGTGCTGACCATGCCGTTCATATGGATTCTGGGCTTTATCTACTTCTGCATTCAAAGCGGCGTCTACGCGATCAATTTCTGGCTGCCGTCGATCATCAAGAACCTCGGTTTCAGCGATGCACTGGTGATCGGCTGGATCAGTGCCGTGCCGTACCTGATGGCGGGCGTGTTCATGCTGCTGGTCGGCCGCTCCGCCGACCTGCGTAATGAGCGCCGCTGGCATCTGGTGGTGCCAATGCTGATGGGCGCGACCGGCCTGATCATTGCCGCCAACTTCGCGACGCTGCCCATCGTTGCCATCATCGGGCTGACTATCGCGACCATGGGTGCGCTGACCAGCCTGCCGATGTTCTGGCCATTGCCAACCGCCCTGCTGAGCGCCAGCGTTGCCGCAGGCGGGCTGGCGCTGATCAACTCGATCGGGCAGATGGCAGGCTTTCTCAGCCCTTACCTGGTGGGCTGGATCAAGGATCAGACCGGCTCGACTACCCTGGCGCTGTATTCACTGGCCGCGCTGACCATCGTCGGCAGTCTGGTGGCCTTGCGGGTCAGTCGTTTGTCGGCAATCAAGGTGACTAGGCCCGCCTGACCTTTTCGATACCTCATCTAGAGCCAGGCCTTGTGCCTGGCTTTTTGATCGGTTCTTTCATTTTTACTGCATCACCCTACTCCTTCGTGAAAAAAACGCTCAAAATGCTTGCCAGTAATGATCGATTCAATCACTATCGTTTTACTAAAAATAAAACGAGAACCTGGCCATGCAATTTCGCGGCATCATTCCAGCTCTGGTCACGCCCTTCACCGAAGATCAGCAGCTCGACGAGCAGGCCCTGCGCAATCTGATCGAAAACCTTCTGAATGCAGGTGTTCACGGGCTTTTCGTACTGGGCACCAACGGTGAGTTCTTCGCCCTTTCCGAAGCGGAAAAACTAAAGATCGCTCGTATTACCGTCGAAGCGGCGGCAGGACGCGTACCTGTCGTGGTCGGCACCGGTGCATTTGCCACGCACGAAGTGATTGAAATGAACAAAAAGATGATCGATGTGGGCGCCGATGCCCTGTCGATCATCACGCCGTACTTCAATGCTGTCAGCCAGCGCGAGCTGATCAAGCACTACACCAGCATCGCCGATGCGTCCGAACTGCCGCTGATGATGTACAACATTCCGGCCAAGACCGGCATGTCGATCGGCATGGATGCCGTGGCCACCCTTAGCCAGCATCCGCAGATCAAGGGCATCAAAGACAGTGCTGGCAACTTCGATGCACTGGTGCAGATGATGAAGTACCGCAGCGACGACTTCGCGGTATTCGCCGGAACCGACTCGCTGATCCACTGGAACCTGCTGGCCGGCGGTGACGGCGCGGTGGCTGCAACCGCCAACGCGGTGCCGGGTCTGGTCATGTCGATCTGGAACCACTTCCAGTCGGGCAATCATGACGCTGCCCGCGCCGCGCAGGAGTCCCTGCGCCCGCTGCGCGATGCCTTCGCGCTGGGCACCCTGCCTGTAGTGCTGAAAACAGCCACGCAACTGCTCAATGTACCGGTCGGCCCCTGCCGTGCGCCGGTACAGCCGCTCGACGCCGCCGCGCTGGAAAAACTTCACAGCCTGTTGGCCGTTTACCGCCAAGCCTGAGGTCATTGCGATGTCTGCTACCTACCATTTCCAGACCGTGAAGCATGTTGTCCACGGTCCCGGCAGCCTGGATCTGCTGGGCGAAAAGCTGCCACTGCTCGATGTGCCGGTCAGGACCGTCATTCTGGTCACGCAAAACGCCATGCATAACCTTGGTGTCACCCAGCGCGTCACCGATCAGCTACGCGACCTGAATATCCGCGTGCACATGCTCGACAACGTCGAAATCGAACCGACCCTGGAAAACATCGAACGTGTGTTCCGTGACGACGTCGCTCCGCATGCGCCGGACGCCCTGATCGCCATCGGTGGGGGCAGCGTGCTGGATGCCGCCAAGCTGTTCGCCGTCATGTTGACCAATGACACGCCACTCAGAGACCTGCTGGGCATCGACAAGGTGACCCACCCCGGCAAGCCCATGGTGCTGGTGCCCACCACATCCGGTACAGGATCGGAAGTGACACCCAACGCGATCGTCACGCTGCCCGATGAAGAACTGAAGATCGGTGTGGTCAGCCGCCATCTGCTGCCGACGCTGGTGATTCTCGATCCATTGCTGACCCTCAGCCTGCCCCAAGCGATCACTGCCGCGACCGGAATGGATGCCTTCACGCACTCGCTGGAGTCCTTCATTTCCACCAAGGCCAACCCGATCAGCGATGCTTTTGCCCTGGAGTCGATGCGTCTCATCGCAGGCAGCATTGTGGAAGCCTGGCAACAACCGGAATCAGTGCGCGCTCGCGGCGACATGCTGCTGGGTTCGATGTACGGCGGCCTGGCGCTGACGGCTGCCGGGACCGCTGCAGTGCATGCGCTGGCCTACCCGCTGGGAGGCAAGTTTCACGTCACTCACGGCGTAGCCAACGCCATGCTGCTGCCCCACGTGATGGCCTTCAATCTGGACAGTTGCGCCGAACGCCTCAAGCGCGCGGCACTGATCTGCGGTGTAGCACAGCAGGACGACAGCAATGAGGCGGCGGCCCACAAGCTGATCGAACAGATTCGCCAATGGACTCAAGTGCTGAACATCCCGCAGAACCTGCGTGAGTTTGGCGTGGCCGAAGAGCATCTGGCTGACATGGCCGTGGCGGCCTCAAGGGTCACCCGCCTGATGACCAATAATCCCAAGGCGCTCAGCCTTGACGATATCCAGCAACTGTACCGGTGCCTGCTGCCATGAGTCACGTCGAGTTTCCCGGCCTGTTGATCATCGCCGATGACTTGTCCGGGGCCGCCGATTGCGCGGCGGATTTCGCCTCGCGGGTCGATACCCATGTGCTGCTGAGCAACGGCGCCCCAGACCTGCAAGGGGTCATCGCCTTCGATACCGATTCGCGTCGCCTGGCGCCGCAACAGGCCGCCGAACAGAACCGCGTAGCGCTGCAACAACAGTCCCGCGCAGGCATGGCGCTGTACAAGAAAATCGACTCGACACTGCGCGGCAATATCGCCAGCGAGGTCGATGCCTTGCAGGGGCTGCGCGGCATGGCGCTGGTCGCTCCGGCGTTCCCGGCCATGCAGCGCACCACCGTGATGGGTGTGCAATTGATAAATGGTGTGCCGGTCGATCAAAGTGATGTGTGGCGCAACGAGCACCTGCAGGGCACCGGCGACCTGCTTGAGCTGTTTGCCGCGCAGGGCCTGCACACGCAATGGCTGGGGCTCGACGCCATTCGCGACCCTGCCGGTCTGAAAACCGCTCTGCGCAGCGCGCTTGAGCAGGGTGTGCAGGTGCTGGTCTGCGACGCTGAACTGGACAGTGACCTGCTGCGTCTGGCCGACGCGTCAGTGGGCTGGCACGACGAGCTGTTCTGGGTCGGCTCTGCCGGGCTGGCTCGCCATCTGCCACAAGCGTTCGGTCTGGCCGCAGCCCTGCCGATCAGTGTCAGACCACGCTCACCGGTGCTGACCGTGATCGGCAGCATGTCCCGGCACTCTCAAGCCCAGGCCGACAGGCTCGCGCACGCCAGTCAGGCACTGTGCATGACGCTGCAACCTTCGACGCTACTCAATGAAGAGAGGAGCACCGAGCGCGATGCCCTGAGCGAGCAGCTTCAGCAACACCTAGCCGCCGGGCAGGATGTACTGGTGCGCCTCGATCAACAACAGCGCGATCCAGCCCGGGCAGCCACCTTGAATCACGCGCTGGCGCAATGGCTGGCACCCGCCCTGCCCCATGCAGGCTCGCTGATCGCCACGGGCGGCGAAACCGCCAGGGCGATCCTGATTGCCGCCGGTATCGAACGCTTGATGCTGTCTGGCGAACTGGCCACCGGCGTGGTTCTGGCCGAAGCGCAACTGGGCAGGCACACACTCAATGTAGTGACCAAAGCCGGCGCTTTCGGCGACCCCGACACGTTGCTTGACGCCTGGCAACGGCTCCACGCAACGGCTGCGACCGACACCCCTTTCAACGAGGAAGCTTCCTATGTCTGAACGTCCCGTCATTGGTATCACCATGGGCGACGCCGCCGGGGTGGGACCGGAAATCATCATGAAAATGCTCACCCATGCCTCGGTGTACGCGACTTGCCGGCCGTTGGTGATCGGCGATGCGCAACGCCTGGAAGACGCCAACCGCATCGTCGGCAGCCAACTGCGCGTCAACAGCATCGCCAGCCCGGCAGAAGCGCGCTTCATTCAGGGCAGCGTGGACTGCATCGACCTGGGTCTGATCCCCGCCGACCTGCCTTATGGAAAACTCTCGCCGGTCGCCGGTGATGCGGCCTTCCGCTATATCGAGCGTACGGTGCAACTGACTCAGGCCGGCGAGCTGGATGCGATCTGCACCGCTCCGTTGAACAAGGAAGCCCTGCACGCAGGCGGGCATATCTTCCCCGGTCACACCGAAATGCTCGCGCACCTGCTGGGCATCGAAGAAGTGTCGATGATGCTGATGACCCCGACATTACGGGTAATTCACGTCACAACCCACATCGGCATCATCGACGCCATTGCGCGCATCGAACCTGGGCTGGTCAAGCGCACCATCGAGCGCGCCAGAGAGACGCTGACCCGCGCAGGCATCGATAACCCGCTGATCGCGGTCTGTGGCATCAATCCTCACGCCGGGGAAAACGGCCTGTTCGGCTATGGCGAAGAAGCCACCAAGATCCAGCCTGCGATTGATGAACTGCGCGCCCGTGGCTGGCGCGTGGAAGGCCCGCTGCCCGCCGATACGTTGTTCTTCCGTGCCGGACGCGGCGACTTCGATGCCGTGGTTGCGATGTACCACGATCAGGGCCACGGCCCGGTCAAGGTCATGGGTCTGGAGGCCGGGGTCAACGTGACCATCGGCCTGCCGGTGATCCGCACCTCGGTGGATCACGGCACCGCTTTCGACATCGCCGGCAAGGGCATCGCCGACGAACGCAGCCTGATCGAAGCCATGCGCCAGGCCGTGGAGCTGGCCACCCGAAAACGCGACACCCGCAATTCCATCGCCGTCTGAGGTCGTTACCGGTACTGACCCAACGATCCCCAGCGGCACCCCATAACGCGCCAGAACAAAAACAATGGAGCGAGACTGATGGATACCTTCAACGCGCAAGACACCTCGATCATCATCGGTATGGTGGTCGTCTACATCCTCATAACCACCTGGATGAGCATGCGCCTGCGCAGCAAGACCAGTGAGCAATACATGGTCGCCTCGCGCACCATGCCCGCCTTTGTCGTCGGCGTGCTGATGATGTCCGAATTCATCGGCGCCAAGTCTACGGTCGGTACGGCACAAGCGGCCTTCGAAAGCGGTTTTGCCGCCTCCTGGTCAGTGATCGCCGCAGCCATCGGCTTCCCGCTGTTCGGCCTGCTGATGGCGCGCAAGCTGTACAGCTCCGGCGAATTCACCATTTCCGGCTTCATCGCCAAAAAATACGGCACCTCCACCAAACTCGCAGTCTCGATCATCATGATCTACGCGCTGTTGCTGGTGAACGTCGGCAACTACGTCAGCGGCGCGGCGGCCATTGCCACGGTTCTGAAGATCAACCTGACCACTGCGGCCTTCATTACCGCGATCATCAGCACGCTCTACTACGTGTTCGGCGGCCTGAAAAGCGTGGCTTACATGAGTATTCTGCACACCGGGGTGAAATACATCGGCGTGCTGATCGTGCTCGGCGTGGCACTGAAAATGACTGGCGGCTTCAGCCCCGTGGTGCAGAACATGCCCGAGCATTACTTCACGTGGGACGGCGCCATCGGTGGTTCGAAAATCCTCGCCTGGATCATCGGCACGGTCGGCGCGATTTTCTCCACGCAGTTCATCATTCAGGCCATCTCCTCGACGCAGAATCAGAACGCAGCACGCCGCTCGACCTTCTATGCCTCGCTGCTGTGCATCCCGATTGCCCTGGCGCTGGGCTTCATCGGTGTCGCGTCCAAGTACCTGCACCCGGAAATGAGCAGCCTGTACGCGCTGCCGATCTTCCTGCAATCGATGAGCCCGGTATTGGCAGGCGTAGTGACCATCTCGCTGGTCGCTTCGATTTTCGTCAGCGTCAGTACGGTAGCGCTGGCCATCGCCTCGCTGGTCGTCCGTGACTTCTACGTACCGTGGCGCAAACCGTCCGTGGATCAGGAATTCAAAACCACACGCCTGATCGCGTTGGTGATCGGTTTCGTGCCGCTGTTCTTCGTGTTCTTCGTCCCTGAAATCCTCAACCTGTCATTCTTCACTCGCGCCCTGCGCCTGTCGATTGCCGTTGTCGCCATGATCGCCATCTACCTGCCGTTCTTCGGTTCGGGCCGAGGCGCCACGCTGGGTCTGATCGCCTCAGCGATTACTACCAGCGTCTGGTATCTGTTGAACAACCCTTACGGCATCGACAACATGTACATCGCCCTGGTGACACCTGCCATTGTGATTGCCATCGAGCGCCTGCTGCCCCAGTCCGCGCCGAGCCAACCTGCCAATCCTGTAGAAACCGAGGTCCCCCATGCCAACCGCTGATACCCGTCAGGACGCGTTCCTGCCAACGCCTTACGCACAGAACCATGCGGCAAACCTGCACGAGCTGGCCGACGGCACAGTGCTATGCACCTGGTTCGCGGGGACTCAGGAGGGTATGGCCGACATCTTCGTACTGCTGTCGCGCCGTGACCCGGTGACGGGCGTCTGGAGCGAGCCCCGGAAAATGTCCGAAGACTCGACCCGCTCCGAACAGAACCCGATTCTGTTTCAAGCACCCGACGGCCCGCTGTGGTTGATCTGGACCGCACAGATTTCCGGTAATCAGGAGACCGCGATCATCCGCCGTCGCCTGTCGCTGGACCACGGCCAGAGCTGGGGGCCTATAGACACCCTGTTCGACGAGCCGGGCACCTTTGTACGCCAGCCGCCGGTGGTACTGGATAACGGTGACTGGGTATTGCCGGTCTGGTACTGCATCACCGGCCCCGGTGAAAAGTGGGTCGGCAACCATGACGTCAGTGCAGTAATGATCTCCACCGATCAAGGACACAACTGGTCACGCCACGACGTGCCTGACAGCACCGGCAGCGTGCACATGAATGTTCATCAGTTGGCGGATGGTAGCCTGCTCGGTCTGTTCCGCAGCCGCTGGGCAGACTTCATCTACAGCAGCCGGTCCAGCGACCGGGGACGAACCTGGAGCGTGCCGGCACCGACCGAATTGCCCAACAACAACTCGTCGATCCAGTTCGTGAGACTGGCGACGGACGAGCTGGCACTGGTCTATAACCCTGTCAGCGCCGACGGCCACGCCCAGCGCCGCGCCTCGCTGTACGACGAAATCGAAGACGAAGGTGACGAGCGGATCACACCGGGACCGCGTGAGGACGGCAAGGCTGCAGTGTGGGGCATCCCCCGTGCACCAATGAGCCTGGCGGTCTCGCGGGACGGCGGTGGTACCTGGCCGACCCGTCTGGACCTGGAGCTGGGCGACGGCTTTTGCCTGACCAACAACTCACAGGAAAAGCTCAACCGCGAATTCTCCTACCCCAGCATCATCCAGGCCGCGGATGGCAGCCTGCATGTCGCCTTCACCTACTTCCGACAGAAGATCAAACATATTCACTTGCCGCTGAACGCGATCCGTTGACCCACCCGCGTCGATCAGCCTGCTGCCGATCGACGCCTTTGCGGAACCCATGCCATGCCCGAACCGATTCAGTCCGTACTCGTCACCGGTGCCAGCTCCGGCATTGGCAAAGCCATTATCACGCGCTTGCTGACACAGGGCTTGCAGGTCACCGGTCTGAGCCGCCGCACGCCAGACCTGGAACACAAGAACTTCACCTGGCGAGCGTGCGACCTCAACGACTTCAACGCGCTGGACGCAGCCCTGCAGCAAACACCGCGCATCGATGCACTGATCCATGCGGCCGGCTTCATGCGCACTGCAGCGCTTGGCGAACTGGACGATGCCGATGGCCAGGCGATGTGGCATCTGCATGTGGCCGTTGCCAGCCACATGGTCAATGCGCTTTACCCACGCCTGCGCGACGGTGCCCGTATCCTGATGATCGGCAGCCGCACCATGCAGGGCGCGGCGCAACGCAGCCAGTACGCAGCGACCAAGGCGGCGCTGCAAGGCATGGTTCGCTCATGGGCGATCGAGCTGGCCCCGCGTAACATCACCGTCAACCTGATCGCCCCCGGCGCGACCGAAACGCCGATGCTGCTGGACCCGGGACGCAGTGGCACGCCGCCGCGAAAGCCTCCGATAGGCCGCTTCGTGCAACCCGAGGAAATCGCCGGTCTGGCGGCGTTTCTACTCGGCCCCGACGCGGGTGCAATTACCGGGCAAAGCCTGGTGGTATGCGGCGGTGCGTCGTTGTAAGGTTGCATCCCGCTTCCAGGCTTTAGTGCAAGGGCTGTAATGAAAGTCGCCAACCGTCGTCAAGCGATACTCGAACTGGTTCTTTCCGGCAAATCCAACGTGGACGAGCTGTGCGCCCAACTCGGCGTCTCGGAAGCCACGGTTCGCCGCGACCTGACCGCCCTGGCCGAACACGGCTTGATCCTGCGCACCTACGGCGGCGCGGCACACGTCGGTCAGCGCGAGCCGGAAACTTCTCTGGAAGAGCGCAGCCGTCAGCACAGCCAGGAAAAAATGGACATCGCCCGTGCCGCACTGGCGCACATCGAGGATCACGACACGCTGTTTCTCGAAGGCGGTACCAGTACCAGCGCGCTGGCGCACATTCTCAATCAGCGGCGCGGGCTGCATGTGATCACCAATAACCTGCTGGCGCTGAGCGATCTGGCGTTGATCCCCGATGGGCGCATCACCGTGCTCGGCGGCACGCTGCGCGCATCGAGCATGTCGACCTATGGCGTGGCGGCGCAGGCAGCCCTGGAACACCTGAGTGCCGACAAACTGTTCATCAGTGCCGATGGCGTGGTAGCGGAGCTGGGTCTGTGCGAGGCCAGCGCCGAACAGGCGTATCTGAAGGAAAACATGGTGGCACGCGCCGCTCAGGTCTTTGTCCTGGCTGACGTCACCAAGCTGGGCCGAGCTCGTCAGCAGCACTGGACACCCTTGCGCCAGCCCTGGACGCTGATTACCAACCCGGTGGATGACGAATCCCTGCTCGCTCCGTTCAAGGCACGC
Source organism: Pseudomonas sp. BS3767 (assembly GCF_900099665.1). Classification (NCBI taxonomy): domain Bacteria; kingdom Pseudomonadati; phylum Pseudomonadota; class Gammaproteobacteria; order Pseudomonadales; family Pseudomonadaceae; genus Pseudomonas; species Pseudomonas sp. BS3767. Next base: position 1,346 of record NZ_FNCX01000007.1, on the reverse strand, counting down.
AAGAGTATTCAGGTGGAAATTGCACTGCCTGCCTGATTCGGCAAACGACCTGATTTCCTGTTCGTGGCACTTGGCGCGGGCCGTGCAGACTTTTGCGCACCCAATACCTAAATAAAATTGACCAAGGCTTGTACTCAAAGCGATGCAGCGAGCATGCGCGAGTCAGCGCACGTGTGCAGATACTTGCGCACTATTTCACGCTTTTCTTGCTCGATGTCTTTGCTTTAAATCCCTATCTATTTGTTTTTTATAGATAAGTAGACAGTCGGCACATATCTTGGAATGCACCTCTGCATACAGCGGGCGATATCGACCGTTTCTGCGCAGAGATTCCATGCATGACCGACAAATCCGGCACCCATACTCAACGACGTGCTGCAACGTTCGCCAAAACTCCCGCCACGGCCACCAGCCTGTGTCCCTTCCGCGGACCTGACGTCGCCATCGTGCCCGTGCGCTATGCGCTGGATCGCTCCCGCTACGATACCGCTCCCCAGAAGCTGAAACCGCTACTCAAGGGCAGCCGCTGGGCGGTGATGCCGAAGCTGAAAACACGCAGCTATACCCTTCGCCAGCTGTATGACGGTTACGTATATGTCTATGACGAGACTGCCGAAACGTTGCACGAGTACGCGGTGTCAGCCGCCACCGGCAACCTGAGCCGTATTGTGTGGGCCGATACGCAGCTTGGCAGTGACCGGCGAAGCGGTGCCGACGATGGCAAACCCTTCCTGCTCTATCCGCGAAACAACCGGCTTCATATCGCCTTTTCTCCGCTGCAATGGACGTGGCGAACATGCGAACACCTGCGTTCGAACCCGGCAAGCCGCTCTGCATGGATGAAAGCGCTGGATCTGAAACGCTACTGCATGACCATGGCCGAGCCGGATACCTTGCCGTTGAACCGCATTGCCGAAGCGGTGGCGGACATCGACAAGGAGCATGTGGTTGACGATGGCCGCTTTGCAGACTCGACGATTCCTACATCCAAGGCCTCCAGCGAAGAAACCCAGCCGTTGTTTTCGCCAATCGGCGCTGACGTTTTCTGGCAGGGCAGCGTTGAAGACCAGCACAGTTCACTGCTCATTGCCCTTGATGACCCGCTGGCCATTTTCAACGATCTGGGTATGCAACTGGCCGCCGATCAGGCCGCTTACCGCAACTGGCAAGCCGAGTACGAACACAGGATCCAGATCGCCCAGACGGTTACCGCACTGTGTGGCGCTGAAGGCGAACCGGAGAAATTGCCGGCATCGGTGCGCGACAATGCGGCGCTCACCCATCAGTACCTGGGCGAGCTCGAAGCTTACTTCGAGCAGTGCATCCTTGAGGAAGCGCAGATCAGC